>NZ_QAGM01000018.1 GCF_003049725.1 Oceanimonas marisflavi
CTCATTTGCTTGGCTGGAGAAGTGTCGGAGGCTGTGGAAGAACTGCGAGCGCAAGCTCAATACGAGCTTGCAGTTCATCCACTTGGCATTTTTGGTTTTGCTATTACGGAGATCGTAAACAGGTTCTAAGAAGTTCCGGCTTTATCAGCGGGGAGCAAGGCTTCCTGAAATTGCTCGTTCATTTCTCGGGCACCATGGGCCAGCACTATGCTGGGGCGGCTGCCTTGCACCGATAACATCTGCAGATAATGGCCAGCTACGCGGGAAAACATGGCATTGGAAGTCGCCATGGTGGGCAAACCAAAATAAAAACCATCAGCTTCACCCTGCTGCAACAATCGATGGGTCAGCGCCAGTGCCGCCTCTGTTTTGCCAGCGCCAGTCACGTCTTCAAGAATGAATAACTGGGGGCCGGCAGCCAGAGACACCGATTCTGCCCATGCCTGCAAGGGAGTAGGTTCAAAACCAAAATGAGACTTAATAGAGATAAACGGTTGCACACTAACAGGCTGGTTCAGCTCCGTTGCCGCCAGTGCTTGCCGGGCTTTGTCCTGTGCAACAGGCCAATACTCATCGAGCGTATAACCACCGGTTTGGTACTCAAAATGGGTTGTGTCGGAGCCAATCCAGTCACTTAAAATAGCCAAGCCGGATAAGTGCCAGCTCACCTGCCGAAAGCGAGTCAGCCACTCTTTATCGGCCATTTGCTGCTCCGGCCACTCAACTTGCAGCAATGCCGCACAGTCCCGAATAAAGTCACAGGCGGCGCTGATATTTTCCTCATGACAGTAGTTTTTCATCGCCCTCGGCTGGTTACTCCGATTAATGGGGTAACCATGGTGGCCAAAGACCACATCAAACATGGCGTTCAGGCTGTCCAGAGCCGGACTGACTTGGGTGAGATCAGTTTGCTTAAGTCCAAGCTCGGTACCTGATAAATGCCTGACCCGGCTGGCCTGCAACCAGAAAAAATAACCCAGCCTGTCGTGCCTGGCCTGACGGCTGTCATAGCCAAACCTTGGCTGATAGTTAACCAGCGGAGAATCTGGGAAGTCAGCCAAATTCTGAAATGCCGATGCAAACTTGCCAAGGTCGTGCAGCATGAGAAAAAAGGTAAACAGCAACCTCAGTTGCGCAGGAGAAATATTGAGGAATGCCGCCAGGCTTCTGGTCAGCGGATCGTGTTCATCCAGCAGCCACCAGCCCACTGCTGCTACATCGAGGCAGTGATAAGGCAACAAGTGATAGTCTGCTCCGGACTCTTTTTCATCCTTACTGGCCTTGCCCCAATACAGAAAATAACTGGCATTCATTCTGTTTTCCTTTTGTTTGCTGCGCTTACTTTGGTGCATTCCGGCCCTTAAGCCAATCCTGTGCAAAAACACATGTCGCCTCACTTTACAGGTCTGCTCAAAACAACCACTCCTTCACCTCCTCGTAATTGGCGAGGATCAGCTGTTGGGCGGCGGGGTTGATGTCGAGCATTTTGGTGTTTATCTGCATTTCTCTGACTAAATAACCAGCAAGAGCGGCGCGGGTGTTGATTTTCAGCTGACCATGTTGCATGGCGTAGTCATGTATCAGGGCTTGTTGTTGCTCAGGAAGTAAACGCGGATCGGGAATGATGATGAGAGTAATCTGTGTATTCCAGCCAGTATCGGGAGGCAGCGGTGCCAGCTGTTTGCCTTCCGGTATTGGCGTGCCGTGAAAGCGGCTGAGCACAAAGTCACGGTAGTTTTGTGCTTTTTCACAGCAGGCCCGCAGATGCCAGCGGCTACCGGTATTCACAAAACGTACCGGTACAATAATGCGGCCGTCACGCTCACAGCTGCTTACGGCGCCGTAATCCACATCCAGCCGTTCGCCCTGGCGAAGGGCTCGCACCAGGGGGCGGATTACCTGCGGAGACACGTTTCTGGCCGGCGGCAGCAGAATGGCATGTTCCAGCCGGTAGCCCGGAGCGTTGGGCATGGCGTGGGCGCTCTGGCCGGTCATCCAGTTGAGATATTCAGCCACGTCACCGGAGATATAAACAGGATTAAAGCTGGCGGAAGGCACATAGCCTCTGCGAGACGCGCAATATTCCAGGTTACCGGCATGCTCCTGCTGATATTGATTAATATCCTTGCTGGCCTGCTGCCGGCTCAGGCCAAAAAACTGCCGCAAGTAACTGGTGGTGAACCGGCCTTCCCAGCAGGCGATCAGCTCTGCCAGCCAGTAACGGCGACGGCGTTCGGTTTTTATCATGGCGTTCGTGCTTTTTGTTTTTCGCCATTAAAAGCATTTGGCACGGAAATAACAAGAGCCACTGTGCAAAAATGAAAATACCGACACGCAAAATGCAGCGAACCGCTTATAAAAAAACCCCGGCAAGCCGGGGTTAAAAAGAGACCAAACTACAGGGTTATTGCAACTATTAACGGTGTTCGCGCAGCACCTGAATGCGTTTTTCCAGCGGCGGGTGGCTCATAAACAGCTCGCTCTGTTGCTTGCCGTTGATGCCAAAGGCCGCGAGGGAGCCTTCCAGCTGGGACTCGTGGCCGTGGCGCAGACGCTCGAGGGCAGCCACCATCTTGTCGCGGCCAGCCAGGCGGGCGCCGCCTTCGTCGGCACGGTATTCGCGCTGACGGCTGAACCACATCACGATAATGGAGGCCAGAATGCCGAACAGCAGCTCCAGGATCATCACGGTCACGAAGTAGGCAATGCCACCCATGCCGCCGCCTTCTTCCTCTTCATCGCTGCTGAGAAAGTTGCTGATCACATCGGCCACAATGCGGGCGAAGAACATCACAAAGGTGTTGACCACGCCCTGAATGAGGGTGAGGGTGACCATGTCGCCATTGGCAATGTGGCTCACCTCGTGGGCCAGCACGGCCTCGGCTTCGTCCCGGCTCATGCTGTACATCAGGCCGGTAGACACCGCCACCAGCGAGCTGTTGCGGCTGGCGCCGGTGGCAAAGGCGTTCATGTCGGGGGAGTCGTAAATGCCCACTTCGGGCATGCCAATGCCGGCCTGCTGGGCCTGACGCTGCACCGTGCTAACCAGCCAGTGCTCCATTTCGTTGCGGGGCTGTTCAATCACCTGCACGCCATAGCTGCGCTTGGCCATCCACTTGGATATCAGCAGCGAAATGGTGGCGCCGCCAAAACCGAACACGGCACAGAACACCAGCAAACCACCCACGCTGCTGCGATCAATGCCCAATACCGAAAACACTATGTTCAGTACCACACCCAGCACCAGCACCACGGCCAGGTTGGTGGCAATAAACAACAGTACGCGTTTCATAACCTTATCCTTACATCAGGGAACTCCAGACATAATATGTCCGGTTACGGGAATTTCAAGATGACCATGATGAATTATTTAAGCAGCGGAGCCAAATCAATAAAGCCCTCGGCGGTTTCGGCTTCCTCCTCGGTGAGCCTGGGCATCTCGCCCAAAAAAGGAGCATGAATGAGTTGCTTGAGGGTGGCGGCGTTTTCTTCATAGTGGCTCATGTGTTCATCCACCCGGTTCAGCACCCAGCCGGCCACCACCAGGCCGTCGTGACGAATGGCTTCCAGGCTGAGCAGGGCGTGGTTAATGCAGCCCAGCCGGGCGCCCACCACCAGGATCACCGGCAGGTGCTCCTTTTTTACCCAGTCGGAAAGAAAATGTCCCTGACCCAGTGGCAGGCGCCAGCCGCCGGCCCCTTCGGCAAAAATCCAGTCGGCGGTGGTTTCCCTGAGCCGGGTCAGGCCCTCGGCTATGCAGGGCAACGCAATTACCTCGCCCGCCTGCTCGGCGGCAATGTGCGGAGCAATGGCCGGCGCAAAGGCATAGGGGTTGTGCATGGCGTAGGGCAGTTTGATGCTGGACTCGGCCTGCAGGGTAAGGGCGTCTTCGTTTTTCAGCTTGCCGTTTATCAGTTCGCACCCCGAGGCGACGGGTTTGTAGCCCAGCACCTGCTTGCCCGCCTCTTTGGCGGCGCGCATCAGGGCGCGGGTAATAAAGGTTTTACCCACTTCGGTGTCGGTGCCGGTTACAAAAAAGGTTTTAGCCATAAATCACTCCATATGCCAGCCGGTAGGTGGCCACACAGTGGCCCTGTTGGTTTTTAGGATAGATGAGATTAAGCCGCTGCCAGGCGTTTCTGCCCAGCAAGCCGGTCCGGCGGCGGCCGTTAATCTGGTTGGCGCCAATGCCCTTGAGATCGAGCAGCAGACCCTTGAGCTCGGGATAAAACAGCTGCTCGGTGGCGGTGTGCAGTTGCCACTGCCGGCCGGTGGCGGCGAGATGCTCATGCAGCAGCGGCGCAGTAATAAAACGGTTGATATGGGCGTGATCATCCAGAGCTTGCCAGCTTTCGGCCAGCTCTGCGAGGCTGCCGTCCAGCAGAGTGGAAAACACCATGACCCCGCCGGGCCTGAGCCGGGCACTCCAGTTAGTCAGCCAGGCGGCGGTGTCGTTGCTCCACTGCATGCACAAATTGGCAAAAATGAAGTCGAGACTGTGCTCGGTCAGGGGCGGCGCGTCCATGTCGGCGCACAGGGGAATAATGTCGGCCCGGGTGGCGGCCTGTTGCAGCATGGCCGGAGAAAGATCCAGCGCCAGCAAGTGTTGTGCCCGCTGTTTCAGCATGGGGGCAAACCAGCCGCTGCCACAACCCAGATCCAGCCCGGTATGTGCCCACGCCGGCAGATATGTCAGCAGCGCCTCGCCGCTGCGCCGCTGCAGGGCGTTATGACGGTCGTAGCTGGTAGCCGCCCGGCTGAAGGCGGCGGCCACTCTGTGTTTGTCGACCTGTTGCATGGGGTTCTCCGGAAATCAGCTATAAGCCATAAGCTGTCAGCTGTAAGTAAGGTCATTCCGGCCTTCGAGCCGGAATCTATTCTGCAGGCGGTTGTGTACTCAAGTTCATACGGCCCTGGACTCCCGCCTTCGCGGGAGTGACGTTGTTTTGTAGGCCCCAATTTATTGGGGCAATGGCATCGCCTGCTGGCCGGCTTGCCCGGCTGAAGCCGGGCCTACAAAGCACTGTGCAGGGCATCAATCAGCCGCTGCACGTCTGCCTGAGTGTGGGCGGCGCTCAGGGTAATGCGCAGCCGGGCCGAGCCTTTGGGCACGGTGGGCGGACGAATGGCGCCGGTCCACAGGCCCTGTTGTTTAAGCGCGGCGGCAAGCCTGAGGGTGGCGGCTTCTTCCCCCACCACCAGAGGCTGAATGGCGGTGGCCGAGGGCAACAGCGTAAGCGGCAGACCGGACACACCGTCACGAAACTGCGCCACCAGCTCGCGCAGGTGGGCCCGTTTGTCGTCGGCCTTGCGCACCAGGCGTACGGCGGCGAGCACGGCGGCGGCCTGGGGTGGCGGCAAGTGCGTGCTGTAGATATAGCTGCGGCCGAAATTGTGCAGATATTCCACCAGCTCCCGGCTACCGCCCACAAAGGCGCCGCTGACTCCCAGCGCCTTGCCAAAAGTGCCCATAAAGACGTTCACATCGCTGGCTGCAAGGCCCTGTTCAGCGAGTGTGCCCCTGCCCTCTTCTCCCAGCACACCCAGGCCGTGGGCGTCGTCTATCATCAGCCAGTTGCCGCTTTGCCTGGCCAGCCGCACCAGCCCGGGCCAGGGCGCGGTGTCGCCGTCCATGCTGAACACACCTTCCGACACAATCAGCCCGGCGGCGGGCTTGAGCTTGGCTGCCAGCGCATTCATGTCGTTATGGGCAAAGCGCACCATGCGCGCCGGGCTTAACAGGCCGGCTTCCTGCAGGGAGGCATGGTTGAGCCTGTCCTGCCACAGGGTGTGCTCCTTACCCAGCAGCGCCTTGATAACCGCCTGATTGGCGGAAAACCCCGAGCTGAACAGCATCACAGCTCCAAGTCCCAGCCAGTCGCACAGCTCGGCTTCAAGCTCCCTGTGAATGGCCTGATGGCCCACCACCAGCGGCGAGGCCACGGCACCCACGCCATAGTCCCGCGCCGCCTGCTCACTGGCGGCCAGCAGCTCGGGAGCCCGGCTCAGGCCCAGATAATCATTGCCGGCAAAGTTGAGGTAGTGTTTGCCACCGGCATACAGGCAGCGACCGTCCACCCGCTCGATAACCGGCAAACTCCGTTTCAGCCCGGCGGCGTCGCGCTCGGCAAGAGACAAATTAAAAGGCATTTTAAAACCAGCTGTAAGCTATAAGCCGTAAGCTGTCAGCAGCCCGTGCCGAGAGTGGGATTTATGATCACCGCAGGCAACTGAGTTTCTGCAGAACAAACAACGTTGATCACAAACCACATCCATCGACTTACAGCTTAAAGCTGATAGCTTACAGCTGTGTGTTCAGGCTTCGTAATACAACGGCTTGGGCGCGTTCTGCTCGGCAATCTGCTCGTGCAGCTCGATTTCCGCCATTTCGTCCGGCTTCTGGCTGGCGCCGCTGGGGCGCAGGCCCAGCCGCTTGAACAGCTGCATGTCGCTGTTTTCATCCGGGTTGGGGGTGGTGAGCAGCTTGCAGCCATAAAAGATGGAGTTGGCGCCGGCCATAAAGCACATGGCCTGCATTTGCTCGTTCATCTTCTCGCGGCCGGCGGAGAGCCGCACATGGCTTTTTGGCATCAGAATACGGGCCACGGCAATGGTGCGGATAAAGTCGAAGTCGTCGAGATCTTCCTGGTTTTCCAGGGGCGTGCCCTTCACCTTGACCAGCATATTGATGGGTACGCTTTCGGGCTGACGCGGCAGGTTGGCCAGGGCCAGCAGCAGGCCGGCGCGGTCTTCCGGGCTTTCCCCCAGGCCCACAATACCACCGGAGCACACTTTCATGCCCGCTTCACGCACGTTTTCCAGGGTGTTGAGCCGGTCGGCATAAGTGCGGGTGGTAATGATGTCGCCGTAGAACTCGGGGCTGGTGTCGAGGTTGTGGTTGTAATAGTCAAGCCCGGCCTCGGCCAGCCGGCCGGCCTGCTCGGCGTTGAGCATGCCCAGGGTCATGCAGGTTTCCAGCCCCATGGCTTTCACTTCCTGCACCATTTTCACCAGATAGGGCATGTCGCGCTCTTTGGGGTTGCGCCAGGCCGCGCCCATGCAGAACCGGCTGGAGCCGTTTACCTTGGCCTCGCGGGCCCGCTCCAGCACCTTTTCCACTTCCATCAGCCGCTCGGTTTCCAGACCGGTGTTGTAGCGGGCGCTCTGGGGGCAGTATTTGCAGTCTTCCGGGCAGGCGCCAGTCTTGATGGAAAGCAGGGTGCTTACCTGCACTTCATTGGGGTCGAAATTGGCCCTGTGCACCTGCTGCGCTTCAAACAGCAGGTCGAAAAAGGGGCGGTCAAACAGTTCGAGCACCTGCTCGCGGGTCCAGGGTGTACGGCTCATGCTGAGGCCTTTTGCTTGATGTTTGTAAAAGTGTTTCGTCTGGCCAAGTGTAAGGGCCGGTGTTAGCCTGTCAATCACAAACCAACACCAAAGTTTACATTCGACCACTTTATGACCAATCAAGACTTTGACCTGCACCATCTGTGGCACCCCTACACCTCCCTCACTCGTCCCCTGCCCTGCTATGAAGTGGCCAGCGCCAGCGGCGTGCATTTGCAGCTGAAGGACGGCCGCCGGCTGGTGGACGGCATGTCGTCCTGGTGGGCCTGCCTGCACGGATACAATGTGCCCGAGTTGAACGCCGCCGCCACCGCCCAGCTGGGCAAAATGTCCCATGTGATGTTTGGCGGCCTGACCCACGATCCGGCCATTGAGCTGTGCAAGGCGTTATCTGGCGTGCTGCCCACCGGGCTGGATCGCTTTTTTCTGGCCGACTCGGGCTCGGTGTCGGTGGAAGTGGCGCTGAAAATGGCCATTCAGTACTGGCATGGCCGGGGCACGCCCAAAACCCGTTTTGCGTCACTCAGCCGGGGCTATCATGGCGATACCTTTGGCGCCATGAGCGTGTGCGATCCCAACGGCGGCATGCACAGCCTGTACAAAGGCTTTTTGCCCGAACATGTATTTGTGCCCACACCGCAAAGCCGGTTTGACGGCGAGTTTGACCCGGCCGATCTGCAGGCCCTTGAAACGGTACTGGAACAGCATCATCACGAGCTGGCGGCGCTGATCCTGGAGCCGGTGGTGCAGGGTGCCGGCGGCATGCGCTTTTATCACCCGGACTACCTGAAAGGCGCCCGCGCGCTGTGCGATCGCTACGACGTGCTGCTGATTGCCGATGAAATCGCCACCGGCTTTGGCCGCACCGGCAAGCTGTTTGCCTGCGACTGGGCCGGCATTTCACCGGACATCATCTGCATCGGCAAGGCGCTCACCGGCGGCTACATGACCATGGCCGCCACCATTACCACACAGCATGTGGCCGAGACCATCTGCAACGGTCCCGCCGGGGTGCTGATGCACGGCCCCACCTTTATGGCCAACCCGCTGGCCTGTGCCGTGGCGCTGGAAAGCCTAAAACTGCTGCTGGACTCTCCCTGGCAGCAGCGTATTGCCGCCATTGAAGCGCAAATGCGGCGGGAGCTGGCGCCGGCGCTTAAGCTTGATTCGGTCGCCGACGTACGGGTGCTGGGTGGCATTGGCGTGATTGAACTGAAGGAGCCACTAAACGTGGCCGAAGTGCAGAAGCGGCTGGTGGAGCTGGGAGTGTGGATACGCCCCTTTGGCAAGCTATTTTACATAATGCCGCCCTATGTGATCTCACCGGAAGAGCTGAGCCAGCTTACCTCTGCCATGCTGACGGTGTGTGAAAAATGACTCCGACCCCTTTTTAAGGTTTGTAGTCTGGTTGTTGATCCGGTGCAGCCTGCTGAAAGGCGGGCTGTTGCTGGCAATGGTGGTACACCGCCATCACTCCGGGGTATGGGGTCAGATCACAGTTAGTGCGAATGCCGTTGGCCACCTGGGGCACCAGGCAGCAGTCGGCGACCGTGGGCGTGTCGCCAAAGCAGTAATCGCCAAAACCGTGGCGCTGCAGCAGGGCTTCGGCCGCCGCCAGGCCCTCGGCCAGCCAGTACCGGTACCAACGCTCCTGCTGCTCCTCGCTCAGGGCCAGTTCATTGGCCAGATATTTACGAACCCGCAGATTGTTCACCGGGTGAATATCGCAGGCGATCAGGTTGGCCAGCTCCAGCGTCCGGGCCCGCAGCAGCGGCTCGGCGGGCAGCAGCGGCGGCTCCGGATACAAGGCCTCAAGATAGTCGATAATGGCCAGAGACTGGCCCAGGCCGTTACCCTGATCGTCCACCAGCCAGGGCACACCCGCGGCCGGGTTCAGTGCCCGGTAATCCTCACTGCGCTGCTCTCCGGCCCTCAGATCTATGCCCTTGTAATCGGCCTTCACCCCCTTGATCGCCAGGGCAATGCGCACCCGGTACGAGGTGGAGCTGTTGAAGAAGCTGTAAAGGTGCATCAGTTAAATCCATTATCAGGTAGCCGTTAAATGTTGGGACTCGTCCCGACATTGCTATCGGCGATTATTGGCCGATTGCATGGACCTGGCCTGGTTCAGATTATCCACCGCCTTGGGGTAATAACGGGGCGAGGCATCAATGGCCCGCTGAAACAGGCTGGTAGCAATGTCGTATTCGCCTTCCATCATGGCGATATAGCCCAGATCGTTGAGCGCCTCGGCCTGAGACATGATTTTTCGCAGGGCCATCAATGCTTCCGACTGCCTCCCCCAACGATAATAGAGCAGCCCCAGATTGCTCCAGGCACGCTCATATTCGGGCTCCTGATTTACCGCCCGGGTATAGGCCTGCTCTGCCTGAGGATAATCACTTTCGAGATAATAGGAAAAACCCAGGTTGGTATGCAGCATGGCCATACCGGGCTGAATTTGCAGGGCGCAACGATAATATTCCCGGGCCTGTTGGCCTTGTTCGAGAATGTCGGACAACAGACCCAGGGCATTGTAACTGCGCCACGGCGACTCAGCGTTGGTGACGCAATCTCCTGTCTCGGCCGACACTTTCCCCAGCCGGGCCTGATCGGCTGTGACCACTTCAAGCAGCAGGGTTTCCGCCTCCTGATGACGCTTCATGTCGATCAGCAACAAGGCCAGCCCTTCTTTTGCGCCCTGCCGTTTTGCATCTTCCTGCAAGGCATTGCGATAGGCCTGCTCGGCACGGGCGTTATTCTTACGCTGGTGCTCCAGACGGGCAATGTTGATATACAGTTCTACCTTGTCGAATTCGCGAAATGCCAGTGCCTGGGTGTAGGCATAGACCATGGCATCAATGTCGCCGGCGGTTTGCGACTGGGCAATCAGCATTTGTGCTTCCTTGCCGCTGGTGGGTTTAATGGCCCCTGCCCCCGGGGTTTTGATGGAGGAAAGTCCATTTTCTTCCGAGTCAGACATGGCCGCGCAGCCGGACATCAGAACAGTTACCAGCGCCAATACAGTGTATTTCATCTTGTTATCCTTAAGCCGGTTCCATGGCCAAAGTTTACTGTAGTTATTATGCTAGTCGTTGTGTGCCATTCGAGCCATTACATATTACCAAACACCCGGAACACCTTGATCAGGGCCGGACCAACCGCCACGATAAAGAACGATGGCCAGATAAGTATAACCAGCGGAAAAATCATCTTGGTGCCCACCTTGGCCGCCATTTCTTCCGCTTCCTGCTTGCGCTTGATGCGATACTCATCGGCATACACCCGCAGGGTTTCGGCAATGCTGGTGCCCAGATGAATACTCTGATTAATGGCCACACTCAGGCTTTTAAAGTCTTCCAGCCCGGTACGCAAAATAAACTCGTCAAAGGCCTGCTGCATGCTGAACCCCGCCCTGAGCTTTGCGGAAATCAGGTTCAGCTCCTCGGCCAGCTCCTCATGGCTCATGCTTACTTCCTGAGCCACCCGCTGCAATGCCGCCTTGAAGCCCAGCCCCGCCTCGGTACAGACCACCAGCAGATCAAGGGCATCGGGCATAGACAGCTTCATTTGGGTCATTCGCTTATTGGCCAGGCGCTCCAGAATAAACACCGGTAACACGTAGGCCACATATCCCACCCCCACTAACACCAGCAAAATGCCATTCAGAGGTAGCTGAGTCGCCATATTGAGCGCCACAAAAGTCACCAGCAGAGCAACCAGCACCACCATCACCCGAATGCCGTTAAACACCCGGTAGGCCGAGTTTTTCTGAAAGCCCGCATGCACCAGCAGGGTACGAATGCGATGGCCGTTAAAGCCGCTGCCCCGCTCCCGGGCAATCACCAGCCGTTGTTCCAGCGACTCTTCGTTTTCATCGACCTCCTGCTGAATTTCCTTCAGCTGACGCCGGTAAGGACTGGTCACCCCACTGGCCACCAGACTCAGTCCCCAAAACAGGGTAACGGCACTCAGGCCCACCACGCCTACCAATACCCACTGGCGCATTTGCGGATCGGCCAGCACCTGGCCCAACACCTGATTGAGCGTGTCCATAATCACACCTCTATCTTGATAATTTTGCTAATCCACCAGGTACCCAGCGCCATGCCTATCGCCCCCATGATCAACAGACGGTTACCTTCTGGTGTGTTCACCAGCTCGGTAATGTAACCGGGCGTGGTCACAAAGATTAACGCAAACAAAGCAAATGGAGTCAGCACCAGGATCCAGCCCGACATGCGCCCTTCGGCGGAGAGTGTGCGCAGCTGACGGTTAAACTTGAAGCGATCCCGAATGATCTTCGCCAGCTTGTCGATGTTTTCCACCAGATTACCGCCGGTTTCCCGCTGTACCTGCACGGCGCTGACCAGGGCCATGTTGGAAATGCTGGGTACCCGCTCCAGCAGACCGGTCATGGCCTTGCGCACATCCTTGCGGTAATTGATATCGGCAAACACCAGGGCAAATTCCCGGCCAATGGGGTTGGGCATCTGCTCGCTGATAAGCTTGATGGTGTCGGCAAAGGAATAGCCCGCCTGCAGGCCCCGCTTCATAATGTCCAGGGCTTCCGGCATCTGCTGCTCATACAGCGCCAGCCGGTTCAGATAGCTACGCTTGAGCTTGAACCAGGCAATCAGCGACGGCACTGCCAGCATAATGAGACTGATCCAGATATTGTGCAGCCACCACCAGCTGCCCACCACCAGCACCAGGGTAATGGCGCCCACCATCAACACCAGCTGATACGCATAGCGTTTTGAGCCTGCCAGCTCCAGGGAAAACGCCACCCGCTCCATCAGGGGCAGAGTTTCAATACGGCGCATGGCTGGTGACAGGGCATCCAGCTTCTTGGTACGGAAAATCGAGGCCTGGGCCTGTTCACGGTTCTCATCCGCCAGCGCCTGCACCCGACGCTTGAGCATGGCGGAGTATTTAAGCCGCGGTTGGCTGATGGGCACAAACAGCGCCATGCTCAGGCACACCACCGCCAGCCCCACCAGCGCCAGAAAGATCAGGGTATTGCTGCTCATAATGCCTCCCCTCAGAATATGCCCTTGTGCAGATCATCATCACCAAACAGGCTGCGGGGCAGCACCATGCCCCGGCGGGCCAGACGATCATAAAAGTTGGGCATGACCCCGGTGGCCTTGTGACGCCCCTGCACATTGCCCTCGGCGTCGATGCCGGTACGCTCAAAGGTAAAGATTTCCGACATGGTGATGGTCTCGCCTTCCATGCCGTGTACTTCCTGCATGCTGATCATGCGCCGGCGACCATCTTCCTGACGCTCCAACTGAATAATCAGATCCAGTGCCGAGGCCACCTGGGTACGTATGTTTTTTACCGGCATGTCGAAGCCGGTCATGGACACCATGTTCTCGAGCCGGCTGAGGGCATCACG
The DNA here is from genome assembly GCF_003049725.1 of Oceanimonas marisflavi. GTDB lineage: Bacteria > Pseudomonadota > Gammaproteobacteria > Enterobacterales > Aeromonadaceae > Oceanimonas > Oceanimonas marisflavi. The sequence continues at coordinate 12,752 of NZ_QAGM01000018.1, forward strand.
GGGCGTGTTGGCGTGCACTGTGGTGAGCGAGCCTTCGTGGCCGGTATTCATGGCGGTGAGCATGTCAAAGGCCTCGGCGCCACGCACTTCCCCCACCACAATACGATCGGGCCGCATACGCAGGGTGTTTTTCACCAGATCCCGCAGGCCGACCTCGCCGCGCCCTTCAATATTGGCGGGGCGGCTTTCCAGCTGGACCACATGGGGCTGCTGCAACTGCAGCTCGGCGGAGTCTTCCACCGTAATAATGCGCTGATTGGACGGAATAAAGCTCGAGAGAATATTAAGAAAGGTGGTTTTACCGGTACCGGTACCACCCGAGATAAGAATATTGAGCTTGCCCTTCACTACCGCCTCCATTACCTGGGCAATGGCCGGAGTAATGGTGCCAAAGTCAATCAGGGTATCGATGGCCAGTTTTTCCACGGTAAAGCGGCGAATGGACACGGTCGGTCCGTTCAGCGCCAGTGGCGGAATAATGGCGTTCACCCGGGAGCCGTCTTTCAGGCGGGCGTCCACCATGGGCGAGAGCTCGTCAATACGCCGCCCCACGCTGGATACAATGCGCTCAATCACCCCCATCAAATGTTCATCGTCCCGAAAGGTCAGCGGCACCCGCTCAATGCGGCCCCGGCGCTCCACATAAATGCTTTTGGCGCCGTTTACCATGATGTCGGCAATGCCGGCATCGGCCAGCAGCGGCTCCAGTGGCCCCAGGCCCAGCACCTCGTCAAGAATTTGCTGCACAATTTTCTGGCGCGAACTCATGGAAAGCGGTACCGGCGAATCCTGCATCAGCTGATGACACAGCCGTTCAATCTGTTCCGATGCCTGCTCCCTGGAAATGGTCTGCAACATGGGTAAATCAAGCATGTCCATCAGCTTGCCGTGCAAACGCTGTTTATGGCCTTCTTCTTCCTGGCTGAGAATATAATCTTCAAGGTTCATCCGTGACCCCCTAGGTCCGGTCAGTGACCGAACAGTCGTTTAAACAAGCCCGGCTTTTCGTCCCGTTCCTTGCCAAGCCGGAGCGCCTGAGCAAGGTGGCTAAAACCATCCACCAGCTTGTGATTGCGTTTTTCTTCTGCCACCAGCCGTCCCAGATCGGTACAGGTTTCTGCCATGGCAAAGTCATTGACCAGAGTGACAATGCGCTTTATTTCTGTGGCCTTTTCTATTTCCTGCAACGACACGTCCTTTTTCTTGTCGTAACGGTTCACCAGCAGCAAAATGCGCTCCTTGCCAATGCCCAGCTCATGGCGCAGCTGCCGCAGCAGAAAAATGGTTTCGCGCAGAGCGCTCAGGCTTTGCTGCATCACCACCAGCACCTGCTCCGCGTTTTCCAGCAGCGGCAGGTTCCAGGCCTCGGGCCCACGGGACATGTCGACGACCACCCGCTGATACTGTCCCCGAATCAGGTGCAGCAACTGGGCACACTGCCGGGCGGTAACGGCATTTTCATCGTGCAGGGGCAACACGGAGGCTGGCATCACATCCATGCCATCCCGGGCCTTGCTGACCATACCCGCCAATGCCATGGCATCCATTTCACCGGCACGCTGCAGGGCATCATGTAATCCCCCCTGTTTCTCACGAATATTGAGATAATCTGCCAGAGAGCCATAGTGGCGGCTGGCATCCAGCAACAGCACTTTTTCATCTTCATCCCGAAATGAATGACCCAGGTTGGCACAGACAAAACTGGCCCCCGAGCCCCCCTTGCCATTTATGACTACGGTGACCGGCGCCAGGCTGACACTGGCGGACACCCGGGCGGAAATACGAACCAGTGCCGACCAGAGTTCAACGAGCTCACTGTCTGATGGCAAGAAGTCGGCAGCCCCCATGCGCATAGCCCGGCGCACCAGGCCAGTATTTTGAGCATCGCCCACAAAAATCAAACTACGGCTTTCTCCGGCCTTGCGCTCCAGCTCGTCGTATACCGGCGCCAGCAGCGGATGATCCACCATCAGCAGTACCTGACGATCGCCCTTGGGCAAGAAGTCCTGATCGCTGAGCCTTTTCAGCTGCAACTGACTGCTGTTGTGCAGCCTGACCTTGAGCAGGGGCCACAACCGCTCATCGGGATCCATTACATTCAGCTGCAACGGACAGGAAAGGGCGGGCATGGCCTGCAGCCCTTCCCGCTCCAGTTCAACTATTTTGGCGTCTGTCATAAGCTTGCTCCACCATCAGGGTTACACTTCACCTTTCCATTAATGGTTACACCCAGGCTTTCAGCTCTTAAGGTGGTAGAAAATGCGGGAGCCCACTGCGAAAGATTAACAGGTAATGGCAGTATCATATTATACTGATAGTTCACTATTCTGCTTTCTACCAGGCTGGCACTCACTTCAGGGACAGCGGCACTGCCATCCTCATTAAGGTACGAGAACTGCAGATTTGATTGCTGGAGGTTAATGGCATTACCCTGCCACTGGTTTACCACCATGTCTGAAACAACACCATTATTCACATCATCAACAGAACAGACCGTTGCCAGCCTTGCTGACAGCCTTGCCACTTCATTTAGTGCATTCCAAGTATAGATGATTCGACCAACTTCAATTAACGAAAAAAGCACCAGAAAAACAACAGAGCCTACAATGGCAAACTCAACCGTTGTTGTTCCCTCCTCGTGCTTTGATGTAAAAGATTTCATTCCAGCGACCTCATTGTCACACTGGTTACCAAAGGGAAATCCAGTGATAAGCTACCCGCAACAAAGGTATTAAAGGTATCTCCCCACACAGGTGTCCAGTTATATACTGCGCTCACCACAATATAAATGTCCCCATTTACCACTGAGGATCCCACAGTTACATCACTTACATCCAACCCAGGAAGTACAGAGTCTCCCGAAGCGTCATCCTTACCATAAACAACCACTCTTTTCGTTTTATCAATGTTCACCGGGCCAGGGTGCTCTGCAAAAAAACCAGCCCCTGCGCGCACTGACTTGGTCAAAGTGTTGTATTGGTACAGAGCCCTTCCAAACTCGCCTACAGCCATTATCATCAATAGCAGCACGGGCATGACTATTGTTGCTTCAACAGCTGCCAGTCCTTTTTGTCGTGACAGATTATTCATTATGCGTCTCCACGAGTGTCATGCTTGAATAAAACTATCTTTTTGTAACCACTGGTACCCGGTGTAGGTTGATCACCCGATCTTGGAGGACAATGTTGTGTTTCAAGCAATTCGGCCATGATGTACTGGGTATTGCCAGCACCTTTTTCCTTGGTCACTTCCTGAGGCAAATACATACAAGCCAGTTTTATTTCTGTAGGAGACTTACCCGGTGATAACCCCGCACAGTTGGCTGTTGGCACCCATACAACTCTTCTGTTATCAACGCACACATCTCTCCCTTGAACACCGATAGGACTACTCTCTGAACCACTAATATAATCGGAATACGTTTGCAACTTACCAACATCCTCGGATGATAGCTTACTGTATGTTGCTCCAGACGAAGTTGACACCGGAACAAAATTGGCAGGATCAAGTTTTATCGGCGCATTAGCCGACTGATTACAGTCTGGATAATATGCTTGAGTCATATTTGCCGGATCTGAATAAGGAACGCCGGGCTTATCATTTCGCAGGTCACCCGAATACTTATTGAATCGTGTATTTATTCCCCATGCAACCTTGTTTGGCATATTGCCAGTTTCAGTATAGATTTCATCTCCATCACTATAACTACAGTGGTCTACCAAATCACCATTGCCATCATATCTCAGGCAGTCACCGGCAAGAAATTTCCCCAGATCACTGGCACCATTACCGTCAAAGTCCAGAGCCAGAAAATTGCCTGGACTGCCCGACCAAGTATGGCTTGGTGCCTTGATCACCAGAATATCGCCGATGGGTGTAGGATCATCAACGTCAAGTGGGTCATAAGCACGAAATCCAAAGTCATTTGAACTATCAAAGTCTGCGGCACACAGCAATAAAGGAAACATGCCTTCGGTATCAGGATCATCAATATAAACTGTGCCTGCCACACCTGCTGCAGAAACCTGCCAGGTATCAATTAACAACTGGGAAAAAAACTGATCAACCGGAACCGTGTTCAAAGTCACCCTGATGTACTCTCCAGTGGGCGAGCCCGGAGTAAAAGGAACCGGAGCATCAGAAAAATCTATGGTAACCAGAGAGCTCAACTGGCTGGTATCTATATTGACAGTCTCAAATCCGCTTCCGGTAAATACCTCTGTCAAGGTATCAATCACCGCCTGTTCGGCCTCAGCTTGAGTTTTACCATCAGCCAAAGTTCTGGCACCACTCAATGCTGCCGAGTCCACCGCGTCCTGTACCCGGGTCTTGTTAAGAATAAGATACCCTCCATCCAGGGCCAGGGCGGTAAAGCCAAGCAGGGTAAACAGCGCTACCGTCACCAGAACCAGTACGGCGCCTTTCTGTTTGTTGTGGTGTGGCAGCGCTTTCATGGCGTTACTCCTTAATTACCAAAGTTCAGAGTGACCTGGGTTTTGCCTTCGGCCGGGGCCTCGGCGCCTTTCACATATTTGTCGTGCAACGACACGCCGTATTCACCGTTCAGCGTGAGCGCGGCCAGCTTGCCATCGTTACGGACGGCGGCACCGGGATCCAGCACCTGTAGTGTGTCGAGACTCTGAGTATCCTGACCCATGTCAAAGCCGTAGTAGCGTTCACTGGCACAGCCAGTAAGCACACCGGCTGCCAGCAGGGTGAACAATAACTGTTTCATGGTAACTCTCCTTGTTTGGCGACTTGTTCCACTAGAGCGACTGACCATAGGTTTGTTCCATGCCACCCTCGCTCATTGCCGGATTGGCGCCAGTGTTACCGCTCTGGCTTGAGCCAGAAACATCGCTGTCTGCGCGAGAACGTTCCGACATTCTGCCCAGCAGATAAAACTCGAGATCGTTGGGCTCAACAAAACCATCGGTGGGCAGGGTAACCTGCTGCTTATTAAAGGGCCTCACCAGGCGAGGCGTGACCATAATCACCAGCTCGGATTCCCCCTTGGCAAAGCTGCGGCTGGTAAAGAGGTTGCCAAGCACGGGAATATCACCGGCAAAGGGCAGCTGGCTTACCTGCTCCCGGCTGTTTTCGCTGAGCAGGCCGGCAATACTGATGGTCTGACCATCGCCCAGCTCCACCGTGGTGCCGGCGCTGCGCTTGCTGAGGGCGGTAATATCGCCAAACAGAGGTACGTTGGCCGAGTTGGCTACCACAGGCTCACTCACGGCAACATTGAGGTTAAGGTTGATTTTGCCGCTGCTCAGCACTACCGGCGTGAATTTAAGCCCCACACCAAACTCCTTGAATTCCACGGCAACACCATCCTCAGTCGGCACAGGTACCGGAAACTCTCCGCCGGAGAGAAACTCGGCGGACTGACCGCTGATGGCGGTAATGCGCGGCTCGGCCAGTACCCTGGCCAGACCGCGGGTTTTGGCCAGATCCAGCGCCACGTTAAATACGGTGTCGGCGCTGGCAAAGCTCCCAATCACGGTATTGCTACCAAAGGCGGCCAGCTGGCCCACGCTGTCACGCAGCAGGGAAAAACCCCAGTTGCCGGAGCTTTCCAGCAGTTCAAAGGCCGACTCCCAGCTGCGTGAAGTGTCCCGGGCCACCTCGGCCACGGTGACTTCCAGCATCACCTGCTGGCCACCACCCACGCTCATCATGTTCATGACTTCGGAGCGGGCTGTGCCCCCTTCGGCGGCCACCACGTAGCCCCGGGTCAGATCATAGGCGGCATTAAGACGATCAAGATTGGAGACTTCACCACTCACCACCAGCTGCCCCTGTGATGTGTGTACCTGAATGGGTTCGTTGGGCAGAAAACGGTAAAGCCGCTCTTTTAACCCCTGCAGATCATGGCTTACTTCAATGTCGTATACCTGCATAAGGTTGTCGTTCATGTCCCATACCATCAGATTGGTATGGCCGAGGGATTTGCCCACCAGATACAGTTCACGATCCTGCAACACCAGCACGTCGGCAATGGCAGGATTACCCACCGACACGCGGCTGGCGGGCCGGTCGAGCAAGAGTGAGCGGGATTTATGAATGGGCAGCTGCATTTCGTTGCCCGGTTCGTTCAGGCTGCCACCGGCCATAACGGGGCCGGTGGCCGCCAACAGGGTTAATCCTAAAACGCTTCCCAATAAGGCTTTCATAGCCACCTCCATGTGCACTAAAAGTAAGTTGTTTTAATTATCAGCTTTTTACCGGCACCTGTTGCTGGCTGGTACCCTTGATAAGATCAATGGTCGACGAACGCGGGCGGATCACGCGCGGTGCCGGTTCGGGGCTGGGCTCGGGCTGAGGTGCAGCCACGGCGGCCACCGTCTCGACTTGCGGATCCAGTTCATCATTGGGATTGCGCAGGGCAAGCTGAATGCGGCCATTGGAGCTGGCGTTCACCAGGCGTTCTGCCTGCTCGGGGTCGACTTCAAGGGTAACGGCGCGCACCAGCTTGGGCCGGTTTTCGTCGGTATGCTGAGTCTGATCCACCGCCAGCACCTTGAGGTTTTTCAGCACGGTGCGGGTCATGTCACCTTCGGTGAACAGAATATCGACCCGGTTGCCGGGAAGCAGGAAACCGGCCACACCGATCACATCGTTAACCCGTACGGTCACCGCCCTCATGCCGGGCTCAAGCAGCACGGAAAGGGTACTGCCCTCACCCACCGGCGCCAGCCGCTCGTTACGCAGCACATCTCCCCGGTAGAGATTGTTTTTGGCCACCATATTCTGGGCCTGCTCCAGACTGGTCAGAGCGCCGGGAGGCACCAGGCGGGAGTCTATGTCTTTTAACTGAACATGAATGGGTTCAATGGGAGCGCCAGGCACCAGATCGACCGCCGCCACCACTACCTGGGTGGTTTCGCCCTGGGCCTTAGCCTGGGCGGCCTGACTTTGCTGATTAAGCCAGTTATTGGCCATGTAGGCGGCCGCCACGCCGAAAACAACAGACAGTACAAACAGCAGCAGAGTACGTGTTTTCATAACCGAATCCTTGGTTTAATCGTTTATTCCACAAAAGGAGTATAGTCAGTGAACGCAGTACATGTTCCAGGCTTTGGCAATAATTTCCTTGTTGAGCGGCATGCCGGCCTGACCGTTAAAGTGCATAATGTCCCGGGCAATGCCCAGAATATCCCTTGGGTAGCAGGCGATCAGGGGTTTATCACTGCCTTTGTGCAGGCTGTCTACCATAAAGCGAAACAACAGCTCGTTAGCAGAAAGCTGGTATTTTTCCAGGTTCATATTCCAGACCTGCCGGTACAATTCTTCCGGCATTTCCCGCAAATGCAGCTTGTAACCCAGGCGGCGCAAAAAGGCCTCATCGGCAATGGACTCCGGATCCAGGTTGGTGGAAAACACCAGTATCTGTTCAAAGGGAATATCAAAGTGCAGACCATTGGACAAGGAGAGAAAATCCCGTTTTTCTTCCATGGGCACTATCCAGCGGTTAAACAGCTCGTCGGCGGAAAAGCCCTGCCGGCCCAGATCATCAATCAGAAAAACGCCGTTATTGGCCTTCATTTGCAACGGGGCACTGTACTGGCGGGATTGCCTGTCAAAGTGTACTTCCAGCATATTTAGCTTAAGCTCGCCCCCCACCATCACCAGTGGCCGCTGGCAGGCGATATAACGGGCATCTCTTTCCGGATCGTGATTATCTGTCCGCCAGTGATAAAGGGGGTCAAATACCGGAATAATGGTGTTCTGCACCGCAATGGCGTGAGGCACATAAATATGCTCATCAAACACCCGGTTAAAGCGATGGCACAAAAAGCTTTTACCTGTGCCCGCATGACCGTAAATCAGCAGGGGCCGGCGCGAGTTCAGCGCCGGCCCCAGGGCATTCACCAGTTCAGAACTTATCACCATATCGGAGAGAGCAGCTTCAAGTTGCTCCCGGCCAATACTGCGTTCTCCCAGAGACTGGGCCAGCACCAGCCGATTGTAATCGGCAAGGGGAATGGGCGCCGGGCCTATGTAGCCGTCCCGCTCATTCAGCACCTGAGCTTCGTATTGCCCTTTTTGGGTGAGCGCAAAGCGAATAGGTTCATCCATGCGGCCCGATGCACGCACTTCAACCAGTTGCAGGGTTTTCAGCTCCTGCAGCAGGGGCTCGACAATGCTGCCCCGCAGGCACAGACGCTCGGCCAGCACGGGCAAAGACAGCGACGCCTCTTCCTGCAGGTGCCGCAGGCAAAGGCGAAACAGCAACTCTTTGGAAAGACCGGTGTCGGCCAAGGTTTTGGGTTTGGGCAGGAACATCCGTGTTACCTCCTTCCTGATTGAGCTGTAAGCTATAAGCTGTCAGCTGTAAGTTAAAAACCTGTCGCCTGATAGCTGATAGCTGATAGTCAGGATATCAGGGTAAATAACTGATATTTATTGAGTATCACCGCCAGGGCCGCACCCAGAGCCAGGGCCGGGCCGTAGGGGACTTTCAGGCCGGCCATTTCATTGTCTGCCGGCGCCAGATAACGGCGGGAGCCGAATATCAATCCGTAACGGGTAAAGGTGGCTTTAAAGCCCTGCCAGCCCACCTTTTTCCAGGCCAGGATCAGCACCAAGGGCAGACCCATCATCAGGCCGTAAAGCAAAGATTCAAGAAATATCTGCCAGCCGGTAAAGGTAGCAATGGCCATGCCCAATTTGACATCACCGCCGGCAAAAAAACGCAGCATAAAAAACGGAAACAGGAGCAAAAAGGAAAATACCAACCCGGATAGGGGAAATACGGTTCCTTCGCCAAAAGTAGCATGAAAGATAATTCCTGACGGAATAAATGGTAGAGTAATAAAATTAGGTATCTTGTGCGTCCTGAGGTCCGTCCAGGTGGCACAAACCAGCAATGCAAATAATGGTAGCTGTTCCATAGCTCCACCATTCTATTATGCACAGGGTGGAATCACCCTGTGCAATATATTGAAAATAAAATCACTTGCAATTCGTAGTGGTAGTAGCACCACTGGCTACTGTTGTACACAAATCATTTACCCTGTTTGTAACCGAAGTACCCAAATTAGAAAATGCACCAACTACAGCAGCTGCAACAAGAGCACCCGCAACCGCATACTCTACGGTAGTCAGACCTTCTTCATCATTTACCAGACGCAACAGTTCTTTTGCAATCAACATAAGAAAACCCTCTTTCCTTGCTTGTGTTTTCAGTTCCCTGTTTTACAGAAAACCTTCCTGGTTAAAACATTTACCTTTTCATCCCGGCACCGCCTGTGCCTGTGTTTATCATATAGTCTCGCGGCCTCCCTTCAGCTCGATTATATGTTCCGGTACTTTTTCTTCTCTTCAGTGCCGGACCTCTTAAGCATTGCGCTTGTTATTATTTATAGCTCAGTCTGCGGGGCCGCAAGGGAATTTATTGATGCAAGTTTCCGAAAGAACATCGCCAATTTCAGGAGTATTGTTCAGGTTTTTCATTTGGTTCCCTTTTTGGGTTCCATATAAATCTCACCATACTTCATTTGCGGCGCGGTTTTTACCATAAATATCCCCGGCAAACACCAGGCTGCCGCCCTCGCTCCAGGCGGTGAAATACACCATGTAAACCGGCAACCGCTCGGGCGGTGGCAGCACTTGAGTGCGTTCGTGCCCGGGCACTTGCCAGCCCAGCCCTCGCGCCAGCGCGGCGGGATCGGCCAGGCGCACACAGCCGTGGCTGAGCGCCCGCTGGTCGCGGCCGAACAGGGATTTATCGGGGGTGTCGTGCAGATACACGCTGTGGCGGTTACGCATTTCAAACTTGAGCCGCCCAAGGGCATTGGTGGGCCCGGGCTGCTGCACCAGGCGCAGGCCGGGGGGCGGGCTGTGCCAGTTGATGCTGGACGGCGGCACCGGCTCAATCTGGCCGGGCAGCCAGGCGCTGAAACCGTTACGGTCCAGGTAACCGCCGTCCTTGCGCTGGGCCGGCAGCAGATCTTCCCGCACTATATTGGCGGTGGGGGTCCAGTCCGGATTGACCTTGAGGGCATCAATATGAGTGGCCAGCTCGGGGGTGGGCCAGTCGGGCCGGCCTACTATCACTTTCATGGCAAGCTGTGGCCGCCCTTCGCGCACCAGGGTCAGGCGGTAGGAAGGAATGTTGATCAGCACATAGTCACTGGTGGCCGGCGGCAGCCGCAGCCAGCGGCGCAGATTGGCCTTGATCTCGGCCCTAAGCTCACCGGGCGATCGGTTCAGCAGGGTCCGGGTCGTCTGGTTCAGTCTGCCGGTTACATTCAAACCGCCGGCCCGTTGCAGGTCGGCCAGCGTCTCGCTTAACTGCGGGTCCAGCACATCGGCCCGACCCACGGGTGCAGGCACTTGCCGGCCCAGCTCGGCCAGCCGCCGGCGCAGGGCGGGAATGGCCGCATCCCGCTCGCCGGGGCGAATCTCGGGCCCCGGCGGCAGGGTCGTATAATCCGTGATCTCTGCCAGACGCCGATAATGACGATACAGCTCCCGATAACCGTTATAGTCGGGGGCCTGCCCGGCCATATAGGCCGCCAGGTTTTGCTGCTTAATGGCCCGCTCAAAGCCTGCGGTGCGCCAGTGCGCCGGCAGGGCGTACTGGGCAAAGCGTTCTCTTTCCTGCAGCACCCTGCGCCATTCCCGGGTGAGCCAGGCATCCCGCTCGTAGGAGCTCATCGCCGCCAGGGCGCGCTCATCGGGCAACAACAGCCGTTGCAGGTGCTGACCCGCCTCGTTCAGTTCGCTGCCGGTGTGCCATAACAACTGTGCCCACGCCTGCCCGCTCAGTAGCACCAGCAACAGTAATAACACTCGCATCTTGCTCCCTCCCTGGGCTTATACCTTGAACAAGTATGGCCAAAAGCCGCGGGAGTGGTCTGGTTTCGTTTGCAAACAGTGTCTCAAGACCTGCTGCGCAGGCTGCTGCATCGGGGCCGGAGTGCAACTGCCTTTGCCGCTGCGCGGCAAAATGCGGGCAGGCTGCCCGCGCTCCAACAACCACCATGTGCTGTATTCCGTGGCGCGCAGGCGGTACTCAAGATCCATTATTTCAGCTCAAGAGGGATCAGGTCGGGAAGAATGGCCTGTCTGAACTCTTCACTGATGGTTCGCAAGTCAACGATGTCCACCATAAAGGGCAGGTCAGACTCACCCAGTGTGGACTTGAGGCGAAACAACAGCTCGGGCGGCAAGGGATGGCAAGGATGTTCCAGCGCCAGGTCGAGGTCGGAATAAGGGCGGGCCTGGTGTTTTGCCCGGGAGCCAAACACATAGGCACGTACCCCCTCCTGCACCGGCAGTGTTTGTTTGAGGCAGTCGAGCAACAGGCTCATGGCGGCGGCATCAATCTGTGGCATTGCGCTTCTCCAGCTCGGTCAGCAGAGCCATGGCATCGTCATAAAAAGCGATCGCAACCTGATACACCTGTTCCGCTACCGCTTCATCATAGGTATGGGAAGTAATGTTACGGGCATGATGATAATCAAACCAGGGCAAGGGGCTTGCAATAAGCTGTTTATCGGCGGCAAGGCGGAACAGATCCTTGCGGCTCAGAGGAGCCAGGGTTTCGGCCCCCACATCCTCGGCCAGATATCGACGCAACAACTTCCATGCCAGCTCATAGCTGTATTCAAAGCGCTGAATAACGGCATCGCGGATAAACTCGTCCTTGGGCTGGCATAATGCCAGATGCAGGGTTGCCAGCGCTTTTTGCAGTGGACCAAGCAAAATCATGCTGTTCTCCTGAAAATTTTTCGCCAGTGTAATACAGCCAGAGAGCAATCCCAACCCGCCGGTGAAGCAGACTATTCGGGTTGATAAAAGCAAACAGCGGCAGGGTCTCAGCAGCAGAAAAAAGAGTCCAGCCCCCCGTTCAGGGCCGCAAGCCCGGCGCCAAGCCGGCCTTTGCACTGCTTTGCCACGACCCTCCCCATCTTTTGCTTGAGTCCTGACCCCACACGGGTAACATTACCCCCCTTATGTATTAGTGTATCGGCCCGGGGCCGGTTTAGTTCAAAGCTGGAGAGCGATTTACATGACCCACGCATCCGTAACTGATGTGCTGGCAGGCAAATATGCCGTTGGCACCCCCCTTACCGTTAAGGGGTGGATTCGCACTCGCCGTGACTCCAAGGCGGGAATTTCGTTTTTGGCCATTCACGATGGCAGCTGCTTCAATCCGGTGCAGGCTGTGGTGCCCAATAACGTGGCGAATTATCAGTCTGAAGTGGTGCGCCTGACCACCGGCTGCTCGGTGGAAGTGACCGGCACCGTGGCCGAGTCTCAGGGCCAGGGCCAGGACTTTGAGCTGCAGGCCACCGAGGTGAAGGTAGTGGGCTGGGTGGATGACCCGGATACCTACCCCATGGCCGCCAAGCGCCACTCCATTGAATATCTGCGGGAATACGCCCACCTGCGCCCGCGCACCAACCTGATCGGCGCCGTGGCCCGGGTGCGCAACTGCCTGTCTCAGGCGCTGCACCGCTTCTTTCATGAAAACGGCTATATGTGGGTGGCCACGCCCATTGTGACCGCCTCCGACTGTGAAGGCGCCGGTGAAATGTTCCGGGTGTCCACCCTGGATCTGCAGAACCTGCCGCGCACCGACAAGAATGATATCGACTTTGGCGAAGACTTCTTTGGCAAGGAAGCGTTCCTCACCGTATCCGGTCAGCTCAATGCCGAAACCTACGCCTGCGCCCTGAGCAAGGTCTATACCTTTGGCCCCACTTTCCGCGCCGAAAACTCCAACACCAGCCGCCACCTGGCGGAGTTCTGGATGGTGGAGCCGGAGCTGGCCTTTGCCGATCTGGATGACGCCGCCAAGCTGGCCGAAGACATGCTGAAGTATGTGTTCAAGGCCGTGCTGGAAGAGCGCATGGACGACATGAGCTTCTTTGCCCAGCGCGTGGACAAGGACGCCATTACCCGTCTGCAGCAGTTTGTGGAAAAGGACTTTGCCCAGGTGGACTACACAGATGCGGTGGAGATCCTTAAAAAATCCGGCAAAAAGTTCGAGTTCCCGGTGGAATGGGGCGTGGATCTGTCCTCCGAGCACGAGCGCTACCTGGCCGAAGAACACTTCAAGGCGCCGGTGGTGGTGAAGAACTACCCGAAGGACATCAAGGCCTTCTACATGAAGCTCAACCCCGACGGCAAAACCGTGGCGGCCATGGACGTGCTGGCCCCGGGCATTGGCGAGATCATCGGTGGCTCCCAGCGGGAAGAAGTGCTGGAAGTGCTGGACGCCCGTCTGGAAGAAATGGGCCTGAACGTGGAAGACTACGGCTGGTACCGGGATCTGCGCCGCTACGGCACCGTGCCTCACGCCGGCTTTGGTCTGGGCTTTGAGCGTCTGGTGGCCTATGTCACCGGCATGGGCAACGTGCGTGACGTTATCCCCTTCCCCCGCACCCCGCGTAACGCCGATTTCTGATTATTCACTACAAATAAACGCAAAAAGCTCCGGTATCGGGGCTTTTTTGTTGTAGATTGGTTGGGCGAGTCCCAACCTTTTCCGGTATTCAATAATAACTCTGTCCCTGCTCTGCCATGTCCTTGAGCGACTGGCAGGGTTTGAAGCGTTCACCGTATTTGCGGGCATATTCTTCCATTTTCGCGACAATGTTCTCTATGCCCTGCTGGTGCATATAGTGGAACGGGCCGCCGGTGAAGGCCGGATAGCCGATGCCGAATACGGCGCCAATGTCGCCGTCCCGGCTTGAGGCCACCACCCCTTCACTCAGAGCCAATGCCGCTTCGTTCAGCATCGGCAGCACACAGCGCTCGGCCATGTCCTGAGCCGGCAGCCTTGCCTGAGGCGTGATGTTCAGCAGCCGGTAGATGGCCGGATCGGCGGGTTTGCCCTTTTTGTCAAAGACGTAAAAGCCCCGGCCGTTTTTCTTGCCAAGGCGTTTGTCGTCCAGCAGCTTGCTCAGGGCCGGCGGCGCCTTAAAGCGGCTGCCCAGCTCGGCTTCAAGCACGGGGGCGATGTTGGCGGCCACGTCGATGCCCACTTCATCCAGCAGGGTCAGGGGCCCCACCGGAAAGCCATAGTCCACCAGGGCGTGGTCAATAGACTCGACGGGCTCGCCGTCCAGCAGCAGCCGGACGGCCTCATTGACATAGGGCGCCAGAATGCGGTTAACGTAAAAACCGGCGCTGTCTTTCACCACTATGGGGGTTTTGCCCTGAGCCCGGGCCAGTTTCAGTGCCGTGGCCACTGTGGCCGGGCTGGTGCCGGCATGGGGAATGATCTCGGCCAGGGGCATTTTTTCCACCGGGCTGAAATAATGCAGCCCCACCACCCGCTCCGGGTGAGCGGCCCCTTCGGCAATCCGGTGAATGGGCAGCGACGAGGTATTGCTGGCAAAAATGGTGTGCTCCGGGCAACGGGCCTGCACCTCTTGCACCATTTGTCGCTTTACCTTCAGATCTTCAAATACCGCCTCCAGTACCACGTCCACCCGCTCAAAGCCGCTGTAATCCAGGGTGCCGGTCAGCAAAGACAGCTGGCGGTTCATTTCGGGCTGACGAAGGTGCTTTTTCTCGACCTTGCTGCTCAGCAGCCGGTGGGCGGTGGCCATGGCCTGATTGATGCCCTTGTTCTCTATGTCCTTGATGCGCACCGGCAGGCCGGCTTTGGTGGCGGTAACAAAGGCGATGCCGCCGCCCATCAGGCCACCGCCCAGCACGCCGGCCCGGCTCAGGGGGCCCGGCCCCGCGCCCTGATAATCCGTTTCCTTTTTCATCTCTGTGGTGGCAAAAAACAGCCGGCGCAAGGCTGCCGACTCCGGGGTCGTCACCAGCTCGCCAAAGGCGGCGGCCTCGGCTTCAAAGCCGGCCTGTTTGCCCTGCTCATAACCGGTGCGCACTACCTCCAGCAGTTTTTCCGGTGCCGGGTAGTTGCCCCGGGTTTTGCCACGCAGGCGGCTCAGCGCCTGATCGAACACCAGTTTGCGCCCCAGCGGGTTGCCTTCCAGCACAAGGGATTTTAAATCCCTTGTGCTGGTGCCGGCGGGTTTGCCTTTTTTGGCCATGGCAATGGCGGTGTCCAGCAATATGCTTTCGGGCACCATGTCGTGCACCAGGCCGGCTTTCAGTGCCTGTTTCGGTCTCAGCTGCTTGCCGGTGAGCATCATGTCGAGGGCCTTCATCAGGCCCACTCGCCGAGGCAGGCGCTGGGTGCCGCCGGAGCCGGGAATCAGCCCCAGCTGCACCTCGGGCAACCCCAGGCGGGTAATGTCGTCATCGCTGCATACCCGGCCATGGCAGGCCAGCGCCAGCTCCAGTCCGCCCCCCAGACAGGGACCGTGAATGGCGGCCACAAGGGGCAGTTCGAGGCTCTCCAGCTCGCCAAACAGCGCCTGCCCCGACCGGGCCAGTGCTTCGGCCTGTCCGGCGCTCTGGCAGTCATCCAGCATATGCACATCGGCCCCGGCAATAAAGGAGCCGGGCTTGCCGGATCGCAGCACCAGGCCTTTTATAGCGGTGTTCCGGCGAATATCCGCCAGCAGCGTGCGAAGTTCACCGGCAAAGCTGGCCCGCAGGGTGTTCATGCGCTCGCCGGGCACATCCATGGTGATAATGCCAATGCCGTCGTTCACGCTCAGGGTAAAGGTGGTTGGTTCGCTCATTGGGCTGCCTCCAGTACCATGGCCACGCCCAGGCCACCGGCGGCACAGGCGGTGGCAAGGGCCAGACCGCCGCCCCGGCGGTTCAGCTCGTTCAGGGTTTGGGTAATGATGCGCGCACCGGTGGCGGCAAAGGGATGGCCATAGGCAAGCGACCCGCCCAGCACGTTGAATTTGTTGATGTCGACGCTGCCAATGGCCTCATTCAGCCCCAGCTCGTTTTCGGCAAAAGTGCGGCTTTCAAAGCACGTGAGGTTGGCCAGGGTCTGGGCCGCAAAGGCTTCGTGCATGTCGATCAGATCCATATCGGCCAGGCTGCACCCGGCCTGAGCAAGTGCGCGCGGGGTGGCGTAGCTCGGCCCCAGCAGCATGTCACTCTGCACGCCAATGGCGGCATAGGCATGGCTGCGCAAATACCCCAGGGGCCGGAGCCCCAGCGTTTTTGCCCGGCTTTCGGTCATCATCAGCACGGCGGCGGCGCCGTCGGTGAGTGCCGTGCTGTTGCCGGCGGTCACGCTGCCGTGGCGCTTGTCAAAGGCAGGCTTGAGCCGCTGGTAGTCACTCAGCGCTGACTCGGGCCGCAGGGTGTTGTCCCGTTCAAGGGGCGCCTTGAAGGGCGGCACAAAGGCGGTCATCACCTCACCGTTCAGCCAGCCCTGCTCCCAGGCCGCAGCGGCCAGCCGATGGGAGCGCAGGGCAAATTCATCCTGCTCCCGGCGGGAGATGCCGTGGCTCTTGGCCATTTGCTCGGCGGTCTGGCCCATGGTCAGCCCGGTGGAATATTCCGCAATGGCCGGCGGCACCGGCATCAGGTCGTTCAGTTCAAGCCGGCGCAAAATGGCCAGCTTCTGCTTAAGGTTTCTGGCCTTGTTCAGCGCCAGCAGGGCCCCGGCAAGCCGCCGGGAAACACCGATAGGCAGCACAGACGACGAGTCGGCGCCGCCGGCAATACCGATGTCCACCCGGCCGGCCAGCATGGACTCGGCCAGGCTGGATACCGCCTGAAAGCTGGTGGCGCAGGCGCGGGTCACGCTGTAGGCATCGGTTCTTGCCGGCAGCTCGGTGCCAAGCACAATTTCCCGGGCAATGTTGGGCGCACTGGGCATCTGAATCACCTGGCCGAACACCAGCTGTTCAATATCGCTGGCGGGCACCGGCGCCCGGGCCAGCAATCCGGCCACCAGCATGCGCCCCAGATCCAGCGCGGGCATGTCTTTAAAAACGGTAGCCTGACGGGCAAAGGGCGTTCGCAGCCCGGTCACAATGGCAATGCGATCGCCATTGGGAGTAACAAGGGGGGAAGTCGACGACATGAAGGCTCCTTGCCATATCAAGGGGTCTGACCTGATTGCATAGTAGCAACGGCAAAACCGGTTTCAAACAGGCTCGTTACTTTTTGTCTGCGTTGACGCAAGGCGTTGGCACAAGGCTGTCGCACCGGGCTGCAACTGTGGTTAGACTGAATAACAGGAGCACTCCCGGGGAAAGTGATGATTTCCATATTCAGACGAAAGCAACAACGGCAGCACTCGGTCTCTAAAGACATGATGATAAAACAAAAGCGTTACGAGGCTTTAGTGTATGCCCTGCATGGCGATTTGTTCCGCTATGCATTCTGGCTGTGCCATGACCGGCAGGTGGCTGAAGACCTGGTGCAGGAGACATTTCTGCGGGCTTGGAAAGCGCTCGACAGCCTGAAAGAAGAAAAAGCCGCCAAGGCCTGGCTTATTACCATTTTGCGCCGGGAAAATGCCCGTCGGTTTGAACGCAAGCAGTTCGATCTGGTGGACATTGAAACCACATCGGTGCCGGATCGCAAATCGCCGGGCCTGGAGCAGGACATGGAAAATGAATGGCTGCGCCGGCACATTGCCGAGCTGGCCCCCGAATATCGAGAGCCGCTGTTGCTGCAGGTAATTGGCGGCTTCAGTGGAGAGGAAATTGCCGGAATATTGGACTTGAACAAAAACACCGTAATGACCCGCCTTTTTCGCGCCCGCAACCAGCTGAAAGAGGCCATGGAGCAAGACAAAACAGCAAGAGGTCGTAACAATGGATGATCTGGAATTCCGCCGCCGGGCCTACGCGGATCCTGATGACAAAAGCCCCGACTTTTTAGCCGCCTCTGCCATCAACCCCGGCAATCGTCAGTTTCTGGACGAGATGAAGGCGTTTAACCGCAAGCTTAACCGGGCGCTTGAAGAGCCGGTTCCTGCGGCCCTGCCCGACAAGCTGATGCTGTCTCATTTGTTGCGCCAGCCCGACAACCGGGAGCTTTCCGGCTGGCGGAGTCTGGCCGTGGCCGCTTCGGTGGCGTTTGCCCTGGGGTTCGCCACCCGCTTTGTTACCTTCTCTCCCCAGGCCGTGGCCGAGCCCCCGCCGGTGGGCCAGGTGGCCATGAATCATGTGCTGCGGGAAATGCCTTTTACCCATTATGTGGACGAAGCCGTGACCCTGGAAACGGTTAACGCCAAGCTGCGCCCCTATGGCACCCGGCTGCAGGATATGGCGGATATCGGCCGGGTGTATTATGTCAATCACTGCATGTTTGCCGGTGGCCCTGCCGCCCATCTGGTGATCCAGGGCAAACGCAACAGAGTTCATGTGTTTCTGGTGCCCATGGAGCGGGCCCTGCAGCTGCAAAACCGCTTTGCCGAAGCCAACCTGCACGGTGAGGTTATGCCCATGAGCTATAACCGGCTGGTGGTGGTCAGCGACCGCAGCGAAGACATTCATCATGTGGCAGAAAAGGTAAAGGCTTCGCTGGAAAAAGCCATTTAAACCCCACGTCCCGGTAAACTTGGACCCGCATCAAACCGTCACTCCGGCGAAAGCCGGAGTGACGGTTTTTTGCTGTTGCCTGCTGCCAGTTGACCCTCACATTTTTCAATGCTCGCTCCGTTCGACGCCATACTACTATAAGAGTTGTATCCACTTTTGGTGTAACATTTGAGCCCTTGCTCACACGGAAGCCACTGATGCTGTTTGCAACAACAGGAATGCATTATGACCATTGAACTCCCTATTTTAATTACCTTTGTCGGCTATCTGGTGCTGACCATGCTGATCGGCGTGATCGCCTATAAAGCCACCAGCTCGCTGAGCGATTATATTCTGGGCGGGCGCCGCCTGGGGCCTGGCGTGGCCGCGCTCAGTGTGGGCGCTTCAGACATGAGCGGCTGGCTGCTGCTGGGCCTGCCCGGCGCTGTGTATCTTTATGGTCTGAACCAGGCCTGGATTGGTATTGGTCTGGTCATTGGTGCCTGGCTTAACTGGCTGTTTGTGGCCAAGCGTCTGCGGGTGTATACCGAGCAGGCCAACGACTCCCTTACCCTGCCCGACTTTCTTGAAAACCGGCTGAACGATCACAGCGGTCTTATTCGCGTGATCTCGGCACTGACCATTTTGATCTTTTTTGTGTTTTACACCTCTTCCGGCCTGGTGGGCGGCGCCATTTTGTTTGAAAAGGTCTTTGGTCTGCCCTACCTCACCGCGCTGCTGGTGGGGGGTGCCGTTATTGTGGCCTACACCTTTATGGGCGGTTTTCTGGCGGTGTCCTGGACCGACTTTTTCCAGGGCATTCTGATGCTGCTTGCCTTGATCATCATGCCCTGGGCGGTGATGAACGAGCTGGGCGGCATGGAGCAGACCATGGCCACTCTGGATGGCATGGGTGATCACAAGCTGGATCTGTTCCATGAGTTCTCGCTGCTGAGCGGCCTCAGCCTGATGGCGTGGGGACTGGGTTATTTTGGTCAGCCGCATATTCTGGCGCGCTTTATGGCCATTGACTCGCCCCGCTCGGTGCCGCTGTCCCGCCGCATTGCCATGAGCTGGATGATTTTGTCCCTGATTGGTGCTCTGGGCGTGGGTCTGTCCGGCGCCGTGTATTTTACCGATGCGCCCCTGGAAAACCCGGAAACCGTGTTCCTGGCGCTGGCCAATGCGGTGTTCAACCCCTGGGTCGCCGGCTTTCTGATTGCCGCCATTATGTCCGCCATCATGAGTACCATCGACTCCCAGTTGCTGGTGTGCTCTTCTGCCATTACCGAAGACTTCTACAAGCGCTGGCTGCGCCCTCATGCCAGCGAGTATGAGCTGGTCTGGGTTGGCCGTATCGCGGTGCTGGCGGTGGCCATTCTGGCCCTGGTTATTGCCACCGACCGGGAAGCCACCGTGCTGGAGCTGGTCAGTTATGCCTGGGCCGGCTTCGGCGCCGCCTTTGGCCCGGTCATTATTCTGTCGGTATTCTGGTCTCGCCTCACCCGTAACGGCGCCCTGGCCGGTATTATTCTGGGAGCACTGACCGTGATCGGCTGGAAACAACTGGAAGGCGGCCTGTTCGATCTCTATGAAATCGTGCCCGGCTTTATTATCTGTGGTCTGGCCTGCATTGTGATCAGCCGCATGGACAAGGAGCCCTCCAAGGCCGTTATTCTCGGCTTCCGGCGCATGGAGTCTGACCTTTAACAGTGGTTGTTGCAAATAAAAACAATAAAAGCGCCATTTGGCGCTTTTATTATTTGAATGGCAGCAATGAGAAGCGCCGTTATACCGTACGTGGCTCGGTACCCTTGCTTCTGGCCGCGAGCGACCAGAAGCCCAGCACCAGTACAAAGGCAACGGCAGACGCCACAAAGCCCGCCAGCAGGCTGGCCGTTATGCCCAGCGCCAGAAAACCGGCAATGCTCACCACGGCCATCGACAGGGCATAAGGCAGCTGAGTCATCACATGGTCAATATGATGGCAGGAAGCCCCGGTGGAAGAGAGAATGGTGGTGTCGGAGATGGGCGAGCAGTGATCACCAAACACGGCACCGGCCATCACCGCCGCCATGCCGGGCAGCAGCATCTGGGCGTCGATGGCCATGGTCATGTCGGCGGCGATGGGCAGCATCACGCCAAAGGTGCCCCAGCTGGTGCCGGTGGCAAAGGCCATGATCCCCGCCAGCACAAACAGAATGGCCGGCAGCAGATAAATCGGCAGATTTTGCTGTACCAGTGACGCCAGGTATTTGCCGGTTTGCAGCTCACTGATAAGACCGGCGATGGTCCAGGCAAACAACAGAATGTAAATGGCCGGCAGCATGCCCTTGAGGCCCACCTTGAGGGTATGCCCCCAGTCTTTGGCAGAGGTGCGCTCACGCACCAGCGCCACGCCGCAAATCAGCAATCCGGCCACGCCACCGGCCACCAGAGAACGGCCAACATTGGTGTTTTCCAGCGCACCCAGCAAACTGAAGGCCTGCTTCGCCTCGCTCAACGCCTGGGCCCCGGTCCACAGCAGACCGGCCACGGTTACCAGCGTCAGGCCGCCAATGGCCAACAGCAAATCCGATACCCGGCCACCGGAGACTTCATGGTCATGGACTCCCGGCGGGGCCCCCTTGCCCTGATCAAACAGCTCACCCTGCAATGCCCGGGCCTCATGCCGTTTCATCGGGCCCAGATCCCATTTTCCGCGGATCACCAGGATCACCATGAGCAGGGTGAAAATCGCATAAAAGTTCATGGCCCCCATGGTCATAAAGGCCGCCAGCGGGCTTTGTCCGGTCAGGCCATAGCCGGCAAGAATGCCGCCGATAAGGGCAATAATATAAGCGCCCCAGGATGAGACCGGCATCAATACGCAAATGGGTGCGGCGGTAGAATCCAGCAAATAGGCCAGCTTGGCCCGGGAGATAGCAAAGCGATCGGTCACCGGGCGACAGATGGTGCCGACGGAAAGGCTGTGAAAGTAATCATCGATAAAGAAGACAAACACCAGCAGGCCGGTCATGGCCTTGGCCTGACGACGACTTTTAATGTGTTTTTGAGCCCATTCGGCAAAGGCGTGAGTGGCCCCGGCCCGGCTCAGCATGCTGATAATGCAGCCCAGCAATAACAAAAACAGCAGAATATTTACATTCCACTCATTCAGCGCCCCATCGCTCCAGAACAGGGAGAAGACCTTGTCTGCCACATGGGAAAAGGAGGATACGGGACTGAATTGCTGTATCAGCAGGGCGGCCAGCAAAATGCCGATACCCAGAGACAACAACACACGACGGGTAACAATGGCCAGCAGAATGGCCATGAGGGGTGGCAACACAGACCACACAGTTTGAATAAACGGATGAGCTTCCACAGCGGCACCTGAATCTTGAGTAACAAAAAACCACCAGGAGCAGGAAACCGACACAGTCTTATCCTTTCTTTCCCAGCAGTAGCGCATCACGATAATCATCGTGACAGTATCAGCCCTTTAGGTACTGATCCCAGCAGCGGCTTCTTGATGAAAGCCGCCACTTCGGCAACGCCTCCTTTTGGCCGGGGTCAATGGCATCACCCTGTTCCGGCCTACTGATAAGCGCTGCGCCTCTACGCAGGTAAGTTGGCGGATTTTACTGCTCCAGAAGCAAAAATCAACACATTAAGCTGTCATGTTACCGAATTGTTAGCACAGAACGTATTATTTTCTCACCCGATGGGAAACTGCGGTTTACTGGCCAATTTCTGCAGAAGAAAGATCTGCCATGAGCGGCTTTTACGCACTCCGGCAGCACTCATTTAATATGACTCTCAAGCGAAGAATATGGTTGCAAAATGCAACAAATATTCATTTTGGTTTTAAAGGATCGGCTTCATTATTGATTGAGATGAATAGCCGTGAAATGAATTTACTTGCAACAATTCAGTTCTGACTGTAAATTTAAACCAATAAAACGATTACAAAGAAACTACAGGTGAACGAGATGACCGATTTTCTGAAAACCCTGCTCAATATTCGCAGCCTGCGTGCCGCTGCCCGTGAGCTGACCATGGAGCAACTGGAAGAAGCGCTGAGCAAACTGAGCATGGTAGTGGAAGAGCGCCGCGAAGCCGAAGCCGAAGAACGAGCCAAGGCTGAAGAGAAAGAACGCAAACTCAAGGAATATGCCGAAATGCTGGCCGCAGACGGTATTGATCTGAGTGATCTGATGGAAGTGGTTGAGCCGGCATCCAAAAAGGCCTCTGCGCCGCGTACCAAGCGTCCGCCCAAATATGCCTACACCGACGAAAATGGCGAATACAAAACCTGGACCGGTCAGGGTCGCCAGCCTGCCGTGATCAAAAAAGCCATTGAAAATGGCGGCACACTCGAGCAATTTCTAATCAACCAGTAATCATTACCGGTTGTAAAAACGGGGCCTCTGGGGCCCCGTTTTTTATTGCCGATAGGAATATAACCACTTTATTTATACTGCTTTGAACTTATATTGTGTCAATCAATGACACATTAAATCAATGCATGCATAAACCACCACCGGTCTTTCTCAGGGCGGCAGCAGCCCGTAGAGCGCCTGATCCAGGCCATTGTGCTTCAGCTCATACACCAGTGCCAGCTCGGTGCCCAGCGCGCCCTCAGGCCAGCCCTTGCGCTCCATCCAGCACAAATAGGCCAGGGGCAGCCGCAACAGCGGCTGCCCCCGGTATTTACCGTAAGGCATGGGTTTGCGAATAACACGAAGCAGCCCGGCCTGATCCAGACCGGGCAAAAAGGGCTCAGCCATGCAGGCTGGCGTTAATGGCGGCCAGAGCGGCGGCAGGGTCTTCAGCCTGGGTAATGGGCCGGCCAATGACCAGATAATCACTGCCCGCCTTCAGGGCCAGCTCAGGGGTCATGATACGGCGCTGATCGCCGGCATTGCTGCCCGCCGGACGAATGCCCGGGGTGATCAGTTTGAAGTCGGGGCCCAGCTCGCTTTTCAGCAGGCTGGCTTCCTGAGCGGAGCACACCACACCATCCAGGCCAGCCTCCTGGGTGAGCCGCGCCAGCGCCAGCACCTGTTCGGCAGGAGAGCGCAGCACGCCGGTCTGATTCAGCTCTTCGGCGGTCATGCTGGTGAGCACGGTCACCGCAATCAGCAAGGGTGCCTTGTCGCCATAGGGCGCCAGCGCGGCTTTGGCCGCTGCCATCATGCGGCTGCCACCACTGGCGTGTACGTTGACCATCCACACGCCCAGCTCGGCAGCGGCGGCCACCGCTTTGGCAACCGTGTTGGGAATATCATGAAACTTGAGGTCCAGAAATACATCAAAGCCCTGAGCCACCAGATAACGCACAAAACCGGGGCCAAACAGGGTGAACATTTCCTTGCCCACCTTGAGCCGGCACTGAGCCGGATCCAGCTGTGCCACCAGGGCTTTTGCCTGCTGCTCATCGGCAAAGTCGAGGGCGATCAGAATTTTGGGATCGCCGTTAGGTGATGTTTGTTGCATTGAATGATTACCTTCGGTTTTTATTTATAATGTATGCCTGTGCCTGAAATGTTGGGATTCGCTGCGCTCATCACCAACCTACATCCTTTTTGTGAGGGGTGAGGTGTAAGGAGAAGAAAACACCGTGTTGTGTTTCTCCTCACTCCTCACGCTTCACCCCTGTCGTAATCTACTCGCCGTCGAGGCCCCGCACCGGCTTGATGCTGCCCCACTGCTTGCAGGACGGACACTGCCAGAACAGGCTGCGGGCCGAAAAGCCGCACTGGCCGCAGCGATGGCTGGGTTTGGCCTTGATCTGCTCGGCCACCAGCGCCTTCAGCATTTCCAGGCTGGCCCGGGCCCTGCCCTGCTCGGCATTGGCCGCATGATACGACATCAGCCGGTAGAACCCTTTCATGGTGGGGTGACGTTGCAGGTGAGAGAGCACCAGCTGCTCGGCGCTGATCTGCCCTTCCCGCTCGGCTACCCGGTCTGCCAGCATCAGCACGGCGCTGGCGCCGCTGTCTTCGGCCACCCACTGCTCCAGCAGAGCAGTAAAGGCGTCGTCCTGTTGCAGCTGATGATAACAATGCTGCAAATCGGCCAGCACCTCACTGACAAAACCTCTGTCCTGCTCCGTCACCTGCTGCAGACAGGCCACTGCCTGGCTCCACTGTCCGCCTGCCATATAAATGGCGGCCATGCGGATGTTGGCGCGCACACAACCGGGATCGGCCTTGAGTGCCCTTTTGAAGTCGGACAAAGCCCCCCTGCCATCCTGACGCTGCCATTTCTGCTCGGCCAGCTCGCAGTAGAAATGCCCCATGGGTACCAGCGCCTTGCTGCCCTGACGCTTTTTAAGACGGGCCGCCACGGTAATGGCCTGCTCCCAGTCACGCAGCTGCTGATAAAGGGTCATCAGCAGCTCCAGGGCATCCTGCTCATAATCGGGGTCGTCTTTCAGCTCGGAGAGAATTTGTTCGGCCCGGTCCAGCAAACCGGCGGCAAAAAAGTCCCGGGCCAGCTCCAGCATGGCCAGGTGTCGCTGTTCCAGCGACAGGTTGGTGCGGGCAATCAGATTCTGATGAATGCGAATGGCCCTGTCTACCTCACCGCGGGAGCGGAACAGGTTGCCCAGAGCCAGATGAGTTTCAATGGTTTCGCTGTCGACCTGCAACAACTGAATAAAAAGATCGACCGCCTTGTCGGGCTCATCGGAAAGCAAAAAATTCAACCCGGCAACATATTGCCGGGAGAATTGACTGGATTGTTTCTGTGCATCCTGGCGAACACTTCTGCGTCCCATATACCAGCCATAAGCCGCAGCCACCGGAAGCAGCAGAAACAACAATTCCAGCATGAAGTTCGTCAGTCCTTAACCGGCAGCGCCCTGAGCTCTTCCAGTTCCCTTTGCTGACGTTCCACCTTTTTATTCAGCCCTTTATTGGACATTTTAAGCCGCAGCATCACCAGACCAAATACCAGCCAGCCAATCAGAAAACCAGCCACGAACACCACCGCCAGCAGGGAAGAAAGACGATAGTCTCCCTGAGCCAGCAAATAGTTAACGTGCACCAGCTGGTCGTTCTGGGAGCCCAGTGTCAGCCCTACTGCAAAAAGGATCGCCAGAATTATCAGGCCAAAAATTATTTTCACCTTACCCTCTCAACATCCTGATTTTTGAGTGTTTGGCATTATCCCGAAAAAGCCGCGGCTTCGCCAGCGCAGCCACCGGGAAAAGTGAACTCACGCCGGGTTTACCCTTTCCCGCAATTCCTTGCCCGGCTTGAAGTGAGGCACATATTTACCGTTAAGCTCCACTTTTTCGCCGGTCTTGGGGTTACGGCCCAGCCGGGGTGCCCGGTAATGCAGCGAGAAGCTGCCAAAGCCGCGAATTTCAATGCGATCCCCCGACTGCAGAGTAGATGCCATCTGCTCCAGAATTTCCTTGATGGCGCTTTCCACTTCTTTGGCGGAAAGGTGTCCATATTGTTCAGCCATGCGTTCGATAAGATCGGATTTGGTCATGATTCATTCTCCGGAACACTCAAACAAAAAGGGGCCACGAAGGCCCCTTGTTTCAATACGGCTTGGCTTATTCGCCCTTGGCCGCCTTGAATGCTTCAGCCATGGCACTCAGACCAACTTCGTCTTGCTGCTGGTTCAGGGTGTCGATGGCGGCCTTCTCTTCAGCTTCGTCCTTCGCACGGATGGACAGGCTGACGGTGCGGTTCTTGCGATCGATGCCCATGAAGCGAGCTTCAACTTCTTCACCGGCACTCAGCACGGTGGAGGCGTCTTCGATGCGGTCGCGAGAGATGTCGGCAACGCGGATGTAACCTTCCACGCCTTCTTCCAGCTCAACCACGGCGCCCTTGGCGTCAACGGCAGTGATGGTACCCTTAACGATAGCACCTTTCTTGTTGTCAGACAGGTACTTATTGAAAGGATCTTCGTCGATTTGCTTCACGCCCAGGCTGATGCGCTCACGCTCCGGATCGACCTGCAGAACCACGGCTTCGATTTCGTCGCCTTTCTTGAACTCACGAACGGCGTCGTCACCGTTGGCGTTCCAGGAGATGTCGGACAGGTGAACCAGACCGTCGATGCCGCCTTCCAGACCGATGAAGATACCGAAGTCGGTGATGGACTTGATCTTGCCGGAAACGCGGTCGCCCTTGTTGTGGGTTTCAGCAAACAGCTGCCAGGGGTTGGATTTGCACTGCTTCAGACCCAGGGAGATACGACGACGCTCTTCGTCGATGTCCAGCACCATCACATCCACGTTGTCGCCCACGGATACAACCTTGGACGGGTGGATGTTCTTGTTGGTCCAGTCCATTTCGGACACGTGTACCAGGCCTTCAACGCCTTCTTCGATTTCAACGAAGCAGCCGTAGTCGGTCAGGTTGGTTACGCGGCCGGCCAGACGGGTGCCTTCCGGGTAACGGTTGGCGATATCTACCCACGGATCTTCGCCCAGCTGCTTCAGACCCAGAGACACACGGGTGCGCTCGCGGTCGAACTTCAGGACTTTAACGTTGATTTCGTCACCCACGTTCACGATCTCGGAAGGATGCTTAACGCGCTTCCAGGCCATGTCGGTGATGTGCAGCAGGCCGTCTACGCCGCCCAGGTCCACGAAGGCACCGTAGTCGGTCAGGTTCTTGACGATACCCTTGACTTCCTGGCCTTCCTGCAGGTTTTCCAGCAGCTGCTCGCGCTCGGCGCTGTTTTCGGTTTCGATCACGGCACGACGGGAAACAACAACGTTGTTGCGCTTCTGGTCCAGCTTGATGACCTTGAACTCAAGCTCTTTGCCTTCCAGGTGAGTGGTGTCGCGAACCGGACGCACGTCTACCAGGGAACCCGGCAGGAAGGCGCGGATGCTGTTCACTTCTACGGTGAAACCACCCTTGACCTTGCCGTTGATCACGCCGGTCACGGTTTCTTCGTCTTCGTAGGCTTTTTCCAGCTGCAGCCAGGCTTCATGGCGCTTGGCTTTTTCACGGGACAGCTGAGTCTCACCGAAGCCGTCTTCCACGGCGTCCAGCGCTACGTCTACTTCGTCGCCAACGCTGATTTCCAGCTCGCCCTGGGCGTTCTTGAACTGCTCGGCAGGAATGGCAGACTCGGACTTCAGACCGGCGTCAACCAGCACGATGCCGTTTTCAATGGCAACAACGGTGCCCTTGACGATGGAGCCCGGACGGGTTTCGAGTTCTTTCAGAGACTCTTCAAAGAGTTGAGCAAAAGATTCAGTCATGTTTAATGAATACACTATTGTAGTTGAACATCCACGGGGCAATCCGGCACACGTGGGGTGACTAACACATTCCGCCCTTCTTCCCTGAGGGCGGCATTGCCAAATGGCTTAACGACCAAGTTTAACCTTAGTATGACTCAGCACCCTGTCCAGCACTTGTGTGATGGTCAGTTCGGTGGAGTCGATCACCAGGGCATCATCGGCCGCCTTGAGAGGCGCCACGGCCCGGTTTCTGTCCCGGTCGTCACGCTCCTGTATTTCGCTTAAAAGGCGGTCAAAGCTAACATCAAAGCCCTTGTCTTGCAACTGCTTGAGGCGTCGGCTGGCGCGCTCTTCGGCGCTGGCATCGAGAAAAATTTTGACCTCGGCATCCGGGAACACCACAGTGCCCATGTCGCGGCCGTCGGCGATCAGGCCGGGTTTGGCCCGAAAGGCCCGCTGACGGCGCAACAGTGCCTCGCGTACTCTGGGGAAGGCCGCCACCTTGCTGGCGGCATCGGCCACTTCCTGGGTACGAATGTCACGGGACACATCTTCGCCTTCCAGGATCACGCGTATCTCGCCGCTCGCTGTCGGAAACTGCACGTCCAGGTGCGCTGCCAGGGGCATCAGGCCCGCCTCGTCATCCAGGGCCACGTTGTGGTGCAGGGCGGCCAGGGCCAGCACCCGGTAGATGGCGCCGGAGTCGAGCAGGTGCCATTCCAGCTGTTCCGCCAACAGCTGGCAGAGGGTTCCCTTGCCAGCACCGCCCGGACCATCAACGGTGATGACGGGAGCTTGTTCAGACATACGTCCTCCAGTAAATCATGAGTTCGGGCACACCACTCAGAAGCGGTCACCGCGCGGGCGGCATTATAACCAAGTTGCTTCACAAAGACAGGCATTACAAACAATTAACAAAACGCCTGCAGCGATTGAGCCTATACCTGCCGGCTTATCCGCTTTACAATAACCGCCATTTTTTATTGACGTATTAATTTGAAGAGGAAGGCCATGAGCAGTGTTACCCGTATGGCAAACTCCAAACTGCCTACCCCCTGGGGCACTTTTACCCTGGTCGGGTTTGAAGAAAAGGGCACTGGCAAGGACCATGCCGCCCTGGTAATGGGGGATGTCGACAGCGGCGAACCGGTACTGGCCCGCATTCATTCCGAGTGCCTGACCGGTGATGCCCTGTTCAGCCTGCGCTGCGATTGTGGCTTTCAGTTACAGGCGGCGCTGGAGCGCATCGCCAAGGAAGGCCGGGGCGTGCTGCTGTATGTGCGTCAGGAAGGCCGGGGCATCGGCCTGCTGAACAAAATTCATGCCTATCACCTGCAGGATCAGGGCAAGGATACTGTTGAAGCCAACGTGGAGCTGGGTTTTGCCGCCGATATGCGTGACTACACCATCTGCGCCGACATGCTGCACAGCCTGGGCGTGAGCGAGCTGAAGCTGATGACCAATAACCCGCGCAAGGTCAAGGCGATGGAAAACTTTGGCATCAAGGTGGCCGAGCGCCTGTCACTGCAGGAGGGGCGCAACCCCTTCAACGAGCATTACCTGGATACCAAGGCCGGCAAACTGGGCCATATGCTGAAAGAGCAGGACTAAACTTCCATACCGGCCTTGCGCCGGTATCTTTTTGCCTGCGGCCCGAGCGCCGGCACTATTCGCGCTGCAAGCTGAACTGCAGAAAGTGGGTCGAGCAGGAAATACAGGGGTCGTAATTACGGATCAGCCGCTCGCAGAACAGCTTTAGTTCCTGATCGCTGTGATGCAGGCCAAATTGAGTGACCGAAGCCCTGAGATCCTGCTCAATGCGCGCCTGATTCTGACTGGTGGGCGGAATAATGGAACAGGATAACACCCGGCCCTGCTCATCGAGCCGGTAATGATGGTAGATCATGCCCCGCGGCGCCTCGGTGCAAAAGCAACACTCTCCCGCCCTAGGGCTCACCGGCAGACAAGCCTCACCGCTCGGGCAGTCCTGCGCCAGCAGGCGGCTGGCTTCAAACAAGGCCCAGTAAATTTCCAGGGCCCGGGCCTGAATGCTGGTGAACATATTGCGACTGGGAAAGCCCAGGCCACAATCCCGGGCCTGGGCCTGCACCTCGGCGGGCAGCCGGGCGAAGCCATTGTTCATTCGGGCCAGGGGCCCCACCAGATAATCACGGCCATCGAGCAGTGAATACAGCGAGGTGGAATGGGGCTCCTGGTGCTCAGCAAAGTGGGCGGCATAATCACCGTAATCCAGGCTCAGGCCGGTGTTGCTGGTAATGCGGCCGCCATTGATGGCATAGGCACCGGGCTCGGTCAGGCTGACCCAGATAAAATCATGGCTGTAGTCGGGCAGGCTCAGCCCGGCGGTCCAGCGCACCAATGCTTCGGCGGCGGGCAGGGCCTGCGCCACCTGCCCCCGGACGGCAGCCCAGCGGTCGGCATCGGGCAGGCGACCAAAGCCGCCCACCTGCAGCCCCACCGGATGCACAGAGCGCCCGCCCAGCAGCGCCATCAGGGCATTGCCGGCTTCCTGCAACTGCATGCCCCGCTGCAGTACCTCCGGATACAGCCTGGCCATGGCCAGGGCATGATCAAATCCGAGAAAGTCCGGCGCGGCCAGAAAATGAATATGCAGGGCATGGCTCTGCACCCACTCCCCCAGGTTCATCAGCTTTCTCAGCTGCATCAGTGGCTCAGGCAGTTCAATACCAAACAGCCGCTCCATGGCCTGAATGGAGGTCAGCTGATAGGCCATGGGGCAGATACCGCAGATGCGGGCGTTGAGATCCGGCACCTCCTGATAGCCGCGCCCTTCCAGAAACTTCTCGAACAACCGGGGCGGCTCAAAAATGGCCAGGTGCAGCTTGTCGATGCGATTCCCCCTGGCGCTCAGCTCCAGGCTGCCTTCTCCTTCCAGCCGGGTCACAAAGGGCACTTTCAGGGAAATCCTGCGCCTGCTTTTTTTCTTCATTCGTCCAGCTCCCGCACATCGATTCGCTGCCAGCGCTGGTGTTGCTCGCGAAAGGGCGCGCTGTGACTGTGAATGGCGGCAAAGCGTCTGGCAATGTCAGCGGGCACCAGGCCCAGACCGGAAAAGCGGTTGGCCAGACTGTCGCAGTTGGGTTGCTCGGACGGGCCGAAACAGCCGTAACAAGCCCGGCCAAAGGCGGGACAAAGGGCGCCGCAGCCGGTGCGCACCACCGGGCCCAGACAAGGGGCTCCTTTGGTTACCATGACGCACACCTGCTGGCGGCGCTTGCACTCCATGCACAGCTTTTCGGCCTCGGGGCGAGGCTGCACGTCCAGCCGCAACTGGCGCAGAAAATGGCGCATCTGCTCCACGGTAATGGGGCAGCCCCAGAGTTCAAAGTCCACCTTGATATGCTCGGCCACCCCGGTGGAGGTGGCCAGGGTGGCGATAAACTCCGGATGAGCATAAATGGCCGCCTGCCAGCCCGGACCATCGGCCAGGTTGCGCAGGGCCTGAATGCCGCCGCTGGTGGCACAGGCCCCCATAGTCACCACCAGCTTGCTGTTGCGACGCAGGCGCTCGGCCCGCTCAAGATCGTCCGGGGTGGAGACACTGCCTTCGACAAAGGCCACGTCCACCTGTTGGTCCGGCCCCTCGATGCCCGCCTCGATAAAATGCAGGAATTCCACTTCTTGCAGCAGCTCCAGCAACGCCGCCCCCTGATTGAGAAAGGCCAGCTGGCAGCCGGAGCAGGACGTGAGCTTGTGCACCGCCAGGGTCAGCTTTGGTTTTGTCGTCACACTCCCTCCCTGCCCAGCCAGGGCTTCACTGCCGGGTAATGAAAGACGGGGCCATCCTTGCAGACAAAATAAGGCCCCAGCTGGCAGTGACCGCACAAACCCAGGCCACACTGAAAGTTGCGCTCCAGACTCAGATAGACGGCGTCATCCCCCACGCGCAGCCGGGCCAGCTGTTTAAGCGCCGCCAGCATCATGATCTCGGGGCCGCACATCAGCACGGCGCAATTGGTTGAGTCGAACTCGGCCAGCGCCAGCAACTCGGTCACCAGCCCCAGCCGCCAGCGATGCCGGTGGCGGTGCTCCTCGCTCGCGGCCAGCAGCACCTGGCACTTGCCCAGGGTTTGCCAGCGCCGGTATTGCTTCTGCCAGAGCAGATCGGCATGGTGTTTGACCCCCTGCAGGATCACAATGCGGCCATACCGATCCCGGTTGGCCACCGCATGGTGAATGGCCGCCACCACAGGCGCACACCCCAGCCCGGCGGTGATAAACACTAGGTCCCGTCCCTGCAGTTGCGCCAGGGGCCAGCCCCGGCCAAAGGGTCCCCGCAGACCCAGCTGCTGGCCAACGTTCAGCGCCACCAGGGGATGAGTGACCCGGCCCACGGCGCGGATGGTGTGCTGCAACAGCCCCTGCCGCCAGCCCATAATGGAGATGGCCACTTCACCGGCGCCAAACAGATACAGCATGTTGAACTGGCCGTAATCAAAATCAAAGGGTGCCTGAGTGTCCAGCGCCAGACCCAGGGTATAAATCCCCGGCGATTCCATCTCCTTTGCCGCCAGGGTGGCGACCATGGGCAGTGTCTGACTCATGACGGCGCTTCTCGGGGGCTGTCTTGCAGCAAGGCCTGTGCCTCTTCCACCAGATCAATGGCCACCGGACACCAGGCGATGCAACGGCCACAGCCGACACAGCCGCTGCGGCCGAACTGCTGCTGCCAGGTGGCCAGCTTGTGCACCAGCCACTGGCGATAACGATGGCGGATCTCGGCGCGGATCACCTTGCCGGTAATGTAACTGTGCTGCTCGCTGAAGCAGGAATCCCAGCGCTGCACCTGCCCGGCCTGCCGGTTCTGAATATCGCCCTCGGTATCCTGCCTCGAGCAAAAACAGGTAGGGCAGACCGAGGTACAGTTACCGCAGGCCAGACAGCGTTCAGCCACCTGCTGCCAGCGTGGGTGATCGAGCCAGTCCACCAGTTGCGCCAGCTCGGCTTCGGAGGGCATGGCCCGCTGCTGTTGACGGGCACCGGCCAGCAGGGTCCGGGCCCTGGCCAGCTGCTTGCCGGTTGCTTTCTTCAGCGGCAGCCCGGCTGCAATGGCCGCGCCTTGATCGCTGCCGGCCTGCAGCAGGTAGCCGTCATCCAGCTCGTCGAGCAGCAGATCGAAACCGGAGCGGGCCTCGGGGCCGTCACCGGTCGAAACACAGAAGCAGGTTTCGGCGCTGCGGCCACAATTCACCGCCACAATAAAGAGTTGTTCACGCTGAGCCCGGTAAAAACGGTCGGCATAAGGCCCGTCCATAAAATGCCGGTCCTGAATGGCCAGCGCCGCCAGATCACAGCCCCGCAGACCGATAAACGCGAGCCGCTCGGGGGTGGGCTCCACGGCACGAAAATGCAGGCCCTGTTCGGTATGCTCGGCCCGCCAGAGCACCTGCTCGGGTTTGAACAGCCAGGGTTTGAGCCCCTGAGGACCGGTATTCCAGGCAAAGGCCCGCTTGCCGGCGGTGTGCTGCAGACGATAGCTGCCGGCCCCGGCCAGCTCCTGCCAGCCCCAGGGCAGATCGTCAACATGGTCAAGGGGGGCAAACAGAATGGCATCGTCTTTCACTTGTGGGCCAATCACGCTGTAACCGGACTGCACCAGCGCCCGATGCAACCGGTGCAGATGCTCACGAAATAAGAAGCGCTTAGTCATGACCGGACCGGGCCAGCAGCCAGTCATACCAGGCATTCAGCCCCTCGCCGGTCCGGGCCGACAACACCAGGATCCCGATATGGGGATTGAGACGGCGCAGGGAGGCTTTTATTTTATCCAGACTGATATCCAGATAAGGCAGCAGATCGGCCTTGTTGATAATGGCCAGCTCACAGCCGGCAAACAGGTGAGGGTATTTTTCCGGTTTGTCGTCGCCGTCGGTCACCGCCATCATGGCCACCCTGTGCTGCTCGCCCAGATCGAACAGGGCCGGGCACACCAGATTGCCCACATTTTCGACCAGCACCAGAGCACCGGCCGGTGGCGCCAGGCTGGTCAGGCCCGCCTGTATCATTCGTGCATCCAGATGACAGCCGGTGCCGGTGTTGATCTGCACCGCCCGGCCACCGCAGGCCTGAATGCGCCGGGCGTCATTCTCCGTGTGCTGATCCCCTTCAAGCACCGCCATGGTTGGCCAGCTGGCCTGAGTATGGGCATAAGCAAAGGTGGCTTCCAGCAACCGGGTCTTGCCGGCGCCCGGCGTGCCCATCAGATTGATGCAGCTGATGCGGTTGGCGGTGAGCCAGTCGCGGTTTTGCCGGGCCAGCTCGTCGTTGCCGGCCAGCAACGCTCGCTGCAGTTGCAGACTGTCACCGTCATGGTGCAGGTGTTTATGAGTGTCTTTGCCCGGCTCCGACAGCCGGGTCTTGTCGCCGGAACATCCACAATGTCCACACATCAGCCGAATCCTATTTCCGTTAACAGCAGTTGCCTTCCTGACGTCAAAGTATAGTCATGGCTGCCACATGGGCAGGCGTCGCCCGGCCCGGACGGGGCAAAGCACCGGCCGCAAGCGCGACATTGCGCCTCGGCGGGCACCTGCTTGATCACCAGCTCGGCATCGCTCAGTCCGCCTGCTTCTTTCACCATGTCGAAACAGAACTGCAGCCGTTCACTGTCGACACAGCTGATGGCACCTATTTCCAGGGTGATGCAGGTGATCCTTCTGTGTTGATAGGGCGCGAGTTCACTCAGCAGGGCCCGCACCACCGACAGCTCATGCATGATCAGCAGATCCGCGGCAGTTGCAGGCCATGGGGCACGTCCAGCAGGCGCTGGCCGCCGTAAGGGGTGATCAGGCTGAGCCGGCCCGGTAAGGCCGGGCCCGTCACCTCACCGATAATTTGAGCGTGCCGGCCCAGAGGATGGCCACGCCACAGCGCCAGCGCCTGCTCCGCCTGCTCCGGTGCAATCACCATCGCGGCCAGCCCCTCACAGGCAAGAAACAACGGCTCCAGCCCCAGCAGCTCGCACAGTGCCTGAGTCTGGGGTCGAACGGGCAGATCGCTTTCAACCAGCCGGATCTCAACCGCCGAGGCGCCGGCCATTTCGTTCAACACACCACCCAGGCCACCCCGGGTGGCGTCGCGCAGGCAGCGCACCCCCGAGCATTGCGCCAGCACCGGCTGAATAAGTAAGTGCAGGGCGGCGCAGTCACTGGTCAGCTCCCCCACCAGCCCCAGATCTTCCCGGGCCAGCATCACGGCGGCGCCGTGATCGCCGATATGACCGTTGATCAGCACCTTGTCGCCGGGCCGGGCCGAGCCGATGGCAAGCTCCACGCCGGCCGGTATCACGCCCACGCCGGTGGTATTGATAAACAGCTTGTCGGCCATGCCCCGCTCCACCACCTTGGTATCGCCGGTCACTATGGTCACCCCGGCCTGGCGTGCGGCTTCGGCCATGGAGCCTACCAGGCGTTCCAGCTGCGCCCGCGGCAGTCCTTCCTCGATAATAAAGGCGGCGGTCAGATACAGGGGAATGGCGCCGCCCACGGCGAGATCATTAAGGGTGCCGCACACCGCCAGCTTGCCGATATCCCCACCGGGAAACGCCAGCGGGCTGACCACAAAGCTGTCGGTGGTCAGCGCCAGCCTGTCCCCTTTCGCCAGCAACCCGGCCAGGGGCAGCCGGGCCTGATCCTCCTTTTGCAACAGGGGAGTATCGCCGAAAGCGGCGAGAAACAGGGTGTCAATCAGCTCGTGCATGGCCCCACCTCCGGCGCCGTGAGCCAGGGTTATGGTGTCCTGCCGAAGGCTCATGTCACCTCCCCGACCCGGTATTGATAGTAGGCGGCGCAGGCCCCTTCGCTGGACACCATCAGGGCGCCGGCCGGGTGCTCGGGGGTGCACTGACGCCGGAACAGCGGGCATTGATGAGGCTTGATGCGGCCGGTGAGCACGGCGTTGCACCAGGCCGGCCCGGCGTCGGCCTCGACCGGTACATCTGTCTCCAGCAGTCCGGCCGCATCCAGATGCCGGTACTGGTCCCGCACCCGCACCCCCGAGCCCGGCACCGTGCCGAGCCCTCGCCAGTGGCTGTCCACGCCAGACTCGAACACCCGGTCAATCGCCTTCAGGGCGGCCGGGTTACCGGCTTCTTTCACCACCCTGGCATAGGCGTTTTCAATGGCACAGCGCCCTTCGGCCAGCTGCCGCACCAGTTGATAAAGCGCCTGCAGAAAGTCCACCGGCTCAAAACCGGCGATCACCAGTGGCTTGTGATAGTGGCTGGCGATGGGATCATAGACCCGGCTGCCGATCACCATGCTGACGTGCCCTGGCCCCACAAAGCCATCGAGCCGGATCTCTCCGGCTTCCAGAAGCCCTGTCAGGGTGGGCATCAGCCGAATATGGTGGCAGAGAAAGCGCAGATTGGTGATCCCCGCCCGGTCGGTGGCCAGCAGGGAGCAGGCGATGCCCGGCATGGTGGTATCGAAACCAATGGCAAAGAACACCACCTGCTTGTGCGGGTTGTTTTGTGCCAGCGCCAGGGCATCAAAGGGGGAATAAAGCACCTTCACCCCGGCCCCCTCGGCTTTGGCCTGCAGCAGGCTGCCCCGGCTGCCGGGCACCCGCAACGGATCGCCGAAGCTCGCCAGTATCACATTCTTCCGGCGGGCCAGACTGACCGCCTGATCCACCGCCTCCACCGGCAGCACGCACACCGGACAGCCGGGACCGTGAATAAACTCGATGGACTCGGGCAACAACTGGTGCAGCCCGAAACGGAAGATGGCATGAGTGTGACCGCCGCATACCTCCATGATCTGCAGGGGCCGGCCCAGGCGCGCCGCCACCTTGTCGGCCACCGGGGTGATGGCCGCCAACAGGGCCTTCACCCGGCCGGCATCACGGAATTCCGTGTTCAGACTCATGACTCCTCTCCCTGCTCCATTTGCGCCAGCAGCGCCAGAGTGCGGCTGGCCTCCTGCTGGTCAATCAGCGCCATGGCAAAGCCCACATGCAGCAGCACCCACTGCCCCACCAGCAACGAAGGATCACTATCGGCCGCCAGCAGGCTGATATTGATCTGCCGGCGTACCCCGGCGGTCTCCGCCAGCGCCAGCCCGGCGCCGGCATCCACAATGGCCACCACCCGGGCCGGAATTCCCAGACACATAAGCGACTCCTTCTTCAACAGCGAGCATCGGGCAAAGGGCGGTTTGTTGTAGCCGGCGCTTTAGCTGCCGGAACAGACGGTGCCGGCTCATCAGATACCTCATGGCTTGCTGATTTCGCGCCGGCTAAAGCGGCGCCTACCGTTCGGACACACCTTGAGCAAGAGCGATAGCAGCCTGGCCCAGGGCGATGCCGCCGTCATTGCTCGGGGCCCGGCTCTGGCTTAATACCGTCAGTCCCGTGGCTTCAAGCTCAGTGCTCAGGGGCTCCAGCACCAGGCGGTTCTGCATCACGCCGCCGCTCAGGGCCACTGTGGTGACGTTCACACCGCGCTGCCGCCGCAGCCGCGCCACCATTTGGCACAGCCCCTTCACTAAACTTAGGTGAAAATTGGCCGCCAGCACCGCCCTGTGTTCACCGGCCCGCAGCGCCTTGAGCAAAGCAGGCCACAGCGGCGCCGGGTCCAGCTGCCAGAGTTTCTCCTCGTGGCTCAGTGTAAAGTCATAACAGGCACTGGCCTGTGCACCCTCGGCCAGGGCTTCCAGCAACATGGCCGCTTCCCCTTCAAAGCTCAGCTCGGGAGGCGCTACGCCCAGTAACGCCGCCACCGCATCAAACAGGCGCCCCGCCGACGAGGTCAGCGGAAAACGCGGAGCCATCTTCAGCAACACCTGAGCCTCGGGCTTGATCAGCCAGTCCAGAGCAGCATGCTCGGCAGCCAGGGTGGGCCAGGGAGGAAGCTGCTGCATCTGCGCCAGCTGGGCCAGCAGGTTGCGCCAGGGCTGACGGCTGGCCTTGTCGCCTCCCAGCAGGGGAAAGGGCCGCAGCCGCGCCAGCCGCCGGTAGCCGGCATAGTCGGCCAGTAAAAATTCCCCGCCCCACAGGCTGCCATCATCGCCATAACCCAGGCCGTCGAGCACAATGCCAAGCACCGGCTGTTCCGGCGGGTGGCCGTTTTCCACCAGGCAGGACACCAGATGAGCATGATGATGCTGCACCCGGAACAGCGGCAGCCCCTGTTGCCGCGCCAGCCGCTCCCCCAGCCGGGTGGCGGCATAATCGGGATGCAGATCGACGGCAATGGCCCGGGGCTCCAGGCCCAATAGTTCAGGCAGGCAATCCACCTGCTGTTGCAGGGCATCCAGGCACGCCAGGCTGTTCAGATCGCCGATATGGGCGGACAATACGGCCCGGCCGTTGCCGGTGATGCAAAAGCTGTTTTTCAGATCCGCTCCCAGCGCCAGCACACTGCCTTCTAGTCCGGCAGGCAGAGCGATGGGATCCGGTACATAACCCCGGGCCCGGCGCACCAGCCGGGGGCGGCCGGCCACCAAAGCCTGCACGGAGTCGTCGCAGCGGTGCACGATGGCTCTGTTGTGCAGCAGAAAATCGTCGGCCAGGAGAGCCAGCACCGACAGGGCCTGGCGGTTGCCGGTACAGATGGGCTCGCCACCGGCGTTGCCCGAGGTCATCAGCAGAGGGCCGCCCACCTCGTTCAGCAGCAGCCAGTGCAGTGGCGAGCTGGCCAGCATGACCCCAAGGCAGGCCATGCCCGGCGCCAGTGCCTCGGGCAGGAGCCCATGTACGGGCTGGCGAAGCCGCACTTTCGGCAACAGCACAATGGGGGCCGCCGGGCTGTTCAGCTGTTTGCGCTCCATGTCGTTCAGCGCAAAGCAGGTTTCTGCCTGAGCCAGATCCCGCAGCATCACGGCAAAGGGCTTGGCGGGCCTGTGTTTGCGCCGGCGCAGCAAGGCGATGGCTTTCGCCGAGCCCGCATCGCAGACGAGCTGAAAACCGCCGATGCCCTTGAGCGCCAGCACCCGATCCTGTTGCAGCCAGCCACGGCATTGCGCCAGCAGATCCGCCGTTGACCCCTGCAATACCTCGCCGTTGCCGCTCTGCAGCCAGATATGCGGACCGCAGCGGACACAGGCCACCGGCTCGGCATGAAAGCGCCGGCTGGCGGGATCGCCATACTCCTTCCGGCAGGCGGCACAGAAGGGAAAGTCCGCCATGGCGGTATTGACCCTGTCCCAGGGCAGGGCCTTCACAATGGAGTAGCGGGGACCGCAATCGGTGCAGTTGATAAAGGGATAGCCATGGCGCCGGTCCTGTGGATCGGTCAGCTCGGCCAGACACTGAGGGCACACCGCCAGATCCGGCGGAAAACGGGCGCCCTGTCCTTCGGCCTGACTGTCGCTCACCGTGAAACCCGGAGAGACGGATGCAACATCACAGGGCTCGGTCGTCATGCTCTCGATGCGGGCATGGGCCGGGCACTCGGCCCGCAGCCGCCGGCAGAACTGCGCCAGGGTGGCTTTGTCTGCGGCCAGCCGGATCTCCACTCCGGCACCGATATTGCCCACCTCCCCCGTCAGTCCGAGCTCCGTGGCCAGCCGGTAGACGAAGGGACGAAAGCCCACCCCCTGCACACAACCGGTGATCCTTACCCGGCTGCCGGTGACGACCGACTCCTCACTCACATAACGGTGCAGGCGCCGGCACAATGCCGGCAGGGCATGCGCGACCTCATCGCTGAGCTCGGGTGTACAGGGGGTAAAACAACGTCCGCCGATGGCAAAAAGTTCAATCACCGGGGCCGGTGATACCAGCAGCGGCACCAGCGCCAGCAGCCCCCGAATGCCGCCGCCATGCTCCAGCCCTTCGGCCCCCGCCAGCGACGCTGCAGTGACCTGGCGCAAGTGACGGATTTCGCCCGCCCGCTCCGGGCTCAGAAAGGCATCCACCAGTATGATGCGCCGGCAGTGCCGGAACAACGGCAGCAGGCTGACGCCGCCCGTGCCCCCGTCCACCAGCTCCACTCCGGCAGGCCAGCGGAACGAGCGGGACAAGGCCAGTGCGCGCACGCCGGCGGCATCATCCCCGTGCAGGGGATTGCCCAGAAAGATAATCCGTATTCCGGCATTCATGTTCACGTTCAGCCTCCTGCTTTTCCACCGGCAGCCCCCTGATGCGCCCGTCTCTCAACTATGGTTGAAATTCATTTATCCATAAAAAACGGGCGCCGAAGCGCCCGTTTTTTATGGTGAAGGATTATCCCTCAGTGCTTGTCAAAGTGTACGTCCTCTTCCTTTTCACCGGCATGGGGATCGTGAAAGCGCACCAGGTTCATGGCGCCTTCGCTCTTGCCCACGATACAGGTGACCACGGCATCGCCGGTGATGTTGACGGCGGTACGGATCATGTCGAGCAGGCGATCCACACCGATGATCAGCGCTATGCCTTCCACCGGCAGCCCCACCTGATTCAGCACCATGGCCAGCATCACCATGCCCACCCCGGGTACACCGGCGGTGCCAATGGACGCCAGGGTGGCGGTCATGATCACCATCAGGTAGTCATTGAACGACAGGTCGATATTAAAGGCCTGGGCGATAAAGGCGGTGGCCACCCCCTGCATGATGGCGGTGCCGTCCATATTGATGGTGGCGCCCAGCGGCACGGTAAAGGAGGCCACCCGGTTTTCCACCCCCATGCGACGGGTGGTGGTTTCCAGGGTCACCGGAATGGTTGCGTTGGAAGACGCAGTGGAAAAGGCGAACATGACCGCATCTTCCATTTTTTTAAGGAAGGTGATGGGGCTCAGGCCGGTGAACACCCTGAACAGGGTGGAGTAGGTCACCAGCGCGTGCAGCAGCAGGGTGCCCGCCAGCACCAGGAAGTATTCCAGCAGGTTGAGAATGGCATCCAGCCCCAGCGACGTGAACAGCTGGGCCATCAGACAGAATACGCCATAAGGGGCCAGGTTCATCAGCAGCGCCACCAGCTTCATGATCACTTCGTTCAGATCCACAAACAGCGCCGCTATGCGCTCTCCGTGTTTGCCCGCCAGGCTGATGGCGATGCCGAACAACACCGCAAACACGATGATCTGCAGGGTGTTGCCCTGGGCCATGGCGTTAATGGGGTTGGTGGGGAACATGTTGATGATCACCTCGGCCAGCGAGGGCGCTTCACGGGCGGCAAAGGTGCTCGACGACACCAGATCGGCCCCTTCACCGGGCTTGAACAGCTCGCCCATCACCAGCGCCAGGGTAATGGCCACGGCGGTGGTAAACAGATAAAGGGCCAGGGTCTTGCCTCCCAGCCGGCCCAGAGTGGAAATGTCTTTCAGGGAGCTGGTACCGCACACCAGGGATACAAAGATCAGCGGCACCACCAGCATGTTGAGGCTGGCGATAAAGATCTTGCCGCCGACCAGAAACAGGCCATCCACCAGATAATGTTGTACCAGTGCCACATCGGCAAAAAAGCTGCGGATAATAAAGCCGGCCAGCACACCCGAGCCCATGCCCACCAGCACACGCGTGGTGAGCGACCACTTTTTCTCACTCGCATTCATGGCTGAATACTCCTTATTCAAAGTCTGTTGCGGGGTTGCAATCGAGGACCGCAAGGGTAGCAACCTCGCATGAAAAATGCTTCAGAAAATCGCCAACCAACAAAACAACTGCCCACTTAACTGACAAAAAACAAAAAAATAAGCCAAACAAAGTGACTTTAGTCACATAAAAAACCAAAAAACAATACATAAAAAAATGCCGCCCATGACGAGCGGCAGATCACTGAAGAACAGAGCTCAGGCGCTGGCTGCGGGTGCCAGCATCTGGGCATCACTGCGCTTGAGCACAGAATAGACCACACCGGTGAGCAGCGCGCCGGCGGTGATGGCCAGAACGTACCAGCCCAGCTGCTGTATGGCATTGGGAATAAACAGCACAAACACGCCGCCGTGGGGCGCCAGCAGCTTGGCACCAAACAGCATGGACAGGGCCCCGGTCAGCGCGCCGCCGGCCATGCAGCTGGGGATCACCCGCAGCGGATCCCGCGCCGCAAAGGGAATGGCCCCTTCGGAAATAA
Source organism: Oceanimonas marisflavi (assembly GCF_003049725.1). Classification (GTDB taxonomy): domain Bacteria; phylum Pseudomonadota; class Gammaproteobacteria; order Enterobacterales; family Aeromonadaceae; genus Oceanimonas; species Oceanimonas marisflavi. Next base: position 54,374 of record NZ_QAGM01000018.1, read on the forward strand.
AGCAGAGCCCCAGCACAAAGGACGCCTTTCCCGCTTCCTGCTCATTGGTGTTGAACTTGCGCCGGGCGAGAAAGGTGGCAATGCCCATCCCCAGGGCCGGCACCATGCCCGCCGCCATGGCCGCCGCCATGGGACCGTAGGTTTGTGACGCCAGCAGCCCCACGGAAAAGGCGTAGGCCGCCTTGTTCACCGGTCCGCCCATATCAAAGCACATCATGGCGCCGATAATGACTCCCAGCAGCACGGCGTTGGCCGAGCCCATGTTGTTGAGGAAGTCGGTCATTACCGCCATGATGGTGGCCACCGGGCCGCCCACCACGTAGATCATCACCAGGCCGGTAAACAGGCTGGCAAACAGCGGAATGATCAGAATGGGCTTGAGCGACTCCAGGCTCTTGGGCATGGGAACGCGCCGGGCCAGTAAACGAGCACAGTAACCGGCCAGGAATCCGGAAATAATGCCGCCGATAAAACCGGCCCCGAGAGAGCTGGCCAGCATGCCGCCGATCATGCCGGGAGCAATGCCCGGCCGGTCGGCAATGGAATAGGCAATATAGCCCGACAGCACCGGAATCATCAGGGCAAAGGCGGAGCCGCCACCAATCTGCATCAGTGCCGCCGCCAGGGTACCTTCTTCCTTGAACGCTTCTATGCCGAAAATAAACGACAGGGCGATGATCAGGCCCCCGGCCACCACCATGGGCAGCATAAAGGACACCCCGGTGAGCAGGTGCTGATAGGGGCCGGGCTCTTTTTTGTCGGCCTCGTCGCCCTGCGCTGCACCGCTGTTTTGCTGGTGCCAGACCCGGGCCTCGCTCAGCGCGGTTTCAATGGTGTGCTGCGGTTTTTTCAGGGCCGGCCCGGTGCCGGTGCGATACAGCCGCTTGCCATTAAAACGGGCCAGGTTGACGTCGATATCGGCGGCCACAATCACGCAGTCGGCGGCGGCAATGTCCTCGGCGGTCAGGGCATTCTGGGCCCCCACCGAGCCCTGAGTCTCCACCTTGATGTCGTAGCCCAGCTTTTTGGCGGTCTCACTCAGCGCCTCGGCCGACATAAAGGTGTGCGCCACCCCGGTGGGACAGGCGGTGATCGCCACCAGCCGCACCGGCTTGCTGGCACCCTGCTCTGGCGACGGCTGCAGCGGCCCGGCCTGCGCCGCCCCCTGCTGCAGCCAGGCGGCGGGATCATTCAGCGCCGGTTGAATGCCATCCACAAAGCATGGCTTACCGACAAAACGGGACAAATCCGGCGTGGACCCGCTGGCGGCCACCAGCACCAGCTCCGCCTCGGCGATTTGTGCCGGGGTAAAGGAGACCACCGGCGCCAGCTGGCTGTGGCATTCCACCGCCACTTTCCAGCCCTGTTTTTCTGCCGCCTGCTCCAGTACGCGCGCGGCCATGTAACTGCTGGCCATGCCACTGGGGCAGGTGGTAACGATCAGAACATTCATGCGGTCGCTCCCCGGTCATGAATTGGCTCAATATGAATATCGCGCTGAAAGGCGGCAAAGGTTTTCTGGCAGTAAATACCCACGCCAATTTGCGTGACGGCCATCAGCGACAGCGCCACCGCCCGGCGCAGGTTGTCGGGCTCACTCAGCCCTTCCAGCATGCCGGCACACAAACCCGCCACCAGAGAATCGCCCGCCCCCACCGTGCTGATCACCTTTACCTTTGGCACCCGGGCACGCCAGTGCCCATTGGGGCTGAACCAGTAAACCCCCTCGGCACCCGCCGACACCACCACCTGGTGAATGCCCCGTTGCTGCAGCTGCCGGGCACAACCGGCCAGTGCTTCATCAGTGTCGATGATTCGTCCCGCCAGGCCTTCCAGCTCTTCCAGATTGGGCTTGATCAATGCAGGCAGGCCCCGAATACCCGCTTTCAGCGCCTCGCCGCTGGCGTCCAGCCACACCGTCTTGCCCCGCTCCCGCCACATTTCAATCATGCCTTCCAGCTGGGCCGGGCTGACCCCCGGAGGCAGGCTGCCCGCCACCACCAGATAGTCAAAACTGCCGGACAGGGATTCCAGCCGCGCCAGCAGCCGGGTCCAGTCGCCCTTGCCCACTCTGAGGCCGGGCAGGTTGATATCGGTCACCCGGCCGTCTCCCTCACTGATCTTGACGTTGACCCGGGTGTCACCGGGCAGACGTACAAAGTCGTCGCCAATGCCATGGCGATCAAACAGGGCGCGAAAGGAAGCATCGTTGTTCAGACCAAGAAAGCCGCTGGCATGAGGGCTGTGCCCCAGATCCGCCAGGACCCGGGCCACGTTGATGCCCTTGCCCGCGGCGCCCAGATGGCCGGCGCCGGCGAGATTGACGTGACCTGCCTTGAGTTGCTCCAGCGAGACGGTCAGATCCAGCGCCGGGTTAAGGGTAAGGGTCAGTACACTCATTCAATTTCTCCTGTCAGGGCCCGCACTGCCCGGGCATCTTTTGCTTTCAGTGCACGTTTGGCCAGCTCGGTGCATTGCACCAGACTGCACTCCCGCACTCTGGCCTTAACCAGGGGTATTCTTTTGGGGCTTACCGACACTTCGTCCACCCCCAGCCCCAGCAGCAGTGGCAGCGCCTGGGGATCCGAGCCCAGCTCGCCACATATCCCCACCCACTTGCCATGCGTGTGAGCCGCTTCCACCGTCATGGCGACAAGCTTGAGCACCGCCGGATGCAGGCCGTCGGACAGGGCCGCCAGCTCGCCGTTGCCCCGGTCGGCCGCCAGGGTGTATTGGGTCAGATCATTGGTGCCAATACTGAAAAAGTCGGCTTCTTCGGCAAACTGGTGGGCATTCAGGGCGGCAGACGGTACTTCCACCATAATGCCCAGCTGCACGTCTGTGGCCTGCACCTCGGCCTGTATTCGGTCAAACATGTCTTTGGCAAAGCGCCATTCCGACCAGTCGGCCACCATGGGAAACATGATCCGCAGGGGCCGGTCGGGGGCGGCGGTCAGCAGGGCGCGCAGCTGGGTTTCCAGCAGTTCGGGTTTTTGCATGCACAGGCGAATGCCGCGCACCCCCAGAAAGGGGTTGTCTTCTCTGGGGACCGACCAGTAAGGCAAGGGCTTGTCGCCCCCCACATCCAGGGTGCGGGCCACCAGAGGGCGCCCTTCCAGGGCGGTAATGGCCTTTTGATACTCGGCTAGCTGCTGCTCCAGATCCGGGGCGCTGTTTCTTCCCATAAACACAAACTCGGTGCGCAGCAGTCCCACGCCTTCGGCGCCGGCGTCCACGGCGTCGGCGGTTTTGGTGGTATCCCCCAGATTGGCGCCTATTTCAAGCCGGTGGCCATCTGTGGTGATGGCAGGCTCGTGCCGGTGGGCCCAGGCCTGCTCGGCCAGTTGCCGTTCCAGCTGTTGTTGCCCTTTTGCCTGTTCCAGCACGCCGGCGTCGGGGGCCACATGCAGGGTGCCGGCATCACCATTGAGTATGACCTCGGTGCCGCTTTCCAGGCCCATAACAGCACCGCCCATGGCCACCAGTGCGGGAATGCCGAGAGAGCGAGCCAGAATGGCGCTGTGAGACGAGGCCCCGCCACCGGCGGTGACCATTCCCAGCACCAGCCGGGCATTCATGTTAACCACATCGGAGGGCCCTATGTCTTCCGCCACCCAGATATAGGGCGTATCGGGGGTTTTGGGCAGCGGGGTATTACACAAAATGGCCATGACCCGCCGACCGATATCGCGAATATCGGCGGCGCGTTCGGCCAGCAGGGTATTGGCATTGGCCGCCTGCCGGGTGGCAACGGAGTCGATTTCGGACCACCAGGCGGCAGGCGCCGAGGCGCCCTGGCGTAAACGCTCACCGGCCCCTTCCAGCAGCGCCGGATCACTGAGCAGCTCCCGGTGCATGGCGAGAATGTCCCGGGCCTGGTGTTCGGCTGCCTCTGCTGCGGCCTCGGCCAGCTCTCTGTCTGCCCGCTCCAGCGCCTTGTTCAGCCGCTCACGCTCGGCCTGGGCATCACAGGCGGTATCGGCATACTCAAAGCGCATGGGGGCTTCCACATACAGCGGACCAATGGCAATGCCCGGGGAGGCGCCCACACCGCGTACTGTGCTGTTGGGAGCAATGGGCTGCACCCTGTGTACGGAAGCCACTTCGGCGGCCAGCGGCACAATGTCTTCTCCCAGCCCGTCATTGACCGCCGTGACCAGCCTCTCCAGCGCCTCACCGGCGTCGGCGCCTTCGGCGGTCAGCAGCAGCTGGTGCCCGGGCCGTACCCCCAGACCAATGAGTTTCATCAGACTTTTGGCATTCACATCGTGACCGTCGCCGTCCAGATTGCGCACGCGAATGTCGGCCTCGAACTGCCTGGCGATCTGCACCAGCATGGCGCCGGGGCGGGCATGCAGGCCCTGATGATTACGCACCGTCACCACCCGCTGATTGGCGGCCAGTTCGTTCTCACCGGGCGCATCGGGCCCCCGGCTTAATGCCCGTTGCAGGGCATCGGCACTGGTCAGTGCGGCCAGGCTTTCGCCTTTGTCCGCCACCAGCCAGTCGGCCAGCTGCGCCAGCAGCTGTTTGTGGCCCTGACCGTTGACCATCAGCGCAAGCAGACCCCGTACCGGCTGCGCTTCATGTTCAAACCCCGGTGTGGTCACCAGTGCCGCCCGGGGCTCCCCCTCTGTGGCGCCCTGGCTCAGCCACCAGCCCTGCCCCAGATGCAGAGTGGCTTGCCCTAACGCACTCTGCTCCCTGGGGCTGGCGTGCAGCACATCCGCCGCCGCCCGCTGCAGAGTGGCCATATCGGTGCATTCAAGGCCGGTGCGAATGTTGCCGGCGTGCCATTCAAGCACGGGGGCATGGTCCTGCTCATCAACCTGCAGCAGCCTGAGAATATCCTCGCTGCGCTGTGCCTGACGAACCCGCTCGGCCAGATCGTCCCGGGAGAGCGCCCGGGCCAGCCGGCGCAACAGCTCCAGGTGCTCGTCGGAGCCGGCGGCAATCCCCAGCACCAGATAGGCCTTTTCACCCTCGCCCCAGTCTATTCCGTCGGGCAGGTGCAGCGCCTTGATGCCGGTTTTTTTGACCAGGTGGCGGCAGTCCTGAGTACCGTGAGGAATGGCAATGCCCTGGCCCAGATAGGTGGCGGTCTGGGCTTCCCGCGCCAGCATGCCGGCCCCGTAACCGGCGGCCACATTGCCATCCTGCTCCAGCCAGTCGGCCAGGGCCGATATCACCGCCTGCTTGTTGGCCAGGGACTGGCCCATTCTTACGTCCTGTGTGGTCAGAGAAAGCATGACATCACCTGTTAGCTAATCGGAATATTGACACCCTAGAACAGTTCAGTGGCAAACCGTGAACTTTGCCTGCTGAATTTATGCTGAATCGTTTTAGCATTGTGAGCAAGCTCTCTGTGCCGGCATGCTGCAATGATATGATCCGGTGCACACTTTGAAGATCGGGCCCAAACATGAAACTGGATGAAATTGCCCGCCTAGCCGGGGTATCGCGCACCACCGCCAGCTGCGTGATCAATGGCAAGGCCGCACAATATCGCATCAGCCAGCGTACCCAGGACAAGGTGATGGCGGTGGTCCGGGCCCATAATTATCAGCCCGATGGCCAGGCGGCGGCCCTGCGTGGTGGCCTGTCCCATACCCTGGGGCTGATCGTGCCGGATCTGGCCAACCCAAGCTACAGCGCCCTCGCCCAATTACTGGAGCGGCTGGCCCGGCAGAATGGCTTTCAGGTGCTGATCACCAGCTCAGGCGACTGCCCCGCCACCGAGCGGGAGCTGGCCAGCATGCTGAAGGCAAGGCGAGTGGACGCCATGATGGTGGCCTCCTGCCTGCCAGTGAATGACCATTTTTATATCGCGCTGAATCAGCAGTTGCCGGTAGTGGGGCTGGATCGTCCCCTGCCCCACCGTCTCGCCTCGGTCAGCAGCGAAAATGCCGAGGCCTGCGAACGGCTTGTGCGCACCCTGCTGCCTGCGAAACCCGGGCACATGCTGATGCTGGGCGCCGCCCCGGCGCTTGGCGTCAGCCAGGAGCGGGAACGGGGCTTTGTCACCGCGGCCACCTCGGCCGGCATTCCCTATACCGTGCATTACGCAAAACGCTTTGACCGGCAAAGCGCCTGCACCTTGCTGGAAAGCCTCGAGGACGACTGGCAACAGCCAAAGGCCATTGTGACCACCGCCTTTGTATTGCTGGAAGGGGTCATGGACTTCTTTTATCAGAAAGCAGGCGCCCTGCCCCCGTCACTGAAGCTGGCCACCTTTGGTGATCACCGGTTGCTGGATTTTCTGGGAGCACCGGTAAACACCATGGCGCAGGATCATCATCTGGTGGCGGAAAAGGTGATGTCCCTGACCCTGGACGCGGTGCGGGGAAACTATCGCAGCGGACATTGCACGGTGCCGCGCTTGCTGCACCAGCGTTACCGGCCGCGCTGATCCCTCAGGGCTGAATTTCCTGGCCATCCCAGGCGAAAATGCGCCCCGAGTGTTCGGGCGCAAGGCCATCGATAACGGCCAGCAGGTGTTTTGCCGCCTGCCCGGGAGTCTGCAGCTGCCCTTCTGGCAGGCCGGCGCGAAAAGGGGCCGACAACGCCGTGGCCACGGTGCCCGGATGCAGCCCCGCCACGCAGGCGGCGGGAAAGCGCCTGGCCCACTCCACCCCCAGATTTTTAATGGCCATGTTGAGGGCGGCCTTGCTGATACGGTAGCTGTACCAGCCGCCGCCGCGATTATCGCTGATGCTGCCCACCCGGGCCGACAGCGCCGCCAACAGCAGGGGCTGACGCCGTTCCATGCGCGCCGACAACAGTTTCGCCAGCGCCAGCGTGGGCCAGGTATTGACCCGCATATGCTCCTGCAAGCCAGCTTCGGTAAGCTGCTCGATGCGTTTTTCCGGCTGCCGCTTATCGCTGTGCAGCATGCCCACGGTATTGATGACCCGGTCCGGCAGGGGCAGTTCATCGCAGACGCGGTTCATGGCGTCTTCGTCGGTATTGTCGAGGGCATGCCACTCCACTCCCTCAATGCCCGGGTTGGTACGGCTGAACAGCATGACCTCATCGCCCCGCTCCACGCAGGCCGCCGCCAGCGCCCGGCCAATGCCGCCGCCCCCCATGATCCAGTAGCGCATACACCACCTCCCTTTAGTAACAGTCGCTATTGAGACCATGACAGGGGCAGTTTGGTTGCAGGAAAAACAGGCGGGAAGCGGGAAGCGCAACCGCACTGCTGCTTCGGACAACATCGACGTTGTCTGCATACAGTCAGCGCCAAGCGTTCTGAGGAGGGCAAAGGGTGTCAGCTTCGCCGCGCCCTCTGCGCCATGGATGGCGCAGTGGAGCCTACAGGGAGGTATTCACGGCGTGCCGGAGAAGCTGTGCGCTTTGCCCGACGAGATTGCACGGTACAGCAAACGATAATATTTGTGACCAAGAGACAGGCTTAAAGCTTGTCTGCCCACTGGGCAAGGGGAGCGTACCAGTGCGCAAACAGCTCACCTTCGGTGGCGGGGGCCGTGACCTCAATGCGCTCGCCCTGCCAGTCAAAGGCCAGCCGCCAGGCGTGCAGATACCCCCGATCGGCATGGGTTCCGCCGTAACGGGCATCCCCCAGTATGGGGCAGCCCAGGCTTTTCAGCGCCACGCGAAGCTGATGGGTTCGGCCGGTGTGGGGCTGCAGTAAAAAGCCTCTCAGCCCGGGTGCCAGCGAGGTACTGAAAAAACGGGTCACGGCCGGGTTGCTGTCGCTTCGGGTCAGTTTCCAGCTGCCGTTACGGGCCTTTTCCATGCCCCCTTTCACCCAGCCCTGCTTTTTACCGGGTTTGCGATCGGTCAGCGCCAGATAACGCTTGGTGGTGGTGCGCTCGGCAAACTGACCGCTGAGCAGGCGGTTGGCCACGGGGTTGCGCGCCAGCAGCAGCGCCCCCGTGGTCATTTTGTCGAGCCGGTGCACCGGATAGAGCGGCTGGCCCAGTTGTTCGCTGAGCAGTCGCACCAGGCCCGGCTCATCGCCCTCCTGGTGCATGCCGATGCCGGCGGGCTTGTTGATCACGCAAAAATCGGCATGGTCGAGCAAAATGTTCATGGCAAACTCCGGCAGGCTGAGGCAGACAGTCAAAAGCAAAAAGCCCGCTGCACATAATGCAGCGGGCTTTTTGGTGTCTGGCGGAGGAGGTGGGATTTGAACCCACGGTGGGCTATAAACCCACGCCGGTTTTCAAGACCGGTGCATTCAACCACTCTGCCACCCCTCCTGACGGGCGCCAATATTACTGGCCCTCAAAAACCTTGTAAACCGTTATATGTGTTATCCTGCTCAAGTGCGCAATAAACCGCCATCCGCTTTTCACATTCGGGAAACAGAAGACTCGACAACCGGGTCATATTATGTCCAGAATAGAGTAAATTCATTCGAGTCATTTTGAGTCAGATACCCAAGGAGTCTGGATCATGCGTTATAACAACACCCTTTCACGTACTCAGAGCGGTGCGCTGGAAACCAACAAGGTACTGCGCAATACCTATATGCTGCTGGGCATGACCCTGGTGGTCGCCGCCCTGTCTGCCGGGGTGAGCGCCATGCTGAACCTGCCCCATCCGGGCCTGATTATTACTCTGGTGGGCTTTTACGGCCTGATGTTCCTGACCGAGCGCAACCGCAACAGCGGTCTGGGCCTGCTGTTCATCTTTGCCTTTACCGCCTTTACCGGCTACACCATAGGCCCCATTCTCAATTACTACCTGAGCACCAGCTCCGGCACCGAGACCGTGATGCTGGCCCTGGGTGGCACCGCCCTCACCTTCCTGGCGCTGTCCGCCTATGTGCTGACCACCAAGAAGGACATGTCTTTCCTGGGCGGCATGATGATGGCCGGCTTTGTGGTGATCCTGGTGGGCTTTGTGGCCAATATCTTCCTGGCCCTGCCGGCCCTGAGCCTGGCCCTGAGCGCCCTGTTTATTCTGTTCTCTTCCGGCGCCATTCTGATGCAGACCAGCGCCATCATTCACGGCGGCGAGCAGAACTACATCTCCGCCACCGTGACCCTGTATGTGTCCATCTTCAATATCTTCCTGAGCCTGCTGCAACTGCTGGGCATGAGCCGCGACTGATCGTTTCAGGCTCACCGCAACCCCTTTCAAAGGCGCCGTCAGGCGCCTTTTCCTTTTCAGCTCCTCCCCTTGCCAGCCTGCCGGACATTCTGATGATGCTGATCCATATTCCCGGTATCATGGTGCGGGTCCAGACAGTCATTTAAGGAACTCATCATGAAAGCTATCCCATCCTTCAAGCGCGCCGCACTGGCGCTGGCCCTGAGCGGTGTGCTTGCCCTGCCTGTTCCGGGCATGGCGGCAAGCCATGACGCCCTGCCCGACGACGTTCAGCAACGCATAGAGCAGCTCACGCCTCAGGTGGTGTCCTGGCGACGGGATATTCACCAGCACCCGGAGCTGAGCAACCGGGAATTCCGTACCGCCGGCCTGGTGGCGGATCACCTCAGGGCCCTCGGCATGGAAGTACGCACCGACATCGCCCATACCGGCGTGGTGGGCGTGCTCAAGGGGGAAAAACCGGGCCCTGTGGTGGCGCTGCGCGCCGACATGGACGCCCTGCCGGTGACCGAAGACACCGGACTGTCCTATGCCTCCACCGTGCGCACCCAGTTCAACGGTGAAGAGGTGGGTGTAGCCCATGCCTGTGGCCACGATATGCACGTGGCCATACTGATGGGCACCGCCCAGGTGCTGGCGGACATGAAGGAGAAGCTGGCCGGCACCGTGATCTTCGTATTCCAGCCTGCCGAGGAAGGCGCACCCGCCGGCGAGGAAGGCGGCGCCGAGCTGATGCTGAAGGAAGGGCTCTTTGCCGATCTCAAGCCGGACGCCATGTTCGGCATGCACGTGATGACCTCTCCCCTGGGCGAGATCTCGGTGCGCACCCGGGGGCAGCTGGCGTCTTCCGATCAGTTCAACATCACCATCAAGGGCAAGCAGACCCATGGCGGCATGCCCTGGAACGGCATCGATCCCATTGTGACCGCCAGCCAGGTGGTAATGGGACTGCAGACCATACCGGCCCGTCAACTGGATGTGACTCAAACGCCCTCGGTGATTTCCGTCGGCTCCATTCACGGCGGCGTACGCAGCAACATAGTGCCCGACCAGGTGGAAATGGAAGGCACTATCCGCACCTTTGACAATGCCACCCGCCAGGAGATCCATGAACGCCTGGAGCGTACGGCGGTCAGCATTGCCGAAAGTGCCGGGGCCACCGCCGAGGTGACCATCAACAAAGGCTATCCGGCCACCATCAACGACCCCGAGCTGACCAGGGCCATGACCCCCACGCTGCAGCGGCTGGCCGGCGACCAGTTCCGCGAAGCCAGTCGCAGCATGGCCTCCGAGGACTTTGCCTTTTTCGCCGGCGAGGTGCCCAGCATGTATATCTTCCTGGGCACCCGCCCCGAAGGGCAACCCCTGGCCTACCCCAACCATTCACCGAAATTCAATCCGGATGAAGGGGTATTGCCCATCGGCGTCAGCGCCATGACCGCCCTGGTGCTGGACTATACCCGCCAGCCATAACCGGGCAGCCTGATCCGGCATAATGGTTTCTCGCAGGGCTGGCCGTCGAGTATCATCAACGCCAGCCTTTTTTTGCCGAGACTCACCATGTCCTCTGTCAGCCAGTGGCTGAGACGCCGTTTTACCGACAGCCATTTTTTCTTTGCCCTCAAGGTACTGCTGGCCATGGCCAGCCTGCTGCTGGCGGGCTGGTGGCTGGAGCAGGTGCCGGCGGCGGTGACCCTCTGTCTGGGGGCCATGGCCGGCGCCCTGAGCGAAACCGATCAGCGCCCCGGCCGGCGGCTGGGGCAGCTGCTGCTGGGTTTGCTGTGCTTTTTTGCCGCCATTACCGGCGTTACCGCCCTGATCGATACCCCCTGGCTGTTCGGCCCCGTGCTGGTGCTGACCACCTTTGCACTGATCCTGGCCGGCGCCTGGGGGCAGGCTGCCGGCAAGCTCGGCTTTGGCACCCTGCTGGTGTCTCTCTACGCCATGCAGGGCCATGCCGACAGCCCCGGCTTCTGGTATCAGCCGCTGCTGCTCACCGCCGGCGCCGCCTGGTACGGGCTGTTATCCTGGCTGGTGCTGCTGGCCTGGCCCTACAAGCCGGTGCACGAGCAGCTGGCTCAGTGTTATTTTGCCCTGTCCCGCTATCTGCTGGCCAAATCCCGTTTTTTCGACAGCCCCGATGAGCTGCATCAGGGATTGCGCCATCAGCTGGCCCAGCTCAACATTCAGCTGGTCAACAGCCTGGAGCTGAGCAAGCAAATCCTTAACCGGCGCCTGCATGGTGACGAGCGGGATCCGGAGCTGGCCCGGCTGCTGGAGCTGCATTTGCTGGTGCAGGGCATGCACGAGCGGGCCGCCTCCAGCCATTATTCCTATCAGCAGCTTAATCAGGCACTGGATCAGGCCCATGTGCTGGCGGGCTACCAGATCCTGCTGGCGGAGCTGGGCGAGGCCTGTTACCGGCTGGGCCTGGCCATTCTGACTCACCGCCCCTACCAGCCCGGCAAGCGCATCGCCTGGGAGTTGTCGGCACTGAAGGATCAGCTCGACTACAGCCACCTGCGCCGCCACTATTCTGCCGAGCTGATGAGTCCGCTCCGGTTTCTGACCCGCAACATGGAGCACGTACACCAGGCTTTGCTCAAGGCCGAGCGGCTGACCGCCCGGGATGGCAGCGAAACAGCGCTGTCCGGGGCCGAACTGGCCCGGCCGGCCCCCCGGTCCTTTGGTGAACGGCTGCGCGCCCTGCTCAATCCCAATGCCATTCTGTTTCGTCATGGCGTGCGCCTGAGCATCTGTTTTGCCCTGGGTTACGCGCTGATTACGGCGCTGGATCTGGAGCGGGGTTACTGGATTCTGCTGACCATATTATTTGTATGTCAACCCAGTTTCAGCGCCACCCGCCAGCGCCTGACCGAACGGACGCTGGGCACCCTGGCCGGCATTGCCGCCGGCGTGCCCCTGTTGTGGCTGTTTCCGACGGTGGAGAGCCAGCTGGTCATTTTGCTGGTGTGCGCCTTTGTGTTTTTTACTCAGGTACGGGTTCATTACAGCTGGGCGGTGTGCTTTATCACTCTGTTTGTGCTGCTGGCCTTTAACCTGCAGGGGGCCGGGCGGGATCCGGTGCTGCTGCCGCGCCTGCTCGATACCCTGGCCGGCTGCGCGCTGGCCTTTGTGGCTGTCTGGTTTATCTGGCCCGACTGGCAGCGCCGTCACCTGCCCCGGCTGCTGGCCGATGCCATGGAGGCCAACGCCGGCTATCTCCGCGCCATCAGCCGTCAGGCCGCCGGCGCACCACCGGAAAACCTGGCCTACCGCATTGCCCGCAAGCAGGCTCACCTGGCCGACAATCAGCTGGCTCAGGCCTGGCAGAATATTCGGGTAGAGCCGGTCTCGAAACACTGGCTGAACCTGTGTTTTGAAATCGCCTATCGCAACCACACCCTGTTGTCTTACCTGTCGGCCCTGGGGGTGCACCGCCAGGGGCTGCCCGACCACTTTGTCGATGAGCCGAATCAGCGCCTGTGCACCGCCGCCGACGCCCTGCGCCGCGGCGTGCCCCTGCCGGCGCAACCACCGCTGCCGGCCATGGTGAATAACAGCGAAGACGAATGGCAGATCCTCACTCACCAGCTGCACAACAGCATGGCGCTGCTGGTCAACGATCTCTATCAGCTGGCGGGCGGCGTACGTGAAGATGCACAAGCCGCGGTGCTTGAGTAAAATGGGCGGCAAAGTGAGGAGACAGCATGTTTGAATTTGAAGGCCGCCCGGTCGATACCGACGCCCAGGGCTATCTGAAACACCATCAGGACTGGCAGCCGGCCATGGCGGAAATACTGGCCGAGCAGGAAGGCATCACCCTGACCCCGGAGCACTGGGAGGTGATTCAGTTTGTGCGCAGCTTTTACCTGAAATACAACACCTCGCCGGCGATACGGGCGCTGGTGAAGGCCATGGCCAGGGAGCTGGGCGAAGACAAGGGCAACAGCCGTTACCTGTACCGGCTGTTTCCCAAGGGACCAGCCAAGCAGGCCACCAAGCTGGCGGGATTGCCCAAACCAGTGAAGTGTATTTAAAAAAATTCCGGCGCGAGGCCGGAATTTTTTATTGGGCCATCACTCGGCCCTTGAGGCCGGTGAGGCGCTCCAGCGCCGGCAACTGCTGTTGCAGCCGGGCCCTGGCATCCGGACCCACCCAGACCCGGTTCAGCTCACCCTGACGCGGCACCGAGGGCGAGGTCTGCACGCGATAGCCCGCCGCCTGCAGCTTTCTCACCAGCGCATTGACGTTGTCGGCATTGCGAAAGGCCCCCAGCTGCACAACATGGTCAGCCCCGGCAGCGGGAGCCACCGGCTTGATCTGTGGCGCCACCGGCTTGATCACCGGGGCCGGCTGCGGCCTGGGCTCGACCGGCTTGACCACCGGAGCCGGCTGCGGCTTGGGCGCTGACGGTTTTACCTCGGCGGCAGGCTGGGGCCTGGGTGCCGGCACACTGGCCACCTGCGGCTCGGGTTTGGGTGGCACAGGGGGCGCTTCCCTTGCTTCTTCCAGGGTCCAGGTTTCTGCCTTTGCCGGAGCAGCGGCGGCAGACACCTCGGGCGCAGCCGGAACCGCCGGTCTGGGGGGATCCAGCTCGGGCCGCAGGGGAATGCTTACCGCCTGCTCCGGCATGGGCGGCTGTTTGCCATCCAGCAGGTCGGGCAGAAAAATCACCCCCAGCGCCACCAGGATGACGGTGCCTACCAGACGATGCTGAAACCGGGTTGCCATTTTCAGTCCTTTCCTTGTTATTCAGCGTGCCAGGCCAGGGCCTCGGCCACGGTGAAAAAGGAGCCAAACACGATCACTCTGTCCCCTTCGGTGCAGGCGGCACGGGCAACCGGCAAGGCCTCGGTGACCGAACCAAAGTGCCGGTTGCAGTCCAGCAGACCGGCCAGCACGCTGCCCTCGGCCCCTCTGGGGCCGCCCAGACTGGCCGGATACCAGTGATCCACCAGCGGCAGCAGGGGCGCCAGGGTGGCGGCAATGTCCTTGTCCTTGAGCATGCCCACCACGGCGTGAATGGCGCCCTGGCCGGCATTGGCCTGCAGTCGTGACGCCAGATACGCCGCCGACTCCGGATTGTGAGCCACGTCCACCCACAGGTTTGGCGCCAGCTGCTGCAGCCGGCCGGCAAGCTTCGCCTCGCGCAGGCCGGTGGCAATGGCATCGGCAGAGAGAGCAAAGGGCGAGGCCGCCAGGGTGGCCAGGGCGGTGGCCGCGTTCATCAGCGGCAGACCGGGCACCGGCAGACCGGCAAGCGCAAGCCCCGCTCCTTCAAAGGACCAGGTATCACCCTGCTGCTGCCAGTGAAAGTCCTTGCCGCTGAAGGCCACCGGCGTGCCCAGCCTGCCGGCCTGGGCCGCGATGCTGGCGGGCGGCTCGGGATCGCCGCACACCGCCGGTTTGCCGGGGCGCAGTATGCCCGCCTTTTCAAAGCCGATGGCTTCACGATCGGAGCCCAGCCAGTCGGTGTGATCCAGGGCAATGGTGGTGATCACCGCCTGATCCGAGTCCACCACATTGGTGGCGTCGAGCCGGCCGCCCAGGCCCACTTCCAGCAGCACCACATCCGGGTGTGCGTCCCGGAACAGCCAGAGGGCCGCCAGAGTGCCAAACTCGAAATAGGTAAGCGCAATGTCGCCCCGGGCCGCTTCCACCGCCGCAAAGGCGTCGCAGAAGGCCTGCTCGGCGGGAAAGTCGCCGTTGATGCGCACCCGCTCCCGGTAGTCGAGCAGATGGGGTGAGGAATACACGCCCACGCTGTGACCGCCGGCGCGCAGCATGGCCTCCAGCAGGGCACAGGTGGTGCCCTTGCCGTTGGTGCCGCCCACTGTGATGACGTAAGACGGCAGGCTCAGCAGCCCAAGCTTGCCGGCCACTCGCTGCATGCGTTCCAGGCCCAGCTCGATATGGGCGATATTCAGGCCTTCCAGCATGGTCAGCCAGTCGGCCAGCGACCGGCTCTGTGTCTGGGCTGCGGGGTTTTGCATCAGACTTCCAGCGGCTCCTGGTTCATCAGCTTGCCGAGCAGGCCGGCCAGCCGGTCGCGCATTTCGCGGCGGTCAATGATCATGTCGATGGCGCCGTGCTCCAGCAGGAACTCGCTACGCTGAAAACCTTCGGGCAGTTTTTCCCGCACGGTCTGCTCGATAACCCGAGGGCCGGCAAAGCCGATCAGCGCCTTGGGCTCGCCCACGTTGACGTCGCCCAGCATGGCCAGACTGGCGGACACGCCCCCCATGGTGGGGTCGGTCAGCACGGAGATATAGGGCAGGCCGGCCGCGGACAGGCGGTTCAGGGCCGCACTGGTCTTGGCCATCTGCATCAGGGAGAACAGGGCTTCCTGCATGCGGGCACCGCCGGAGGCGGAGAAACACACCAGAGCACGGTTTTCTTCCAGACAGGCTTCTACGGCCTTGACGAAACGGGCACCCACCACGGACGCCATGGAGCCGCCCATAAAGGAGAATTCAAAAGAGCAGGCCACCACCGGCAGGCCGCGCAGGGTGCCTTTCATCACCACCATGGCGTCTTTTTCGTTGCTGTTTTTCTGGGCCGCGCCGATGCGATCCTTGTAGCGCTTGGAGTCCTTGAATTTGAGGATATCCTGAGGCTCCAGCTCGGCACCCAGCTCCTCACGGCCGTCCTGATCCAGGAACTTGTCGAGGCGGTTGCGGGCGCTGATTCGCATGTGATGGTCGCACTTGGGGCAGACTTCCAGGTTGCGCTCAAGCTCGGCACGATACAGTACCTGCTCGCAGTTGGTGCACTTGGTCCAGACTCCTTCCGGAATGTTGTGACGGCGAACGCCGATGTTCTTGTTCTTGGGGAGAATTTTCTCAAGCCAGCTCATGGAAATCCTTAATCATTGTTCGTGGTTGTCACGCAGCGGTCATTAAATCACATATCCGGCTGCGGGTTGATAAAAATTACAGTCGGTCCGGCAGCCACAGCGGACCGGGAATGGTCGAGGGCAATGCAAATTCCTCGGGGTAATCGACCCCCACCAGGTAGAGACCGCCGGCCTTGGCGGTGACCCCGGCCAGGTTGCGATCCCGGCCTTCCAGCACTTCCTGCACCCAGGCGCCGTCGGCCTCGCCCATGCCCACTTTCAGCAGGGTGCCGGTGATGTTGCGCACCATGTGGTGCAGAAAGGCATTGGCCTTGATGTCGAGCACAATATAGTGGCCAAAGCGCTGCACGTTAAGGTGCATGATATTGCGGAACGGGCTTTTCGACTGGCACTGCACCGCGCGAAAGGCGCTGAAGTCCCGCTCGCCCAGCAGGCACTGGCCGGCGTCATGCATTTTGTCGGCGTCGATATGACCGGCATAGTGGCTCACGCCGGGGCCGTGAATGGCCGGGCGCATATTGTGATTGAAAATAATATAGCGATAGCGGCGGGCGCTGGCGCTGAAACGGGCATGAAACTCGTCGGGCACCGCTTTTACCCAGCGCACCGCGATATCCGGCGGCAGGTTGGCGTTCATGCCCAGGGTCCAGGCGCCGTCGGGGCGGCTGGCATGGGTATCGAAATGCACCACCTGACCGGTGCCGTGCACGCCGGCGTCGGTACGGCCGGCGCACTGCACCTCCACCGGGTGATCGGCGATTTTTGAAAGGGCTTTTTCCACCTCTTCCTGGACACTGGGGACTTCCCGCTGCCGTTGCCAGCCGTAATAGCGGCTGCCGTCATACTCTATGCCTAGGGCAATGCGCATATTCAGTTCCAAGATTAAAAAGGAGGGCAATTATACCCGTTGCCACGGCAAAATGAAGAACCGGCCCGCGGCAAGGCTCAGGCTCTGAACCCAAGGGCGGCACCCTGCTTTCCGGCCCCCTGCCACTGCAGTGAGCCCAGCTCCCGCCGTTCGTGGTATTCCTTGCGCAACCGGTCGAAAAAGCCCGGTTCCCCCGAGGCCAGCCCCCGGCGAAAACGCCGGTCGTCCAGTTCGATGTCATAGATCAGCCGCACCAGACGTTCCAGCAGGAGCTGGTCGGGCATGCCGGTCAGGCTTACCGCCGGCACCGCCGGTGGAGGCAGCAAGTCGCTCAGACTGCGGGTTTGGGTACGACCGGCATGGGCACACAGGGCCCGGTACAGGGCAAAGGTGCCCCTGGCCTTGCCCTCCAGACTGTAGCCGGCAATATGCGGCGTGGCGATCAGCACATGGGGCACCAGCCCGGCCAGCACATCGGGCTCGTGCTCCCAGACATCCATCACCAGAGTCAGCGGTTTATCCCCCTGCTGACGCGCCAGCAGAGCCCGGTTGTCCCACACATCCCCCCGGCAGGCGTTGATCAGCACCTGCTGCTCACCGAGCCGGCCGATGCGTTCCCGGTTAAGCAAATGATGAGTGGCATGGGGGCCCTGATGGGTGATGGGCACATGAAAACTGATGATATCGGCGGTCAATGCCTGGTCAATATCG
Organism: Oceanimonas marisflavi; assembly: GCF_003049725.1. Taxonomy (GTDB): domain Bacteria; phylum Pseudomonadota; class Gammaproteobacteria; order Enterobacterales; family Aeromonadaceae; genus Oceanimonas; species Oceanimonas marisflavi. The sequence goes on from NZ_QAGM01000018.1 coordinate 71,893, forward strand.
ACCAGGCCCGGTGTACCGGCCTCGCCCAGGGGAGGATCGCAACGCAGCACCCGCATGCCCAGGCCTTCGGCCCGGCTGGCCACTTCACTGCCGGTATTGCCGGCCCCGATCACCGCCAGGGTCTTGTTCGACAGCGGCCAGCCCCCGTCATTGGCCACCCGCAGCAAGGCCGCCAGCACATAGTCGCCCACGGCAATCTTGTTGCAACCCGGCGCACTGGCAAAGGCAATGCCCCGCCGGGCCAGCAGCTCAGTGTCGATATGGTCACAGCCGATGGTGGCGGTGCCCACAAAACCCAGCCGGTCGGCCTCACTCAGCAAGGTTTCATTTACCCGGGTGATGGAGCGCACCAGCAGCACGTCCACACCCCGCAGCTGTGCCGGGCGCAACTGCCGCCCCGGACAGGTCTCCACCTCGGCCCAGTCTTCAAACAACTCGCGCACAAAGGGCATGTTTTCATCGGCCAGCACTTTCATCGCTATCTCCTTGTTATCACGGCGGCCATTGTACCCTGTCACGAGAACGGCTTCACTGCCCCCCTTCGCGGCTTTCTGCTAGACTGCCGGCCCTGCTGTTGCCGAGACCTGTCATGACCCTGCGTTTGTTGCTGTTTGTATCCTTGCTGCTGATCCTGCCCGTGGCGCTGGCGAGCCTGGCCTTGCACTGGCAGTGGTTCCCGTTGCTGGATCTGGACGAGCCGCCGGCCCTGCTGGCCTACGGCCTGACCCTGACGGTGGGCAAACCGGGCATTGGCATTACCCTGCTGCTACTGAGCATACTTACCCTGCACCGCTGGCGCCGTCGCCCCGCCCTGCTGCTGGCTTTCTTTTTCTGTCTGTTTGCCGCGCTGGGCGGGGCCTTTGTTACCAAAACCGTGGCCAAGGCCTATTTCAAGGAGCCCAGACCTTATGTGCTGTGGCTGGTGCAGCAGGGCAGGCTGGCGGACAGCGGCAGTTTTTATGCCAGCCCCGAAGCGGCACGGGAACAACAACTGGCCCAAAGCCTGGTGAATGTCAGCGACGCCCAGATCCCCGGCTGGCTCAAGCACCACTGGCAGGAAGAGGTCAATTACTCCTTTCCGTCCGGCCATTCCATTGCGGCCATGACCATTGCCGGCTTTTTCTGTCTGATGCTGGGCTATCGCCGCCAGTCCCGCTGGATACTCGTTACCCTGGCAGCCTGGGCGGTGGCGGTGTGTTATTCGCGACTGCTGCTGGGGCTGCACTGGCCGGCGGACATTCTGGCCAGCAGTATGCTGGGGCTGTTGTTTGGCGGCGCCGGTGCCTGGGGATTTGTGGTGCTGGACCGGCGGCTGGCCTATTGACTCATATATGCGAAGCATCAGTGCGGTTGCACTCCGCCGACACGCTTCGAGCACCTCCATGTGTCGCTCGAAAATGCCATCCATGGCATTTTATGGTCGGCTACGGCAATCCCCACTGTTGCTTCGGGCAACATCGGCGTTGTCTGCATGTTGCCAGTCAGCGCCGCGCGTGCCTAGGAGGGCAAAGGGTACCTGCTTCGCCGTGCCCTTTGCGCCAGGGCCGAAAATTGCTCCTGCATTTTCGGCATTCCCGCCATCCATGGCGGTCAGATGCGCAACGGAGCCTACATGGGGCGAGTGTACTCGCCGTGACGAAATGTTTCAGCCCGATCAAGCATTAAGTATGTTCGCAGCGGGTTGAAACATTGAGTGGCATATCATCACGGCGTGCCGGCGAAGTAGTGCGCTTTGACCGACGATATTGCAAGGCTCTGCAAACGATGGTGCTCGGCTTATGGCTGATCGCTTAGAGCTTACAGCTCCCGAAAGGGTCATATCGAGTAGGGTGAGGCGTTACCGCCTCATCCCTCTCACAGAACCGTACGTACGGACCTCGTATACGGCTCATGCCTACTTTTATTCAGCCTGTGGGCTGAACACATACCCTGTCCTGACCTCTTCA
>NZ_QAGM01000019.1 GCF_003049725.1 Oceanimonas marisflavi
GCTTGAAATGCTCTTTAAAGGCGTCGAGAGACATGGATTCAGACCTAAAAAGTAAGCATAAGATCACAGCCGGATGACTGCGTCAACCACCTATATTTGTTCAATAAACGTTCACGATCTCGCCCTGTGTCGAGACCGGATTAAACATGCTGGCGGCAGGCCATTATGATGCCATGCTGGTCGCGCAAAGCATTGCCCTGTATCAGCTTAAGCAAAGAGGATTATCCGGCCTAACACTGGCAGGGCATATTGACTCGCCCTACAGTTACCGCTTTGCGGTAGCCAAGGGCAACCATGAGCTACTGGAGCAAATCAACCGGGGACTGACCACACTGATGCAGAACGGCGACTTTCAGCAATTACACAAAAAGTGGCTGGAAGGCGGGCTGCAAGCCGAGCGGCAACAGCGTTTGTGGCTCGGTATTTCTGCCGCCATTCTACTTTTGCTGCTGATACTGGGGGGAGCTCTATGGCGATGGAAGACAATACACACTCGCAAGCTGCTCGAGCAGGCCCATCATGATCCCTTGACCGGATTGCCCAGCCGCACTCTGTTAATGGACCGGCTGGAACATGCCCTGGATCATGCCGGCCGTGTCCGGGCACCGGTGGCCGTGCTGTATCTTGATCTGGATGGTTTCAAGCCGGTGAATGACACCCTGGGGCATGCCGCCGGTGATGTCTTGTTGCAGGCGGTGGCCCAACGGTTGCTGAACTGCGTACGCACGGAAGACACGGTGGCGCGCCTGGGCGGCGATGAGTTCGTGATTGTGCTGGAACACCTTGAACGGGCAGGGGAGGCCGACATGGTGGCCGGGCGTGTGCTGCATGCCCTGCAGCAGCCCTTTGCCATCGCCGGTCAACCGGCACATATCAGCGCCAGTCTGGGAGTCAGCCTGTATCCTCAAGATGGCACCGATGCCGGTAACCTGCTGCAATATGCCGACGCTGCCATGTACCGGGATAAACAAGAGGGCAGGAGAGCACGCCTGAATAGAGTCGAAAAGGACAGAGCAGCCAACCCGGCAGCCGACCAAATATAATGATGACTGGCGTATTTACTGAGACATCGCTAATTAGGAGGGATTTCAGGTAAGTTTACTGAGTGAGTTTCTATGTTTTATTGCCGATAATGCAGTTTATCGGCATTTGAGTTAACAAGCCTTTCCAGGGCCTCAGTGCTCTTTTCGATCGATATGGCATGGATGCCCAAGGCTTAGGCTGAGCATCAAGCAGGTCTTCGGTACATAGGGCAATTTTTTGAGCCATTTTGTCGTGAAGTCACCGACCTTGGCACGAATACGAGCTGACGTTGGTTACATTTCTGACGATGAACGGTGGTTAAACAGACAATTCTTTACCATCAGGGCAGGATATTCCCAAAAATTGTGACCTGGATTGGTTTATATGCGTGCCTGAAGCACCGGGCTGGCGCGGATAATAAACTACAACTATCCGACTATAGATGCACCGACCTTGTTGGCAACAGGCTTAAGGCTTGTTTGAGTGCGCTTCGACTGCAAGGGGCGAGTATTTTCTCTGATCCGCCTAAGTGATTGGTATCAGCCTCATTTTCTTCCAGGCTTCGGCGTGACCGGCTGTTGGTTCCGGGCATCCTGGCTTGCGACTCTTGATATGTTTTGGAGCTTTGCAGTTTCAGCGCAAATCGAGGATCGGTGCTTTGCTGTTCTGTGTTAGGTGGTGCCACTCAGGCGGTCCAACACTGCGCTGCCAGCCAGACTCAATCAGGTATAAGTCTGCTGGTTACTCTGGGTTTTGGTTTTCTTCAGCCGGAGGTGAGGGAGTAACTGGAAAATATCACTGTACTGTAAAAATCTCACTTTTCACTGAAACCCACAGTAATGCGCTCTCTTACCAGAGCTTTGCAATACTTTATTTAACATAATATACATTATGCGAAGTTAGGGATCGACTGACTTAAAGGCCCGAAACCCGCTAGTGACAAAGCCTCAGGGCTTTTCTGTACTCTCTGAGCAACTGCTCCCAGATGGCGCGCGTTGTGTCAGATTTGGCGCGGGACTTGGCCAGCTCAAGCAATACTTCGCTGGTGTCCAGTCCTGCCTGCTGTGCAATGTAAGTTGCTGTTTCTTCTGTGAATTCCTTGTGGCCGCGGTTGACTGATGCCACGTAAGCCGTGGTAAATCCAAGGTCTGCGGCCATTTGCTTGTATTGGGTGTATTTCTTGGCCTTCATGTAGGCCTCAATCAGGGTTTTCGAGTACATAATTTTGCCTTTTCCGTTTGGCTTTCAGGCTGATTCTAGCTGCTTGGCTAACGTTTTTGTTTGTTTGCGGCTAATCATAAGGTTAGTTAACATCAAGCCAACTAACTAACTGGTTGATTCTTATGGCTTCATCACTGACTGTTTACTGGCAAGAACAACCCGAATTTGGCCCCGGCTGGGTGTCTGCCTGTATCCGTGGTGATGTCGAGTTCTTTCCCAGCATGAGCCGCCTTCGCCAACATCTGATGTTTGAGTGTGACGATTACGAGCTGTTCGAGGTCACGCCGGACAACTGGCAGGAGCTGTATGATGCGGGAGCGTTTCGCCATGGCTAAGGTCATTCACGATTACCTGTCGTTCACATGGTCGCCCGAACAGATCGTGCGCATGAAAAGCCTTGCGCGTACCGGTGCCATCGTGAAGACCCCTTTTCAGAAGCGGTTTGATGGTCAGCATGACTGGGCGTTCTGGCGGGATGTGAGTGACGCGTTTCGTCGGGAAATGGCGGAACAACTGGATGAAGCCATGGGCGGCGCCGAGTTCGTGGCCGCTGACATGGATTACAACGACGCATACAGCGACATAGTTCAGCATTACGGTGTTCAACTGCTGGATTGCCTGTGCCATGGCGAGGTTGCCGCACTGGTACAGGAGTTCAATTTGCACATGGTGCCGGCCAACGGCCACGGCATTACCAAGCGGTTCAGCTACGAGCCCCGTCGCGGTGGCATGTATGGCTATGCCTATTCGGCCACGCTCATGATGGACGGTGCCAATGCCGGCATTGTGGCATGGGGCGCAGAAAACGGCGGTTGCATGGTATCCATTACCGGTGCGGGCTGTGCCGGTGTTGATTTCACCATCATGTACCAGATTTTGAACCGGTTGCCGGGCATCAAAATCACGCGGGTGGATCTTGCCCTGGACGATTACGAAGGTAAGGCATTCACGGCGGCCACCTTTCGGGAAATGGCGCTCGAAGGTCTGTTTTCCGGGCGCGGCCGCCCTCCCCGCTATACCTATATTGAATCGGGTCATATTGAGCTGATTGATAAAGGGCAGTCCAAAGAAGCCAAAAAGCGATATGGCATGGTGCCTAATGCTGGTACGTCTTTTTATATTGGTGCGCGGGAGTCCGGCAAAGTGTTCCGGGCCTATGAAAAAGGCAAGCAGATGCAGGATGAAAAGCGTCCTAACTGGCAACGGGCTGAGGTTGAAATCCGGTCAAAAGATCGGGTGATCCCGCTGGATGTGCTGTTGCGGCCTGATGAATTTTTTGCGGGTGCCTACCCTGCCCTAGCCGGCCTGCTTGAACAGGTCGAACCTGAGCGTATTCGCACGTTTAAAAATTTGTTTGCTGTTGATCGGCAACGGGCTATTGAGTCTGCGGCCACTCAAGCCGGGCGTCTGATTAACTATCTGGCGCGGTTTGAAGGCATTTCGCCGGGTGAGATTTGTCACCGGCTGACCTCCCATCTGCGTGAGGATGATATACCGGCGCGACTCAATCGCCCGGTCAGTTACGATATTTTGTCAACAAGCGGCACAATGGAGCCGGCGTTTTAAATAAGAGGGTTTTGATATGTCTATGATGCAAGTGCTTGCAGTGATTTCCGTTACCAAGGGTTCCGGCATTTCTCGTAAAACCGGGATTCCCAAGCCGTATGATTTTGCCCAGTTAACCTACTTGGTGCCGGCAAAGTCGATTTCAAAAGAGGAAACCAATATTACCAATTACGGTTACGACACTCGTGACCTGGGTGTGATGAATACGCCCGAGACGATTGAAACTCTGAAAAGCATTCCGTTTATGCAGCCGGTGAAACTGGTGCTTGAAGCCGATCCAGAAAACCCAAGCCGTAACGTTGTTGTTGGTTGGGAAGCTGCGTAATGGTGATATACGCCTGTGACGCCGTGGTTGATGGCGTCTGCCAGAATCCGCAAGCGTTAGAGGTGTATTTTTTGTCCGGCCTGATGGCCGATTCTGTCCCTGTCGTAACGGCGCTGGCAACAATGATATGCGTTGCCGGTGGTTACGCCTTAATTTCACGTTTTACTGAGAGGTGATTATTATGGAAGCAATTGATGTATCAGCCGCCACTAATGCGGTAACTCTGCTGGTTGCTGCTGTTGCTGCAATCGGTGCCGCCAAACTGGGCGTTAATGGTCTGGTGTTTGTGTGGCGTAAGATCCAGGGCGTTGCCAGCCGTTAATTTGGCTCCGCTGCTGTGTTATTGGGGGCTTCGGCCCCCTTTTTATTGGGGGTTATATGCTGGTCGTTGACGGGGTGGGTTTATGGCTGTTCGTTTCTTACTTGTGTTTCTTGGGCTGTGTTTTTCTAATGTGGCGTTAGCGGTTGTTTATAAAAATACAATTGAGATAAATAGTAAATCTACTGTTTATTATTCATCTGTGTTTAAAAGTTCTTGGACTTTATTGGCTAATGCTGCCAATTCCTTGGGGCCTGGCAAGTGGGGAAGCGGTGTCAGTTGCAGGACCGATGATTATAGGGCTTGCGGTAATTGGGTTTCTAACGGCAAGAGTAATCCGATTTTTATTAGAATTACCAAGATTCCTGATTGTATTATTTCTGAAGATCAGTCGTCTTGTGGCCCGCCAGATGAGGGTTGCGAGGATTTAAACAGCTCTTATTCTGTCACCGGTGGCGTTGCTACTGCGTGTATAACTATGCCTTCCGGTGCCTCTTGTCAGTCGTCTTGTAAGTCTGGAATTTGTGTTAATACTGGGGACGGTATTCATGATCATACGTTGACTGGCCGTGCTTGTGAGCCTTATTCGGATTCAACTGATGTATGTGAAATTGATCCTGTTACGGGTCAATCAACTTGTTATTCATCGCCCTATAATCCCAATCCTACTAACCCGGTAAATACCAATAACACTTCTGGTACAGGCGGAACGTCGGCACCTGTTGATACTTCTACCGGCTCCGGTGGTGGTTCTGTTTCCACGGGTGGTGGTGTTACTACTGGTGATGCTGTGGATTCACCTGCTGATTCATCCGGTACGACACGGGATTACACGGCGGCATTGAACAGGTTGATTGCCAACCAACATGCGCTGAATCAAACGGCGTTGTCGGCTGTCAATAACCAGTCACACGCCTATAACGCGTTGTTGGCGGTCAGGGCTTCAAGTCAGGGGGTTCGTGATAATACCGCTGAAACCAATGCACTTTTGAAACAGTTGGTTGCTATGCATGAGTCAAGCGGTTCCGGTGATGGTTCCGGTTCCGGTGATGGCTCTGTGTCCGGCGCGGGGTCAACTTATGATTTATTGGCGAATGCCGAGGTTCCCCAGATTCCAGGCGAATCCACTGTTTTGCCGGAAACAGTGGTTGATATGTCAAATATGGATCAGCTGATTAAAACTGATTATTTGAGCGGCGGTGCAGGGTCTTGTCCTCCTGATTTGGTGATTGAGGTGATGGGTACGAATTACACCATTACTTATCAACCGTTCTGTGATTTCGCTACCATGATGCGGCCATTTATCATTTTGCTGGCATGGGTCGCGTTTATTCTGTCGCTGCGTAATCTGAGGGCCTAACAATGCATTTTGTCTCTGCTTTATTGATGGGGTTGCTGGCGTTTCTGGGTGAGGCGTTAACCCGCTGGCTGTTGTCCCTTGGGGCTGGCTTTGTGGTGTATCAGGGGGCTGATTTGATGATGGATCAGCTTATTGCAAAAACGCAGGAGCTATGGAACGGGTTGCCCTCTCACATTCTGCAAATTATGGCGCTGGCCGGTGTGAATGAGGCCATATCCATTGGTCTTTCGGGTGTGGTGTTTCATATCACCATGTCGTTTGTGAATCGTCGGGTGATGTCGTTCAGGAGTGCGCAATGATTCGATTGATTACCGGTTTTCCGGGGGCGTCCAAGTCGCTGAACACGGTGAAGGAAGTGGTTGAGGATCTGGATTATGCCGGGCGTCCTGTTTATTACTACAACATCAAGGCGCTGATTCTGGATCTGGATTTTGCCTGTTCGTTTGCCGGCTGGTTTTATGGCACATGGTTGCCTGGTGCGTCGGGTGACGATCTGGAACGAGTGTTGCCGATTGTGCGGGCCGTTCACAAAAAGGCCGGGGTGGTAACTGAGGATGATTTGCCGTTTCTGGTGTGCTACTGGCGGCAGGCTCCCATTTATCAGACGTGGATTGATTGGGTGCTGAAACTGTACCCGGAAAAGAAAACCGCTGAGCTGCGGCGGTTTCTTGATGCCTGTGAACATTTCGACTTTAAACCGACAAAGAAGCGGCTTGAGCGGTTTAATCTGCACTGGAAGAAAATGAGCCATCCCCATGACTGGTATAAGCTGCCCTATGGTTCGGTCATGATCATTGATGAGGCACAGGAGTTTTTTCCGCCCCGCTCTGTGGGGGCCAAGGTGCCCGAATACATTGCAAAGATGAACGTGCACCGGCATTCGGGGTTTGATCTTCATCTGGTTACACAACAGCCACGGTTGGTTGATACACAAATCCGTTCGGTGACGGGGCGGCACATTCATTTTCACAACCCTGATAACGGTGAAAAGGTGGTGCGGTATCAGTCAAGCAAATTGATGGACGTGGAAAATGAAAGCAGCCTGAAGGATTGTTTGAATCTGAGTTATAAAAAGCGTGATGCCAAGTTTTATGGCTCGTATTATTCTGCCGAGATTCATACGCACAAGAAGATCACGCCTGACTTTTACAAAAAAATCATTCCGGCATTGCTGGCGGTGCTCGTTGGTATTGGCGGCGCGGGTTATGTATTGATGCAACTGGGGCTTTCTGAGGTGGTGGCCGGTGAGGCTGATCAGACGGTTAATCAGGATTTGGACATTAAGGGTTATCCAGGTGAAAACGGTGATTTTGAAAAAGTGGAAACAACTGCTCGTTGCCTGTTTGTTGGTGAACGTCGCATCTGTCGCTAATGCAATCGAGACCGACGGCCAGCCAATGACCTTGGATCAGTTCAGTGATTTGATGGGCATGGCGATGGGTCGGAACGTGGTGTTGTCGTCGGCGCTGGATGTGAATGCTCGGGTGTATGGTGCCGATGTGTCTGACAATACCTTTGATGTGTTTGAAGCGGTGATCAAGTCCAATGGTTTGCAGGTGCAGACCGTGGGTGATGTGATTTATCTTTACCAGATAGATGAAAAGACAAAACCGGATTACGGCATATTCCCGGTTCGGCTGAGTTATCCGCGCCCTACTCTGGCCGATGATCTAAAGGAAATGTTTACATGGCTTGAAAGCGTCCATGATGCGCCCTGCTCATTTGTACAGGCGTCGCCGTTGGCCGTGCATGCCAATTGCCCGTTATTTATTAAAGAGGCGGTCAAGGCGGTTGGCGGCATGTTTGATGCCACGCCGCCACAATATGTGGTGCGGGCCTACGTGGTGGAAACCACCAATATTACGGCGTCCGAGCTGGGTCATCGGTTTGGTTATCAGGGGGCGCGCTCTGGCGTGATCTGGAACCCGCAGCCGGACATCAAAATAGACTTGGGCAATGCCGGCGTTCAGGCCAATTTTGATGACTTCACGTTGTTTGGCCGCTACTTGGCTCGGGAATCCGGCGTGTCGATGGTGAGCCAGCCCATGCTGGCGGTGGATGCCGGGTTGCCTGCCCGGATACACGTTGGCAACAACGTGCCGATTGTGGTCAGGGCGGCCACTGAAGAACAAGGGGCCAGTATTGAACGGCGTGATGTGGGCGTGATCCTTGATGTGCTGCCGGTGCAGTTGTCCGGCGGTCGGGTTCACCTGACGGTTAAAACCGACGTCAGTCGGGTTGATGAGGTGTCAAATCAGTTTGGCGCGATCATATCCAGCCGGGCCATTGATACCACGCTGACGGTGAAGGAAGGTCAAACGGTGGTGCTGGGCGGCTTGATTGACTACTACACGGAACAATCGGATCAGGGCATTCCGGTGTTGCGTTCGCTGCCCATCGTTGGCGCTGTGTTTCGCGGTAGCCTGGACAACGCTGATCGGCGTGAAATCTCTGTAATGCTGCGAGTCGAGCCGGCATAGCCGCGCGGGGGATGCGGGCGCTTGCGCACGGGCGGCCGCGCGGCTGGCCGCCTCCCCTGCATCATCTTGGATTGGGGCCCCGCTTGCGGGGTGGGTATGGGCAAAGCCCATGATAAACCAGCGTCATCCAAAGCCCCTGACGGGGCTTTTCGCGTTTCTGGGGTTTGTTGCCTGCTCTGGTGCCACCCCGCGCCCTGCTAAACCCTGACGGCCATTCAGGCGGCGCGGGACTGTTGCCGAACGGCGGGCACGTACTTACCCCCCACCCCCCGTATAGTAATACGGGGGGAATTCCACTCCGGCCTATCGGCCTACTCGGTTTAACCGCTCGCGGATCAGGCGGGCCCGCTCGGGGTTGCCCTGGGTATCGGTGTTAACAGCGTATTGCAACGCCTTTAGTCTTTGGGGTGTGAAGCGCAGCCCTTCCGGGCTGATCAGGTATGGCCCGCTGAATTGCCAGCCTTCCCAGTCGGGTGTGATGGGGTTGGTTCGTCTGCCGGTGGCGAGCTGCATCAGTAGCCGGCATTCGGGTGGTATGGGCCGGCCTGCGTCCCATTTTTTGACAGTGCTCACAGATTTAAAACAAAGTTTGGCCGTTTCTTCTACTGTTAAGCCGCACTGAAACCAGCGAAATATGTAGTTTTTTGTTGTTTTTTGCATATTACGACTTAAAAGCCTCGTTTTGTAATGATTTCAGGCGTTTAAGTCAATATTCCCAATTTAACACATGGTTGCATTATGCGAAGTTAGGGATCGACTGACTTAAAGGCCCGAAACTCGCTAGTGTGAGTTCCAGTTTAAAATGGGATTTTTCCACTTAAGTGAAACTCTTAATTTTCAGATGGTTATATGAAAAAACTAATAATTCTACAGCGGTTTTTAACAATTTCCTCCAGGCATTTCGGTTTTTTGGACCGTCCCGAAAGTCGCGCTGCACTGCTGCTGCCAGTATGTCGCTACCACGGCAAACTCGCTGTCAGTCACGTGGTGACAGCCTATCTCCGATATTAAAGCTGTCACAGTACTGTGTGACTGAGCTCATTCGGACATGCCGTCGTGATACTGCCGCGCATCGCTTGGATCCGATCCCTGGACCTGGCTCTGACATCATCCGCTATCGATGAGCCCTCAAAGCCAGGTTTTTCTTCATCATTCGGCTGGCAATATCATTTGGCCTGAACAGTCGGTATGTCGCCATTCACCAAGACTCGTGAGATTAACCGGAATTTTGCGTCAGATGGTTGAACGTCATTCTGGCCGTGATGGGCTGACCCTGGTTTCTCTGTCATTAGCAATCAGCAACCCGGCCTAGACCCCGTGAGCCCCGGAGGGACAAGTTGCGCCCTCTATTTACCATAATGCAGAGATGTCCGCATTGTCAGGCTGACTCATGGTCATGGGAATGCCCGCACAGCACCATTAACGGATCATGGTTGCCGGGAAAAAACAGTCCAGTGCCCTGCCCTGTTGACCACCCCCGTGGTTTATCCATCACAGGCGATATCAATCCAGACGTGCTGACTGTACCCAAACATCATGATGTCCCCGCACCGCAGCGAACAACTTCCATTAATGATGAGTCCATTGCCCGCCCTGCTGTGGTGGATTGGGTTGAGGCGCACCCCGTTGCCGGGTGAATACTGTTAAACAGGCCATCATGCAGAGATGATGGCCTGGGTCTTACTGCCCACCAGGTTGGTGGCTCATTATTTTCCCTTGGGTTTGTGAATCACAATCGAGCCACCGCCGATGGCCGTGGTCGGGTCTGCACCGTCATCGACGGCCAGCTCATTGTCGTAGACAACAGCATCACCGTTGTTACGGTTCCAAATCTTGATACGGAAAAGGTCGGTATCGCTGCTGTTGGTCAAGGCGGCGTCTATAGCGGTCAGCTTGAAACCATAGTTGCCCTGCCCGTTGATGGTACCGGTGCCCTTGAACTGCGCCTTGGCGCCGGACACCACCAACCAGTCAAGCGTGTCGGAATGAAAATGCAATTCGGCGGTCTGGAACTGGAAGTTGGTCTGCCCGGTGGGGACATTCGCACCTTTCTTGTATTTGGCCACAAAGCCGAAGTTGGCGCGGCCGGTCAAGGTGGTGTCCGGGACATAGGCCCCCGCCGGCGAGTCAATCCAGCCGCCACCGGTGACGAAACCGGCGGAAGGGTCATACACCGCCAGCAAGGTACAGGCCGGGGTACTTTCGTTACCCGCCGCATCGATCCCGCGCACGCAGAGCTGATGCACCCCGGTCGGCAAGCCGCCAGCCAGGGTGGCCGTCACCGCCTCAATGGCACTGTTGAAGGCGCCATCACTGGCGGTCATGGCCAGCCAGCTTGCATCGTTGATGCGGTAATCGGCACTGACCACCGTCGACTCCCCTGTAGTGGTATCGTCGACCCAGGCGCTGAGGGTAAAGGCGGTATTGAGCGCCACCGGGCTCGGGCTGGCGGTGACACTACTCACCAGCGGCGGCAGTTCATCCGAATGCAGGGCAAAGAGATAGGCCGCCCCACGTCAGGGAAAACCCCAGCTCCTGAAATTCATCAACCCTGAGCTTCTTGCGTAACCGGCGGCTGCGGCGCTTGCCGTGCTGGCGCGGATCGTCAGCATGCATTGTTTTGGTCTTCATACAAGTTATTTAACATAACAGGCATCCATACCGGTACTGGCCAACCCAAACTCCCGATCTGGCTCTTGTGACCTGCCCGCACTTTGGCTCGAATGGCCGGGTATTTCAACTCAACCAATCAGGAGCAAGGTTATGTATGTACTGATGGATATCATGGTATCGCCCGGTGGCGTTGGTGTGTCGGTGTCGCCTTATGTGGCTATGTGTCAGCAGATTTTTGAAGATGCCGGCCTGGTGCACACCATGCACGGTTACGGCACCAATGTGGAAGGTGAATGGGACGATGTGATGGCGGCGGTCAAGCGTTGCCATGAAGTGCTGCACGACGCCGGCGCTGTGCGCATTACCAGCCATATCAAGCTGGGCACCCGCAATGACCGGGATCAGACCATGGCCGACAAGGTCACCAGCGTGCAGCAAAAGTTGAATGGTTAACACTGTTTCCGCTGTTTGTAGAATCAGGTGACTCTGCGGTTAACAAGGAGGTTAAAGGGCGTCTGCTTCGCCGTGCCCTCTGCGCCATGGATGGCGCAGCGGAGCCCACAGGGATGTGTTCACGGCGTGCCGGCGAAGCAGTGCTCTTTAACCTCCGGCGTTGCACTATGGCAGCATTTTATCCTGCACGGTCTCAAAAATCCCCGGGGCTACATTTGAGACTTTAGTGATTTGTTCTGTTGTTTACTTGCGGACGGGCGCTGTTTACACTTTGCGCCTGATTTTTCTCGTCCTTATTTACCCGCAAGGAGATGTTGTGCGCCTGATCGCCAGCCTGCCCTGGTATGATTTGCCCCCGGCGCAAGCCGGGCTGGATGCCTTCTGGTGCGTGCTGCGCAGTGAACTGGAACACCTCAGCGCCCTGCCCTTGCCCGATGCCCTTGAGCGCGAGATGCCGCTGATCGATCAATGGTCTCATGCCGGACTGCTGCTCAGTCAGTGCTGCGGACCGGATCTGTTTACTCCGGCGGCCCGTTACCTGGTGCCGGTGGCCCGGCCGGTGTTTGCGGATCTCGAGTGTGCCCCGGGCCATTACTACAGCCATATTGTCACGACCAGCAGGCCCTTGCCGGCCCGGCCCCGGCTGGTGGTCAATTCACCCAGCTCCCGCTCCGGCTGTGCGGCCCTCTATGAATGGTTGCGCCGGAATGAGATTGAGCCTGGCCCCGTCACCATCAGCGGCGCCCATGCTCAAAGCCTGCAGCTGTTGCGAAGTGGTGCGGCGGATGTGGCCGCCATCGACGCCCACAGCTGGCCGCTGCTGAATCAGAGTGGCATGGCCATTATTGGCAGAAGCCGGGAAGCCCCCGCCCCACCCTTTGTGATGCACCGGCACAGCCCGGTTGCCATTACCGATATGCGCCGGGCGCTGAAGGTTGCCATCAGTGAGGCCGGCGCTTTAATCAGCATAAGCGCAGTCATGCATGCCGATCACCGGCTCTACCAGCCCATGCCGGCTGCACGGCCACCGCAGCTGCCGGCCACTGGCAGCTGCGCAACGGTTTAGGCTACCCCCCGCGACGGCAAGGATTATTCGAGCACGACCCGGTTGCGGCCGGCGTTTTTGGCAGCGTACAGTGCCCGATCGGCCCGCTCCAGCAGTTGTTTGCCGTTATCTCCCGGGCGCCAGAGGCTGACACCAATACTGACGGTCACCGGGCCCATCTCGCCAAAATCGGTGTTTTCCACCCGCTGGCGAATGCGCTCTGCCAGGCAAAGGCCGTCATCGGCGGTGCAGCAGTCGGTACCCAGTACCATAAACTCTTCCCCGCCCCAGCGACCCAGCAGGTCGGTGCTTCTCAAACTGCCGCCAATCGTTTCGGCCAGGGTGGTCAGCACCCTGTCTCCTGCCTGATGACCATGGGTGTCGTTGATGCGCTTGAAAAAATCCACATCCAGCAACAGCAGTGCAAAGGGCTGGCCCCCCTGCTCCGCCGCCTGCAAGCGGACATTGAGTGCCTGTTCAATTCGGTAACGGTTCCAGGCCCGGGTAAGGGAGTCGGTAGAGGCCAGATCTTCCAGTTGCCGGTTGGCCCGCAGCAGGCGGCCGTTAAGCGCATGAATGGCCTGCACCAGAATGGTCACCGCCACATCTTCACCAATATCCAGCGCCGCCTGCTTTTCCAGTGCAAGCCAGGGTTCACTGTGCTCCCGGATCTTCTCGCTCCAGAGTTCAAACGACCGGTGCGGCGTCAGCGCCACACTCTCGCCCTGTGTCTGACGTATGGCTTCCAGCCGGCCCGCCCACCGGTAATGGCGGATTTGTTCTTCACGAAACAACAGCAGCCAGCCCGGCCGCTCGGCATCGACCGGCAGGGGGACCGCCAGCAAGCCACAGCAGCGGCCCGGCCCGAGTTGCGCCGCCAGCGGTGTGCCGGCCAGGTGCTGGCTGCACCATGCCTGGCTGCTTCTGTGGTGGGTTTCCAGCCAGTCTGCCGTGGCCAGCAGTGCCTTTTGCGCCGGCAGAGCGCCAATGCCGGCGACCTTGTCGTGATGCACAATGGCCACGCCACAGGCCCGGAACAATGCCAGCCAACGGGGCCCCTGACGCTCCAGCAGGCTGAGCGGCTCCTGCAGCATGGCATCACGCTCTCCCGTGATCAGCTCCCGGCAGTTATGTACCCGTTGCAAAAAGGCGGTTTCCCGCCGGGCCTGCAGCAGGAACAGCCGCTGCCCGGCTACCTGCACCAGAGCCTGCGCCGCATCGCGTACCAGCGGAGACTGCCGGCCGGGGCTGAGGCCATGACAGGCCACCAGCCCCCACAAGCGGTCCTCATCGTGAATGGCGACCGACAGGGAAGCACCCACGCCCATGTTGCGCATATAGCGCAGGTGCCAGGGTGATACTGCACGCAACACGCCATCGGAGAGATCCAGGGGCACATTCAGCTGTGGATCCATGGCGGGTATCAGGGGCACGGCGGCGGCGGTGGCATCGGGAATGCTGCGAACCGGATTGCACAGATACAGCCGGCGCACCTGAGTGGGAATGTCGGAGGAAGGAAAGGAGTGACCCAGGTAGGGGGAAGCCTGCTCGCTGCGACTTTCCGCCACCACGGTGCCGTTCCAGTCACCATCAAAGCGGTACACCATAACCCTGTCGTGCCCGGTCAGATCCCGTACCGCCTGTGTCAACAGGGTCAGCAGCGCATCCACCTGTTCCATTCCTGCCACCCGCCCCAGCCATGCATTCAATGCCGGCAGCAGGCTTGTCTCTTCCACACCGAACAGAGGCTCCAGTTCAATCACAATCCGCTGTTGTTGCCGGTATGCGGTCAGCCGAAAGCGCTTCGTCTCCCCGGTGCTGGTCACCTGTCTGCTGTATGTCAGCCCCACAGGAGTATCCGCGTCTGTACTCAGCAGCCGGTGCAGCTGCGCAACGGGATCGGCACCCAGCACATCGCTCAGCGTGGCCCCGAGCGCCTGTTGGGCATTGATGCCCAGCCAGCGATCGATATTGGCGCTGACCTGCCAGATACGGGAAAGCGTGTCATCGACACTCAGCAGGCAGCCTGCGGGCTGAATGGCGCCGGGAATATGAAGGGGCTCACGCTCACACTGGGCGGTCAGGGCGGCCAGATCATCTGAATGATCACGGTTCATGTTGCAACTCCCGAAAACAGCAAGAGTCCGCCTTCACCGGTCGTTGCTCAAGCCGGAGCAACACCCCTTCAAAGGCGGTCCGTGCGGCATCAGCCGCGTTCTGGTAAAGCGCCGGTGAACAATGGTGCTCAGCAAACTGCCAGAGCCGCGGCCAGTCGGCATCCGTGTCTTCGGCCGCCGAGAAAAACCTCATGGGCACGCTCTGCCCCAGGGTCCGCCGCACCTGCCGGGCGATCACCCGGCTGCCCATGCGCGCTCCTTCCAGCACATACAAACAGCCAATCAGTTGCGCCGGATTAGCTATCGCCAAATATACCTCGTCACCCGGCGATACCGGTTGGTGCAATTGTGCCAGATCGGCTGCCAGCATACTCGCCCGCAACTGCAGCGGGTAATGCAGGCCAAGGGTCTGAAGGCCGGCCTGCACCCCTTGCTCCAGCCAGCGCTGGCCGGGATAGAGTGCGCTCAGGGCAGCAAGGTAATCGGCGTGAGTCAGCCGGGCGTCAAGCAGCGGGCGCAGCAAACGGTGTTGATCCAGTTGGCGGTGTGCCTCGCGGGTGGCTTGCCGAAGCAGGGCAGCCAGCGGACTGTTCACGTTCATGGCATATCCTGGTTGGCCATCGGTATGATGAAGGGGGTGATACAAGACTCAACAGAAAGGTTGTCATTATCGGCAAATCACGGATTGGGAGCAATCTTAAAACGCACCTATCAACCTGATGGCGGGCTGCAGTATACTGGCCGCCATTAATTCCCGGAACGAGTGAACCAGTGCAACCACTGAGCCCGGCCGAGCTGGCCCCCGCATTCTCCTTACCTGACATCACCACCCTTGACGATGTGGCTCCCCTGCCCTTCAGTGCCCTGCAGCAGCGGGCCGACTCGGCCTTTGCCACGCTCTCGGGGCTGAACAGCGTCAACCCCATTCTGCTGCTGAATGGCTTTGCCGGCCTGGATGTGGAAGAGCTGGTACAGGATCTGGTGAAACGGCATGCCAATCACGCCGATCTGTTCGACCTTTGTTACGCTGAAAACCTGCATCATCCGCAAAAGCCAATCTGGCTCCGGCTCAGAGCCGGCACCGGCATTGAGTTCTGTGAGCTGGTGGGTCAGCTGCTGGAGCTCAGCTCCCGACATCTTGAAGCAGAGCACATTGTTGAGCGCATTCTTAAAAAGCAGGGCCAGGATGAAAAGGTGGCCGACTATCTGTCGGATCTGGCTCAGCATGTGGCCGCCGGCGGTGGCTTCAGCCATCCTGTGCTGATCAACCTGATGGTGCACCGTCATGACAGCACCATTCCCATTGTCCATGCCCGCCAGTTCACCCCGGAGCAGCTGTTTGGCGCCATTCACTTTCAGACCGAGCAGGGCTCGGTATTCAGCCACCATCATCTGCTGGAACCCGGGCTTATTCACCAGGCCAACGGCGGCTACCTGATCGTGCCCATCGAAGAGCTGCTGGATCAGCCCAACCTCTGGTTCCGGCTGAAAAACGCCCTGGCCACACGGCGGGTGGAGTGGAGCCGTCCCAGTGAGATGGCGGCGTTTTACTTTCAGCCCGAGCCACCGCCCTTGGATGTACATCTTATTCTGGTGGGCGACCGGCTGGCGGTGGCCGAGCTGCACATGCTGGATCGGGAGCTGGATACCCTGGCGTTTCTGCGCGCCGACATTATTCCCGAATGGGACGCCGAGCAGAACCTGACGTCCTACCTGGGCTATCTCGCTCACCTGCGCCAAAAACACGGTCTGCGCAACATGGATACCGGCGCCGTGGCCCGGTTGTGCCGCTATGGCAGCCGGATCACCGAGCACCAGCACCGGCTGTCGCTGGTGGAAGCCCAGCTGGTGGCCATGATGCAGCTGGCGGATGTGATTGCCGCCCGGGAAAACAGCACGCTGATTACCGAGCAACATCTGCGGCTGGCGCAGGAAGAGCAGGATCAGCGGCTCAACTTCCTGGTGGAGCAGTCGGATCTGGGGGTGCGCGACGGCCAGTTTCTGCTGCAGACTCAGGGCCGGGAAGTGGGTCAGATCAACGGCCTGTCGGTGATCCAGATCGCCGGCCATCCCTACGACTTTGGTGAGCCGGTGCGACTTACCGCCACCGTGCACCTGGGCGACGGTGATGTGGCCGATATCGAGCGCAAGGCGGATCTGGCCGGCCATATTCACGCCAAGGCCATGATGATTATTCACGGCTATCTGGCTAACCTGTTTGGCGCCGAGCACCCCTCGCCGCTGTCGGCCAACCTGGTGTTTGAGCAGTCCTATCATGAAATCGACGGTGACAGTGCCGCCCTGGCCGGGTTGTGCGCCCTGATGTCGGCACTGGGTCAGGAGCCCATCTACCAGCACTTTGCCATTACCGGTGCGGTGGATCAGTTCGGCAACGTGCAGCCGGTGGGCGGCGTAAATGAAAAAATTGAAGGGTTTTACCGGCTGTGCCGGCTGCAGGGGCTGACCGGTGAGCAGGGCGTGCTGATCCCCGCCAGCAACCGGCTGCAACTCAACCTTTCCGATGAAGTGAACGCAGCCGTGGCCGAGGGCCGTTTTCATATTTACCCGGTGGCCCGGGTGGAAGAGGCCATCGCCCTGCTGATGGGCTGCGAAGCGGGCAAGGTAGACGATCCCCATACCCTGTTCGGACGCATTCGTGAACGCCTGGATGATCTCAACGGTCATACCATGGAAACCGGTTTTTGGCGCCGATTGCTGCGCCGATGACAGATCGGACTTGTCGGGCGCACAGCTGTTCGCTAAAGTGACGCCAATTTTACACCCGGGCCTTTTGTGCCCGATGAAAAACGGAAGAGTGAAATGCCTTCACAAAAAGAACTGGGTAAACACAGCTTTACCAGAGAAGAACTGCTGGCCTGCAGCCAGGGCGAACTGTTTGGTCCCGGCAACAGTCAGCTTCCCGCCCCCAACATGCTGATGATGGATCGTATCCTGCACATCAGCGACGAAGGCGGCGAGCATGGCAAGGGCGAAATCCTGGCCGAGCTGGATATCACTCCCGACCTGTGGTTTTTTGACTGCCACTTTCCCGGCGACCCGGTGATGCCCGGTTGTCTGGGGCTGGATGCCATGTGGCAGCTGGTGGGTTTTTTCCTGGGCTGGAAAGGCGGCCCCGGCAAGGGCCGTGCCCTGGGTGTGGGTGAAGTGAAGTTCACCGGTCAGATCCTGCCGACCGCCAAGAAGGTCACCTACAAAATTACCCTGAAGCGGGTGATCTGGCGCAAGCTGATCATGGGCATCGCCGATGGCGTGGTGGAAGTGGATGGTCGTCCCATCTATGAAGCCAAGGATCTGAAAGTGGGTCTGTTTACCGACACCTCCACCTTCTGATTTAATCGGTGATGAATAAAACGTTAAGGCCCCGCAGTTGCGGGGCCTTTTTGTTGATGATGAATGCTTGTTACTTGATGAAGAGGCCGGAACCTTTGTCTTCCATGGCATCTCGCCAGCCGCCTAACCAATGGCCTTTGGCATCGAAATCGGTGTAGGGGCACTGCTCTTTGGAACGTCCACTGACTCCAGCTTGGTAACCGCGGGTACGCGCTCTTTCCAAACGGTCACGTTTTTGTCTCTTCATAGGTATTACCCTCGTTTAATCAACAAAAAGTGCACGGCCTATTTCGTCCTGCCGCACTTAATTGATAGATGAGTTACGCAGAGATCTCAAGGGGGAATTTTTGAGCATAGGTCAGCCTGTGTATTTAGCGACTGATATTTATGAAGTTTTGATGAAATCAGAAAGCCGTGAAGTGTGATCTTGATCACTCGACGGCTACAAAAATGCCGGCTTTCGAGGGCCGGCATGACTGAGTGGCTGTGGCAGAAAAAACAGGGTTATCCCGCGGCCAGCTCCTCCAGCTCTTCCCAGCGGGCAAAGGCCTCTTCCAGCTCGTTTTCCACCGCGGCCAGCTGCTGCAGTTTTTCCTGGGTCACGTCTTCGGCCTGAGTGAAAAAGTCCGGACCGTTGATTTCCTGCTGCAGGGCTTCAATCTGCTGCTCCAGCTGCTCAAGACGGGCCGGCAGGCCGTTCAGCTCCTGCTGCTGTTTGTAGGACAGCTTTTTGCCGGAAGCGGGCTTGGGCTTCTGGGATTTGGCCGGGGCGGCTTTTTCCGCCTTGAGCGGTGCCGGCACGGCTTCGGCCTGACGTCCGCGCTGGGCCAGCATGTCCTGGTAACCGCCCACGAATTCTTCCACCCCGCCCTTGCCGTCAAAGGTCCAGCAGTGCGTGGCGGTGTTGTCGATAAAGTCCCGGTCGTGGCTTACCAGCAGCAGGGTACCCTGATAGTCGGCCAGCAGCTCTTCCAGCAGCTCTAGGGTTTCCACGTCCAGATCGTTGGTGGGCTCGTCGAGCACCAGCAGGTTGCTGGGTTTCAGAAACAGCCGGGCCAGCAGCAGGCGGTTTTTCTCGCCGCCGGACAGCGCCTTTACCGGGGTGCGGGCGCGCTTGGGCTCAAACAGAAAATCCTGCAGGTAGCCCAGCACATGGCGGGAGCGGCCGCCCACTTCCACTTCCTGCTTGCCATCGGCCAGGTTGTCCATCACGGTGCGCTCGGGATCGAGTTGCTCCCGGTACTGATCAAAGTAGGCCACGTCCAGCTTGGTGCCGCACTTGAGTGTGCCTTGCTTGGGCTGCAGCCTGCCCAGCAGCAGTTTGATCAGGGTACTTTTGCCGCAGCCGTTGGGGCCGACCAGGGCGATTTTGTCGCCCCGCTGCACCAGGGCGGAAAAGTCACTGATAAGCTTCTTGCCTTCATAGTCAAAGCCAAGGTGTTCGGCTTCAAACACGATTTTGCCCGAGCGGCGTACGTCATCCAGGGTAACGGAGACCTTGCCCAGGCTTTCCCGGCGCTGACTGCGCTCATTGCGCAGCGCCTTCAGTGCCCTCACCCGGCCTTCGTTACGGGTGCGGCGGGCCTTGATGCCCTGGCGGATCCAGGCTTCTTCCTGGGCCAGACGCTTGTCGAACAGGGCGTTCTGCTCCGCTTCCACCCGCAGGGCTTCTTCCTTGTTGACCAGATAGTCGTCGTAGTTGCCGGGCCAGCTGGACAGTTTGCCCCGGTCGAGATCGAGAATGCGGGTGGCCATCTTGCGAATAAAGGCGCGGTCGTGGCTGATAAACACAATGGCGCCGCGAAACTCCACCAGAAAGTTTTCCAGCCAGGCGATGGCGTCGATGTCCAGGTGGTTGGTGGGCTCGTCCAGCAGCAGAATGTCGGGATCGTTGGCCAGCGCCCGGGCCAGGGCCACCTTGCGCAGCCAGCCACCGGACAAGTCCTTGAGCCGGGTGTCGCCGTTCAGGCCCAGCAGGGTCAGGCTCTGGTTGATGCGGGTATCGAACTGCCAGCCGTTGGCGTGCTCCACCTGCTCCTGCAGCCGCATCAGTTCGTTCATGGCTTTTTCCGAGCTGTCGTGGCTGACCTTTTCCAGCTGGTGATGATAGCAGGCCAGCAGCTCGCCCAGTTCGGCCAGGCCGGCGGAGACATAGTCAAATACCGTCTGATCGTCGTCCACCTGGGGCGGGTCCTGCTCCAGCCGGGCGATGACCACGTCCTGCTGTACCTGGCGGCGACCGTCGTCGAGCTGAATGTCGCCGGCAATCACCTTCATCAAGGTGGATTTGCCGGCACCGTTGCGGCCGACGATACACAGCCGCTCGCCGGCCTGAATGTTAAGCTCCACCCCGTCCAGCAGCGGCGCGTCACCGTAGGCCAGCAGGGCGTTTTGCAGGGTAAGCAGACTCATGATTGTTCCTGATTAAATGCAATAAGGTCATCGGCGGTAAAGGGCCAGTCCAGCTCGGCGCCGTCGGCCCGGCGGACCACCGGAATGCGAATGCGGTAGGCGTCCAGCCACTGGTCGTTGTCGATGATGTCTTTTATCTCGGTGCCGGCGGCCAGCCCGGTCTGCTCAAGCAGGCTCCAGGCCTGCTCGCACAAATGGCAGCCGTCGGTGGAAAACAGCGTCAGGCTCATTGCTCACTCCAGCGAATTTCCCAGCAGTTGTGAATATGCGGGTTGCGGGCAAAGTCCTTGGGCAGGCTGGAGCGGGTGATGTCTTTGGCTTCCAGCCCCAGGGCCGCCAGGCCGTCCTGATCCATTTTAAAGTTGCGCTTGTTGTTGGAGAAAATCAGCAGGCCGCCCTTGCGCAGGTGCTTGCTCAGCAGCTGCAGCAACTCCAGGTGATCCCGCTGTACGTCAAAACTGTCTTCCATGCGTTTGGAGTTGGAGAAGGTCGGCGGATCGGCGAAGATCAGATCATAATCGCCGCCGGTATTTGCCAGCCAGCTCAGGCAGTCGGCCTGTACATACTGATGCCGGCGGTCGTTCATGCCGTTCAGCTGCATATTGCGTTCGGCCCAGCCGAGGTAGGTTCTGGACATGTCCACCGTGGTGGTGGAGCGGGCACCGCCCAAGGCCGCATGCACGGTGGCGGTGCCGGTGTAGGCGAACACGTTGAGCACGTCCTTGCCCCTGGCAAGCTCGCCCAGACGTTTGCGAATGGGTCTGTGATCCAGAAACAGGCCGGTGTCCAGATAATCGTGCAGGTTCACCAGCAGCCGGGCATTGTGCTCCTGCACTTCCATCCACTGCTCGCGCTTGTCGAGCTTTTCATATTGCTCATTGCCCTTCTGGCGGGCGCGCACCTTGAGCACCACCTTGCTGCCGGGCACGCCGGTCACCGTCATGGTGGCCTGCACCAGATCAAAGAAGCGGGCCCGGGCCTTGTGCTCGGGCACGCTCTTGGGCGCGGCGTATTCCTGAATCACCAGGTGATCCTGATAACGGTCGATGGCGGCGTTGTATTCCGGCAGATCGGCATCGTAGAGGCGATAGCAGTCAATGCCCTCGCCCCTTGCCCACTTGTCCAGGGCCTTGATGTTCTTGGTCAGCCGGTTGGCAAAGTCTTCCGCCAGCGGCCGTGCCGGCCGGGCGTCTTCGGCAATCAGGTAGTTACGCAGCTCACAGGCCAGGGCGCCGTTAAACAGCTTGTAGGTTTTTTCCGGGCGCAGGCGCAGGCAGCTGAGCAGCTCGGGGGAGCTGGAAATCAGGCTCACGTGCCAGCCCTTGAACTGCTCCCTCAGGGTGTCGCCCAGGCCCTGGTGCAGGCCCAGCAGCGACGGAAATTCGCTCAAGCGCTCACCATAGGGCGGGTTGGAAATCAGCCAGCCCGGTAGCTCGCTCGGGTTTTGCAGCTCACCCACGGCCCCTTGAGTAAAGTGGATCAACCGCTCCACCCCGGCCGCCTCGGCGTTTTCCCGGGCAAAGCCCAGCACCCGCTTGTCCTGATCAAAGCCATGGATCACCGCCTCGGCCTTGTTCAGGCCGCGGCTGGCGCGCACCGTGGCCTCGGCATGCAGACTTTGCCACAGCTCGCGATCGTGGCCGGACCAGGCCATAAAGCCAAAACGCGGGCGCAGCAGGCCCGGTGCCTGATCGGCCGCCATCAAGGCTGCTTCTATAAGAAGGGTGCCGGAACCACACATGGGATCCACCAGCGGGCGGGTTTTGTCCCAGCCACTGCGCAGCAGAATGGCGGCGGCCAGGTTTTCCTTGAGCGGCGCTTCCCCCGCCTGCTGACGATAGCCACGCTGGTGCAGCGCCGGGCCGGACAGGTCAAGGGTAATGCTCAGGCGTTCCCGCTTCAGGTGAGCCAGAATGCGAATATCGGGAAAGCGCTTGTCCACGTTGGGGCGCTCGCCCCGGCGCTTGCTCAGGCGATCCACGATGGCGTCCTTTATCTTGAGGGCACCATATTGAGTGTTGGTAATGGCCCGGTTGCTGCCGGAAAAGTCCACCGCAAAGGTCTGCCCCTCCTGAATGTGCTTTTCCCACTCCACGTTGCTGGCGCCGAGATAGAGATCCATGTCGTCGCGCATGGGGAAGTCGGCCAGCTGCAGCATAATGCGCGAGGCCAGGCGCGACCACAGGCAGGCCCGGTAGGCCACCTCCAGTTCACCCTGAAAGGCAACACCGGCCACGGTTTCCTGCAGCTGGCTGGCGCCAAAGGCTTGCAGTTCGTCGGAGAGTAAGGATTCCAGGCCCTTCGGGCAGGTAGCAAAAAACGGCAGCATAATCACGCATGGTCAGACAAAAGAGAGGGCACATTATACATGAGTGCAGACGTGATTTCTGCGGATTAATGGGAGCCAGAAAGGCCATAAGCGGACAAAATAAACGCAATGTGCGCAACAGACAAACATACCGCTGGTTTAACGAGCAAACAAAATAAAGTTTCAAACAAGGGCTTGCCTTTGGTGAGCCGGATCACTAATATGCACCACCTGAGGACGCGGGATGGAGCAGCCTGGTAGCTCGTCGGGCTCATAACCCGAAGGTCGTCGGTTCAAATCCGGCTCCCGCAACCAGTTCTCAGACAGTGTACGTTGAAGTGTTACCGGCCGCGGGATGGAGCAGCCTGGTAGCTCGTCGGGCTCATAACCCGAAGGTCGTCGGTTCAAATCCGGCTCCCGCAACCAATTGGTTAACACCAACGACACAACAGCATGTTCAGTTACTGGCGCGGGATGGAGCAGCCTGGTAGCTCGTCGGGCTCATAACCCGAAGGTCGTCGGTTCAAATCCGGCTCCCGCAACCAACTGATATGCGCAATGAAGTTTTAAGTATTACACCGGCCGCGGGATGGAGCAGCCTGGTAGCTCGTCGGGCTCATAACCCGAAGGTCGTCGGTTCAAATCCGGCTCCCGCAACCAATCCGGTGATACTTTTATTCCCCTGCCCTTGCGGCAAGACGCTTTACCTTCCTTATACAGCAATACCGGCCGGCCTCAGCCGACCCGACGTATATCCTGAATTCCTTCATTCGTTTCCAGACTGAACAACCTGTCGTTCATCACCTTGATGGCACCAAATACCGGCAATTTCTTTGCGCCGTTCAGTACCACATCGGCCGACAGGGAAATGCACAGGGACGCCGATGGCGACGTTTCCACCACCATCATGGTCAGCTGGCGCTCACCGCAGTCCAGACCGATCAGTTCGCCCAGCTGTGGCCGGTGATAATCGGCCTGCGGCTCAAAAAACCAGCTCTGGGGCATCAGCGGCTTGTAGAAGCGGGCCACGGCCACTGCATTCAGCGCGGCCTGTATCCGCCGCGACTCTGTTGCCACACAGCTGAGTTTGTCGAGAAAGGTGTAATAAAGACCGGTGTCTTCCACCGAGAAATTCTGGCGTAACTGGTCGGCACAGATCAGTTTTTTTTGCGGGTAGGGAGTGGCGAACAAGATGTCCTCTCCCAGGTCCAGCATCAGGTGGCGATCTTCTCCGATAAACCAGCACCAGTGATCATTTGGTTGTAATAACATTCACTCACCTTGTGAAAGCAGAAAATTTACCCCCGATACTTCACTATATATTGAATTTTTGCACCGAGGGCAAATGTTGCTTCTGTTTTACGGATTACAAATGACGGGCCAGGTTCTGAACCAGGGAGGGGCCGTGATAAATAAAGCCGGAATACACCTGCACCAGGCTGGCGCCGGCGGCCATTTTTTCCCGGGCGGCGGTGAGTGAATCAATGCCCCCTACCCCGATAATGGGCAGCTTGCCATCGAGCCGGCGCGACAGCTCGGCGATCACCTGAGTGCTTTTGTTCTGCACCGGCCGGCCGCTGAGTCCGCCGGCTTCCCCGGCGTGGGGCAGCTCAAACACCAGCTCCCGATCCAGGGTGGTATTGGTGGCGATAACACCGTCGATATTAAAACGCACCAGACTGTCGGCGATCTGCTCGATTTCCTCTTCATTCAGATCCGGAGCAATTTTCACCACCAGCGGCACCTGCTTGTGATGTTTTTCGGCCAGTTGCGCCTGCTTTTCCTTTAATGAGCCCAGCAGATCATCCAGGGCATCGCCATATTGCAGTGAGCGCAGATCCGGCGTATTGGGCGAAGAAATGTTCACGGTAATGTAGCTGGCATGCTCATAGGACTTTTCCATGCAGATCAGGTAATCGTCCTTGCCATGCTCAATGGGGGTGTCCTTGTTCTTGCCGATATTAATGCCGAGAATGCCGTTATAGCGGGACTGTTTAACGTTTTCGATCAGGTAATCAATGCCCCGGTTGTTAAAGCCCATGCGGTTGATAATGCCTTCGGCGGGCTTCACCCGAAACAGCCGGGGTTTGGGGTTGCCGTCCTGGGGCCGGGGCGTCACCGTGCCTACTTCCACAAAGCCAAAGCCCATGGCGGCAAAGGCGTCGATACATTCACCGTTCTTGTCGAGGCCGGCGGCCAGGCCGACCGGATTGCTGAAGGTCAGCCCCATCAGCTCAACCGGGTTGTTGACCGGCCGGCGGCGGTACAGGGCTTCCAGCGGGGTGCGCTGGGTTTTCGCCAGTGCCTTGATGGTCAGTTCGTGGGCGTGTTCGGGATCACACTGAAACAGCAGAGGTTTTACCAGGGAGTACACGATTTGTTTCCTTATAAAAAAGCCCCGGTCATGGCCGGGGCTTTTGTTGTGGCCGCCTGATCAGACGGCGTTCACACAATTGAGATGCAGCAGGTTCAGTTCGCGCAGGGCGACGGAGAACTGAGCAAATTCATGGCTGCCGGAGGTTTTAAAGTCTGCCAACAGGTGTCGCCAGCGGTTGAGCAGCTGCGCATGCTCATCAAGCCACTGGGTCAGCATGATATCGCATGCTCCTTTTTCTTTACAGTTTTTCAGCACCACGGAAGTCAGGCTGCGCTGCTGGAAGTCCAGATCTTCCCGGAACGACGCCCGGGCCAGCGCCTGCCAGTGGTTGCCCACCGCCTGCTGGTTGATCTGCTCCAGGAACCAGTGCAGCTCGAGTTCGGCTCCCAGGTGGAAATACACCCGAGCGGCTCCCTGAATGCCCTGCTGATGCTCATGGCTGATCTGGGCGAGATCCAGTGCCGAAAACAGGGTGCTCATGTGCATGACCCGGGCGGCGAGAGACTCGGGAACCCCCTGCTCTACCAGCCTGGCCACGTCATTTTTATGCTCGGTTACTTCTCTCTCCACCATGACGTCATACAAATGGTTGGCAAGGGTGTCGTAAGCAGGCTTGAACTGGGCAATGGTTTCTTCCAGCCCCTGGTTGCGATTACGGTTACGCAGGAACCAGCGGGTGGCGCGGCGCACCATGCGGCGGCACTGGTAAAACATCTGCAACTGCAGCTTGGCCGGCACCTTGTTGTCCAGGGCCTCGATATCGCGCAGCAGCCGGTCCAGGCCGAACACTTCCCGGGCAATCATAAAGCTGACGGCAATGTCGCCGATGCTGGCACCGGTCTCGTCGAGCATGCGGTTGGCGAAGTTGCAGCCCATGTCGTTAACCATGATATTGGCCAGACGGGTGGCAATGATCTCGCTGCGCAGGGGATGCTCCATCAGCGCATCACCAAACTTGGCCACCAGTTTCTCCGGCATGCTGTCCGGCAGCAGGCGGGCGATATAGTCGTTACTGGTGATCTCGGGAATATTGAGCATGTCCTTCAGCACCATCTTGCCGTAGGCCACCAGAATGGCCAGCTCGGGCCGGGTAAGACCCCGGTTTGCCGCCATGCGCTCGGCCAGCTCTTCTTCATTGGGCAGGTATTCCAGCCCCCGATCCAGGCTACCTTCCCGCTCCAGCCAGTGCATAAAGCGCTGGTGCTCCTTCAGCGCCTGAGCGCCCCTGTGCTGGGTAATGGAAATGGTCTGGGACTGACGATAGGCATTGGTCAGTACGATATCCGCCACCGTGTCGGTCATATCAAACAGCAGCTGATCCCGGTGTTTTTTGGTCAGCTCACCCTCGGCCACCAGTTTGTTGAGCAGGATCTTGATATTGACTTCGTTGTCGGAGCAGTCCACACCGCCCACGTTGTCGGTAAAGTCGGTGTTGATGCGGCCGCCCTTGCTGGCGTATTCGATACGACCCAGCTGGGTACAACCCAGGTTACCGCCCTCGCCCACAATCCGGGCGCGCAGCTCTTCACCGTTTATCCGTACCGCATCGTTGGCCCGATCACCCACATCGGCGTCGGTTTCCCGGCGGGATTTCACATAGGTGCCGATGCCACCGTTCCACAGCAGATCCACCTGGGCCATCAGCAGGTGCCGAACGACCTCATTGGGGGTCAGTGCGGCCTTCTGGGTACCCAGCAGTTTTTTCATCTGGGGTGACAGCTTGATGGACTTGGCCGAGCGGGCAAACACACCGCCGCCCTCGGAAATCAGCTCCCGGTTATAGTCATCCCAGGTGGTGCCCGGCGTGGTGAACAGACGCTGACGCTCTTCATAACTGCTGGCGGCGTCCGGCTCCGGATCGATAAAGATATGCAGGTGGTTAAAGGCGCCGACCAGCCGAATGTGTTTCGACAGCAACATGCCGTTACCGAACACGTCACCGGCCATGTCACCGATGCCCACACAGGTAAAGTCGGTGGTCTGACAGTCGATGTCCAGCTCACGGAAGTGACGCTTGACCGACTCCCAGGCGCCCCGGGCGGTAATGCCCATTTTCTTGTGGTCATAGCCCACGGAGCCGCCGGAGGCAAAGGCGTCGCCCAGCCAGTGACCATATTCGGCGCTGATGCCGTTGGCAATGTCGGAAAAGGTCGCGGTGCCCTTGTCGGCGGCCACCACCAGGTAGTAATCGTCCTCGTCGTGACGCACCACGTTGTTCGGCGGGATCACTTCACCATTGATGATGTTGTCGGTTACGTCGAGCAGAGCGCGAATAAACAGACGGTAGCAGTCCTGGCCTTCCTTCAGGAAAGCGGCCCGGTCGCCTTCCGGCAGTTGTTTACATACAAAACCGCCCTTGGCGCCCACCGGCACGATCACGGTGTTTTTCACCTGCTGCGCTTTCACCAGGCCCAGCACTTCGGTGCGGAAGTCCTCGCGCCGGTCTGACCAGCGCAGGCCACCCCGGGCTACCTTGCCCCAGCGCAGATGCACCCCTTCCACCCGCGGTGAATATACGAAAATCTCGTATTTTGGCAGCGGCAGCGGCATCTCGCTGATGGACTCGGGGGCCATTTTGAAGGAAATGTAGGACTTGTCGGCACCGTCGGCCGCCGGCTGATAGAAGTTGGTGCGCAGGGTGGCTTCAATCATTTCCATGTAACGACGGATGATGCGGTCGTCGTCCAGGTTGGCCACCTTGTCCAGCTCCTCCAGCAGTTCTCCGTGCAGCGCCTGCAGTTTTTTGTCGCTTTGCTTATGGGACGGGCAAAGCCGCTGTTCAAACAGCGTAAACAGCAGGCAGGCCAGGTGCGGATAGCGCGACAGGGTTTCCTCGATATAGGCCTGGCTGAAGCTGACGCCGGTCTGACGCATATAGCGGGCATAGGCACGCAGCACGCTCACTTCCCGGCCGGTCAGGCGGGTGGCCAGCACCAGACGGTTAAAGCCGTCATTTTCAAGTTCGTTGCGCCAGATCTGGGCAAAGGCCTGCTGAAAGCGTTGCTGGCTGACATCCAGATCGAGCGGACCGCGCGGATACAGCATGGAGAAGTCGAGGATCCAGAAGGTTTCCTCGCCGCAGTCAATTTCATAGGGGGTTTCACCAATAACACGCAGCCCCAGGTTTTCCAGCATGGGCAGCACATCGGACAGGTGAATGGGCTCGGCCCTGTGGTAGAGCTTGAGCCGCACCCGGTTTGAGTCCTTGCCCTGCTCCTGGGCCCGGTAAAACAGCATGCCCAGACGATTATCATCGCTCAGCGCTTCCAGCTGCTGAATATCGGCCACTGCCGAACCCGGGATCACATCTTCGGTGTAGGCCCGGGGAAAGGCCTGGTGATACTTGGTTTTCAGCCGGTTGCCTTCAGCCTCGCCAAAGCTGGCCGACAGTGCCTGCTCCAGCTTGTCGTCCCAGCTGCGGGCGGCTTCGATCAGGTTTGACTGGATCTCGTTCACATTGATGTCCATGGTGTTGTTCTGCACGCGGATCAGGTAGTGAGTGCGGGCCAGCACCCCTTCCGAGAAATAAGTGGTGAATTCCACTTCTTCGTCCGAGCCGAAATAGCGCTGAAAAATACGCTGGGTCTTTTCCCGCAGGGCGGTGTTGTACCTGTCTTTGGTGACATAGACCATGCAGGAAAAGAAGCGGCCAAACAGATCCCGGCGCACAAACAGCCGGGTCATGTCCCGCTCCTGCATGCCCAGCACGCCCATGCCGATCTCCAGCAGCTCGTCTTCCCGGGCCTGGATCAGCTCATCGCGGGGGTAGGTTTCCAGAATATTGAGCAGCGCCTTGTAGGCATGAGAGCCGGCTTCCAGCCCGGAGGCATTAATGATGCGCGTCAGTTTTTCGCCGATAAGCGGGATCTGCATGGCGCTGGTGTTATAGATGCTGGAAGCATACAGACCGATAAAGCGGTCTTCGCCAATCACATTGCCTTTTTTGTCAAAGCGCTTGATGCCGATATAGTCGATATAGGCGGGCCTGTGCACCCGGGACTTGTGGTTGGTCTTGGTCAGCACCAGAATATTCTGACTGAGTGCTTCCTTTTGTGCAGTCGGCGTCAGTGTGCTTAAACGCAGACCGTCGCTGTGCTGAATATTGCGCATCAGCCCCAGACTGGTGTCGTGATCCGGCACCAGCTCGTAATCCCCTTCAATCGCAGATATGTGATAACGGCGGTAGCCCATCAGGGTGAAGTTGTGATCCGCCACCCAGTGCAGGAATGACAGATTTTCTTTCACATCCTGCTTGTCGTGTTTGCCCAGCTGGGCCGGCAGCGTCTCAATCACCTCGTTGAGAGTTTTCACCATCGGCTGCCAGTCATCTACCACCAGGGCCACTTCTTCCACTACCGACAGCAACTCGTCGCGCAATTGCTCGCGCCGCTTTGCTTCGGGCTGGCGATCAATTTCAATCAGAAAGGCGGTTTCCACCCGGTTTTGCCGGGCCTTGTCCTTGCTGGAAAGAATGCGTTCCAGCCGTCCCTGCTGGTCACGCACCAGATGCATGGGCTGATGCAGCATCAGGTGGGCGGTAATGCCCATGCGGCTCAGGGCCATACGAATGGAGTCCACCTGGAAAGGGGCATCGCGCAGCACCAGCTCGACAATGGTATGAGGCGACTGCCAGCCATGGCGGGACAGCTCCGGGTTGTAAACCTGAACATGAGGGCTGTTATCGGGCCGGGTTTCAAAGGCATTCCACAAGGTGATGGCGGCACCGTAAAGATCGCTGTCGTTACGGTGATGCAGATCATCGTGGGTCATGCCGCTGTACAGTTTACCGACAAAGGCCTGCACCAGGGGCGCGGTTTGTTCGGAAAATTTTTCGCTGACCAGTTGTTCGACGTTTTCCAGCAGAATGGAAGTAGTGGCATTAAGAGTCATGGTATCGGATTCCTCGAGCGCGGGCGTTGACCATGGAGAAAAGAGTAGCCAATGGAGCAGTCATTTGGCCCCTTGGAATGGCCTCAGTGTATGCCTGGCACTCGGGGAAAGCGAGTAAAGGAAAGAGAAAGAATGTGAAAGTATCGACCAGATCACTGCTGGGCGGAATATATACAATGCGCAATCAGGTATAAATGAATTTATATTCTGAAAGATGGCATATTTGCTTACCAAATATGTTAATGCTTACAAAAAGTAAAAAGGCAGAGTATCCCTCTGCCTTTTTCATTTAATGACGTGGCTGCTTGTTCAGTAATGCCGCCGCATCAGTCCAGGGCCTTGCTGATTTTCTCATACAGATCCCGGGACAGCGCCGGCAGCGCCATCAGGTATTTCAGGCGCTCCTGAATCAGAGCCTGGCGGGCATCATCGAGCCGGCTGAACTGAATCAGCGGCGTCAGCAGCCGCGAGGCCACCTGAGGGTTGCTGCGGTTGAGCTGTTCCAGTACTTCCACCAGCAGATCGTAACCGGTGCCGTCGAGACGGTGAAACTGTGCCGGATTACCCTGGCAGAAGGCACCGATCAGCGCCCGCACCCGGTTGGGGTTGGCCAGACTGAAAGTGGGGTGGCTCATCAGCTCGCGTACGCGGTCCAGAGTATCGGCGCCCGGTGCCGTGGCCTGCAGGCGGAACCAGTTGTCGAGCACCAGGCCGTCTTCGCGCCATTTTTGCTCAAAGTCCGCCAGCATGGCATGGCGACAGTCCAGCTCGCCGCGCACCGCCGCACGCATGGCGCCCAGAGTGTCGGTCATATTGTCGGCATGCTTATACTGACTTTCCACTTTTTGCTCCGCACCGGTCAGGGCCAGATAACCCAGAGCGGTGTTTTTCAGCGCCCGGCGGGCCATGTCCTGATGCTCGATGCGGTATTCCGGGGTCAGGTTGTCATCATGAGCCTGCTGCCAGGCCGGGGCGAGCGCCTCGGCGAGCTCCCGGGCCAGATGCTGGCGCACTGCGGAAAGCTGCTCGATATCGACCTGGTCAAACAGCTCCAGCAGACTGCCCACATCGGGCAGGGTCAGCATTTCGGCCTTGAGTGCCCGATCCATGTGCTCGTCTTCCAGAGTACAGCGGAACACATCCAGCAGGCTGCGGGGCAGCACCGGTGTCTGGCGGCGCTGCAACAGGGTCACATTCTCGCGCACCGTGTTGTTGATGAGCATTTGTACCGCATCCCAGCGCACAAATTCATCCCGGCTGGCCCGGGCCAGCAACGACAGTTGCTCGTCGGTGTAGGGATAATCCAGTTTGACCGGGGCCGAAAAGCCCTGCAGCAGGGCCGGCACCGGGCGGGAGGGCACGCCCTCGAACACGAACTGCTGCTCGGCGTCGAGCACATCCAGCACGGTTCCGGCAGGCTGGCCATTCATTTGCAGGGCCACCGGCTCGCCCTGTTCGGTATACAGGGCCAGGCTCAGGGGAATGTGCAGGGTCAGTTTTTCCGGCTGATCCCGGGTAGGTGGCGTGTGCTGACAGACGGTCAGGGTATAACCCTGTGTATCGGCGTCGTAGTGGTCTCGCACCGTCAGCACCGGGGTGCCCGACTGGCCGTACCAGCGTTTGAAACGGGTCAGATCCCGGCCGCTGGCCTCGCTCATGGCGGCGACAAAGTCGTCGCAGGTGGCGGCCTGGCCGTCATGGCGTTGCAGATAGAGCGCCAGGCCGGCCTGAAATGCCTGCTCACCCAGCAGGGTATGCAGCATGCGAATGACTTCCGAGCCCTTTTCGTACACGGTGAGGGTGTAGAAGTTGTTCATCTCGATCACCGCATCGGGACGAATGGGGTGCGCCATGGGGCCGGCGTCTTCGGCAAACTGGGGGCCGCGCATAATGCGTACGTTGCCGATGCGGTTGACGGTGCGGGAGCCCAGATCGGAAGAAAACTCCTGATCCCGGAATACCGTCAGCCCTTCCTTCAGGGAAAGCTGAAACCAGTCCCGGCAGGTAACCCGGTTGCCGGTCCAGTTATGAAAATATTCATGACCGATCACCCGCTCTACGTCCAGATAATCGTCGTCGGTGGCGGTCTGGGCGTCAGCCAGCACAAACTTGGCGTTGAACACGTTCAGGCCCTTGTTTTCCATGGCCCCCATGTTGAAGAAGTCCACCGCCACTATCATGTAGATGTCGAGATCGTATTCCAGGTTGCAGCGCTGCTCATCCCAGCGCATGGAGGCCTTGAGGCTGTCCATGGCGTGGCCGGCCCGGTGCAGATTGCCCTTGTCGACAAAGATTTCCAGCGCTACCTCGCGACCACTCTGGGTGGTATAGCTGTCGCGCAGTACGTCAAAGTCGCCGGCCACCAGCGCAAACAGATAGGCCGGCTTGGGAAACGGATCCTGCCACTGCACCCAGTGACGGCCATCGTCGAGCATGCCCTGCCCCGTCCGGTTGCCGTTGGACAGCAGATAGGGACAGGCCGAGGCGTCGGCGGTAATGCGGGTACTGAAGCGGGCCAGCACATCGGGCCGGTCCAGATAATAGGTAATGCGACGGAACCCCTGCGCTTCACACTGGGTGCAGTAGGCCGCGCCGGACTTGTACAGCCCTTCCAGAGCAGTGTTGGCGGCAGGATTGATGCGGTTCTGGATGGTCAGCACGAATTCCTGGGGTACCTGAGGCAGGATCAGGCAGCCTTCTTCCTGCTCGAACTGCGTGGTTTCAACACCGTTGATCGAGACCGACAGCAGCTCCAGCTGCTCGCCATCCAGCACCAGCGGCTCATTATGCTCACCGTTTCGGCGCACCCGGCTGATGGCCACCACTTCGGTGGCAGTGTCGTGCAGCTGAATGTCCAGATCCAGGGTATCAATCCAGTAATGGGGCGGCTGATAATCGTCGCGATATTGCACCTGAGGTTGGGTTTGGCTCATAGTGAATCTCGTTAAGTGATGAAGGGAATGATATACAGACGTAAAAACGGGGCCGTGTTAACGGCCCCGGAATGACGGGTTTCAGCCCAGCATGTCTGCCAGATCGGCGGTAATGCGGGCCGCTTCTTCCAGATAGCTGTCTTCGGGTTCAAAATCCTTGGGCGCATCGTCCAGGCTGGCGACCGGTGGCTGGTTGGCCCGGCGCAGGCGGTCGTTGAGCCGGGCCAGGGACTTGGCATCCTGCTCATTGAGCTCGGCCTTGCGTTCGGCGAGATTGAGCGACACGGAATTCTGGTCTTTCAGCTTCTGATACTCGCGAATATCCTCAAAGACGTAGGCAAACTCCGGATCCTGCTCAATGCGGGCCTGATGGCGCTGGCGCAATTTCGGCAAATAGGGAGACAGATCCCGCACATGGGTAAACTCCAGGCTTTCTATCTGATCCCAGGGCAAGGCATTTTTCTCCAGACTTTCACCGGTTTCTTCGGCCTTGATGGCGGTCGGAAACGGAATGTCGGGACTGACGCCACGGTTTTGCGTACTGCCACCGTTGATACGGTAGAACTTGGCAATGGTGAACTGCACAAAGCCCATGGGGTTTTCATACAGATCGTAAATACGCGACAGGCTGCGGTGCTGCTGTACCGTGCCCTTGCCAAAGGTGTTTTCGCCCAGGATCACGGCCCGGCCATAGTCTTTCATGGCAGCGGCAAAGATTTCAGAGGCCGAAGCGGAATAACGATCCACCAGCACCGCCATGGGACCGTCGTAACTGATGCGATCATCATCGTCACCATTAACGGAAATACGGCCCAGGCCATCACGGATCTGCACCACGGGACCACTGTCGATAAACAGGCCGGTCAGCGATGAGGCTTCGGTCAGGGCGCCGCCGCCATTGGCGCGCAGATCGATCACCAGCCCCTGAATATTCTCTTGTTTGAGCTTGTCGATTTCCCGGGCGACATCCGTGCTCAGGTTGACGTAAAAGCTGGGAATTTCAATCACACCAATGCGGTGATCGTTCACCTCAAGCACCTTGCCGCTGGCGGCTCTGTCTTCCAGACGCACGGTGTCGCGGGTCAGCTCCACAATGCGCGGCGTAGTGGCCACGGCCTGGCCCCGCTGAATTTGCAGCCACACCCTGGTGCCTTTGGGCCCCTTGATAAGATCCACCACTTCATCCAGCCGCCAGCCAATCACATCGGTGATCTTGTCGGCGGACTGCCCCACCCCGATGATACGATCATCGGGCTGCAGCTCACTGGACCTGGCGGCCGGGCCGCCAGGCACCAGAGAGCGGATAACGGTGTAGTCATCCTCGGCCTGAAGCACAGCACCGATGCCTTCAAGAGACAGGTTCATTTCGGTTTCAAAGCGCTCGGCGTTGCGCGGACTCAGGTAACTGGTATGTGGCTCAATGGCCCGGGCAAAGGCGTTGGCAAAGCTCTGAAAGGCATCTTCGCTTTCGCTTTGTGACAACCGCTTGATGGCGTTGTTATAACGCTTGGCAAGGGTGGTTTTGATTTCATCCCAGTCTTTGTCGGCCAGGGCCAGGCTCAGGGCGTCGAACTTGACCCGCTTGCGCCACAATTCGTCCAGCTCGCGCTGATCCGCTGGCCAGTCGGCCTCGGCACGATCAAACTGGTAGCTTTCATTGCCGTCAAAGCTCATGGGCGTATCAAGCAACGAAAGCGCATAAGACAGACGTTGATAACGAAGCTTCAGGCTCTCGTTATACATGTCAAAGGCGGCCTCGAGCCGTCCGGCCCGCAACAGGTCGTCAAAGCTGTTGCGGTAACGCTCAAAACGCGCCAGATCTTTCTGCGTAAAGACATTACGGCTGAAGTCCAGACTTTCGATGTAGCGGTCAAAAATCGACTGCGAAAAGGCATCATCCAGCCTGAACTGCTTGTAATGAGAACGGGTGAACAGCGCGGTAATCCGCTTGGCCGCGGCCGCATGCTGACTTTCCGGGGCCAGGGCGGGAATAGCGTCGGCCGAAATGGCCGGCGGCACCGCCTGTGCCAACCCGGCTGCCAGCACGGCTGCGGCCGCCAGGGAAAAACGAATTCCGTGACTGATCAAACCCTACTCCTCAGAGAACTATGTGATCGAACTTGACCCGAACCGACATGCCGGTTTTGAGTTCAACCTGAACATCGTCCCGGGTCACTTCCTTAATGGTAGCGGGAACCGGAGACTTGCCCAGCAATACTTTGACATTCTGCTCTACGGTGAGTTTTGCGGGATCGACCTTGCGGGCACGCGGACGGGGCTTTTTGCCGGCGGGCTTGTCCTTGCGCGGACCAAAGACCTTTTCCTTGCTCTCTTTCAGCGCCTGTTTGGCGTGATCAATGTGCTCCTGGGTCAGTTCACCACAAGGGTTGCCGTCCAGATCAACCCGGCTCATGCCGGCCTTCAGGCCGTGCAGATAACGCCAGCTGGAGGTGTACTGGCGCAGAGCGGTGCGCAGCAGGGTCCGGGAGACCCGGGGATCATCTTCCATGCGCTCGGCCAGATCCTGAAAGATACCAATCTTGAGCGGCTTGGCTTCGCCTTCTGCAATAAAGCACTGGGGAAAGCGCTCGGCCAGATAGGCGATGACTTCTTTGCTGTTTTTCAGTTTTTCGGAGTTTTCCATGAAATACCTTGGGTGTATAAAGCTGTGGGCGCACCGCCCGTTGAAACCTTCATATTATAAGGGGCACACCGACAAAAGCGACCCCGGCATATTACAGCAGCGGACTGATAGCCTGCACCAGGGCAGACAGTCCGGCTTCATCATCGGCGTCAAAGCGCTCAAGGCTGGGACTGTCGATATCGAGAACCCCCCAGATACCTGTTTCATCGCTCAGCGGCAGCACGATTTCCGAATTGCTGGCCGCATCGCAGGCGATGTGGCCGGCAAAGGCGTGTACGTCCGCCACCCGCTGCACCTCGCCGGTAGCGGCGGCGGTGCCACATACGCCTTTTCCCACGGGAATACGCACACAGGCGGGCTTGCCCTGAAACGGGCCCAGTACCAGCTGCTCCTGCTCGCGCAGGTAGAAGCCGACCCAGTTAATATCTTCCAGAGACAGGTTCAGCAGTGCGGACAGATTCGCCAGCTTGGCAATGCGGCTGGGTTCACCTTCACACAGCGCCAGTGCCTGGGCGGTCAGGCTTTGATAAAATGCGTTTTTTTCGCTCATAGGATCACAGGGTTGCCGATTTTGGGCCTAACTTACCTGCCCTTTGTAAAAATGAAAACCACAGATGGTGATGAATGAATAAAAAAGAGTCGAACGGCCATATTCTGCATTGGCCGGTGATCACCGGCATGATGCGCCGTCACAAGCGGCTGCTGATCAACGCTCATCTGCTGGCCATTGCCGGTACCCTGCTGGCGGTGCCGGTGCCCTTGCTGATGCCGCTGCTGGTGGATGAAGTACTGCTGGAGCAGCCGGGCACCCTGATCGCCTGGATAAACCCGCTGTTGCCCGAGTCCTGGCAGACCGGCGTGGGCTATATTCTGGCGGTTTTGCTGATCACCCTGTTGCTGCGCTTTTTTGCACTGGTATTCAATATTCTGCAGGGTCGCCAGTTCGCCCATGTGGCCAAGCACATCACCTTTCAGATCCGGCGACGGCTGACTCACCAGCTGATGCGCACTCCCATGCGCGCCTTTGAATCGGTGGGCGCCGGCAGCGTCAGCTCTCATTACATCACCGATGTGGAAACCCTCGACAAATTTCTGGGTGAAACCCTGAGCCGGTTGCTGATAAGCCTGCTGAGCGTACTGGGCACCGCCGTGGTGCTGTTGCTGCTGAACTGGCAGCTGGGCCTGTTTATTCTGCTGCTGAACCCAGTGGTGGTGTTCTTTTCCAGCCGGCTGGGCTCCAAGGTCAAACACCTCAAACGCAACGAAAACAAGGCCTTTGAGCTGTTTCAGCAGGCGCTGGTAGAGACTCTGGACGGCATTCAGGAAATTCGCGCCGCCAACCGGGAGCGCCACTTTCTGTTGCGGGTGATCGACCGGGCACGGGGCGTGCGGGACACCGCCATTGAATATCACTGGAAAAGTGAGGCGGCCGGCAAGGCCAGCTTTCTGCTGTTTTTGTCGGGCGTCGAGCTGTTTCGCGCCGTGGGCATGATCATGGTGCTGTATACGGATCTGACCGTGGGACAGATTTTTGCGGTGTTCAGCTACCTCTGGTTCATGATGGGTCCGGTACAGGAGCTGCTTAACATCCAGTACTCTTTTTATGCTGCCGATGCCGCCCGCAAGCGTATCAACACCATGCTGGCCCTGGGGGGCGAAGTCTCTTCCAATGGTCGCATCAACCCGTTTGCCGGCGTGACCACCCTGCCGATAGAGGTGAAGGATCTGAGCTTCTCCTACAATGGTGAGCGCAAAGTGCTGGATGATGTCAGTCTCAGCATTGCCGCCGGTGAAAAGGTGGCCTTGGTCGGCGCCAGCGGTGGCGGCAAGTCCACCTTTATTCAGCTGCTGCTGGGACTCTACCCTGCCGACAGCGGCGATATACGTTTTGGCGGCGCCAGCAGTGCCGATATCGGCTTTGCTACCATTCGTGAGCATGTGGCTACCGTGCTGCAACAGCCGGTGTTGTTCAACGACACGGTACGCGCCAACCTTAACCTGGGTGACGAACATGACGACGAGACCATCTGGCAGGCGCTGAAAGTGGCCCAGCTGGATGAGGTGATCGCCGCCATGGACCATGGGCTGGATACCGAGATTGGCCGCCGTGGGGTACGGCTGTCGGGCGGTCAGCAACAGCGGCTGGCGGTGGCGAGAATGATCCTGAAGGACCCGGCCATCGTCATTCTCGACGAGGCCACCTCGGCGCTGGATACCGATACCGAGCAACGGCTGCATCAGGCGCTGTCGGGTTTTCTCAGGGGACGTACCACCCTGATAGTGGCGCACCGGCTGAGCTCGGTGCGCCAGGCCGACCGGGTGATCGTGTTTGAAGACGGTAAAATCAGTCAGTCCGGCACCCATCACGAGCTGCTGGAGCAGCCGGGGCTGTACCGGACCCTGTATAGCTAGGTATGAGATTTAATCAGGCGACGGCCTTGACGTCGTCGCCGGCGGATTTATCTGTTTTTTCCGTCTTTTTGGCAGGCTTTTTCTTTGGACCGGACAACTCAGCCTGATGCTGGGCCAGGAACAGCGCCAGCGCTTCACGATCCTGTTCGTTCAGTTCGACCGGGGCGGCTTCCAGCACGGTTTCGATATGCTCTGCCAGATCCAGCAGACGGTCGTAGGCATCCGCCTCTTTTTTATTGGTAAAGGTCATTTTTTCAATTCCGTTTCGCACTACGCGATATTGAACTTCTACGGCCATGGTGGACTCCTTATCTGTATATATATACAGTAATCAGCTCCCTTCCCAATTGCAAGCCACTCATTAAAACGTGTTTTTCGGCTTACTGGCTGGCGAGGCACGGATTAAAGACTAAAATTTAC
The DNA here is from genome assembly GCF_003049725.1 of Oceanimonas marisflavi. Taxonomy (GTDB): domain Bacteria; phylum Pseudomonadota; class Gammaproteobacteria; order Enterobacterales; family Aeromonadaceae; genus Oceanimonas; species Oceanimonas marisflavi. The sequence goes on from NZ_QAGM01000019.1 coordinate 38,270, forward strand.
ACAGAGGGCGCCCGGCGTCGGGCGGTCTCTACTAGCGCACGGCTCAGCAAATGAGCCATTCCCCTGAGCCAGGTACACGGATTTCGTACCTGGCTTTTTTTGATCCCCTTGTTCGCACCGGCACAGATTATGTTACATAAGACATAAGCGTGGTTGCAATTCGGGTCGGAATGTTCCAGTTGGTGACCTTTCGTTTTTGAATATTGGCTTTATTGTTTGGCTTGGCTATTATGATAACACCATTTGTATGTTGGCATAATAAATTCATGTTTACACTGGCAGCCGAACTTCGTCATACCCTGTCTTTGCTTGAGGCCGGCATGGCCGAGCTGACCCGGGCACTCCGCGCTCACCCCGCCATACGGGCCACCTGTTACCGATTGCCGGAAGTGATTCAGGGCAAGGAGCATGATCCCGTCGAGCAGATCACCATTCAGGAGCAGTTAACCGGCAAGGACGCGCTGGAAGCCAGTCTCGCCGCCTTCACCCGCTGGCACATTCAACCCGACTGCTCCGCCAAGGCCAGTTTTCGACTGCCCGGGTTTGTGGTGCTGCCAGCCGCCAGCCGCCCGCAGACAGCGCCCCTGGTGGAGGACATCAACCGGCTCAAACTGGAATTTCGCGCTCTGGTGCAGCGGCTGGACGACAAGGACAAAAAATTTCACCTGGTGCACGATACCTTTCCCGGTCTGATTACCCTGCAGGTCTACCGTCAGCTTACCCTGTTGCCCCATGCCGCATCCCGGCTCGGTTTTACCTGGGCCAACAAGCAGATCATTCAGAAGGTCGATAAAACCAGACTGGTGGCGCAACTGATGCAAAGCCGGCAAAATCCTCCCCCGCTGGTGGATGCCGACACCTGGCAAACCTGCGTTGACCGGGAAATTTACGACGTTAAACGCCTGCCGGCCCATATAGAGCTGCGCCTGCGTCGTCCGGTAAAAACCCACCCCATGGTCAATGTGCGCTGGAGCGATGCACTGTCGCCCCGTCAGCAGCAGTTCAAAGGTCACTTGCCGCTGCTGCTGTGTCAGGATGAATTGCCCGCCATTTCACACCTTACCGACTATCCCCCCGCCAAAACCCGCAAGCGCCGGGCCGCACGCATCGGAGGCGAACCACTCATTCCCCGGCTGCACATTTATCCCTACGAGCCCTGACATCGCCCTTGCCAGCGGTGCTATCATGGCCTGATGTTTCTTTTGTAACTTTTGGACGGCGTTATGGCACTGCCTGTTTCCCTGTTGCTGCTGCTGGCAAGCCTGGCCGGGCTCACTCCCCTGGCCATCGACATGTATCTGCCCAGCCTGCCCACCATAGCGCGGGATCTGGGCGTGCCGGTATCCCAGGCCCAGCTGACCATCAGCGTGTTTCTGGCGGGCTTTGCTCTGGGCCAGCTGCTGTACGGACCGCTGGCCGACTCGGTCGGCCGTAAACCGGTGATGCTGGGAGGGCTGGGCCTCTTTACTCTGGCCAGTATTGGCTGTGCGGTGGCCAACAGCATTGAAACCCTGATGGCGTTCCGGCTGCTGCAGGCCATTGGCGGCGCCGCCGGCTCCGTAGTGCTCAACGCCCTGCTGCGGGACATGTTTGAGCGGGACATGTTCGCCCGCATCATGTCCATGGTGATCCTGGTGATGACCCTGGCGCCGCTGGTGGCCCCCATCGTCGGCGGTTATCTGCTGCTGGTGGGTCACTGGCACAGCATTTTTGTGTTGCTGGCCATTATCGGCGCCCTGGTGTCGGTGGCGCTGGCCCTGCGTATTCCCGAAACCCTGAAACCCGAACATCGCCAGCCCTTCCGGCTGTGGCCGGTGCTGCAAAATTACGGCCGGGTGCTGCGCCACCGGGCGGCGCTGGGCTATATCGGCTGCGGCGCCATGACCACGGCCGCCATGTTCGCCTTTATTTCCGGCTCGCCGCTGGTGTATATCGAACTGTACGGAGTGCCCGCTGAACATTACGGCCTGCTGTTTGCCCTGAATATCGTGCTGATGATGGTGCTGACTTTTGGCAACAGCCGGCTGGTGCCCGTGCTTGGCAGCGATCGCCTGCTCAAGGCGGGGCTGATCACGGCGGCGCTGGCCGCCGTGGTGCTGCTGTTTTGCGGCCTTACCGGTGTTGGCGGCCTGTGGGCGCTGGTGCCGGCGGTGATGGTGCTGATCGCCCAGATAAGCCTGGTGGGCGCCAATGCCATGGCCGGCCTGCTCAGCCACTTTCCCGAGTCTGCGGGCACCGCCTCGGCCCTGGCCGGCACCACCCGTTTTGGTCTGGGCGCCGTGGCCACCTTTGCCGTCAACGCCAGCCAGGCGCTGTCGGCGCTGCCCATGACCCTGGTGATGAGCCTGTGCGCCTGGCTGGCCCTGGCCAGTTACTGGTTGCTGGTGCGGCCTGCGCTGGCAGCGGCAGAGCGCAAGTGATATAACTAACAGCCGTCGCATCGCGACCACACTCGCTTTTACAAGAAGGAATTGACAAGACTATGTTCGAGAAGGTCACTGCTGCACCGGCCGACCCCATTCTGGGTCTGACCGATGCGTTCCGTAAAGATACCCGTACCGACAAAATCAACCTGGGCGTTGGTATCTACAAAGACGAAGCCGGCCAGACCCCGGTACTGCGCTGCGTGAAGAAGGCCGAGGCCCGCCTGGTGCAGGAGCAAACCACCAAAAACTATCTCAGCATAGAAGGCATTGAAGCCTATGGTCAGGTAGTGCAGAAGCTGCTGTTCGGCGCCGACGCGTCCATCATTGCCGAGCAGCGTGCCCGCACCGCTCAGGCGCCGGGCGGCACCGGTGCCCTGCGCATCGCCGGCGAATTTATCGCCCGCCAGCTCGACACCAACACCATCTGGATCTCCAACCCCACCTGGGCCAACCACCGCGCCGTATTTACCGCCGCCGGCCTGGAAGTGAAGGAATACGGCTACTACAACGCCGACACCAAGGATCTGGACTTTGACGCCATGCTGGCCAGCCTGCAAGACGCCAAGGCCGGCGATGTGGTGCTGTTCCACGGTTGCTGCCACAACCCTACCGGCATCGATCCCACCGCAGAGCAGTGGCAACAACTCGCCACCCTGTCCGCCGAAAAAGGCTGGCTGCCGATGTTCGACTTCGCCTACCAGGGCTTTGCCCAGGGCACCGAAGAAGACGCCTATGGCCTGCGCCTGTTTGCCAAGCACAACCCCGAGCTGCTGATCGCCAGCTCCTTCTCCAAGAACTTCGGCCTTTACAACGAGCGCGTGGGTGCCTTTACCCTGGTCGCCAAGGATGCCGAGACCGCCAACACCAGCTTCAGCCAGGTGAAGGGCATTATTCGCGCCAACTACTCCAACCCGCCGTCTCACGGCGCCAACGTGGTGGCCATCATCGCCAACGATCCCGAGCTTTACGCCGACTGGCAGGCCGAGCTGGCGGAAATGCGTGACCGCATTCAGGAAATGCGCACCCTGTTCGTGGAAAAGCTGGCCGCCCGTGGTGTTGACCGCGATTTCAGCTTTATCGCCCGTCAGAACGGCATGTTCTCCTTCTCCGGTCTCACCAAGGAGCAGGTGGAACGCCTGAAGGACGAGTTCGGCATCTATATCGTGGGCTCGGGCCGCATCAGCGTGGCCGGCATCACCAAGGCCAATATCGACGCCCTGTGTGACGGTATTGCCGCCGTGCTGTAAGACACATTCTTTGCTGAATGCACAAGCCCCGCACAAGCGGGGCTTTTTGTTATGCGTATTCGGCTTTATTCCGGGTAAAGACCTGTCGTAGTATCAAGTAACTGATCTTTCATTGTTTTGGATGTTCATTTGAGCAAGACGCATACGCCAGCTTCAGCCCCGCCTCGCCGGCAACGGCCGGTCTCGCGCCGCCGCTTGCGGGTGTGCCATGAATGCGACCTGCTGGTGTCTCTGCCAGCACTGTCGCCGGGCCAGAAGGCAGACTGCCCGCGTTGTGGCCATACCCTGGTACGTCGTCATGCCAATCCGGCCGAACGCACCCTGGCCCTGGTAGTGGCCACCCTGATCGCCCTGGTGCTGTCGGTGGCGTTTCCCTTTATCGGCTTTGAGCTGAGCGGCATCGGCAACCGCATTGAGCTGACCGACAGCGCTGCCATTCTGATCGGCCTGCATCAGCCTCTGATGGCGCTGTGCGTATTGCTGACGGTGATTATTCTGCCATTTATCTACCTGTGCAGTCTCGGCTGGCTGTGCCTGGGGGCATTGCTGCGCCGCCCCCTGCCCCGCAGCCGGCAGATTGCCCGTACCCTGCGTCATGTGACGCCCTGGATGATGGCCGACGTCTTTGTGATCGGCACTCTGGTCAGCCTGATCAAGGTGGTAGGCATGGCCGACATCGAGCTGGGCCTGTCATTCTGGACCTTCTGCGCCTTTGCCCTGTTGTTGCTGCTGACCACCCAGTCGGTGGACAGGGACTGGCTGTGGTTTTTTCTGGATCACAAGCGCATGGCCCCGCCCGAGGCTGAAACCGGCCGTACCGCCAGCGCTCAGGGCCTGTGCGGCTGCACCACCTGCGGCATGATCAACCGCCTGCCCGACAGCGGCAAGGCGCGCTGTGCCCGCTGTGACGAACCCCTGCACCCCTGGCACGGGGTTAACAATCAGGCCACCCTGGCCTTGCTGGCCGCGGCGGTGATCATGTATCTGCCCGCCAACCTCTACCCCATCATGATCACCACCTCACTGGGCAGCAGCTCCCCCTCCACCATTCTTGGCGGCGTGCTGCTGTTTGTGCAGCACGGTGACTGGCCCATCGCCTTTATTATTTTCACCGCCAGCGTGGTGGTGCCGGTCAGCAAGATACTGGCGCTGCTGTGGCTGTGCTACATCGTGAAATACGGACAATCCGGGCTCAGCCGCATGAACCGCATTCGCCTGTACCGCATGACCGAATTTGTCGGTCGCTGGTCCATGGTGGATGTGTTTGTGGTGGCGATTCTGGTAGCGCTGATCCGCAACGGCAACCTGATGTCCATTGAGCCCGGCCCGGCGGCGCTGGCCTTTGCCACCGTGGTGGTGCTGACCATGCTGGCGGCCATGCTGTTTGATCAGCGCAGTATCTGGGCCGGCGCCGAAACCCTGTCAGCGCAGAATAACAATGATAATCCCAAGGAATCCGAATATGTCTGAGTCTTCCCGTGCCGAGCGCCGCCCCCAACGATCGCTGTCGCCCATCTGGATAGTTCCGCTGGTCGCCGTGCTGATTGGGGCCTGGATGATCTACGACAACCTGAGCAAGCTGGGGCCATCGATCACCCTGGTCATGGACAATGCAGAAGGTATTGAGGCCGGCAAGACCCTGATCAAGACCCGCAACGTGGAAGTGGGCAAGGTGGAAAAAGTCAGGCTGTCGGAGGACTTGCAACACGCCTTGATTACTGCCCGTATGAGTCCTCAGGCAGAAGACATGCTCAACGCCGATACCCGTTTCTGGGTGGTCAAGCCGCGCATCGGCCGGGAAGGCATCAGCGGTCTCAATACCGTGTTGTCCGGCGCCTACATTCAGCTGCTGCCCGGTGCCAGCGAAAAATCAAAGCGGCGCTTTCAGGTGCTTGAGCAGCCGCCGGTGGCGCCCCCCGATGCTGCCGGCCTGCGCATCAACCTGATCAGTCAGGTGGGCAATGCCATCTCCACCGGTGATCCGGTCAACTATCAGGGGTATACCGTGGGCCGGGTAGAAGACAGTCAGTTCGATCCCGAAAAGCGGGAAATGCGCCACCGGCTGTACATTCAGTCGCCCTACGATGTGCTGGTGACCACAACGACCCGGTTCTGGACCAGTTCGGGCGTTGACATGCGTCTGGACTCCCAGGGCTTTCGCGTTAACATCGGCTCGCTGGAATCCCTGGTAGGCGGTGGCGTCACCTTTGGTGTGCCCGAGAACACCGCCATGGGTCACCAGGCCAGGCCCAATGCCACCTATGTGCTCTTTGCCGACGAGGAAAGCGCCAATGAAGGCAGCTATGATCAGTATCTGGAATACGTGCTGCTGGTGGACGACACGGTACGCGGACTGGAGCCGGGCGCGCCGGTGGAATACCGGGGCGTGCGCATCGGCTCCGTGGTGAGTGTGCCCTTTCACTTTACCGCTCCACAGCCGGACTCTCTCAGCCGGTTCGCCATTCCGGTATTGATCCGCATTGAGCCGCAGCGCTTTGACAACACCACCGAAATTATCGATACCCAGGCCTGGTATGCCCGCCTGGATCGCATGTTCGGCCATGGCCTGCGTGCGTCGCTCAAGGCCGGCAACCTGCTCACCGGCGCCCTGTTTGTGGATCTCAATTTTCAGAAAGAGGCCGATCCTTTCGAGTCCATGACCTTTGTGGAGCGACGGGTATTCCCCACCACCACCGGCGGCTTTGCGCAAATTGAGCAGAAAGTCTCCAACCTGCTCGACAAGTTCAACAATCTCGAGATTGAGCCGGTGGTCGACAACCTGAACAGCACTCTGGTGGCGACCCAGCAGACCATGAGTAAAATAAACAATATCGCCGCCTCGGTAGATGCCCTGCTGGCCGATCCGGCCACGGGTGAGCTGCCCGCCAGTGTGAACCAGACCCTGCGCCAGCTCAACGATACCCTGCAGGGATTTGCCCCCGACTCCGACGGATACAACGAGCTGACGCAGACCCTGTCGCGGCTGGAGCAGCTGATGGCAGACATGCAGCCGGTGATCCGCACCCTGAACGATCAGCCAAACGCACTGATATTTGACCGTAAACCCACTCAGGATCCACAACCAAGGGCCGCAAAATAATGTTTACCCATACCCTGCGCGTCATTCCCCTGATGCTGGGCCTTGCCCTGGCCGGCTGTGCCGGCTCCGGTGACAGCACCAGCGCATCCTATTTATTGCCGGAAACCACGGCGGTACAACAGCACGACGCCCGGCTGCTGGTGATGGTTGCCCCCGTCAGCATGGCTGCCTTTCTGGAAGGTGATGGCATTGTCATGCAGCTGAACGAGCTTGAAGTGCACCAGGCCCGCAACCATCTCTGGGCCGAGCCCCTGTCCGGGCAACTGCGTGAGCTGCTGATGGACAGGCTGAGCGATACCCTGCCCAACAGTCAGGTCATCTTCCGTGGCCAGCCCGGCCTGGCAAACCTGCCGGCCAGGGAGATCCGCCTGCAGCTGGATCGTTTTCAGGGGCGATACGATGGCATGGCCCTGATCCGCGGTCGCTGGCAGTTGCTGAATAAACAGGGCCGGTTGCTTAGGCAACAGGGATTTGAGGTAGCGGCGCCGCTTCAGGAAGACGGCTACCCTGCCCTGGTGCGCGCTCTGGCCAGTGGCTGGGAGCAGGTGGCAGACACACTGGCTGCCGAGCTGGCTGCCAGTATTACATCAAGCAAATGATCTGTTTTCGGCCCTGTTGTAGCTGCCACTTTAGTCGGCAGGGCCTGTGCAACCGGCCTTGTGCAGCTGAATAATTTACTTCAGATACAAACGAAGCTTTATTCACCGAATATACTGAAGTGGCCGGCAATTTTTTATGAAGGCATTAATGTATGTTGGCATAAAACAATAGGACACCCCATGCCCACGCTGATCATTCAATGGATGCTGTTTTTTCTGCTGTTGTCACCGGCGGTTCATGCCGCTACCGATGCCGAGGCCTGGCAGGCCCTGAAGGAAGGGCGCGCCATGTTGCTGATGCGCCATACCAACGCCCCCGGCATTGGCGATCCGCCGGGCTTTATACTGGAGCGCTGTGATACCCAGCGCAACCTGGACGCCCTTGGCCGGGCCCAGGCCGAGGCCTGGGGCGATCGCCTGCGCAGCCATGGCATTACCGACGCCCGGGTATACAGCAGCCAGTTCTGCCGCAGCCTGGATACCGCCCGTCTGCTGAATGTGGGTGAGGTGAACTCCGCTCCCGAGCTGAACTCGTTTTTTTCCCGGCGAAGCCGGCGCGCCGAGCAAATACGGGCGCTGCGCCGGTTTATCGCCGGTCTTGAGCCGGGTTTGCCGGTGATACTGGTCAGCCACCAGGTTAACATTACCGCCCTTACCAGCCGTTTTCCCGCTTCAGGCGAGGCGCTGATCCTGGCGCTGCCACTGGAAGAGCGGGTCGAGGTACTGGCCAGTATCAGGCCCTGATTTGGTATATGTCACATATGTATGTTGGCATAATCCATCAAGGTCAATCACTGCTGCTTGACGAAAATCAGCTCATCAGTAGCAAAGCCCGCCTCCCGGGCCTTGGCTATCAGCCGTTTTTGTAACGCCGGATCGAGCACCGGTTTTCGCGCCAGCAGCCAGAGGTAATGGCGGCTGGGTCCCGATACCAGGGCATACTGGTAGTGTTCATCCAGTTCAAACACCACATAGGCACCGTAAAAGGGCCCGAAAAACGACACCTTCAGATGGGCCAGATCGGGGCTTTCCACAAAATAGGCCTTGCCCTCGGCTTCTTTCCATTCACCATTTGCGGTATTGAACCCCCGGTTGATCACCCTTACACCACCATCATCACGCAGGCTGTAATCGGCGGTTACCCGCGTCAGTCCCCGTTCAAAGGAGTGGTCGAGCCGGGCAATTTCATACCAGGTGCCCAGATACCGGTCGAGCTCAAAACCCGATACCGGGGTGATCCCCTCCGGCTTGCCGGCACAGCCGGCCAGCAACAAAAAACAGGCAAACAACGCATGTTTCATTCATTATCTCCTTGTGAGATCGCAGCCCCCTGCTCTGACACCCGGCCAAATACCGGCTCCAGCCCTCTGGCTTCGTCCAGGTGCAGTTGCAGGTGTGGAAAGGGAATTTCAATGCCAGCCTCATCCAGCCCCTGCTTGATGGTTTCCAGCAACTCGCAGGAAATACGACCCTTTACCTCCACATCCTGAGCACTCACCCACACCTGGGCGCTGAGGATCACCGAGGAATCGGCCATTTCCCGCAGCTGCACTCTGGGTTGCAGCCTGTCATTGTTGATCGACATGGGATGAGCACTCAATATGGGCATGATCACCGCCCTGGCCTGCTCTACCGAGTCCTTGTAGGCAATATGCACGGGAATACGAATACGGGTAGGTCCTTCGGCGCTGTAATTGATAATGTCGGAGGTGGCCACGCTGTCGTTGGGGATCATGGTGAACACGTTGTCGCGGGTGCGCAGCCAGGTGGTGCGAAAGGCAATACGCACCACCCTGCCTTCTTCCCCGTGAATGCACACCCAGTCACCAATGCGGAAGGGCCGTTCAATCAGCAGGGTAATGCCGGCAATAAAGTTGGACAGGGTAGACTGGGCGGCAAAGCCCACGGCAATGCCCACTATGCCCAGACCGGCAATAATGGAGAGCACATCAAAACCGAACTGGGCCATGACGGTAATGGCGCCCAGCGCCATCAGCGACACCGACAGGGTATTCTTGCACAGCTGCACCAGGGAAGAGTCCAGATGATGGCGTGACAGCCGGTGAATAAGGCCACGGGACAACAACTGCCACACCAGGTAAAACGCCAGCGCCATCAGCCCGGCCCGGGCCATGCCCTTGATCACCCCTTCTTCGGCGCCGTACTGGGCCAGCACCGCCACCAGAGTGGCCAGTCCCAGCAGGTAGCGCAGCACGACCCGCCCGGTGCGGTAAGGCCCCTGCCCGTATCCCAGCCGGTTCAGCACCTGTCGTATCAGGGCGCATCCCACCCAATACACCAGGCCGAACAGCAACACTATCATCAGGGTCACCAGCAGCTGGCCCAGGCTATACACCAGCAACTCCTGCCAGTTAAAACCACTTAATCCCAGGGCACTGCCGGTTTCCTGCAGACTTTTTTGAAACTGTTGCCACAACAGGGCGATGTCGGCGTCGTTCATCTGGGCACCTTTCCTGAAAGCTGGCCGAACAGCCGGCCGAATGCTGAAACTATAGCAGCGCAGGACCTGTTCCGGCCCAGCCGAACAAGGACCCAAATGAAATTCATGAGACAATTTTTGACCAGTAGGTTACCGAAAAACCGGTGTTTTTTCTGACGGCTTCTATACTTCGATTGCAGCAGGCCTGCTGACTGCAGCAATTGGTAAGGATTAAAAACAAAACATGGATTGACAGCAAAACAGTGGCACGCTTCGTTCACCGGGCCCATTACAGACCCGGTGCGCAGTTTTATTCGAAGAGTTGCAAGTGCTTGATTGAATTCAATGATTAATCCGAGGTGTTATCATGAAAATGCTAAAAAAAGCGCCGATAGCCATTCTTCTCGGCGCCACCTTACTCCCCGCCTATGCCATGGCACACGCGCACATGGGGGGGCACAGCACAATGGGTCCGAACGAGGGTGATCGGGAGTTCTCACTGTCCGGTACCGGTAGCAGCAGCAAGGATTTCGATAACAGCAGCTTTGGTATTTCCGGCGACTACGGCTGGTATTTTTCCAACCGTACCTTGGCCGGTATTCGCCAGAGCATCAACTTCGCCGACATTGAAGGCGAGGATCTGACCGATGATTTCTGGAACGGCAGTACCCGGGGCTTCATTGACTATCACTTTGGCCAGAATGCGGCTCGTCCCTTTGTGGGCGCCTCACTCGGTGCCATTTATGGTGACGGAGTCAAAGACACCGGCATTGCCGGCCTGGAAGCGGGCCTTAAATATTACCTGCTGCCCACCACCTTTATTCAGGCCAGGGCCGAATATCAGTTCCTGTTTGACAGCGGCGACAGCGCCGAAGACAACTTCGATGACGGCGCCTGGGCCTACACCTTTGGTATGGGTCTTAACTTCTGATCCGGCTGTCATGCCACATTGTAAAAACAGCCCCAAAAGGGGCTGTTTTTTTAGCTCTTGCCCTGTTGCTGACGCTCTTTTGCACGCCGGACAATAACAGCCTTGTCCTGCTCGCTGCGCTCGCGCCAGCCGGTGATCTCGTCAATGGTGCGATAACAGCCCATGCACAGCCGTTGTTCATTCAGCCGGCACAGACCGATACAGGGGCTGACCACAGGCTCATTCATCACGCACCCGCTCCAGCCGCACATTAACCAGGCCATTGCCTCTCATCAGGGTGTGCTCATCCACAATGGTCCAGACTTCTTCCTGTTCCCCCTGCACAAACACCAGATAACGCTTGCCTGCCGACTCGCGAACAAAAATGTCGTCAAAACGGGTTCGCTCACCATTGTGCTCCATATAATCGCGGCCAATCACAATCTGCTCGCTGCCCATCAGACCGGAAAAGTCGCTCATCAGCTGAGACACCATCTGATTGGAGGAGTCCGCCCGGGTCTCGTACACCCCTTCAAAGCCGTGATCGCAGGCCGAGAGCAGCAGGGCCAGAGCCAGGCACGCGCCGTATTTCAATGATTTCATTCTTTTTCACCAGATATGCTGTGAATACAGCGGGTTAAAATATGCGGGCATTATAGGCCAAGGTCGCTTGCCAAAAAACAAAGCCCGGCTTGCCGGGCTTTACGAAATGGGCCTGTCTCGCAGACCGGCCAGCGATTAACGCTGTTGCTTAAACTTGTCGGCCGCCTTGCCAAAGGCATCGCTCAGGCTGTTCCAGGCATTCTCAAACCCTTGCTTCAGTTCCTCCCAGCTTTGCTCTCCGGCCTCGGATAACTCATCAAGCTTGTTTTCACCCTGCTCAATCTGAGCCTTCATGGTCTTGATCTGGCGGTTAAGCTCAATGCGGGTGTCGGCATCCGCCTGCTCGGCCTGCGCCTTGAGCTTGTCGAGCTCGGCTTTCCACTCATCCAGCCTGGCCTTGGCCTTTTGTTGATACAGCTCTCTCTCATTCATGGGAATATTCCTCCTGTCTTGACCACGAGTGTTGATCGTTACTGTGATAGCCAGCGCCGGGCACTGTCTTCCTCCTCAGGCGTAAAGGCACGGATCTCCAGCCCCGGGATCAGCGCACCTTCCAGCTTGCTGGCCGAGCGGATCCAGCCCCTGGCGGCCACCACCGCAATTTTTTCAAACCGGCGCACCATGCCGAACAACGCCGGCAACCGCGCCAGCTCTACCCCCATGGCACCCAGCGTGGGCCACTCGAAATCGCCAATGCGATACAACACGCGCCCGTGCTCCATACCCCGGCTTTTTTCAATCAGCTCATCCAGTGCCGCTTTCATGGCCTCGCTGTCGAGCCGGCCGCTGAGATCCAGCTCCAGCTGGTTTTCACCGGTCACCGTTACTCTGAACATAGCTTGCTCCTTTCACTTTGGTCAGTAAAACCACCCCACCCTGAAAGATACACCCGCTGCCACAAACGCACCGGCATAATGATGACCGGCATAATATTTCACCGTGTTACCATGGCCGCTTTTTCAGGGGCGGCATCATGACTCACAAACGCAAACTGTTAATGTCCTGGAGCAGCGGCAAGGACAGCGCCTGGGCCCTGCACACTCTGCAGCAACACCCGGAATACAAGGTGGTGGGCCTGTTTACCACGGTCAACGAAGCCTTTGAACGGGTGGCCATGCACGGCGTGCGTACCGAACTGCTGCGCCAGCAGGCAGACGCCCTTGGTCTGCCCCTGGAGGTCATCGCCCTGCCCTGGCCCTGCACCAACGAAGACTACCAGGCCCGCATGGGCGCATTTATCAAGGGAGCGAAAAAGCGCGGCATAGACGCCTTTGGCTTTGGCGATCTGCTGCTGGAAGACGTAAAGCAGTACCGCGAAAACCAGCTGGCTGGCACCGGTATTGAAGCGGTATTTCCCATCTGGCACACCCCCACTGACAGCCTGCCCCACAAGATGATTGAAAACGGCCTGCGTGCCGTGATCACCTGCCTGGATCCGAAAAAGGTGCCAAAGGCATTCGCCGGCCGCGAGCTGACCGCCGAATTGCTGGCCGAGCTGCCCGAGGGCACCGATCCCTGCGGCGAAAACGGCGAGTTTCATACCTTTGTGTTTGACGGCCCCATGTTCAGGCAGCCGGTAACCATTGCACCCGGCGAGGTAGTGGAGCGGGACGGCTTTGTGTTTGCGGACATACTACCGGCATCAGGATGATGCCCGCACTACGAACAAACTCAAGCACCAATACTACCGCTAACTTTGCAGCCAGTCCGGTTGACAAAAATTAACACCTCATTTACATTTGTGATTCATAATTTGTAATTATAAATCACAAATGGGAGGTAAACCTACATTGAAAACCATCTAGCAAATATACCCAACTAAACAGTCGACTCAGAAACATTAAAGGGAATTTTCAATGAATCGAGATACTTCAAAGCGACAGGATTCGCCTGATGGCATCCTGCCTGTTGCACAAGATAAAAGACCAATGACACAAAGCAGCTATGCACTGGTATTTTGGTCTTCGGGCATTATTGTGCAAATTATGGTTATTGGGCAATATCTTCTCTACCCAACCGGAAGCCTTAACTTTATTCAGGTATTGGCAGCGGGTATTGTTGCCAGTATAGGCGTAGCCTTGCTGATGACATTCCAGGGACATGCCGGCATGAAATACGGCATTCCTTTCATTGTTCAAGGAAGAACCAGCTTTGGAACCAAAGGCACCAAGTTTGTTGCCATTTTAAGGTGCATCCCTGCCATTGCATGGAATGGCATTGGCACCTGGATTGGGGCACTGGCGCTGGAGCAGGTCACTAATACGCTTTTTGGCTTTTCTAATGTCTGGGTATACTTTTTCCTGATTTTATCTCTGCAAAGTATACTCGCGTACCGTGGCATAGAAACCATATCGAAATTTAATGGCGCCATGTCGTTTATTATTTTCTCGATGCTCATTTATTTTTTCTATGTAGTTTTCTCTGAAGGCAATATTGATTTTTCCACTGCATCTGAAATTCCCGGCTCCTGGGGACTTGCCTGGATTGCAGGGATGATGGCTGCCTTTGCCAACTGGACTACAGTGATATTAAACAGTTCTGACCTCACAAGGCAAATCAACCCAAAAGGAAAATCTATCTTAAAAACAAGTGCCATTGCCAACTTTGCCGGGGTCCTTCCCCCCTGGTTATTCATGATAGTGTCAGGCATGTTCATTGGCCTGGCCACTGGCAGCACCGATCCCATTGCCGGCCTGGTTCAACTTTCACCTAACCCTGTTTTCGGGATAGTACTGCTTGTGTTTATCATTCTGGCACAAATAACCTCCAACCTTACTCTTAACATACTGCCGCCGGCTCTTGCTTTTCAGGATATTTTCAAAACATCCTGGCGAGGTGGAATCATTTACGTTTCGATACTCTCCGTCGTCACAGCACCCTGGCTCCTGTTCAGCAGTGATTATTTCTTTAAGTTTCAAAATTTCTACTCAAGCTTCCTGGGGCCTGCCGCTGCTATCATGATAGCGGACTACTTCATCATAAGAAAAAGGAAGCTGAACATTGAGAAACTCTATGATGAAAATCACTACAACTACAAGAGTGGCTTCAGCCCTGTTGGTATGGGCTCGCTAATCTGTGGTGCCATCGTTTCCTTCTTGTTCCTTGATTATTCCTGGCTGATTGGGTTCCCCTTTACTTTCATGCTTTTCTTAACCATGAAAAAACTGGGTGCCGACCAATATTTTGAGAAGAAAGTGGCCTGATACAAACAGAAGGAGGCCTCACGGCCTCCTTCATCTCACCCATCAGGCATGCTGTTTCATACCTCGTTCTCTTCGTCGCAGCAGGCTGCCAGGTTTCAGGCTTTTTTCACAAAGGCGGCGGTCACCATCATTTCACCGGCGCCGTCTACCTTGCAGTCCAGCTCGTGATCCTTGGCATCCACAATGCGGCGGATCAGCGCCTTGGTGCCGATTTTAATGACCATGGAGCTGCCCTTTACCTTGAGATCCTTGGCCACGGTAATGCGGTCGCCTTCCTGCAACAGGGTGCCATTGGCATCCTTGGCGGTGATGGGTGCATCGTCGGCGGCCACTTCCGCCGGGTTCCACTCATGGCCACACTCGGGGCAGATCAGCTGCTCCTGATCCTGGTAAACATATTCGGAGTTGCACTTGGGACATGGAGGTAAAGACATGATTTGCTTCTTCTTCAAAGTGATTTTGTGACTATGTTAACGATAATTCCCTGATTTTTCGAGTGGATTTATGCGAAGGCATCAGTACCCCTTCATTTCCTTTTCAACAAAGGGATGTGGCGGCTCCTTGCCGAGAATGCGTTTCAGAATGGCGTTCATGGTCCGGTAATCGTTGTCAAAGCCCCCGTGGCTGGTGCTGCGGGTGATCTGCCCCTTGTTGCCCTCGGAATAATGAAGGTGCAAACCGGACATGGCAGGCAAGGTTTTGGACCAGGTTTTCATGCCCAGTATCGGTTTGTCGATGCGGCGCTCCAGTGCGCGGGACACCAGATAAAGAAGGGATTTGCGGTAAACCCCGGCCACGTTGTCGTCCTGCTCCAGTTTTTCCGACAAGTTGTAGATATCCAGTGCCGGCAGCGTCACCCTGCCCGTGCCTGCCTGCAACTTGCCCAGCCGGTCTGCATAGTGCCGTTGAAAAAAGTCCAGGGTGCAGGCCGGCGCCAGCAGGCTGCAGCTGTGGATCAAATCCGGATTGTTCAGTTCATCCAGCGCGTCGAGCAAATGCCCCAGCAACACGGCGCCGGTGCTGTGCCCCGCCAGGTGTATTTGTATGCCGGTACCCTGCAGCGCCTCGGCAAAGGTGCGGATCACCGCCAGGCCGTCCGGCTCCTTGTCATCGGTCAGGGCAAACGGCAAGCGGGCATCCCGCTTCATCTCTTCCCAGATGGGTGTGACCGGTTTACGCACTGCGTCCTCGATCAGGCTGTCACTGAGTTCGACCAGCTTGTCTTTCAGCTCGCCCAGAAACCCTTCCGTTTTCTTGCCGAAAAAGGCGCGCACCACCGTATCTTTAAGCTCTTCCACCAGCCCGGTGTCGTACTTGACTGCTCCCCTCCCTGAAGGAAAGGGATTCCCAATTCACCGAGAACAGGACACGGAGACTGACCCCATGCCACTGACATTCTCTCCAAGGGCTAACACCGCCAGTCCGGCGGCTTTAATGTTGGTCGCGGCGTTGTGGTCGCGGTCATGGTGTGCACCACATTCGGGGCAGTCCCATTTTCTGACCGACAACGGCAGCGACGATAAGGTGTGCCCGCAACCCGAACAGTGTTTGGAGCTGGGGAACCACCGGTCAATGGCGACCAGTGAGCGCCCGGCCCATTCTGCCTTGTACGCCAACTGGCGCACGAACTCGCCCCAGCCGGCGTCGGCAATGGCTTTGCTCAGTTTCTGGTTGCGGATCATGTTTTTCACTTTCAGGGATTCAACGCAGACTACTTGGTTCTCGTTAATCAGTCTGCGGGACAGCTTGTGCAAGTTGTCCTGTCGGCAATCGGAGATTTTGGCGTGAAGTTTCGCCACCTTCTGTCGGGCCTTGGTACGATTGGCCGAGCCGAGCTTTTTCTTACTCAGCCGGCGCTGTGCCTTGGCCAGTCTGGCGGCGTATTTTGCGGTATGGCGGGGATTACCGACCCGTTCACCCTTGTCGGTGATAAACAGATCTGTCAGGCCCAGGTCAATGCCGGTCATGTTGGGGGTAACCGGCAGTTTGCTGGGAGCGAACTCACACAGGCAGCTCACAAAGTAACGGCCTGCAGAGTCTTTGGAAACGGTTATGGTACTGGGCTCGCCGGGCAGTTCACGGCTCCAGCGAATGCCCAGCGGGGCTTTACTCTTAGCCAGATACAGCTTGCCGTTCCGGTATTTGAAGGCCGAGCGGGTGAACTCAGCCGACTGGCGGTGCCGCTTGCTTTTGAATGCCGGATACTTGGCACGGCCTTCAAAAAAGTTTTTGAAGGCGGTTTGCTGGTGGCGCAGGCATTGCTGCAAGGGCACACACGACACCTCAGACAGAAACGCCAGCTCAGGATCTTTTTTGAGATCGGTCAGCCGGGCGTTAGCGCCAACGTAGCCGATTTTTTCCTGGCGCAGCTCAAAGGCATCAGTACGCCAGCGCAGTATCGCGTTATAAACAAAACGTACACAGCCGAAGGTCTGGGCCAACAGCTCAGTCTGTTCAGGTGTCGGGTAAAACCGATATTTATAAGCACGTTTTGTCATGTGCTTAGTTTAGTAAACCACTGTATAGATAGCCAGTTTAAAAGGAGATACGGGAACAGGGGCGGCTGATGCCGCCGCACTATCCCTCCCCGCCCTGAAAGGACGGGGTTTCCCGCGCAAAATTGATGATAATCGTTCAGCTCCGCCCGCAAGCGGTAATAGGCCCCCAGCGCATTGGAGCGGGCATCGGTGGCCCGCGCTATGGTTATCTCACCGGGGTTATCGGTCTCAAAGGGCCAGAGGGTCTCGCTGCACACCCCTATGTTTTTCCAGCCACGAATGGCCCCGCGACAGCTCGAGCCATCATAATCTTCCCCGGGCCACTCATCATGCATTCTGGCCATTTCATACAGCATGCGGGCGCTGGCCCGAAAGGCCGCATTGTCTTTTTCCACATTCAGCAGATTGATGACGGCGGCAAGAGCAAAACCGGTACAGGCCCCCTCCGTTCCCTGATCCAGGATCTTCGGCACGCGGCCACGCATGTCGATCCCGGGCTTTAATGACAGCAGGGCCGGTTCGTAGATGCGGTCTCGGATATCCGGCGGATCCTTGCGGGCATTTAACACCCGCTTTTCACCGCCGGCGCTGATCGTTTTAATCTGAAAGTCGGTGAGATTGTGCATTGCGTCTGCCATCATGCACTTCTGTCCATGCCATTCGGATTCGGCGCCCCGCTCAGGCCGTCCGGTTCAGCGCCGGATTAAGTCTCTACTCTGCGGCGGCTTCCAGAGGAATGGCGTCGACTGGCGCTTCAAAGGCGATAAAAAGCACACAGGGATCGCCATCAGCACAAACCGCCTGATGTGGCCTGCTGGCGGGCCCGTAGGCATAGCTGCCGGGCTCCAGCCTGACGGGTGACTGCCCCTCATAGGTCACCTCCAGTGACCCGGACACAAGCACCATACGCTCCGCTGATGTATGGGTATGGCTCGGAATATAGGAACCTCCCGGCACCTTGAAAAAGATATCCACGTTCGGTTTTGCAGGGTCGCCATGAAGAACGGCAACTTCACAGCCTGCCGGCAAAAACGACGGACATGGTCCCCATTCAAGACGCGGATCCTTGAAGGTATAGGCAAGTGCAGGCTCGTCCGTCACCTTCTCTGCCATCGCAGCCGTGCCGGCCAACAGCCAGAGCACGGACGAGCACACCAGGAGATGCTTCACCATTTCACGCCTCCCATTGAGTAACCTGAAATTCGTACCGGGTGATCGAATGAGTATAGTGCCTGAAAGGATAAAACGTGTGTGCGGGACTGTTGCAGAATGGGGCTCCGGCGCTCACAGTGCAACGCCGAAATGGCGCAACACCAGCACCATCAGCCAGTAGCTGCCTGCCGTGAGTGCAATGGAAATCAGCAGCGCCGAATAGAAGCTGACTCCCTGCCCCAGCAGCAAGGGCAGCGACATAAACAGCACCAGAGAGGGCAGCACCAGCCAGAAAATGCTGGTGGCGAGCACACTGATCCGGCCCGCGTCACCGGTGTCGTGATACAGCCAGATCATCGCCAGCACGGACGTGACCGGCACAGAGGCCAGCACAGCACCGATAAAAGTGCTGCGCCGGGCGACTTCCGAAATCAAGACCACCAGCACGGCGGTGATCAGGACTTTGGCAAGGTAATACATCAAGGAGTTGAACCGAGCCTGCCGGCACTCAGTCCGGCTGGCCGGCGATAAAGAGCTCTACCGTATCGGGATGTACGCCGTCATATTTCATTGCCTCGGCTGCATCGGCGCCCTGAAGTGCCGCTTCAAGTGCCTCAAGACTGGGCACATTTTCGATGATCAGCCCCACCCGCTTGCCGCCTTCCGGGCTGACAAAGGTGCGAACCGTCATGCCATGAGCGGCAAAAAACTCGGCCCGTTTGGGCGAACTCAGCCAGTGGCCCACATCGTCTACCTCATGCACTGCGATTACCGTGGTCATTTGGGCACCCTCTCTGTTGATCGTTACCCCTTCAAGGAAGCTTTAGTATAAGCCACGGCAAGGGCACCTTCTCATTATTACTCCTGAATTATTTGTTAGCCCTGTGGTGAAAGTATGCTCTTAATGTACCCAGAAAACTTTTCAGGCTTCTCTTGAGGCAGCATGTGGCTTTCACCAAGTATTTCCTTTAGTTCAGCATTGGTTAGCAGCTCTGCAGTTTTGACTGTAACCAGCTTAAAAAGCTCACGGGTGTTTTCACCATAACCAAGGATAATTGGAGCACTGATCCCTGATATGTTGTTGGCATCTATTAAAGGCGTCTCTTTCTGGTTGAGCTGATGAACCAAAGTATAACTTTTAGCAAGCTGCAGTTCTTTTGCTTTCTTGTTTTGATTTTGGAAGTATCCTTGTTTGTTTCCAGAACCATCAACCAATAACTCCACAGCCTTCTCAAGATTACCATTTGAAAAATGCTCAAATACTGGACAGAACATCTTGTTAGCATCAAGCTGCCAAGCACTCAGGTGTGGCTCCTGCAAGCAACCGGGATAACCCGGCTCGTAAAGAAAAGCCTTTGATACAGGCAGGTCTTGCCTTGCCAGTGCATTCAGCACCACATCCGCTCCATAAGACCAGGCCACTATATTTACTGGCTTATCTTTGGATAGCTCATTAACCAACCTTGCTAGCTCTGCAGCGTGATCATTTAAACCAAAGCCCCAACATCACTTTCGTCAAAACAACGCAGAGTAATTGATACCACTTCAAAACAGGAGGATAAATACTCTACATGATCATTCCACATTGAGTTATCAGTAAGCGCCCCATGCACCAAAACAAGGTAGTCTCCGCTACCTGCTCGTATATATTTCATTGTAATTCCTATTTAACGCTTGCCTAACCGGCGCAAAGTAGCAGGCTAAAATTGGCGACGAAGGAGCACAAGCCTGCTGTTTTGTGTCCACGGTTTAACGGACTTGTTAGTTTTACCTACCTGCTTTTTTAAAAACTTCTTGCTTGTATGTTTTATAGACTTTTTTAGTTTGCTCACGACAATCTTTAGCAAACTCGATTATCTTTGGAGGAACCTCATCATAGCAACTATATCTACCCATGCAGTAAGTAGTATTTTTAGATTGGTATGGTTTTGACTTCTCTTGTAGGTCTTTATAAGAAGAAATAAGCTTTTAGAATGAGATAATAACCGTATCATTCATAGCATGCGTTGATTGCTGAAAAAACTTTTCGAGTGTTCCCCCATTTTCACAAGCCTTAACAATGAAAACCTCTTCATCGCTCAAGTGTTTCGCAACACCCAAATCGCTTCTAAGAACATCCTGAGAAATAACTCCAAATTCTTGAAGGGCTTTAAGCTCAAGCTCAAATAACTTAGCATTATTTTGAAGAGCAAGTTTGTGATCTTCTAGTCTACGTTGAAACCATATCTTATAAGCTCCAAAGAGAATCCCACCAGAAGTAAGCATACTTGTAGCAACTGTTTCCCAATTCACTCCTGAACCTCCTGTAAACCTAACGCCCCGCTCATCCGCACATATTATGGAGAGCGTTTTTGTGTAAAATAGAGCGCAGCGACACACAAAAACGAGCGTAGCAATATGTGTCGGCGTGCAGCGGTTTGTTATGTGATTCTTTGCTCACAACGAGCCTTATGGTAATTATCCAATTCGGTGCAATATTGGCGGCCGGAATTAGTATGCCTATATTGATACATATATTTTTGAAAACTCTTGTAGACATCATCGAGCGCTTTAAAGTATGTAAAATAATTTGAAATCGGCCCACTCGGAGAAATGTACTCAATTCCACTGATAAGCATGGGCTTGTCATCAATTAAGACTTTCCAGTTGTTGATAATTGGAACATCCTCTAGATCAGAAAGCATTTTAATTAAATCGGACGAAATATATTTTTCCAGCCTTAGAATCTTCTCTGATTCTATCTTTATGCTTTCAATTTCTTCCGATATAAATTCAGCTATAGTCATTGTTGGCCTAGCCGAATCCCCGCCCATCTTTGACGGCTTACCTATCACAGCCGGATCAGAGGGTTTGATATTAGACGTTAAATTGGTGAATTTTTCTTCAGATATTGGTAGAGCCATAATTTCTTGGTAGGAAGGTAAATTGTTGTGGGCAACTATTAATATCCTCGAAAAGCTATCAAGTATCTTTTTTAGTCTAATAGACGTTATTTCGTCAATTTTAATCTGATCCTCGACTCTTTTTTTCTCTTCTTGTTTTGTCGGTATGTATGCGGAGATATAGTAAATTATGCAACCTGCGGCACAAGAAAGAGACAAGTTCACCAAGATCGAAGCGACTTCACTGCCACCATGAAACCATTCTGGCCAGTCCTTGGCTATGAGCTCAAAGACTACAACCACGACTAGACTTGCAATAAACGCGACAATAAGAAGCCTATCGTGTAATTTCAATTGAACCTCCATGCATCACATAACGCCGCGTTAAGCGGACTAAAATAGTGGGTTATAATGTGTAGCGAAGCGAAACCTAACCCACTGTTTTAGTTCCGTTTAAACGCCTTGTTAGTTTTTTCAAATGCTAGGGTCAAACTAGACTCTACCAGAGATTTTTTGAGCTCTTCCAACTCAAAGGTCTCGCTGTCATAATAAAATATAATTTCGTCTTTTATTTTTTCTAATTGATTTAGAATAAGCTCTTTCCGATAATTTTTAAATTCTTCAAGATTTTTAGTGTGTCGCATTTTAGACTTACATTTTCGACATACCATAGCTAAGTTTTCAGAGGTTATTTTACTTGAAGTATAAGTTGTAATTCCAATTCCCTTGTGACCGACAATACTCCCACATACAGCACATGAGCAATGGCACTTTTTATGAACCCATAACCTTAACTCTCTTGGCATATCTGCAGTATCTATAACTTCAGAAGAGAGCCATTCAGAAAGTTGCATTGTCTCATTTTCTAAAAATAGAATTTCATTTAAAGGCGGTCTGAATATATTTATCAACTTAGCTTCTGTTAAATAAATATCAGTTTCAGGCATTGAGCAATATATAATTAACACTTCACTTTTGTTATACATTGATTCAATATCATCAGCTTTGTGATGAGATAACCAGCGAGTATAGAAATTATTTGTTCTCCCGATATATAAAATTTCTTCTTTTAGTCTGGTTACTATGTATATACCTGAATTACTAGGCAACTGCTCTCTATCTTCGTATGGAAGAGCAGAAAAATGATTTAACATAGAGCTTATAGATTCAAACTTATTCATATTACGAAGAAAATACCTCGGGTAGATTAATAAAACTAACATTTTAATAGTGCGCATGCGCATATTTCTTCCACCACACCAACTCACTTTATGTTGATAAGCCTTTGATAATAAATAAGTTATCACTTATCAACTGCATATAACCGTGAGCAAAAACACGCATGCGCGATATCAACGGTCGCTTGCGCACTATCCACATTCCCCTGTCGTAACCTGCTCAAATCACGATCTTTTTTAAGCCCGGTTTGCTGTACACGCGCATGGCCTGCAGATAGTGCGCACGGTGCCGGCAAACAAAGTAATACACTGTATAAATGATCAAATTTTTGAGTCAGGCAGGCTACCGCCGGATCTTGCGGGCGACCGGGCCACTTTGTGCTGGCTGGGGTTAAGGCGGTTATTGTGCCTGCAGAGGTAAAGAATTCAAATGGAACTTTTGCATAATGGGGAGTGAGCGTTTCTTTTTAGATGAAAGGCGGCCTGTTGCACAGGCCCTGCCGGCTGAAGCGGCAGCTACAGGTGCACCGTTATTTGCCGGTGTTCAGGAGAACGATGGAGTTGTATGTGGAATGGATTCCGGCTCGGGGCCAGAATGACGAAGATATAAAAACGCCCGCAGTTGCGGGCGTTTTTGGTTGGTGCGGTGGCGTCTGCTCTGGATCCCCGCCTTCGCGGGGATGACGAAGAAAGACGCGGGGATGACATAAAGAAGGCGGGGGCGACAGAAAAGAAGTTACGCCGCCTCCCCTGCAAAGCCGCGCAGGCCCACTACATGAACGTGTTCCTGGTTGCCGTGCACCTTGCGGATCAGCTTGTAGGTGGTGCCTTTTTCCGGGCTGATGTTTTCCGGGGCGGCTATCAGCAGCTGCATGTCCTGGCGCTCGCACAGCTCGAACAGGGTGGCAATGGAGCGGGCGTCAAGGCGCGCGGCCTCGTCGAGGAACAGCAGCCGGCAGGGCAGCACGTCGCGGCCACGCAGGTGGCGGGCTTCTTCTTCCCAGCTTTGCAGAACCATCAGCAGAATGGCCTGGCCGGTACCAATGGCCTCACCGGTAGAGAGGGCGCCGCTTTCGGCCCGCAGCCAGCCGTCGGCGCCGCGCTGCACTTCAATGTCCAGCTCCAGGTAGTTGCGATAATCCAGCAGCGCCTGGCCCAGCACCTGCGGGCTGCGATCGCCCCGCTCCAGCTCGGGGTTCAGGCGCTGATACAGCTTGCCCATGGCCTCGGAGAAGCTGAGCTCCTTGCTGCTGAACAGGTCCTGATGGCGGCCTTCGGGATCGCTTAACGCATCCAGCAGGCGCTGATAGGTATCGCGAATGTTCACGTTCAGGCGCACGCCGGCCACCAGACCAAAGCGAATGTTCTGCAGGCCCTGGTTGAGCTGGCGAATGCGGGTCTGCTCCCGACGAATAATGGTGTTGATCTTGGCGGCCACCTCCACGGAAGACAGCGACAGCTGGCCTTCGCGCAGGGTGAGCTCGTCGGCCAGGCGCGCCAGCTCCACTTCCATTTCCTCCAGTGCTTCCACCGGATCGTCGGCGCGGATTATGTCGTGGCGAATGCGCGCCTTGAGGTGGCGGAATACCAGAATGTAGAACTGCACCTTTTGCAGGGTGTTGCGGTTGCCTTCGCTCAGGCGCAGGGCATCGCGCAGCTCTTCGTCGTGCTCCACCGCCACCCGCAGGGTGCCCAGGGCCTTGTCGGACATGGAGCGCAGCTCGTCGGCATCGAGGTAGGCCAGCTCCGGGCGCTTGAGCCGGCGCTCCACATCGTGATCCCGCGCCAGCCGCTCCACCTTCGACCAGTTGGCCTTGTGGGCCACCAGCGCCTTGCGGGCGGCAAAATAGCCCTGGCCGTCTTTGGACAGGCGCTGACTGAGGGAGTCTATTTCGCGCTTGGTCACCTGGCGCTGGGCCTCGGTCTGGCTGCGCTTGTTGCGGGTCTGCACCAGCTCGCTTTCCACCTCGCGCTTGGCGTCCCGGGCTTTTTGCTCCATGTCGTCGGCAAGCGCAATGCCCAGGGCCGCCAGCTCCTCTCGGAACTCACCCAGCGTGCGGTTGCGGGCATCGCGGCCGGTAACCAGGGCGGTACGCGCCTGCAGGGCATCGCTTACCCGGCCGGCAAGCTGCTCGGCACGCAGGCCGGCCTTGCGGCGGGCTTCTTCCGCCTGGGCCAGCTTGGCCTTGAGGCTGTCGTTCATGGCGGAGCTCTGGCTCAGCAGCTGCTCGGCATCGGCATAGGCCAGGTGCGGCAGCCGTGCCACCAGCTGGTTCAGCGCATAGGTGCGGGCCCGGGCCTCGGCCAAATCGCTTTCAGCCTGCTCGGTGGCAGCCTTCAGCGCATCAAAGCCGGCGGGATCCTGGCGCAGCACCTGCACCTGCTCGGCCAGCCGGCCCAGGCGCTGGCCGTGGGCGGCCATAAAGTTGCGGGCCTCGGTGAGTTTGTCGGCATCGGCCCTGGCGCTTTGCAGCCGTTCGGCCACGCCATCGTCGGCAAGCAAAGACGCCAGCGGCAGCAGCTTGTGCAGCAGGCTTTGCTGCTCACGCAGGCTATCCACCTTGCTGGCCCACTGGCTGCGCTGCTCGGCAAGCACCGCCCGCTCCTGCTCAAGCTCACTTTGTTGCTCGGCCAGCTCCGCCAGCAATTCTTCCGGGCTGGGGGCAAAGGCCTGTTGCAGGCCGTCGCTGACAAAGTCGCTCAGCTGATGGTAGAGCCGGCTGTGTTTTTGCTGGGCAAAGGCGGCCTCGGCATAACGGGCGCTCTCAGCTTCAAGCTCGTCGCGCAGCTTTTCCACCTGGGCTTCCCGGGCGGCGCGGCCAAACAGCGGCACGGCAGGAAAACGGGAATAGCGCAGCTGGCGCTCGCCGTTTTGCACATACACGGCCCGTTCCAGCTCGGTGGCCTGCAGCAAGTCTTCATCAAAGGCGTCGGGGTTGCCCTGAATGAGGTACACGTCGGTTGGGCAGCTTTCCAGCGCCTGCAGTTTTTCCAGCGCGGCTTCGGGGTCCGCCACTACGATGGCGTTGCGGGCCGGGCCGTACAGTGCCTCATAGTAAGGGGCGTCTTCCACCGCAATGTCGTCATACACCTCGCACAGCAGGGTGCCGCCCAGGTGCTCGCACAAAGACACCAGCTCGGGAGAGGCATCGCTGCCGCCGCTCAGCACACGAATGTGCTGCTCCAGGCGCTGTTTGGCGGCCAGCGCCTGCTGCTTGGTCTGCTCGGCCTGATGCTCGTCGCGCAGGGCCTGCTGCATGGCGGTGGTGATTTCACTGCTGTCGGTGAGCGGCTTGTTCGCCAGCTCCCGCAACCGCTCCAGCGCCTGCTGGGCCTTGTGCCAGGCCGGGGCCTGAGCCTTCAATGCTTTAATGCGCGGCGCCAGCTGGCCTTCGGCGGACTGTAGCTGGCGCTGGGCCTCGGCACATTCGGCCAGTTGCTCTTCCGCCTCGGCCTTTTGCTCATCGAGCTCCGCCAGTTGCAGCTCAAGCTCGTCTTCGCTTTCCACCTTGCGATTATGGCGGGCCAGCTCGGTTTGCAGCTCGCGCACCTTGTGCAGCCGGGCCTCGGCCTGCTCGGCGTCTTTCAGGCTGCGGCGAATGCCCTCTTCCCGGCCGAGCAGGCTCTGGTGCTCCCGCCCCTGCTCAATCAGCTGAGTAGCCTTGGCATAGGCTGCAGCCCTGTCCACCGGACCAGCCACGGCTTCGAGCAGCGCCAGCGCCTGGTCATACTGGGCCCGGGCCGCCTCAGCCAGCGAGAGCTGCTGGCGTTGCTCCAGCACGGTTTGCGTCAATGCCTGCTCTTGAGCCTGATGGCGCTGCTCTTCGTCTTTCGCCTGCTCGGGCTCAAGGTTGGGCAGCTCGCAGCGGGCACGCACGTCTTCCAGCGCCTGACGGGCCTGGCGATACTGAATGGCGCGGGTCTGCTGGATATCCAGTGCCTGCTGATAATCCGCCAGCTGGCTCTTCAGGCTGTCTACCTCGGCATCGGCCTCGGTGCGGGCGTCCTGGGCCTGCTGGTGTTCGTCCTGCAGCTCGGCCAGCATGTCTTCCTGAATGGCGAGCTTTTCTTCCAGCTCGTCCAGCTCCAGCTGATAGGCCTGAATTTTCTCATTGAGCTTGACCCCGCTCAGCACCCTGGCCAGGTGCTCGGACGCGATATCCAGCTCGTCGGTCAACATCCGCTCTTTGGCCTGCAGGTGCTCGTATTCATCGGCCAGATAAATCAGCCGGGCCTTTTCTTCGGCCAGAATACGGCGCTCTTCCGCCAGTGCTCGGCGGGCCGAGAGGGCAAGATTCGACAGCCGCTGCTTTTCGGCGCTGTTGCGCACATAATCGGCGGCGGCGTAATGGGTGGTTTCGGTGATCAGCTGGCGGAACAGATCCCGCTGACGCTGGGTTTCGCGAATGGACTCCAGGGTGCGGCGGTTTTCAAAGATCGCCGCTTCCATGTCGTTAAAGGCCTTGCGAATGCCGGCGTTTTCCGGCAGCAGGTAGTCTTTCAGGCTGCGGCTGATGGTGCTGGAAATACCGCCATAGAGCGACGCCTCAATCAGCCGGTAGAACTTCACCCGGTCCCGCTGATCCTTCAGCTTGCGCGGAGTCACGCCCAGGTCGAACAAAAAGTTGTGATACTCGCTCACCGTATTGAAGCGGGCAAAGCGCAGGCCGGCATCAAGGGCGGCGGCCTTCAGCTCGTTGAGGGAGCGCACCTGGCCGCGACCGTCGTCGAGGCGGCTCAGCAGCAGCTCGGTGGGGGCCGCACCTTCATTTACATCCTGCAGGGCAAAGGGCACCAGGTTCACCTTGTTGTCGCGGTTGGCCACCTGCTCCAGGTGCACGCCAAACCAGACCCGCTCCTGCTGAGAGGTGGTCACCTCAATCAGCGAATAGCAGTGGCCCCGCTGCAGCTTGCCATACAGGCCCTTGTCGCGACTGCCCGACTGGCTGCCCGCTTCGGTGGTGTTGCGAAAGTGCAGCAGGCTAAGATCAGGGATCAGCGCGGCAATAAAGGCCGCCATGGTGGTGGACTTGCCGGCGCCGTTGCCGCCGGACAGGGTGGTGACCAGCTGGTCCAGATCAAAGGTGCGGGCAAAAAAGCCGTTCCAGTTGACCATGGTCAGGGATTGAAACTTGCCTCGGGTCACACTCACTGCTCGTTCTCCTGCTCATCCTGCGGTTCTGCTCCGGTGCTATCGCTGCCGGCCACGGCTTCGCCTTCCTTAATCATGCGAAGCTGCAGCTCGCGCGGGTCTTCGTCGCTGCGCACGTCGGCGGCAAAGCGAAACACGGCTTCGGTAATACGGAATTTGTCCTGGCTGCCCACGCTGCTCACCATGCCAATGCGCTTGAGCCGGCGAAGGGCGCTTTTAAGCTTGTCGGCCAGCTTGCGCTTGTCGAGATCACTGCCACCGGCGCGCTGGTTGACCATGCGCAGCAGCGCCTGCTCGTTGGACAGGGTCAGAATCTCTTCCTGCAGATCCTCAACGGAGAACACCCCTTCGTTAATGAGGCGGTCCGGGCTCAGATAGAGGTAGCACAGCACCTTGCCCACCAGCATTTCCAGCTCGGACAGAATGGAAGTGCCCAGCTCGCTGGTAGAGCGCGGCCGCAGGTAATAAAAGCCCTCGGGGGCGCGCACCAGCTCGGCCTGATAGCGCTGATAAAAGGCATCCAGCTCTGAGTAATATTCCTGCAGCAGCGAGTGCTGCTCCAGCTCGTCGGCGGTAATGTGCCGGCCCGAGCGCAGCAGGTTGTCGAGGGCGGGAAACAGCGGGTTGGCAATGGCCTGAACCAGTCTTGGGTCCAGGGCCTGATCAGTATTGGTCGATAACATGTGCTTGTACCTTGGCCCCGTGGGCATTAATGGGTTGCCAGTCGGGCATGGGCGCGCCCGAGAGTTCGCCGTCGGCATGGCCGAGCCTGACCGCTTCGTCAATCAGCAGGCGCGCAATGTCAAAGTGCTGGTAATGGGGGTAATCGTGAAGGTAGTCCCGCAGTACCCCGGCCAGATCCAGGGGCTTGCCGGCGCTGGCAAACACCTCAAGATGCTCGCGAATGCGCCCGGAGAGCTCGGCGGCCACGTCGGTCATGTCCTGATATTCCAGCGCCACCGGCAGCTCGCCGGTCACTTCCTCGGCGTAGGCGGCCATGGTTTCGTCGCGCAGCTCCAGCAGCGGCACGCTCTGGCTCACCCGCAGCCGCCAGTTGTGGACGTCGAAGTGGCGAATGGACTCCCGCAGCCGCTGACTGAAGGCGCGGTTTTTGTCCATGTCGATGGCGGTGCGAATAAAGCGGTGCACGTGGCGGTCGTAGCGGGACCAGAGCTCGATGCACTGGCTGCCCCAGTGAATAATGGCGTCGAGCCTGGCCTGCAGCTGCTGGCACAGCACCGCCACGCCCTCACCCCGCGGGCTTTGCTGCAACTGCTCTTCAATATTGAGCAGGCTTTGTTGCAGGCCGTGGCCGGCCTTGTCGAGGGTGTCCTGCAACTCGCGCAGGGTGACGCCGGTTTCCCGCAGCAGCTGTTCGCAGGCGTGAATGGCCTCATGCCAGTTTTTGTTGAGCAGGGCGGCGATGTTGGCCTTGACCGCGTTTTGCTGCTCGTCCATGGTGCGCTGGGTGTCGTCGATGCGCGCCAGCTGCTCGGCCACGGAATATTTAAGCCGGCCTTCCACGTTCTGGGCCCAGCCCTGATCGTCGGGGTTGGCGGCAATGGCCTCGGCGACCTTGTCCAGCTCCTGGGCGATGTGCTCCAGCAGCAGCGAGAGCTTTATCTGGCTCACTTCCCGCTGGGCGGCAAAAAACTCCACAATGGCCAGCCCCAGCCGGGTCAGGCGATAGAGGCTTTCCCCCTCGCCGCCGTCGCCCTGAAAGCGGCTCAGCAGGCGCTGACGCACCAGATCGTTAATGGCATTGTTGGCCCGGCTGGCCTGAGTGTCGTCGGCCTGGTCAAAACCCTTGCTGACATAACCAAAGGCGTGATGCAGCTCGGCCTCGGACAGCTGCGGCTGCTCGCCGCCCCGGCCAAAGATGTGCACCGCCAGCAAAAAGGCCAGCCGGTCAGGGGGCAGGCTCAGGCCCAAATTTTCCTCTCTGACCCAGCCGATCCAGTCCGGCAGGGTCCGGGACATTTCCGTCATGGTTTGCTCTCTTCACTTTAAATGCCGCCCGGTGTTAAGCCCGGCGGCGCGTGTTTGTGCGCAAATACGTGCATATAACGCCCCAGGTGCATAAAGGGCTCGGTGCGGGAGTGGGCCAGCTCCATTGCGATGACTTCTTCCTCGGTGGGAAAGGGCCCGTGCACGTTCGACATATAGTCGTGAAACACCCGCACGCCGCTGCGACCGGTTATAACAAAGCCGAGCTCACTCAGCCAGTCGTCTACCTGCTGCGGCCGGCAAGGCCAGCCCGGCGTCAGTTTCTGGCGTCGTTTCTTGACCAGGTTGGCGTTTACGTAATCGAAGTTGCCCTTGACCAGGCTGTGATACAGCAGGGCATCGCGGTTGTAATACATCAGCGACAGATGGCCGTCTGAGCGCAGCAAGTCATTTAACCCGGCCAGCAGGCCGGCCTGATCTTCCACCCATTCCAGCACGGCGTGGCAAAAAATCAGGTCAAACTGGCCAATATCGGCCGGGAGCAACGACTGTATGGGGCCATGAATAAAGTCAAACTGCTCGCTCAGGCCTTTTTCCTGCACCTGCTCGCGGGCTTCATCCAGCATCTCCGCCGACAGGTCGCACAGCACCACACTATGCCCCTCGCCAGCCAGACGCTGGGACACAGGACCAAAGCCACCGCCGGCATCCAGAATGCGCAACGGGCGACTGGCTGCGGGCAGCCACTCGTCCAGATCCCGGGTCAGCACCCGCAGGCGGATCTGCCCCTTGGTGGTGCCGTAGATATTGCGGGAAAAGGTGCGGCTTTTGCCGTCAAAACTGGTATTGCGCTGCACGGGCTGTTTCTTGCTGATTCGAAGGCGGTTATTCTGGCACAACCGTTACGGTTAACAAATGCGAGACTGCATGAGTCCCCTCTTTTTGGCGAAAAAATGGCTGGGAAGCCTGCTTTTACCCCTGCCTCTGCTGCTTTTTTTGGCGCTGTTCGGCGTGTTTCTGCTGCTAATGCGGCGCAGGCGCAGTGGAATGGTCTTTGTAACTGTGTCTCTTCTGGCACTTGTACTGCTCAGTACCCGGCCGGTGGCCAATGCGCTGATTGCCCCGCTGGAAAGTACCTATGCAACCTTTGATGCGGGCAGCCAGCCCATCGACGACATTATTGTGCTGGGGGCGGCTCAGGTGGCTGATCCGCGCCTGCCGCTGCTGAGCCAGCTGGGCAATGCGGCACTGGCCCGCATCAGCGAAGGGGTGCGGCTGGCTCATGCTCACCCCGACGCCCGGCTGATTGTCAGCGGCTATGCCGGTGGCGAAGGCCGCTCCAGTGCCGAGCTCTATGGCGAGGTGGCCCGGGCCTTTGGCATTGAAGCGGCAAGAATTGTAATGCTGCCCGAGCCCCAGGATACCGCCGACGAAGCCGCCGCCATCACGCCGCTGATTGCCGGCCGCCGGGCGGTGCTGGTCACTTCCGCCAGTCATCTGCCCCGGGCCATGGCGCTGTTTGCCGCCGAGGGGGCAACGCCCCTGCCCGCGCCCATTGATCATCAGGCCAAGGAAAGCGCCGGCACCCTGCCGCTTTATACCTGGTTGCCCAGAGCCCGCTACCTGGAGCGCAGCGAGCTGGCCTGGCACGAATATCTGGGGCGGTTGTGGATGCGCCTGAACGGCCAGTGAATGAACGAACTGCACAATTCACTGGCACTCGGGCCAGCGGGCTTGGTTTAATGCAGACCAAATCCCTATAATCCCCACCATTTAACCGAAAGGAAATTCCACATGCGACAGACTCTGGTAATGGGTAACTGGAAGCTCAACGGCAGCAAGGCCATGGTGAGCGAGCTGATCACCGCCCTCAAGGCGCCCGCCGCCGAAAGCGACAAGGTGGCCGTGGCCGTGTGCCCACCGGTGCTGTTTCTGGGCCAGGCCGAAGCAGAGCTGGCTGACAGCCAAATTGCTCTGGGCGCTCAGGACGCCGATGTGAACACCAGCGGTGCCTTTACCGGAGAAAACTCCCCGGCCATGTACAAGGAATTTGGGGTGAAATATGTGCTGGTGGGCCACAGCGAGCGCCGCACCCTGCACGGTGAAAGCGATGCCGTGGTGGCCGCCAAGTTTGCCGCCGTGCTGGAGCAAAACCTGGTACCGGTGCTGTGCATTGGTGAAACCCTGGAACAGTTTGAAGCCGGTGAAACACAAAGCGTGGTGGAAGCCCAGCTGCAGGCGGTGATCGATCAGTGCGGCATCGAGGCCCTGGGCCGTGCCGTGATCGCCTATGAGCCGGTGTGGGCCATTGGCACCGGCAAAACCGCCACCCCGGAAATTGCTCAAGGGGTGCA
Organism: Oceanimonas marisflavi; assembly: GCF_003049725.1. Taxonomy (GTDB): domain Bacteria; phylum Pseudomonadota; class Gammaproteobacteria; order Enterobacterales; family Aeromonadaceae; genus Oceanimonas; species Oceanimonas marisflavi. The sequence continues at coordinate 69,961 of NZ_QAGM01000019.1, forward strand.
CAGCGCCATTCGTGGGTTTCTCGCCAAACAGAACGCCAACGTGGCCGCCGGCGTGCAAATTCTCTACGGCGGCTCGGTAAAAGGTGACAGCGCCGCCGGCCTGTTTGCCATGGCCGACATAGACGGCGCCCTGGTGGGCGGCGCGGCGCTGAAGGCCGACGAATTCGCCGCCATTATCCGCGCCGGAGCGTAAGGTTCGAATGTTGGGATTCGCTGCGCTCATCGCCAACCTACGCCGGTCCTGGTAGGTTGGAATGAGGCACGAATTCCAACATTCTGTGTGCAACGCCTGCATTACGGAATGAAAGCGAGGGACTTTATGATCAAACGAATTGGTGTGCTCACCAGCGGCGGCGATGCTCCCGGCATGAACGCCGCCATTCGCGCCGTGGTGCGTGCCGGCCTGCATCACGGGCTGGAAGTGTACGGCATTCAGAACGGCTATCTGGGGCTGCATCAGGATCAGATTATTCCCCTGGACCGCCACAGCGTGTCGGATGTGATCACCCGGGGCGGCACCTTTCTGGGCTCGGCCCGATTTCCCGAGTTCAAGGAAGAAAAGGTGCGGATCGAGGCGGTGCAGAACCTGAAAAAGCACAATATCGACGGCCTGGTGGTGATCGGCGGCGACGGCTCCTACATGGGCGCCATGTGCCTGACCGAGATGGGCTTTCCCTGCATCGGCATTCCCGGCACCATCGACAACGACATTGCCGGCACCGACTACACCATCGGCTTTGATACCGCGCTGAACGTGGCGGTGGAGGCCATTGACCGGCTGCGGGACACCTGCAGCTCCCACAACCGCATTTCGGTGGTGGAGATCATGGGCCGCCACTGCGGCGATCTCACCTCTTCTGCCGCCGTGGCCGGGGGCGCGGAATACGTGATTGTGCCCGAGGTGGCCTTTGATCAGGACGAGCTGATCCAGCAAATTCACGAAGGCGTGGCCAAGGGCAAGAAACACGCCATTGTCGCCATCTGTGAAAACGTCTGTGACGTGAACCAGCTGGCCAGGGATATTCAGGCCGCCACCGGCCGGGATACCCGCGCCACCATTCTGGGTCATATTCAGCGGGGCGGCACCCCCACGGCGGCGGATCGCATCATGGCCAGCCGCATGGGCGCTCACGCCGTGGAGCTGCTGCTGCAAGGCCTGGGCGGACGCTGTATGGGGCTGCAGAACAACCATATCGTGCACCACGATATTATCGACTGCATCAAGCACCTGCGCCGCCCGTTTAACGAAGAGATGTATCAGCTGTCCAATACGCTGTTCTGACCTGTCAGGGATTAGGGACTGGGGAGCAGGGACTCGTCATTCCGGCCCTCAGAACCTGTTTGAAATCTTTCGCCAATAGCCGATACTGGACGGATGAAACGAAAAACATACCCCAGCGACATTACGCGAGCACAATTTGAAGCCGTCAGACCGTTATTGGAACAGGCCAGTAAGCGC
>NZ_QAGM01000002.1 GCF_003049725.1 Oceanimonas marisflavi
CAGTGGAGCCAATCCGGTGATCCCACCAAGGAAGAACCGGATCAGCCCTCGGGATTACGATAAGGCACTGTATAAAGAGCGTAATTTGGTTGAACGCGCTTTCCAGAAGTTCAAGCATTACCGTCGTATCGCGACACGATATGAACGTGTCGCGAAACACTACACTGCCATGCTCCACCTCGTATCAACAGTGATATGGTTGGCATGATTGAGAACGCCCCCTAAGCAAGTAATCTGTTTTCAGCCCTGTTGTAGCTGCCACTTTAGTTGGCAGGGTCTGTGCAACAGGCCTTGAAGGCACAGTGGTCTTCAGGCTTGCGCCAGCTAAAGCGGCGCCTACAGCTCAGATACACAATGAGTAAATGTTTAGTCCGATTGGCATTCAAGATCCGTATACATCGCCAACCTACCCTAGCTATTCGCCTCTTCATCACCCTGCAATTGCCCCGCCAGCCACTGGTCAAAGCCGGGGATGGCGCCCAGATGCGGCAGCTGAGTGAATTTGACTCCCGGATACTGGGCCTTTTTCTCTTCCAGCACTGAGGGCAGGTCTTTCACCACATGCTTGCCTTCCGCCAGAAAATAGGGAAACAGAGTGATGTCCCGGGCGCCGGCGGCTACCTGGGCGTCAATGATCTGGGTCAGGGACGGCTCCGCCAGCTCCCAGAAGCCGTAGCCCGTCAAATCAAAGCCGCCATTCATGGCGGCTGTCATGCGCTGGGCGAACCCGGCTATTTCCTCGTTGGCAGCCGCCCGCCGGCTGCCATGGGCGACCAGAATAAAGCCTTTCATTTTACTCCTTGTTGATACACACGTCCGGCGGCTGGGCCGCCAGCACATCTACGCAAAAATCCCAGCAGGCAATGCGGTAATGCTGAATGTCCTCGTCCAGGTGAGAGCCTTGGGTTTCCTGATGAAACCAAGTCAGAAAACGGGATGGAGTGATCAGCTGGATCTGGCTGTCGATGTCATCGTCGTCTTCGAGCAGCTCGGGCACATCGGCCCCTTCCAGCACACGGTAACCATAGAGATGGCCAAAGCTGAGCCAGTAAACAATATGCGGTGGTGTGTCCATATCGGACGGCACCCCCATGGCCAGCTCCAGACAGCCGCTCCAGACATCCTGATGCAACTCGGTGAGCATCAGTCCTGTGGTCAGTCCGCGGGCTCCGGCCCAGGGTACGGCGACCTGACGGATTGCGTTTACTTCCATAACAGCCTCCCAGATTAGGGGCAGGACCTGCTTCAGTTATAACAACCTAATGATCGCGGGGGCAAGAAAAGTGTTAAAAAAAACCCGGCCTGGGCCGGGTTTTATATGTTCTTGATGAGTCTTAATTGACTGCGTCTTTCAGCGCCTTGCCGGCCACGAAGGCGGGCACGTTCGCCGCTGCAATCTGGATTTCCTTGCCGGTTTGCGGGTTGCGACCGGTACGGGCGGCACGATGATTGACCTTGAAGGTGCCGAAACCCACCAGTTGTACAGGATCACCTTCTTTCAGGCTTTGAGTGATACCGTTGAGTACTTCTTCCAGGGCGGCCTTGGCCTGAGCCTTGCTCAGATCGGCCTTGGCGGCGATTGCATCGACAAGCTGAGTCTTGTTCATAGGGTATCCTTTCTCACTTGGCATTAAGCGGTTGCCCACTCTATTCAAATTCGAGCCCCAAGCAAAGCCTTTGGCTCGAGGCCTTATATCAAGTGCCGTTGTTTTGTGCGGAAACTGCGGAAAACGTCACATTACCGCAAGGGAAAACTCAAGGCGGCGCCTCAAGATGTGCTCAGCATAGCCGAGCCGGCGGGCCTCTGCCAAGGGCTGAGTCCCCGTTTCATGGGGCTCAGGACTCCAGATCCCGAATCACCACGGTGGAGTCACAACGGCCCATGCCCTGTTCCAGCAAGCGTTCATAGACCTGATGCACATGCTCGGTAAGAGGCAGTCTGAGACCCTGCTGCTCGGCTTCATCCAGGCAGATGCCCAGATCCTTGTGCATCCACTGGGCGGCAAAGCCGAAGTCGAACTGATCGTCGGCCATGGTCTGGGCCCGATTCTGCAGCTGCCAGCTCTGGGCGGCTCCGCCAGCCAGCACCTCGATCAGCGTGGGAATGTCGAGCCCGGCCTTTTTGGCGATCATCAGGCCCTCGGCAATGCCCTGCACAGCGCCGATCACACAGATCTGATTGACCATCTTGCAGCGCTGACCGGCGCCAACCGGCCCCAGCCGGGTCACTTTTTTACCGTAGGCCGCCAGCACCGGCGCAGCCTCGTCCACGTCCGCCTCGCTGCCGCCGATCATCACGGTAAGGGCGCCGTTTTCCGCCCCCAGCTGGCCGCCGGACACGGGCGCGTCGATAAAACGTACATTCTGCTTGCCGGCGGCGTCTGCCAGCTCTTCCGCCAGTCTGGCCGAGGTGGTGGTGTGATCGACCAGTAAGGCTCCGGCTTTAATGCCCACCAGCACGCCCTCGTCGCCGTACACCACGGAGCGCACATCGTCGTCGTTGCCCACGCACAGCATCACCATGTCGGCGCCCTGTGCCGCCTCGGCCGGGGTGGCGCCGCTGGTGCCGCCAAAACGGGCTACCCAGTCCGCCGCCTTTGCTGAATTACGGTTATACACGCACACCTGATGCCCGGCCTGCTGCAGATGTCCGGCCATGGGAAAGCCCATCACGCCCAGTCCGATAAATGCCAGTTTCATGGTTTGGCTCCTTGGTTATAGTGATCGGCAGGGATGATCCCATGCTCGCCCTCAAGGAACAAGACAACCTGCCCGTTCAGCCGAACTGGTGCAGCAGCCGGGTCATGTCGTGCCCGGTGCGGGCAAACTGCGGGCTTTCCCGAATGATCTGCGCCAGCCGGCTGGTCGCCTCGTTGGCTTCATCGGCCACAAACAGGGTGGTGTCTGTTCTGGGCAAGGCAGGCAGCCCCTCTTCCACCATCACCAGGCCTTCTTCCAGGGTGCTGCGGGGAATAATGCCAACGCCAATCCCGGCCCGCACCGCCGCCAGCACGCCCGCCCGGCTCTGGCTGGTAAAGGCAATCCGGTAAGCGGTTTCCGATTGTTCCAGCGCCTGCAGGGCGGCATCCCTGTGATAACAGCCTTCCACAAACACCGCCAGGGGCAGAGGATCACGCAAGTGAGTCTGGTGCATGGGCGAGCGCACCCAGACAAGCTCATCACGCCCAAGGCGCTGCCCGCCGTTCGAGTTCAGCGGCATTTCCACCAGAGCCAGATCCAGCCTGCCCTGCTGCACCTGAGCTACCAGCTGCCGGGGGCGATGATCGCACTGCACCTCCAGCCGCACCTCGGGGTAATTGAGCACAAAGGTTTCCAGAAGAGAGGGCAGACTGCGGGTGGCATATTGATCATGGGTGCCGAAACGCACCTTGCCGCCAATCTCTGCATTCATAAAAGCGCCGAGGATCCGATCATGCTGATTCAGCAACAACTGGGCATGAGAACGAAGCAGCTCTCCCGCCGGTGTTAACCGAACCCCGTACTGGCCCCGCTCCAGCAACTCGGTCGAGACCAGATCTTCCAGCCGGCTCAGCTGCATGCTGATGGTCGACGGCGCCCGGTGCAGCCGGCCGGCGGCCACCGTCAGATTCAGGGTTTCCGCGACCACCACAAAGGTCCGCAGCAGGGTAATGGGCAAGTCTCGCATAAGCAGATTTCAAACTTGTTGAACGCAGATATGAATATTCATCGATTTACCGAAGGCCGGCAAGGTTTCAGGATAAAGAAGAGCGATTTTTAATCACAGGTTCAGGGAGCATCAAGGATGAAAATGGCCGTTATCTTCGGAATGAACCAGATAGTCAGCCATGGCTTTGGCATGTTTTTGTTTGCGGCCCTGGTACCGCTGATGCGTGAAAGCATTGCTCTCGGTCACTGGCATCTGGCCGCCATCGGCGCCCTCACCCAGCTGGCTTATCTTACCGGCGCCATGTTGCTCGGCTTGCTTGGTCATCGTCTGAATACGGCGAGGCTGGCGCTGGCAACGGGAGGACTCACCACCGCCCTGCTGTTTACCATGGCGCAGCTTGAAAACCCGCTGTTCATTATGCTGACATTGACCTGCCTGGCCGCCAGCGCAGCCATCAGCTGGGGAGCGCTGGTGGAGATCATCAGCCGTCATGCCCGGCCCGAGCAGCGCTCCACCTGCCTTTCCACCGTGTCCAGCGGCACCGCCTGGGGGTATGGGCTGAACGGCCTGCTGATCCTGCTGGTGGTGCCTTCCCTTGGCTGGCAACTGGCCTGGCAACTGGCAGGGGCTGCCGGCCTGCTGGTGATGGCCCTGACCTGGCACCTGCTGCGGCACCTTGGCACACCGCTTGCCATGCCCGCCACGGCTCCCGAGCCGGCCCTGCCCGCTAAAAAACTGCTGTTTGCCCTTTGTCGCGAACGCACCGCCTTTCTGGCCTGCCTGATCTGCTTCCTGGCCGGTTTCTCCACCATGCCCTTCTCCAGCTGGCTGAACGTCTATCTGGATCAACGGGGCCTTCCCGCCAGCCTGGGCGGCTACACCTGGACCATGGTGGGCATCACCGGCATGGTGGCCGGCCTGCTTACCGGCAGGCTTGCCGACCGCAGAGGCCACGGCGTGGCGCTGCTGGTGATCTTCTGTGGCTTTGCCCTCGGCCTGCTGGCCTTTGTGTATGATCCGGCCCGTTTTGCTCTGGTGGCCGGCTTTGGTTACGGTCTGATGTATTTTCCCATGTGGGGCATAGTGGCGGGCTGGGTAGGCAAACAGTATTGCGCCACCACAACCATGCAGATCAGCGGCTTTTGCATGGTGACCTTTGGCCTGGGCGGCACTCTGGGCAACCTGCTGGCGGGCTACCTGCGCACCAGCACCGGCTCACTGGATGCGATCTTTGTTACACTGGCCGGGGCTTCGGTACTGCTGGCCATGCTGGGAGGCTGGATACTGGGCAGCAGCCCTGCTGCCCCGGCACAACCCGGCACTTCCGTGCCGGAAACGCTTGCTCCCTGATGAAGAAAGCCCTGCTCCCGGGCCCGGGAGCAGGGGGCCGGCTATTAGCGGCCGGCGTCGGTACTTTCAAAGATCTTGTCTGCCGAAGCCGCCACAAAGCCGGTGTAGAGACTGCCGTCGGGTTTGGGATAACGCAGGGCAAACTCGTAGAAGCAGCTGGGCAGCTCGGCTTCGCCATCGGTAAAACGCACCAGGGCGGTGTCGGCCAGGGTGGACGACTGCTCCAGCAGCACATCGGGGGAACCCTTGATTTCGCCGCCGGTGTCGTTAAGCCGGAACCCCGCCTGCTTGAGGGCGCTGTTCACCGCCTCCAGCGTGTCGAATCCTTCGAGGTGATTCACGCTCACCGTGAAGTGATTGGCCCGGTAGCCGTAGGCCGCCAGCCAGGCGGCGTATTCGCTTTCCACCAGCAGGGTTTTATAGTCGGCATGAGACAGGGTCCAGGGCGCCCCGGAATAGAGAAAATCCTTGTGCCCGGGCAGCTGCTCATTCACCTGATCGACAAGGCCGGCCACAATGCGCTGCAGTTCAGAAGAGCACTGCTCCAGCAGCAGCTCGCTGATAAACACCTTGGGCGCCGTTGGATCCGCATGCTCGTAGTGACGGGCATAGAGCTTCTTGGCCTCGAAGTGATATTCCCCCTTCTGCTCATAGCCCAAGGCCAGAAAGTGGGCCGCCAGCTTGTCGAGCCCGAGTTTGGGATGATTGAAGGTACGAAAGGCCACATGATCATTGACGATGGCCTTGCCCCCTCCCAGCAAATCGTGAATTTTCAGGGCACTGGGGGTCACGGTCAGGTAATGCTGCCACAGGGCGTCAAACAACTCGTCTGCAGAACGATGCATGGCGTTGCTCTCCTTGATTAAAAACTCAGCCCGGGAGACAGGGTCTCAGGCAGGTCCAGGCTGTCGCCTTCCACCGAGGCCACCGGATAGGCGCAGTAGTCGGCGGCATAGTAGGCGCTGGCCCTGTGGTTGCCGCTTTCCCCCACGCCGCCAAAGGGTGCGGCGCTGGAAGCGCCGGTAATGGGGCGGTTGCGGTTGACGATGCCGGCGCGAATATGGCGATAGAAATAGTCCCAGTCGGCCTCGCTGTCGGACAACAGGCCCGCCGACAGCCCGTAGCGGGTGCGGTTGGCCAGGGTCAGCGCTTCGGGCAGGGAATCGAACCGGATCACCTGCAGCAAAGGACCAAAGTGCTCCTCGTCGGGCAGCTCGGCCACACCGGTCACGTCAATGATACCCGGCGACACCAGGCCGGTGCCCGGTTGCAGGTGCTTCAGCATCAGCAGCGACTCGCCACCAAAGGCCAGCAGGTTGGCCTGGGCCGCCACCATGCCCCGGGCGGCGCGCTCGGAGATCATGGCGCCCATAAAGGGCTGGGGCTCGGCATCGTAGTGCCCAACGCGAATGGCTTTGGTCACTTCCACCAGCCGCGCCAGCAGCCGGTCACCGGCTTCACCGGTGGGCACCAGCAGGCGGCGGGCGCAGGTACAGCGCTGGCCGGAGGTAATAAAGGCGGACTGCACAATGGCATGCACGGCGGCATCGACATCGGCCACGTCGGTGACCACCAGCGGGTTGTTGCCGCCCATTTCCAGCGCCAGGATCTTGCCCGGCTGGCCGGCGAACTGCTGATGCAGCAGCTTGCCGGTATTGGACGATCCGGTAAAGAACAGGCCGTCGATACCGGGGTGTGCCGCCAGCGCCTTGCCGGTGCTGACTTCACCCTGCACCAGGTTGAGCACACCGGCAGGCAGCCCGGCCTCGGCCCACAGCCGCACCATTTCCTGGGCCACCAGAGGAGTGAGCTCGGAAGGCTTGAACACCACGGTATTGCCGGCGATCAGGGCCGGTATAATATGGCCGTTGGGCAGGTGGCCGGGAAAGTTGTAGGGGCCGAACACCGCCACCACACCGTGGGGCTTGTGGCGAATAAAGGCGCGGGCACCGGGCATGGGATTTTCTACCGTGCCGGTGCGCTCAAAATAGGCCTTTTCGGAAATGGCGGCCTTGCCGATCATGGCGCCCACTTCGGTCAGCGCCTCCCACTGAGGCTTGCCGGTCTCTTTGGCGATCAACCCGGCCAGTTGCGGTTTGTGCTGCTCCAGCAGGCCACAAAAGGCCTTGACCACGGCCAGGCGCGCGTCCAGCGGACGAAAGGCCCAGTCGGCCAGAGCCTCACGGGCGGCGGACACGGCAGCGTCCACCTGGGCCGTACTGGCGGCGGCGCCCTGCCAGACCACCTCGTTTTTTGCCGGATCAAGGGACTCAAACTGTTCGCCTTCACCCATCAGCCACTGACCATTGATGTATTGCACTGCCTCAGTCATTGCGTTTCATCTCCGCTACCCTGACGGTATCTCCGTCTTCCACTTTCAGCAGACTGGCCATTTTTGGAGAGATGACCGCCTGCTGCTGTTCATTGATTGCCATGTCGCCCAACAGGGCGCGAAACTCGTCAAACCGGCCGTTACTGATCAGAAACGTCCCCGGTTGCGCCGGCTCACCGATGTGCACCCGCAGCTGGTGGCTGTTGCGCACCGTGTGGATCTCGCGCACTTCGCACTCCACCGAGGGACCGGCGTCGAAAATGTCGACATAGCCGCGCCAGCTGAAGCCTTCTTCTTCCAGCAGGCGCAGGGCCGGCCGGGTCTTTTCGTGGGTCTTGCCGATCACCGCCCGCGCCTGTTTTGACAGCAGGCTCACATAAATCGGATATTTGGGCATGAGATCGGCGATAAAGCCCTTTTGCCCGATGCCGGTGAGGTAATCCACGGTGGGAAAGTCCATGGAGAAAAAATGCTCCTGCAACCAGCTCCAGAACGGACTGTTACCGTCGTCGTCGGACACCCCGCGCATTTCCGCCAGAATGCGGCGGTCAAACAGCTCGGGAAACTCGGCCAGAAACAAAAACCGGCTCTTCGACAACAAGCGGCCATTCATGCCATGACGGGCGGGCTCGCGCAGAAACAGGGTGCACAGCTCACTGACACCTGTGTAGTCATTGGTGAGGGTGAGGGTTTCCACCACATTGTAGATGCCCAGCTTGCGCGAGCTGTGTACCTGCTTGCCCAGCAGGTAGGTATAAAAGGGGGACGACAGCCCCACCGCCGACTCCAGCGCCGTGGTGCCCAGCACCTCGCCGGTGTCGCTGTCTTCGGCGACAAAAAAATACAGACACTCGCCCTTGCCGCCGGCACGGCTGGCAAAGGAGGCGAGGGAATGGTTGATTTTATTCTGCAGCAGCTCGTCGTTGACCGGCAGTGAGGTAAAGCCGTGACCGGACTCGATGGCGATCTGCTTGAGCGTGGGTAAATCTCGCTGCTCTATGGGGCGAATCACCAGCATGCAGCACTCCTTTCAGCGTGTGGCGGGGCGCTCCGGCCCCGCCTGTTATAACGGTGGTGGCCCTCAGCCGTTGACCACCCGGGCCACGGCGCGCTCAAAGCGGGCCAGGCCTTCTTGCACTTCTTCCTGCGTGATCACCAGCGAGGGCGCAAAGCGCACCACGTTGGCACCGGCGATCAGCACCATCAGACCTTCTTCGGACGCGGCCTGCAGAAACTCCTTGGCGCGGCCCTGATACTGCTCGTTCATGACGCAGCCCAGCAGCAGGCCCTTGCCGCGAACTTCCGAGAAACACTGGTATTTGGCATTGATTTTAGCCAGTTCTTCCCGGTACCAGCCTTCCCGCTCCTTTACGCCGGCCAGTACTTCCGGCGTGTTGACGGTATCAAAGGCGGCCTCGGCCACGGCACAGGCCAGCGGGTTGCCGCCATAGGTGGAGCCGTGGGTACCCGGCTTGAGCGAGGCGGCAATGTCGGCGCGGGTGAGCATGGCGCCAATGGGGAAGCCACCGCCCAGGGCCTTGGCGCTGGTAAGAATGTCAGGGGTGACGCCCATATCCATGTAGGCATAGAGGGCGCCGGTGCGACCCACGCCGGTCTGCACTTCGTCAAACACCAGCAGCGCCTGGTGCTGATCGCACAGCTCGCGCACCGCTTTCACGAACGCCGGCTCAGGGCTGATAATACCGCCCTCGCCCTGCAGCGGCTCCATCACCACGGCGCAGGTGCGATCGGAGATCAGGGCCTTGAGGGCTTCCAGATCATTGTAGGGAACGTGCTCGACATCGGCGGGTTTGGGACCGAAACCATCGGAATAGGCGGCCTGGCCACCCACGGTCACGGTAAAGAAGGTGCGGCCGTGAAAGCCCTGGTGAAAGGCGATGATCTGGGTTTTTTCCGGGCCGTGATGCTCAATGGCGTAACGGCGGGCCAGCTTGAGCGCGGCCTCGTTGGCCTCGGCGCCGGAGTTACAGAAGTACACCCGCTCGGCAAAGGTGGCATCCACCAGTTTTTTGCCCAGACGCAGGGCCGGCTCATTGGTCCAGACGTTGCTCAGGTGCCAGAGCTTTTCACCCTGCTCCTTGAGCGCTCCCACCAGAGCCGGGTGGCAATGACCCAGACAGTTGACCGCGATGCCACCGGCAAAATCGATAAAGTCTCTGCCTTCCTGATCCCACACACGGGCACCCTGCCCCCGAACCGGAATGCTCTGGGACGGGGCGTAATTGGGTACCATCACCTGGTCAAACAGTTCGCGGGTAACAGCCATATCAGACATGCGTTGCTCCTCTGATTACCGCAGCATGCTCTGCGATAAAAGTTAAATCCATGTAAACGTGCAAGCATTATTGCAAAGCAACCACAACTTGTCTCTACATTGAGTCACAATTTTGGTTGTTTATTTTGCAACTTGAAAAATTGTAGTCATTTATCTTGCATAAGCTCGCAACCCGGTGAGTCCGGCGCCGTGGCAACGGGGCTTTCGCTGCATAAACAGGCACAAAAAATTTTTTATAAAAAATCCGGACTCCCGGCCATTATTCCCGGTGGAGCAGTAACAGGCGAGCGAGAAAGTCTGATAGGGAAAACAAGAAAAACTTATAGTTCGGGGGGAAGGCAGGGAGCTAGAAACACCGTCATACCGGTATCCTGCTGCAGGAAGATCCTGACTTTCGTCAGGATGACAGCTTGGGTAGGTTGGGATGAGCGCAGCGAATCCCAACGTTTGAGCCGGCAGCGCTCTTATAACAGGTTCAGAAAATTACCCAGCAGCCGGTGGCCGCCTTCGGTGAGAATGCTTTCCGGGTGAAACTGCACGCTGTGCACCGGCAGCGTTTTATGCTGCATGCCCATGATCTCGTCCCGGCCGCCCTGCTCAAGCTCACTCCAGGCAGTCACCTCAAAGCAGGCCGGCAGAGTGTCGGCCTTCACCACCAGAGAGTGATAACGGGTCACGGTCAAGGGGTCGGGCAGTCCGTTAAACAGGCCGGTGCCGGTATGGCGAATGGCCGAGGTCTTTCCGTGCATCACTCGCCGGGCCCGCACCACGTCGCCGCCAAAGGCCTGCGCAATGGCCTGATGCCCCAGGCACACTCCCAGAATGGGCAGTTCACCGGCAAAACGCTCAATGGCCGCCAGTGACACGCCAGCCTCGTTGGGCGTGCAGGGACCGGGGGAAATGATCAGCCCCGCCGGCGCCAGGGCGGCAATCTCGTCCAGGCCGATGTCGTCGTTGCGGCGCACCACCACCTCCTGCCCCAGTTCACCAAAATACTGCACCAGGTTCCAGGTAAAGGAGTCGTAGTTGTCGATCATCAGCAGCATATTCAAAAGGCCTTAAGGTCACAGCAAAAAACACGGGGCGCATCTTCGCATGTATCGGTTTTGCGGAAAACCTTGAGGCCGCTTTTGTACGCGTACTCTGGTACTTGGTGGACACCAGGTGGAATAACGATTCAGCGCCATTCCGCATAAGGTGTGAGCGGCGCCACCGGCATATCCAGATCTCCCAACCAGGGCCCGAAGTGGTAGCGCAGGTATACAAAGCCGTGCCCCGGGGCATAGTCCTCGCTCACCTGCCAGTTCAGACCACCGCCCAGAATCCAGTGCTCATTCAGCCGGTATTCCCCCCGGGCCGCCAGGCTGATACCGGGGCCGCCGCCCGTGTCGGCGTCACTGCTCCCGGGAGCACTTGGTCTTAATGGTTTGCCGCTGTTTTCAATGGCCTGCCATTGTTCAGGATACAACTCATTACCATCAGCGCGGGACCAGGACCAGCCGGGAGAAGCTTCCAGCACGCCGGACCAGTGCTCATCACGGCGGGCATAGCGCACCGGCAGACCCAGGGACACATAGCGCTGGGGACTGTAATAGCCGCCCTGCCCCAGGGTGTCTTCACTCAGATCCTTCTGGTACTGAAAATAAAGCAGTGAACTGCCCGCTCTCAGTTGCTCATGGGGGCGTTCAATCAGGCGGTAGTAATAACCGGCCATGGCGCTGAAACGCTGGTTGTTTTCCACCCGTTCACCATTCAGCGAATGTGCTCCCAGGCTGGCCCAGATGCCGTCTTCCTCCCCCTGGTCATGGCTCAGCCCCAGAGCCAGACCGGTGGCGGTCACGCCTCCCCAGCTCAGTCCGGTCACCGGATCCACCGCTCCGGCGTAGGATACCAGAGAGTTGCTCATGGGCCGGCGCGACAGGGTCAGGCTGTAACCAAGTTCATTCCAGTCGCCAGCGTAATTGAGCCCGCCCAGCCAGTTGCTGATCTCAAAGCCCAGGGGAGAATGCCCAATGTCCCAGCTCCAGCGCTCTCCCTGCCAGCCCACCGCCAGCCCTGTGCCTTCGGTATCCAGCGAACCGGCATTGCAGTCCCCTGTCACCGCATTGCAGCCACCAAAACGATCGTCAGCTTCGGGGGGGCCCGCATTCAGCATGACCTGCTCGGCCTGTACCCAGGCCCGGCCGTTGACCCAGGGCCACTCTGCCCTGAGCATGCTGGTGTTCAGCCGCAGATCGTTCACCCCCGAGGGATTATTGTCGGTGCGCCATCCCACATCCTGCTGCACTTGCAGGGTGGCATTCTGGCGGCGGTAAAGATCGGCGCTTTCCCGCTTCAGGCTGCGCTGCAGCCAGTCATCCTCTGCGCTTGCCCGGCTGGCCTGGGTCAGCGCAGCGCCGTCCAGAGGGGACAGCGCCTCAGGCGCCAGCTCGCCGGACGCCGCCAGCCCCCGGGCATAAAGCGACAGAGCCCGGACTGGATCCGCTTGTTGCCGGGCCTCATCACGCCAGCGGATGATCTTCGTTTGCCGCAGACGCACTGCCAGCCGGGTGGCGAGCGTACTCATGCCCTCGGACCAGCGTTCCGGCGCAATCTGTTGCAGGCTGGCCAGGGCGGCTTCATCGTCATTGCGTGAAGCCAGAAACTGGGCATGAGCATGACGGACTTGCGGATCGTCTCCCTCCGTTTGCAGCAGCGGAGCAAATATCGTACCGGCCTCATCCGACCGTCCCTGCTGCTGCAACAAGGTGGCCAGCTCATAGGCCAGCCAGGGCTGGGGCGGTGCCAGCCGCACCGCCCGGCGCAACAGGCTAATGGCGTCACCGGTGCGCCCTTCGGCCCGGGCCTGCTCAATCTGTGGTGTCAGCTGTTCCAGCCGCAGCCGGCTTTCCAGCTCCGCATAGTCCCGCCGCACCCTGGACGGCAGTGCGGTCAGCACCGCCAGAGCCCGCGCCGGCGACGTGCGGCGATAAAAGTCCACCAGGGCGTAGATAACACGAGCGTCACTCGGCGCCATCCGCCAGGCCTGCTGCAGCCGGCGTTCGGCCTTCGACTCATTATTTTCGGCCAGGGCCGTCTCGGCCAGGCCCAGCAGCGGCGGCACATCACTGGGGCGAAGCCGGTGGGCCTGCTGAAAGGCCTGTTCGCCACGGCGGTAATCCTGCTTTGCCAGAGCCTGTTCACCCCGCTCCACCCACACCAGGCTACGGGCGTATTGCTGCAGATCCTGCCATTTGGAAATCAGTCTGCCGTCCTGCTCCAGCTCCACCGCCCGGGTCAGCGCCGCCTGAGCCGGCCCATACCGCTTCAGATGAAGCAGGGCCAGCCCCTCTGCACCATGAAAGCCGGCATGCTGCGGATATGCCTTCACCGCCCGGCGCAGCAACGGCAGGGCCTGACCATAGCGCCCTCGCTCTGCCAGTGCCATACCCTGCCGCCCGGCGCGCCAGACGGGATCCTTGAGCAAGGCGCGCTGTTGTTGCCATTGACGCCGCCCCCCGCTTTCATGGCTGCTGCCTTTATAACGGGTCAGGAAACGCTGCCAGAGCCGGGCGCTGCGTTCGGATACCGGCAGATCAATCAGGTAATTGTATTCCAGCTCGGCGGCCCGGTTGGCCACCGCCGGATTGCCGGCCAGTTCTCCCAGCAGCGCCAGTGCCCGCTCCGGCTGCTCCCCGGCCAGCCACAGCCGGGCCAGAGTCAGGCGCAGTTCGGGGTTACCGGGAAAACGCCGGTTCAGCAGCTCAAGGCGGGAAATGGCCCGGGCGCGCGCTCCGTCTACCTGAGCCAGGGTACGCCAGTGCTCCAGCCCCAGTTGCAGCCCGGGTGGGCGGTCTCCCCACAGTTGCCGGTACAGCGCCATGGCTGCGTCCGGCTGACCACTGGCGGCCAGCAGTTGTGCGCGCTGGCGCAGGGCCAGGCCGTCTTCGTTATAGGCGGCCAGCAGGGCGCGCGCCTGGCTCAGAGTGCTGGAAGAAACGCCCGCCGCCATCAGACGCTGCAAGCGGGCGTATGCCTGCTCTGTTTCTCCCCGGTGCAGGCTGAACTCCATGGCGGCCAGTGCCACATCTTTATCGAGCGGAGCCACCAGCTCCAGCCGGCCAAGGGCATTTTCCACCATATCATCCCGGTACAGGGCCTGCCCCAGACGCAACTGCTCCAGCAAAAAGGCCTGCTGCTCAGCAGGGGTATCGGGATCGGCCAGAACAGGGCGGCTCAGGACCAGCAGACAAAAAGCAGACAAGACCTTTATTCGCATACTGTCTCCCAGGCCGGGTGCAGCCGGCCCCGTTGGTCAAAGCGATAGCGTTGCTGATGCCAGCCCAGGCCAAACAATAGCAGGGAGCGGCCATAATAGACGTTGGCACCGGGTGGCTCGTCACGCAGTCGTTGCAGCTGGCGCTCAAGCTCGGCTTGATATTCCGGCCAGGCCGCCAGCATAGGTAGCAGGGCGGCGGAGAACCCCGCCGGACCGGTGCCTTCGGCACCGCCGGTAACGGCATTCACCCGTTCCGGCGGAACACCGCGTTGCCGGGTTTGCGCCAGCATGGGCCGGAAGTGCTCCAGCAGTGCATCACGCCCCGGCGTGCCTGGCGCTGCCAGCCCCAGCCATAAATAAACGCGAATGGCGTCGTAACTGCCGGTTTCCGTGGCCTTCAGATCAGGGCCCTCCCCCGTTCGCCACCACATCCAGTCAGGAGCCACCCCCCTGGGCGCCGACGCCAGCAGCAGGCGGTGGCTGACTTCGCCCAGGTCTTGCCATATCTGTGCCTCTTCGGCAAACCGGGCCAGCAGGGGAAGCGGCAGATAGGAAGGATTCAGCTTCCAGCCTGCTGGCTTCTCAAACCCCTGCTTGCCCGGCAACAGGGTCAGGCCCAACCCCGGCAACACACGCAGGCTTTCCGCCGCCGAGCGCCACAGCAACTCCCGCCCCAGACGAGTGTAATCGGGCCGTTGCCACAAGCGCCCCGCTTCCAGCAGGCTGTAGGCGATCCACAAATCCGAGTCGGCGGCGTTGTTGCCGTCCAGTACTTGCCAGTGACCGCTGCCGCTTTTGCCCCACCGCCAGGCCGGCAGACGAGCGCTCAGATCCCCACCGGCCAGGTTGTTTTGCGTCCAGCGCAACAAGCGCTCAAAGGCGAGCCTGTCGTTGGCCACCAACGCAAAAAACAGGGCATAGCTCTGCCCTTCCGAGGTGGTGATGGCCCGGGGCGAGGCGTGATCAATAATGCGACCGTCGTCGCTCATCATGGCCGCCTTGTATTGCTGCCACAGTGGCCAGTCACAGGCCCCCGGGGCGCTCAGGGGCCATATCAGCCATAACCATGCCAGCACCACCAGCCTCATGGTCTAGTCCACACCGTGAACATCACGCCGGTGGGCCAGCCAGCGCAGACTGCGCCACAACAGCACCGCCAGCAACAGGGTGCTCAGCACCGCCAGCACCGCCAGCAACACCGGCTGGGGCGCCAGCAGATACCAGAGTTTCACCCACCAGGGCAGGTGGCCAATGTAATACTGCTCCCCCACCAGCTGGCTGTTAACACCGCTTTCACGCAGCAGCGCCACCGAGCCGGATATGTCGTTCAGCCTTCCCTCGTCCTGCAGGGTCTGGCGCAGCAGGGCATAGTCCTGCTCCTGGTTACCCAGCAAGGCCACCAGACTGCGCCCGGGCGTATAGGGCGATTCCATGCCAACCACCGCCGCCAGCGGGCCTTTGGCCGACACCGTCACCCGGGCCCCGGCATCAAAGCTGGTGTGCTCCAGCCGGGCCGGTGCCCGGGTCTGCACCGGCGAGGCATTGGCCGCCTGCAGCAGCCAGTCGGCCGGCTGCTGCAGGCCGGCACCCGGCTCCTGCTCAAGGTGGTCGGGCAGCCGGCCAAACACCAGCAGATCGGCATCAGACCCGCTCAATACATCGGGATCCTGAGTAATTTGCAGCGCCATGGCCGGATAGCCGGTTTGTGCCGCAATGTGCGCCAGAGTGTCCAGCATCAATCCGGTCTGCATGGGGGTAGGCGCCGCCGGCATCAGCACCAGGGTATCGGACAAATCCGCCATCCGGCTGAACGGAAAGCCGCTGCGCACAAAGGCCGCCAGATCAGGCATGGCCATAAAGTGGTGATAACCGGAGAAGTCGATCATCGAGTTTTCGTCGATCACTGCCCGGCTGTCTACCACCAGGGTGGTCTGGCAACGGTCGGGCTGAGCGCTGCCAAACGTGGTCGCAAAGCTGAAGTCGTAGCGAATGGTATTGCTGGCGCCAATTTTGAGCGAGGGCACCATCAGCTGATCACGGGCATTGGCGGTTTCATTGGAGGTCACCGCCAGCCGCAGCTTTTCCAGCTGGCTGTCCCGCTCGCCGGTTAACGGCAAACTGCCGATAAACTCGCCGTTAATGCTGATATTAAGCCTGGAATCGTCATTGGCCGTTGGGGCCGTATAGCGATAACGGGTTTGCAGCGGTATGCCTTTGTTCTGCCACACAAACAAGTCCGGCGGCAGTCGTACCCTCAACTCGATGGGATCGGGTATCAGCCCGCTGGCCTGCAACTGTCCCGGGTATTCCACCAGTTCGGCAAAGCGCACCGGTCTGTCGGTAGGGGTCCAGTTGGGGGCATCATAGGGTTTGCGCGGAGCCAGCGGCTGCGCCTCTTCAATCACCGCCCGCTCTCCCCGCAACAGCTTGCCACCCAGTGCCAGGGCGCGCACCGCCCGGGCCAGCTCGTTATCCCCCTTCCCCTGCACCAGCAGTATTTTGGAATAAGGACTGTCCGGGTGATCCATCAGCCGCACCTCGGCGCTTTCCACCGGCGGATACTGCTTTTCATCGGCCATAAAGGCGGGCCGGTTGTCATTGGCGGCCAGTACCAGAATACGGGCCGGTGGCTCATCGCCGGAAACCGGCGGCAGTTGATCGTAGCTCACCGCAAAACCGGTCCCTCGCCAGCCCGCCAGGCTGCCAAAATAGGACGCCAGCACACCGGCCGACTGCAGCTCGGGCACCCCGGGATCACCGGGCAGCACCATATTCAGATGCAGCCGCTCATTATCGCTGGTATCAAAAAACGGCCGCGGAAAATGAGACAGATCATTGGTCAGCGCCAGCGCCTGCTCGGTCAGCGCTATCCGGCTGTTTTTGGCCAGGTTCAGCCACAGGGCGCTGTGGGCCGGATCCTCACAAATGTCGGTGTAATGCCCGACAAATTCGATGCGTACCTGATTGAAGTCGGTGACCAGACGCGGGTCCAGGCGCACACGCTTTTCAACCTGCCGGCCCGGCTCGCCCTTGGTGATCACCAGGGTATCCATCAGCACCTCGTTCAGGTACACCCGCAAGTGCGACAGCTCCGGCAACAAGGCCGGAGACGGCGTATAGGCCAGCACCAGCTCGCCGTTTTCGGCAATACGGTCCCGGCGCAGGGCAAAGCTGACCACCTGGGTGTTTTTCACCCCCCGCAACATCAGATCCCTGTTCTGGGTCAGCTGGCCAAAACTGCGCTGCACCTGCCAGGACGGTGGCTTGACCTCATCCATGTCCGCCTGAGCCCAGGCGGTAGTCGTCAGCAGCAGGATGAGGCTGGTGACAAACCAGCTTGGCAATCGGCTCATAAGGCAGTCCATTCTTGGTTATTGGATACACCGGCTTTGGGCCAGCGCGGTAAAAAAGAACCCAGCCAGCGCAACAGGGCCAGCAGAGGAGCACACAACAGGCGCAATTCGGCGGGCAAAAACCGCCACAAACAGGCATAGCCCCGGGCACCGGTGGCAAAGACATCCAGCAGGCTTTGCAGCGGGCGCTCCCGCCCCCGGGACTCCAGCCACCCCAGCCAGGCATCGGCACGGGCAAACGTGCATTGCACAAAATCAATACGCTGCTCGCGGCTGAGACTGGCCAGAATGATGCCTGCCACCCCATTGCGCTCCCGGCTGATCACCCCCGGAAAGGCAAACGCCCGTTCGCCCCGGTACAATACCAGCTCCACCTCCGTGCCCGGTACCAGATTGCCGGCCCCGGAAGCGCGAATGGCGGCACCGCCATCGGAGTAATCCAGCAGGGTGCCCGCATACAAATGCCCGCCCGGCAGGCGCAACGCCGCCGGCAGGCTGATCTTTACCCGCGGGCTCTGACGCACCTGCCGTGCCTCGGCGGCAATGGCCACGGCGGCGCCGATGATCAGCAGGTTATAGAGCACCCACAGACAGGTCACCACCACAGTGCCCTGCTCCATGGCCGGTCCATAAAAAAAGCGCCATACGCCAAATCCCAGCCCGGCCAGGTTCAGCAGGGCCAGCACCAGATAGGGCCGGGCAATGCGCCAGTCAAACTGGGCCTCGGCCATCAGCCCGCCCTTGGCGGTCACGTTGAATTTGCCCTTGGAAGGTGCCAGCAGCGCCACCGTGGTAGGCCGGGCGATATACCAGGCCAGCACGGTTTCATACACCTCACCCCAGAAGGTTTTACGATAACGCCCCTGCATCCGTGCCGCGGTCAGACTGGAGTGCATCATGTGCGGCAGCACATAAAGCATCAGCAAGGCCGCCGGCGCATAAATGATGTAGGAATGCAGCAGCAAAAAGGCCAGTGGCGCCAGCAAAAACACCAACCGGGGCAGCCCGGCCAGAAAATGCAGCATGGCATTGGCATAGCACAGCCGCTGAAACAGGCTCAGCCCCTTGCCCAGCAGGGGATTGTCGATACGAAAGATCTGCGCCATGCCCCGGGCCCAGCGAATGCGCTGGCCCACATGCGCCGACAGGCTCTCGGTAGCCAGCCCTGCCGCCTGGGGAATGCGCATATAGGCCGAGTTCCAGCCCAGCCGGTGCAAACGCAAGGCGGTGTGAGCATCTTCAGTCACCGTGTCCACGGCAATGCCGCCAATCTCTTCCAGGGCGCTGCGCCGCAACAGGGCACAGGAGCCGCAGAAAAAGGTGGCGTTCCACATGTCGTTGCCGTCCTGCACCAGACCATAAAACAACTCGCCCTCGTTGGGGGTGCGCCGGAACAGGCCCAGATTGCGCTCTACCGGATCCGGCGAAAAGAAGTGATGGGGCGTCTGCACCAGCGCCAGCCTGGCATCCTGCAAAAAGCCGCCGGCGGTAAGCTGTAAAAAGGAACGCACCGGCACATGATCGCAGTCAAAAATGGCCACCAGCTCGCCGCTGGTTTGCTTCAGGGCATGGTTGAGATTACCGGCCTTGGCGTGCTTGTGCTCGCTGCGGGCAATGTAGCCCACGCCCGCCTCCTCGGCGAAGCGGCGAAACGCCATGCGTCCGCCATCATCCAGAATATAAATATTCAGTTTGTCGGCCGGCCAGTCGATGCCCAGAGCGGCATAAACCGTGGTGCGCACCACCGACAGTGGCTCGTTATAGGTGGGGATCATCAGATCCACGGTGGGCCATAGCGCCGTGTCTTGCGGCAATGGTACGGGGCGCCGCTTGAGCGGCCAGCAGGTTTGTACATAGCCCAGCAACAGGATCAGCCAGGAATAGGTTTCCGCCGCCAGCAAAATCAGCCCCAGGGTCAGATCCAGATTGCTGTTCCAGTTCAGGGTGGCGCTGTAACGCCACCACAGATAGCGACAGGAAATCAACACTGACAGCACTATCATCAGCAGGGTCGGAAAACGCCCGGGCAGGTGCCGCACCATCATGGCCAGCATCCACAGCAGGGCCACAAACACCAGCTGGGCGCCATAGCCAAAGGGCTGAGTCACCCCCAGCAGGGCCAGCAGCAGGGCCAGCGCCAGCATCAGCCAGATGGTCAGCTGGCGCTTGCGGCGGCCCCGGTTGCGCCACCATGCCCGGCTGTGCTGTGCTCCGGGCGCCGACACGGTACCGGCCAGGGAAACGAGCAGCCGGTTGCTCAACCACTGCTGGCTGCGCCCGGCAAGCATGCCAAGGCGTTTAACGCCGCCAAACAAGGTTGCCGTCAGGCTGGGCGAGTGTTCGGGCCAGGGCCTAACCAGCAGCAACCAGACCGCCTGGATCAGGTAACGCAGCGGATCCCCCGGGCGGGGCTGCCCCCGGACCAGGTGGGGCATGCTGTTGTTCAGTCGCGCCAGCCAATGCCGCCAGCCCGGCTGCCCCAGGCGCAACACCAGCCGGGCCAGTGCCAGCCACAACACCAGCCAGATGGCCGTGACCCGGGTAGCGCCTCGTTGGCGCAGCACATGATAAGCCCTGTTCAGGGTCAGCATGTGCGTCCCCTTCTGGCCAGACACCATACCGCCAGGCTATCTGCCGTGGTGGCATTCTGGCTTTGGGGGGCATAAGTCCCCAGGGGCAGCTTGTGTGCCAGAGCCTCGGCAGTGGACTCATCCCGGTGCAGCACCAGCGGCAACAGACGGTCGGCAAACTGTCGTCGCCATAGCAGCAGCAGATCCTGCTGCAACCGGCTGCCAGCCTCAAACCGGTTAACCAGCAGCCATGAAGCAGAGGGCGCAGCCTGCAGCAGCACCTGACAGGCGGCATCGGCATTAATGACCTGAATGCTCACATCCGGCTGCAGACTGCCGGCCCGGGCACCAGAGTCATGGGGCGAGTCAAACAGTATCCAGTCAAAACGGTCTGCCAGTCGGCTCATGCGCCGGTTCCATTCTCCGGGGTGATTACGCAGCCACAGCTCCAGTCGCTCCTGCTCCTGCCGGGTAATGCGACCATGGGGCAACAAACACAACCCGGGTTGCAGCTCCAGCGCCTGGGCACGCCAGTCGGCGCTTTCCACATAAGCACGGGCCCAGCCCTGCTGATGGCTGACCGGCTGCTCAAAATGCAACCCCAGCATATTGGCGGGGGACAGATCCACCAGCAATACCCGTTGTTCCAGCCGGTGCAGAGCATAGCCCAGAGCCGCCAGCACGGTAGTGGTACCGGTGCCGCCGCGAATGCCACTGATACTGAGCAGCCTCACAAGTCGGCCTCAAACTGCTCCGATCCCGCTTGTTCATCTGCCAGCTCGGCCAGTAACGGCCAGCGCTGCAGCGCTTGTTTGAGTGCCTGCTCGTCGGCAATATCACGGTGCACCCAGTGTCCCAGTTGCTGGCGCAACAGCCGGGTATCATCCGCCGGCCTCACCACATCGGTCATTTTGCCGGGTAAGGTAGCCAATTTCCGTTTTCCTCCAGCTTCACAAAGGTTCTGCCCTGCTGCTGCATCACCACAGTACCGGCGTTTTCCGCCACCCACTGAGTGGAGGGCAGGTTTGCCACCAGGGCGTTCAGGTCGGGGGCAGTACCGGCACCTGTCTGCTGCCGGTACAACCGGGCCACCAGCTCTGCCAGCGCCGAATAACTGCTGGTTTGCTCCAGATGCAAAGGCTCCGACCCGGCGATGTCCATGCCAAACACTTTAACACCCACCGGCACATGGGTAATGGCCGGCACCGGCAACTCACGCATGCCGGCAATTTGCATGCGATCACCGTGCAGATTGGCACCATGCTCGGGCACCAGCACCACCACTACCCGCCGGCCGCTTTGTTCCAGCCGGTCAAAAAACTGTTCAATATCAGCAAACAGTTGCTCCGCCCGTTGACGGTAGCTTGCCCGCCGGGTATCCCCATCGGGGAGTACACGGCGGTTGCCATCGTGAAGGCTGACCGTGTTGTAATACAGGACCCGGCCGCCCTCGCCCTGCTGCAGTCGTTGCTGCCACCAGCGGTTGAGTACCTCACCATCGCGCCGGACGGGAGCGCCATCAAAACCAAGCAGATAACGCGACATCTGTTGTAGATCCACCACCGGCTGTCCCAGACCGCCCTGATGCTGCACTTCGCCCAGAAAATCATCAAAGCGGCCGTTGTGGTTCAGCGCCATATCGGTACCAAAACCCAGATCGCGCAGCTTGTCCATCAGCAAACACTGCTTTTGGGCCGGCTCAAACAGGCTCTGATGGCTGCCCTGGCCGCAACCGGCACGCAACAGCCGGATGGCCGCCGGTCCGCTGTAGGAAGTGGCCGAGTTGAAGCGATCAAAGATCAGGTCCATGCGTGCAAACAAGGGATGGTGTTTCAGCCCCGCCTCGTCCAGATCATCCCAGGACAGGGAGCAGACATTGAGCAACAGCAGATCAAAGGGGGCCTCTGCCGGCGTCCCGGCGACCGAGGCACCGGCAGAAGCGGGAAAACGCGCCGTCAGGGTTTGCTGCGTCCGGTAAAAACGCTGCAATTGCTCATCAAGTGACACCGCCGGTGCCACCTGTACCGCTGGTGCAGGTGTTGCCACCAGGTTGGCGCTCGCCTCATCCTGATTAACCAGAGGCTGCAACGCCAGCCAGCCAAGCCCAGCCAGGGTAAAGGTGGTAAACCGGATCCAGAGCTGCAGATAAAGATACGCCACAACCACTATCAGCAAGCCCCCGAGCAGCTGCCAGTTAATAAAGCGCCCGGCCAGCTCCAGCAGATAGGCCCAGGTAAAATCGGCCACACCGGGCTGAGCCAGCAAACGGGAAAACGGCGGCAGCCAGCTGTCCTGATAAAGCAGTGCCAGTGCCAGCGGCAGGGCCGTCAGCAGCCGCAGCCGGGGCAGCCAGCGCCCCGGTAACGGCAGCAGCAGAAACGCCGCCAGCGCCAGATTGGGCAGCGGCTGCAAGTTCAGGTAGCCCTGCCACAGCAACAACAGCTTGACGAGAAAGTACAGGTTCCAGTGCCCTAGCCCACGCCACAGCGGCGCCGAAGCCAGCGCGGCCTTGCCGGTGTCAGTCTGGGTCATGACGGCCTCCGCCCTGCTCATGGCACTCTTCCTTTCGTATCACTCGGCGGACTCCCCTCGCCTTCAGG
The DNA here is from genome assembly GCF_003049725.1 of Oceanimonas marisflavi. Lineage (GTDB taxonomy): Bacteria > Pseudomonadota > Gammaproteobacteria > Enterobacterales > Aeromonadaceae > Oceanimonas > Oceanimonas marisflavi. The sequence continues at coordinate 22,409 of NZ_QAGM01000002.1, forward strand.
TAACGGCCGGGCAACAACAGCGCAATCAGAGCCATGGTTTTTCGTCCAAGGCGGGTCAGCGCCCACCAGCCGGTCAGAGCCAGCAGGGCACTCAGTAACGCCAGCTGCCATACATCCGAATACATTTAGGCTCCTCTGGTTTCGAGAAAAACAGGCCGGCTGCCGAACTGGCTGCTATTTTGCGGGCTGTCGGCGTGCAGCGATACCACGGGCGCGATGGCAGCTACCTCATGCTGTTGTTCAAAGCGCTGCCGGGGCAGTGCTTCGGTATCGGTAAACACCCGGCATTCACTGAACAGCTCCGGCCAGGGCAACCGGCAAATATTGGCCAGGGCCGCTTCCCGGGTTTCATCGGGGCAGGCAAACAGAAACAGGTAACAGCAATCATCCAGCAGGCAGGCCAGGTCTCCCTGCCGGCGCAAATGCAGCTGACTCAGGCACATGTCGGCACTCAGCCCCGTACGCAGTGGCAACGCCAGCAACTGATGTGTCGTCTCGCCACTACCGGCACGAAACACGGCATCGGCTTGGCGGAAAAAGGCGTTCGGGCTTAACAGGCCGCTGGCTGCGGGGGGCTGATAGCGCAACAAGAGTTCATCCAGATTATGCACCCGGGGCCGGTGCCAGCGCTGCCCGTGCAGGCAGCGCAGCAACGCCATAAAACTGGCATGAGACAGCCCGTCCGGAATAATCAGGTTGGCACCGCAGTGCAGCAGCAGCTCCTGCTCCGCATCCCGCAGACAGGGACGCAGCTTGCGCACCGCCAGCCTGAGTCCGGGTCCGTGCAGGCTGCGCAGCTTGTGAAGGTGCCGCGCGAGCCCGGGCACTTCATCGTTATGGCTTACCGCCACCACCAGGGTGCCTTCGGCTGCGGTGAGCGCTGCTTCCCAGAAGGCGTCGTTTTGCTCCACTACTCGCCAGTCGGCAGCCGGCGCCGGTATTCGCTCCAGCGCGGCTTTCTGGATCAGCACGCCACCGGCTTCATACACCTCGTCACTCTGCCAGGCCAGGGCAGGGAGTACCGCAAAGCGGCCGGCTTCCAGCCCCAGCTCAAACGCCGAGCCTGCCAGCAAGCCAAGACGGTTGCGCCAACTTTCAATCTGCAGAAAAATCCCGCCACCATGACGCTCCAGCCGCAACAGACCACTGAGCCGGCCGGCCAGCTCCCCGGGCAATACCCGCTCCTGCCCATGGCACAACACCAGCACCGCCACTCCGTGTCGCTCGGCCCAGTCCTGCAGCGCCAGCGCCCAGGACGAGCTATTGCTGCCCAGCACCTCAACCCGTCCGGCAGGCAGCAACAGCAGCAACAAACCGGAGCGGATACCGGCTCGCCCAAGCTCAGCTGAAAGCTGCTTCAGCTCTGCGGCTCGACGGCCGGTTTTCAGCTCAAACAGCGCCATGCGGGCCGGCCCGGTGTCGGCAGGCAGCGCCTCCAGCAACGCCTGCTGCTCATCGGCAGGCGCGACCAGAGTGGTGCGCAGCTCTGGTGGCAGACCGGCAATAAACTGTTGTGCCAGCCGCAGCATGTCATCCCGCCGGGCCAGCGACAGCCAGTGCACGCCCGCCATGGTCAGCAGACCGGCTTCCCGGGGCAAGCGGTCAATGGCAAGACTGAGTGAAAACATAATGTCTGGCTCCGTCTGTAAGGTGGGCGTTGCTCATGAAAAACCAAAAGGGAATCGATTGGAACTATAATTGGGTATTTTGGAAAACAGAACCCAGCCTTGGCCGGGGAGGTGTTATATACGTGTGAACATGCGGATACCGCCTTTGTATCAAAAGGCGGGCATATTTTATTCGCTTAGGCTCCTTACTGCACCCTGTTTAATCAGAAAATGGCGACACCATGTTCACACCCGGCTTTCCACCCGAATGCGCACGGCGTCGTGACGCCAGATTTCCCGGTCACAGTCGATAACGCGATCGTACTGATCGTAATTGATGCGGCTGACCGCCAGCACCGGGCTGCCCTGGGCCAGGTTGAGCACCCGCGCCGCCTCGCCCCGGGCCGCCGTGGGGCAGATATCAAAGCGTGAACGGCCATATTCCAGCCCGTATTGCTGCCGGTACAGATCGGTCAGCGACCGGCTCAGATCCTGCTGCTCAATGCCCGGAAACAGCTCCGGGCGCAGGAAATGCTCCACATAGAGCACGGTGCGGCCGTCGATGCGCCGGGCCCGGCAGATGCGGATCAGCCGGCTGAGCGGTGCCAGTCCCATGTCCGCCACCAGCTCGCCGGGGGCCACCACCGACTCGCAGGCCAATACCTGAGTCTCGGCGGTGCGCTGCTGGCTGTGCACCAGCTCATGAAAATGAGAACGGCTGACCGGGTTGTAGATCAATCGCGGGCGCGACACAAACCAGCCGCGCCGCTCTTCCCGGTAAATCAGCCCCTCGGCTTCCAGCATCGACAGCGCGTCCTTTACCGTGATGCGGGTGGTATCAAACAGGGTGGCCAGCTCCCGCTCGGCGGGCAGCTTGTGGCCGGGAGCCAGGGATCCGCCGGTGATCTGCCCGCGCAGGGTATCGATAATGCGGGATGTCTGGGTTTGGGGTGAAGCGGTCAATCTATTTGGCCTATTCCAGCAACGATGAAAGCGAGTATACCAGCCTGTACCGCTCAGGTTAATAACGAGATCCAGCGCAACATTTCATCACTTATGCATAAAAACACCACTTACCTGTCGTAAAACTGACTTATTTTTGTCACAAATGCGCTCTAGCATGAACCCCGAAATCTGACCTAGTCCAGAGGATGGGAATCCCATGAAAAACCTGTTTAGTGCAAGTCTCTTGACCCTGGCCCTGACGGCCACCACCCAGGCCGCTGATCTCAGCGAGCTGGAAAGCAAGGCCCGGGCCGAAGGCAAGGTATACAGCGTCGGCATGCCCGACAGCTGGGCCAACTGGAAGGACACCTGGCAGGATCTCGAGACCCGTTACGGCCTCGAGCATCAGGACACCGACATGAGCTCGGCCCAGGAAATCGCCAAGTTTGCCGCCGAAAAGGACAACGCCACCGCCGACATCGGCGATGTGGGTGCCGCCTTTGGCCCCATCGCCGCACAGCAGGGCGTGACTCAGGCCTACAAGCCCAGCACCTGGAATGACATTCCCGACTGGGCCAAGGATAAAGACGGCCACTGGATGCTGGGCTATACCGGCACCATCGCCTTTATCGTCAACAACGAGCTGGTCAGCAAGGCGCCCACCTCCTGGGCGGAGCTGCGCGACGGCGACTATCGGGTTGCGGTAGGCGATGTGGGCGTGGCCGCCCAGGCCAACAGCGCCATTCTGGCCGCCGCCTTTGCCTTGGGCGGAGACGAGTCCAACCTCACCCCGGCCCTGGCGCTGTTCGCGGATCTGGCCAAACAGGGCCGGTTGTCACCGGTGGACATCAATATCGCCAACCTGGAAAAGGGCGAGATTGAAATGGCAATACTGTGGGACTTCAACGCCCTCAACTACCGGGATCGCATCGATCGCGACCGCTTTACCGTGGTGATCCCTTCAGACGGCTCGCTGATCTCCGGCTACGCCACCATCATCAACAAGTACGCCAAACACCCCAACGCCGCCAAACTGGCCCGGGAATACATTCTCAGCGACGCCGGCCAGATCAACCTGGCCCGGGGCTACGCCCGCCCCATTCGCAGCAATGTCACCCTGCCCGACGACGTGCAGGCCAAACTGCTGCCCGACGAGATGTACGCCAAGGCTCACCCGATTGAAGACTTTGAGACCTGGGAGCAAAGCACCAAGCGGCTGCCGCGCCAGTGGCAGAGCCAGGTACAGATCCACCAGCAGAGGTAAGCATGAACAAGGTCATACTGATCATCATTGACGGTCTGGCCCACGAGGTAGCCCGGCACAACCTGGGCTACCTGCTGGCCATGACCGAAGCGGAGCGCGCCACCGCCTACAAGCTGCAATGCGAGTTGCCCTCACTGTCGCGCCCGCTCTATGAAACCATTCTTACCGGCACCCAGCCGGTGGATCACGGAGTGGTGCACAACGAGGTGGTGCGCCTGAGCAAGGAAACCAGTGTGTTTCACCTGGCGCGCCAGGCCGGCCTCACCACGGCGGCGGCGGCCTATCACTGGGTGAGCGAGCTGTACAACAAAGCGCCCTATGATCCGGTGCGGGATCGCTTTACCAGCGACAAGTCACTGCCCATTCAGCACGGTGCCTTTTATCACCTGGATCACTACCCCGACAGCCACCTGCTGCTGGACGCCGAATGGCTGCGCCAAAGTGCGGATCCGGATCTGCTGCTGATCCACCCGATGAACGTGGACGATGCCGGCCACAAGTTTGGCCTGGACTCCTCACAGTACCGCAACAGCGCCCGCCACTTTGATCTGCTGCTGGCCGATTATGTACCCCGCTGGCTGGAGCAAGGCTATCAGCTGCTGATCACCAGCGATCACGGCATGAACCGGGATCGCAGCCACGGCGGCAACCTGCCGGAAGAGCGCGAAGTGCCGCTGTTTGTGCTGGGCTCGGCCTTCAGCCACAATCCGCAGGCCCAACCCCGCCAGACCGAGCTGTGCGGCACCGTGGCCAGCCTGCTGGGCATTGAACATGACAAGCCCCTGTGCCGGGAGTTGCTGCGATGAACGAGTCTACTCTGCCCACCGGCGGTAACACCGCCGCGCTGCGGGCCAAGGCGTCCGCCCAACCCAGGGCGGCGAGCGCGGCCCGGGCGGCAGCCAGCCGCCCCGCCCCCTGGCGCCGCTGGCTGCCGCTGACCCTGCTGCTGCCCTTTGCTCTGGTGTTTGGCCTGTTTCAGCTGGCCCCCATGATCTGGGTACTGGTCAACAGCTTTCAGGCCGGCGGTGAATGGAGCCTGGCCAACTTCGCCGAGATCCTCGGCTCGCCCTGGTATCGCCAGTCCTTTGCCAACAGCCTGGATCTGGCGTTCTGGTCCAGCCTGGCCGGGCTGGCCATCGCCCTGGCCGGCACCGCGGCCCTGCGCCGGGTACCGGGCCGGCTGCAAAACGCCGTGGTGGCCTTTACCACCATGGCCAGCAACTTTTCCGGCGTGCCCCTGGCCTTTGCCTTTATCGTGCTGCTGGGCATGAACGGCGCCGTCACCCTGCTGCTGCAGGAGCTGGGGCTGGTGGAAGACTTTCATCTTTACTCCCGGGCCGGCCTGCTGGTGCTCTACACCTATTTTCAGATCCCGCTGGCGGTACTGCTGCTGTACCCGGCCTTTGATGCCATCAAGCCCGACTGGCGCGACGCCGCCGCCCTGCTGGGCGCCGGTCCGCTGCACTACTGGCTGAAAGTGGCGCTGCCGGTGTTGAGGCCTGCCCTGCTCGGCACCTTTATCATTTTGCTGGCCAACGCCCTAGGGGCCTATGCCAGCACCTATGCGCTGATGACCAGCAATTACAACCTGGTCACCATTCAGATTGCCGGTCTGGTGGCGGGCGACATCTTCCTCGAGCCTCAGCTGGCGGCGGCGCTGTCGTTGCTGCTGATGGCCCTGCTGTTGCTGGTGACCGGCATCAATCAATGGCTGATTGCCCGGAGTCGTTATGTCTAAGCCCCCGCTGTCCGCCCGCATCACCATCTGGGTGCTGGTGGCGCTGCTGGCCACCCCCATCGCCATTACCCTGATCTATTCCCTGGCCGAACACTGGGGCGCCCATATTCTGCCCTCGGGGTTCAGCCTGCAGTGGTATGCCCAGCTGTGGAGTGACAGCCGCTTTCTGGCGGCCTTTGGCCGCTCGCTGCTGGTATGCCTGGCGGCGCTGGTGCTCAGCCTGGCGCTGATTTTGCCGGCGCTGTTCGTGGTGTTTTACTACTTTCCCCGGCTCAAGAGACTGATGAACCTGCTGGTGCTGATGCCCTTTGCAGTGCCGCCTGTGGTGTCGTCGGTGGGTTTGCTGCAGCTCTATGCCGGCGGCCCGCTGCCCCTGACCGGCACGCCCTGGATACTGGTGCTCTGTTACTTCACCCTGAGCCTGCCCTTTATGTACCGGGCGCTGGCCAACAACCTGGAAGCCATCAATCTGCACGATCTGATGGACGCCGCCCACCTGCTGGGGGCCGGCACCACCCGGGCCTTTCTGCAGGTGGTGTTGCCCAACATCCGCAACGGCCTGCTCAGCGCCCTGTTTCTGGCGTTTTCCTTCCTGTTCGGGGAGTTCGTGTTCGCCAACCTGCTGGTGGGCACCCGCTTTGAAACCCTGCAGGTCTACCTGTACAGCCAGCGCACCACCAGCGGCCACTTCACCAGTGCCATGGTGATGTCCTACTTCCTGTTTATCGGCCTCGCCACCTGGTTGGCGCTGCGCCTGCAATCCCGGAGAGCCTGATGTTTTATCTGGAAGTTGCCCATCTCGCCAAACGCTTTGGCGACACTCATGTATTCAGCGATATCAGTTTTGACATTCGCCAGGGCGAGCTGGTCACCCTGCTCGGCCCCTCGGGCTGCGGCAAGTCGACCCTGCTGCGCAGCCTGGCCGGTCTGGTGAGCCCCGACACCGGCCATATTCGTGTGGCCGGTGAAGACATCACTCACCTCAAGCCCCAGAAACGGGGCATTGGCATGGTGTTTCAGAGCTATGCCCTGTTTCCCAACCTGACCGTGGCCGGCAATATCGCCTTTGGCCTGCGCATGCAAAAAGTGGACAAGCGGGAAACCGAACGCCGGGTAGCGGAAGCGGTGGAGCTGGTCGGCCTGAAAGGCCGCGAGCGCCACTATCCTTCCGAGCTGTCCGGCGGCCAGCGCCAGCGGGTTGCGCTGGCCCGGGCGCTGGTGGTGCAGCCGCGCATTCTGTTGCTGGACGAGCCGCTGTCGGCGCTGGATGCGCCCATCCGCAAGCGGCTGCGCGAGCAGATCCGCCAGATCCAGCAACATCTCAACCTTACCACCGTCTTTGTGACCCACGATCAGGAAGAAGCGTTGACCATGTCGGACCGCATCTTTGTGATGAACAAGGGAAGTATCGTCCAGGCCGACAGCGCCGAGGCGGTGTATACCCGTCCGGCCAGTGACTTTGTGGCAAGCTTTATGGGCAGCTACAACCTGCTGGAGCCGGAGCAGGCCCGGGCCCTGTTCGGCCTTAACATTCACGGCCGGCTGGCCATTCGTCCCGAGAGCATTTACATTCGTGAGCCGGGCCGGGACTATGGCCAAATGATGACGGCACCGCTGCCGGCACGGGTGGCGCAGCACCAGTTGCTGGGCAATGTGATCCGTTACCGCATGCAACTGGAGCAGGCCACCCTGGAAGTGGACACCCTCAACCGGGGCCCCCATTCCCTGCTGCCCGCCGGCAGCCGGGTGGAGCTGTTGTTGCCACAAAATGAACTGAAAGAGGTTGCCTGATGAACCTGGCCATTTTTGATCTGGATGAAACCCTGATTGCCGGCGACTCCGCCACCCTGTGGCTGACCTTTCTGGCCGAGCGCGGCCTGGTGAGCAAGGCACTGCTGGCGGAAGAACGCCGGCTGATGGACGACTATTACGCCGGCACCCTCGATATGAACGTCTATATGGCGCTGACCCTGTCGCCCATTGAAGGCCGGCGCCCCGAAGAGCTGGCACCGCTGGTTGAGGAGTTCATCACACGGCACATTGCGCCCATCGTCTATCCCCAGGCGCGGGAACGGCTTGCCTGGCACCGCGCGCAGGGACACCGGTGTCTGATCATTTCCGCCACCGGAGAGCACCTGGTCAGGCCCATCGCACATCATCTGGGGGTGGCGGATGCCATCGGCGTGCAGACCGAGATCGTGCAGGGGCGCTACAGCGGCCGGCCCGAGGGGGTTTACAGCTTTCAGCAGGGCAAGGTGGTGCGCCTGGGGCACTGGCTGAGGGAACAAGGCATAGAGCCCGGCTTCTGCTACGGCTACAGCGACTCCCACAACGATCTGGCGCTGCTGGAGCATGTGGATGAAGCCGCGGTGATCAACGGCAGCGACAGTCTCAATGCCCTGGCGGTCGAGCGGGGCTGGCAGCGACTGAGCTGGAGGTTTTAATACCGAGCCTTCTTTGGAGCGCGGGCAGCCTGCCCGCATTTTGCCGCGCAGCGGCAACCTATTTTCCCCTAAACAAAAACGGCGCTCCACAAGGAGCGCCGTTTTTTCACTCATCCAGTTTTAAGCGTGGATCAGGCGAATTCCTTCACCATCTCCAGTACATCCAGCTCAATGCCGTCGAGTTCTTCATTCCAGTTGGGGCCGATGCGCACGCCGTCTTCCGACAGATCTTCCACCCAGATTTCCAGGAATTCGGCCAGGGTGATTTCAAAAGGCTCATACTGAGCCCACTCGTCCACGCACTGGGCGCTGGCCTCGGCCCTGGTGGACCACAGCGGCATCACTTCGGTGTCTGCGAACTCGGTGGAATCACACACCACCCATTCGTCTCCGAAGCGAAGCCCCCACATGACGTTGTCGGCTTTCACTTGTTCGATAAAACGCTGGTATTCTGGCTGGTGGAGCTGGCTCATTATGGTCACCTTTGGCTAATGAGGGGGAAATACCCCGAATGGGGGCGATACTGAACCAAATTATCCCTAGACTCAATTAAAACAATATTAAAAAACGCAGTGCCCTTTGCCCTCAAGTCACTTACAGGAGGTGGCACATGAAACTGCCCGCCAAACACAGGGTAGCCAGTCTGGACGTGGATGCCCAGTATACCTTTACTCCCGTCTGTCCCGATGAGTTGCCGGTTCCCGGCGGCGATGATATCGCCGGCGAGCTCAACCGCCAGGCCACCTTTGCCGGTTTTCGCCTGGGCTCCAAGGACGCCCACTCTCCCGCTGCCCACTGGGTGGCCACCGACCAGCAGCCCGCTTTCAGCAAAATGGACAGCGACAACATGGATCTGCGCTGGCCGCTCCATGCGGTGCCCGGCACCCGCGGCTTTGAACTGCTCGACGGCCTGCCCCATCCCGCCGACTACGACTTTTTCGTGTGGAAGGGGGTGGAGCCCGATATGCACCCCTACGGCGCCTGCTTTCATGATCTGGCCGAGCAGCAAAGTACCGGGCTGATTGAATACCTGCGCGACAACGATATCGACACCGTACTGGTGGGGGGGCTGGCCACCGACTACTGCGTATTCCACACGGTTAAACAACTGCTGGCCGCCGGCATGAACGTCATCGTCAATCGCGCCGCCATTCGCGGCGTGGCCGACGACACCAGCCGCCATGCCATGGCCGAGATGATCCAGCTGGGCGCCCATTTTGTACACGACAGCGGCGCTCTGGAGCAGAGTGATGACTGAGCCCGTTATTCAATCCCTGCTCGACACCGACATGTACAAATACACCATGATGCAGGTGGTGCTGCACCAGTACCCGGCGGCGGAAGTGGAATACCGCTTTCGCTGCCGCACTCCGGGTGTGGACTTTTCTTCCTGTGTTGAGGACATCAGCCGGGAGATCGACCATCTGTGCAGCCTGCGGCTGACCGAAGCTGAGCTCGCCTTTCTGGCGACACTGGATTACATCAAGCCCGACTTTATTCACTTTTTGCGGCTGTTCCGGCTGGAGCGCGGCTTTGTACGGCTGGCCTGCCACGACGACCGGCTGGAAGTGGTGGTGCGCGGTCCCTGGCTGCACACCATACTGTTTGAGGTGCCATTGCTGGCCATTATCAGCGAGGTATATTGCCGCCATCACTACTCACGCCCCGACTGGCAACAGGCCAGGGCCAGGCTGCAGCACAAGATGGCAAAGGTGGCCCGGGAGCCGGCCGGCAACGGCTTTCATTTTTCCGATTTCGGTACCCGCCGGCGCTTTTCCCGGCGCTGGCATCAGGAAGTGGTGGAAACCCTGCTGAACGGACTGCCCGCGCAGTTTTCCGGCACCAGCAACCTGGATCTGTCCCGACGCCTGGGCTGCCGGCCCATGGGTACCATGGCCCACGAGTTTCTGCAGGCGTTTCAGGCCCTGGGCCCCCGTCTGGTCGACAGCCAGAAAGCCGCGCTGGAAGCCTGGGTACACGAATACCGGGGCCGGCTCGGTATTGCCCTCACCGATGTGGTGGGCATGGACGCCTTTCTGCGGGACTTCGATCTTTACTTCGCCAAGCTGTTTGACGGCCTGCGCCACGACTCCGGCGATCCGGTTATCTGGACCGAGAAGGCCCTGGCCCACTACCGCAAGCTCAAGATCGATCCCCGCAGCAAGCGGCTGGTGTACAGCGACTCGCTTACCATCGACACGGCGCTGGCGCTGTACCGGCGTTTTGCCGGCCAGTGCCACCCCGCCTTTGGTATCGGCACCCACCTCACCAACGATGTGGTGGACACCAGGCCCCTCAACATGGTGATCAAGATGACCCGCTGCAACGGCCAGGCGGTGGCCAAGCTGTCCGACAGCCCGGGCAAGACCATGTGCGAAGACGCCGGCTACCTGGCCTATCTGTCCCGAGTGTTTGGAGTACAGGCACCCATCGTAAAGCAGAACTGACACCAGCGTAAATTCAAACTGCCAACCTGCCCTTCTCAGCCTGCGCTCATCTCTCTAGATTAAAAGGCAATATACAGACGCTGACGAAGGGCATATAAATGAACGCCTCCACCTATGTGGCCCGTAAACCCGGGCCCGACGGAAAAATTGAATACTCGGAGGAGGAAAACGCCATCTGGCACACGCTGATTACGCGCCAGCTGGCTTGCGTGCAGCACCGTGCCTGTAACGAATACCTGACAGGCCTGAAACGGTTAAACCTGCCCCATGACCGCATTCCCCAGCTGAACGAGATCAACCGGGTGCTGGAGCCCGCCACCGGCTGGCGGGTGGCCCGGGTGCCGGCACTGATCTCCTTTGACCGTTTCTTTGAACTGCTGGCCGACCGGCAGTTTCCGGTGGCCACCTTCATTCGCCGGCGGGAAGATCTCGACTATCTGCAGGAGCCGGATATCTTTCACGAGCTGTTCGGTCACTGCGCCATGCTCACCCACCCGGCCTTTGCCCGCTTTACTCATACCTATGGGAAACTCGGCCGCGACGCCACCCCCAGAGAACGCGGCTTTCTCGCCCGGCTGTACTGGTTCACCGTGGAATTCGGCCTGCTTAACACGCCGGAAGGGCGGCGCATCTATGGCGGCGGCATACTGTCGTCGCCGGGTGAGACTCAATACGCCTTTGAATCGGATGAACCCGAGTTTCGCCCCTTTAATATGCTGGATGTGCTGCGCACGCCCTATCGTATCGATATCATGCAGCCCATCTACTATGTACTGGACAGCCTGGACGATCTCTTTGCCATTGCCGACATGGATATCATGGCCGACGTGCACAAGGCTCAGGCACTGGGGCTGTTCGCCCCCACCTTTCCACCCAAACAAACCGCCGTTTAAGGAGAACCCATGACCCAACTGGCCCAACAACAATGCGAGGCCTGCCGGGCCGATGCGCCCAGAGTCAGTGATGCCGAGCTGGCCGAGCTGATGACGCAGATCCCCGACTGGACCCCCCAGGCCCGGGACGGCGTGCTGCAGCTGGAGCGGGAGTTTAAATTCAGGAATTTCAAACTGGCCTGGGCCTTTGCCGACAAGGTGGCGGAACTGGCCGAAAGCGAATTTCACCACCCGGCCATTTTGCTGGAATGGGGCAAGGTCACCGTGACCTGGTGGACCCACGCCATCGGCGGCCTGCACCGCAATGACTTCATCATGGCGGCCCGCACCGATACCTTGCTGGCCGATTGACGAAGTTTGGAGCGCAGGCGGCTCGCCTGCATTAGCGCCGCAGGCGCTCAAAAATGGTTGCCGCTGCGCGCCAAATTGCGGACGAGCCGTCCGCGCTCCAATACATTTAAACGCCCAATTTATCCCGCAGGCTGTAGTAGGCGGCGCCCATGGCGCTGAAGGGCACCTGAAAGCGGCGGCCGCCGAAAAACGGCAGGTGCGGCAGGCAGGCAAAGGCGTCAAAACGTTCGGCCTGGCCTTTCAGCACTTCCGACAGCAGCCGGCCCGCCAGGTGGGTACAGGTGACGCCGTGGCCGCTGTAACCCTGCATGTAATACACGTTGGGCTCGAGCCGGCCAAACTGGGGCAGGCGCGACAGGGTCAGCAGGAAGTTGCCGGTCCAGCGGTAATCCACCTTGACCCCTTCCAGCTGGGGAAAGGTCTTCAGCAGTTTGGGCAGCACCAGGCGGTCGATGTCGTCCGGATCCCGGGCGCCGTAGACCACGCCGCCGCCATAGAGCAGCCGGTTGTCGCCGGTGAGCCGGTAGTAGTCCAGCAGGTAGTTGCAGTCTTCAACACAATAGCCGTTGGGGATCAGCCGTCTGACCTGCTCGTCACTCAGGGGCTCGGTGGTCACAATCTGGGTGCCGCAGGGCATAGCCTTGGCCGACAGCTTGGGCTCCAGGTTGCCGAGATAGGCATTGCCCGCCAGCACCACAAACCTGGCGCTGACGCTGCCCCTGGCCGTTTTTGCCAGGGCCGGATCGCCGTATTGAATGTTGGTCACCGCCGACTGTTCAAAGATGCGACCGCCCAGCTTGCGAATGGCCTCGGCCTCTCCCAGCGCCAGATTGAGGGGGTGAATATGACCGCCGCGATGATCCAGCAGGGCGCCTACATAACGATCCGTGTCGATCTCCCGGGCCACCGCCTCGGCATCCAGCAGCTCCAGGCCATCATGGCCGTAGAGCTCCCAGTTGCCCTTCTGACTTTCCAGCTCATGCAGCTGGCGGCGGTTGAGCGCCGCGAAAATGCCGCCGGGCCTGAAGTCGCACTTTATATCGTACTGCTCAATGCGTTCGCGAATAATATCACCGCCTTCAAACATCATGCTGCCCAGCATGCGGGCGGTATCGGCGCCGTAGCGGGATTCGATCACGTCTATGTCCCGACTGTAGGAGTTGACAATCTGGCCGCCGTTGCGACCGCTGGCGCCAAAGCCGATGCGGCCGGCCTCCAGCAGCACCACATCAAAGCCTGCCTCGGTCAGAAACAGCGCGGTGGACAGGCCGGTGTAACCGCCCCCCACCACGCACACATCGCACTGTATGTTTTCGGTCAGTTGCGGCCAGGGCGCGTGTTCGTTGGCGGTGGCCGCGTAGTAGCTGTTGACGTGTTCCATAATGTGAATGCTCCCTTAATCCAGTGCCAGCCAGGTGGTCTTGAGTTCGGTAAACTTGTCAAAGGCGTGCAGTGACTTGTCACGGCCGTTGCCGCTTTGCTTGACGCCGCCAAAGGGCACCGTCATATCGCCGTCGTTGTAATTGTTGATAAACACAGATCCGGCCTTGAGTTGCCGCGCCAGCCGGTGAGCCCGGCGCAGATCCGAAGTCCACAGCCCGGCGCCCAGACCGTACTGGCTGTCGTTGGCCATTTGCACGGCGTCCTCTTCCCGTTCAAAGGTGGTCACCGCCAGCACCGGGCCGAAGATCTCTTCCCGGGCCACCGCCATATGCGGATTGACCTGCTCCAGCACGGTGGGCCCGATAAAGTTGCCCGCCTGATCCCGGCCGTCCAGGCCCAGAACGGCGCCTTCTTCCAGACCCTCGGCAATGTAGCGGCACACGCTGCCGTGGTGATCGCTGTCGATCAGGGTGCCCATGGTGGAAGACGGATCCAGCGGATCTCTGGGTTTAAAGTGCTCGGCGGCCTTTTTCAGCTCGGCCATAAAGACGTCCCTGATGCTGCTTTCTACCAGCAGCCGGGTGCCGGCAATGCACACCTGACCCTGGTTGTAGAAGATACCCGACGCCGAAGCCCGGGCCGCTTTGGCCAGATCCGGGCAGTCGGCAAACACGATATTCGCGCTCTTGCCCCCCGCCTCCAGCCACACCCGCTTCATGTTGGAGCGGCCGGCGTATTCCATCAGCAGCCGCCCCACCCCGGTGGAGCCGGTAAAGGTCAGGCAGTCCACATCCTCGTGCAGGGCCAGGGCCTTGCCCGCCTCGTGGCCAAAGCCGGGCAGCACGTTGAGCACGCCATCGGGCAGGCCCGCTTCCTTCGCCAGGGCGGCCAGACGAATGGCGGTCAGCGGCGATTTTTCCGAGGGTTTTAAAATCACCGAGTTGCCCGCCGCCAGCGCCGGCCCCAGCTTCCAGCAGGCCAGCAGCAGCGGAAAGTTCCAGGGCACAATGGCCGCCACCACGCCGATGGGCTCGCGGCTGACCAGCGCCAGGGCATCGGGCCCGGTGGGGGCGATTTCGCCGTAAATCTTGTCCACCGCCTCGGCATACCAGCGCATGCAGCGCACCGCGCCGGGAATGTCGTCCCGCAGGCTGTGACGAATGGGTTTGCCGGTATCCAGGGTTTCCAGCAGCGCCAGCTCTTCCCTGTGCTGCTCCATCAGCGCCGCCAGCCTGAGCAGCACCGTCTTGCGCTCGGCGGGGGCTTTTTGTGACCAGACGCCGGCCTCGAAACTGGCCCGGGCGGCGACCAGCGCCATGTTCACATCCGCCTCCCGCGCCCGGCTGACTTCGGCCAGGGTGGTATCGGTGGCGGGGTTGATCACCGCAAAGCGCTCGCCGGCCACCGCCTCGCGGTATTCTCCTTCAATAAACAGCCGGCTTTCGGGTTGCAGTTTTTCGGCTTCCGCCTGCCAGTAAGCCTGGTTTCTGAACTCCATCATGTGTCTCCGCCTTGATTACAGATTGGCCGGGGTATGGGCGCTGATAATGCGGCATTCCCGGTCCGATGAATTGGTAAAGGTATGGGGCAGCCCGGTGTCGATCACGTAGCTCTGACCGGCGCTCAAATGGTAGTGCTCACCGCCCACCGTCAGCTCGATTTCCCCTTCCAGCACGGTACCCACCTCTTCGCCCTGATGCTTGAGGTGACCGCCGGTACTGGTGCCCGGGGCATAGCACTCGATAAGAAAACCCAGCGCCCGCTGGCGGTTGCCGTTGTGCACCAGTCTGAACGACACCCCCTGACTGCCGATTTCCACCAGCTCGCTCTCGTTAATCACCACCTTGTTACGGGCCAGCGGCTCGGGCTCGGCAAAAAACTCCGACAACGACATGTCATACACCTTGAGCAGCTTTTGCAGGCTGCTCACCGCCGGGCTCACCTTGTCCTGCTCTATGGTGCAGATGGCGCCGTGGGTCAGCCCCGACAGCTCGGCCACTCTGCGCTGGCTGAGCCCCAGCCGCCGGCGAATGTCCGCCAGCCGGCTGCCCGGCGCCAGCTCGCCATGGGCGCTCATACCGCCTCCCGCGCCCGGGCATGATCCCGGCAGGCGGCCACAAAGCCGTCGAACAGCGACCGGGAAAGGGCGTTGTCGCGGCTGTGCCATTCCGGGTGCCACTGCACCCCCAGGGCAAAGGGATGATTCACCAGGCTGATGGCTTCCACCAGGCCGTCGGGAGCGGTGGCTTCCACCCGCACGCCCGGTCCCAGTGCCTTCACCCCCTGCATATGCAATGAATTGACCTTCTGCACGCCCTCACCCGCCAGTTGCGCCAGCAGGCCGCCCGCCACGGGCTGAATGTCGTGGGCCGGGGCGTATTGCACCTCCAGGGGTTGTTCCTTGTTTTCCCTGTGCTCGGCAAACAGCCCGGTCTCGTGCAGGCGCCGGTGCAGCCGGCCGCCGCTGGCCACCACCATTTCCTGAAAACCGCGGCAAATGCCAAACAGCGGCAGCTTCATGGTTTGCGCGGCGTCGATCAGCCGCAGGCTGAGCCGGTCCCGGCCGGCGTCGGTGTGCTCTTCCTTACCGGTTTCACCGTAATGGTGCGGCTCCATATTGCTGTAGCTGCCGGTAAGCAGAATGCCGTCGAGGCGGGACAGCATGGCCGCCAGGCTTTGTTCATCCTCACCCAGCTGGTGCACCAGGGGCACCGGCACCGCGCCGGCCGCCACAATGGCGTCCAGATATTTCTGCTGCACGGTAAGGCCCGGGTGGGGCCCGAGCTGCTGCTGGCACAGAATGACGCCCACCCAGGGTTTGTTAAATATATGAACCAATGTCATCGTCGCTCACCCGCTTTAAATTTTGAACACTCTGCCCCGATGGCGGGACATCCGTAAAAAATATAGTCAAAACCCTAGCACCACGGGACCAGGAGCTCAATAATTTTTAACACTTGCAAAACAAAATAAACACACCTAAGTTATCAACGTAAATTATATTTAACGGTCACATGGTGGTGAAATCATGCAAGCGAACACAAAGGTAACGACTCTTCCCTCGGCCGACGAGCCGGCTTCTACTCTCTTTGAACAGGAGGTGGCCGCCTATCTGGTCCGCTACCCCCAAACCCAGTATGTGGACGTTTTACTGACCGATCTCAACGGCATCTTTCGCGGCAAGCGGCTGCCGGTGAGTGCCCTCGACAAGCTTGAAGCCGGCTGTTTTTTTCCCGCCTCCGTGTTTGCCATGGACTTTCGCGGCAACGTGGTGGAAGAGACCGGCATCGGCCAGGACATCGGCGAGCCGGATCTGCCCTGCTATCCCATTGCCGGCACCCTGGTGCCCTCCGCCTCGGATGCGGAAACCGTGGCCCAGCTGCTGCTGACCATGGTGGATGAACACGAGCAGCCCTTTGCCCTGGAGCCGCGCAACGTACTCAACCGGGTATGGCAGCAGGTGAAGGCGCGCGGGCTGACCCCGGTGATCGCCCTGGAGCTGGAGTTTTATCTGGTGGACCGGGATCGGGACGAGCAGGGCCGGCTGCAACCCCCCTGCTCGCCGCTGACCCAGAAGCGGGACACCTACAGCCAGGTGTATTCCGTGGACAACCTCAACAACTTTGCGGAGATCCTCGCCGATATCGACAATATTGCCGCCCTGCAGGGACTGCCCGCCGACGGCGCCGTGGCGGAAGCGGCCCCCGGTCAGTTCGAGATCAACATGCACCACGGCAGCGACGTGCTGGCCGCCTGCGATCAGGCGCTGGCGCTGAAGCGGCTGATCAAGCTGGTGGCCGAACAGTATGAAATGGACGCCACCTTTATGGCCAAGCCCTACGAGGAGCATCCGGGCAGCGGCCTGCACGTGCACATCAGTGTGACCGACGAGCAGGGCAACAACCTGTTTGCCGATGCCGAGGGCGAGGACTCGCCGCTGCTCAGGCAGGCGCTGGCAGGCATGCTGGATCTGATGCCCGACAGCATGGCGCTGCTGGCCCCCAACATGAACGCCTTTCGCCGTTTTCAGCCGGGCATGTATGTGCCGGTGCAGGCGTCCTGGGGTCACAACAACCGCACCGTGGCCCTGCGCATTCCCGCCGGCGACGACGAGGCACGCCGCATTGAATACCGGGTACCCGGCGCCGACGCCAACCCCTATCTGGTGGTGGCCACCATACTGGCCGGCCTGCTGCACGGCCTCGACAACACACTGCCGCTGCCGGAGCCGGTGGTGGGCAACGGCCTGGAGCAGGAAGGCCTGCCCCTGCCCACCCGCCAGAGCAGCGCCCTGGCCCGGCTTGAAAGCGACACTCCGCTCAAGCGCTATCTGGGTGAGGAGTTCATCGAGGTGTACCGCATCTGCAAGCAGGACGAGCTGCTCGAATTTGAAAAGCGCATTACCGACATTGAACTGGAATGGATGCTGAAAAACGCCTGATGTTACCAAGCAGGTAAAAGAGCGCCGGCAGGCGCGCCCCCTCGACCCAAAAAAGGAAGATGATGATGGAACAACCCAACTCCCTGGCCCTCAATCCCAGTGTCAAATGGCCACCGCTCTGGCGTGGCCTGGCGGTGGCCGTGATAGCCGCCCTGGCCTTTGCCTGGCTCGG
Source organism: Oceanimonas marisflavi (assembly GCF_003049725.1). Taxonomy (GTDB): domain Bacteria; phylum Pseudomonadota; class Gammaproteobacteria; order Enterobacterales; family Aeromonadaceae; genus Oceanimonas; species Oceanimonas marisflavi. The sequence continues at coordinate 40,094 of NZ_QAGM01000002.1, forward strand.
TTTTACCCATGAGCCCGGCAGCGACTACGGTGCGCTGAGCCTGCTGCCGGCGGCGCTGGTGATCACCATGGCGGTGCTCACCCGCAAAACCGTGGAATCCTTGCTGGCGGGCAGCCTGCTCGGCCTGCTGCTGCTCGATCCGGCCAACCTGGTAAGCCCGCTGGCGGACGTGACCCTGGCGGTGATGATGGATGAAACCATCGCCTGGCTTATTCTGGTATGCGGCATGATGGGCGGGCTGATTAACCTGCTGGCCCGGGGCGGCGGCGTGCACAGCTTTGGCGCCGTCATGACCCGGCTTATCAAGTCCCCCAGAAGCGCCATGGTGGGCACGGTCGGCCTGGGACTGGTGGTGTTTATCGACGACTACCTCAACTCGCTGGCGGTGTCGTCATCCATGAAGCGCATTACCGACCGCTTTCACATCTCCCGGGAAAAACTCGCCTATATCGTGGACTCCACCGCCGCTCCCATCTGTATTCTGGTGCCGGTATCCACCTGGGCGGTGTTTTTTGCTTCATTGCTGGAAGACTCGGGTGCGGCCGAAAGCGGCCAGGGCATGTCACTCTATGTAGCCAGCATTCCCTGGATGTTTTACGGCTGGGCGGCGCTGCTGGTGGTGGCGCTGGTGGCGGCGCGCCGGCTTCCGGATCTGGGCGCCATGAAAAAGGCCGAGGCCCGGGCGCAGGGTGGTCAGCCGGTGCCCGATGGCTGGCAGGACGAGGAAACGCCCGCCCCCGAGCGCAGCGTGCCCGGCTGGCTGGGACTGACCAACTTTCTGCTGCCGATGGCGGTGCTGGTGCTGGCCAGCGTGTATTACGACATCGATCTGCTGAAGGGCGTGCTGGTGGCCCTGGGTGCGACCATGGTGCTGTATTCGGTGCAACGGCTGCTGTCGTTTCAGCAGCAGGTGGAGGCGACCCTGGACGGTTTCAAGGTGATGCTGTATCCGCTCGCCACCGTGTGCGCCGGCTTTATTCTGAAGGAAGTGAACGATCAGCTGGGCATGACCCGCTACATCATCGACACCGTCACCCCGCTGCTGACGCCGGCGCTGTTGCCCGCCGTGGTGTTCCTGGTGATGGCCGCGGTGGTGTTCAGCACCGCATCGAGCTGGGGCGTGTTCGTGATCTCCCTGCCCATCGTGGTGCCCCTGGGTCAGGCCATGGACGTGCCCATGCCGCTGGTGGTGGGAGCCCTGCTGTCGGCCTCGGCCTTTGGCAGCCACGCCTGCTTCTTCAGTGACTCCACCGTGCTCTCGGCCCAGGGCGCCGGTTGCGACACCATGGATCACGCCCTGACCCAGCTGCCCTATGCGCTGATCGGCGGCGCCATCGCTCTGGTCACCCTGCTGGCCGCCGGATTCTGGATGATGTAACACCAATCGGATTAAACATTTACTCATTCTGTTAGCGAGCTGTAGGCGCCGCTTCAGCTGGCGCAAACCGGCAGACCATGGCGTTTTAAAGGCCTGTTGCACAGGCCCTGCCGACTAAAGTGGCGGCTACAACAGGACCTAAAACGATCACTTGCTTAATGTAATTAGTATAAGAAGATTGGAGCTAGCAACAAAAAAAACGACCCATTTGGGTCGTTTTTTGTTTACCTGGTCCGAAAGGTTTACATTCCCAGCAGCCAGCGCAGGGCCATGCCCACCAGGGTGATCCCCCCCACCCCGGCGAGATACAGGCCGGCAAACCACAGCCAGCTTCTTTTACCCGCCATCAGTAACCTTCCTCGAAATCTTCCACCTTGCCGGAAAAGATGCGGTAGCCCCACAGGGTATAAGCGCAGATCAGCGGCAGAAAGATGAGAATGCCCGGCAGCAGGAACAACAGGCTGGAGTCGGGGGCACTGGCCTGCCACAGGGTCAGCCGGTGCGGGATCAGGTAAGGGAACAGGCTCACCACCAGACCACCGAAACCCAGCAGGAACAGGCCGCAGGCCAGCCAGAAGGGCCGGGTTTCATGGGGCTCGCCGTCCAGATCCCGGTACAGCAAAAAGCCAAGCAGCACACTCAGCAGCGGCAGCGGCGACAGCCAGATAAAGTTGAGGCCGTCAAACCAGCGCGCACTCACCTGCTCGTTGGCCAGCACCATCCACAGGCTCACCACCAGCAGAATGGCCATGATGATCACCACCAGCCGGCGGCCCAGGTGGGCGGCCCGGGCCAGCACGGGATCACGGCTCTTGAGCACCAGGTAACAACAGGCCAGCAGGGCATAGGCCACCATCAGCGCAAAACCGGTGAACAGGCTGAAGGGGCTGAGCCAGTCCAGGGCCCCCAGCTCGCCGGGGCCGCCCTCCACCCCCTGCACCACGGCGCCGAGAATGGCGCCCTGGCAGAAGGTGGCCACGGTGGAGCCGAGCCAGAACGACTTGTCCCACCAGGGCTTGGAGCGATGGGACTTGAACCGGTATTCAAAGGCCACACCGCGGAAAATCAGCCCGATCAGCATGATGATAATGGGCGTATACAGGGTCGCCAGTATGCCCGCATAGGCGGCGGGAAAGGCGGCGAACAGCACCACGCCGCCAAACACCAGCCAGGTTTCATTGCCGTCCCACACATGGGAAATGGAACGCATCATGTGATCCCGTTCGCCTTCGCTGCGAAACCAGGGGTAGAGGATGCCGAGGCCGAGATCAAAGCCGTCCAGCACCACATACATCAGCACCGCAAAGCCCAGCAACAAATAATAAAACAGCGCCAGATCCATCTCAGTTCTCCACTACGTCGTGTTGCAGTTTCTTCACCCAGGCCAGGGCAAAGCCGGGGGCCTTGATGCCGATCATGTGCTGCTCCAGCCGGGCCATGTCGGGCGGCCCCTTGCGAATGAGCTTGGCCATAAAATAGAGATACACGCAGAACAGCAGGCTGTAGGTGAGCACAAACAGGGTGAGGGAAAACAGCACCCGCTCCGCCGGCAGCGGTGACACCACGTCCATGGTGCGCACCAGGCCGTGCACCAGCCAGGGCTGGCGGCCCACTTCGGCCACATACCAGCCGGCCAGGGTAGAGATAACGCCGGAGGGGATCATCAGCATCATCAGCCACTGAAAGGGCCGGCTTTCAAAACGGCCGTTGTTGCGGCGCAGCCACAGGCCCCACAGGGCGGCGCCTATCATCAGCACACCCAGGCCCACCATGATGCGGAACGAATAGAACACCAGCGGCACATAGGGGCGCTCGTCGGCGGGTACCGATTTCAGGCCCTGCAGCTCGCCGTCCAGCTCATGGGTAAGAATGAGGGAAGCCAGCTTGGGAATGGCAATTTCAAAATGATTGGTCTCGGCCTCCATGTCGGGCACCGCAAACAGCAGCAGCGGCGCACCGGCCTCGCGCTCGGGCCAGATCCCTTCCATGGCCGCCACCTTGATGGGCTGATGTTCCTTCACATTCAGGCCGTGAAAATCGCCTACCAACGCCTGCACCGGCGCCAGCAGCAGCGCCGCCCACAGCGCCATGGACAGGCCCTTGCGGCCAAAGGCCAGATCGCGTTTTTTAAACAGATACCAGGCGCTGACGCCGCCAATCAGGAAGGTGGCGCTGAGCATGGCCGCCAGCAGCATGTGGGTCAGCCGGTAGGGCATGGACGGATTGAAAATCACCTCCATCCAGCTGGCCACCTCAAAGCGACCGTCCACCAGCTCATAGCCCGCCGGGGTCTGCATCCAGGAGTTGGCCACGATAATCCAGAAGGCGGAAATCCAGGTGCCAACCGCCACCACACAGGTGGAGAAAAAGTGCAGTTTTTCCCCCACCCGCTGCCAGCCGAACAGCATGACCCCGAGAAAACCGGCCTCCAGAAAAAAGGCGGTCAGCACCTCATAGGCCATCAGCGGCCCCAGCACGGCGCCGGTGATCTCGGAAAAGCGGGAGAAGTTGGTGCCAAACTCGTAAGACAGCACGATGCCGCTCACCACCCCCATGCCAAAGGTGATGGCAAAGGGCTTGATCCAGAACTTGGCCAGCTGAAAATACACAGGGTTGCGGGTTTTCAGCCAGAGCCCTTCCCAGATGGCAATGGCGGTGGCCAGACCTATGGTGATGGCCGGAAAGATAATGTGAAAGCTGACGGTAAAGGCGAACTGTATTCGCGACAGTATGGCGGCATCTAGCTCCATGGGTCCTCCTTAGCGGGCCAGTTGGCGACGCAGCAGGGCCGGCAGGCCCGCCATCAGAAGAACGATCACAATAGCGGAAAATTCCATCAACAGGGCAGTCATGTTCATTATGGTTATGCTCACTCGTTAGTCTGGTAGTGAGTTAAATGCACAAGGTGTGCCAATTTGTGGAGAAGGCCGTCCTGTCTTGCCGTGGATCAATAAAAGTGTAAAAACTTGTGCTCACCGACAACAAGGTTTACAGTTTTTTGGCCTCCAGCTGTCAACACCATTTACACCCGGACACCCTTCCTTATGCCTCTGGAACTCGCCTTTGAACTCATGATGATGCTTACCAGCGGCTGCGCCCTGCTGGTATCGGCCTGGCTGTTCTGGCGCGCCCGCAACCGGCGCAGCATGAAGGCGCTGGCGGGCTTTGGGGTGATGATGGCGCTGTGGTGCGCCGGCCATGTGGCGGTGTTTTACGGGCTGGACACCCTGGGGGTGGCGCTGATCCTGGCCAACCCGCTGATGCCCACCTTTTTTCTCGACTTTGCCATCGGCTTTGTCAACCAGGGGGCCGGTCAGCGCCCCTGGCTGAGCCGGCTGGCGCGCCACCGCGGCCTGCTTTACGGGGCGGCGGTGCTGGTCAGCCTGATCACCCTGCTGCAAAACGGCGGCGGCATCATCGCCTTTGGCCCCTTTGAACACTATTTCGTGTTTCAGGGCAGTGGCTGGTTCAATATTGGCTACACCATTTTCATTGGCGTGCTGGCCCATGCCCTGCTGCTGTGGGGCTTTGCCCGCCACAGGGGCAACCGCCGCCGCTCCATTGCCGCCATGTTCGCCGCCGGCGCCTGGGGGCTGCTCCTTGCCACCAGTTTTATTTTTCCGTCTCTGGGGCTGCACTGGTATCCCTGGCCCATGCTGCTGCTGCCCAGCTACGTGCTGCTGCTGGTGTACGGTGTGGTGCGCTACCAGATGCTGGAAGTGAACGCCTGGGCCAACCGGGCGCTGCTGTGGATTTTAATGACCGGTTTGCTGCTGGGACTGATGGCGCTGTTCAGCGCCATGGCCGGACGGCTGGGCATGCAGGCCCTGGCCGCCGTGCCCCAGTGGCAGCTGTGGCTGTATTCGCTGCTGCTGCTGATGCTGGCGCTGGCGCTGTACCGGCCGGTGAGCGCCCTAGTGGAGCGGTTAATCTACCCGGGCAGCCGGCTCGATGAACAGCTGCTCGACACCTGGATGGCACAACTGCGCGATGCCAGCGACTGGAATGCCCTGGCCCAAACCGCCGAGCGACTGCTGGCCCGGCAGATGGGCCAGCCGGTCACGGTGCGGCTGCTGACCCGGCCACCACTGTCCGAACCCGGCCCCGGGCTGCAGCTGTGGTGTTTGCATCAGGCACAGGGCTGGCAGTTCCGGCTGAAGGGTTTTGACGATGTCACCCCCGGCACACGGCTGACCGCCGAGGTGTTCGGCTCTCTGCTGGCCACCCGCTGCGGCCTGCTGGAGCGCTCGCTGCAACTGGCCGAAGCCGAACGCAAGCGGGTCTCGGAACAACACCTGGTGGAGCTGGGCGGACTGTCGGCGGCCATGGCCCACGAGCTGCGCAACCCGCTCAATATCATTTCCATGGCCACCGCCGGCCTGGAGGCGGATCGTAAAAGCATGATTCAAGGGCAGCTCAAACGGGCCGACCGGCTGATCGTCGACATGCTGGCCTATTCCGGCCAGCTGCAGATACAGCCCCGCCCCCTGCCCCTGGCGCCACTGCTGGACAGCCTGCGCCCCCAGTTCGACTGGCAGCAGGTCAGCTTTGATTACAGCCTGCCGGACGATTATCACCTGTATGCGGATCCCTACCGGCTGCAACAGGTGCTGACCAACCTGATCGACAACGCCCTGTCCTTTGTACGCAATCAGCCGGACGGCCATATACGGCTTGAAAGCACCGACACCCCCGGTGTGCTGTGGCTGCACAACAATGGCCCGACCATCGAGGCCGACATGCAGGCTCACTTGTTCCGCCCCTTTGTGACCCGGCGTCAGGGCGGCAGCGGCCTGGGGCTGGCCATCGTACAGCGGATTATGGAGGCCCATGGCGGCCATATTCGCCACCGTAACGACGCCGGCTGGCCGGTGACCTTTGAGCTTTATTTTCCCGAGGAGCAAGCATCATGACCACGGCCCGCATTATTGTCATCGACGACGAGCCCGCCTTTCGCACCCTGAGCGCCCAGTGGCTGCAGGCGGAAGGCTACGAGGTGCATACCGGCGCCGATCTCGGCGAGCTGCGCACCCTGCTGGCTGACGTCGACGCCGATCTTGTCCTGCTCGATCTGTCACTGCCGCCCCGGTTCGATCCGCACCATACCCTGAGCGCCCTGCCCGAGTTTACCGACAGGCCGGTGATCATTCTCACCGGTCACGGCGAGCGGGAGCTGGCGCTGGAAGCCCTGCGTCAGGGCGCCTGGGATCTGCTGGCCAAGCCCATGGATCCGGATTTGCTGGCGGTGGTGATCCGCCGCGCCATTACCAAACACCAGCTGGTGCGCGAGCTCAACAGCCTGAAAACCCGCATCAGCCGGCAGAGCCCGATCACCACCCTGATCGGCGCCTCACCGTCCATGAACACCATTCGCGCCCTGGTCAGCCGCATTGCTCCCACCGATGTGCGGGTGCTGGTGACCGGCCCTTCTGGCACCGGCAAGGAGGTGATCTCCCGGGCCATTCACGATCTCAGCCCCCGGGCCTCCGGTCCCTTTATCTCGGTGCACTGCGGCGCCATTCCCGCCGAACTGCTGGAAAGCGAACTGTTCGGCCACACCAAGGGCGCCTTTACCGGCGCCGATCGCAACAAGGACGGCCTGCTCAAGCTGGCCGACGGCGGCACCCTGTTTCTGGATGAAATCGGTGACATGCCCCTGGCCATGCAGGTAAAACTGCTCAGGGTATTGCAGGAGGGCAGCTTCTACCCGGTGGGCGGGCGAGAGCTGGAAACCATCAATGTACGGGTGATCTCCGCCACCAACGCCAGCCTGCCCGACAAGGTCGCCAGCGGCGAGTTCCGGGAAGATTTGTTCTACCGCATCAAGGGCGTGACCATTGAAACCCGGCCCCTGGACGATCGCCCGGAAGACATTCCCCTGCTGATCAGCCACTTTCTGGAGCTGCAGGCCCAGGGCAGCGGCCAGCCGCCGCTGCATCCGGACACCGCCGCCTTCAACTGGTTTATTCAGCGCCGCTGGCCGGGCAATGTGCGCGAGCTGAAAAGCGCCCTCGACAGCGTGGCCGCCATCGCCCAGGGGGGGATTATCACCCTGGACGACATCGCCCTGCTCTATCCGGACGCCCGGGAAAACAGCCCGGCCCGGCCCCTGCCCGGTGGCGATACCCTGGATGCCCAGGTGCGGGCGCTGGAAATCACCCTTATCACCGACGCCCTGGCCCGTCACGACAACAACCGCACCCATGCCGCCCAGGCCCTGGGGCTGTCGCGCCAGGGCCTGCTGAAGAAGATAGAGCGGTACGGGTTATAACGGCTGTCTTTAGCCCAGCAGCAAGGGCGTATGGCTTTTGGCGATAAACAGTATGGTGGCAAACAGGGCACAGCCAATGCCCGCCAGCACATAACGCCGCCGGGCTGGTACCTCAGGCTTGAAGGCCATCATGGCAAAGGCGACATAGGCAACCAGCAGCACCAGCTTTTCGGTCAGCCAGGCATCGGTGACCGGGTATTGCGCTATCACAACACACAAGGCCAGGGCACTGACCAGCATCAGCAGGGTCACCAGTTTATGGGCCTTCAGTGCCAGCGCATTGTGCAGTCGTGCCGAATGGGTCACTCCCCACCAGGTGCGCAGCAGGAAACTTAAAAAACCCAACACAACAAGCGCCACATGGGCCTTTAGCAGAAACTGATACATACGATGTCCTTATCCATTTAACTGTCTGAAAAATGTTAAATTATTGTAGGGACACAGTAAGCGTCTTGATCCATGTCAAGCGTTGAAGTGAAAGCTGGCGAAGAGATACCAGGGCTTGCCCGGTTGAAGCCAGGCAAGCCCTGTAGCAGTGAAGAGCGTTATTTCAGGTTGAAGTAAAACACGATCAGCAGGGCGACGGGCGTGAGGTAGCGCACCACCGGATACCACACCCGGTGCCAGCCGCCCAGCTCGGCGGCGGAGTGGGCCGGCTTCATTTTCCAGCCCACAAACAGGGCGGTAAAGAGCGCGCCCAGGGGCATCATGATATTGGCGGTGAGGTAGTCGTACAGATCAAACAGCGTCTTGCCTTCAAAGCGCGCGAACATGTCCAGCGGGGTAAAGCCGGACCATTCGTTAAGCGACAGCACGGTAGTAATGCCCACCAGCCAGGCCACCAGGCCGCCGCCCACCGCCGCCTTCATCCGGCTTACCCCCTTTTCGTTCAGGTAGCTGACCAGGGACTCCAGCATGGAGATGGACGAGCTCCAGGCCGCAAACAGCAGCAGCACGAAGAACAGGGTGGCGAAGAAGCCGCCGCCGGGCATCTGGCCAAAGGACACCGGCAGGGTCACAAAGATCAGCCCCGGCCCCGCGCCGGCTTCAAGGCCATTGGCGAACACGATGGGGAAAATCGCCAGCCCCGCCAGCAGGGCCACGCCGGTGTCCATGATCGCCACCACCACGGAGGTGCGGGCAATGGAGACGTCCTTTTTCAGGTAGGCACCGTAGGCCATCATGGCGCCGCTGGCCAGGCTCAGGGTAAAGAAGGCATGGCCCAGGGCCACCAGCACCGCTTCGGCGGTGAGGGCGGAGAAGTCGGGTGTAAACAGGAAGGCGGCCGCTTCACCGAAATGGCCGGTGGTCATGGCATAACCCACCAGGATCAGCAGCAACACAAAAAGCGCCGGCATCAGTTTGGTCACCGCCCGCTCCAGGCCGTGGCGCACACCGCCGGCGGAGACCAGTACCGTCAGTCCCATAAACACCGAGTGCCACAACAGCAGCTGGCCCGGTGAGGCCAGCAGGCCTTCAAACAGGCCGCCCGATTGCTCGGCGCTGATGTTGCTCAGCTCGCCGCTGGCCGCCGACACAATATAGGGCATGGTCCAGCCGGCGATCACGCTGTAAAACGACAGGATCAAAAAGGCCGCCAGGGTGGCCATAAAGCCGACGCCCACCCAGCTGCGGCTGCGCCCTTCACTGGCCGCCACCTGCGCCATGGTGCCGATGGGGCTTTTGCCGCCGCGCCGGCCCAGCATGACTTCCGCCATCATCAGCGGCAGGCCGATCACGGCGATACAGGCCAGATACACCAGCACAAAGGCGCCGCCGCCGTTTTCGCCGGTGATATAGGGAAACTTCCAGATATTGCCAAGGCCGACCGCCGAGCCGACCGCCGCCATAATAAAGGCAAACCGGCTGGACCACTGGGCCGGACGCGCGCCGGCCCCCTGCACATTGTTACTCACACCCACTCCGTTATGTCTTCGGTCTGTTATTGGTTATCAGCCACCCCGGACACAGGTGTAAAGAATAGCTGACAGCATGTCCTGCTATTTTGCCAGCTTGCGCTCAAATAAAAAACGGGTGGGATTAAAAATGGGAGATTAATCCGCCTTCAGTACCCCTCTGCGTATCTGATCTTCCTCAATGGATTCAAAAAGCGCCTGAAAATTGCCCTCGCCAAAGCCCTCGTTACCCTTGCGCTGAATGATTTCAAAGAAGATGGGGCCTATCACTGTGTCGGTGAAAATCTGCAGCAGCAGCCCTTGGCCTTCGCTGGGCGCGCCGTCCATCAGAATGCGGTTTTGCTGCAGCCGGGCCGAATCCTCACCGTGACCGGGCAGACGCTCGTCCAGGCGCTCGTAGTAGGTGTCGGGGGTATCCATAAAACTCATGCCACCGGCACGCAGCTGCTCCACGGTGCGGTAGATGTCGTCGGTGCCCAAAGCGATATGCTGAATGCCCTCGCCCTTGTACTGGCGCAGAAATTCCTCGATCTGGCTGTGTTCGTCCGAGGATTCGTTGATGGGAATGCGGATCTTGCCACAGGGGCTGGTCATGGCCCGGGAGCGCAGCCCGGTGAGTTTGCCCTCGATATCGAAGTAGCGGATTTCCCGAAAGTTGAACAGCCGCTGGTAAAAGCCGGCCCAGATGTCCATATGGCCCCGGGCCACATTGTGGGTAAGGTGATCGATATAGGTCAGCCCCACCCCTTCAGGATGGCGCTCTACACCCTCGACCGGCCGAAAGTCCACATCATAAATGCTGTGATCGCCGTATCTGTCCACCAGATAAATCAGCGAGCCGCCGATGCCCTCAATGGCGGGGATCTGCAGCTCCATGGGGCCGGCGCCGGAGGGCACCACTTTGGCGCCATCGGCCTGCAACCGTTTCAGGGCAACGGCCGCGTCTTTCACCCTGAACGCCATGGCATTGGCACAGGGGCCGTGGCTTTTGGCAAACTGCGCCGCCTGGCTGTCGGGCTCTGCATTGAGAATAAAGTTGATGTCCCCCTGGCGATACAGGGTCACATTTTTGCTGCGATGGCGGGACACCGCCACAAAACCGAGACGCTCAAACAGCTGCGCCAGCCGCTCGGGCTCGGTGGAGGCATATTCCACAAATTCAAAGCCGTCGGTACCCAGCGGGTTCTCCCACAGGCCTTTGTGATTGTTTGCTGCCATGATGCCCTCCTTATACCAATCGGATTAAACATTTACTCACTCTGTATCCGATCTGTAGGCGCCGCTTCAGCTGGCGCAAACCTGCAGACCACTGCGTCTTAAAGGCCTGTTGCACAGGCCCTGCCGACTAAAGTGGCAGCTACAGCAGGACCTGAAGCGATCGCTTGCTTAATGTAATTGGTATTACTCCCGGCTGCCGCGCCCTTAAGTATAAAAGCGGGGGACGTGTGCAGACTGGAGGTGGATGGAGCAGGTGTAAAGAAAGAATGACAGGAGTGAGAGAAGGCAGGGCCGGCCGAGCCGGCCCTGTTACGTCCGAAACGCCGCTGATCAGCTAATGGACAGAGGATAGTGGCAGGAGACCTGCTGGGTTTCGCTGATATTCTGCGTGGCCGGTGAGGTCTGTTTGCACTTGTCGGTGGCAAAGGCACAGCGGGGATGGAAGGCACAACCCGAGGGCGGTGAAATAGGGTTGGGCACTTCACCGGTCACCGGGGTCCGCTCCTTGTGGATCACATCCATGCTGGGAATGGCGTCCATCAGCATGCGGGTGTAGGGGTGGCGGGGGCGGTTGAATACCTCTTCCACCGTGCCCACTTCCACCAGCCGGCCCAGATACATGATGCCGACCCGATCCGAGAAGTGGGACACCACCGACATGTCATGGCTGATAAACAGGTAGGTCAGCCCCAGCTCCTCCTGCAGATCCTTCATCAGGTTGAGCACCTGGGCCTGCACCGACACATCCAGCGCCGAGGTGGGCTCATCACACACCAGGAACTCGGGCTCGCCGGCCAGGGCCCGGGCAATGGAGATACGCTGGCGCTGGCCTCCCGAGAACTCATGGGGAAACTTGTCCATGTCCGAGGCCGCCAGACCCACCTGCTCCAGCAGCTGGCCCACCCGCCGGCGTCCCTCTTCCCGGCTCTTGATCATGCCAAACAGCACCAGCGGCTCGGCGATAATGCGATCCACCTTCCAGCGCGGGTTGAGGCTGGCAAAGGGATCCTGAAAGATCATCTGGCAACGGCGGCGAATATACTGACGCTGCTCACGGCTGGCTTCTGCCAGCACTGTGCCTTCATAGCTGATTTCACCGTCCGTGGGCTGATACAGACCCGACAACAGTCGCGCTACCGTCGACTTGCCGCAACCGGATTCACCCACCAGGCTGAAGGTCTCGCCCCGGCGAATGCTGAAGTCGATGCCCCGCACCGCGTGCACATAGGTTTTGTCTTCCCGGTTCAGCAGCCGGTGCATCAAGGGCTTGGAGATATCGAACTTGATATGCAGGTCGCGTACCTCCAGCAGACCTCTTTCTTCGATCATTTCGCTCATCACACCAGCTCCTCTTCCATGACTTTCAGACAGGCGACCCGGGAGTCACCCACCGTTTTCAGCACCGGCTCAGACTGCCGGCATTCGGCACTGCTGTTGGGGCAGCGCGGATTGAAGGCACATCCCTGGGGAATGGCGTTAAGCCGGGGCATGGAGCCCGGGATCTGCGACAGCCTGGGCTCGCGCACGCCAATCCGGGGAATGGAGCCCATCAGCCCGGCGGTATAGGGATGGCTGGGGGACTTGAGCACCGCCTCCACCGGGCCGATCTCCACCAGCCGGCCCGCATACATCACCGCCACCCGGTCACAGATCTCGGCGATTACCCCCATGTCGTGGGTCACCAGCATTACCGAGGCATTGTGCTGCTTGCACAGCCGGCGCAGCAGCTGCAGCACCTGGGCCTGCACCGACACATCCAGCGCCGTGGTGGGCTCGTCGGCGATGATCACCCTGGGCTCCACACAAAGTGCCAGGGCGATCACGATGCGCTGGCGCATGCCCCCGGAAAACTGGTGCGGATACTGATCAATACGCTGCTCCGCCGCCGGTATGCCCACTTCCTTCATCAGATCCAGCGCCTTCTGCCGGGCCTGATCATAAGACAGTGGCAGGTGGGTCTGAATGGTTTCAATCAGCTGCTTGCCCACCGTCAGCACCGGGTTAAGGCTGGTCAGCGGATCCTGAAAGATGGCGCCGACTTCCTTGCCCCGCAGCAGCCGGCGCTGCTCTTCCGGCAGGTTGTCGATGCGCTTGCCATGCAGGCGGATTTCGCCGCTGGCGATGCGTCCCGGCGCTTCCAGCAGGCCGGTGATGGCCGAGCCGGTCAGCGACTTGCCGGCACCGGATTCCCCCACCACGCCCAGGATCTCGCCCTGGCGCATCTCGAACGACACATTCTGAATCGCCTTCAGGTTGCCCTTGCGGTGCATAAACTCAATGCACAGGTCATCAACTTCCAGGATCACCTCACCGCGGTTATTGTTTGCCTTGTCCATGGTCTTCTCCTTAACGCAGCTTGGGATTGAGGGCATCGCGCAGCCAGTCACCCACCAGGTTGACCGACAGGGCCAGTATCACCAGCACCAGAGACGGGAACAGCACCACCCACCACTGGCCCGAGAACAGGTATTTGTTGCCTTCGTTGATCAGGGTACCGAGCGAAGGCTGATGCGGCGGCATGCCCACACCGAGGAAGGACAGCGTCGCTTCGGTCAGCACCGCCAGCGCCAGATGCAGGGTCGCCAGCACCAGTACCGGGCTGAGCACGTTGGGCAGAATATGCTGGAACATGATGCGCATGTTGTTGCTGCCCATTACCTTGGCGGCCTGCACATATTCCTTGTTGCCTTCCAGCAGGGTGCAGCCCCGCACGGTACGGGCGTACTGCATCCAGCCGGTCAGGGTGATGGAAATCACTATGATGTACACCGCCATCTGATCATGCATCTCCTGGGGCAGCAGGCCGCGGGCGGCACCGCTCACCAGCAGGGCAAACATGATGGTGGGAAAGCTGAGCATGGCGTCGGCCAGGCGCATGATCAGGGCGTCGACCATGCCGCCGAAGTAACCGCTGATCACACCCAGGGTCACCCCCAGCGCCATGGCGCAGAGCACACTGATAAAGCCGACGATCAGCGATACCTGCAGGCCGTAGAGGATCAGTGAATACACATCCCGGCCCTGAATGTCGGTGCCCAGCCAGAAGCGGGCCTCACCGCCTTCCACCCAGGACGGCGGCAGCTCGGAGTCCATCAGGTCAAAGGCGGCCAGGTCGAAGGGATCGTAATGGGCCAGCAGGGAAGCGCCGATGCCGGCGAACAGCAGCAGCAGCAGCACCGCACTGGCGAACACCGTCAGCCGTGAAGTGCGGAAGTTGTAGGCGATGTCGCTGTCCCAGGCGGCCAGCAGCCGTTGCCACAGTTTCTGCAGCCCCCCGGTACGGGAGCCGGTGGAGGCGGACGGCGCCGCCTTGGTCATGTTGTTAATTGCCATAAGTTACCTCGTCCTTGGGGTGCCAGCGATCACGCATTTTTCATGCGCGGATCAATCACGCGATAAAGGATATCGACCAGGGTATTGATGCAGATAAAGATCAGGGAGATAAACACCAGATAAGCGGAGATCACCGGAATATCTACATAGTTCACCGCCTGAATAAACAGCAGCCCCATGCCCGGCCACTGGAACACCGTTTCGGTGACCACGGCGAAGGCGATCAGGCCGCCGATCTGCAGGCCGATAATGGTGATCACCGGCAGCAGGGAATTGCGCAGGGCATGCACATAGTTGATGCTGCGCTGGCGGATGCCCCTGGCCTTGGCGAACTTGATGTAATCGGTGCGCAGCACTTCCTTCATCTCGCTGCGTACCAGACGCATGACCATGGTGATCATAAACAAGGCCAGTGACAGCGCCGGCAGAATAATCGAGGCCCAGCCCGACTGACTGAACAGACCGCTGCTCCACCAGCCAAACTCCACTATGTCACCCCGGCCGTGGGAAGGCAGCCAGCCCAGCCACACCGAGAACACGATGATCAGCACGATGCCGGCAATAAAGCTGGGCAGCGACACCCCGATCAGGGAAATGGTCTGCACCAGGCTGGTCAGCCACTTGTTGCGCGACAGCGACACCCAGACCCCGGCGGGCAGGCCCACCAGCAGGGAAATGACCACCGCCACAAATACCAGCTCTAGGGTAGCGGGCAGCCGCTCCATGATCAGGTTGAGCACATCCATCTTGTTGTAATAGGAAATCCCGAAATCACCCTGAGCGATATTGCCGACAAAGCGGCCGTACTGGGTGATGACACTGTCATTCAGACCCAGCTCTTCCCGCAGCTGATCCCGCTCCAGCTGGGTGGCGCTCTCCGGCAGCATGCCGTCGATGGGATCCCCCACAAACTGGAACATGGTGAAGGCGATCAGCGCCACCGTCAGCATCAGGCCGCAAGCCTGGATCAATCTCTGTATGATAAAAGCCAACATCATCTCACTCCTTTGATTTGCAATTGCAAAGCCACTCCCGCAACCGGCTCCCGTCATACAGAAGCCGAAAAGGGTTAACTCTCCTTGATGCTCGCGTACCAGAGCCGCACTACATTGTCGGAGTTCTGGGTAATCTCCAGCTTGCTGGACGCCACCCAGGCGACGGGTTCAAAGTGCAGGGGAATAAACGGCAGATCCTGCTGGGCCAGGGCAAGGGCATCGCTCATCAGCTGCACACGGGCGGCCTGGTCCAGCTCGGAGGCGGACTGCTCTATCAGCCGGTCCACTTCCTGGTTGTGGTAACGGGGAATATTAAAGGCGCCGTAGATGCCGCCATCTCTGGAGTGCACCAGTTGCTGATTGATGCTGTAGGCGTCATACAGCGGCAGGTTGGCCCAGCCGAGCACCGCCACATCGGTGCGGCCGTTGTCGCGGATCTGGGAATACACACTGCGGGTATGCACATTCAGCTCGCTCTTCACTCCGATCTTGGACCAGTAGCGCTGCACCGCCTGACACCACTGCTCCGCATTCAGGTAAGCACCCTGCACACAGTCAAAGGCCAGTGTGAACCCATCCGGGTAACCGGCCTCGGCCAGCAGCGCCCTGGCTTGTTTGGGATCATAGGGAAGGGTGATGGCGCGCTCTGCGTCATAACCGGCAATGGCCGGGGCCACATAGGTGTTGGCCACTTCGGTCATGCCACGCATGATCTTCTTGACGATGGCTTCCCGGTCAATGGCCATGTGCAGGGCCTGGCGTACCCGCAAGTCCTGCAGCGGGTTCTTGCCGTCCACGTTGCCCGCATTGAGCTCGTCGGCCATGTTCAGCGACAGGTAATCCACCCGCAACGAGGGGCGTACCTTGACGTCTATGTTCTTTTCCCGCTCCAGCCGGGGCAGATCCTGCAGGGGCACGTCATTGACCAGATCAAACTCTCCGGACAACACCCCCGCCAGCCGGGTGGCATCGGACGACACCGGCTGGAACACAATGCGATCGATATTGTGCTTCACCTCTCCGGCCCGCCACCAGTGCTCGTTTTTGACCAGCACCATCTCCGCATCGCGGCGGCGGCTTTCCAGAATAAAGGGGCCGGTGCCGTTGGCGTGATTGGTGGCATAACCTTCGGTGCCCTTGCTCATGCTGGTGGGCTCGGTGGCCTTGTGCTGTTCCAGCCACTCCTTGTCCATCATCAGTACGCCGGACAGCTCATTGAGGGCGATGGGCGACTTGCCATTGAGGCGAATGTCCACCGTGTACTCGTCTACCTTGACGGCATCCCTGATGGAAGACGCATTGCCGCGAATGCCTGAGTCGGGGTGGGTCACCCGGGCGATGGAGGCCACCACATCATCGGCATTGAAGGCATTGCCATTGTGAAAACGAATGCCCTGGTGCAGATAAAAGCGCAGTGTGGTGTCGTCCAGCTGCTCCCAGCGGGTGGCCAGGGTCGGCTCCAGCTTCAGCTCGTTGTTCCACTGCACCAGCCCTTCGTAGATATGATTCTGAAAGCTCAGGGCATGGGTTGACGCAAAGGCATAAGGATCCAGGGTGGGAATATCCGCCTGCTGGGCCCAGCGCACCACGTTTTCAGCCTGAGCCTGCTGCGCAGCCGCCAGCGAACAGCCGGCCACCACCAGACAGGCAGCCATGCTCGGTAGTTTTGCCATGGTTTATCCTTGTTATTTTGGTATTGGTCGAGAATCTTGTGTGCCGGCCACCCCTGGTTCAGCGGGTGGCCGGCAAAGGAATCAGCTTTCCTCGAGGCTGGCGTACCAGAGCCGCACCACGTTGTCGGGGTTCTGGGTAATACTCAGCTTGTCGGAGGTCGCCCAGGCCATGGGCTCAAAGTGCATGGGCAGGAACGGCAGCTCCTGCTGGGCCGTGGCCAGCACTTCTTCCATCAGCCCGGTGCGGGCCTGCTGATCCTGCTCGGAGGAAGACTGTTCAATCAGCTTGTCGATGGTTTCATTCCGGTAGCGGGGAATGTTGAAGGCACCGTAAATGCCGCCATCCTTGGAGTGCAGCATCTGCTGGTTGATGCTGTAGGCGTCATACAGCGGCAGGTTGGCCCAGCCCAGCACCGCCACATCGGTGCGACCGTTATCGCGGATCTGGGAATAGACGCTGCGGGTATGCATGTTCAGGTTGGTATCCACACCAACCTTGGACCAGTAGCGCTGCACCGCCTGACACCACTGCTCCGCATTCAGGTAATAGCCCTGCTCGCAGTCAAAGGCCAGCCGGAAACCATCCGGATAACCGGCTTCGGCCAGCAGCGCCTTGGCTTGCTTGGGATCATAGCCATGGCTGATGGCCTTCTCGGCATCGTAGCCGGCGATGGCCGGGGCCACATAGGTGTTGGCCACCTCGGTCATGCCGCGCATGATCTTTTTGACGATGGCGTCCCGGTCTATGGCCATGTGCAGGGCCTGGCGCACCCGCTGATCCTGCAGCGGGTTTTTACCGTCCACATTACCCGCGTTGAGCTCGTCATTCATGTTCAGGGTCAGGAACATCACCCGCAGCGAGGGCCGCACCTTGACGTCGATGCCTTTTTCACGCTCCAGCCGGGGCAAGTCCTGCAGGGGAATGTCGCTGACCAGATCAAACTCGCCGGACAGCATGCCCGCCAGACGGGTAGACTCGGACGCTACCGGTTTGAACACAATGCGGTCGATATTGTGCTTGGCCTGTTCGGCCTGCCACCAGTTCTCGTTTTTGACCAGCACCATTTCCGCATCGCGGCGGCGGCTTTCCAGAATAAAGGGACCGGTGCCATTGGTGTGGTTGGTGGCGTAGCCTTCGGTGCCCTTGCTCATGCTGGTGGGCTCGGTGGCCTTGTGCTC
This sequence comes from Oceanimonas marisflavi, assembly GCF_003049725.1. Taxonomy (GTDB): domain Bacteria; phylum Pseudomonadota; class Gammaproteobacteria; order Enterobacterales; family Aeromonadaceae; genus Oceanimonas; species Oceanimonas marisflavi. Next base: position 58,057 of record NZ_QAGM01000002.1, read on the forward strand.
TTCCAGCCACTCCTTGTCCATCATCAGAATGCCGGTGAGCTCGTTGAGGGCAATGGGTGACTTGCCATTCAGGCGAATATCCACCGTGTAGTCGTCCACCTTGACGGCGTCCTTGATGGAAGAGGCATTGCCGCGAATGCCCGAATCCGGGTGGGTCACCCGGGCGATGGACGCTACCACGTCGTCGGCATTAAAGCCGTTGCCATTGTGAAAGCGGACATCTTCCCGCAGATAGAAGCGCAGGGTGGTTTCGTCCACCTGCTCCCAGCGGGTAGCCAGCGCCGGCGACATTTCCAGCTGCTCGTTCCACTGCACCAGGCCTTCATAGATATGGTTCTGGAACGCCAGCGCCGGGGTGGACGCAAAAGCATAGGGGTCAAGGGTGGGTATGTCGCCCTGCTGAGCCCAGCGCACCACGTTTTCGGCCTGGGCCTGCTGCGCCAGCAGAGTACAGGATGCCGCCATCAGGCAGGCGGTAAGCGTCTTCATCTTCATCATCAGTTTCCTTCCCTGTAAGTAAACACACCGATCAAACCCGGCTGTCTGGCCGTATCCGACGGCATTGCAACAACTGAAGCACCTATATCCAACCGCAAAACAGACGAAAAGTAAACGAAATGCTAACACTTTTTTTACTAATTATTTACTTTGTGACGTGAGAGTGCTAACAATCTGAGAAGGAAGTTAAGAAGGTATATCCATGAGATGGTGAGCGATTCGCTACGCACTCAAACAACCACAGAGCATGCGCCCCCGGTAGGGCCAGTTGGGAGAAACCATGAAGTCCACATTGATCAAAAACGTGCGCCTGCACGGGCAGACAGGCAGTCAGGATATTCTTATTGAGCAGGGACAGATCACCCGTATTGGCCGTGCGCTTTCGGCGCCTGCCCATGCAGACCCATCCAATGCAAACATAGTGGAAGGCCATCACCGCCTGGCCCTGCCCGGCTTTATCGACGGTCACGCCCATATCGACAAGTCCCTCTGGGGCATGGACTGGTATGAAAATCAGGTGCCCCGGGAGCTGCCGGCCATTATTGAAAACGAACGCCATTTTCGCCGCCATAACGACTTCGACTCCCGTCAGCAGTCCGAGCGCATTGCCCGCCAGGCCATCCGCCTGGGCACTACCCATATCCGCACCCATATCGATGTGGATACCGAAATCGGCCTCAAACACATGGAAGGGGTGCTGGCCACCAAAGAAAAGCTGGCCGGCCAGGTGTACATAGAGACGGTCTGCTTTCCCCAGAGCGGCCTGCTGGGCCGGCCAGGCACCCTGGCCTTGATGGACGAGGCGCTCAAACTGGGTGCCGATTACGTGGGCGGCATTGACCCCTCCAGCTTTGAGCGCAACCCGGTGGCCCATATTGATGCGGTGTTCGATCTGGCCTGCCGTCATGGCAAGGGCATTGACCTGCACCTGCATGAGGCCGGGGATCTGGGCGCCTTTTCCGTGGAGCTGATAACGGAGCGCACCCTTGCCCTGGGCCTGCAGGGCAAGGTGACCATCAGTCACGCCTTCTGTCTGGGCGAAGTGGATGCCGGCTATCAGGACAGACTGATCGAGGGACTGGCCCGGGCCGATATCGCCATTGCCACCACGGCCCCCGCCAACCGCGCTGTGCCCCCCTATGAAAAACTGCGCGCCGCCGGCATTCGGGTAACCGCCGGCAACGACGGCATTCGCGACACCTGGAGCCCCTATGGCAATGCCGACATGCTGCAGCGGGCCATGCTGATGGGCCTGAAATACCGCTGGCGTCAGGACAGGGAGCTGGATCAGGCGCTGCATGCCATTACTCAGGGCGGCGCCGAGGTGATGGGCCTTGCCAACTATGGCCTGGCGGAAGGCTGCCAGGCCGATCTGGTATTGCTGGATGCCAGAGTGCCAGCCGAAGCCATTGTTGAACCGCCCAGGGATCGCACCGTGTTCAAGGCCGGCACCATGGTGGCCGATCGGGGCGAGTGCCTGTTCTGAGCCCGTTTGTTCAATCACATTCTGCCCGTATGCGGGCACCGAGGAGCACAATACGAATGAAAACCACCAAAATCACCGCCAGGTACATTGTCGGCTTTCAGGATGGCGGCCACCATATTTACGAAGACGGCGAGCTGGTCTACCGCGGCGACACCGTGCTGTTTGTGGGCCACGACTATCAGGAACCGGTGGACGAAACCCTGGACATGGGCAACGCCCTGGTCGGCCCCGGCTTTATCGATCTGGATGCAGTCTCGGATCTGGACTCCACCGTGCTGGCCTTTGATCATCAGCCCGGCTGGAAAAAGGGCCGCCTGCCCGCCAGCGACTGGCAACGGCGGGAGACCTACAGCGACGCCCAGCTCGACTTCAACAAGCGCTATGCCTTCAGCCAGCTGCTGCTTAACGGCATTACCACCATAGCGCCCATCACTTCCATTCTGTACCGGGAATGGGCGGAAACCGCCGACGAGTTTCACCGGGCCGCCGAGATCGCCACCAGCCTGGGCGTGCGCGCCTACCTGGGGCCGGCCTATATGTCCGGCTACGGCGTGGTGAACCCGGATGGCAGCTTTGACATGCGCTTTGACGAGCAGAAGGGGCTAAAGGGGCTGGAAGAGGCGGTGCGCTACATAGAGCAGCTGGATCAGTATGGCGATACCATCAGGGGCATGCTGGCGCCGGATCGCATTGAGGGCTGCACCCCGGAGCTGCTGCGCCAGACCGCCAGCGCCATGCGTGCGCTGGACTGCCCGGTGCGGCTGCACAGCTGTCAGGGGCAATTTGAGCTGGACATGGTGCATGAGCTGCACAATGGCATGTCATCGGTAGAGCTGATGGCCGAAAACGGCCTGCTGGATCACCGCCTGCTGCTGCCTCATCTGCAATACCTGGGCGGCAAGCACAGCACACCGGAAAAGGTGGAGCGGGAGCTGGCCCTGCTGGGTCAGGCCGGAGCCAATGCGGTGATCTGCCCCATCGTGGCCGGTCGCCACAGCAAGTATTTCCATGGCGTGCGCCAGTTCCAGCAGGCCGGCATCAACCTCAGTCTGGGCACGGATACCTTTCCGCCGGACATGATCCAAAACATGCACATCGGCACCATTCTGAGCCGGGTGGAAAGCAACGACATCACCGCCGCCTCCGCCGCCGATTACTACAACATGGCCACCCTGGGCGGCGCCCGGGCGCTGGGACGGGAGGACATAGGTCGTCTGTGCCCGGGCTCCAAAGCCGATATCATGGTGTTCGACTTCGACAGCATCCATACCGGTCAGGTATTCGATCCCATCACCACCATGGTGATCAACGGCAACGGCCGGGACGTGAAAGGGGTGATCGTCAATGGTGACAAGGTGGTATGGGACGGCAAGCTGGTGAAGTCCGGACTGGATCTGCAGCAACTGCACCAGCAGGCCCAGCAACAGTTCCAAGGCTTTATCGCCAGCTACCCGGAGCGCTGCCACCAGCATCCGCCGCTGGCCGAGATCTTTCCGCCCAGCTTTCCCTTGAGCAAGCGAACCCGGTAAAGGGCCGCCATCAAGCGGCCAATACGATGGAATCGAAGAAAATGGAAAGGAAACTCGACATGAAAAAAACATTGTACGCCAGCTGGCTGCTGGGTGCCGCCATGCTCACCTCGCCGGCGATTGCCGAACAGAAAGAAACCGTCCGGTTTGGCGTGGAGGGGGCCTATCCCCCCTTCTCCTATACCCAGCAGGACGGTACTCTGGCAGGATTCGATATCGATCTGGCCCATGCCCTGTGCCAGGAAATGGCAGTCAAATGCAAGCTGGTCGCCCAGGACTGGGACGGCATCATTCCCGGCCTGCTGGCACGCAAATACGATGCCATCATTGCGGCCATGGCCATTACCGATGAGCGCAAACGGGTGATTGACTTTACCGACAAGTATTCAAGAGTGCCGAATCGTTTCGTTATGCCCGCCGACTCTGCTTTTGAAATTAAAGCGGAAAATCTCAAGGACAAGAAAATCGGTGTTCAGCGAGCGACCACCCACGATAAATATCTCACCGACAACTATGGCGAGGATCTCCGGATCATTCGTTATGGCAGCACCGATGAAGCCTACCTGGATCTTCGTTCAGGCCGGGTTGATGCTGTGTTCTCCGATGTGCTGGCCATTCAGGAAGGCTTTATGAAGCGGGCTGGTGGAGAGGACTTCGTCATGCAAGGGCCGCTTGTCACCGACTCTCGCTGGTTTGGAGAAGGCTCGGGCATTGCCGTTCGCAAGCAGGATACCCGTCTTAAAGAGCGGCTGAACCAGGCCATACTGGCTCTGCGCCAAAACGGTGAGTATCAGAAAATCAACGCCAGGTACTTCGACTTCGATATCTACGGAGAATAAACAGGTGTAAGGATGGAGACCGGCTTATCAGGCCGGTCTTTGCTCAGAGAACAGCGCCATAAAATCCAGGCTCTGCTCTTCTTTTTCGCTCAGGTCCAGATTGGATTCCAGGTGCGTAAGATGTTGCTTCATTAAGCGTACGGCCTCGTCCACCTCACCAGCGGCCAGCAGATCAACCAGCCGGCCATGTTCGCTGCAATGAGAATTATGCTCCTGACTGTCCTTCTGGTACATGCTGACAATCAGCGAGCAGCGCGCCAGCAGCCGCTCCAGCATCTCCAGCAACACCTGATTATCGGTAATGCGTGCCAGCTCAAGATGAAAGCGAGCGGCCAGCTGCACCGCCGCCGAGCGCCGGCCCTCGTTGACCGCCTGTCTTTCTTCTTCGATCAATGCCCTGAGTGAAGCAATACCGGCCTTGTCGATCCGCTTCGCGGCCAGCACCACTGCCTCGGCTTCCAGCAGCCGGCGCACCACAAAAACATCCGTTGCTTCCTTCTGGCTGGGGCAGGCCACCATGGCGCCCTTGTTGACCACCATGCTCACCAGCCCCTGATGGCTCAGTTCCAGCAGGGCATCACGTATATGGTTGCGGTTGGCCTGCAGGGCCTCGGCCAGTTTAAGCTCCACCAGGCGGGTGCCCGGCGCCAGCCGCTGCTCAACAATGGCGCGGCCAACGGCGTCGACAATACGACGGATTTCCTTCTTTTTTGCTGTGGTCAAGGGCGCTTCTCGCACTCCACGTCACTGTGTAGGGTGTGGAAATGTTAACAAATGATGGAAAAAGTTCCTATCCTGCATCTTGATATGCAGACCCATAGACAGCGTGACCAAGTGCAAAAACGCCACTCAATGCATGGCTTAAACGGGTTAAGGTACTACCTCTAACCGGACTCTGCGAAGAGGAGTAAACATCCAGCCACCACGCAAAGCCATAAAGCGCCCCTGACTGACTTCGCCTGAAGCCATTAAATCTCCCAGCATGGTGTCTCTGGTGTAGGGACTGCTGGTTTCAAAGGCCATCACATAATCACATACATACCCGGCCTGCCCTCTACCGTCTGCACAGCCCAGTTTTTCAAAACGCGTGATACGTGCACTCACCGACTGCCCATGACCGGCCGCCATAATGGTCAGGCAACTCATGGCCCTTAAAGGATCGTTCTGAAAGTCTCCTCTTTGGCAGCGCTCGTACTGGCTTTGCAAATTGCTGTTGACCTGATCAAATTTCGCTTTTACAGCAAAGAACATCTCTTCTGCACTGGGCGAACCGGGTGTCTGCTCTGTTGAATGGTCAACCAGCCCTACCGCACGCAATTCCAGTTTTTCGGTGGCATTCCTGACTGCCATTGCCAATGGCGTTGTTCCCATCAGATCCTGCTCATCGACATAACGCAGTGCAACACGACGAATCATCCTTTCGGGGCTGCCATCTCCCGGCTTGACCTCCAGGAGCGTGGCATTGATTGCGCTCTGAATCTGATCGTTTTCAATCATGACTCTGCGCCGTTTGTCCAGTGCAGGAATGATGTCGAAATCAATGCCTTGTTTAATCGCAAGCGGAAGATTATTTCTGAGTTGGCCAAGTCGCCGCTGGTGATGAGTCAAGGCAGCCAGAGACTCCAGTGATATACTGTTTTCAGCAAGATCCTTCTGCGCCTGCAGCAATAATGGCTTCAGGATCTGTGAGGCCTTATCACTGGCCAACTGGGTTAATCTTTGTTGTAAATCTGCGGGAAGGCGCAGTACTTCGGCTTCGTCATAAAACATTTTCAGCCGCACCAGGGTTGAGTCATCCTGCACCATGCCGGGAATACCGTCTACACGCTGCATAAATTCAGCCAGTGTAATTGAGCGCCGCTTATCACGGATCATGCGGGTTATCTTTTCAAGATCTGAAGGATTCAGCTCAGTCTTTCGCCTGAGTAATTCCCGCTCAATGATATTAATCGGTGCCAGTGAAGCCCGCTTATCATTCAGTGATAATATCTCGGCCAGCTTTTCTTTCAGCCACAGCGCGGTCTGTTCGCGGTTCATTATTTGTGCCTGCAACCGGTCATATTCAAAGTCGCGTTCAAAAACACCGGCCAACTTGAATGGGCGCGGGTCATTCACTCGCCGTGAACAACTCTGGGCCAGCTTGTAAATGGTCATACGCTCCACCTCTGTGGTCAACATCAAGGGAAGCCCGAATACCGGTTCAAATACTGCATCATCCATCAGCGGTAACGCGGCAATCTGCATGTCAGTTCCTGTCATTCTGCTGAGTTTATCCTCAGAGCCAAAAGGACTTGCCCAGTCAACCAGAACCTGACACTGCTGATCGAGAGAATGCACCTGCGCCAGTGTGCCACTCAAACTACCTAAAGGAACCGCCGGTGCTTCGCCACGATGAACGGCAGCAAGGGCTTCGCCCTGCAATGGCAAAAGCTGAAAGGTATTATCCTGATGATGCCGGTTGCGGCGTGTAACATTCAGCACCTGATTTCCATCAAGCTCCAACAATATAACAAAAGGATCGCGTGAGTAACGTTTGGGAAGATTGCGGAAGCGCCCCTCGGCCCGATCAGCTCCCAGTGGAACATAAGCGATTTTCCCATCGGCCAGTGTGGTCAGCGGCTGCAACCGATAAACATAACGATCTTGCTGAACGGGTGGCTTGTCCATCGGTGCCGAGGCGGTATAAATCCCAACCGGCACATGATTATCAGAGGCCACCAGGGACAGGGTTATTTGTGTTGCATTGGGCAATTCGCTCACCCACTCTGAAGCAGGTAAATTTTGCCGCGGAGTTCTGCGATCAATATAACCAGCCCAGGCGCCTTCAATTGCCTCTTCATGGGTACTCGGAGGCACAGCGTCACCACTACGCCGCAGACTGATGCTATTGCAGTGATAGTTAGCCGGCAGACCTTCCACCTGACCCGAGAGCCGGTCGCCAATGAGCGACATGCTGAGATCAACGCCGAAACGCCCCTTGGTCAGCCACATGCGATGACCAAGAAAAAGGTGTCCGCCAGGCTCCGCCTGACCAGATGTAAGCCCATGGAGCCGAACAACTTCCTTACGCTGTGGCCAGTCAATAAAGTAACTGCCAATCAACTCATTACCATGTTGAAACAGTGTCAACCGATATGGCCACTGAGCATCATTTTTACAGCTGATACTGCCTTCCCAGACTCCTTGCCAGCTTCCCCCGCTGGCTGGTGTGATGCTGACTTGAGCAGGCAGAAAGGAGGGGGCATCATCACGCTGAGCCGAAAAGTTACCGCAGCCTCCTCTGATTTTTCCTTCGATGTAAAAGCCATTACTGTGAAGTTTTCCATCAAAGCCAAGAGCTGTATAGCCTTCTGGTCGCTTAATCCACTCTCGTGGAGTAAAGCGAAACTCCTTCGATGCTTTATCAAAGCGCCCTAATACCCGAAAAGCGCCCTCCTCATTGACCGTGCCTGGAACGGAAAAACGAAACTCTCCTTTCAGTAGTCCACTCTGCTCATTATCAGGATCATCAATAAGCAATGAAAACGGGTTATCAGAAATGGAACCACAGTCGTAAGTTCCTGCCCAGCGACCTGTCAGCTCGCTTGCCGAGGCCGCCCTGACGAATAATAGGGCACATGCCAGTGCCAGCAAGCACCACACAGAGCAAACCAAAACAAGCCGATTAAATAAAAGTAGCCCACACCGGATAACTGACATAACATTTACTCCACATCGGTTATTTCGAAAAAGTAAGCAGTGTGTATCAGTATCAAAAAGCGATACTGCTCGCCTCCTCTCCCTCGGATGATGCTTCACTTAGCAACTCATCACTACGCTCGTAACTTTCCGAGAATAACTTGGCATAACGACGCTGATCATGCAGCCAGATCACTATTTCGTCATGGTCCTGAGTAGGGTTGGAATAACGGGTCTGCCTAGTTGGTGTTACCGGGTTCAGGGGCTGAGCAATACTGGCTCCCAGCATCAGCGGACAAAAACTTTGCTGCCCGTACATTTGACTTATCTCATCATCACTTCCAATAAATCTGAAGTGACTCGTGGCTATATCAGGGTACCGATGCTGACCAATCGAGCTGGGTGGATTAGCCTGTTTATCGCCATCCAGCCAGAAACTTTCATTACGTACCGTAATTCCCTGACAGCTCTGAGTGGGCTGGTGTTCAGCCCAGATAAAATCAAGCCCACTACGCCCAAAGTTATTGGTGGGACGAGAAAACACCGGTGCTCCATAGCGCTGCTCCAGAGACGACTTAATTTCAATCAGATTAAGGCTTTTTGGAGAAAAACGCATTTGCCGGCGAATGGCTACCACCTTATCAGATGCCGCCGGGGGCTCATCAAACAGGGTGATCATTTCCTGTTCGTCCTCGGAAACATACATTCGACCAGAGCTGTAAGGTTCCAATTTTCCTGCCAGAGTGGTGGTCTGGTGCACACGATCTGCAACCAGTATGCGTCCTACCTTCATGTGTTTTCGGATGAGCTTCTCAGCATCATCAAAGCTCATTCCCAGATCAATACCCAGTATATCCAGTGCTTGATTTGACTCCGGAACCGGTGCCGACAACAGGGCTACCGGTAAAGGTAGCGGCCTGACGAGTTCAAGCTCAGCATGCACCTCACCAGTATCGCGTTCGACCAGCCGGGCTGCCAGGGTGCTGGCTTCAAACAACAGGGTATGAGACGGATTGGACACCGGCTTTGGTGGAATAGATAACTGCAACCCAAAACGCTGTGCAAAGGGCTGTGCCTCACGCAGGGCTTCATTCCAGGAAGTATCCGGCCAGACCTCGGGGACTTTGGCACCGGTTGGCTGCAGCTCAATCTCCAGCACCAGACCACTGCTTACTTTTCGGTGCTCGGCTTTCAGCACCGGCAGGCGGTCAATGCGGAGCAAATCTCGATAATAAATAGCCTTGTTACCGGCACCCTGCTTAAGCGCCTGCCCTATTGCTCGACAGTAAGGATCTTCATAACCATTACATTCAGCACGAGGTCCGTTACCACGGTTAGCAATAAAATCAGGGCTGTACTGCAAGTTACGCAACCACAATACCGAATCTGAGCGCGACCAGGCGGCATCCAGAAAATCACATAGTCTGAGCTGCATGCTCAAGCTTTCAGTCAGCGCTTCGCCACGCTCCTTGCTTCGCCGTGCCTGATCACAGGTAATACGGTGAGACTGATTACCATAAACCTCGTTCTGTGCCACGCCATTATCGAAACGGAGCCTTACGGTGAATCGCTCGGGCAACTGCGCAATGCGTTTCATACTCCATGCTTTAAACTCGGCCAGCCGCTCCGTCAGTTGAGCCGGTGCAGGCGGCTGAGAAAAGTCGGTGAAAAAACGTCCACCAGGAACAGGTGCCGGGGCTGCTTTCTCATAACTGAAACGACTGAGCATCATGCGCCTGAGCATGGCGTCATCTACTGTGTCCGGCAAATATTTCAACTGCAGCAGGTCAGCCACCTCGGCAGAAAACGGTTGCGGACTATCGGTTTTCGCTGGCTTAACTACAGCGGGTCCGGAAGATACCGGCTCTGTGGGCATAACCTCAAAGGTGATTGATGCAAGCGACTGCCTCTGTTGGCCAACAGTTTTGACAAAAGCTTTCGCTGACCTGGGTACAGCTTCAATCACAATCAAAGGCGTGCCGGATGAGGCTCTCTCAAGACGAATACTGCCCACCTCAAGGCTGGCGGCCAGTGTCAGAAAATCTTCCTTCTCTGTCGTCTTTGGTGCCAGCACAAGGGTATATGTGTCTCTTGGCTCAGGCAGTACCAGCACCAGTTCTACTTCCTCATCAAGTCCGAAAACCTGCCCCTTCCCCCAGCGGCGCGGGATAACCAGACGGTCTTCAGACACCTGCAAACGCCTGGAGAATTCCTCGTACTTTTTCACATTGCTGGTGCCGGGCTTGGCAAACACAAAAACCTGACTGCCATTCTCCTTGCCTGTCAGGTAGCCTCTGCTCGCATGATGGGTCTCAATCCACAGAGTGTCCGGCAACGCTGCTGCCCGGGCCCGGGTCCACTCGGAAAAATTGGTAATCAGCCATGAAGGCACTACCGCATCGCGATCTCGCAAGGCCAACGTTAAATCCGGAGGAAAGAATGCAGCCCAGGGAGTAGGCGGCTCACCTCGCTTCACTCTTTCCCGCTGAATGGCTTCCTCATGCATACGGCCCCTTATCCACTGACGAATTCCATTGCCAACCAGATCAAGCTGTTCATTAGCCAATAGCAACAAACCGAGTGTATCCGGGTTGTCTGCGTATACCTCACCGCCAGGAGTTGCAGACACCGTCTCCAGGGAAGGAAGTGGCAATGGTTCAAGGCGAAGGAAGGACGCTGATAAATTACTGTCTGGACGAAATAGCTGTACTCCTTCAACGCTTACCTCAAAACGATAAGACTTTCCACGTCTGGAAGCTGGCAACGCCTTTATTCCTGTAAGCATGGCTTCAACACCGTAAATATACCTATCCTCCACACCAAAGCTTGCTGGATCATAATGACGCCGTGCAGGTGGAGTGTATTCCAAATATGTTTTCTTATAACCCTTAGCCTCTTTAACTGGAACAGGAATTTCATCAGGAAGGCGGTACAGTGGCAAGGGAGCCGATATGGTAATATCATCAAGTGTTGCATCAACCCTCCCACTTCGCCCCAAGTGCACAGCATTACAAAAAGAAGAAGCAGAGTGCATAGGAAAAACTTCCTTATTGAAATCATATTCTTTAAATGCTGTATGGCATACTAAAAAAATGGGAAGAGGTAGTAGTGGCGTTCGTGCGCTTAACATTGCCGGAACTTCTTCTCTGATTATTTTTAACAGTGCGCGGCGCTCAAACTCATCAAGCCCTCTTCCACCGTAAGAAACCAAATCTTTACCAATCACTTTATTCGGTGAAACCCCGGCTCTTCTGGAAACTTGCTCCTGTTCCATCTCATCCAAAAGCTGGAAGTATCCAAAGGCTCTGCTGTCTTTATCAAGTAATGAAGGCTCCAGCTTCAACGCCATCAGCAGACCGGCTTTCCCCAGCCACTCAGAAGCTAAATCAGGAACCAGTTCTCTGTATACTCCCCGACCTTTGGCCAGAAGCCTGCCTTCACGAACTGGCAGTTTTTTTGGCAATGCTTTGGAAATCTTAATGGCCGGTGGCGTGTTCACAACCGATGTAGCTACATCAGTTGATGAATCATGTTCATTGGAATATCGCAGACTGGCAAGCAGATTATCATTCACCTCACGAGTCTGTGGCATATCGTTGTCGCGCAGAAAATCGCGAATGGCATTACGGGTACGGCTGCCCATAATGCCATCGGCAGGACCGGGCTGATACCCCAGACGGGCAAGTAACTGCTGGGCTTCTTTAATTTTCTGGCGTTTGGTAAGCTGTGGTGAAACCGATGAGGCAGAGTCAGAATAAGGCGGTGTGCTGTCGGCAGCCAGCTCAATACTCTTAAACTTGCCATCTGCATACTGCATCCAGCGAGCCACGATTGAGCCGTTAATATAACCGGTTAACCGTAATACCTGCAGTTGTGGACACTCAAAGCTCAGTATTTTCCGGACGCCTCCTGCCAGCAGCTGAAGATCACGATCTGACGCCGTCAATGATGTCCGAGAAGGCGCACTGATCTTTACATTTATGGTAGTGCCGCACCAGTTTTCAGCATCCGTGGTGGCTTGCATATCACCAAAGCTAGCTACGTTACGCTCAGCGGCGGTGGCTGGTACAGAGAAAATAAAAGCAAGCAGTATAAATGTGCGAATTAGGACGCAACAGAATAAAGAGTGATTTACCGCTTTCATAATCATTACTCTTTTTAATGATGTCAGGCATCTTCAATCACATAACCATCCGGCCCTTCGCAAATGCGAATACGATCTTCCGTTACCGAACCATCGGGCTGAGTCACTTTGGTGGTATTAAGGCTGCAGGTACGATTGGCATCGACCATCACGGTATCACCAGCAGTAGCTGATGCAGTAGCTGATGCAGTAGCTGATGCAGTAGCTGGTGGAGCCTGCTGCTCGGCGGGAGCCGCTTTAAGAAGCTGAGTAGCAACAAAGCCATTGGCAGCACCATCCTCGGAAATCAGGTACCAGTTTTTGTTTTGTACCTTTCCGATAACATGAACCCGCTGCCCTGCACTTAAGCCGCCCACACTACGATAGTCGGTACCCGGTCCGCCACGCACATTACTACCGGCCGTCGCGATATAAGTAGAGCCAATAAGATCAATAGGGGGCATTTGATCAATGCGATCTTTTTTAACCCGGACAGGAACCTGCTCACGTGCGGTAGTACGCTGAGTAACTTCGGTTCGTCCTGTTACGCCAGTTTCAGGATCCCGCCATACCTGAGGTTGGCCGGTTTCAAGTGCCCGCGTATTGGCCTGCGCCAACTGCTGCTGACCCGAGCGGCTGAGCTGACGGGCAATTTCACGACCAATAAAGGCCCCGGCAATGGCCCCCGCTCCCGAGGCCAGAAGCCGGCCACGGCCACTGCCAATTTGCGAACCGATCAATGCACCGGTAGCGCCACCAATAAGGCTGCCAAAGGCATCGCTTCCGGTAAAACCTCCGTCACCTGTGGAGCCGCACCCCAGCAAGCTGACAACAAGCACCACTACGCCGGCTGTTCTGAATGTTTTGATATTTAGGTAAGGAAGCTGTGAGTTTTTATCGTTCATGGCGGTGCTCTCTTTTCTGCCGCTGGTTACACAAAGATAGTAACTGCTCAAAAAACAGACAAACCATAAACAACTTATCACCAGCTGTTCAGCTAGCCAGAATAACAAGGTCAGACCAAAGTCACCCCTGCCACCGGCTCACGCCCGAATAGCCCCCTTCCAGCAGCTCCTTTACAAAAGGCGACGGCAGTTGCTTGTCGGCAAGCAGGAACACCTGCTTCCGGGCGCGGGTCAGGCCCACGTAAAACAGCCGGCGCTCTTCGGCGTGGGGAAAGTCTTCTTCGGCAGGCAGCAGGGCGTCGAGCAGTGAGGCCTGCTTTTTTTCCGGCGGAAAACCGTAGCTGCCCCGGCTCAGGCCCAGCAGGATCACACAGTCGCTTTCCTTGCCCTTGGCGCCGTGCAGGGTCTGGGCATCAATTTTCAGTCCGGCAAAACGCTTGCGCCAGCCCGCCAGCAGACCGTCGTCGGGCAGGCTGAAACGAAAGCGGGACAGCAAATACACGGAGGCATTGGGCCGCTGAGTGGCAATCTGTCCCAGCAGCCGGGCCACCACATCCATGGACTCATCGTCGGCCACCGGCAGCACATGCACGCAGGGGCCGTCGCTGCGCTCAAGGGTGCTCAGAGACTTGGGCAGCTGCTGCGGGTTGCGGGTCACAAAACGGCTGGCGACCTGCTCTATCACATTGTTAAAGCGAAAGGTGGTGTCGAGGGCGGTGATGGCGGTGGCGCCAAAAAAGCCGGCAAAACCGGTGGTGAGTGACACATCGGCCCCGCTGAAGCGGTAAATGGCCTGCCAGTCGTCACCCACACAAAACAGCGACAACCCGGGAGCGGCATTGCGCAGCGCCAGCAGCAGTCCGGCCCTGTCTTGAGAGATATCCTGAAACTCGTCCACCAGCACATGGCGCCAGGGCACCACAAAGCGACCGCTGCGCACCAGGGCGGTGGCCTGCTCTATCATGTCGTCGAAGTCGATTTCACCGGACTCGCGCAAATGCTGCTGATAGCGGTGCAAAAGCGGCCGCACCAGCGCCAGCTGTGCTTCCTGCTCCGCAGACACAGGATCCGGCTCGCCATGGCACTTGAGCGCCGCCACCAGGGGCGACCACTCCCGGGCCAGACGGGCAAAGTCCGGCGCAGGCACGGTCTGAAAACGGTGCTGACGCAGCCAGGCCAGCAAGGGCACACCATAACTGTCATCCTCCGCCAGTTGCTCCAGCCAGCGGGCAAAGGTGCGTTGTTTGGCCTGCTCGTTCCGGGCAAGCTCACTCAACGCCGGCGCACCCCCGGTGGCCCGAGTAATGATACTCAGCCCCAGGGCGTGAAAGGTGCTCACCTGCACTTTGGCGCTTTCAGGCCGGCGGGCCAGCCGCTCGCGCATTTCCGTCGCCGCCTCATTGCCAAAGGCCAGCAGCAGCAGCTCGTGTGCCTCGGCCTGGCCGGATGCCAGCAAAAAGGCGGTGCGCGCCGCCATCACACTGGTTTTGCCACAGCCGGCCCCGGCCAGCACCAGATTGTGATCCTCATCGGTGACGCAGGCCAGGCGCTGGGCTGCCGTGAGCGGATGAGCTTCCAGAGTATCAAACAGCGGCTGGTATTCCTGCTGGGCCTGCTCGCAGTATTCCTTCAGGCACTGCTCGCGCCAGTGGTCGTCAGCCTGCTGCAGGGTAGCCACCAGCTCAAAGGCGGCCCGGGCGCGGTCGTTCAAGCCCTCGGGCAAGGCCAGCTCAGGCCAGTGCACCGGCTCCTGCTCCAGCCAGCCCTGCAGTTGCTGCCAGCGTGAAGCTCGCAGATAGCCTGCTTCCAGCAGCGCCAGACAGCGCTCGGCCAGAGGCACCACCCGGGCGGCATGGTGCTCAAACCAGCCCAGTTCCAGCCGTTGCTGCACGGCTTCTGCCCGGGCCTGAGGCAGCCAGGCACACACCAGTTGCCCCTGACGACAGTCAAGCACCAGCTGGCGGAACAGCCGGCCGTGCTCAAGGAACGGCGGCGCCAGCAACTCGTTCCACGCCAGCGCATGCCGCTCGCGCTTCAGGTGCAGTACCGGCCCGCTTTCCGTGGGCTCTACCGCCACAAAGGGGTGATTAAACAGCTGGCCCAGCCAGTGGGCCTTGCAGATGGGCATAATAACGCCTCAGGACAGGGTGTTGATCACCTCGCCCAGTATCATGTGGGTGCGCACCGTTTTGATATGGGGAGTGTGCTCAATAATATGGCGAATGGCGTCGAGCCGCTCCATGGACTCCGCCTCCACGTACACCAGCATATCGGTCTCGCCGCTGATGGTATAGCACAGCTTGATCTCGGGCACGGCGCGCAGAGACTCGGCATATTGCTCGCACTGGCGCACATGGTAACAAAGGGCAAAATAGGCCCGCACCAGCCCCTGGGGCCGGCCCAGCCGGGCATGATAGCCCCTGATGATACCCCGCTCCTCCAGGCTTTTGATGCGCTCCGACACCGCCGAGCGGGACAGGCTCACCTCACGGGCAATGCTGGCCACCGCCATGCGGGCGTTTTCCGTTAACAAAGACAGGATTTTACGGTCGAACTTGTCCACTGCTACTTCATCTCCACGCTGCCGGACAAACGTCGGGCAAAAGCGACGTTTCGCCGAATGAAAGCGTCATAGTGCCGAGTCTGATTGTTATTGTGTGGCGGTAATATATCAGAATTACTGAATACGGATTTGAAACTCGATGGGACGTTTGCATAAACAACTGGGGCTGGGCTACGGCACCGGCATGATGGCCACCTCACTGCTGGGCAGTGGCATTTTTGTGGTGCCGGCGGTGGCCGCCGGCCTGGCGGGAGCAGACTCGTTATGGGCCTGGCTGTTACTCATGGTGCTGGTGCTGCCGGTGGCCTTTACCTTCGCCCGTCTGGGCCGGGCCTACCCTCATGCCGGCGGTGCGCCCCACCTGATTGGCCGGGCCCTGGGACTGCCGATGGAAAAGCTGGCCGCGTTTTTGTTTCTGGCGGTGCTGCCGGTGGGCCTGCCCGCCATGCTCACCCTGACCACCGGTTTCTGGCATGCGCTGTTTCCGCTCAATAACACCGGCGATCTGCTGGTGCAGCTGGGCACCCTGGGGCTGGTGCTGGTGCTGGGCAGCCGCCCGAGCGGGGCCTCCGGACTGGTGCAGTTGCTGATTGCGGTGACCATAGTCGGCCTGCTGGTGGCGGTATGGCTGGCGGGGGATCTGGCATCCAGCGCCGCCGCTACCCTGCCCGCCCCGTCTGCGGTGAGCTGGAGCGCACTGCCCGCCGTGCTGGCGGTCATGTTCTGGTGCTTTGTGGGGCTGGAAGCCTTTACCCATATGGGCGAGGAGTTTCGCCGCCCGGAGCGGGATTTTCCCCTGGCATTGCTGTTCGGGGTGCTGCTGGCGGGCTTTATCTATTTTGCCTACGCCATGGCGGTGGTGAAGTTTGGTCTGTATGGGGACGAGCGCACCAACACCACCTCCTTCCCGGTGCTGCTGGCCATGCTGTTTGGCGAGCCCGGCCGCTGGGCTGCGGCGCTGGTGGGCTACGCCGCCTGCTTTGCCGGCCTCAACCTCTATGTGCAGGGCTTTGGCCGGCTGCTGTGGAGCCTGGCCGACGAGGGCAAGCTGCCGGCATCTCTCGGCCGGCTAAACCGCCACGGCGCGCCCTTTAAGGCGTTGTGCTGGGTAGTGGGTGCCAGCGCACTGTGCGTGCTCGCCGCCTGGCTGTTTCACATGCCGCTGGAAACCCTGATGCGCTACGCCAACGGCAACTTTGTGCTGGTGTATCTGCTGGCGATGATCGCCGGAGTGAAACTGCTGCAGGGGCTCTGGCGCATGGTTGCCCTGGCGGCCACCCTGCTGTGTGCCGGGGTGTTCGTATCATTGGGGCTGGAAGCGGGCTACGCCCTGGTGATGGGAATGGGGTTTGTGGTGATGCGCCGCTGGCACAAACGCCGTGCGCGCCTCAATCCAACCGCTTGTGAAAACGGCGGGCGGCAACAACCAGGCCGAGCAGGGTAAAGCCGGCCAGCCAGAGGGCATCGGGGGCCAGGGTGGCAATGTCGGCATCCCGCAGCAAAATGCCCCGGGCCAGGCGCATATAGTGAGTGGCGGGCAGGCCCTCGGCCAGCCACTGGGCGGCCACCGGCATGCCCTCGTAGGGGAACATAAAACCCGACAGCAAAATGGACGGCATCAGCACGAACACTGTCATCTGCATGGCCTGCAGCTGGTTGCGGGCCAGAGTGGAGATCACCAGCCCCAGCACCAGGCTGGCGGCAATAAACAGCAGGGTGGCCAGCAGCAACTGCAGCGGGCTGCCGTTGACGGGCACATCAAACAGCGCCACCCCCAGCGCCAGTATGATCACCAGCTGCACCAGTCCGGCAAAGATGTAAGGCACGATTTTGCCGATCATCAGCTCCATGGGCGTGACCGGGGTGGTGATCAGCCATTCCAGGTTGCCCCGCTCCCGCTCCCGCACCACCGCCAGGGCAGTAAACAGCACCATGGTCATGGTGAGTATCACCCCAATCAACCCGGGAATAATGTTTACCGCCGCCCGTTGTTCCGGGTTAAACAACAGGGTGACGGCAAAGGGCGCCTTCAGCCCGGGCGATGGCGGGATTTCCGGCAGCGCAGCCTGGCGCAGCAGGACGCTTGCCAGCAGCGGATCCGTGCCGTCCACCAGCCATTGCCCCAGCGGGCGCTCATCCTGACGCCGGCGTGCCAGATCCGCCGGCAGCACCAGCGCCGCCCTCACCCGCCCGGCCACTATGGCCGATTCGGCCTCGGCCGGGTGCGTCAGACGCTCGGTAAACATCACCAGACCACCGGCTTCCAGCCGTGCCGCCAGCGCCCGGCTGCTGCCGGTTTGTGCCTGATCCACCAGCGCCACCGGAATATGCCGTACCTTGGTGTTGATGGCATAGCCAAACAACAGCAGCTGCAACAGGGGCACCATGATCACCATGGCAAAGGTGAGCCGGTCCCGGGACAGCTGGCGGAACTCCTTGACCATAATGGCCTGAATACGGCGCAGACGAACGGCCAGGCTCATGAATGGCCTCCGGTGCAGCTGACAAACACATCCTCCAGGCTAGGCCGCACCTGGGTCAGCTCGGCCTCACTCAAACGCTCCGGCAGTTGCTCGCGCAGCCAGCTCACCGGCTGTTCAATGCGGCCATCCACCAGCACCCGCAGTCGCAGGCCCAGCTGGGCGGCAGACTGCACCTCTGGCAGCGCCAGCAGCTCCCGCTTCAGCTCACGCAGGTCGCTGGTAAGCACTTCCACCACGGTGGCGCCCAAATTGCTCATCAGCCGCTCCGGCGAGCCGTCGGCCCGCTTGATGCCATTCTCCAGAATGGCCAGGCCATGGCAGCGCTCGGCCTCGTCCATATAGTGGGTGCTCACCACTATGCTGGTGCCGCTGTCGCACAAGTCGAACAGCTTTTCCCAGAAGTCGCGGCGGTTTTCCGGATCCACCGCCGAGGTGGGCTCATCCAGAAACAGCAAATCGGGCCTGTGCACCACAGCCGCCGCCAGTGCCAGCCGCTGGCGCTGGCCGCCACTCAAGGAGCCCGCCAGCTGACCCGACAGCGCCGTAAGATCGTGAGCAGTCAGCAATTCATGAATGCGCTGTCGTGCCTGGCGGCCGCCCAGGCCCTGCACCCGGGCCACAAAGGCCAGGTTTTCCTGCACCGACAGGTCTTCATAGAGGGAAAAGCGCTGGGTCATGTAGCCCACCCGCCGGCGCAGGGCCTCGGCCTGCCGGGGCACCGGTAGCCCCAGCACGGTTACCCGGCCATCGCTGGGCAGCAACAGGCCGGTGAGCATGCGCAGGCAGGTAGACTTGCCACTGCCGTTGGGACCGAGAAAGCCGTAAATGGTGCCGGCGGGAATGGCGAGTTCGAGGCGGTTCACCGCTACCAGCTCGCCAAAACGGCGGGTGAGCTCATGCGTTTCAATGGCCAGCTCACTCATGGCGACACCGGCCACACCTGAGCGGGCACACCGGAAGGCAAGTCCGCGGCCTCTGGCGGCAACTGCACCCGGGCCAGATACATCAGCCGGCTGCGCTCGCCCTCGCTCAGGGCGTAATAAGGGCCGAATACCGGCTCACTGGCCATCCAGCTTAGCTTTCCTGCAAAGGACTCAGGCTCGCCTTCCACCCATACCCGCATGGCATCTCCAGTGTGCAGCCCGGTGCGCGCCGGCGCCGGCACATACACCTCGGCATAAGGCGCGGTGCCGGTTTCCAGCACCGCCACCACGGCGCCCGCCGCCACCCTGTCGCCCACCCGGTAGGGCAGACTTTCCACCACGCCATCGCGACTGGCTTCAATGGCGAGTTCATTCAAATGAAAACGGGCCAGCGCCAGCCCGGCCTGACGGGCATCCCGCGCCGCCTCGGCGGCATCTATCTCCTGTGAGCGACTGCCCGCCTCGGCCCGGCTTAACCGCTGGCGCGCCGCCGCCGCTTGCGCCTGCAATCGATCAAACGCCGCCTGCACTCTGTCCAGCTCTGCCTGGCTGGCCAGCTCACGCCTGGCCAGTATCCGCACACGCTCCAGATTGCGGCCGGCTTCCGGCAACAACACTTGCAATTGTTCCAGCTCCGCCTTTGCTGCGGCGATATCTTCCGCCCGGCTGCCCGCCCGCAACAACGACAATTCCGCCTCGGCCTGGCGCAAATGAGCCTGTTGCCGGTTTACCTCAAGCTGCAGGCGCTCCGGGTTCAGTTGCACCAGCAGGGTACCGGCGCTCACCTTGCCTCCTTCCGCCACCGGTTGCGCCACCACCCGCTCACTTGCGGGCGCAATAAGCTCAATGCGATCCCGCTCCAGCGTGCCCAGCCAGCGATGGCTGTCGGCAGGTTTGCAGCCGTGCAGCAACAGAGCACAGACGCACAGCAGCATGCGGCAGAAAACAGACATAACGGATTCCATTGAGATTGATGGCTTCAGCTTAGCCGAGAAGGGATGCTAATGACTTGCGCCAAATCAGCCCGGCATGCAGTTCAGCAGCAATCCGGGTAACATAGCCGGCCATATGTGCCCCGCCTTCAGGAAAAGGAATTATTCAATGCCCATCACTCAGGAACTGCTTAACCAGACCGATGCCCTGGCCCGTGAGGCCGGCGCCGCCATTATGGAAATCTATGGCCGGGACTTTACCGTTGAGCACAAGGAAGACAGCTCTCCCCTCACCGAGGCGGATGCCGCCGCCCACCACATTATTGTGAACGGCCTGGCTGAGCTGCCGCTGCAGGCGCCTGTGCTGTCGGAAGAAGACACAACCTGTTTTGCCGGTGCCGATGCCGAGGGCCGCTACTGGCTGGTGGACCCCCTGGACGGCACCAAGGAGTTTATCAAGCGCAACGGCGAGTTCACCGTGAACATCGCGCTTATTGAGCACGGCAAGCCAGTGCTGGGGGTGGTGTATGCGCCGGCCCTGGGCGTGGGCTATATGGCCGCTGAAGGACTGGGGGCGTTCAGGTATAAAGGCGATGAAGCCCCGGTGGCTATTGGCGTGGCAGAGCATAAAAGTGACCAGCCCTGGCGGGTGGTGGGCAGCCGATCTCACGCTGGTGGCGAATTGCCGGCCCTGCTGGAGAAGCTGGGCGAGCACGAGCTGGTGGCCATGGGCAGCTCACTCAAGCTGTGCCTGGTGGCGGAAGGCAAGGCCGATGTGTATCCGCGCCTGGGGCCCACCTCGCTGTGGGACACGGGTGCCGCCCAGTGTGTGGTAGAGCAGGCCGGCGGCCGGGTGCTGCAGCTGAACGGCGAGCCACTGAGCTACGCCAATACCAAGGAAGTGCTGAATCCGTATTTTCTGGTGCTGGGCAAAAACAACCTGAACTGGCCGGGGATGTTTGGCTGAATTGGAGCGCAGGCTGCCAGCCTGCATTAGCGCCCGTAAGGGCGCTTGATTAAAGGTTGCCGCTTCGCGCCAAATTGCGGGCAGGCTGCCCGCGCTCCAGTATTACTTATGCCTCAAGATGCCGGGCATGAAAACGCAGGTGGTCTTCAATAAAGCTGGCGATGAAGTAGTAGCTGTGGTCGTAGCCGGGCTGCAGACGCAGCTCGAGCTCGGCGCCGGCGGCTTCGGCGGCCGCTTTCAGCGCCTGGGGCCTGAGTTGCTCGGCCAGGAAGTTGTCGGCCTCGCCCTGATCCACCAGCACCGGCAGTGAGCAGCCTTTTGCCTGCAGCAGCAGGCTGGCGTCGTACTCGGCCCAGGCGGCCTTGTTCTCACCCAGGTAGGCGCCCAGTGCCTTGTGGCCCCAGGGGCAGTCTGTGGGGTTGGAGATGGGCGCAAAGGCCGATACCGACACAAACCGCTCGGGGTTGCGCAGCGCCAGCACCAGGGCGCCGTGGCCGCCCATGGAGTGGCCGCTGATGGCACGCTTGCCATTGAGCGGCAGCTCGCTTTCCACCAGTGCCGGCAGCTCATTCAGCACATAGTCGTACATGTGATAGTGCGCATTCCAGGGTGCCTGGGTTGCGTTCACATAAAAACCCGCGCCCAGGCCCAGATCGTAGGCGCCTTCAGGGTCGTCGGCCACGCCGTCGCCCCGGGGGCTGGTATCGGGAATAATCAGCGCCAGACCAAGCTCGGCGGCCACCCGCTGGGCGCCAGCCTTGGCGGAGAAGTTCTCGTCGGTGCAGGTGAGGCCCGACAGCCAGTACACCGCCGGCACCGGGCCCTGCTCGGCCTGGGGCGGCAGAAACACGGAAAACTGCATGCTGCAGTTGAGGGTTTTGGCGTCGTGCTGATAGCGGATCTGACGACCGCCAAAACACTTTTGCTCTTGTACCAGTTTCATTCTTTCTCCTTGTAGGCCCGACTTCAAGTCGGGCAAAGCGTGCTGAATACAGCAACAAAGCCCCGTTAAAACGGGGCCTACAGGTGCGGTAAGTCGCCCCGGCACGGCTTGCAGACACAGCGCTGTGCCTGCAGCCATGATGTTCGTCTTACAGCTTAAAGCTGATAGCTTACAGCTATCACTTATCGTACAGGATCACGGAGCGGATGGACTTGCCTTCGTGCATCAGGTCAAAGGCGTGGTTGATGTCGTCCAGGCCCATGGTGTGAGTGATAAAGGTGTCCAGCTCGAATTCGCCGTTCATGTACTGTTCAACAATACCGGGCAGCTGGGAGCGGCCTTTTACGCCGCCGAAGGCGGAGCCTTTCCAGACCCGGCCAGTCACCAGCTGGAACGGACGGGTGGAGATCTCGGCGCCGGCCGGGGCCACACCGATGATCACCGACTCGCCCCAGCCCTTGTGGCAGGCTTCCAGCGCAGAACGCATCACCTTGACGTTACCGATGCACTCAAAGGAGTAGTCCACGCCGCCGTCGGTCATTTCCACGATCACGTCCTGGATCGGCTTGTCGAACTTGCTCGGATTCACGCAGTCGGTGGCGCCCAGCTTTTTGGCGATCTCGAACTTGTCTTCATTGATGTCGATGGCAATGATGCGGCTGGCCTTGGCCTGCACCGCACCGATGATCACCGCCAGGCCAATGCCGCCCAGGCCGAATACGGCCACTGTGTCGCCTTCCTGCACGTTGGCGGTGTTCTTGACCGCACCCATGCCGGTGGTCACGCCACAGCCCAGCAGGCACACTTTTTCCAGCGGGGCTTCCTTGCTGATTTTGGCCAGGGAGATTTCCGGCACCACGGTGTGCTCGGCAAAGGTGGAGCAGCCCATGTAGTGGAAAATCGGCTTGCCGTCCTTGAAGAAACGGGTGGTGCCGTCGGGCATCAGGCCCTTGCCCTGGGTGGCGCGCACGGCCTGGCACAGGTTGGTTTTGCCGGATTTGCAGAATTTGCACTCGCCACATTCGGCGGTGTACAGCGGAATCACGTGGTCGCCCACCTGCAGGCTGGTTACGCCCTCGCCCACGGCTTCCACAATGCCGGCGCCTTCGTGGCCCAGAATGGACGGAAACACGCCTTCGGCGTCGTCGCCGGACAGGGTGTAGGCGTCGGTATGGCAAACACCGGTGGCCACAATGCGAACCAGCACTTCACCCTTCTGGGGCGGCATCAGATCCACTTCTTCAATGCTCAGCGGCTTGCCCGGTTCCCAGGCGACGGCGGCGCGGGTTTTCATCATTTCCATGGTTTGCTCCTGTTTGCTTTCGGTGTTGTCTTTAAGTGAAGCGCGAGGCGGCTGTAGGCGCCGCTTTAGCTGGCGCGAATCTGCCGGCACCTGCGGGTGTAAGGCGCGCTTCGCACGCCCTGCCAACTAAAGTGGCAGCTACAGGCCAAGCATATGCAGCCCTACGCTTTGTATGCCGGCTATTGTAATACGGCTGTTTCCCATGATAATGCTCCACAAGGCAAATGATTTTTACCTGTGAGTAATAATGACCAATTGGGAAGGCATTAACGAGTTCATCAGTGTAGTGGAAACGGAGAGCTTTACCGCCGCCGCCCGCCGGCTGAATGTGTCGGTGGCCCACGTCAGCCGGCGCATCAACCAGCTGGAAAAGCGGCTGGGGGCCAAACTGCTGTACCGCACCACCCGCAAGCTTCACCTTACCGAAACCGGACGCATCTACTACCGCCAGGTACGCCGGGTGCAGGACGAGCTGCAGGCCGCGGAAGAGCAGGTGATGGCGATGGAGGGCAATCCGGCGGGCAAGCTGCGTATTACCGCGCCTGTGTATTATGGCGAGCAGTTTCTGGCGCCGCTGGTGAACGACTTTCTGCTGCGCTACCCGGAGCTGAAGCTCGACATGGTGCTCACCAATCAGACGGTGGATCTGGTGCAGGAAGGCTTTGATCTGGCCATTCGCCTGGGCACCCTGGACTCCTCCAGCCTGATGTGCCGCAAGCTGGCCCGGCGCACCCAGTTTTTGTGTGCCGCCCCTGCTTATCTGGCCCGCTACGGCATTCCGGAAAGCATTCATGCGCTGGGGCGGCACCGCTGCCTGGCCGGCACCGTGGATCACTGGCGCTTTCTGGAGCAGGGCAAGCCCCGCGCCTTTCGGCTGCAACCGGGCTGGCACTGCAACTCCGGGCTGGCACTGAAAGACGCCGCCATCAAGGGGCTTGGCATCGTGCAACTGCCCGACTATTACGTTACCGAGGAGCTGGAAAAAGGCCTGCTGGTCAGCCTGCTGGACGAATGCCGGGTTCCGGACGATGGCGTCTGGGTGGTGTATCCCAATAACCGGCATCTGTCACCGCGGGTACGGCTGCTGGTGGATTACCTGGTGGAGCAACTGGGCTAGGCGCACTCCGGCTCGGTGCCGCGTGGCGCCCAACTGACTTTACCCGGTGCCGGGTATACAATTGGCAAAATTCCAGACCGCCTGCCCTGCCGGAAGGAAGCCAGCATGCCCTCGTTCAAGCCTTGCGAAATTCTGACGTTGCCCGCCGAAATGGCCACCCACCAGCATCACTACAACCAGATGGTCATCGGCCTGAACGGACAAACCGAGTTTGATATTGACGGCAACGGCAGCCTGCTCGGCCCCGGCCAGGGTTGCCTGGTGGCGTCTGAGCTGGATCACGCCTTTGGCGGCCTGGGCCGCAACAGCATACTGGTGGTCAATCTGCCTCCCCTCTCCACCCCCTGGGTACCCAACGGAGAAACGCGGCTGTCGGGCCTGTTCGATAAACCCCGTTACTTCCAGCTGCCATCCCAGGCCCGGCAACTGGTGTCGGCGCTCAGCCAGGAAATCAGCAGCAACCCGGAAGACGAGCTGCTCGGTCAGGCCTGTGCTCATACCCTGATATGCGCCCTGCAGCGGCACATGGCCTTTAACCCCTCCCGGCCCCGGCGGACACAACTTAACCTGGATCTGCTCGATGATTACATTCGCCAGCACCTGCACCGCAAGATCAGCGTCACCCAGCTGGCCGGCTGCGTGTTTCTGGGCGAAAGCCAGTTTCACCAGCTGTTCAAGGAGCAGACCGGGCTGTCCCCCTATCAGTATGTACTGCAGAAAAGGCTGACCGAGGCCTGCCGGCTGCTGACCAGCAGCCAGCACAGCCTGGCCGACATTGCCCAGCGTTGCGGTTTTTCCAGTCAGAGCCTGTTCACTCAGGTATTCAGTCGGAACCTTGGTGTGACGCCAGCCCGTTATCGCAAACTGCACGGGTGATCACAACCACACCAAAACCGGAGTTTTACTAAAAAAAACCGGAGCATTCCAAAAGACGCGTATTCAGTCAGGCCCTACTATCCTTGGCTGTAACAATACAGTAACCAAGGACCACGCAACTCACGCGTGTATGTCAGGAATTCATCCTGGAGGAACGGGGAATGATTGAACCCAGCTTTGCCATTACCGGCACTTTTATTGTTTATCTTATCGGCATGCTGGCGATTGGCTATTACGCCTATCAGCGTACTGCCAACTCGTCGGACTACTTTCTGGGCGGACGCTCACTCGGCCCCTGGCCCGCGGCCATTTCTGCCGGCGCTTCAGACATGAGCGGCTGGCTGCTGCTCGGCCTGCCCGGCTACGCCTATGCCGCGGGCATGGAGTCCTTGTGGCTGGCCGGTGGCCTGCTGCTGGGCACCTGGGCCAACTGGCAGTTCTGTGCCAAACGCCTGCGCACCTACACCATTGAGACCGAAAACGCCCTGACCATTCCCGAATATCTGTCGCGCCGGTTTGAAGACAACTCCAAACTGCTGCAATCCATCGCTGCGTTTTTCATTCTGCTGTTCTTCCTGTTTTATACCAGCTCCGGGCTGGTGGCCGGCGGCAAGCTGTTTGAAACCGTGTTCGGCCTGGACTACCAGATTGCCGTGGTGCTCGGCACCGTGTGCATCGTCTCCTACACCCTGTTCGGCGGCTTTCTGGCGGTATCCTGGACCGATCTGGTACAGGGCCTGCTGATGGCGGCCGCCCTGATGTTCGTACCCATTGCCGCCATGGAAGGTGGTTTCGGTCAGTTCAGTCAGGATCTGTCTGCCATCAACCCCGAGCTGCTGACCCTGTGGAACGACATGCAGGGCGAGCCGCTGTCGCTGATTGCCATTGTGTCTCTGGCCGCCTGGGGCCTGGGCTATTTTGGCCAGCCTCATATTCTGGCGCGGTTCAAGGCCACCCGCAGCAACAAGGACATCGGCACCGCCCGCCGCATTGCGGTGAGCTGGAGCCTGCTGTCCATGGCCGGTGCCGTTATGGTGGGCATGGTGGGCCTGCTTTATGTGAACAAGGAGCTGGGCGGCGAGCTGGCCGACAGTGAAACCATCTTTATGGTGCTGGTGAACGCCATGTTCCATCCGGTGATTGCCGGCATTCTGCTGGCCGCCATTCTGGCCGCCATCATGAGTACCGCCGACTCCCAGCTGCTGGTGTCGTCCTCGGCGCTGGCGGAAGACTTCTACAAGCGGGTGTTCAAACCCGACGCCAGCTCGGAAAGCATCGTCAACGTGGGCCGCTTTGCGGTGGTTGCTCTGTCGGTCATCGCCCTGGTGCTGGCCTTTAACCCCGACAGCACAGTGCTGGGTCTGGTGTCTTACGCCTGGGCCGGTTTTGGCGCCGCCTTTGGCCCGGCCCTGCTGTTCAGCCTGTACTGGCGCAACATGAACCGCAACGGCGCCCTGGCCGGCGTGCTAGTGGGTGGTATCACAGTGGTGGTGTGGAAGCAGCTGTCCGGCGGCCTGTTCGACCTGTACGAAATCGTGCCCGGCTTTGTGCTGGCCTCGGTAGCCATTGTGCTGGTCAGCAGCCTGACCGGTGGCGCCAGCCGCTCGGTAACGGCCACCTTCGACAAGTACCAGAAAAGCCTGGAAACCCTGGACTGATCGATACCAATTACATTAAGCAAGTGATCTGTTTTCGGCCCTGTTGTAGCTGCCACTTTAGTCGGCAGGGCCTGTGCAAAAGGCCTTGGAGACACCGTCGTCTGCAGGTTTGCGCCAGCTGAAGCGGCGCCTACAGCTCAGGTACACAAAGCAAAAGGCCGGCAATTAATTGCCGGCCTTTTTATATTAAGCGTGAAGTTGTCTGTCAGCCCATCTGGGACTGCAGATAGTTGGGCAGACCGATGCGCTGGATCAGGCCCAGCTGCTGCTCCAGCCAGTGGGTGTGGTCGTTCTCGGTGTCTGCCAGCAGCACCTGCAGCATGTCGCGGGTCTGGTAGTCCTGCTCCTGCTCGCACAGGGCCATGACCTTGCGCAGATCCTTGATCACCTTGTATTCCAGATCCAGGTCGCTCTGCAGCATGGAGGGCACGTCCTTGCCGATATTGAGCGGCACCCGGGTGACCATGTCGGGAGTGCCTTCCAGAAACAGGATACGCTCAATCAGCTTGGAGGCATGGCCCTTTTCGTCTTCAAACTCATGGTCAATGCGCTCATACAGCTTGGCCAGCCCCCAGTCTTCATACATGCGGGAATGGATAAAGTATTGATCCATGGCGCTGAGCTCGCCGGCCAGCAGCTCGTTCAGCGCGGTAATGATTTTCTGGTTACCTTTCATTATTCAGCTCCGTTACAGTTGTGACTGCTGGTAATTCTCAAGGCCAATTTTGCCGATCAGATCGAGCTGGGTGTCTATCCAGTCGAGGTGGCCTTCTTCGTATTCTTCCAGCTCGCACAGCAGCTCGCGGGACACAAAATCCTGCACCGATTCGCAGTAGGCAATGGCTTCTTTCAGCACCTGCAGCTGCTCTTCCACCTGCTGCCGGTCACAGCCGAGCATTTCTTCGGTGTTTTCGCCGATGCGCAGCCGGTTGAGGTGCTGCAGGTTGGGCAGCCCTTCCAGAAACAGAATACGCTCGATCAGATCGTCGGCCTGTTTCATGTCTTTAATGGACTTCTTGTATTCCCGCTCGTTGAGCTGGTGCAGCCCCCAGTTCTTGAACATGCGGGCGTGCAGAAAATACTGGTTGATGGATGTCAGCTCGATGCTGAGCACCTGGTTGAGGTACTCAATGACCTTCTTGTCGCCTTGCATAACCACTCTCCCCCTCTCGATGATGGCCATAAGGATAGACGCCAACCCCGTTTTTTTCAAATTAAAACCAAACTTAAGTGTCTGATTTAATTAAATTTAACTGTGAACGAGAACGAGTGGCATTTGCCCTTTTTTGCCGCATTGAATATGCCGGCCCTGCTGGACCGGGCGTTATACCAACCGGATTAAACACTTACTCATTGTGTACCTGAGCTGTAGGCGCTGCTTCAGCTGGCGCAAACCTGCAGACGACGGTGTCTCCAAGGCCTGTTGCACAGGCCCTGCCGGCTAAAGTGGCAGCTACAGCAGGGCCGAAAACAGATCGCTTGCTTCATGTCATTGGTATTACTCTATCCAGATGGGGTTGGAATAGGCGCGCTTGCCGTTGCGATCTTCCACCACCCACTGCATCCAGGTGTGGTTGGGGGGCACCGGCACACCGGTTCTGAACCACTTGGCGCCGTTAATTTTCCAGCCGGCCACCTGCTTGCCATCCAGCCACACTTCGGCTTTGGCCAGGCCCACCTCGGAGCGAAACTCCACCTGGCTTTCGCTGAAGGGCCTGGCGGTACCGCCAAAGTTGGTGGTCACGGGATAAACCTGAGGGCCAAAGCTGAGGAAGCTGTGTCCCTTGACGGCGGCGCTGGCATAGTCGGTGCTGAGGCGACCGTTGGGGGTATAGGCATAAAGCTTGCCACTGTTGCCACCCAGGTACACTTTTTCGCCCCGGCTCCAGCGCTGCCGCAGTTCTTTGAGCTGAGCATCAAAGCCCGGCGTGACCGGGGCCAGCTCTAGCAGCGCCAGCCGGGCCTGTCCCTGGCCGGCATAGAGGGGCTTGTCGGTGCTGAGCACGTCCAGCGAGCCGGCGCTCAGCCAGGCGCTGACGTCTCCCCCCTTGCGGTTTTTACGCAGATCGTCACTTTCATACAAAATGCCCAGTTCGTTCTGCAGGCTGGCGGCGGTCCAGTGTGCCTGCACCATATTGGGCATGTCGTTGTAGTCGGGTTGCTCAAGCGGCCCCTGATTGCGCTCCAGCCGGTAGCCCGAGAAATTCGCCTGGCCACCATTTGCCAGCGAGCTGCTCAGGCGAATGCCGGCATTGTCGCGGTTAACTTCATAGCGGCTTTTAAGGGTTTGCCCCTGCCACTGGCGCTCCAGCTCTATCACCACGCGTTCGCCGGTTTGCTCGACCACGTCAATTTTTGTCGGCACATGCTGGCCTTCACCGGGAACAAAGTCGAGAGAACGCACCAGATCGGGGCCGTAACGGCCGTTGCTGGCAATGGCCAGATCCACCAGGGCGCCGGTGTCGGCACTGATGGCAAAGGCGAAGTAGGGAGATCTGACGGTAATGTCCTGCTTGCCGGTGGCGTTGCCATCCTTGATAAAGGTGGGGCCGCGGGTCACATCCAGCCCGGCGGACGCCAGATCGGAGCCGTTTTTTGAGGCACAGGCAGAAAGCACCAGGGCCGCCAGCAAGGTCAGCCCGGTTTGATAAAAGCGCATAGTGAAAACCCCGAAAGAGAAACAAAGTCGCCGTGATTCTGACAGTTTGGCGGCGGATCTCAATAGCACGCTCGAGAAAGCCGCCGGCTGTCAGGCGGCCTTGTCATCGAGCCAGGCCTCGGCTTCGGTGAGGCTTTCAAAATATTTCACCTCGCTGCCCAGCATAAACCAGTCCACCAGAGTGGCCATGATTTTTTCCTTGAGGTTGCAGCCCACTATGGCCAGCTTGCTGAACTCATCGCCATGCTTGCGGGTGAAGCGAATATCCTCCCAGAAGGCCCGGGCCTCCCAGCCGTTAAATCCGGTCAGATCAATCAGGGCGAGAATACGCGGCTTGTCCATGGCGGCCAGCTCCTGTTCCAGCCGCTGCTCCATCTCGCGAAAGTCGTCGTAGGCAATATCACCAAAAATGCGCAGATGCAGGCGCAGGGTGTGGCTGTTTTGCCGGTTCATCTCCACTTCCATGCCATGTGCTTCAAGCATGTTTCCTCCCGTCTGTCTGTGACTGTGGGAGTAAGTATAGAGCCGCTCAGCCCCGGGAGCCGTCCATTCGTTCCAGCTGTGTCAGCAGGCAGTTCAGGCTGTCTATCAGAGAATGCGTTTTTTCCCCGGGCAGGCCCTGCGCCAGCCGGCGTTCCCATTCCAGTACCCGGGGCACCATGCGCCGGTACAGGGCCTTGCCTTCAGCAGTAAGCACAATACGTGCTGCTCGCTGATCCTTCGGGTTGGGGGTACGCCGGATAAGCCCCTTGTCTTCCATGCCCTGAAGGGCTCGCGACACCTTTACCTTGTCCATGCAGGTCATCTCGGCCAGCTCCCGGGCGATCAGGGCTTTTCCTTGTCCCAGCACGGCCAGCAGCCGCCACTCGGGCCGGGTGATGCCAAACTCGCTGCGATAAAACTTCGCCAGCTCACCACTGACCTGCTCGGCCACCTGCATCAGTTTGTAGGGAAGAAAGCGCTCAAGCGCCAGATCGTCCTTGCCATCCATGTTTGATTCCTTGCAATCCATCCAGACGGGAAGTGTAACCATTTTGCCATGGGCCTTTGAAGAGGCCGCCACAATATGGCGGGGCGGCTATAGTGATAAAGGTAACAAACACCGCCTGATCCGACAGGGGAGGCACAGCATGAAAAACGGGGTTTCCTTTCCCCTGCGCGAAGGTGAGCATTCCCGCCAGGCCCACTGCGATCTGCCCGCCGGCAGCTTTGAACGGGAAATAGGCAAGGACGGCTTTTTCGGGCCGACCAGCCATATGTATCACCGCCATCCGCCCACCGGCTGGAGCCACTGGGAAGGGCCGCTGCGCCCCCGCGCCCTCGACACCCGTCGGTTGCCGGACATGGGCCCGTCTCCCTGGGATGCCGCTCCGCTGTTGTATAACGATCGCCTGTGCATTCGTCTGTGGCGCTGCCAGAACGCCATGGATCATCTGGTGCGCAACGGCGACGGCGACGAATGCCTGTTTGTGCATCAGGGCCATGGCGAGCTGTATTGCGATTATGGCCGGCTGCCGTTTAGTGAAGGCGACTATCTGGTGCTGCCCCGCTCCACCAGCTGGCGTATTGAGCCAAAGGCGCCGGTAACCCTGCTGATGATGGAAGCCACCCACGGCAGCTACCGGCTGGCGGATCGGGGCCCGGCGGGGCGGCACGCCATTTTTGACCCGGGTGTGCTGGAGCATCCCCGCATTGACCATGCCTTTGCCCGCCAGGCCGAGGCGCCCGGCGAGTGGCGGGTACGGCTCAAGGCACGAGGCCAGATGAACACCATTACCTATCCGTTCAACCCGCTGGATGCGCTTGGCTGGAAGGGCGATCTCACCGTGCTCCGGCTCAACTGGCGGGACATTCGGCCGCTGATGAGCCATCGCTACCATCTGCCGCCCTCGGCCCACAGCACCTGGGTGGCCGACGACTTTGTGATCTGCACCTTTGTGCCCCGGCCCATGGAGTCGGATCCCGGTGCGCTCAAGGTGCCCTTTTTTCATAACAACGACGATTATGACGAAGTCATTTTCTATCATCAGGGCAACTTTTTCAGCCGCGACAACATCGACGCCGGCATGATCACCTGGCACCCCTGCGGTTTTACCCATGGTCCTCACCCCAAGGCGCTGGCCGCCGGCAGCCAGGCCCGCCGCACCGAAACCGACGAGGTGGCGGTCATGATAGACAGCCGCCAGCCCCTGAATCTGGCGGAGCTGCCGGCGGGCGTGGAAAACACCGGTTACGTGAATTCCTGGCAAGGCAAGACCTGAGCCACATAACGCAAACAAGGAGGTAATGGTGAAACTGGCCTCTCTCAAGGAAGGACGCGACGGCAGCCTGGTGGTGGTGTCCCGGGATCTGCGTCGGGTCTGCAGCGCCGAAGGGGTGGCCCCCACCCTGCAGGCCGCCCTCGATAACTGGGACGACTGCGAGCGGGCCTTGCAGGCGCTCTATCAGCAGCTGAACCGGGGCGATCACAACGACACCTTTGCCTTTGACCCACACTCCTGCGCCGCCCCCCTGCCCCGGGCCTATCAGTGGGCCGATGGCAGTGCCTATGTCAGCCATATCGAGCTGGTGCGCAAGGCCAGAGGCGCCGAGATGCCGCCGAGTTTCTGGACCGATCCGCTGATGTATCAGGGCATGTCCGACGGGTTTCTCGGCCCCTGCGACGATATTGAGCTGGCCGATGAAGCCTGGGGCATCGACTTTGAAGGAGAAGTGGCGGTCATCACCTCCGATGTACCCATGGGCACCGCTGAGCGCCAGGCCCTTTCTCATGTGCGGCTGCTGATGCTGGTGAACGATGTGTCGCTGCGCAACCTGATTCCGGGGGAGCTGGCCAAGGGCTTTGGTTTCTTTCAGTCCAAGCCCGCCACCGCCTGCTCGCCGGTGGCGGTGACCCCCGACGAGCTGGGCCGGCACTGGCAAAACGGCCGGGTACACCACCGCCTGCGGGTAAGGCTTAACGACAAATTGTTTGGCGAGCCCCATGCCGGCACCGACATGACCTTTGGCTTTGATCGCCTGATCGCTCACGCCAGCCTGAGCCGGCGACTGGGGGCTGGTACCATTATCGGCTCGGGCACGGTATCAAACCGGGATGAAACCACCGGCTGCTGCTGTATTGCCGAGCGCCGCACCCGGGAAGTCATCGATACCGGCAGCGCCAGCACGCCCTTTATGCAGTTTGGCGATCGCGTGCACATGGAAATGCTCGATGAACAGGGGCTATCAATTTTCGGTACCATCGAGCAGCAGCTGGTGCCCTACAAAGGGCCCGGCGCATGACCAACTCTCCCCTGTGGACACCCTCGCCCGAGCGGGTGCAGCAAAGCCTGCTGCATGCCTTTATAAAACGGCTGGAGCGGGAGCTGGGCCTGCAGTTTGATGACTATGCCGCCTTGCATGCCTGGTCGGTGAAATACCCCGATCTGTTCTGGCACCAGCTGTGGCGTTTTGCCGGTGTGACTGGCCACCGTGGCAGCGTGACGGTGACCAGTCCCGATGATGCCGAGCATGCTATATGGTTTCCCGAGGCCCGGCTCAATTTCGCCGAAAACCTGCTGACTCACGAGCGGGTGCCGGCCAGTGAGCCCGCGATTATCGCCCTTACCGAAGACGGCACCACACGCACGCTGAGCTGGCATCAGCTGCAGCAACAGGTGGCGGCAACGGCCGCCTGGCTGGATGACGCCGGAGTGACTCCCGGCGATGTGGTGGCGGGGTTTATGCCCAATATTCCGGAAACCCTGGTGGCCATGCTGGCCACCGCCAGCCTGGGGGCAATATGGACTTCCTGCTCCCCCGACTTTGGCGCCGAGGGGGTGATTGAGCGCTTTGGCCAGACTCAGCCAAAGGTGCTGTTTGCCGCCGATGGCTACCGCTATAACGGCAAGGCTCATAACAGCCGGGCCCGGGCTGCTGCCATTATGCAGGCCATTGCCAGCCTCACTCACCGGGTGGAAGTGCCCTGCCTGAATGAGTCACCGCCCCCCGATGGCGTAACCAGCTGGTCCGCCATGCTGGCCACACACCCACATGCGCCACAGACGTTTCATTCCATGCCCTTTAACGCACCGCTCTATGTGCTGTATTCCTCGGGTACTACCGGCAAGCCCAAATGCATGGTGCACGGTGCCGGCGGCACCCTGCTCAACCATCTTAAAGAGCACATGCTGCATTGCGATATTCGCCCGCGGGACCGGGTGTTCTATTTCACCACCTGCGGCTGGATGATGTGGAACTGGCTGGCGTCGGCCCTTGGCAGCGGCGCCACCCTGCTGCTCTATGACGGCGCCCCCTTTTATCCCGATGCCGGCCGGCTGTGGCAGTGGTGCGCAGAGCAAGGGGTAAGCCTGTTTGGTACGTCGGCCAAATACCTGGAAGCACTGGAGAAAAACGGCCTGCAGCCGGGCCGTGAATATCACCTGGGGGCACTGCGTACCCTGTGCTCTACCGGCTCGCCACTGGCGCCGGAGCAATTCGACTTCGTCTACCGGCATATCAAAAGCGATGTGCTGCTGGCCTCCATTTCCGGCGGCACCGATATCTGTGGCTGCTTTGTGCTGGGCAACCCCCTCAGCCCTGTATACCGGGGCCAGTGCCAGGGCCCGGGGCTGGCCATGGACGTCAGAGTGTTTGATGACAACGGCCAGGCCGTTGTCGAAGAGCCGGGCGAGCTGGTGTGCTGCAACGCCTTTCCCAACCGGCCGGTGGGCTTCTGGAACGACGCAGACGGCAGCCGCTATCACCAGGCCTATTGGGCCCGCTGGCCGGGGATGTGGCATCACGGCGACTTTGTGACTCAGACGGCCGAAGGCGGCATGGTGTTTCACGGCCGCTCCGACGCCGTGCTCAACCCGGGGGGCGTGCGCATTGGCACCGCCGAGATTTACCGGCAGCTGGCGCGTTTTGAGGAAATCGCCGAGTCGGTGGTGATTGGCCAGCGCCGGGGCAACGACGAGCGGCTGGTGCTGTTTGTGCAGCCGGCTCCGGGCCATGCATTAACGGATGAGCTGAGTGAGGCCATTCGCGCACGGCTGAGAGAAGCCTGTTCCCCCCGTCATGTACCGGCGGTGATCCTGGCGGTAAATGACGTGCCCCGCACCCGCTCGGGCAAGCTGGTGGAGCTGGCGGTACGCAACGTGGTGCACGGTCAGCCAGTCAAAAATCTGGAAGCCCTGGCCAACCCGGAAGCGCTGGCGCAGTTCAAGGACAGGCCGGAGCTGGACTAAAAAAACAGCTGTGAGCTATCACTACGAGTAGGTTGTGATGAGCGAAGCGAATCCCAACTCATACAGGCGACGGCGGAATGTTGGAATTCGCTGAAGCTCATTCCAACCTACGGACCATATCGGGCTGCTTACCGCTGTCAGCTGTCGAGGTAGCGACCGAGTGTGAGCTCCCGTTCGCGCTGGCATTCAGCCAGATAAATGGCGGCGGCGACGGTCGACATATTGTGATATTCGTCAATGGCCCGGGACACCATACGCTCCAGGGTCTTGTCATTCTTGGCCATGCGAAACTTGCGCAGCCAGTACATTTTGTCTTTCAGATCCTGCTCTGAAACCTTCTGTTCTGTCATCAAAGAAGTTAATTCCGGTAAGGAAGGACGCAAAAATGGCCGAAGCCTGAAAATAAGACGGTAAAAAACTCAAAATAGTTCCCGCGCCGGCAGCGCGGGAATATCAGGCTCAGCGAGCCCGGGGCACGAAGCCGATGACATCATACACCTTGTCGAGGGTCTGTACCGCCTTGGCCCGGGCCTTGTCGGCCCCCAGCGTCAGTACCCGACGCAGCTCGGTTTCGTCTTCCCGCAGTTCGTGAAAACGCTGCTGAATGGGGGTGAGCATCTCCAGCACCGCCTCGGCGGTTTCGGTCTTGAGATGACCGTACATTTTGCCTTCAAAATGCTGTTCCAGCTCGGCAATGGAGCGGCCACTGACACCGCCCATCAGGGTCAGCAGGTTGGACACACCGGGCTTGTTTTCGGTGTCGAAGCGCACCAGGGGCGGATCATCCGAGTCGGTTACCGCCCGCTTCAGCTTCTTGGTGATCTTCTTGGGATCTTCCAGCAGGCCGATGAAGTTGTTGGCGTTGTCATCCGACTTCGACATCTTCTTGGTGGGCTCCTGCAGGCTCATGATGCGGGCGCCGTCTTCGGGAATAAAGGGCTCGGGCACGGTAAAGACGTCGCCGTAGAGCTGGTTGAAGCGGTAGGCGATGTCCCGGGTCAGCTCCAGATGCTGCTTCTGATCGTTGCCCACCGGCACCTGATTGGCCTGATAGAGCAGAATATCGGCCGCCATCAGCGCCGGATAGGTAAAGAGACCGGCGTTGATGTTTTCGGCGTAGCGGCTGGACTTGTCCTTGAACTGGGTCATGCGCGACAGCTCACCAAACTGGGTGTAGCAGTTGAGCACCCAGGCCAGCTCGGCGTGCTCGGGCACATGAGACTGAATAAAGATGGTGCTCTGCTCCGGTTCCAGACCAATGGCCAGATACAGTGCAGCGGCGTCGAGGCAGGCCGAGCGCAGGGCCTGCGGATCCTGACGCACGGTAATGGCGTGCATGTCCACGATGCAGTACAGACAGTCGTAGTCCTGCTGCATTTTCACCCACTGGCGCAGGGCGCCCATGTAGTTGCCAATGGTCAGCTGGCCCGAGGGCTGGGCGCCGCTGAGTACGATGGGTTTAGCCATGATATTCCTTGTGGTGTATTTGGTTAAAGCTTGAGTATTGAGGCAAGACCGGCAAAGTCGTCCAGCACCCAATCGGGCCGGCTGTCGGCAATGGGCCGGCCGTAGTTATAGCCGTAGGTGAGCGCCGCCACCGCCATGCCCGCAGCCTTTGCCGCCAGCACATCGTTTTCCGAGTCGCCCACCATCAGGCTGCGGGCCGGGCTCACATCCAGCCGCTCGCACACATGCAGCAGGGGCGCCGGGCTGGGCTTTTTCTCGGCCATGCTGTCGCCGCCCAGAGCCAGCTCAAAATGGTCGGCAAGCCCCGCTGCCGCCAGAATGCCGGGCACGAAGCGATAAGGCTTGTTGGTGACCAGGGCCAGGCGTTTGCCGGCGCTGCGCAACCGCTCAAGGGTGTCGAGCACACCGGGATAAAACACCAGAGCGCCGTCGGCATGGCCGGCGTAAGCCTCATCGAACAAGGTGCGGGCATGACGGTGCAGTCCGGCCTCTGGCGCCTGCCCCGCGGCAGCGGTGAGCGCCCGCTGCACCAGCATGTCGGCGCCGTTGCCCACCCAGCAGCGCACCGCATCCACCGGCTGGGTAGCGTGGCCCAGCTGGCCCAGCATGTCATTGATGGCCTCGGCCAGCTGAGGCACGCTGTCGATCAGGGTACCGTCGAGATCGAACTGAATGAGTTCAAACTCAGCCATGAGCGGCAGCCAGCTCCCGGCGCATTTCATCGATCACCGCCTTGTAGTCGGGCTTGCCGAAAATGGCGGAGCCGGCCACAAACATATCGGCGCCGGCTTCGGCGATGTCACGAATGTTGTCTGGCTTGACGCCACCGTCGATTTCCAGGCGAATGTTGCGACCGCTTTCATTGATGCGGCGGCGGGCTTCACGCAGCTTGTCGAGGGTGCCGGCGATAAAGGACTGGCCGCCAAAGCCCGGGTTGACCGACATCAGCAGAATGACGTCCACCTTGTCCATCACATAGTCGAGATAGCTGAGCGGCGTGGCCGGGTTGAACACCAGGCCGGCCTGGCAGCCATGCTCGCGGATCAGCCCCAGGGTGCGGTCGATATGCTCGGAAGCTTCCGGATGAAAGGTGATGATGGAAGCGCCGGCTTTGGCGAATTGGGGCACCAGGCTGTCGACCGGCTTGACCATCAGGTGCACGTCGATGGGAGCGGTAATGCCATAGTCGCGCAGGGCTTGGCACACCATGGGACCTATGGTCAGGTTGGGCACATAGTGGTTGTCCATCACATCGAAGTGGACGACGTCGGCACCGGCTTCCAGCACTTTCGACACGTCTTCACCCAGACGGGCAAAGTCGGCAGAAAGAATGGACGGAGCTATCAAAAAGTCTTTCATGGGGTTACCTTGAGCGCAAAAAACGCACCGATTCTACCCCAGCGGGGGGGGATTCTCTATACCCCTACCCCTTCGGGGAGCTTTCAGCCGTAAGCTGTCAGCTGTAAGTTCAAGATCCTGGCCTGCAGGCACAGCGTCGTGTCTTCAGGCCGTTGGTGTTTTCTTATAGCTTAAAGCTGATAGCTTACAGCTCCCCGAAGGGGGACAGCTCCCCGAAGGGGAAAGGAGTAAATAATGAAATGGAAACACAGAATGCAGGGGGTGCTGGCGGCGATGTTCGGGGTGCAATCGGAGCATAACCGCCAGGCGCAGTTCAGCGGCAGCCCGTGGCCCTGGATGGCGCTGGGGGTGGTGTTTATTCTGCTGTTGGTGCTGGCGCTGGTGGGCGTGGTGAAACTGGTGCTCGGCGGTGAGGGGTAAAACGTAAGGAGTGAGGTGATGGTCTGTTCACTCTTCTCCCCTCACTCCTCACCGGCCTTCGGAGCGAACAGCGCCAGCAGTTCGTCTACTTTCTGGCGGTTATGGCCGTGGCGGCTGATGGTGCGCTTGACCGCCACCACGTCAAGGCTGGCGTCCCGGTACAGCTCCCGGGTCAGCGGAATATCGTGATTGCTGATCAGCACCGGCACCCCTTTGGCGGCGGTTTCCCGGGCCAGCCGCGCCAGTATGGCCTGATCGTCCAGGGTAAAGCCGTTGGCGGCATAGGTGGTAAAGCTGGCGGTACTCGACAGCGGCGCATAGGGCGGATCGCAGTAAAACACCTGATCCGGCCCGGCACTGGCAAACACCTCGGCGTAGCTCTTGCACACAAAGGTGGCCTTCTGCGCCTTTTCGGCGAAAAACCACAGCTCCTTCTCGGGAAAATAGGGCTTTTTATAGGCACCAAAGGGGACGTTGAAGCCGCCCTTGCGGTTGTAGCGACACAGACCATTGTAGCCGTGGCGGTTCAGGTACAGAAACAGCAAGGCCCGGCGCCAGCTTTCCCGCTCCTGATTGAATTCGGTGCGCAGGCCGTAATACACCGTCTTGTCGTTGTTGCCCGGCACAAAGAGTCCGGCCGCCTCGCGCACAAAGGCATCGGGGCGCGCTTTCAGCAACTGATAGAGATTGATCAGATCGGCATTGATATCGGCAAGTACATAGGCATCAAAGTCGGAGTTGAGAAACACCGAGCCGGCACCCACAAAGGGCTCCACCAGAGTGCCCGCTTCGGGCAGGCGGCGGTTGATGTTGTCTACCAGACCGTATTTTCCGCCAGCCCATTTAAGGAAGGCGCGGGTTTTCGTCATTGTTGCCATGCTTGCCGAACCGTGTGAAGGGCGCGCATTGTACCCCCATGCCGCGCTCATGGCTATGGGCCGGCTTCTTTTTGCACCTGACCAAAGGGCTTGGGCCAGGGCCTGGCGGCACGCAGCTCGGCCGGCAGTATGTCAATGGCGCGCCGCGCCTGCTCCGCCGACTCAAAATCGCCAAACACCAGCACAAACCAGGGTTCTTCCTTGATGGTGCGCGGGTAAATCCAGGCCGGTGTCAGGGTATGACGGGCGGCCAGCTGCTGCAGCACCTGCTTATCCCGGCCCGCCATCAGCTGCAGTGTGTAGTGATCCACCGGTTTTTGTGCAAGCGTTGCCAGCGAGCCCAGTGCCAGCTGCTCCTGTTGCCCAGCTTCCGGCTTCGGCGGCACTCCCCGCTCCCGCTCCATCAGCCGGCTCACCACCTCATCGTCGATCACCACCCGCTCCTTGCTGCTGTCGTCGGGAGATTCTGCGATCTGCGTAGCCACCTGAGGCGCTTCGGGCAGCGGCTCTGCCGGCCAGGCTGCTGCCTGCTTGCCGCTTTCCTGCTCTTCCGGTACCAAAGGCGGCACCGGCGCCACCGCAGCGGACGGCTGCTCACTCTGAAACGGCTGCGTGACCTCGGGCACGGGTGTTGCTCTGCCCAGCAGCCAGGTAACAAGCACCACCAGGCCAAGCAGAATAAGCCCGGTCAGCAGAACCTTGACCGTTTTTTGCTCCAGCCACTGCCGGTATTCAGGTGTTCTCATGGTCGACTCCGTGCTCACTGCCACATCCCCCGGGAAATGCAGCCGTTCCAGTTGCTCCGCCGCCGGCTCCACTCCCAGACTGATACACAACTGCCGTTTATCTTCTGTACTCAGGCCGGGGATATCCAGAACCGGCACCGACAACTCCCGCTCCCCCCTGAACAGGCTGCGCACGCCCCCCACCCAGGACGGCAGGCCCAGCAATACCATAAAGGGCCGCTGCTCCGCCGGCAGCTCCAGACTCAGTTCGGCCAGCTCCTGCAGCTGGACATCGGTCAGCCACTGGGCATTGTCAACAATCAGCAAACGTCTGCCCGCCTTTGCCGGCAGCAGCCGGGTAATAGCATTGAGCAGGGTGTCTTCGGTGTCGAATGCGGCGCCGGCAAACCACTGCGCCAGCAGGGTTTCACGAAAGAGAGTCTGACTGGTAATAAGACGGGCATCCAGCACCGCGGGTGTAAGCAGCCCGCTCTGTTGCGCCAGCATGCCGGCCAGGGTGGTCTTGCCGGCGCCCTTGGGGCCGGAAACCAGCACCAGTCCGTGCTCAAGCCGGGAGAGATGCAGCAGCTGCTGAAGCAACTGCTGCTGGGATGAGAGTGTCAGCGGGGAACCGGCAGCCACGCGGCCTTAACTCAGCACTTGCGCCAGCTGGGCTTCGGTCACGTCGTCCACCACCTGAGCCCGGCCAATGCCCTGAGGCAACACCAGCCGCAATTTGCCGGCCAGTACCTTTTTGTCCCGCAGCATGTGGGGCAAATAGTGCTCAATGGTCATTTGCCCGGGCCCGGTGACCGGCAGGCCGGCCTGTACCAGCAGCGCCCTGACCCGTTCCACCTCGGCATCGCTCATATCGCCGCGCAGCCGGGCGGTATGACAGGCCTGAATGGTGCCGGCCGCTACCGCTTCGCCGTGCAGCCAGTTGCCGTAGCCCATTTCCGCCTCAATGGCATGACCAAAGGTGTGGCCCAGGTTGAGCAGGGCACGCACGCCGTGTTCACGCTCGTCGCAGGCCACCATTTCAGCCTTGATCTCGCAGCAGCGACGAATGGCGTAAGACAGGGCACCGGTGTCGAGCTGCTGCAGCCGGGTCAGATTTTGCTCCAGCCAGGTAAAAAAGCCGGCGTCCCAGATAATGCCGTACTTGATCACCTCGGCCATGCCGGCGGCAAACTCCCGTTGTGGCAGGGTCTGCAGGCAAAGAGTGTCAATCAGCACCAGCTCCGGCTGGTAAAAGGCACCGATCATGTTCTTGCCCAGCGGATGGTTAACCGCCGTCTTGCCCCCTACCGAAGAGTCGACCTGGGCCAGCAGGGTGGTGGGCACCTGAATAAAGGGCACGCCGCGCTGATAGCAGGCGGCGGCAAAGCCGGTGAGATCACCGATAACACCGCCTCCCAGGGCAACCAGGGTGGTATCCCGGCCATGACCGCTTTCCAGCAGCTTGCCCATTACCCGGTTAAAGGTATCCAGGGTTTTGTACTGCTCGCCGTCGGGCAGCACCAGGCTTTCAGCCTCCAGCGGTGCCAGCGCCGCCAGCAGGCGCTCGAGATACAGGGGGGCCACCACCTCATTGGTGATCACCAGCACCTTTTTTCCCTTGACCGCGTCCTTCAGCAAGGCGCCATCAGACATCAGTCCTTCGGCGATCAGTATGGGGTAGCTGCGCTCCCCCAGGTTGACGGTTAACCTTTCCATGGCGCTTCTCCGGGCTTACAGGCCGATAAGTTCAACGATCTGGTTGGCCACCAGTTTGGCGCTCTGCTCATCGGTGCGCACCACATAGTCGGCCACTTCCCGATAAAGTTCATTGCGCTCTTCGGCCAGACGCTCCAGCACATCGCGGGGGGCTTCTTCGGTTTGCAGCAGCGGACGGCGCTTGTCTTTCTGCACCCGGGCCAGCTGTTTTTCCACCGTGGTTTCCAGGTATACCACTATGCCCCGGGCCGACAGCCGGTTACGGCTTTCCCGGCTCTTGATGGAGCCGCCGCCGGTGGCCAGCACTATACCCTGCAGCTCGCTCAGCTCGTTAATGACCTTTTCTTCGCGTTGGCGGAAGCCTTCTTCGCCCTCTACATCAAACACCCAGCTGATATCGGCACCGGTACGGCGCTCGATTTCCTGATCGGAGTCATAAAACTCCATATGCAGTTGCTGCGCCAGGTATTTACCGATGGTGCTCTTGCCCGCACCCATGGGCCCTACTAGGAAGATATTGCGTTTCTCAGCCATGTTGCACGAAATTCTCACAAACAAATGCGCCCCACGAACACCGCGGGGTCGACGATGAACCTAACCTTGATTTTCTGAAACTGGACGCCGGATTATCGCAACTGCGCCGGCGGCTGGCAAGAAGCACGCCGCCGGCACCTTGCCGGCGGCGGATGCTCAGATGCTGTCGTGCACGATACGGGGGGTAACGAAGATAATCAATTCCCGCTTTCTATTATTGTCCGATGTTCTTTTGAACAGCCGACCCACCACCGGAATATCCCCGAGCACAGGAACCTTGCTCACGTTACGGATGATATCCTGCTGAAAGATACCCCCCAATACCAGAGTTTCACCGTCGTTTACCAACACTTGGGTAGTGATCGACTGGGTATTGATAGCGATCTCAAACTCCCCACGAACAAGTATGGGTTCGGCCGAATTCTGAGTCACTATCAAATCCAGCACCACCCGGTTATCAGGGGTAATTTGGGGAGTAACATTGAGACTCAAAAAAGCGTCCTTGAACTCGGTATTTGTCCCCTGTTCTGAAGTGGTCGGAAAAGGGATCTGGAGGCCTTGTTTGATCTCAGCCGCCATCTGATTAGAGGTGGTCACCCGGGGGCTGGCGATAATTTCGGCTCGCTTTTCCTCTTCCAGTGCAGATAATTCCAGATCGAGAATACGGCCACCGCCAAGCTTAGCAATCTGAAAAGCGATGCTGCCGGGGGCGTCCTTTACCGGCAGGTTGACGTTAAAGGAGTCATCAATCCTACGACCATCATCGTCTCGGGCTCTAAGTCCCTCGGTTGTCCCACCGATAGCGGTATTATTATGTCCTCCAGAAGTGTCATTGGTGAACCCCCAGCGCACCCCGAATGCCTCCTCAAAACCATCGTCTATGGTAACTATGCGCGCCTCAATCACCACCTGCTTGATGGGAATATCAAGCAGGGTCAGCATGCGGCGAATGCTTTCGATGTTGTCCCGGGTGTCCTTGATCACCAGCATATTGGTGCGCTCATCCACCGCGATGGCCCCCCGTTCGGAAAGCAAACGGGTGCTTTCGTTGGTGAGCAGGGCCACCACGTCCACGGCCTTGGCGTAGTTGACCTGCAGAAACTCGGTTTCAAGGGGCGCCAACACTTCCTTGGCCTGACGG
Source organism: Oceanimonas marisflavi (assembly GCF_003049725.1). GTDB lineage: Bacteria > Pseudomonadota > Gammaproteobacteria > Enterobacterales > Aeromonadaceae > Oceanimonas > Oceanimonas marisflavi. The sequence goes on from NZ_QAGM01000002.1 coordinate 101,007, forward strand.
CTTTCCAGCTTTTGCTGCTCCTGCTGCGCCAGCTCTGATGCCGGCGCCACCAGCAGAATATTGCCGTCCAGCCGCTTGTCGAGACCCTGCACCTGCAAAATGGTGTCGAGGGCCTGCTCCCAGGGCACACCGTCCAGGCGCAGGGTCAGGTTGCCCTGTACCGAGTCGGTGGTGACCAGGTTGAAACTGTTGAAATCGGCGATCAGCTGCAGCGCGGTTCGCACCGGAATATCCTGAAAATTCATGGAGATGGGCTTGCCACCGTAACGCTTGCCGGTGCTTTTGGCGCTGACCCTGGCGGCGGGCTTGACCAGCTCTATCACCACCCGGCGCCCGTTCTGATCATACTGGTATTCAAAGTCACCGGCAGTCTCGACCGCCAGCACCACATTTTCCCGATCCCGCCGCGTTTTGATGCGGTTGGCCACGGTGGCAAAGTCGTTGACGTCGTAGGTTTTCAGTAACCGGTCGGGAATATGGGTGTTGTAAAAGCTGATATCCAGCCGGTTGCCATGTTTTTGCAGATCCATGGCGGCCGCCGACTGTTCAAGCTCAACCACCACCTGTCCCTGCCCTTTGGCGCCCCGCTGAAAATCGATACCGGCCAGTGTGTTAATGGTGCCTGGCGGCAACATTGTGCCCGCATTGCTGCTACCGGTAATACCGGCGCCCAGCAGCACCATGACCATTTTGTTATCACGCTGCACCCGGTAGGGCTGAAGCCGCTCCATGGGGATCACCACTTCCAGCGCCGAGCCGGCCCGGCGAATATCGATGGTGGAAATGCCCTGGCGTTCAATGGGGATCTGGTTTTTCGCCAGTGCCGAGCTGGCGCCGGGCAAACGCAGCACCAGGCTGGCAGGCTCCTGAGTCAGCTGCTCGGTGACTGCCGGTGGCATGTCAAACTCCATTTCCAGCACCAGTTGATCCCCGGCCAGCGGGTTCACCCTGAACTGCTCCAGACTGACCGCCAGTGCCGGCAAGGCGATCAGCCATGCCAGCAGGGCGACCATGCATTGCTTCAGCCTTGTGGCCGTTGTGTTCACCATGAGGCGCACTCCCTGCAAAATTGTTGTTAGGTATACTTCATTGTTATTCGGCGACCAGCTCCAGGGTGGTTTCCCGCGTGTTCCAGCACCCCCGGCCATCGGGCACATATTCTTTCAGCCTGATGCGCTCACCGCTGACGGCGGTGACTTCGCCGTAGTTGAGCCCCAGCCGGTCGCCGGCAGCCACCAGGTGGGTTTCACCGTCCTGGGCCAGCACCAGCGCCCTGATGCCACCGGCGTTCTTCAGCGTTCCCCGCATGGACAGGTTACCGAGGGAATAACGTTCCAGGGGCTGCTTTTCACGGGCGGTATCGGGCTGCTCGCAGTCTTTCGGCAACAGTTCCTGACTGGCGGTCGTTTCCGGCCGGGGCGTTGCAAAGGGACTGCGCTGCTCGACCGGTGCATAGGACTCGGGCACATACTCGTTGACTGCAGGTATGGGCTCGGGGGGAGTCGACGGCCGGGAGCGCACCTCGGCCACATATTGGCGTAGATCTTCCTGATCGGTACAGGCGCCAAGGCCCAGCACCAGCAATAATGTCAGTGTGGTTCTCATCAGCCCCCCCGCTCATTGTATTTGTAGGTTTTGGCCAGCATGCTCATGCTGAGCTGTTCATTGCCCTTGCTGCTGAGGCTGAAGCTGTCGAGAATCACGATACGCGGCAGTGCCGCCACATCGGCCACAAACCGGCCCAGCTGATGATAATCGCCGCTGACAATGATGCGCATGGGCAGTTCGGTAGAAAACTCACCGGGCTGCTCCGACTCCCAGTTGATGCGCTCGATACGCAGGCCATTGTCGGTGGCGATATAGCTGATGTCGTCCAGCAGGCCGGCAATTTCCAGCTGGCTGGGCAGTTTGCGCAACTCGTTCTCCAGTTGCTGCTTTAATGTCAACAGCTGTTGTTCATAATCCGGCAACAGGGATGCCTGATAAGACTTGGCCTCAAATATGCCCTTGAGATGTGTTTCCTCCGCCTGAGCCCGATCCAGCCGCTCAAGGCTGGCGCGGATAAGAAACTGCCCGCAGAAGCCGGCCAGCAGCACGCAGGCCACGGCCACCACAGCGATCCTGGCGGGCTTCGGCCACTGGCCAATGTTTTCAAAGTCCAGCTCATTCAGCTCTTGCCAGTTCATGGTTGCTCTCCTTCGGTGGACACCTTTACGCTCATGGAAAACTGGCTGAGGGCAATGGGCCGGCTGTCTGTGGCGTAAATGGAGCCCAGTCTGGGCTCGGTCAGCCAGCGGCTGGCTTCCATGCTGCGCAACATGTTGGCCACACGCGGATACGCTTCGGTTTTGCCTACCAGCTCAATATGATCCCGGGCCACATCAAGGGAGCTGAGATATACACCGGGCGGCACCAGCCCCGGCATCTGGTTAAACAGGTGCACCGAAAAAGTACGCCTTTGCTGCAGCTGTTCAATCAGCCGCACACGCTTCAGCAACTTTTCCCGCTGCTCGATAATGGCGCTGATCTCGCCCAGTACCTGATCCAGTCTGACCGTTTCCATCTGCAGAAAGCGGTTACGCTCCTGTTGCTGATCCACCAGCTGTCCGATGCGCAGATTGATCAGCAACATCACGGTGATCGTCACCCCGGCTGCGGTGGCCAGTTGCACGAAAAAACGTTTTTTTTGCCGGACTTTCAGCCCTTCTCGCCAGGGCAGCAGGTTTATATTGGACATGGGCTAAAACTCCTCAGGGCCAGTCCCAGCGCAGTGGTGTAAGCCGCTGCATCCGGATATTGCTGCTCCTCACCGCCAAGCAGCCGCTCAAAGCGGGGCACAAACACCGGCATGCCGAGCTCCTGCTCCAGCACCGGCATCAGCTGCGACAACTGGCTGGCGCCACCGCTGAGAAACAGGGCCTGAGGCTGCTGAGAGCCGGCGCTGCTCTGAAAGATCTGAAGGTTACGGCGAATATGCTGAAGAATGCTGGTAATGTGCTGCTGCTCTGCCTCCTCCCGCAATGGGCCCGGCAGGGTATTCTGCAGTTTGCCGGCTTCGGCCTGGCCTTCCGGCATGCCGGCCTGCTGGCTGAGTTCACGGGTAAAATGCCCGCCGCCAAAGTTTTGCAACCGGCTGTGAATCACCTCTCCCTGCTCCACCACGGCAAAGGTAAGACATTCGGTGCCGATATCGGCCAGCGCCAGCAACTCAACATTGACCTGCTCCGCCGCCATCAGGGCCTGAGCGGCCCGGGCCAGGGCATGCACACCAATATCGACCACCCGGGCTTCCCAGCCGGCGATCTGCAGGGCGGCAAGCCGGGTGGAAATGCTGTCGGTGCGGGCGGCACTGAGCAGTATGTTTTCCCGATCCGGGCGCAGCTGGCTGACGCCAAGCCGTTCAAAGTCGAGGCTGATTTCTTCCATCGGGAAGGGAATGTGCTGGCCGGCCTCCAGCATGATCTGACTTTCCAGATCCTCGTCGGAAAGCCCCCGGGGCAGGGAAATAATCTTGGTGGTTACGCTGCTGCCGGTAACGGCCGTGGCAACCTTGTCGATGCGGCAGCCAAGCTGGCGCCGCAACAGCTTCAGCGCCTCACCGACCGCTTCTATATCCTGCAACTGGTGGTCACTGATGCTGGTGGCAGGTGTGGGAACGCTGGCCATGGCTGCCAGCTGTATATGCTCTTTCTGGCCTTTGAGCACCACCGCCTTCAGGCTGCCGACGCCAAAGTCCACCCCAACCATCCACTGCGCGTCCCTTTTTCCGAAAAGACTCAACATAGGCATCCATACCACTGTTTTTTTGTTGGTATCTGTAAACTAACACAGACTCAAATGTAGTTTCTTGTTTTAATGAAATATAACCAAAAGCACTCGAACATGACGGCGCTCACAGGATATACTTTCCGGCTATTGGTTAAAAAATGATTTACCGGGTTTTATTACATGCTCAAATGGCTCGTTCGCCTGCTTGCCCTGGCCTTTTTTCTTGGTCTTTCCGGCGCGGTTGCACTCTTTGTACTCTACCAGCAAATCAGCGCCGATTTGCCGGATGTGTCCACCCTCAGGGATGTGCGTCTGGAAACCCCCATGCGCATCTACAGCCAGGACGGCGAGCTGATTTCCCAGTATGGAGAGCAACGCCGCACTCCCGTGACCATCAGCCAGATGCCACCGCCGCTCATTGACGCCTTTCTTGCCACCGAGGATGCGCGTTTTTACGAGCACCCGGGTATTGATCCGGTGGGCATCGCCCGGGCCGCCCTGGTATGGCTGACCACGGGTGAAAAACGTCAGGGTGCCAGTACCATTACCCAGCAGGTGGCCCGCAACTTTTTCCTCAGCCGGGAAAAAACCATTGTGCGCAAGGTAAAAGAGATTGTTCTGGCTTTGCACATTGAAAGTCAACTGAGCAAGGACGAAATTCTTGAACTGTACCTCAATAAAATCCCTCTGGGACATCGTGCCCATGGCGTGGGTGCGGCAGCCCAAGTCTATTATGGCAAGGAGCTGGCCGATCTGACCCTGGCGGAAATGGCGATGATCGCCGGCCTGCCCAAGGCGCCTTCCACCCTCAATCCCATCAGCAATCCCAGCCGGGCCGGCGAACGCCGTGCCGTGGTGCTGGGACGCATGCTGGACACCGGCAAGATTACTCAAGACCAGTATGACGAGGCCATGGCGGCGCCGGTGCGGGCCCGCTATCACGGCGCCGAAATTACTCTGAGCGCCCCCTATCTGGCAGAGATGGCTCATCAGTTCGCGGTGTCCATGTTTGGCGATGAAGCCTACACCCGGGGCCTGAATATTTACACCACAGTGCATGCCGATGAACAGCAGGCTGCCAATCAGGCACTGATTAATGGCCTGCTGGCTTATGACCTGCGTCACGGTTACCGTGGACCTGTAGTCACCCTGTGGCAGGGCGGCCAGACCTGGAGCAGCGAGCGTATTGAGCAGCACCTGGAAGATCAGCCCGCTTACTGGCCGCTGAAGCCGGCGGTGGTGACCGGAGTAGCCGAACGCAGCGCCACCGTGGTGATCAAGGATAAGGGCACCGCCACCCTGAACTGGGACGGCCTGAAGTGGGCCCGAAAATACATAGCCGACAACCGTCAGGGCCAGGCGCCCGGGCGGGCCGCCGATATTCTCAAGGCCGGCGAACAGATTTGGGTTCGCCCTCAGGGGGATGGCTGGATGCTGGGCCAGCAGCCCGAAATCAACGGCGCCCTGGTGGCACTGGAGCCGGCTACCGGCGCCGTGACGGCTCTGGTTGGCGGGTTTAACTTCACCCTCAACAAATTCAACCGGGTGGAGCAGGCTTCTCGCCAGATGGGCTCCAATATCAAGCCCTTTATCTATTCCACTGCCCTGGATAGGGGCTTTACCCTAGCCAGCCTGGTGAATGACGCGCCCATCAACCACTGGGATGCCGGCAGCGGCAACGCCTGGAAACCCCGCAACTCCCCCAACGTCTATGACGGTCCCATTCGGGTGCGTGAGGCCCTGGCCCGCTCCAAAAACGTAGTGTCCATTCGCCTGCTCAGGGACAGCGGTATTGCCAACGCCATGCAGCGCCTGAACGACTTTGGCTTCGACACAGCCAGCATTCCGGCTACCGAAAGCCTGGCGCTGGGCTCGCCGTCGGCTACCCCGCTGCAAATGGCCACCGGTTACGCCACCTTTGCCAATGGCGGCAACAAGATTTCGCCCTTTGTGATAGACCGTATTGAGGACTCACAGGGCGTGGTGCTGTACCGGGCTGCACCGGAGCAAAAGCGGATTATCAGTGAGGAAAACGCCTTTTTGATCAGCTCGGCCCTGAGCTCCGCCATTCAGGGCGGCGTCAGCGGTGCCCGGCGCTGGAACGGCACCGGATGGCGCGCCGGCCGCGCGCTGGAACGGACCGACATTGCCGGCAAGACGGGGACCACCAACGACTCCCGGGATGCCTGGTTTTCGGGCTTTACACCGGATCGGGTGGCCACCGCCTGGGTCGGTTTTGACGACTTCGGCCGGCCCCTTGGACGCACCGCCTACAACCCCAACCTGGGCCGGGATCAGGTCGCCGGCGGCGAGTTCGGTGGCAGCACGGCGCTGCCCATCTGGGCCGATTACATGAAAGTGGCGCTGTCACACTTTCCGGAGCGGGAACGCTCCCTGCCCGATGGCCTGGTCACGGCAACCATAGATACCGCCACCGGCCTGCTGAGCAATGGCCAGGGCCGCACCGAGTATTTTGTAAAGGGCAGTGAACCTCGCCGTTACAGCCGCCCTGAAAGCCACCAGCAGTTTGGCGGCACCAGCGTCACCGACGAGTTGTTTTAAGAAAAAACGTCACCCTGGCTCCCCTGTACAACGGGGAGCCAGCCCCCAGTCCCTAGTCCCCAGTCCCCAGTCCCCAGTCCCCAGTCCCCAGTCCCCAGTCCCTATTTTACAGCCGTTCGTTCAGCAGCTTGCTGATCACCCGGGCCATTTCGTTAAAACAGGGACGGCGCACCGAGTGGGCCCGGTGCAGCAGGGCAATGGCGCGACTGGGCTCGGGATCCGTTACCCTCAGGTAACTGACGCCCGTTTCACCGTTGCGCTCCCCCACCGCCAGCTGCGGGATCAGGGTCAGTCCCGAGCCCGCCGCCACCATGTTGCGCAGGGTTTCCAGGCTGGTGGCCTTGAAGTGACTGTCTTCACCGATGCCGGCGGCAAAGCAGAACCCCATGGCCTGATCTCTCAGGCAATGACCGTCTTCCAGCATCAGCAGCTTCTCTCCCTTGAGCTCGTCAAGCCGTATCTGTTCACGTCCGGCCCAGGGGTGACTCACTGGCACCGCCAGCAACATGGGTTCATCGTAAAGGGGAAGCGAGCCGAAATTATCCATGTTGTCGAGCTGGGCCAGGATCAGGCAGTCCAGCTCACCGTCAGCCAGCTGCTTGAGCAGAACCTGGGTCTGGGCTTCGTAAAGAAAGATATGCAGCTCGGGAAAATGTTGTTTCAGTGCGGGAATAATATGGGGAAGCAGGTAAGGGCCGACCGTGGGAATAAGGCCGATATGCAACTCGCCCGACATGGGCTCGGTAAAGGTGCGGGCAATGTCGCGCAGCTCCTTGGTGGCGGCCAGCACTCTGCGGGCCTGAGCGGTAATGGCGTCGCCGGCCGGCGTAAACAGCACCTTGCGGGAAGTCCGCTCCATCAGCAACACGCCCAGCTCGTCTTCCAGCTTGCGCAGCTGGCCACTGAGAGTGGGCTGACTGACAAAGCACTTTTCCGCCGCCTTGCGAAAGTGGCGCTCCTCGGCGAGCGCCACCAGATATTCCAGATCCCGTAAGTTCACCTTTTCACCATGGTTATCAATCCCTTTTCGGTCATGATCCCCGATCTGGATAAGAATGGGAAGGTACGTTATCAGCAGCTCAGCGAAGTAGCAGCAGGGATTGCTGTAACCGACCGTCAAATGCCAGGGAAGGCATTTGCCGAGCGCTACATGGAAGTACTTGCAGCGTGTCGGTGGAAGCAACCCTGCTGATGCTTCGCGTGGCTCCGGAGGTTAACCCAGGTGGGCGGCCAGCTCATCGCTGCCGCCAATATGACGGCCGTCGATAAATACCTGAGGCACGGTCGAACGACCGGACACCGCCTTCAGGCTGATACTGGTGGCATCCTGACCGATAATCACCTCTTCGTAACGCATGTTGCGCTCCAGCAGCATCTGCTTGGCCCGGGCACAGAAGGGGCATCCCGGCTTGGTAAACAGGGTAATGGCCGAGGGCTTGACCGCTTCGGGGTTAATATAAGCCAGCATGGTATCGGCGTCGGACACTTCAAAGGGGTCGCCGGGCTTTTCAGGCTCGATAAACATTTTTTCAATCACGCCATCTTTTACCAGCATGGCGTAGCGCCAGGAGCGCTTGCCAAAGCCCAGATCGCGCTTGTCGACCAGCATGCCCATGCCTTCGGTAAACTCGCCGTTACCGTCGGGGATCACCCGAATGTGCTCGGCTTCCTGATCCGCCAGCCAGGCGTTCATCACAAAGGTGTCGTTGACACTCATGCAGATAATGTCATCCACCCCATTTTCAAACAACGCCGGCGCCAGCTCGTTGTAACGGGGCAAATGAGTGGAAGAACAGGTAGGGGTAAACGCGCCTGGCAGTGAAAACACCACCACGGTCTTGCCGCTGAACAGCTCGTCGGTGGTGACGTCTGTCCATTGATCCTGCTGACGGGTGCGGAAGGTTACCTGAGGCACGTGCTGGCCGGTTTTGTCTGTCATCATCGTTGAGTCCTTGTATTGCCTGTTTGCTGTTGGACTCAGTATTACCCGGCTTGCACTCAAGTTGAAATCGTTTAATCAACTCAGACTGATAGACTTTAACAATCAAAAACGGGCAATGATGCCTCATTGCCCGTTTGATAAAACAGCCTACCCCTTGCCATTAAACCAGCCGTTGTAGATCTGCTCCTTCAGCTGATGCCGGCGCAGCTTGAGCCCCTCAAATTCAGCATCGGAGATGGGCAGGTTGCAGGCTTCAAGACCTTCAATCTCGTGGTTTACCTTGTGATATTCCTTTGCCAGACGGGCAAATTCCTCATCGTTCAGCTTGAGCGCGGTGATGTGATCGGCGTGCTCGGGAAACTCTTCGGCAAGCGTGTGTGTCATGGTTCAATCTCCTCGGCAACAGGGGATGATTTAACTATAGACGACGGACTCCTCGGGTACCCGTGCCATGGCGGCTTCCACCACCTCAGGGCCGGCACCGCGCTTGTGGGCGTTTTCACTGAGATGACGACGCCAGGCCCGGGCTCCCGGCATGCCCTGAAAAATCCCCAGGGTATGGCGGGTGATATTGCCCAGATAAGTCCCCTGACTCAGCTCCCGTTCAATGTAGGGCAGCAGATTGCGGATCACCTGATGACGGCTGGGCGCTTCTTTATTCTCACCAAACAGCTCGGCGTCTACCCGGGCCAGCAGATAGGGATTCTGATACACCTCCCGGCCCAGCATGACCCCGTCCAGCTGCTGCAGATGAGCATGTGCCTCTTCCAGGCTCTTGATGCCGCCATTCACGGCGATGGTCAGCCCGGGATAGTCCCGCTTGAGCTGGTAGACCCTGTCGTAATCCAGGGGCGGAATTTCCCGGTTTTCCTTGGGGCTCAGTCCCTGCAGCCAGGCCTTGCGGGCATGCACAATCAGGGCATCAACGCCGGCCTCGGCCACGCTGTCCACCAGGTTGCAGAGAAACGCATAGCTGTCCTGCTCGTCGATGCCGATACGGGTTTTGACCGTCACCGGAATGGACACCGCCGCCTTCATGGCCGCCACGCCGTCGGCCACGGTTTTAGGATGGGCCATCAGACAGGCGCCGAACAGGCCGTTCTGTACCCGGTCGGACGGACAGCCCACGTTCAGGTTGATTTCGTCATAGCCGCGCTGCTCGGCCAGCCGGGCACAATGGGCCAGCGCCTGCGGATCATTGCCCCCCAGCTGCAGCACCAGCGGGTGCTCTTCTTCGTTATAGGCCAGGTAGTCACCCTTGCCGTGAATAATGGCGCCCGTGGTCACCATTTCGGTATAAAGCTGGGCGTGACGACTCATCAACCGGTGAAAATAACGACAATGACGATCGGTCCAGTCGAGCATGGGGGCAACGGAAAAACGGGCGCTGGGGTAATGACTCATTAGCGTGATGACTTTTTGAACAACAGGGCGCGCATTATACCCAAGCACGCTCACAGACCCAACCCTGAACAAGGGAAGGCCTCTGCGGCTGTGTTAATATGCGTTCAGAAGCCCTAGTGATGAGCCTGATTAATGTCCATACAACAACAACTTGAGCGTGCCGAACAACTGTGTGAACAGCGCGGCGTACGCTTTACCCCCACCCGCCGCCACGTGTTTACCCTGATCGCCGGCCACAAAGGCGCCGTCAGCGCCTACGAGTTGCTGGATCAGCTCAAGGAACTGGAGCCCAGTGCCAAACCCCCCACCGTATACCGGGCGCTGGACTTTTTGCTGGCTCAGGGCTTTGTGCACAAGGTGGAATCACTCAACGCCTTTCTGTTCTGTGATCATTTTGCCGAACATCACCCCATGCAGCTGCTTATCTGCACCCAGTGCGGCAAGGTGATCGAGCTGCATGATCAGGCCATTAACCGGGCGTTTGAGCACCAGGCCGAGCTGCACGGCTTTGCCATTACCAGCCAGTCCATTGAGGCTCATGGCCAATGCCAGCGCTGTAGGGCCGAAACCGCCGGCAACTGATATAGTTGTATCACTACCAACCACACAGGAGTGCCAGGGATGGTCAAACTGTTATTGCTGCTGCTGGCCGTGTTTTATCTGGCCAGCGAGGTTAACCTCAGCACCTCGCTGTATCATTACGAAGACAACGAAATCGAGCTGACCTTTCCGGTCTGGCAAACGGACAAGCCTTGGTACTACATGAAATGGAACCCGGCAAAGGAAGAGTTTGAGCAAAAACTGGGGATACCCGGGCGTGAAGCGTGAAGCAGTATCAGGCAACCCGATGGCTGATCACCGGGTTGCCTGAGGAATATCCCCGTTAATCCACGTATTCCAGTCTAGGGCGGGCGGTCATGCGGGTAACCAGTTCATAGGCAATGGTGCCCACATGGCGGGCTACTTCCTCGGCGGCCAGCCCTTCGCCCCACAGCAGCACTTCATCCCCTACCTTGTCGGTGGCGTCCGGCCCCAGGTCCACCGTGGCCATGTCCATCGACACCCGGCCCGCCAGGGGTACTCTGCGGCCGTTCACCAGTACCGGCGTGCCTGCCGGCGCCATACGCGGATAACCGTCGCCGTAGCCCACGGCAATCACGCCAATGCGGGTATCCCGCGGGCTGACCCAGCTGCCGGCATAGCCCACCGGCTCGCCGGCCTTGTGCTCGCGCACCGCGATCAGGGTGGTGGTAAAATTCATCGCCGGGCGCAGGCCGAAGTCGGTGCCCTGTTTATCGCCAAAGGGAGTAATGCCATAGAGCATGACACCGGGGCGAATATAGTCGGCATGGGCGTCGGGAAAGGCCAGCACGCCGGCGGAGTTGCACAGGGCGGTGGCCGCCACTTTGCCGTTGGTGGCGGCCCTGAAACGGGCGATCTGGGCCTCGGTCACGGCACGCTGATCGGGCTCGTCGGCCCGGGCGAAGTGGGTCATGGCGTTCACCGGCTGTACCACCTGGGGCAGTTTCGCCAGGCGGGCAAACACCTCGTCGGCTTCTTCCGGGGCAAAGCCGACTCTGTGCATGCCCGAGTCGATTTTGACCCACACGGTCACCGGGGCGGCCAGCGGCGTGCGCTCCAGCGCATCAAGCTGAGCGTGGCCGTGAATGCACAGGTGAAAGTCGTGGCGCGCGGCATAGTGCAGCTGTTCAAGATTGAAAAAACCTTCCAGCAGCAGGATGGGCCGCTGAATACCGCCGGCACGAAGGCGCTGCGCCTCTTCAAAACGGGCCACGCCGAACAGGTCGGCATCAGCCTCCAGCGCCGCCGCTACCCGCAGGTCACCGTGACCGTAGGCATTGGCCTTGACCACCGCCACGGCCTTGGCATTGGGCGCCTGTTGTCTGGCCACCTTCAGGTTGTGCCGAACCGCCTCCAGACTGATGCGGGCCACCGCTCCCCGTGCATCCATGTTCGCTCCTCAGTAATCATCATCGAAATCCGGTCCGGCGTAGTTGTCGAAACGGGAAAACTGTCCCTGAAACGTCAGCCGCACCTTGCCTATGGGTCCGTTACGCTGCTTGCCGATGATGATTTCGGCGATGCCTTTATCGGGGCTGTCTTCGTGATAGACCTCGTCCCGATAGATAAACATGATGAGGTCCGCATCCTGCTCAATGGAGCCGGATTCCCGCAAGTCCGAGTTTACCGGCCGTTTGTCGGCCCGCTGCTCCAGACTTCGGTTCAGCTGGGACAGCGCCACTACCGGCACTTCCAGCTCCTTGGCCAGCGCCTTGAGCGAACGGGAGATCTCGGCGATCTCCAGGGTCCGGTTGTCAGACAGACTCGGCACCGTCATCAGTTGCAGATAGTCGATCATGATCATGCTGACACCGCCGTGTTCGCGGGCCACACGCCGGGCCCGGGAGCGCACTTCGGTGGGCGTCAGACCGGAAGAGTCATCAATATAAAGCTGACCTTTTTCCAGCAACATGCCCATGGTGGAAGACAACCTGCCCCAGTCTTCATCATCCAGTTGCCCGGTACGAATGCGGGTTTGATCGATTCGTCCGAGGGAAGCAAGCATCCGCATAATAATCTGCTCAGATGGCATTTCCAAGGAGAATATGAGCACTGGTTTGTCATTTGTTAGTGCAGCGTGCTCGCAAAGATTCATTGCAAAAGTGGTTTTACCCATAGAGGGTCTCGCTGCCACTATAATCAGATCGGAAGGTTGCAGTCCTGCAGTTTTTTTATCTAGATCATTGTATCCTGTAGAGACGCCGGTGATGCCCTGATGAGGATTTTTGAATAAATCTTCTATGCGATCGATCGTCTTTTCGAGCAGATTGCGCAGGGGTTGCGGCCCTTCGTTGGCGCTGGTGCGGCTTTCTGCGATCTTGAACACCTTGCTTTCGGCCAGGTCCAGCAGGTCGGAGGAATTGCGCCCCTGAGGGTCAAAACCGGCTTCGGCAATTTCGTTGGCCACGGCGATCATTTCGCGCACCACCGCCCGTTCCCGCACAATATCCGCATAGGCACCGATATTGGCGGCACTGGGGGTATTCTTGGCCACTTCAACCAGATAGGAAAAACCGCCCACGGTTTCCAGCGCCTCATGGCGCTCCAGTTCTTCCTGCACCGTGATCAGATCAATGGGGCTGCCACTCTGGCTGAGCCGCTGCATGGCCTGAAACACCAGCCGGTGGGGGCGGCTGTAAAAGTCGGTATCCGAGACCTTTTCCGCTACCCTGTCCCAGGCGTTGTTGTCCAGCAGCAGACCGCCCAGCACGGACTGCTCCGCTTCAAAGGAATGGGGCGGCATTTTAAGCTGGGCCACGGCCTGATCGGACCTGGCGGCGGTCTTGTCTGTCATCGGAACTCTCGCTGATTGACCAAAACGCCATTATCGGAATTTTTGGGTACGACTGAAAGGTTCAATCTGGCCCGGGCCCCTAAAAGAGAGTGGCGAATGATTAAACAGCAGTTGACATAACATGTCGCTGCTTTAGGATGTTGCCAGTCTGTAACTCAAGGAAATCATCATGCGCAAACTGCTTGCCCTGTTTACCCTGCTTTTCGCGGTGGGGCTGACCACCACCGCCTTTGACGCCGAAGCCCGCAAGATGGGTGGCGGCAGCCGCTCTGTCGGCAAGTCCTACAAGACCGCGCCGGCGCAACCGGCCCAGCAGAATATCAACAACACCACCACCAGCCAGGCCCAGCCCAAGTCCAAGAAATCCGGCCTGATGGGCGGTATTCTGGGTGGCCTGCTGGCCGGCGGCCTGTTCGCCTGGCTGCTCGGCTCCGGCGCCTTTGAAGGCTTTCAGTTTATGGACTTTCTGCTGATCGCCGGTCTGGCCATCGGTGCCGTGTTCCTGATCCGGGCGCTGAAAGGCAGCAAGGCACGGCAACAGCCGCAGCAACCGGCCTACAATGGCCCGCAGCGCTTTGAAGCGCCGCAGTCCGCCCCGGCGACCGGTGCGGCTGCAAGTGCCACCGGCGGCTTTGGCCAGAGCGACGTGCCCTTCAGCCTGCCCCCCGGCTTTGACATGCAGGCCTTCCTGCAGGGCTCCCGCGAGCATTACCGCACTCTGCAGGAAGCATGGAACCAGAACAATCTGGAGAAAATGCGTGAATACCTGTCGCCGGAGCTGTTTGCCGAGCTGAGCCGGGAGCGCGCCACCCTGAGCGGTGATCAGCATACCGAAGTGATGTTTGTGGATGCCGAGCTGGTACGTGCCGACCACACTTCCTACCAGGCTCAGGTCAGCCTGAAGTTCAGTGGCCGCTACCGCGACAGCGTGGAAAACGTGGAGCAGGACATCAACGAAATCTGGCACCTGGAGCGGGACCTGACCCAGGCCAACGCCCCCTGGCTGATCGTGGGCCTGGAAGACCTGGCCTGATCATTCTTTGTTTGCCAAATCAAAGGGCTGCCATGGGCAGCCCTTTTTATTTACGCCCCCCTTTGGAGCGCGGACAGCCTGCCCGCTATTTGGCGCGAAGCGGCAACCCGAGGTCATTGAGCGCCTCACGGCGCTAATGCAGGCTGGCAGCCTGCGCTCCACCTTTCTAGCTCCCACGCTCTGCGGAGAAACGAGAACATGCTGTAGGTTGTGATGAGCGCAGCGAATCGCAACAAAGGCAGGCGGCTGTGACATGTTGGGATTCGCTACGCTCATCGCCAACCTACCGATCCGGGCAAAGTGCTGAGCAGCAGCCCCGATCCAAAAAAAGGCGCCCGCAGGCGCCTTGGTACACAGGGATAAAAAGACTCAGCCCACCAGGGCCAGCAGCACACCGGCGGCCACCGCCGAGCCGAGCACACCGGCCACATTGGGGCCCATGGCGTGCATCAGCAGGAAGTTCTGATGGTTGGCTTCCAGGCCCACCTTGTTCACCACCCGGGCGGCCATGGGCACCGCCGACACGCCGGCGGCGCCGATCAGCGGGTTGACCTTGCCGCCGGTGAGCCGGCTCATCAGCTTGGCCATCAGCACGCCGGCGGCGGTACCAATGGAGAAAGCCACCGCCCCCAGACCCAGAATGCCCAGGGTATCCAGGGTCAGGAACTGTTCGGCCGACAGCTTGGAGCCCACCGCCAGCCCCAGAAAGATGGTGACCACGTTGATCAGCTCGCTCTGGGCGGTCTTCGACAGCCGGTCCACCACACCCGATTCCTTCATCAGGTTGCCCAAGCAGAACATGCCCACCAGAGGCACCGCCGAGGGCAGGAACAGCAGGGTCAGGGTGAGGATCATCAGCGGAAAGATCACCTTCTCGCGCTTGCTCACGTGGCGCAGCTGATCCATCTTGATGGCCCGCTCTTCCGGCGTGGTCAGCAGCTTCATGATGGGCGGCTGAATAATGGGTACCAGCGCCATGTAGGAGTAGGCCGCCACGGCGATGGCCCCCAGCAGATCCGGCGCCAGCCGGGATGCCAGGAAGATGGCGGTAGGACCATCGGCACCGCCGATAATGGCGATGGCCGAGGCGTCCGCCAGGGTAAAGTCAAAACCGGGCAGTGCATTGAGGGCAATGGCGCCAAACAGGGTGGCGAAAATGCCAAACTGCGCCGCCGCCCCCAGCAACAGGGTCTTGGGGTTGGCGATCAAGGCCCCAAAGTCGGTCATGGCCCCCACTCCCATGAAGATCAGCAAGGGGAACACGCCGCTGCCGATGCCGACTTCATAGACGTAGTAGAGCAGCCCACCGGGCTCGGCCATGCCGGCGTTGGGAATATTCGCCAGTACGCCGCCAAAGCCGATGGGCAGCAGCAGCAGGGGCTCAAATCCCCGGGCAATGGCCAGGTACAGCAGCAGCAGGCCCACCGCGATCATCACCAGTTGCTTCCAGTGGAAGTTGGCGATGCCGGTTTCCTGCCACAGGGTCATCAAAGAGTCCATTCCACGCTCCTTATGCCAGGCTGACCAGGGCATCGCCCACGGACACGGCGTCGCCTTCCTTCACCAGCACGTCCACCACCTGGCCGCTGCGGGCGGCACGCACCTCGGTTTCCATCTTCATGGCTTCCATGATCAGCAGCACCTCACCGGCAGCCACCTGAGTGCCCTTTTTGGCGAGAACCTTGAACACGTTGCCCGCCAGCGGCGCCGCCACCGGTTCACCGCTGCCGGCAGGCGCCGCAGCGGGGGTGACAGGCGCCGGGGCGGCGGCAGGTGCAGCGGCATCACGCACGGCGCTGATGCTGCCCGCCGGGCCCACTTCCACTTCATACACACGGCCGTCCACCTTGACCGCATAGGTTTCGGGAGCGCCCGCAGGGGCACTGGCAGATGCGGCTGCGGCAGGTGCCTGTGCAGGCTCGGTGCCCGGCGCCGGCTCAAAGGCGTCCGGGTTATCGCGGTTGCGCAGGAACTTGAGACCAATCTGCGGGAACAGGGCGTAGGTGAGCACGTCGTCCACCTCGTCGCTGGCCACCCGCAGCTTTTCTTCCTTGGCCAGGCTCTGAAACTCACCGGTCAGGCGCTCCAGCTCGTCGGACAGCTTGTCTGCCGGGCGACAGGTGATGGCTTCACCACCGTCCAGCACCCGCTTTTGCAGCTCGGCATTGACCGGGGCCGGAGCGGCGCCGTATTCCCCCTTGAGAATGCCGGCGGTTTCCTTGGTGATGCTTTTGTAGCGTTCACCGGTGAGCACGTTGATCACCGCCTGGGTACCCACAATCTGGGAAGTGGGGGTCACCAGCGGAATAAAGCCCAGATCTTCCCGCACCCGCGGGATCTCTGCCAGCACCTCGTCCATGCGCTCGGCGGCCCCCTGCTCTTTCAGCTGGCTTTCCATGTTGGTCAGCATGCCACCGGGCACCTGGGCCAGCAGAATGCGGGAGTCCACGCCCTTGAGGCTGCCTTCGAATTTGGCGTACTTCTTGCGCACCTCGCGGAAGTAGGCGGCGATCTCTTCCAGCCTGGTCAGATCCAGGCCAGTATCCCGCTCGGTACCTTCCACCATGGCCACCACGGTTTCGGTGGGTGAATGGCCGTAGGTCATGCTCATGGAGGAGATGGCGGTGTCGAGAATGTCGATGCCGGCATCAATGGCCTTCATGTGGGTGGGCAGACTGAGGCCGGTGGTGGCGTGACAGTGCAACGCCAGCGGCAGGGAGACTTCGGCCTTGATGCGCTTGATCAGGGTCTCCGCCTCATAGGGCTTGAGCAGGCCCGCCATGTCCTTGATACAGATGGAGTGGCAGCCCAGATCCTGCAGCCGTTTGGCCATGTCGACCCAGGTGTCCAGGGTATGCACCGGGGAAGTGGTGTAGGAAATGGTGCCCTGGGCATGACCGTCCATTTCCACCGTGGCCTTGATGGCGCTCTGCAGGTTGCGCACGTCGTTCATGGCGTCAAAGATGCGGAATACATCCATGCCGTTGGCCCGGGCCCGCTCCACAAACTTGAACACCAGATCGTCGGCGTAGTGACGGTAGCCCAGCAGGTTCTGACCCCGCAGCAGCATTTGCTGGCGAGTGTTGGGCATGGCCTTTTTCAGGGCGCGCAGCCGCTCCCAGGGATCTTCTCCCAGATAGCGGATACAGGCGTCAAAGGTGGCGCCGCCCCAGGTTTCCAGCGACCAGTAGCCGATGGCATCCAGCTTTTCGGCGATGGGCAGCATGTCTTCCAGACGCAGGCGGGTGGCCAGCAGGGATTGGTGCGCGTCACGCAGCACCACGTCGGTGATGGCGAGAGGTTTGGTCATGAGTAAGAGCTCCGTTCTGGTTTCCGTTTAAGGGTTCCGTAATGTGCCACTCAGGGCTTGTGATTATTTTTATATTGCGTAATGGCCGCCGCGATGGCGGCAAGGGTCTGCGGGCCCGGCCCCTGATCGGCGGCAACGGCCGGCGCTGCCGCCGCCACGGGTGCGGGCGCGTCTTCCCCTGCCAGGCGGGCCAGCAGCTTGACGGCCACAATGGCCAGAGAGAGAAAGGCAAACACAAAGGCCATGCCCAGCCCCATCAGGCTGGCAGCCTCCAGCAGTTGCGCAGAGAGGGTGTTCATATCAGCGTTATCCTTGCTGTGGTGGTCCAGGGCCACGAGCATATCCAGCCCGGCCCGGCAGTGACAACGCCACATCATCAAAACTGTTGTAATGATCCTAAAAAAGTTTGCGTTTCGATGACTGGATCACGCTATGGAAGCATAAAAAATCCACAAAATTGCTATTGGGACCATGAAAACGTGAAACCTGTATACAAAAAATGAAAGGCGGTGACACAGTGGCCAGATATGAAGAAGGTGTTGCAAGAGACTTGTAATAACAGAGACAGGGAGGGAGTGGCGAGCCGGGCCGGAAAAAGCAAAAAGCCGGCACAAGGCCGGCTTTTCACTGTATGGCGCATCCGGGAGGATTCGAACCTCCGACCGCTCGGTTCGTAGCCGAGTACTCTATCCAGCTGAGCTACGGATGCATGTTATGTTGCGTTAATTTTCAGATGGCGCATCCGGGAGGATTCGAACCTCCGACCGCTCGGTTCGTAGCCGAGTACTCTATCCAGCTGAGCTACGGATGCTTTTCTGAAAAACGCTTTTAAAAAATGGCGCATCCGGGAGGATTCGAACCTCCGACCGCTCGGTTCGTAGCCGAGTACTCTATCCAGCTGAGCTACGGATGCGCTGCAAAAATGGCGGTGAAGGAGGGATTCGAACCCTCGATGCGGGTATAAGCCGCATACTCCCTTAGCAGGGGAGCGCCTTCAGCCTCTCGGCCACCTCACCGTGTTTGCGGGGCGTATATTACCGCCGGGCCAAAATAAGTCAAACACTTTTCCAACCCGATTTTTCCGTTCGAACAGACTTTGAGCATTTCGCTTCCAAAGCCATCAAAATGAATAAAAAACGCCCCAAAAACTCAAGAATTAATACTGGCTGTCGTCGCCAGTACCCTTCTCGGCCTGGATACGCATGTAGATTTCTTCACGGTGAACGGACACTTCTTTCGGTGCATTCACACCAATGCGCACCTGGTTCCCCTTCACACCCAGCACGGTCACGGTTACTTCGTCACCGATCATCAGGGTTTCCCCTACTCGACGAGTCAAAATCAGCATAAGGCTGCTCCTGTTATGGCAATGTATTAGTAAAAAATGTTGTTTATTATCCGATAAAGGCGACGGAAAACCCAGCCTTCCTTTGGCATGAAATGGGGTGATACCGCACCAAAATCAAGAGGCCTGTCAATGACAGGCCTCTTTTGCACGTTCGGCGTCTCGCTGCCGATTCAAATTATAGACGCTGTAAAAGCAGCACCGGACCCTGAACGCTCATTTCCGACAGAGTCTGTCGGGAAGCTCCAGGGTCAAGGGACACCCGATCAGAGACGCTCGCTCAGCCAGGGAGTGACCGATTCCAGCGCCGCCGGCAGGGCCGCCGGCTCGCTGCCGCCGGCCTGGGCCATGTCGGGGCGGCCACCGCCCTTGCCGCCCACCTGCTGGGCCACCATGTTGACCAGCTCGCCGGCCTTGACCTTGCCGGTGAGATCCTTGGTGACCCCGGCAATCAGGCTGACCTTGTCGCCGCTGACGGTGCCCAGCACCACCACACCGGACTGCAGCTTGGACTTGAGATCGTCCAGGGTACCGCGCAGTGACTTGGCATCCACCCCTTCCAGGTTGGCCACCAGCACCTTGTTGCCGTTGATATCAACCACCTGCTCCAGCAGGGAAGCACCGGCCTGAGCCGCCAGCTTGCCCTTGAGCTGTTCGATTTCCTTTTCCAGCTGACGGCTGCGATCCAGCACCTGACGCACCTTGGCCGAGACCGAGAAGGTATCGCCCTTGACCAGGCTGGCGGCCTGACCAATTTCGTGGTCGAGCTGGTGCAGATAGGCCAGTGCCGCTTCGCCGGTCACCGCCTCGATGCGGCGCACACCGGCGGCAATGCCGCTTTCGGACAGGATCTTGAACAGACCGATGTCGCCGGTGCGGTTGACGTGGGTACCGCCACAAAGCTCGGTGGACACCTCGCCCATGGCCACCACCCGCACTTCGTTTTCATCATACTTCTCACCGAACAGGGCGGTGGCGCCGGCCTGCTTGGCGCCTTCCAGATCCATCAGCCGGGTGGACACCGGCAGGTTGGCGCGAATATCGCGGTTGACCATGTCTTCCACTTCCCGCAGCTCCTGAGCGCTCATGGCTTCCAGGTGGGAGAAGTCAAAACGCAGCCGCTCGGGTTCAACCAGCGAGCCCTTCTGGGTCACGTGCTCGCCCAGCAGCTTGCGCAGGCTGGCGTGCAGCAGGTGGGTGACCGAGTGGTTGAGGGCGGTGGCCTGACGGCGGGCGCCGTCGACAGCGGCGGAGACATCTTCGCCCACTTCCAGGGTACCCAGCTCCAGGTAGCCCAGGTGCAGAATGCCGTTACCGGCCTTTTGCGTGTCTTTTACCACAAACAGGCCGTCGTCCATACGTATCACACCGGCATCGCCCACCTGACCACCGGACTCGGCGTAGAAGGGGGTAGTGTCGAGCACCACGGCGCCCTCTTCACCGGCGATCAGCGCATTGACCGGCTCGCCGTCCTTGAACAGGGCGGTCACCTTGCCCGGCCGGGCCAGATGCTCGTAACCGGTAAAGGCGGTTTCACCGTCCACCTTGATGACCTTGGAGTAGTCCACCCCGAAGTTGGACGCTTCCTTGGCCCGCTCCCGCTGCTGCTGCATCAGGGTTTCAAAGCCGGCCTCGTCAATGCTGAGATCCCGATCCCGCAGCACGTCGGCGGTGAGATCCGCTGGAAAACCGTAGGTGTCGTACAGCTTGAACACCACCTCGCCGGGCAGCACTGTGCCCTCGCCCAGCTCGGCAATGGCGTCTTCCAGCAGCTGCAGGCCCCGGTCCAGGGTACGGGCAAACTGCTCTTCTTCCAGCCGCAGCACCTTCTCGATGATCGGGCGCTGAGTGTGCAGCTCGGGATAGGCTTCACCCATCTGCTCGCACAGGGCACCCACCAGAGTATGGAAGAAGGTCTTGTCGGCGCCCAGCTTGCGGCCATGGCGCACGGCGCGACGAATGATACGGCGCAGCACATAGCCCCGGCCCTCGTTGGAGGGCATGACGCCGTCGGCAATCAGGAAGGAGCAGGAGCGAATGTGATCGGCGATCACCCGCAGGGATTTGTTATCGAGATCGCTGGTGCCCACCGCGTCGGCGGCGGCCTTGATCAGCGCCTGGAACAGGTCGATTTCATAGTTGGAGTGCACGCCCTGCAAGATGGTGGCGATACGCTCCAGACCCATGCCGGTGTCGACGGACGGCTTGGGCAGCGGCTCCATGGTGCCGTCGGCATGACGGTTGAACTGCATGAACACCAGGTTCCAGATCTCGATGTAGCGGTCACCGTCTTCTTCCGGGCTGCCGGGAGGACCACCCCAGATGTGCTCGCCGTGATCGTAGAAGATCTCGGTGCAGGGGCCGCAGGGACCGGTGTCGCCCATGGTCCAGAAGTTGTCTGAGGCATACTGGGCGCCCTTGTTGTCGCCGATGCGCACAATGCGATCCACCGGTACACCAATTTCCTGGGACCAGATGCCAAAGGCCTCGTCGTCGGTCTCGTACACGGTCACCCAGAGTTTTTCCTTGGGCAGCTTGACCACATCGGTCAGGAATTCCCAGGCAAAGCGAATGGCGTCCTGCTTGAAGTAGTCACCAAAGCTGAAGTTGCCCAGCATTTCAAAGAAGGTGTGGTGACGGGCGGTGTAACCCACGTTTTCCAGATCGTTGTGCTTGCCGCCGGCACGCACACAACGCTGGGAGCTCACGGCCCGGTTGTAGGCCCGCTGTTCCAGGCCCAGAAACAGATCCTTGAACTGGTTCATGCCGGCATTGGTAAACAGCAGGGTCGGGTCGTTGTGGGGCACCAGCGAGCTGGACGCCACCACCTGGTGTCCTTGCTGGCGGAAATACTCGAGAAACGCGTTGCGTAACTCAGACGTGGTCATTCGCATGGAAAATCCTGTTGATAGCTTGGTAGGCGTTTACAGGCATAATTTAAAAGGAATGGACAGCAATGTAAAACGCGCCATCGAGCGCGCGGGGGTGAAAAGGCGCTATTCGTCGCCACTTTCCAGGGCATAACGAATGTGATCCGGGCCAAAGCCCCTCGCCTGCAGGTAGCGCATGCGTTTGGCCCGCTCCCTGAAATCGGTGATGGGGGCCTCGCCAAACCGGGCCCGGTAGCATTCCCGGGCCAGTTCAAACCAGTCAGTGTCCTGCTCTTCCAAAGCGGCGGTAATATCTTCTGCCTTCACTCCCTTGCGCTGCAGCTCGGTGCGAATACGCATTGGACCGTGCTTTTTATAAATATGCTGGCGCACCTGTACCTGGGCAAAGCGGGCGTCCTGCAGCCATTGCTGCTGCTCCAGCCGGTCCAGGGTGCGGGCAATCTCGTCGTCACCAAACTGGCGCTGGCGCAGCTTTTGCTCCAGCTCCCGCCGGCTGTGATCCCGCCGCGACAACAGCCGCAGGGCGCAGTCCCACACGGCCTGATCCGGGTTGGATGATTCAAACAACATCGAAGCCTTTATCAATAAGATTAAATACCGAATTATCTGCAGGCGCCGCTTTAGCTGGCGCAAACCGGAAAATTGCACAGCGTTTAAGGCCTGTTGCACAGGCCCTGCCGACTAAAGTGGCAGCTACAACTGGCAGCCAGAGTCGCTCATTGAATGATGTCATTCACATGAAAAGCAAAGGCCGGGCATTGCCCGGCCTTGATATCAGAATTCGGCGTTGCCGTCGGGACCATCCAGCTCCGGCAGGGCTTCGCCCTTGCCGTTGCCCTCATCCTTGGCGGCACCCGGCGCCAGCAGCAGCATCTGGCGCAGTTGCTGCTCGATTTCGTCGGAGATGTTCTTGTGCTCCAGCAGATACTTGATGGAGTTGGCCTTGCCCTGGCCAATCTTGTCGCCCTTGTAGCTGTACCAGGCACCGGCCTTTTCAATCAGCTTGTTCTTCACGCCCAGCTCAATCAGCTCGCCTTCCTTGGAGATGCCGGCGCCGTACATGATCTGGAACTCGGCCTGCTTGAACGGCGGCGCCACCTTGTTCTTGACCACCTTGACCCGGGTTTCGTTGCCGACCACCTCGTCGCCTTCCTTGATGGAGCCGATACGACGAATATCGAGGCGCACGGAAGCGTAGAACTTGAGGGCGTTACCACCTGTGGTGGTTTCCGGGCTGCCGAACATCACACCTATCTTCATGCGGATCTGGTTGATAAAGATACACAGGCAGTTGGCGCTCTTGATGTTGGCGGTGAGCTTGCGCAGCGCCTGAGACATCAGACGGGCCTGCAGACCGACGTGGGAGTCACCCATCTCGCCTTCAATTTCGGCGCGGGGGGTCAGCGCCGCCACCGAGTCGACGATGATCACATCGACCGCACCGGAGCGCACCAGCATGTCGCAGATTTCCAGCGCCTGCTCACCGGTGTCGGGCTGGGACACCAGCAGGTCGTCCACGTTCACCCCCAGCTTGGCGGCATAGACAGGATCCAGGGCGTGCTCGGCGTCCACAAAGGCACAGACCTTGCCGGCGCGCTGGGCTTCGGCAATCACCTGCAGGGTCAGGGTGGTTTTACCGGAAGACTCGGGACCGTAGATTTCCACGATACGGCCGGTGGGCAGGCCGCCGATGCCCAGGGCGATGTCCAGCGACAGGGAGCCGGTGGAGATGGCTTCAACATTCAAAGCCTTGTTGTCGCCCAAACGCATGATGGAGCCCTTGCCAAATTGTTTCTCAATCTGGCCCAGGGCGGCGGCCAAGGCTTTTTCTTTGTTCTGATCCATAAGATGCTCCGCTGAAATTGGCTGGTGCGTAATGCAGGAAACTGAAATTGAGTATACTGTTTATTCGTACAGTATCAAGTGGCGGTGTGTTCAAGCAGCGTCAGGCAGCCTTGCAGGGCCTGCACCACTGTCTGTCGGCGCACGGCGGCCCGATCGCCGTCCAGCCGCAGCAGCCGGCAGTCGAGCCGGTCATGGGTTGCCGAGTAGCAGGCTAGCCAGACGGTGCCCACGGGCTTTTCCGGGCTGCCGCCACCGGGGCCGGCCACCCCGGTCACCGCCACCCCCAGGCCGCAGCCCGAGGCGGCACAGGCGCCGCGCACCATGGCCTCGGCCACTTCCCGGCTGACCGCACCGTGGCGGTCAATCAGTGCTCGGTCAACGCCCAGCATGGTGGTTTTGGCGGCATTGGAATAAGTGACAAAGCCCCGGTCAAACCAGGCCGAGCTGCCCGCAATGTCGGTGACGGCGGCGGCAATGCCGCCGCCGGTGCAGGACTCGGCAGTGGTCATCATAATGCCGCGGGCAAGCAGGGCTGCTCCCAGTTGCTGCGCCAGTGTCTCGGTGCTCATCGCTTTCCTCATTTGCCGAATACGCATGCCGGTATTATGCCGGGGCAAAAGGGTGACGCCAATGACTAACCGGTCAGTGCGGCCCGAATGCCCTGCCACAGCACCCCCAGTGCCGACAGCAGGGAGATCAGCAAAATGGCCGGCCGGGCGCTGTCTCTGTGCACCCTGCGCTCAAGCCACCGGGACAAGCTGAAGCCCAGGAGCACACCTGGCAGCAGCTTCAGCACCAGCGGCAGGGCAAGCAGGCCAGTGCCCCCTTCGGCCATCAGCATCAGCAGCGACAGCGGTGTGCCCACCAGAAAAAAGGCCGCGAGCTCGTCTCGGGTGGTCAGGCGGGGTTGATGCTGGTAAAGCAGGGCCATGGGCGGGCCTCCCACCGAGGTGGCGGTGCCCAGCAGGCCGGAGAAAAAACCGGCTACCATCAGACCGGGGGGCGTGAGTGCCAGATGATAGCGACGGCCGCTCAGCCAGACCGCCAGCAACAGGGCGCTACCAAACAACAGGCTGAGCTGCCAGCCGGTCAGGGTGACCAGCAGCAGAGCGCCACACCAGGAGCCGGGCAAGCGGGCCAGTATGGCCGGCCACACCCGTCGCCAGTTCAGCCGGTGGCGCTGCTTCAGCGCTATCAGCAGCGACAGCATCCAGCCCAGCATCAGCACCGGCCCCGGCACATAGGCGGGATCGAGCAGATACAACAGGGGCGCGGCCAGCAGCCCAAAGCCGATGCCCACCCAGGCCTGCACCAGAATACCGCCGGTGACGATTAACAGCGCCAGCAGCTCGGGGATGGAATACAGCATGGATGTTGTTGGCAAAGACGTTGATGGCAAAAAAGGGAGATAGCCACCGGCCGGATCACCCGTCCGGTGACAAGGGAGCGTTATTGTGCCCCCGCCCCCAGGCGGGAACGTTCGCTGTTTTCCACCAGAATGGCGGCACCGATGCGGTTGATCTCGGCCCACAGGGATTCGTCGATCTCGATACCGTTGTCGATCACGTATTCCTTGTTCTCCGCCAGATCCTCGGGGCTCAGGTAACGGGCATGGCGGTTGCCCTTGGAGCGCTGCAGTGAGCCGGCCAGATTAACCCGGGAGCTGCAGACGATGGTCAGCGCCTGCTGCTCCTCCGGGGTGGTCACCAGATTGGTCGCCGCCTCGCTGAAACTGGGGTAGCGCTCTCCCGCCTTGATGGCCGCGGCATATTCCTTCACCGTACGGCTGCCATTCTGCCAGTAGGCGGTCACGCTGATGCCGCGCCGGCCGCAGTCGGTCAGGGCCTTGAGAGCAAACATGCGGTTGTGACAGTTGTGCACGGTAATGGTGGCAATACCGCTTTCCAGCGCCTTGGCGTGGGCCAGATCCACCGAGGCGGCAATGCAGTTCAGGGCACTGCGGCCATTGCTGTCGATAATGGCCGAGGTGCTGTCTTCATACACGACTGTGCTCAGGGGCTTGTCGGCGTCCAGGGTGAGATAGGGCAGCGCCCGCTCCAGCTCCGCCAGGCCACCCAGACCGTGCTTTTCCAGCCAGAGCACCATGTTGGCGGCATCTTCATAGTTGCCCACAAAGTAGCCGCATGCTTCAAAGCAGCGGCGCAGGGCCGCCTTCAGCTCATTCATTGAAACCTGCATCAGTCGTTTCCTCCCACAGTCGGTGCCAGAGGCATAAACCAGTCGTCGTTATAGGTTCTGCCGATGTCCTCGATCAGCGGAGCCCCCTGATACATGGTGTTGCGAACCCACAGCTTGGAGCGCGGATCGAACTTGCTCACTCCGAAAAACGACAGCTTGCAGCGCAGCAGGTGCATGGGCAGCACGTCATGGGCCAGCAGGTTGGCCTGAATGTCACCATACACACAGCGATTCATGCTCTGAATACGGCGCACGATGCCGCGTAGCTTGGGGCGGGCCACCATAAAGCGGGCCGTGGTGTGCTCCGGGAACTCTTCAATATACTGACACAGCAGCTGGTAACAGCGGTATACGGCATAGCCCACACCCAATGCCATCTGTTTTTCCCGGCCATCGTCCAGCTCGCACTTGCCCAGGCGGGGCTCCATTTTGTCTTCCGAGCGATACCAGAAAATATCCCGGTTTTTCGGATCGCTGAAGTCGATCTTCAGCGCCCAGGCATAGCGCTGTTCAATCACTTCCTTAAGCTGCTGCAGCGGCATCAGTGGATCCAGATCAAGAAACTCTTCCGCGCAGTAATATTCATCCAGGCCGTCCACCAGCTGCGGGTAGAGCTCCAGCATCACCGACACCAGCAGCTCCTGCCCCTGGAGCGAGCAATGTTGCTCGCTCCAGGCCAGCAGCTCGTTCCAGCTTTCCAGACCCACAGCGGCCTGCTCCCGCAACGCCGCGAGATCCTCGATCACCCGGCGATTGTTATCGCTCTGCCAGGCATCTTCCGTCACGGTTTCGGCAATATGCCGAGAGCAGCGGCCCAGCAATTCATCCAGACGCCAGCGCACTCCTTCATCGATATGCCCCAGCGCCCGCACCTGGGCCAGGGCCAGCTCGCGCATTTCGATCCAGCGGTTGATCAGTATGGGGTGATTGATCAGATAGGGCGCCATGCCAAGGCCAGTGGAGTTGCCGATGCCGAAGTAACGCTTGATCTCGGGCTGCATGGCCGTGAAGCGCTGTGGATCCCGCTGTCGGGCGATGTGTTCGACCTGCAGCAGACTGAAGTTGCGCAGCATAAAGCAGGCAAACATCTCGGCCGCAAACGGGCGGGCAAAGTCTGAATAGCGGCTGCTGACCTTGTCCCAGTCGGCCATGCCCAGCTTGCCGCTGCCGTAAACGGCGGTGGTGCGATACAGATAACCCACCTTGGCAATGCAGGCGACATCGGGTTGCTCCCCCCTGCTCAGCTGCTCCACCACATAATCGAAATTGCGGGCACTGCGATTGGCACGAGACAATACAAACACTCGGGAGTCCACCCGGCCGGCTTCCTGCAGGGGAACATTCTGACGCAGAAAGGCCAGGTAGTCGTCTTCGACCCGGCCTTCCACCAGCGCCATGGTCAGATCCCACTTGCTGGCGATCACCCGGTCGTTACGCTCTTCCGGGCTCAGGTAATCGGAAAAAATAACAAAGCTGAACAGGCCCTGGGGGGTGTTGATTTCATAGACAAGAGTGCCATAGCCCTCGGCACACAGCTCCTGACGAGCAATGTTCACCTGCCAGCGTTCCAGCATAATGCGGCGTACCAGGGTACGCATAAAGCTCAACCGGCTTTGATGCATGGCACCCAGTCGCTCCAGATCCATCACCTGCTCTGCCGGGCGCAGCGGTAGTGCATTCGGTCCCCGCAGCGAGGCCTTGATCGCAGCCAACCTCATCATGTTTCTACCCTCGATAATTGCGACATATCCTTGTTGCGCCGTAAACCGGACAGGGTCCGGAACGGCACAGGGCCCGGAGGGGCAGACACCGGTCGGTTACCGCCGCGCCTGCGCTCCTTCCTCCCGCCTCATGCAGCGAATCATCAACCAGGTCAATAAAACCCGACAAGTTAAATGGTTATATCAATTGATAAGGAAAGTTTATCAAGGTGCTGCCAACCCGCATAAATACTGATGGCAGCGTTAAAAACTGACTTACCGGACGGAAACAATCAATCAACAAAAATGAGAGGTTGTGCAGGTTTGTGAGAAGCATACTGCCGGCGCGAAGCCGGCAGGGGGATGTGGTTCAGTCCTTGCGACTGGCCAGAATAAAGTCGACCAGCGCCTGGGCGGGCGGCGTCAGCGACTTGTTATTGAGCTGAATGATGCCCACATGGCGAGTGATCTCGGGAGTATGCAGGGGAATAAAGGTCAGCCGGGTGTTTCCCTGGGGAAAGGCGTACCAGGGCAGCGTGGTAATGCCAAACCCCGCCTCCAGCATGGCGACCAGTGAAATCATGTTGGAAATATAATACTGGGAGTGGGCCAGCAGCGACTCCGCCGCACTGCCTTTAAGCAGGCTGGAGGTGCCGTTGCGGATCAGCCGGTAGGGTTTCAGCTCGCGCCAGTGCAGCTCCTGGCTGGCCGCCAGCGGGTGCTCCTTCAGGCACACCACCCCCAGCTTGTCCTTCCATACCGGGGTATAGCGTTTCTCGCTCTGGTCCTGATCATCAAACAGGCTGGCGATGCCGAAGTCCACCTGCTGGTTTTCCACCATCTTCAGCACCGCGCGGGAGTTGTCGTCAAACACGCTGACGTGCAGCTCGCTGTCACCGATAAAGTCGAGCAGCAGACCCGGCAGAAACCGGCTGGCAATGGAGGGCACCGAGGCCAGCCGCAGATGGCCGGTCTTGTGCTCGGCCAGCAACGCCATGTCTTCAGCAATGCGATCGTGATGGGCCAGCAGCTCCTTGGCCCGGGGAAGAAACTGGCGACCAAAGGGCGTCAGCTCGGTCTTGGCGGTGCGGCTGTTGCGCTTTTCAAACAGGGCTTCGCCCAGCTTGCTTTCCAGATCGCGAATCGACAGGGAAATGGCGGGCTGAGTACGGTGGGCCTTTTCCGCCGCCAGGTGAAACCCCTTCAGCTCGGCCACCCAGACGAAGTGGCGCAACTGCGCTACCTTGAACTCCGGCAACATGATAAGTCTTCCTTATCAGTTAATATCATTAATTAATTTTTATTATTAAAACACAGCTCCTATCATGACTCCAACCAAGTAAAGGAGGTCCCTCATGTCTGATTCCGTATTTCGTAACTATATCGCCGGTGAATGGGTTGAAGGCCCCAAGACCATTGCCAACATCAGCCCCGCCGATCTGAGCGATGTGATTGGCCACTACGCCCAGGCCGACGCCGCCCAGACCCAGGCCGCCATCGAAGCCGCCGAGCAGGGTCAGCAGGAGTGGGCCAAAAGCGGTCTGGAGCAGCGCTACGCCGTGCTGATGGCCATTGGTGACGAGCTGATCGCCCGCAAGGACGAGCTGGGCCGGCTGCTGGCCCGGGAAGAAGGCAAGACCCTGGCCGAAGGTGCCGGTGAAGTCTACCGCTCCGGTCAGTTCTTCCATTACTATGCCGCCGAAGTACTGCGCCAGATGGGCGAAACCGCCGATTCCGTGCGCCCCGGTATTGAAATTGAAACCCGCCGCGAGCCGGTGGGCGTAGTGGGCATTATCACCCCCTGGAACTTCCCCACCGCCACCGGCGCCTGGAAGATCGCTCCGGCCCTGGCCTTTGGCAACGCCGTGGTGTGGAAGCCCGCCAATCAGGTACCCGCCTCCGCCTGGGCGCTGACCGAGATCATCTCCCGCCAGAATCTGCCCGCCGGCACCTTCAACCTGGTAATGGGCCCGGGCGCCGAAGTGGGCGACGTGCTGATCAACTCCCGTCAGGTGAATGCCCTGACCTTCACCGGCTCGCTGGAAACCGGCCGTCGGGTAGCCGCCGCCACCGCCGGCAATCTGGTCAAGTGCCAGCTGGAAATGGGCAGCAAGAACGCTCTGATCGTGCTGGATGACGCCGATCTGGACAACGCCGTGGAATGTGCCGTTAACGGCGCCTTTGGCGGCACCGGCCAGAAGTGCACCGCCTCTTCCCGCCTGATCGTCACCGAAGGCATTCACGACCGCTTTGTGGAAGCCGTGGTTGAGCGCATGAAGAAGCTGGTGATCGGCCACCCGCTGAAGGAAGGCGTGCACATCGGTGCCGTGGCTGATGGCCGCCAGATGGAGTCCAACCTCAAGTACCTGGAGCTGGCCAAGCGTGAAGGCGGCAAGCTGGTGTATGGCGGTGAAGTGATCAACGAAGAGACCGAAGGCTACTACATGCAGCCGGCGCTGTTCGTGGACACCACCAACGACATGACCATCAACCGGGAAGAAGCCTTTGCCCCCATCGCCTGTGTGATCAAGGTGAAGGACTACGCCGAGGCCCTGGCCACCCTGAACGACACCAACTTCGGCCTGACCGGCGGCATCTGCACCCAGTCACTGAAGTACGCCAGCGACTTCAAGCGCAACGCCAAGACCGGCTGCGTGATGGTCAACCTGCCCACCGCGGGCACCGACTATCACGTGCCCTTCGGCGGCCGCAAGGATTCCAGCTTCGGTCCCCGCGAGCAGGGTACCTACGCCAAGGAATTCTACACCGTCGTGAAAACCACCTACATCCGCGCATAACGGAGGCGGGATCATGAGCAGAGACTTGCATAACGAAATGATCGTGATCGACGGACTGCAGTATTCCAACTGGAGCCGGGAGATCTTCGAACAGCTGCGCGAAGGCGGCGTGACCATGGTGCATGCCACCATCGTCTATCACGAGCAGATCCGTGAAACCCTGATGCGCATTGCCGAATGGAATCGTCAGTTCGAACAGCACGGCGACCTAATCATGCCGGTGCGCAGCACCGATGACATTCGCCGCGCCAAGGCCGAGGGCAAGGTCGGCATCATGTTCGGTGCACAGAACTGCTCGCCCATCGAGGACGACATCGGCATGGTGGAGGTGATGCGGGATCTGAACCTGATGATCATGCAGCTGACCTACAACAACCAGAGCCTGCTGGCCTGTGGTTGCTATGAGGCAGAAGACAGCGGCGTGACCCGCTTCGGCCGCCAGGTGATTCGGGAAATGAACCGGGTAGGCATGGTGGTGGACATGAGCCACAGCGCCGAGCGCAGCACCCTTGAAGCCATCGAGATCTCGGAGCGCCCCATCGTGATCTCCCACGCCAACCCGCTGAGTTTTCACGCCGCCAAGCGCAACAAGTCGGATACCGTGCTGCGGGCACTGGCCGAGTCCGGTGGCCTGCTGGGTTTCAGTGCCTATCCGTTCCACCTGAAAAACGGCCCGGACTGCACCCTGGAAGACTACTGCGACATGATCGCCCGCACCGCCGACCTGATGGGGGTAGAGCGACTGGGCATCGGCACCGATCTGTGCCAGAACCAGCCGCTGTCGGTACTGGAATGGATGCGCAACGGTCGCTGGTCCAAAACCATGGATTACGGTGAAGGCTCCAAGTCCAATGCCGACTGGCCCCGCCCGCTGTCCTGGTTCCGCGACAGCCGCGACTTCCCCAACCTGACCCGGGGGCTGCTGGCCCGGGGCTTTGGCAAGGACGACGTGGCCAAAATCATGGGCCTGAACTGGCTCAACTTTCTGGACGAGGCCCTGCAGCCGCAGGCCACTGCTCGATAAGGATCATGGGGAGCCCCGGCTCCCCTTCGCATGATGTACCGCTATGGAGGCGAACATGAGCAATTCAACCGAGGCAACCCTGGCCATGGATAAGGATATCAACGGCAAGCCCACCCTTCTTTCCAGTCTCGATTTACCGGTGTTTGCAATCAGTGGCGGCGCTCTGCTGCTGTTTGTGGCCGCCGCCCTGTACGACATCGAGCTGGTCTCACAGCTGGTTAACAGCGCCTTTGCCACCTCAACCCGGCTGTTCGGTGCCTACTGGCAGGTGCTGCTGCTGATGACCTTTTTGATCGGTCTGGTCATGGCCATCGGCCGCGGAGGCCGGGTTCGCCTTGGCAACCTGAGCAAACCCGAGATGTCCACCTTTCAGTGGATGTCGATCATCATGTGCACCCTGCTCGCCGGCGGCGGTGTATTCTGGGCCGCCGCCGAGCCCATGGCCCACTTTATGTCGCCGCCGCCGCTCTATGCCGGTGAAACCGACAAAATGAACATGGCCATCAATGCCATGGCCCAGAGCTTTATGCACTGGGGCTTTCTGGCCTGGGCCATTCTCGGCAGCCTGACCGGCGTGGTATTTATGCACCTGCACTACGACAAGGGCCTGCCGCTGAAACCCCGCACCCTGCTGTATCCGGTGTTTGGCGACAGAGTGATGAAAGGCTGGCTGGGCGCCCTGGTGGATGCCAGCTGTGTACTGGCGGTGGTGGCCGGCACCGTGGGCCCTATCGGCTTTCTCGGTCTGCAGGTCAGCTTTGGCCTGGAAAAACTGTTCGGCATTCCCGATGTCTACAGCACCCAGGTCGCCATTCTGATCGGTCTTATCGCCATCTATACCCTGTCGGCAGTGAGCGGTGTGACCCGCGGTATTCAGATCCTGAGCAACACCAATGTGGTGCTGGCCGCCTTCCTGATGCTGTTCATCTTTCTGTTCGGACCCACCGCCTTTATCGTCGACACCTTCCTGCACGCCTTTGGCCTCTACCTGGACAACTTTATTCCCATGGCCACCTTCCGCGCCGATCCGGCCTGGCTGGACTGGTGGACGGTGTTTTTCTGGGGCTGGTTCCTGGGCTACGGCCCCCTGATGGCGATGTTTGTGGCACGCATTTCCCGCGGCCGCACGGTGCGCCAGGTGATCATGCTGATCTCCATCATAGCGCCGGTGATCACCTGCTTCTGGTTCACCATCATGGGCGGCAGCGGCCTGGCTTTTGAGCTGGCTACCCCCGGCAGCGTGTCCGAGCCCTTTACCGGCTTCAACCTGCCCGCCGCCCTGCTGGCCATCACCGAACAACTGCCCATGGGCTTTGTGATTTCGGTGCTGTTTCTGGTGCTGACCACCATTTTCGTAGCCACCACAGGTGACTCCATGACCTATGCGGTTTCCATGGTGATGACCGGCACAGACCACCCTCACGCCAGCGTACGGGTGTTCTGGGGCATCATGATGGGGGTGGTGGCCGCCATTCTGATCTCCATCGGCTCCGGCGGCATCAGCGCCCTGCAGTCCTTTATTGTGGTCACCGCCGTGCCGGTCTCCCTGGTGCTGCTGCCCACCCTGTGGACGGCACCGCAAATCATTAAACGAATGGCAGCTGAACAAGGGCTTTAAGCCGTCATGGCACGCGCCCGGTTATATCGCTGGGCACTACTTTTGAGCGGCGGCAGCCGCTCTTTTTTTCACTGTTCAATCAAGGAAACACTTATGAAAACCGCCGTCAAAACCAACCTTTTTGCTTCCAAGGCACCGCTGGAATGGGCCGTGATGGCCAACGGCCAGTTCTATACCGCCCAGATCCCCATCGATGCCGACGGCCAGGTGGTGGAAGGTGGCATTGAAGCCCAGGCCCGCCAGACCATGGACAACTTCAGGCACACGGTGGAAGCCGCCGGCCTGACCATGGCCGACGTGACCCAGGTGCTGATCTACGTGACCGCCCGGGAGCAGCTGCCGGTGTTCAACAAGGTCTATGCCGAGTACTTTGAGGCCCCCTACCCCAACCGCGCCGCCATGATCGTGGCCGGCCTGGCCCGGGAAGAAATGCTCTGCGAAATCGTGGCTTACGCGGCAAAGCCCTGAGGCCTGCCGCACAGACATAATGCATTAATCCCCCGCGGCCTGTGATTTTACGCAGGCCGCAGCTCCCCTTCTCTTCCCGCTTATCCCTTGCCTCCGGATACTGGTATCATGCTGCCGGTTTTGTTACGTCACGCTTTCAATCACGACAAAAGGCATCGAGTTGATTATGAGTCAGGAAAATTCCCCGCATACGCCCATGATGCAGCAATATCTGGCCCTGAAGGCCCAGCATCCGGACATACTGCTGTTTTACCGCATGGGGGATTTTTACGAGCTGTTCTACGACGACGCCAAAAAGGCATCACGGTTGCTGGACATCTCCCTGACCAAGCGCGGCAAGTCGGCAGGCACCGCCATTCCCATGGCCGGGGTGCCCTATCATGCGGCGGAAAACTACCTGGCGCGGCTGGTGCAGATGGGCGAGTCGGTGGCCATCTGCGAGCAGATTGGCGACCCGGCCACCAGCAAGGGGCCGGTAGAACGCCAGGTGGTGCGCATCGTCACCCCCGGCACCCTGTCCGACGAGGCCCTGCTCAATGAACGCCAGGACAACTGCCTGGCGGCTGTGTATCACGACGGCGAACGTTTTGGTTACGGCATTCTGGATGTGAGCACAGGCCGCTTTGTGATCAACCAGTTCGAGCAGGAAGAAACCCTCACCGCCGAGCTGCAGCGCACCCAGCCTGCCGAGCTGCTGTATCCGGAAGGTTTTGAATGGTTTGCGCTTATCGAGCAGCGCAAGGGGCTGCGTCGCCGGCCGGAATGGGAGTTCGATCTGGGCACCGCCCGCCATCTGCTGTGCCAGCAGTTCGGCACCCGGGATCTGGTGGGCTTTGGCGTCGAGCAGTCCACCACTGCCCTGTGTGCCGCCGGCTGCCTGCTGCAGTATGTAAAGGATACCCAGCGTACCGCCCTGCCCCATATCAACAGTGTGCGGCTGGAGCGCCGCCAGGACATGGTGATCATGGACGCCGCCACCCGCCGCAATCTGGAGCTGACCCTGAATCTCTCGGGCACGGTGGAAAATACCCTGGCCGAGGTGCTGGACGGCACCGCCACCCCCATGGGCAGCCGGCTGCTCAAGCGCTGGATCCACCAGCCCAGCCGCAACAGGGAGGAACTGGCACAGCGCCAGGACATTATCGCCACCCTGATGGAGAACGGCCGTCATGAAGAACTGCATCCACTGCTGCGTCAGGTGGGTGATGTGGAACGGGTGCTGGCGCGGCTGGCGCTGCGTTCGGCCCGGCCCCGGGATCTGAGCCGGCTGCGCGCCGCGCTGCAGGCCCAGCCGGATATTCAGGCAGTGCTGGCCGAGGCTGAGGCCGAGTGCCTGCAGCCGCTTTCCACACAAATCAGCGAGTTTCCCGAGCTGGCGGAACTGCTGGAAGTGGCGGTGGTGGACACTCCCCCCGTGGTGATCCGCGATGGTGGCGTGATCCGCGATGGCTACAACGCCGAACTGGACGAGCTGCGCGAGCTGGCCGCCGGCGCTCACCGTTATCTGGAAGAGCTTGAAGCCCGGGAGCGGGCCAGCACCGGCATCAGTACCCTGAAGGTGGCCTACAACAAGGTGCACGGCTTTTATATCGACGTCAGCCGGGCCAATTCCCACCTGGTGCCCACCCACTATGTGCGCCGCCAGACCCTGAAGAACAACGAGCGCTATATTATTCCCGAGCTGAAGGAATACGAGGACAAGGTGCTCAACGCCCAGAGCAAGGGGCTGGCGCTGGAAAAGCGTCTGTACGAACAGCTGCTCGACCGGCTGCTGGAGCATCTGGCGCCGCTGCAGCACAGCGCCGCCGCCCTGGCCCGGCTGGACGTACTCGCCAATCTGGCAGAGCGGGCCGAAAGCCTGAATTACTGCCGGCCCGAGCTCACCGACGACGAGGTGATCGACATTGAGGAAGGCCGCCACCCGGTGGTGGAGCAGGTGATGACGGACCCCTTTATCGCCAACCCCTTGTCGCTGTCAAATGAGCGCAAAATGCTGGTTATCACCGGCCCCAACATGGGCGGCAAGTCCACCTATATGCGGCAGACGGCGCTGATCGTGCTGCTGGCCTATATGGGCTCCTTCGTACCGGCCCAATCGGCCCGCATCGGCCGGGTGGACCGCATCTTTACCCGTATCGGCGCTTCCGATGATCTGGCTTCGGGCCGCTCCACCTTTATGGTGGAAATGACCGAAACCGCCAATATCCTCAATAACGCCAGCCGTCACAGCCTGGTGCTGATGGATGAAATCGGCCGGGGCACCAGCACCTACGACGGCCTGGCCCTGGCCTGGGCCTGCGCCGACGCCCTGGCCAACCGGCTGCACGCCTATACCCTGTTTGCCACCCACTATTTTGAGCTCACCGGGCTGGCAGCGCTGTGGCCGGCGGTGGCCAATGTGCATCTGGACGCGGTGGAGCACGGCGACACCATCGCCTTTATGCATGCGGTACAGGAAGGGGCCGCCAGCCGCTCCTACGGCCTGCAGGTGGCGGCGCTGGCGGGGGTGCCCAGACCGGTGCTGACCCTGGCCCGGCAAAAACTGGCCGAGCTGGAGAGCGGCCGGGAAGTGAGCACACCTGCGCCCGCCGCCGAGCCCCAGGGCTCGCTGCCGCTGTTTGACGAGCCGGTGAATCCGGCGCTGGAGTTGCTGGACGAGCTGAACCCGGACGACCTCACCCCCCGCCAGGCGCTGGAGCAGTTGTACCGGTTGAAACAAGCCAGAAAAGACAGCTGAAAAAACAGCTGGAAGCTGGAAGTAAAAACCCCGGCAGAACAAGAGGTTCTGCCGGGGTTTACTGCTTTGTTGGGATTCGCTACGCTCATCGCCAACCTACTACTGCCTTTCAGTGCCTGCCGAAGTCACAAGCACGGTCGATGGCTTTCAAGCCCCACCACTTACAGCTGACGGCTGACGGCTTCCAGCTCCCCGAAGGGGTTTATTCACTGTGAAACAGGGTATCGATATTGAGGCCCTGCTGGGTGAGGATCTCCTTCAGCCGGCGCAGGGCTTCCACCTGGATCTGGCGGACCCGCTCCCGGGTGAGACCGATTTCCCGGCCTACGTCTTCCAGGGTGGAGGCTTCGTAACCCAGCAGGCCGAAACGGCGCGCCAGCACTTCCCGCTGCTTGGGATTGAGCTCCTCCAGCCAGCGCACCAGGCTGATATTCATGTCGTCGTCCTGAGTTTCGAGCTCCGGATCCTTGTCGTTCTCGTCGGCCAGCACGTCCAGCAGTGCCTTGTCGCCATCCCCGCCAATGGGCGTGTCAACCGAGCTGATCTTTTCGTTCAGCTTGAGCATGCGCGACACGTCTTCCACCGGCTTGTCGAGAGCCTCGGCAATTTCGTCGGCGGTGGGCTCGTGATCCAGCCGGTGGGCCAGCTCCCGGGCGGTGCGCAGATAGACGTTAAGCTCTTTTACCACATGAATGGGCAGCCGAATGGTACGGGTCTGGTTCATGATGGCCCGCTCTATGGTCTGGCGAATCCACCAGGTGGCGTAGGTGGAAAAACGAAAGCCCCGTTCGGGGTCGAACTTCTCCACAGCGCGAATAAGCCCCAGGTTGCCTTCCTCGATCAGATCAAGCAGGGCCAGGCCCCGGTTGTTGTAACGGCGGGATATTTTGACCACCAGCCGCAGATTGGACTCTATCATCCGTTTGCGGGCGGCGAGATCGCCACGCAGGGCGCGACGGGCGTAGTGAACTTCTTCTTCGGCGGTGAGCAAGGGCGAATAACCAATCTCACCCAGGTAAAGCTGGGTCACATCCAGGCTGCGCTGAGTTGGGGTGTTCAGCACTTCTTCCGCCTGCTCTTCCTGTTTTACTTCAGCTTCAACCTCTGCGCTGTCCAGCTCAGAATCCTTGTCAAAGCCTGTTTCTGCGTCCTGATTCCTGTTTTTTTTCTGGCTCATGGCAGCTCTCCCTAAAACCGGGTACTACCCGACTCCCGGTGACTATCGCTTTGGCAGATACTTTCTCGGATCAACCGATTTGCCCTGATGCCGGATTTCAAAATGTAGCCGGACATCAGCAGCATCACTGCTTCCCATATCCGCTATGTGCTGGCCCGCCCGCACTGAGTCCTGCTCCTTGACCCGCAGCACTTCGTTATGGGCATAGGCCGACAAGTAATCATCGTTATGCTTGATGATGATCAGGTTGCCATAACCACGTAGCGCATTCCCTGCGTAAACTACCTTTCCTGCAGCAGCAGCCTTGACAGCCTGCCCCCTGCTGCCGCGTATGTCGATGCCCTTGTTGCCGGTTTCAGACAGTGAAAACTCCGAAATTACCGGCCCTGTTACCGGCCATTGCCAGGCAATGGCCGCATTGACAGACGCGCTTTTTTGTACTTCAGACCCAGCGTATGCTTTTCCTTTAACCGGTGCAACAGCTCTGGACGATTTTGCAGCAGCCGCACCGGAAAGGGCCGGAGCCGGCTTCGCCCTGGGTTCACTCTTGGCGACAGTTGCGGCAGAGGCGGAAGCCGGAGGAGCGGCAATATGCAGGGCCAGCTTTTGCCCTACATAAATGCGATAAGGCGGGCGCAGGCCGTTCAGACTGGCCAGATCCGCCACCGAGTGATGAGTCCGGTGTGCAATATCGCTCAGGGTGTCTCCACGGCGTACCTGATAGACGCCCAGCTTGCGCCCGGGCACATCCAGTTTCAGTGTCTGGCCGGGATAGATATTGTAAGGCGGAAGAATACCGTTATGACGGGCCAGGGTGGCCACGTCGGTGCCCACCTGCCAGGCAATGGAATAAAGGGTGTCGCCACGGGCCACCACATAGTGGCGGCCGTTGGCTTCAATATGCCCCTGGGCATGGAGCCCGACTCCCCGCACGGGAGCCGGCCGGGGTGCGGAGCAGGCCGAGAGCAGCAACGTCAGCGTAATGCCAACCGTCACCGCTTCAACAAACTGTCTCCGGCACACCATCAGTTTCTCAGCAGCAGATAGGCGGCCACGGCCGCGGCCACACACAGCCAGCCCAGCAGGTCAATGTAACGAATGAGCTTGCGTTCCATTTTTACGCCGCCCCACACCATCAGCCCGGACACCAGGAAGAAGCGCAGGCCGCGGCCCACCAGGGAGATCAGCAAAAACGGCATAAAGGCCATTTGCAGCAGGCCGGCGGTAACGGTAAACACCTTGTAGGGAATGGGGGTAAAGCTGGCGATAAAGATCACCCAGACGCCCCACTCATCAAACCAGTATCGGGCCACCTCAATTTTGTCCTGATACCCCATGGCGTGAATAAAGGGCTCCACCAGTGGCTCCCACATGGCGTAGCCCAGCAGGTAGCCAAAGGCTGCACCCAGCACCGAAAACACCGTGGCCAGAGCGGCATAGCGCCAGGCTCGTTCCGGCTTGGCCAGGGCCATGGGGGCCAGCATCACATCCACCGGCACCGGCCAGAAAATGGACTCCACAAAACTGTTCATGGACAAATAAACCGGTGCGTGGCGGTGCACCGCCCACATCATCACCAGCCGGTATAAACGGGAAAACAGCTTCACTCGAGATCACCCTGAATCAAAGGAACAAAACGCACCGCTTCAAGCTCGGTTCGTACAAAATTATCGCCCTGACGCCGGTACAGCCACAGGGTCTGGTGCATTCCGCCCACCGGAACCACCATGCGGCCGCCATCGGCCAGCTGCTCCAGCAGCGCCGTGGGCACCGAGCTGGCCGCCGCCGTCACCATAATGGCATCGAAAGGAGCCTTGCTGGCCCAGCCCTGCCAGCCATCACCGTGCTTGGTGGACACATTGTGCAGATCCAGCCGCTGCAGCCGGCGCCGGGCCTGGTATTGCAGCGACTTGATGCGCTCTATGGTGTAAACCTGCTCCACCAGCTGAGCCAGCACCGCGGTCTGAAAGCCGGATCCGGTGCCGATTTCCAGCACCCGGCGCGGCGCCGGGCCCTGCAGCAGCGCCTCGGTCATGCGCGCTACGATATAGGGCTGGGAGATGGTCTGGCCAAAACCAATGGGCAGGGCGCTGTTATCCCAGGCCTTGTGGGCCATGGCTTCATCCACAAATTCATCGCGCGGCAACCCGGTAATGGCACTCAATACCCGTTCATTACGAATACCCTGCTGTTTCAGCAGGCGATAAAGCTGCTCTCCCGCTAACGTGCGCACGCTTTTACTCCACATCCTTGATCCAGCGGGACAGGGCCGCCATCTGATCATGTGCCGTGAGATCTATGGTCAACGGCGTAATGGACACAAAGCCCCGCTCCACCGCATCAAAGTCAGTGCCCTCGCCCGCGTCCTGAATGGCGCCGGGAGGACCAATCCAGTAAATGGCCCGGCCCCGGGGATCGAACTCTTTCAGCACCGCCTCGGAACGATGACGGTTACCCAGACGGGTCACCTTGATACCCTGAATATCGGACAGGGGCAAGTCGGGCACGTTCACGTTCAGGATCTGGTTGGAGTACAGCGGTGCACGCAACAGGCCCTGTACCAGCATGCAAGCAAAATGAGCGGCGGTTTCAAAATGACGATCACCGCACAGGGACATGGCCAGAGACGGCAACCCCAGGTGCCGGCCTTCGGTGGCCGCTGCCACCGTGCCCGAGTAGAGCACGTCGTCACCCAGATTGGCGCCGTGGTTGATGCCGGCCACCACCAGATCCGGATCCGGCTCCAGCAGGTGGTTCACCGCCCAGTGCACACAGTCGGTAGGCGTCCCCTTGACCGAATAAAAGCCGGAGTCGTCCAGCTTGTCGACCCGCAGCGGCACTTCCAGCGTCAGCGAATGGCTGGCGCCGCTGCGGTTGCGATCCGGCGCCACCGTGACCACTTCGGCAAATTCCGACAGCGCCCGGCTCAGGGTCCGAATACCGAGGGCATTAACGCCGTCGTCGTTACTCACCAGTATTTTCATGGCTCTCCTTTTCCTTGATGATTTCACGGACCAGGCTGGTGGCATAACTGCCTGCCGGCAGCCAGAAAGACAGCTTAAGACTGTCCCCACTCCGCTGCCAGCTCAGCTGTTCCGGTTTCAATAACAGAGCGCGCCGCTCCTGCTTGAGGCCGTTGGCTTCCAGGCCCTGCTGCAGGTCCTGCATATCGGCCAGGGCCGTCTGCTCCAGCTCCGCCGCTTCACCTTCGGCCGGTAACCGACCCCGGCCCCACAGAGGCGCACTCAGGCGAATATCGCCCTCGGCAAAGCGGGCCTGCATGGTCTCATCGAGAGGGTTGTCCTCGTTCAGGGTAAAAAACGACTGGCTGCCCGCCAGCATGACGCAGTCGCCGTCCAGCAACTCCTCGCCCTTGCCCTGCGCCAGCCGGTGGCTGACCGCCAGGTTGAACAGGTAACTGCGGGCCGCAGACAGGTACATCGACCGCTTGTTGCGATCCTTGATGCGCTTGCCGCCAAACATGGCTTTGGCCTGCTCGATATTGCCGCCCTGATGACCAAAACGCTGGTCGCCGAAATAGTTGGGCACGCCCCGATCACCAATGACCGCCAGCCGGCTCTCGAGGTCACCCTCGCCTTCCAGCTCGCTCAGGGTCAGCTCGAACCAGTTGCCTTTCAGTGCCCCGGTTTTCAGCTTTTTGTTGTGCCGGGCAATGGCGAGGATCTGCACATCGTCGCTTTCCAGTGGTGAAAAGTCGGGCATCTCCTTGCCCGGCAGGTGCACGCCAAACCACTGCTCGGTCACCGCATGGCGGTCCTTGAGGCCGGCCCAGGTCACGTCGCGCTGGGCCACGCCCGCCAGCCGCGCCAGATCCCGCGCCACCCACTGGGTGTTCTGGCCGCGCTTGCGAATATGCAGAAAGATGTGCTCGCCCTCGCCACCCGGGGCAAACCCCAGATCCTCACGCACCACAAAGTGTTCCGGGGCGGCCTTGAGCCGGCCGCCGACGGTGGGCTCGCCATGGAGATAATGCCAGTTGTTGTTCATGCTTTTACCAGTAACACCACGGCTTCTGCCGCCATGCCCTCTTTACGGCCGACAAAGCCGAGTTTTTCGGTGGTGGTCGCCTTGACGTTGACCTGGGAAAGGTTGGCCTGCAGATCCTGGGCAATATTGGCCGCCATGGCGTCCACAAAGGGGGCCAGCTTCGGCGCCTGGGCCATGACGGTGATATCGGCGTTGCCGAGTACATAACCGGCAGCCCGCACCTTGGCAAATACGTCCCGCAACAGAATGCGGCTGTCGATGCCCGCATAAGCGGCGTCGGTGTCGGGAAAGTGCCGGCCGATATCGCCGGCGCCAATGGCGCCCAGCAGCGCATCGCTCAGGGCATGCAACACCACGTCGCCGTCGGAATGGGCCAGCAGCCCCTGCTCATACGGCACTGCCACTCCGGCCAGAATACAGGGGCCATCCCCGCCAAATTTATGCACGTCAAAACCGTGCCCGATTCGCATCATTGGTTATTCTCTTTCAGCTGCTGCAGAAAAAAGCCGGCCAGCGCCAGATCTTCCGGCCGGGTGATCTTGATATTGTCGGCCCGGCCTTCCACCAGCAAGGGATGAAAGCCGGCCAGCTCCATGGCCGAGGCCTCGTCGGTCACGCTCTGCCCCGCCGCCAGGGCAGCGGACAGGGCCCGACGCAGAGCCTGCGTTTCAAAACACTGGGGCGTGAGCGCGTGCCAGAGTTCGTCCCGTGGCACACTTTCATGAATGGCGCCTCGGCCATCACCCCGTTTCATGGTATCCCGCACCCGGCAGGCCAGAATGGCGCCCTGCGGCTGTGCAGCCGCCGTCAGCAGAGCATCGAGATCGCTCATGGCCAGACAGGGCCGGGCGGCATCGTGCACCAGCACTCGCT
This sequence comes from Oceanimonas marisflavi, assembly GCF_003049725.1. Taxonomy (GTDB): domain Bacteria; phylum Pseudomonadota; class Gammaproteobacteria; order Enterobacterales; family Aeromonadaceae; genus Oceanimonas; species Oceanimonas marisflavi. Next base: position 143,085 of record NZ_QAGM01000002.1, read on the forward strand.
CGCTGGTGACAAACTCCAGGGCATTCAGCACGGAATCGGCCCGCTCCCGGCCGCCTTCCACCCGCAGCACTCGCTCATCGTGAACCAGCGGCAAGGAAGCAAACCATTCATCTTCACGGCTCACGGCCACCACTACCCGGGCAATGGCGCTGTGGGCCAGCAGGCGTCCGACCGTGTGTTCAAGCACGGTTTTGCCCGCCAGCTTCAGATACTGCTTGGGCACGGCGCTGCCCATACGCTTGCCGACACCGGCAGCCGGCACCACGGCGGTAAAAGTTAAGCTTGTCATTGTGGTAGTTTGTCTTCCGGAAGCAACAGACGGTAAAAAGTCTCACCAGGCTTGATCATGCCCAAATCATTACGCGCCAGCTCTTCCACCGCCGCCAGCCCCTGGTTGAGATCCTCGATCTCCCGGTACAAGAGGGCATTACGCTCCACCAGCCGTTCGTTGTCGGCGAGCTGGCGCTCCACATTGGCGGCCGCTTCATGATATTCGGCCAGACCGTTTTTGCCCCGCCACAGGTGGTATTGCAGGGTGGCCAGCAAGGCCAGCAGTATCAGCGTCAGGGTGCGCATTTATCCTCCGGAACAAGGCAGCTAGTTTCCCATATTCGCCGGCCGAACAAAAGAAACCCCGCACGGGGCGGGGTTTCAAACTTTACACACTCGTCATGTCCGCGAAGGCGGATATCCAGAGCATGGAGCACTGACGTTGGCACCGGTTTGATGCTGCAGCAGGCGGTTGTTAAGCGTTGGGATTCGCTTCGCTCATCGCCAACCTACGCGACTTTTCCGGTCCAAAAATAAAAGCCCCGCTCGGGAGCGGAGCTTTCATTCAGCTCAGGGCAGGCATTACGCCTGGCCTTTTACCTCGGACAGGCCGTTGAACGGGGCCTTGTCGCCCAGCTCTTCCTCGATGCGGATCAGCTGGTTGTACTTGGCGATACGGTCGGAGCGGCTCATGGAGCCGGTCTTGATCTGACCGGCGCAGGTGCCCACGGCCAGATCGGCAATGGTGGCGTCTTCGGTCTCGCCGGAGCGGTGAGAGATAACGGCGGTGTAACCGGCGTCCTTGGCCATCTTGATGGCGTTCAGGGTTTCGGTCAGGGAGCCGATCTGGTTGAACTTGATCAGAATGGAGTTGGCAATGTTCTTCTCGATGCCTTCCTTCAGGATCCTGGTGTTGGTCACGAACAGATCGTCACCCACCAGCTGTACCTTGTCGCCCAGAATCTTGGTCTGGTAGGCGAAGCCGTCCCAGTCGGACTCGTCCTGACCGTCTTCGATGGAAACGATCGGATACTGGTCGCACAGCTCGGCCAGGTAGTCGGAGAACTGCTCGGAGGTGAACACCTTGCCCTCGCCCTTCATGTTGTACTTGCCGTCTTCATAAAACTCGGAAGAGGCACAGTCCAGAGCCAGGGTCACGTCCTTGCCCAGGGTGTAGCCGGCTTTTTCCACGGCTTCCTTGATGGCGGCCAGAGCGGCGGCGTTGGACTCCAGGTTGGGGGCGAAACCACCTTCGTCACCCACGGCGGTAGACAGGCCCTTGGCCTTCAGTACCTTGGCCAGGTTGTGGAACACCTCGGCGCCGATGCGCAGGGCTTCCTTGATGTTTTTGGCGCCCACCGGCTGGATCATGAACTCCTGAATGTCGACGTTGTTGTCGGCGTGCTCACCACCGTTGATGATGTTCATCATCGGCAGCGGCATGGAGTACTGGCCCGGGGTGCCGTTCAGCTCGGCAATCCAGGCGTACAGGGGCTGGCCCTTGGCGGCGGCAGCGGCCTTGGCATTGGCCAGAGACACGGCCAGAATGGCGTTGGCACCCAGGGTAGCCTTGTTGTCGGTACCGTCCAGATCGATCATGATCTGGTCGATTTCGGCCTGCTGGGTAGCGTCCTTGCCTACCAGAGCGGCGGCGATGCGGTCGTTGATGTTGGCCACGGCGGTCTGTACGCCCTTGCCCAGGAAGCGGGACTTGTCGCCGTCACGCAGTTCCAGTGCCTCGCGGGAGCCGGTAGACGCACCGGACGGCGCAGCGGCACGGCCCATGAAACCGCCTTCCAGGTAAACGTCGGCTTCCACGGTGGGGTTGCCGCGGGAGTCGATGATCTCACGACCGATCACTTTAACGATCTTAGCCATTCTCAGTTTCCTCTTGAGTTGAACGTAAAACCTAACTAACGCACTAAAAAAGACGGCCGACCCCAAAGGGTCAGCCGCTGATACTGGTTACTCCAGCTCTCCCTGCTGGTGCTGGCCGGCTGCTTTCACGAAACCGGCAAACAGGCCGTGGCCGTCGCGGGGGGTGGAGGTGAATTCGGGGTGGAACTGGGCCGCCACGAACCAGGGGTGATCCGGGTTTTCGATGATCTCCACCAGTTTCTTGTCGGCGGAGCGACCGGTCACCTTAAGACCCGCCGCCTCAATCTTGGGCAGCAGGCGGTTGTTCACTTCGTAGCGATGGCGGTGACGCTCGTAGATGGTGTCGGAGCCGTACATCGCATGCACCTTGGAGCCCGGCTCCAGGTGACACAACTGGGCGCCCAGGCGCATGGTGCCGCCCAGATCGGACTCTTCATCACGCACTTCGACGTTGCCTTCTTCGTCCACCCACTCGGTGATCAGGCCCACTACCGGATAGGGGCTCTTGGGATCAAACTCGCTGGAATGAGCGCCTTCCAGGCCGGCCACGTTACGGGCGTATTCGATCAGCGCCACCTGCATACCGAGGCAGATGCCCAGATAAGGCACACGGTTTTCCCGGGCATAGCGGGCGGCCATGATCTTGCCTTCCACACCGCGCTCGCCGAAGCCGCCGGGCACCAGAATGGCGTCCAGGCCTTCCAGCAGGGCCACGCCCTTGCTCTCCAGATCCTGGGAGTCGATGTACTTGATGTTGACGGTGAGACGGTTTTTCAGACCACCGTGCTTGAGCGCCTCGTTGACCGACTTGTAGGCATCGGGCAGCTCAATGTATTTACCCACCATGCCGATGGTTACTTCGCCCACCGGGTTGGCTTCTTCGTAGATCACCTGTTCCCATTCGGACAGATCGGCGGCCGGACAGCTCAGGCCAAAGCGCTTGACCACCAGCTCGTCCAGGCCCTGAGACTTGAGCAGGGCCGGAATCTTGTAGATGGAGTCCACGTCCTTCAGGGAGATAACGGCCTTGTCGGACACGTTGCAGAACAGGGCAATCTTGCCGCGCTCAACGGCCGGAATGACCCGATCGGAGCGGCAGATAAGAATGTCGGGCTGAATGCCGATGGACAGCAGCTCTTTCACCGAGTGCTGGGTCGGCTTGGTTTTCACCTCGCCGGCGGCGGCCATGTAGGGCACCAGGGTCAGGTGCATAAACAGGGTGTTTTCCCGGCCCACTTCCACCGCCAGCTGGCGAATGGCTTCCAGGAACGGCAGCGACTCGATGTCGCCCACGGTGCCGCCGATTTCGACGATGGCCACCTGATGGCCTTCGGCACCGGCGATCACCCGATCCTTGATGGCGTTGGTAATGTGCGGAATCACCTGAATGGTGGCACCCAGATAGTCGCCGCGTCGTTCCTTGCGCAGCACATCCGCGTATACACGGCCGGAGGTGAAGTTGTTACGGCGAGTCATCTTGGTACGGATGAAACGCTCGTAATGGCCCAGGTCCAGGTCGGTTTCGGCGCCGTCGTCGGTCACGAAGACTTCACCGTGCTGGGTGGGGCTCATGGTGCCCGGATCCACGTTGATATAGGGATCCAGCTTCATGATGGTCACGTTAAGACCGCGGGCTTCGAGGATGGCGGCCAATGAGGCGGCTGCAATGCCTTTGCCCAGGGAGGAGACCACCCCGCCAGTAACAAAAATATATTTAGTCGTCATGCTGAACCTGAAAAGCTTGGGAACGAATGAAATGTGGAATTCAAGACGGGGTCACATTATACGCAAGAAGGCCGATTACGACAATGAAACAATAGCGCTCCCAACCCACCCGGCTGTCATGGCCCGCCAGCGGTGAGTCATCGTCATTCGTTCCATTAATGGCGATGACTATACTCTTTACCGTAGTTTTATTACAACAGAATAACATTTACCGGCTTGTCATTGCCGTCGTTTTGGTCAGAATGGCGGCAGCCGGCCACTGCTGCACCGGCATCCACAACTCTCACCAATAAGGACATGAAATGAGTTTTACTTTCAATGATTTGAAAAGCAGTTGTGAGAACAACTGGCGCGCCTACCTGGAGCACGACTTTGTGCGCCAGCTGGGGCAAGGCACACTGGCGCCGGAGGCCTTTCGTCATTATCTGAAGCAGGATTACCTGTTTCTGATTCAGTTTGGCCGTGCCTTTGCCCTGGCCGCCTACAAGAGCCCGACTCTTGGCGATCTGCGCCATGCCAAGGCCGGCCTGGACGCCATTATCGATCTGGAGCTGGGCCTGCATATTGACTATTGCAACCAGTGGGGTATCAGCGAGCAGGATCTGGCCGAGTTGCCGGAAGCCCGCGCCACCCTGGCCTATACCCGCTATGTGCTGGACACCGGCAACCGGGGCGATCTGCTGGATCTGCACGTGGCCCTGGCGCCCTGCCTGGTGGGCTATGCCGAAATCGCCCGCTGGCTGGTGGAGCAGCCCGCCACCGTGCGCGGCGAAGCCAATCCTTATGAGGCCTGGATCGCCATGTATGAAAGCGCCGAGTTTCAGGCCGCCGCCCAGGCCGAAATCGCCTGGCTGAACGAACGCCTGGCGGAAGTCTCCCCGTCCCGCTTCAGGCAGCTGTGCCGCATTTTCGACGACGCCACCCGGCTGGAAATCGACTTCTGGGGCATGGGCCTCGAGCAGAGAATGTGAGTGTCAGGGACTCGGGACTCGGGACTCGGGACTCGGGACTCGGGACTCGGGACTCGGGACTCGGGACTCGGGAAATGGTAGGCCCGGGTTTATCCCGGGCAAATCAGACCCCATGTGAGCATATTTGCCGCGCATAAAGCGCGGCCTACCAATCCCTATTCCCCAATCCCCAGTCCCCGCCCTTCAAAGCTTTTCAATCAGCTCCGGCAGCACCTCGAACAGGTCCGCCACCAGGCCGTAGTCGGCCATCTCAAAGATGGGGGCGTCTTCGTCCTTGTTGATGGCCACGATAATTTTGGCATCCTTGATGCCGGCAAGGTGCTGAATGGCGCCGGAAATGCCCACGGCAATATACAGCTCCGGCGCCACGATTTTGCCGGTCTGCCCCACCTGCTGATCATTGTCGGCCAGGCCCGCGTCCACCGCCGCCCGGCTGGCGCCCACCGCCGCGCCCAGCTTGTCGGCCAGCTGCTCCAGCAGCGCAAACTGCTCCTTGCTGCCCAGGCCGCGGCCGCCGGACACCACCACCCGGGCCGAGGTCAGCTCGGGTCGTTCACTGGCGCTCAGTTCGTCACCCACAAAGCGACTGCTGTTATCCACCGCCACCGCCGCCACGGTTTCCACCGGCGCCGGTTCACCGCCTTCGGCCACGGGGTCAAAGGCGGTGGGACGAACGGTCAGCAGGGTAACCGGGTCCAGTGACTGTACCCGGGCCAGGGCGTTGCCGGCGTAAATAGGACGCACAAAGGTATCTTCACTTTCCACCTCCACCACGTCCGCCACCATCCCCACCCCCAGCAGGGCGGCGGCCCGGGGCAACACATCCTTGCCAAAGGTGGTGGCCGGCGCCAGCACATGGCGGTATTGCGTAGCCAGGCGCGACACCAGGGCCGCACAGGGCTCGGCCAGCTGATGCTGATAGAGGGCATCATCGGCCAGCAGCACTCTGCCCACCCCATCCAGCCGGCAGCCCTGCTCGCTCACGGCGGCGCAGCCATGGCCCATCACCAGCAGGTGCACCTCGGTATTCAACTCCCTCGCCGCCCCCAGCACCTTGCGGGTATTGGCGCTCAGCTGGGCGTTATCGTGTTCGGCTACCACCAGTATGCTCATGGGATCACCTTGGCTTCATTCTTGAGTTTGTTCACCAGCTCGGCCACGTCGGCCACCCGTATCCCGGCCTTGCGTGCCGGCGGCTCGCTCACCCCCAGCAGGCGCACATGCTGCTCGGGGGTGACGCCCAACTCATCGGGAGTCAGGGTCTTCAGCGGCTTTTGTTTCGCCTTCATGATATTGGGCAGAGAGGCAAAACGCGGCTCGTTCAGGCGCAAATCCGTGGTGATCACTGCCGGCGGCACAAGACTTTGTGTGCGCAGGCCACCGTCCACTTCCCGGGTTACCCTCAGCTCGTCGCCGTCCCGCTCAATGGCCGAGGCAAAGGTAGCCTGGGGCCAGCCGTTAAGGGCCGCCAGCATCTGTCCAGCCTGGTTATGGTCGGTGTCGATGGACTGCTTGCCCATCAGCACCAGATCGGGGTTTTCCCGCTCGCACAGGGCCGCCAGCAAGCGGGCCACGGTCAGCGGCTCGGCCGATCCGGTGGTTTCCACCAGAATGGCGCTGTCGGCACCCAGGGCCAGCGCCGCACGCAGCTGCTCGCTGGCCTCGGCGGGGCCGACTGATACCGCCACTATTTCGGACACCCAGCCTTTTTCCTTCATGCGCACCGCCTCTTCCACCGCGATTTCGCAAAAGGGATTGGCCGCCATCTTGACGTTGTTCAGATCCACGTCACTGCCGTCGGCACGCACGCGAACCCGCACGTGATAGTCGATCACCCGTTTCACCGTCACCAGTACTTTCATGGCCACTCCCGGAATTGATGAATTCGACTTAATACTAGACGATTTGACCGCCCTGCCACGGGCCGTCTTGGTTTGTTAAATACCGCCGCCAATACAATACTTTAGCCATGGCAGAAGAAGGAGACAGGGCATGACACGGGAGTCAATGGAGTTTGATGTAGTCATCGTCGGGGCCGGCCCGGCGGGGCTGTCGGCGGCCTGCAGCCTGATGCAGCAGGCACAGCAGAACGGCCTTGAGCTGAATGTGTGCGTGGTGGAAAAGGGCGCCGAGGTGGGCGCCCATATTCTCTCCGGCGCCCTGCTCGACACTCAAGCCCTGAACGAGCTGTTTCCCGGCTGGCGGAAACTGGGCGCGCCGGTCACCACACCGGTCACTCGGGAGCATTTCTATATGCTGAGCAGCGATCAGGGGGGCATGGAACTGCCCGCCTTTATGACACCGGCGTCACTGCATAACAAGGGCAGTTATATCGTCAGTCTGGGAAAACTGTGCCGGTGGCTGGCACAGCAGGCAGAAAACCTGGGCGTGGCGGTGTTTCCCGGCTTTGCCGCAGCTGAAGCCCTGTTCGACAAACAGGGTGCCGTGTGCGGCGTACTCACCGGCGACATGGGCCTGTCGGCGAATGGCACGCCCAAAGCCGGCCATGTGCCGGGCATGGAGCTGCGTGCCCGCTACACCCTGTTTGCCGAGGGCAGCCGGGGCCACATTGGCAAAAGCCTGATCGACCGCTTTGCTCTGGACAAAGGACGGGATCCCCAGCATTACGCCATCGGTTTCAAGGAGTTGTGGCGGCTTACACCCGAGCGGCACCACCCCGGCCTGGTGGTGCACGGTGGCGGCTGGCCCCTTGGACAGAACGGCGGTGGTTTTTTTCTCTATCATGGTGACGATGGCCTGGCGTCGCTGGGGATGATCGTCGATCTCAACTATCAGAATCCGCATCTGGATCCGTTCCGTGAATGTCAGCGGCTCAAGCACCATCCGTTGCTGGCCCGCCACCTGTGGGACGGCAAGCGCCTGGCCTGGGGCGCCCGGGCGCTGACCAAGGGCGGGCTCAACTCCCTGCCGCAAATGACCCTGCCCGGCGCCCTGCTGCTAGGCTGCGATGCCGGCACATTAAACGGCGCGCGCATCAAGGGCATTCACACCGCCATGAAGTCGGGCCTGCTGGCCGCCGAGGCACTGGTGCCGGCACTGGCGGCGGGTCGCAGCGGCGACCGGCTGACTGAATTTGAAACACTGATGGAAGAAAGCTGGCTGCAGGAAGAACTACAACGCGCCCGGCATTTTGTGCCCACATTGCACAAGTTCGGCCCCTGGGCCGGAGGGGCGCTGAACTGGCTGAGTCAGACCCTGCTGGGAGGCCGGTTGCCCTTTGCCCCTCGTGACCATACTCCGGATCACGCCGCCCTGAAGCCGGCAGCGGACTGCACCCCCATCACCTACCCCAGAGCCGACGGCGTGCTGGCCTTTGATCGCATGTCGTCGGTGCACCTGGCCAGCACCGGCCACGATGAGGATCAGCCCTGCCACCTGCGCCTTACCGATCCGGCCCTGCCGCTGCGCGACAACCTGCCCCTTTATGATGAGCCGGCCCAGCGCTACTGCCCCGCCGGCGTCTACGAGGTGGTGGAAGAAGACGGCCGACGGGTATTCCGCATTAACGCCGCCAACTGTGTGCACTGCAAAACCTGTGATATCAAGGATCCGGCCCAGAACATTACCTGGGTGCCACCGGAAGGGGGCAGCGGACCCAATTACTCGGGCATGTAATGAAAAAAAACCCTGAAGGCAGTGTTCCCTTGCGAGGGAGCAATGCGTTCAGGGGCAGGGCAGTGATTATTGATTATGTTGTTTTCTGGCTCTGTTAACGCGAGGGCACGTTCCGTTGCTGTGCGTTGCAAAAAACAATACGCCTTTAACCTGCCGGCAACAAGATAGACTTTAGTGTTACCCATGTGGACACAGCTCACAAAACTCTCGGTTACAGACGAAGGCCGCCGTCCATTTCCAGTATGCGGCCATTGAAATAGTCGTTTTCAATAATGTATTGCAGGCTATGTATCAGTTCGTTCACCTCCGCCAGCCGGCCCAGGGGAATGCGCTGGGTAATACGCGTCATGGCCTCGGGTTTCATTTGCGCGGTCATTTCGGTGGCAATCACACCGGGCGCTATGCCCGCCACCCGAATGCCGTAACGGGCCAGCTCACCGGCCCAGCACACCACCAGCGCCGCCACGCCGGCCTTGCTGGCGGCATAGTTGCTCTGTCCGGGATTGCCGGCCCGGGCCACCGAGGAGATATTCACAATCAGCCCTCCCTGGCCATGTTCGGCCATAATGGCCGCCGCTTCACGGCCACAGAGAAAGCTGCCGGTGAGGTTAACGTCAATCACTCGCTGCCAGTCTGTCAGGCTCAGTTTGCGGCTGACCTTGCCGTCTTCCAGTTTGACCAGCAGGGCGTCGCACAACAGGCCGGCGTTATTGACCAGTACGTCCAGACCACCCAGTTCGCGCACAATATGACCAAAACAGTCGGTGACCTGGGCTTCGTCGGAGACATCACAAAGGTGCACCGCCACCCGGGCGCCGGAGGCCGCCACCATTTCGCCGCTTTTGGCCAGATCCTGCTCATTGGTGTCGAGCAGGGCCAGCGCCGCCCCCTGCCGGGCCAGATGATGAGCCATGGCCCGGCCCAGGCCGCGACCGGCGCCGGTGATCACCACTACCTTGTTCCTGATGTCCATTCACTCGTCTCCTTCGGGTTTGCGATAGAGCCGAAACAGGCTGGAAAAATCGAGGCCGCCATGGCCCGCCACCTGATGCAGGCTGAACAGGGCCCGGGCGGCCGAGCCCATGGGTACCGGCGAGCCGCTGATCTGGCTCAGGGTCATGGCCAGATTGAGATCCTTGCACATCAGGTTGACCTGAAAACCGCCCTGATACTCACGGCTGGCAGGCACGTTCGCCATTACCCCGGGCACCGGATTGTAGTGCTCCATCACCCAGTTGTTGCCCGAACTCTGGTGAATGATCTCCGACAGCACCGCCGCATCCAGACCGTGATTCAAACCCAGGTTGAGGGCCTCGCAGCTGGCTGCCATCTGCGCCGCCAGCACCAGATTATTGCAGGCCTTGGCTACCTGACCGGCGCCGTGAGGGCCGGCATGGAGCACCTTTTTGCCCATGTGTGCCAGCACGGGAGCGGCCCGGGCGAACTGATCCTCGCTGCCCCCCACGATAAAGGTCAGGGTGCCGGCCTCGGCCCCGGCCACGCCGCCGGACACGGGCGCATCCACAAAGTCCAGACCATGCCCGGTGGCCCGGGTGGCCATGGTTTGTGCTATGTCTGCTTCTATGGTGGAACAGTCGATCACCAAGGTACCCGGCGCCAGGTGGCCAAAAAGACCGTCATCGCCACCGTAGAGTCCCGCTACCTGAGCCCCGCTTTGCAGCATGGAGATCACCACGGCTGCGTGTTTGACCGCGGCCACCGCCGTGGTCTCGGGAATGGCGCCCAGGGCCGCGGCCCGGCTGACCGCCTCGGGCTGCAGATCAAAGGCCTGCACGCGGTGCCCGGCCTTCACCAGATTGGCGGTCATGGGCGTGCCCATGTTGCCCAGGCCGATAAATGCGATGGTTGCCATAGAGTGTCTCCTATTTAAGGTCCGCGAGCGGGCTCAGGCCCCAGGGGGATGTGAACAGGGTATCGAGCAAGGCCGGATCCACTTCGTTCAGGCTGACAAAGGTCCAGTCGGGGGCGTTGTCCTTGTCAATCAGCCGGGCGCGTACGCCCTCGGCAAATTCCCGAAAACGGCAAAGCTGCACCGACAGATCCAGCTCGGCCTGAAACACCTGCGCCAGCGACCGATGCCGGCAGCGGGCCAGTTGCCGGTGGATCACCGCCATGGCCAGGGGGCTGCCTGCCGCCAGGGTTTGCTGAGCGCGCGTAAACCAGGCGTCGTGCATGTCTGCCTCAAGTATGGCCGAGACCTTGTCGGCCAGGCTGTCCTTGTCCATCAGCCGGCGGATCAAATCCTGATGCCGGCGCAGGGGCGAATCGAGCCCGACAAGTTGAGTGGCCGATTCGGCTTCCAGCTCTCTGAGCACCTCTGCAAGGCCGCCGCTGTCCTGCCGCAGGCGAGGCCAGAGTTCACTCAGCTTGTCTTTGGCCACAAAACGGTTGGCCAGCCCCAGCCAGAGGCTGTCGGCGGCGTTCAGGGAGCAGCCGGTGAGGGCAATAAATTCCCCCAGCCCCGGTGGCAACCGGTTAAGGAACCAGCTGCCGCCCACGTCCGGATAGAGCGCGATGGTGACCTCGGGCATGGCCAGCCGGCTGTGTTCACTCACCACGCGCTGGCCGGCCGCCGTAAACAGCCCCATGCCGCCACCCATCACAATGCCGGCTCCCACACAGAGCACCGGCTTGCCAAGGGTATGCAACAAAAAGTCGAGCCGGTATTCCCGTTCAAAGAAGCGCGCCGCCGGGGCCGGCACCGGACCAAACTCACGGTCAGCGCAACCGGCCCGGGCGTCGGTAATGGCGTTATTCAGCCCCACTACGTCACCGCCGGCACAAAAGGCTCTGTCACCGGCACCTTCCAGCACCACCGCCACCAGGCTGTCGTCCTGCTGCCAGTCCTGCAGGGTCGCCAGCATGGTTTCAATCATATCCAGTGTCAGGGCATTGAGCTGAGCTTCCCGATCCAGCACCAGCCGGCCGATATAACAGCCATCGGCGGTGGGCAACTTGTCTGTGATGATACTCATGCCACCTCCTAACGGTTACGCCATGTGGGCTCGCGCTTTTCCAGAAAGGCATTGACGCCTTCTCGCTGATCTTCGGTGTCGAACAGCGCCATAAAGGCGTCCCGCTCCCGCACTCTGCCCTCGTTCAGCGGCCGCTGCCGGGCCGACTGAATCAATGTCTTGCAGGCGGCCACCGAGCCCGGACTTTGCCGCCCGGCACTTTCGGCCAGCGCCATCGCCCGGGCCAGCAGCTCACTCTTGGGCATCACTTCTTCCACCAGACCAATATGCAATGCCTGCCCGGCGTTCAGCCGCTCGCCGCATAAAATCAGCCGCTTGGCCCAGGCTTCTCCCACCAGATGGGGCAACAGCTGGGTGCCGCCGGCACAGGGCAACAGCCCCACCCTGGCTTCGGGCAGGCCCATTACCGCCCGCTCGGCGGCAATACGCAGATCACAGGCCAGGGCCGCTTCCAGCCCGCCCCCCATGGCATAGCCGTTAATGGCCGCCACCGACAGCCCGCGAAATGTGCTCAGTGCCTCAAAGGCCCGGCCAAAGGCTCGGGCCATGGCGTGGGCCTGGCCCTTGTCGCCATCGGCAAACAGACTGAGCTCGGCCCCGGCACAGAAAAACTTCTCGCCCTCACCGGTAAGCACCAGACTGCGAATATCGTCGTCACCATTCAGCTCCTCCACCAACGTCGCCAGCCGGTTCAGGCTGTCCACCGTCCAGGTGTTCGCCGGCGGGTTATTCATGGTCAACAGCGCCACTCGCCCTTGTTTTTGATAATCAATCACGGCTCCCCCCTTCTCTGTCTGCCGCCGACTCCAGGTCTGCCTACGCTCTGCAAACAACACCGGAGCAAGACGAAGCAGCAGCAGGGATTGCCGGAGCCGACCGTCAAATGCCATGGCCGAAAAGTTGCTCCTGCATTTTCGGCATTCCCGCCATCCATGGCGGTCAGATGCATTTGCCGAGCGTACATGGGGCGAGCTTGCTCGCCGTGACGAAGCGATGAAGCCTGACCGAACATCCTGCGAATGTTCGCAGCAGGCTTCATCGGTGAGTGGCCAATATCGCAGCGTGTCGGCGCAGGTAACCCTGCTGTTGCTTCGCACTGCGAGGCTTCTGGCCTCACAGTTCACCACCTTCCGCCAGCAACCGGCGGGCGATCAGCAGTTTCATGATTTCGTTGGTGCCTTCCAGAATGCGGTGCACCCGGGTATCGCGCACATGACGCTCCAGCGGATACTCCCGAATGTAGCCATAGCCGCCATAGAGCTGCAGCGCCTGATCGCAGACTCTAAAACCCACGTCGGTGGCAAAACGTTTGGCCATGGCGCAATAGGTGGTGGCGTCGGCATGCCCGGCATCCAGCCGGCTGGCGGCCAGCCGCACCAGCTGGCGGGCCGCCACCAGCTCGGTGGCCATGTCGGCCAGGGTGAACTGCAGCGCCTGAAACTCGGCAAGCTTGCGGCCAAACTGACTGCGCTCCTGCAGGTAATTGCACGCCAGGTTCAGCGCCTGTTGCGCCGTGCCCAGGGAACAGCTGGCGATATTGATGCGGCCGCCGTCCAGCCCCTTCATGGCCAGTTTAAAGCCCTCGCCTTCCTGCCCCAGCATCTGGTGGGCGGACACCCGCACGCCGTCAAAGGTCACGCTGCGGGTGGGCTGACTGTGCCAGCCCATCTTGTCTTCCGGCCGGCCGACTTCAATGCCGGGGCTGTCGGCATCAAGGGCAAAGGCGGAAATGCCGCCGGGACCCTCACCGCCGGTGCGGGCCATCACCACCAGCACCTGAGTGCTGCCCGCTCCCGAGATAAACATCTTGCTGCCGGTCAGTTCATAGTGGTCGCCCACTTTCTTCGCCTGAGTTTTAAGGGATGCGGCATCGGAGCCGGCATTGGGCTCAGTAAGGCAATAGGAGCCCAGCAAACGGCCACTGATCATGCCTTCCCGCCATTTCTCCCAGACCGCTTTTTCTGCGGTGCTGGCAATCATCCAGGTCACCATATTGTGAATGGTGAGAAAGGCGGTGGTGGAGGTGCAGCCCATGGCCAGCCGTTCAAAGATCAGACTGGCATCGAGCCGGGACAGCCCCAGACCACCGGCGGCCTCGGGGGTATACAGGGCGCACAGGCCCAGTTCGCCGGCCTGCTGCAGGGTCTCCACCGGAAAGTGATGGTCTCTGTCCCACTGGGCCGCATGGGGCGCCAGCGCCTTGTCGGCAAACTCCCCCGCCAGCGCCACAAAGGCCCGCTGATCCTCATTCAGTTCAAAATCCATGAGCCCTCCCCGCTAAAGCTGGAAGCTAAAATCCTGCCAACACCTGTCTGACAGGCCATAAAAAGCGACGCATCAGCAGGGTTACCTCCGCCGACACGCTGCGAGTACATCCATGTAGCGCTCGGCACATGCCGTCCATGGCATGTGACGGTCGGCTCCGGTAATCCCTGCTGCTGCTTCGCGCCACATTGGAGTTGCCTGATAACGGTTTGCCGGCTACTCGGTGTCAAAACAGGAGGGCAAGGGGTGTCTGCTTCGCCGCACCCTCTGCGCCAGGGCCGAAAATTGCTCCTGCATTTTCGGCATTCCCGCCATCCCTGGCGGTCAGATGCGCAGCGGAGCCTCCATGGGGCGAGCTTGCTCGCCAAAACGAGCCATTTCAGCTCGACCGAATATCCGGTGAATATTCGCAGCGGGCTGAAATGGCGAGTGGCCTGCTCCACGGCGTGTCGGCGAAGTAGTACGCCTTGCCCGACGATGTGGCACGTCCCAGCAGACACCTTTCTAAACTCCAGCTCTGGTGTTCATTTCAGGTGAATCGACAGGTTGGGGCCAGCCACGACATCGTCGTCGAACCAGCGGGCGGTGACGGTTTTGGTTTCGGTGTAAAAGCGCACCGCCTGTTTGCCGTAGGCGTGCAGATCGCCGTAAAAGGAGCCGCGCCAGCCGGTAAAGGAAAAAAATGGCAGTGGTACCGGTATGGGTACATTGATGCCCACCTGCCCCACCTGTATGTCCATCTGGTATTTGCGCGCCGCCGCCCCCGAGGCGGTAAAAATGGAGGTGCCGTTGCCATAGGGGTTGGCGTTGACCAGCGAAATGGCTTCATCCAGGGTGTCCGCGGTCATCAGCAGCAACACGGGGCCGAATATCTCTTCGGTGTAAATGCGCATGTCAGGAGTGACGCCGGCAAACAGAGTGGGCCCCACCCAGTTGCCGTCCGGGTGGCCACTTACCGTGCACTGGCTGCCATCCAGCAAGCAGTCGGCCCCTTCCTGCTTGCCGGCTTCAATCAGCCCCAGCACCCGGGTTTTGGCGGCCTGACTGATGAGCGGCCCGTACCCCGCCTGCGGGTCATCCCAGGCACCGGGGTGCACCTTCGCCAGCGCTTCCTTGATTTCAGGGATCCACTCCTGGGCCTCGCCCACCAGCACCCCTACGGAAATGGCCATGCAGCGCTGACCGGCAGCGCCCACCGAAGAACCTACCAGATTGTTGATGGCCTGCTGCTTGTTGGCATCGGGCATCACCACCATGTGGTTCTTGGCGCCGGCAAACACCTGCGCCCGCTTTAACCGGTCGGTGGCGGTGCGGTACACATGCCGCCCCACCGTCACCGAGCCCACAAAGGAGACGGCGGCAATATCATCGTGAGTCAGCAGCCGGTCCACCACTTCGGCACCGCCGTGCACAATATTGAGCAGGCCATCGGGTGCCCCCGCTTCCCGAAACAGCTTGGCCAGCTCCATGGGCACCAGCGGATCCTGCTCGGAAGGCTTGAGCACAAAGGTATTGCCGCAGGCGATGGCCAGCGGGAACATCCACAGCGGGATCATGGCCGGAAAGTTAAAGGGAGTGATGCCCAGGCACACACCCAGCGGCTGGCTGAAACTGTAGCAGTCTACGCCGGCGGCCACATCGGCCTGGGTTTCACCCAGAGTCAGTGACGCCACGTTGGCAGCCTGCTCCACCACCTCTATGCCCCGCCAGACATCCCCTCTGGCATCTTCCAGGGTTTTGCCGGTATCCCGGCTGAGCAGTTGCGCCAGCTCATCATGCCGCTCCTTGAGCAGGGTCTGGTAGCGCAGCATCAGCCGGGCTCGCTCCGGCACCGGCACATGCCGCCACTGTTCAAAGGCGGTCTTTGCCGCTGCCACCGCCGCATTGACTTCCTCACCGGTGGTACAGGGCAGACGCGCAATCACCTTCTGGGTGGCCGGATTGGTCACCTCCAGCCAGGTTTGAGTCTGACTCTGCACCATGCTGCCGTTGATCAGCAGCGGAACCTGATAGGCCATGGATTCACCTCATTCACACAGTTCAATCGCCAGCGCCGTGGCCTCGCCACCGCCAATGCACAGAGCCGCCACCCCGCGCCTGAGCCCGCGCCGGCGCAGGGCATGAAGCAGGGTCACCACAATGCGCGCGCCACTGGCACCGATGGGATGCCCGAGGGCACAGGCACCGCCGTTCACATTCACCTTGTCCGGGTCGAGCCCCAGCTCTTGAATGGCCAGCAGGGTCATCACCGCAAAGGCTTCGTTGATTTCAAACAGATCCACATCATTCGCGCACCATTCCAGTTGCGTCAGCAGCTTTCGAATGGCACCGATGGGCGCCAGGGTAAACTCGGCAGGCGCTTGCGCATGGGTGGCATGCCCAAGAATGCGCGCCAGGGGTTTGAGGCTCAGCGCTTTTGCCTTGCTTTCGGTGGTCAGCACCAGGGCGGCGGCGCCGTCGGAAATGGAGCTGGAATTGGCGGCGGTCACAGTGCCGTCTTTGGTAAAAGCGGGTTTAAGGGTGGGTATTTTTTTCAGGTCTGCCCTGCCGGGCTGCTCGTCGGTGTCGATCTCGGTGTCGCCCCCACGGCTGCTTACCGTGACCGGGGCAATTTCCTCGTGAAAGTCCCCTTCATCAATGGCCCGCTGGGCCCGTCGCAGCGAGGTAATGGCAAAGTCATCCATTTGCTGGCGGGTAACACCAAAGCCATCGGCGGTGCGCTGGGCAAAGCACCCCATCAGGCCGCCTTCATAGGCGTCTTCCAGGCCATCGAGAAACATGTGATCCAGCAGCTGGCCGTGACCCAGTCGCAATCCGGCTCTGGCTCTGGGTACCAGATAAGGGGCCTGGCTCATGCTTTCCATGCCGCCGGCCACCATCAGCGAGGCCGAGCCCGCCAGCAGTTGATCATAAGCCAGCATCAGCGCCTTCATGCCCGAGCCGCACATCTTGTTGACCGTGGTGCAGGGTACCGACACCGGCAGACCCGCCCTCAGCGCCGCCTGCCGGGCCGGAGCCTGGCCCTGACCGGCAGGCAGCACGCAGCCCATAATCACTTCATCCACTTGCTCGCTGCTCACGCCGCTGCGCGCCAGTGCCGCCTTAATGGCCACCGCGCCCAGCCGGTGGGCGGGCTCCTGACCAAGAGCCCCCATCAGCCCGCCCATGGGGGTACGGGCGGCGGCAACCATCACAATCTGATTTCCTGTGCTCATGCTGGCCTCGTCACTGAAAATGCTTGTGTCCGTTAAAGCTTAGTGGCTTCCACTGACTATAGTTAATGCATTCAAACGAACCCGGTTTACCGGCTTCACAGGAGATCACATGGCCCCTTACCCCACCCTCAATCTTGATCTCGGCGACATTCATACCCTGCTGCGCGAACAGGTGGCCGCCTTTGCGCAAAAGGAAATCGCCCCCCTGGCCGAGGCCATCGACCGGGACAACCGCTTTCCCGCCGAGCTCTGGCCAAAGCTGGGGAGCATGGGGCTGTTTGGCATTACCGTGTCAGAGGAAATGGGCGGCGTGAACATGGGCTATCTGGCTCATGTGCTGGCCATGGAGGAGATCAGCCGGGCCTCGGCCTCGGTGGGGCTGTCTTACGGGGCTCACTCCAATCTGTGCGTGAACCAGATCCACCGTCACGGCAGTGAGGAGCAGCAACGCCGCTATCTGCCTGCGCTGCTTAGCGGCGAACAGATAGGCGCGCTGGCCATGTCCGAGCCCGGGGCCGGCTCCGATGTGGTGGCCATGAAACTCAGCGCAAAAAAAGACGGTGATCACTTTGTGCTGAACGGCAACAAGATGTGGATCACCAACGGCCCCGATGCTCAGGTATTCGTGGTCTATGCCAAGACCAATCCCCAGGCGAGAGCAAAAGGCATCAGTGCCTTTATTGTGGAAGCCGGCACCCCCGGCTTCTCTACGGCACAGAAGCTCGACAAGCTCGGTATGCGCGGCTCCAACACCTGCGAGCTGGTGTTTCAGGACTGCCGGGTGCCCGCCGCCAACCTGCTGGGACCGCTGAACGACGGCGTAAAGGTGCTGATGAGCGGCCTGGACACCGAGCGGCTGGTGCTGGCCGGCGGGCCGCTGGGCATTATGGCGGCGGCCATGGATCTGGTGGTGCCCTATGTGCGCGAGCGCAAGCAGTTTGGCCAGGCTATTGGCGAGTTTCAGCTGGTGCAGGGCAAGCTGGCCGACATGTATACCCGCATGAATGCCGCCCGCTGTTACACCTACATGACCGCCATGGCGGCAGACAGAGGCAGGCTCAGCCGCCAGGACGCCGCCGGCGTCATTCTGCTCGCCGCCGAAACCGCCACCCAGGTGGCTCTCGACGCCATTCAGCTGCTGGGCGGCAACGGCTATATCAATGAGTATCCCGCCGGCCGCCTGCTGCGGGACGCCAAGCTCTATGAAATCGGGGCCGGCACCTCGGAGATTCGGCGCATGCTGATCGGCCGGGAGCTGGTGCGTGAATCTTAAGGAGCCGTTATGACCCAGTTTGTCAGCCGGGTACAGCCGGCGTCACCGGAGTTTATCGCCAACCATCGCGCCATGGCCGCCGAGGTGGCGGCGTTGCGCGAGCAGGTGGCCGCCATCGCCGAAGGCGGCGGGGCCGAAAACACGAAGCGCCATCGAGCCAGAGGCAAACTGCTGGCCCGGGAGCGCATTGCCGCCCTGCTCGATGACGGCTCGCCCTTTCTTGAGCTGTCACAACTGGCGGCGCTGAACGTCTACGACGAGCCGGTGCCGGCGGCGGGCATCATCACCGGCATTGGCCGGGTGCAGGGGGTGGAGTGCATGATTGTGGCCAACGACGCCACGGTCAAGGGCGGCACCTATTACCCGCTCACGGTGAAAAAACACCTGCGGGCACAGGCCATTGCCGAGCGCTGCCGGCTGCCCTGCATTTATCTGGTGGACTCCGGCGGCGCGCACCTGCCCAGCCAGGATGAAGTCTTCCCGGACCGGGAGCACTTTGGCCGCATCTTCTTTAATCAGGCACGCATGTCTGCCGCCGGCATTCCCCAGCTGGCGGTGGTCATGGGGCTGTGTACCGCCGGCGGCGCCTATGTGCCGGCCATGGCGGACGAGTCCATTATGGTGCGCAACCAGGCCACCATTTTTCTGGGTGGCCCGCCTCTGGTCAAGGCCGCCACCGGCGAGGTGGTCAGCGCCGAGGAGCTGGGCGGGGCCGGCGTGCATACGCAGCAGTCCGGGGTGGCGGATCATGCCGCCGACGACGACCGCCAGGCGCTGGCGCTGGCCCGCCGGCTAGTGGACAACCTTAATATTTCCACCGTGCCACCGCCCCCCCGCGAACCTCGTCCGCCCCGTTATTCCATTGATGAGCTCTACGGCATTGTCGGCACCAGCCTGCGCAAACCCTTTGAGGTGCGGGAAGTGATCGCCCGGCTGGTGGATGATTCGGTGCTGGACGAGTTCAAGCGCGACTATGGCCCCACGCTGGTCACCGGCTTTGCCCACCTGCACGGCTACCCGGTGGGTATTATCGCCAACAACGGCATTCTGTTCAGCGAGTCGGCCCAGAAGGGTGCGCACTTTATCGAGCTGTGCTGCCAGCGACATATTCCGCTGCTGTTTTTGCAGAACATCACCGGCTTTATGGTGGGCAAAAAGTACGAGGCCGAGGGCATTGCCAAACACGGTGCCAAGCTGGTAACGGCGGTAGCCTGCGCCAGCGTACCGAAAATCACCCTTATCATCGGCGGCAGCTTTGGCGCCGGCAACTACGGCATGTGCGGCCGGGCCTATGACCCCGACTTTTTGTGGTGCTGGCCCAATGCCCGCATTTCGGTGATGGGCGGCGAGCAGGCCGCCGGGGTGCTGGCCACGGTTCGCCGGGATGCACTGGCAAAAACCGGCAAGGACTGGTCCGCCGAGGACGAGGCCGCTTTCAAGGCTCCCATTATCGAACGCTATGAGCAGCAGGGCCACCCCTGGTATGCCAGCGCCCGGCTGTGGGACGACGGCGTGATCGATCCAAAGGACAGCCGCACCGTGCTGGCCATGAGCCTGGCGCTGGCAAGTCATCGCAAACAATCCCCCACCCGCTTTGGCGTGTTTCGTATGTAGGAGGTGTCATGTCTGACCCCGTATTGCTGCAACCCTCCGGCAAGGGCGTGTGGGAGCTGGTACTGAACAACCCCGAGCGCCGCAATGTGCTGAACGAAGCCGCTATCGATGCCTTTCATGCCCGCCTGAGCGAGGCCGAAGCCGAGACAAGCCTACGCCTGCTGGTGCTGAAGGCCGAGGGCAGGCACTTTTGCGCCGGAGCGGATCTGGGCTGGATGCAGCGGGCTGCCGAATTAAGCCCGGCACAAAACCGCGCCGATGCCGCCCGGCTCGCCGAGCTGCTGTGGCGGCTGGATCGCTTTGCTCAACCCACCCTGGCACTGGTGCAGGGGGCGGCCTACGGCGGCGCGCTGGGGCTGGTGTGCGCCTGCGATATTGTGATTGCCGCCGATGACGCCCGCTTTTGCCTGAGTGAAACCCGTCTGGGGCTTATTCCCGCCACCATCTCCCCCTATGTACTGCGGGTGCTGGGGGCCCGTCAGGCCCGGCGCTATATGCTGAGTGCGGAAGTGATCGACGCTCACCGTGCCGGGGAGCTGGGGCTGGTGCATGAAGTGGCAAATTCTTCCCTTGAGCAGGCCGCCGCCCCCATTATTGAGGCACTGCTGCGGGGCGGCCCTCAAGCGCAAATCGCAGCCAAAACCCTGATTCGGGACTATGCCGGCCAACCGCTCAACCGGGCCCTGGTAACTGACAGCGCAGCGCGCCTGGCCGCCCTGCGCGTCACCGATGAAGCCCGGGAAGGGCTGGCCGCTTTTATGAAAAAGCGCACGCCGGACTGGGAGGACGATTTATGCTGACCAGACTGCTGGTGGCCAACCGGGGCGAAATTGCCTGCCGGGTGCTGCGCACCGCGCGCCGGCTGGGGCTGCACACCATTGCCGTGTATTCCGATGCCGACCGCCACGCCCTGCATGTGGAGCTGGCCGACGAGGCCTGGCGTCTGGGCCCGGCACCGGCAGTGAAAAGTTATCTTAATCAGGCGGCACTGCTGGAGATTGCCGCCGCCTGCGGGGCCGATGCCGTGCACCCGGGTTACGGCTTTCTCTCGGAAAACGCCGGTTTTGCGCAGGCCTGTGCCGACACCGGCCTGGTGTTTGTGGGGCCGCCCCCTGCCGCCATTGCCGCCATGGGCGACAAGGCCGCCGCCAAGGCGCTGATGGCGTCTGCCGGTGTACCCTTGGTGCCCGGCTATCACGGTGAGGAGCAGAGCAATGAACGACTGAAAACCGAGGCCGATGCCTGCGGTTATCCGCTGTTGCTGAAGGCGGTGGCCGGCGGCGGCGGCAAGGGCATGCGCATTGTGCATGAGCCCGGTGAGTTTAATGAGGCGCTGGCCGCTGCCCGCCGCGAGGCCAGGGCCGCCTTTGGCAACGACGCCATGCTGCTGGAACGCTATCTGCCCGACGCCCGCCATGTGGAAGTGCAGGTATTCTGCGATGCCCACCGCAACGGCCTTTACCTTTCCGAGCGGGACTGCTCGGTACAGCGTCGGCATCAGAAAATTCTGGAAGAAGCCCCCGCCCCCGGACTGAGCCCGGCCACCCGCACCGCCATGGGGGAAGCGGCGGTGCGCGCCGCTCAGGCCATCGACTATCGCGGTGCCGGCACCGTGGAGTTTCTCTATACCGACGACGGCTACTTTTACTTTATGGAGATGAATACCCGGCTGCAGGTGGAGCATCCGGTGACCGAGTTTATTACCGGGCTGGATCTGGTGGAATGGCAGTTGCGCGTGGCGGCGGGCGAGCCCCTGCCGCTCACTCAAGAAGAAGTCACCCTGAGCGGTCATGCAGTGGAAGCCCGTATCTACGCCGAGGACGCCGAGCACGGCTTTTTGCCCGCCGCCGGCACCCTGCATGTGCTGCGTGAGCCAGCCACCTCAAGCCGGGTGCGCCTCGATACCGGGGCGCGTGAAGGCGATGAGGTGGGCATTTATTACGATCCGCTGATCGCCAAGCTGATCGTGCACGATCAAACCCGTGATGCCGCCCTGGCCGGACTGGCCCGAGCACTGGCGCAGTACCGCATCGGCGGCGCCAAAACCAATATCGGCTTTTTGCATCGCCTGTGCCGTCACCCCGCCTTTGTAGCCGGCGAGCTGCACACTCAGTTTATTGAGCAGCACGAGCACAGCCTTTTTCCGGCTCCTGAATTGTCTGCCGGCGAGGTGCTGGCGCTGGGGGCGCTGGCTTATGCTCTGCGTCTGCCACAACGTGGCGCCTCTCCCTTTGCTGCCGCCACCGGCTGGCGGCTGAACCAGCCGGCGGAATACCCGTTGCGTCTGGACTATGCCGGTAACCTGCATGATGTCACCCTGACCACCGCCGAGGCCGGCTGGCGTGCACGAGTGAATGAGCAAGAGTTTGACCTGCAAGGCGAGCTGGCCGGTGAACAGCTGCGGGTAATGCTGAATGATCGCCGGATCAGCCTGCATCTGGCCGGTGACAACGACAATCTCTGGCTGTTCCATCAAGGCCAGCGCTTCGATCTGCGCAGGGTAACTGACGAGGCCGGCACCGCCCGGCATAACACGGGTGGCAGCCTCACCGCCCCCATGCCCGGGCTGGTGGGAGAACTGAACGTGGCCGAAGGCGACGAAGTTACCGAGGGCCAGACCCTGCTGGTGCTGGAAGCCATGAAAATGGAGCACCCCATTCGCGCCCCCATGGACGGCACAGTGACAGAAATCCACTTTCGCGCCGGAGAGCAGGTGAGTGAAGGCGATGAGCTGTTACGGCTGGAGGCCGATGATGGATAGCGTCAGACTGGTGGAAGTGGGCCCCCGGGACGGCCTGCAGAACGAGCCGGCACGCGTGCCTACCAATATCAAAATCGGGCTGGTGGAGCGGCTGGCGGACTGCGGCCTGACGCATATCGAGGCAGCCAGTTTTGTGTCCCCCAAATGGGTGCCGCAAATGGCCGATGGTGGTGAGGTGTTAACCGGTATTCACCGTAAAGATGGCGTGGTGTATTCGGCTCTGACCCCCAACCTGCAGGGCTTGAAAGCCGCCCTGGCCGCCGGTGCCGATGAGGTGGCGGTGTTTACCGCCGCCTCGGAAAGCTTTTGCCAAAAGAACATCAACTGTTCGGTGGCGGAAAGTCTTGAGCGCTTCACCCCGGTACTGCAGCTGGCCCGCGAACGCGGCCTGCGGGTACGGGGCTATGTCTCCACCGTGCTGGGCTGCCCCTATGAAGGGGACATCGCTCCCGCCGCCGTGGCCAAGGTCGCCGGCGCGCTGTACCGTCTGGGCTGCGATGAAATCTCCCTCGGCGACACCATAGGTACCGGCACGCCGAAAAAAGCCATCGCCATGCTGTCGGCGGTACGGCAGGAGGTGCCCCTGGTGCGGCTGGCGGCTCATTTTCACGACACCTACGGCCAGGCGCTGGCCAACCTCTATGGAGTGCTGGAGCAGGGCCTGCGTATTATCGACAGCTCGGTGGCGGGCCTGGGCGGCTGCCCCTATGCCAAAGGCGCCACCGGCAACGTGGCAACCGAAGACGTGGTCTATCTGCTGCACGGCCTGGGCCTGGAAACCGGCGTTAATCTCAACCAACTGGTGCACACCGGCCACTGGATAAGCCAACAGCTGGGCCGGGAAAACGGTTCGAAGACAGGGCGCGCCTGGAGCAACCACAGCCTTAAGCCGTAAGCTGTAAGTGGTGTCGCTTGGACTGGTGCTAAGCTGTGCTTGTATGAAAAGCGGGAGGTTGTCACTGCGTAGTTGAGGTGAGCGAAACGAATCCCAACGAAAGTGCGGCCACAGCAACACCGGAATTCGCTATGCTCATTCCAGCCTACTTCCTTCACGGCACGCTCGGCGCTGATTAAAAGCAAGCAGGCAACGCCGATGTTACCCGAAGCAACAGTGGGGATTGCCGGAGCCGACCATAAAATGCCATGGATGGCATTTCGAGCGTTACATGGATGTCTTGTAGCGTGTCAGCGGAGCGCAACCGCACTGATGCTTCGCAAGGCGCTCATTCCAGCCTACTCCCCTCTAATCCCCAGTCCCTATTCCCCCATCCCTGAACGAAAAAAGGGAGCCGAAGCTCCCTTTTTAGTGTTTGATTCGACAACCTTACTGGTTAACGAACTCCACACCTTTCTGAATGTCGCCACGCAGGGTTTCCAGCATGCCGTCCATTGCGGCCTGTTCAAAGGCGCTGATTTCGCCGTAGGGCAGGACTTTTTCCACGCCGTTTTTGCCGAGCAGTACCGGCTGGGCGAAGAAAGCAGCGTGCTCGCTGCCGCCGTCGACGTAGGTGCACTCAACCACGTTGGCTTCACCCTGCATGGCTTTCACCAGAGACAGGGCGAAACGGCAGGCAGCCTGACCCATGGACAGGGTGGCGGAGCCGCCACCGGCCTTGGCTTCAACCACTTCGGTGCCGGCGTTCTGAATGCGGTAGGTCAGCTTCTCGATTTCCTCGTCGGAGAAGGAAGCGCCTTCCACCTGGGACAGCAGCGGCAGAATGGTCACGCCGCTGTGGCCACCGATAACGGGAACCTTGACATCGGCCACGTTCAGACCCTTGGCTTCGGCCACGAAGGTCTCGGCACGGATCACGTCCAGGGTGGTGATGCCGAACAGCTTGTTCTTGTCGTATACGCCGGCCTTTTTCAGTACTTCGGCGGCGATCGGCACAGTGGTGTTCACCGGGTTGGTGATGATACCGATGCAGGCCTTGGGACAGGCGGCAGCGGCTTTTTCGATCAGGTTCTTGACGATGCCGGCGTTCACGTTGAACAGGTCGGCACGGTCCATACCCGGCTTGCGGGCCACACCGGCGGAGATCAGCACAATGTCGGCGCCGGTCAGGGCCGGAGTGGGGTCTTCGCCACCGAAACCAACCACGTTAACGGCAGTGGGGATGTGGCTCAGATCGGCAGCAACACCGGGAGTAACGGGAGCAATATCGTACAGGCTCAGTTCAGAGCCGGCAGGCAGGTTGTTCTTCAACAGCAGGGCAAGAGCCTGACCGATACCACCGGCAGCTCCGAGTACGGCAACTTTCATAACTGAACTCCGTTTATTATTGAATAGTTATACGTTTCCTGGGCCTATGCAAAATAGCGAAACCGCCGTGCAAACACAATGCCCAGGCCCATCAAATGTAATGGTTATGTGAGCCAACGCAGCTCGTTACCCCTGCTGCTGAAACGCCAGCGCACGCCGTTCCAGCAGGCGAAAGAGGCCGGTCAGCAGGCTGTTCATCAGCAGATACATGGCACCGGCCACGCCGAACACCGCCAGGGTGTCGTAGGTCTGGCCGTTGATGCGCTGGGCCAGGCCCATGATGTCCATAATGGAAATGGTGCTGGCCAGGGAGCTGCCCTTGAGCACCAGTACCACCTCGTTGGAATAGGCCGGGATCACCCGGCGCATGGCGTGACGAAGCTTCACGCTCAGGGTCTGCCACTCGCTCATGCCCAGTGCCCGGCAGGCCAGGGTTTCACCCCTGGGCACCGCATCCAGCGCGCCCTTGAACAGCCGGCAGGTATAGGCACCGGCATTCATGCCCAGCGCCAGAATGGCACAGAACAGGGGTTCACGCAGATACTCCCAGACCCAGCTTTGCTTGATCCAGTCGAACTGGGCCGGACCATAGTAAATAAGAAAGATCTGCACCAGCAGGGGCGTGCCGGTGATCAGCAGAAGATAGCCTTCCGCCAGCCAGTTCAGCACCGGCACTCGCCTGTCCAGGATCCAGGTGAGCAGCAGCGCGATCAACAACCCCAGCAGCAGGCCGGAACCGGTGATCAACAGGGTAATTTGCAGGCCTTCCAGCAGGGTCAGCGCATATTCAAGCCATTTAGTCATAACGGGTCACCCTCGCCTGCAGACGTTTCAGCCCTTGCTGGCTGACCAGGGTAATGGCCAGATAGATCAGCGCCGCCAGCGCATACCAGGTAAAGGGCTCGTAGGTACTGGCCGCCGCCGACTTGGCCTGGTGCATGAGGTCATGCACGCCGATCAGCGACACCAGCGCCGTGTCCTTCAGCAGCACCAGCCACTGATTGCTCAGCCCCGGCAGGGCATGACGCCAGGTTTGCGGCAGCACAATATGAAAAAAGGTGTACAGGGGCGGCAGCCCCAGAGCCTGGGCCGCCTGACGCTGACCGCGCGACACGGCGTTGAGCGCGCCGCGCAGGGTCTGGGCCGAATAGGCGGCAAACAGCAGCGACAGCGCGGTCACCCCGCACCAGAAGGGACTGAACTCTATGTATTCCCCGGTGAGCAGAAACAACACCTGAGTGGAGCCGAAATAAATAAAGAACACCACCAGAATTTCCGGCAGGCCCCGCAGCACTGTGGTGAGCGCAGACGCCGGCAGCCGCAACAGCCGCCAGCGACTCATTTCGGCACCGCAGAACAGCATGGCCAGCACCATGCCCACCACCAGCGAGACCAATGCCAGCCCGAGGGTCATCAGGCCGGCATTAAACAGATGCGTCATCATCAGTGGGGAAAGTACTTGCCGTAGAGACTGTCGTAGGTGCCGTTGGCCTTGAGCTCGGCCAGCCCCTGGTTCAGCTTGTTCAGCAGCTCCTGGTTGCCCTTGGTCACGGCAATGCCGAAACCGGTGCCGAAGTAGTTGTCGTCGGTCACCGCCTCGCCCACCACTTCATAGCCTTCCGACTTGGCCAGCCAGTCACCCACCACGGCGGTGTCGGCAAACACGGCTTCAATACGGCCGTTGGTCATGTCCAGCAGGGCATCCTGCACGCTCTGGTAGGGACGGGGCTTCAGACCTTCCCCTTCCAGCTTGTCCTGAATGTATTTCTGGTGGGAAGTGCCGTTCTGCACGCCCACGGTCTGGCCCTTGAGCTGGTCAATGGCGGTGAACTGGCCGGTGGGCGCCACAAATACCGCGGAGTTTTCGTAGTAGATGTCGCTGAAGTCCACCTGCTCGGCGCGCTCGGGGGTGATGTCCATGGCGGCGATGGCGGCATGATAGCGCTTGAACTTGAGGCTGGGGATCAGGCTGTCAAAGGCCTGGTTGTGAAAGCTGCATTCAAGCTCGGCCACCTCGCACAGGGCCTTGGCCAGATCGATGTCAAAGCCCTGCATTTCGTTGTTGTCGTCAACGAATTCAAAGGGAGGATAGGCGGCGTTGGTCACGAACTTTACTTCGTCTGCCACGGCGGCAGTGCTGCCGGCGGCGGCCAGCAGGGCCAGGGACAACAGGGTCTTTTTCATGGGTATGTCCTTATTTTAATGAGTCAGAAATTCCGCCAGACGTTTTGTCTGAGGGTGGTCAAGCAAGGAAGCGTCACCGTATTCCACCAGTTTGCCCTGCTCCAGATAGGCCACTCTGGTGGCCACCCGGCGGGCAAAGTTCACTTCGTGGGTCACAATCACCTGAGTAATGCCGGTTTTCCCCAGCTGGGCAATGATCTCGGCCACCTCTTTGGTGATCTCCGGATCCAGCGCCGCCGTGGGCTCGTCAAACAACAATACCTCGGGGTTCATCATCAGCGCCCGGGCAATGGCCACCCGCTGCTGCTGACCGCCGGACAAGGCCCCGGGCCAGGCATGGCGCTTGTCGGCCAGCTTGAGCTGGGTCAGCAGTTGCATCGCCTTTTGCTGCGCCTCGGCCTTGTTCATGCCCAGTACCTTGAGGGGCGCTTCCAGCAGGTTCTGCTCCACGGTCAGGTGGGGCCACAGGTGATATTGCTGAAACACCATGCCCACCTTGCTCCGCAGGGCCTGCGCCCGCTTTGACAACCGGCCGTTGTTATCGGAGGGAAAGCTGAATTGTTCCCCGGCAATGGCCAGGCTGCCGGCATCCGGAATATCCAGCAGGTTCATCAGCCTGAGCAGAGAACTTTTTCCTGCGCCGCTGGGGCCAAGTAGCACTAATGTCTCTCCGGCATCGCATTGCAGCGAAACCTGGCTTAAAATTTCCTGACCGGACCAGGACTTGCTTATGCCGCTGAATTCTATGCCCATGCGCTATGTTCACTTCATCTGTCAGAGTCTTTGGCTGATTTTATTTTGCATTATTGTTAATGCAAGCTAAATCTGCATCTTTATGCAAGATAAATGACTATTCCTTGATAAAACCCCATAACGGATAGACAATATGTCCCATTCACTCACGCTTGGTCGACTGCAAAAAATGAACGAAAAACAGGAACAGCTGGTCAAGGCGTTCAAGGCGCTGCTAAAGGAAGAGCGTTTCGGCTCTCAGGCGGAAATCGTTAATGCCCTGCAGGAACTGGGGTTCGAGAACATCAACCAGTCCAAGGTTTCGCGCATGCTGAGCAAGTTCGGCGCCGTGCGCACCCGCAATGCCAAGATGGAAATGGTCTATTGCCTGCCGGTGGAGCTGGGTGTTCCCACCTCCAGCAGCCAGCTCAAGAATCTGGTGCTGGATGTGGGTCACAACAGCGCGCTGATCGTCATTCACACCAGCCCAGGTGCGGCCCAGCTCATCGCCCGCATGCTCGACTCTCTTGGCCGTGCCGAGGGCATTCTCGGCACCATCGCCGGCGACGACACCATCTTTATCACCCCCACCAAGGAAACCCCCATCGAAGAGCTGTATCAGAGTGTACTGGAGCTGTTCGAGCAATACGTTTAAATACTCCGTGAGGGGTGAAGAGTAAGGGGTGAGGCGTCTTTCGCTTTTCCCCTCACTCCTCTCCCCTCGCTCCTTACGCTTCAGGCAGAGCGTTACACATCTCCCTAGGACAACAGCCATTCTTCTGAAGGCGCAAAAAACGCCGCACCGGTGCGGGGCTGAGTAAACAGCGTCAGGAGGTCGAAGTGCCCGTCGCCGTCCTTTTGGTACATGCTCTCCAGCATGCGGGTAAAGTGCAGCGGCGTACGGCAGCAGGAAACAAAAACCAGGCCCTGCTCGGTGGCACTGCCCCAGGGCATGCTCTGGCGCAATATCTCCATGCTGCGGCCTTCAGCGTCCTTCAGGCTGGTGCGTCTGGTGTGTGCGGTGAGCGGCTTGTCGGCCGAGGCATATTCGATGTTGTCATCTTTGGTGCGGCCGTATATGTCTTCCTGGGCCTTCAATGCCAGTTTCTGCCAGCGGGCCATGCGGTGATGATAGCGCTGTACATGCAGATGGCTGCCACCGGTAAAGGGGCCGTCGGCCACCAGCGCCACGGCCGCCCTGTCTTCGCCCTGAGGGTTTTCGGTGCCGTCCACAAAGCCGGTCATGTCACGGCTGTCGAGATAGCGAAACCCCTGGCGCTCGTCCTTGAGTTCCGCCAGACCGGCCAGCAGCGTCATCACCCGCTGCACCCCGATATAGGCCACATCGAGGCGGTCGGCGCGCAGCTGAAAGAACAAATCAAAGGGTGTTTCCGGCGCAGAACGCTCCCCTTCTCCCTGAGCCGGAAAAGCGGTCAGCTCACTCGGACGGGCCTGAGGGTAGAGTTCGTCCCAACTCTCGTTGCCAATGGCCACCAGGCCGGAAAAGGCGGCATCGGGAAAGCCTGAGGCCAGCTCCCGCCACAGCGCCGGCACGGTTTTCAGCTTGTTCCGCACCTCGGCATGACGACCGGGAAGAATATTGAAAAACAGGTAATAAGCGTGAAGGTTGGGTTCGGCGCAAATGCCGGCTTGTGCTGTCATTATTGCTCATCCATTAAAAGGGGTCGGAGTCATTTTATCTTAAAGAAAAAATGACTCCGACCCCTTTTAATGTCAGGCCACTTCCCGGCGGCGCTCGCCTTCACCGGGAAAAAAGGTCAGGGCATGGGGCGCCACGCTCACCTGCACGCCGCTCACCGCCGGCAGGGGCTCGTTGATGCTCACCTCCAGGGTCAGGCCCTGACACTCCACCAGGCAGCGGGTATGAGCACCGAGAAACTGCTGCTCCAGTACCCTGCCATTGCCCTGCTCGGCCTCGGTCAGGTGGATCTGGCGCGGGCGCAGCAACAGCCGGCCCTCGCTGCCGGGCTCGGCGTCGATGGGCACCAGGCTGGGAATGCTCCCTATGGGGGTCAGCAGGGTATGGCTGTCGTGCACCGTGGCCGGCACATAGTTGCTCTGGCCGAGAAAGTCGGCCACAAAGGGGGTTTGCGGATGCTGATACAGGGTCTGCGGCCGGCCCACCTGCTCAATGTGGCCTTCGCGGAACAGCGCCAGCTTGTCGGAGAAGGCAAAGGCTTCTTCCTTGCTGTGAGTCACAAAAATGGCGCTGATGCCCTGCTCTTTCAGCAAGGCGCGAATTTCGCCAATCAGCCGCATGCGCACCTGAGTATCGATATTGGAAAAGGGCTCATCCAGCAGCATCAGCTGAGGCTGGCAGATCAACGCCCGGGCAATGGCCACCCGTTGCTGCTGGCCACCGGAGAGCTGGTGCGGATAGCGATCGCCCAGCCCCACCAGATTGACCAGCTCCAGCACCTCAGCCACCCGCTTTTGAATAAAGGCCTTGTTACTTTCCTTGCTCTGCAGCCCAAAGGCCACGTTCTGGGCCACATTGAGGTGGGGAAACAGGGCATAATCCTGAAAAATCATGCCAATATTGCGCTCTTCCGGCACCACCGCCAGACCATGCCCATTCACCGCCTGACCGTTAATGGCAATCTCGCCCCGGGTCACCGGCAGCAGCCCGGCCACCGCTTTCAGCAGAGTAGTCTTGCCACAGCCACTGGCCCCCAGCAGACACATGATCTCGTTGCTTTGCACTTTCAGCGACAGGCCATCCAGTACCGGCTTGCCGTTGTAACTGCAACAAATGTCGTGAATAGTCAGTGCCGCCATCAGTGATGTTGCTCCAGTGAACGGTTCAGAAAAATCAGCGGTATCAGTCCCACCAGCACAATCACCACGGCGGGCAGGGCGCCCAGCTCCAGCTGCTCGTCGGACACAAACTGATACACATAGGTGGCCAGGGTCTGAAAATTAAAGGGCCTGAGCAACAGCGCCGCCGGCAGCTCTTTCATGCACTCAATAAACACCAGCAGGGCCCCGGCCAGCATGCCCTTGCGGATCAGAGGCAGGTGCACCCGCCGAATCATGGCCGCCGGGCCATAGCCCATGGTCTGGGTCACCATGTCGAGAGACGGAGACACCTTGTTCAGACTGCTTTCCACCGCACCAATGGCCATGGCGCCAAAGCGCACCAGATAGCCAAAGGCGATGGCGGTCATGGTACCGGTCAGCAGCAGCCCCGGCTCGGGCAGATTCAGCCACAAGGCCAGATCGTTAATGGCAAAGTCCATCATGGTCAGCGGCACCAGCACGCCAATGGCCAGCACGGTACCCGGCAGGGCATAGCCCATGGAAGCCAGCCGCAGGGGCAGCACGGTATGGCGCTTGCCTTTAAGGCGGTGGGTCATGCCCAGCAACAGGGCAATGGCCAGCGCCAGCACCGCCACCACCGCCGACAACAGCAGGCTGTTGAAACTGTATTCAAAGAAACGGCTGTTCCAGGCCTGGCCAAAATAACGCACCGCGTGATAGCACAAAATGACAAAGGGCAGCAAAAAGCCCAGCCCCACCAGCCCCCAGCAAAACACCAGCGCCGCCCACTTGCGGCCGCCGCTGAGCTGATAGCCGCCTTCCTGCTCGTGGCCCATGCTCTTCTGAAACACCTGCTGACGCTTGCGGCTCATGCGCTCCAGGCTGAGCAGCACCATTATCACCAGCAGCATGATGGCGGAAATCTTGGCCGCCGCCTGCAGACTGCCATAGCCCAGCCAGGTGTCGTACACCGCCGTGGTCAGGGTATTCACCGCAAAGAAATTGACGGTGCCGAACTCGGCCAGGGTTTCCATGGCCACCAAAGACAGACCCACTGCCAGCGCCGGCCGGGCCAGGGGCAGGCTGACCCGGCGAAAGCTCTGCCAGGGCGAGCAGCCCAGCAGCCGGCTGGACTGAATCAGGCTGGTGGACTGCTCCAGAAAGGCGGTTCGCCCCAGCAGATAAACGTAGGGATAAAGCACCAGCCCCAGTATCAGGGCGGCGCCCCCCAGCGTGCGAATGGGCGGAAAAAAGTAGTCGCTTGCCGACTGCCAGCCAAACAGCTCCCGCAGCACCTGTTGCACCGGACCGGAATAGTCGAGCAAATCGGTATAAACGAACGCCACTATGTAGGACGGCATGGCCAGGGGCAATATCAGCGCCCACTGCAGCCAGCGGCGGCCGGGCAGCTCGCACATGGCCATCAGCCAGGCGGCGGGCAGGCCGAACAACAGGCTGAGCGCCATCACCAGCAGCACCAGCCAGAAGGTGTTGCCTATGTAGGCCGGAAGCACAGAAGCCCACAGATGACGAAAGATGTCTTCTGCGGGCAACAGGGCTTCAACTATCAGTGCCAGAATCGGCAAGGTCAGCGCCAGGGCGATGACCCAGCTGCTGACCGTCCAACCAAATCTTTTCATGTAAAAAACCAAAACGGGGGACAAGCCCCCGTCTTTTTACAGATCGTATTTCACTTCGTCTACCAGCTTGATCGCTTCCTTGGCATGTTTTGCCACTTCGGTCAGCGGCAGAGTATCAGCCTTGAACTCACCCCAGCTTTTCACCAGCTCGGAAGGCTCCACGCCCGGCTTGACCGGATACTCGTTGTTGGCAGAGGCATACAGGTGCTGGGCTTCATCACCGGCCAGGTATTCCATCAGCTTGACGGCGGCGTCCTTGTTCTTGGCGTGCTTCGTCATGGCCACGGCAGAGATATTAACGTGAGTACCGCGATCTTCCTGGTTGGGGAAGTTGATGTAGACAGACTCGGCAGCCTCGCGCTGGTCGTCATTGGTCAGCATCACGCCATAGTAGTAGCTGTTGCCCAGGGAGTAGTCACACACACCGTCATTGATGGCCTTGATCTGATCCCGGTCGCCGCCCTGGGGCTTGCGCGCCAGGTTGTCTTTCAGGCCCTGCAGCCAGTTTTTGGTGTACTCGCTGCCGTGCTCGGCAATCATGGAGGCGGTCAGCGCCACGTTATAGGGGTGCTTGCCGCTGCGGGTGCAGAGCTTGCCCTTGTACTTGGGATCGGCCAGCTCTTCATAGGTGATGTCGTCACGCTTGCCCACCCGCTCAACCGAGCTGTAAATGGCCCGGGCGCGGGTAGTGACCGCAAACCACTTGCCATCGGCATCGCGGTACTGGGCAGGAATGTTGGCTTCCAGCACCTCGCTCTGCACGGCTTGAGTCAGATCCTTGGACACAACATCCATCAACCGGCTGACGTCCACGGTCAGCACCAGATCGGCCGGAGACAAGCGTCCTTCCCGCTCCAGACGCTCACCCATGCCATCCTTGATGAACACCAGATTCACATCGATACCGGTTTCCTTGGTAAAGGTATCGAGAATGGGCTTGATCAGAAATTCCTGGCGGTTGGAGTAGACGTTCACTTCTTCGGCAAAGGCTTGGGCTGTGAAGCTGGACGCCAGCAAAGCGGCGGCGGTCAGGACAAATTTCTTGGTCATCATCCGGTTCCATTAGGTTGATTGAGAATAATTAACGTTCAGCAGTATAGCCGGCTCAAAGAGGGAATCAACAGCCAGGGCATACTCAAATACGAAAAATTTTCATCTTCAATCAGCTTCATTGAGCCTGATCAAAAAAAGAGGAGCACCAGGCTCCTCAAAAACAAGACGCGAAGTCTCGTGACGTAAGTAAGACGTATCACTGCACTGCTCAACAGGTCCCCCGGCGTGAACACCGGGGGGACACAGCTGGCTTAACGCGGCTTAAGGGTGACAAACTCGGGATAGGCATCGATACCACAGTCGATCTGATCCATGCCCGACAGCTCTTCTTCCTCACCCACTCGAATGCCCATGGTGCGCTTGAAGCCATACCACACCAGCAGACTGACACCGAACGACCAGCCGCCAATCACTACAATGCCGGCAAGCTGAGCCAGGAAGGAGGCGTCCCCGTTGGCCACCGGCACCAGCAGCAGGCCCAGCATGCCGCACACACCGTGTACCGAGATGGCACCCACGGGATCGTCGATACGCAGTCTGTCCAGCCCCACGATGGCATAGACCACCAGCACGCCGGCCAGCAGGCCGATGCAGGCCGCCCACAAATGACCCGGCGACAGCGGATCGGCGGTGATCGCCACCAGTCCGGCCAGAGCACCGTTGAGGATCATGGTGAGATCCGCCTTGCCCCAGGTCAGCTTGGTGACCAGCAGGGCGCCGATGGCACCGGTGGCGGCGGCCGCGTTGGTGTTAACGAAGATTTTGGCCACGGCGGTCGAGTTCTCCACATCGGACACCAGCAGCTGGGAGCCGCCGTTAAAGCCGAACCAGCCCATCCACAGAATAAAGGTGCCCAGGGTCGCCAGCGGCATGTTGGATCCGGGAATGGGATGAACCTCGCCGTGCTTGCCATATTTGCCCTTGCGTGCGCCCAGCAGCAACACGCCGGACAGAGCGGCGGCGGCGCCGGCCATGTGCACAATGCCGGAGCCGGCAAAGTCGGTGAAACCCCACTCGGAGAGGAAGCCGCCACCCCAGGTCCAGTAACCTTCCACCGGATAGATAAAGCCGGTCATCACCACACTGAAGGCGAGAAACGCCCACAGTTTCATGCGCTCGGCCACGGCCCCGGAAACGATGGACATGGCGGTGGCCACAAACACCACCTGAAAGAAGAAGTCCGACTCCAGCGCGTGATCCGCACCGTCGGCCGGGCTGCCGATCAGGCTGCCCAGGCTGGGCAGCACGCCGCCTTCCGGGTTGTTCACATACATGATGGAATAGCCCACCAGCAGATACATGGTGCAGGCAATGGCGAACAGCAGAATGTTCTTGGTCAGTATTTCGGTGGTGTTCTTGGCCCGCACCAGGCCCGCTTCCAGCATGGCGAAGCCGGCAGCCATCCACATCACCAGCACGCCCGACATCAGAAAATAAAAGGTGTCGAGGGCAAATTTCACTTCGGTCAGTGCATCCATGACGGTGTCTCCCTTAAATGGCTTCCAGATCCCGCTCGCCGGTGCGAATGCGCACCGCCTGCAGCAGGTCATATACGAAGATCTTGCCGTCGCCGATTTTGCCGGTGCCGGCGGCCTCGGTAATGGTTTCAATCACCTGTTCCACCTCGTCGCTCTGGGCGGCGATTTCCAGCTTGATCTTGGGCAGAAAATCCACCTGATATTCGGCTCCCCGATACAGCTCGGTGTGGCCCTTCTGGCGGCCGAATCCCTTTACTTCACTCACCGTCATGCCGTCGATGCCCATGCCGGCCAGGGCCGCACGCACATCGTCGAGCTTGAAGGGTTTGATAATGGCGCAAATCATTTTCATGGGGGCTCCTCGCGCATCCTGTTGAGTCACCCTCTCTGTTACAAGCTTCGTGCCAACTTTTTACTTCAATATATTCAACAACTTAAATGTAGGCGCGTGGATAAGGGGGATGGCAAAATGTTATGCTGGTGCAATCGTCAGACAGTTCGCACCAATCGAGTGCAAAGGAAAAAACCATGCTGGAAGTCTCCGCCCGGGTGCATATCCCGGACAGCGAGCTGGAATTTATCACCATGCGGGCCGGCGGCCCGGGTGGCCAGCACGTCAACAAGACCGACTCGGCGGTGCAGCTGCGCTTTGACTACGCCGGCAGCCCCAGCCTGCCCGGGGTCTATAAAGAGGCGCTGGCAAAAATGAAGGATCACCGCGTGCTGCCCAGCGGCCTGATACTGATCAGGGTGGAAAGCGAGCGCAGTCAGCTGATGAACAAGGAAGCAGCAAAGGAGGCGCTGGTGGCCCTGCTGCAAAAGGCGGGCAAACCGGTCAAGGTGCGCCGCCCCACCAAGCCCAGCAAGGCGGCAAAGGCAAAACGCACCGACAGCAAGACCCACAGGGGCAAGATCAAGAGCGGACGGGGGAAGGTGAAGTTCTAGGCTGTCGCCTGTGAGGCGTAAAGGGTGAGGCGTGAGGAGAAAAACACCGAGCCTGGGGTCAGCCCCCTCTCCTCACTCCTCTCTCCCCACCCCTCACCGGCCGGTAATAAACTCCCGCCACTGGGTGAGCAGCCGGGCCAGATCGTCCAGGCCGCAGCCGGCGTAGTGAGCGTCGTCGTAGTAGCTCATGCCCTCTTCCAGCTCGCCGCTGTCAAAGGCCAGGCCATGGCCGACAAGCTCGGCCTCGCCATCGCCGAGGGCCAGAGTGAACTCGGCATATTCCTTGCGAAATTCGTCCTGCGGCTGAGCGTCCAGCGCGTCAATGGCCGCCAGCAGCACACTCGCTTCGGCGGCGTCCACCTCGTCGGTCAGCCACTGACCAAAGGCCTCATGGCCCATGTCGCACCGGGCCCGGCAACGGCCGTCCAGATCACGCAAAAAATCAAATTCCACAGCCTTACTCCCGGCGCTCAAAAGAGCGCTATTCTAGCCGCCGCCGGCCACGGCTCACAAGCGCCTGCGGCCAGAGTCCGGCAAGGGCCCGCCACAGCTTGCCGCCGGTTACCCAGAACGGCCGCAGGATCAGGGTGCTCATGCGCTGGTAACGCAGGTTGTCCTTCTCCCCCACGCCGAATTCCAGCGGCTCCGGCGTGGAAGTGGTCACATACAGAGTGCCGAACATCCAGTCCCAGACAGACAGGTTGGTGCCGTAATTCAGGCTGAAATGCTTCGGATCCCGGCTGTGGTGGATCTGATGCTGGGCCGGGCTGTTGATCACATGCTCCACCACGGGGCCGAACGACAGCCACACATGGCTGTGACGCAAATTGGCCGCCAGGGAGTTGAACAGCAGCACCAGATAGCTGGAGCCAAACAGGGTGTACTTGCTGATCTTGCCTCCGCTCAGATAGAAAAACAGCCCGGCAAACAGCGCCAGCGCCGCCCCCTTGCACAGCTTCTCGATCAGCTTTTCCACGATATGAATGCGGCTGGCGGTGGGCGGCACCATGACAGTGGCTGAATGGTGCACCTTGTGAAACTCCCACAGCCAGCGGCCGTGAAAGGCTCTGTGCACCCAGTAGTGCACAAAGTCCGACACCAGAAAGGCCCCCAGGCCATAACCCAGCATCAGGCCGGTGCTTTCCCCCTGCCAGGGACGCTCGCCCCACCACTCGGTGAGCCGGGTGGTCACATCCCCCGAGCGCAGCAGGTAAGGATCCAGCCACAGCAGCACAGGCGCCACCAGAGCGATATGCAGCAACACCCGCAAAAAATAATACTGATAGTCAATAATGGCGGAGCGGTGCAGCCAGACCTCCCGCCCGCCGAGAAAGTGACCAAAGCTGCGATAGCGGCCATCGTTGCGCCGGCGATACAACACATAGGCCACGGCAAAGGAAATGGCGAGGAACACCACGCCCAGGCGGCCATTAAGATCAAACAGACCAGCAAACCGGTGCCACAGAGGCAGCCAGATCTCGCTGTAAAGAATATCGGTCAGCGCCGTAAACTGTTCCATGTTGCCGTGATTGCCCGTTTAAACCACAAGGAAGAAGACGCAATTCTAAAAGAAAGTCAGTCTCAGTTCCATTTTGTCTTCACAGGTTGATTTTCGGGTCAGGTGAATATTTTGCATACGAAATGTGAACACAATTCACACAATTTTTGCACACAATAACTGGTCGCAAGGGCGCAGATCCAGTATCCTATGCGCCCTTCAGCGGCCCGGTTTCAAACCGGCTCGCCAAAAATAACCATAACAACGACAACACCCGTAGCAACACCACCGGAAAAAATATGTCTAATCACACGCAGCAATCTTCGCACCAGAGCGATCTGGTGTACCGGCTTCATGACAAGCCGCCGTTTATGCAGTCTCTGTTTGCCGCCGTTCAGCACCTGCTGGCGCTGTTTGTGGCGGTGATCACGCCGCCGCTGATCATCTGTCAGACCCTGGGCATTCCCGCCGCCGATACCGCGCACATCATCAGCATGTCGCTGTTTATTACCGGCGTGGCGTCCTTTATTCAGATGAAGCGGGTCGGTCCCATCGGCACCGGCCTGCTGTCCATTCAGGGCACCAGCTTCAACTTTCTCGGTCCCATCATTGCCAGCGGTCTGGCCATGAAGGACGGCGGCGTGACCACAGAAGCCATGCTGGCGGCCATTTTCGGCACCGCCCTGCTGGCCGCTCCCACCGAGATGATTATCTCCCGCTTTCTGCACCTGGCCCGGCGCATCATTTCTCCCCTGGTGAGCGGCATTATCGTGACCCTGATCGGCCTTACCCTGATCCAGCTGGGCCTCACCTCCATCGGCGGCGGCTTCGGCGCCATGGCCGCGGGTGAGTTCGGCTCCCTGGAGAACCTGGCCCTGGCCGGCACCGTGCTCGGCATCATTATCGTGATGAACCGCAGCCGTAACCCCTACATTCGGCTGTCGTCCATTCTGGTGGCCATGGTCGCCGGCACTCTGCTGGCCTGGCAAATGGGAAAGCTGGCCCCGCTGTCCGACAACCTGCCCTCGGTGGCCCTGCCCATTCCCATGCAGTATGGCCTGGGCTTTGACGCTTCCCTGTTTATTCCGCTGGTGCTGGTCTATGTGATCACCTCGCTGGAAGCCATCGGCGACACCACCGCCACCTCGGAAGTGTCCGGCGAGCCGGTCTCCGGCCCGGTATACATGCGCCGCCTCAAGGGCTGTGTGCTGGGTGACGGCGTGAACTCCTCACTGGCGTCCATCTTCAACACCTTTCCGGTGTCGACCTTCAGCCAGAACAACGGCGTGATCCAGATGACCGGCGTGGCCAGCCGCCACGTGGGCTTCTTTGTGGCCGGTATTCTGGTGATCATGGGCCTGTTCCCGGCCATCAGCACCCTGGTGCAGCGCATTCCCGAGCCGGTGCTGGGTGGCGCCACCCTGGTGATGTTCGGCTCCATCGCCGCCGCCGGTGTGCGCATTCTGTCCCGGGAAAAGCTGGATCGCCGCGCCCTGTTCATCATCGCCATCTCCTTTGGCATGGGCCTGGGCATCTCCCAGAAGCCGGACATTCTGCAGTTTATGCCCGACATCATTAAAAACGTGTTCGCCTCCGGCATCTCCGCCGGCGGCATCACCGCCATTGTGATGAACATCATCATGCCGATGAACCAGCCCGAGGCCGAAGAGGCCGCCGAGGCGCAGCAGGCGTAAGAGATCGGGACTGGGGAATAGGGACTGGGGACTGGTTAACACCGGTTTCCGGTCCCTTTTTTATTTGTAGCTGCCGCTTTAGCCGGCAGGGCCTGTGCAACAGGCCTTGAAGACACAGTCGTCTGCAGGTTTGCGCCAGCTAAAGCGGCGCCTACAGCTAATCCCTGCTCCCCATCCCCCAGAACCAAAAAAGCCAGCCCGAAGGCTGGCTTTTGCGTTTATGCCGTTATGGCGTCAGCGGCTCAGATGGCCTGCTGAAAGATCACGGTCTCGGCCTTTTCCACGTAGCTGTCGAGCTCGTCGAAGTTCAGGTAACGATAGGTGTCGGCGGCGGTGGCGTTCAGCTCCTGGGCGTATTCCAAGTACTCGGCCACGGTCGGCAGCTTGCCGTGAATGGCGGCCACGGCGGCCAGCTCGGCCGACGCCAGATACACATTGGCGCCCTTGCCCAGACGGTTGGGGAAGTTACGGGTGGAGGTGGACACCACGGTCGTGTTGTCCCCTACCCGCGCCTGGTTACCCATACACAGGGAGCAGCCCGGGATCTCGATGCGGGCACCGACCCGGCCAAAGATGCCGTAGTAGCCTTCATTGGTGAGCTGATCCTTGTCCATCTTGGTGGGCGGCGCCACCCACAGACGGGTGGGCAGCTGACCCTTGAAGCGGT
Source organism: Oceanimonas marisflavi (assembly GCF_003049725.1). GTDB lineage: Bacteria > Pseudomonadota > Gammaproteobacteria > Enterobacterales > Aeromonadaceae > Oceanimonas > Oceanimonas marisflavi. The sequence goes on from NZ_QAGM01000002.1 coordinate 182,624, forward strand.
CAAGCAGCTTGCCGGCGGCACGGAAGTGACCGATGTTGGTCATGCAGGAGCCGATAAACACCTCATCGATGTTCTCGCCGGTCACGTCGGACAGCAGACGGGCGTCGTCGGGATCGTTCGGGGCACACAGAATGGGCTCCTTGATCTCGCTCATGTCGATTTCCAGCACATGGGCGTACTCGGCGTCGGCGTCGGCTTCCATCAGCTCGGGGTTGGCCAGCCACTCTTCCATGCCCTTGATGCGGCGCTCCAGGGTACGCTTGTCACCGTAACCCTCGGCGATCATCCACTTCAGCATCACGATGTTGGAGTTCAGGTACTCGATGATCGGCTCTTTGTCGAGCTTGATGGTACAACCGGCGGCAGAACGCTCGGCGGTGGCATCGGCCAGCTCAAACGCCTGCTCCACCTTCAGCTGGGGCAGACCTTCGATTTCCAGCACCCGGCCGGAGAATTCGTTGATCTTGCCTTCCTTGGCCACGGTCAGCAGGCCGTTCTGAATGCCGTAGTAAGGAATGGCGTGCACCAGATCCCGCAGAGTGATGCCGGGCTGCATTTCGCCCTTGAAGCGCACCAGCACGGATTCCGGCATGTCCAGCGGCATGACGCCGGTGGCGGCGGCAAACGCCACCAGACCGGAGCCCGCCGGGAAGGAAATACCGATGGGGAAACGGGTGTGGGAGTCACCGCCGGTGCCGACTGTGTCGGGCAGCAGCATGCGGTTCAGCCAGGAGTGGATCACGCCGTCGCCCGGACGCAGGGACACACCGCCCCGGTTCATGATGAAGTCGGGCAGGGTGTGATGGGTGGTCACGTCCACCGGCTTGGGGTAGGCGGCGGTGTGACAGAACGACTGCATGGTCAGATCGGCGGAGAAGCCCAGACAGGCCAGGTCTTTCAGCTCGTCCCGGGTCATGGGACCGGTGGTGTCCTGGGAGCCGACGGTGGTCATTCTGGGCTCGCAGTACTGACCTGGGCGCACGCCGGCCACACCGCAGGCCTTGCCCACCATCTTCTGGGCCAGGGTGTAGCCCTTGCCGGAGTCGGCCACCGGCGCCGGGCGCTTGAACACCTCGGACGGGGCCAGGCCAAGGGACTCACGGGCCTTGTCGGTCAGGCCGCGGCCGATGATCAGCGGAATACGGCCGCCGGCGCGCACTTCGTCGAGCAGTACCTCGGTCTTCAGCTTGAAGGTGCTCAGCACCTCGTCGCTGCCGTGACGGCAGATTTTGCCCTCGTAGGGGTAGATGTCGATCACGTCACCGGTGTTCAGTTTGGTCACGTCGCACTCGATGGGCAGGGCGCCGGCGTCTTCCATGGTGTTGAAGAAGATGGGCGCAATCTTGCTGCCGATGCAGATGCCGCCGGCGCGCTTGTTGGGCACGAACGGAATGTCGTCGCCCATGTGCCAGAGCACGGAGTTGGTGGCGGACTTGCGGCTGGAGCCGGTGCCGACCACGTCGCCTACGTAGGCCAGCGGGTGACCTTTTTCCTTCAGGGCTTCGATGGCCTTGATGGGACCGATGGTGCCGTCTTCGTCGGGCTCAATGCCGGGACGGGCGTTCTTCAGCATGGCCTGGGCGTGCAGTGGAATATCCGGGCGGGACCAGGCGTCCTGGGCCGGCGACAGATCGTCGGTGTTGGTTTCGCCGGGCACCTTGAATACGGTCATGGTGATTTTGTCGGCCAGCTTGGGGCGCTCCAGGAACCACTCGGCGTCGGCCCAGGACTGCATCACCTGTTTGGCAAACTCATTGCCGGCCCTGGCCTTTTCGTCCACGTCGTGAAAGGCGTCAAACATCAGCAGGGTATGGCTCAGGGCCTTGGCGGCGATGGGCGCCAGGGCATCCACCTCCAGCAGTTCGATCAGCGGGGCAATGTTGTAGCCACCCTGCATGGTGCCCAGCAGCTCGGTGGCCTGCTCGGCAGAGACTACCGGCGAGCTGACTTCACCCTTGGCCACGGCGGCGAGGAAACCGGCCTTCACATAGGCGGCTTCATCAACACCGGGGGGAATGCGGGTAGAAAGGAGTTCGTAGAGGAAGGCTTCTTCGCCGGCGGGCGGGTTCTTGAGTAATTCAACCAGGGCGGCAACTTGCTCTGCATCGAGTGGCTTGGCAACCACTCCCTCTGCGGCACGTTCTTCGACGTGTTTACGATAGGCTTCAAGCACGACTGTATCCTCTTATTATCATTCGCCACCGTGGGCGTAAATGTCCTTGTAGGGGGCTCTGCGCGTCGCTGAGACGCCGCGAAAGTATATAAGTTTTAACCCTGAATTAAAATCAGGCCCCCTTGCCCTTTGGTCTAATATTTGACTAACACCATGTTTTGAAAAGCATTTCCGTGCATATACCACAAAATTGACCACCAACAAGCCGTTAACATCAGAAGCTGAACAGGTTGCCAAAATAGAGGTAAACACTGTTTTTATTCCCTTCCGCCTGACCAAACGCCAGATAGAGCGGGCCCCAGTTGGTGTCCACGCCAACGAAAATGCTGCCGGCGGTGAGCGACTGGTCCCAGCCCACTTCACTGCCGGCATTCCATACCCCGCCCCGCTCCAGCGAGCCGCCCAGATACACGGGTGAACGAAAGGCGCCGAAGTCGTTGTCAAACCAGCGATAGTGATACAGCAGGCCGGCCAGGCCACTGTAGCGGCCGCTGAGCTGCTCGCTCTGATAACCGGAAAGATTGAACAGTCCCCCCAGGCTGCGGGCAAACACCGGCAGTGACTGCTCGGCGGTAGAGCCGCCCAGCACCAGTTTGGTGATCAGGGTGTGGCGGCCTCCGCTCCAGGGCCGCAGCCAATCCAGCTCGTAGTCCAGGCCGTCCACGCTTTCATTGCTGCCCTGCCCGTCCAGCCGGTTTTGATAATACCCGAGCGTCAGCTCTGCCGCCTCGCCGTGGGTGGGGAAAAACACGTTATCCAGGGTGTCGTGGCTGAAGCGCAGATAAGGGCCGATGGAGGTCACATCCAGACTGCCGTCCAGGTTGCGGGCGTCTATGCTGCCGGTCAGCCCCTGCACCCCCAGGGCCAGCTCGCTCCAGGGGTTGAGGTTGTAACCCAGCTCGCTCTGCCCCCGCCAGGTGGCGTAGTCGAAATCCAGGGTGGTGAGCCTGCCAAACTGCTCAAAGCTCTCTTCCCCCGGCTCGACAAAAAAGGTGCGCCGGCGCTTGTCGTATTCGCCCCGGGCCTTCCAGAAAAAGTCATAGTCGGTGTCCAGGGGCGTGTAATACTCGGAGGCCAGCCGCTTGTTGCTGCCCAGGGTCACCTCCGCCAGCCACTCGCCCCCCAGTATATTGATATTGGTGCGACGAAACTGGGCGCCGATTTCAAAGTTGGTGCGGCTGGTGAAGTCGTCTTCCAGGGCAAACTTGAGGTCCACAAAGCCCGGCCCCCAGCCCTTTTCCCGGGTGTGCACCGTGAGCACCTGTTCGTCGTCCTGCTCCTCAATGCGGTAACTGACCTGTTCAAAGGCATCCAGGGCATAGAGCCGGCGTACACCCCGCTCCAGCTCCTCGGTCTGATGAAACTGCCCGGGATTGAGCCCCAGCACATCCCGGATCACCGCCTCGCTCAGGCTGGCATTGCCTTCCACTTCCACCCGGTCGAGAAACACCGCATCGCTGCGCTGCAGCCGGGCCCGGCGGTCCAGCTTGCGGTGGCGGTAATCGGCGTAGTCCTGCTCGCTCAGGGCCAGCGCCTGCAGTTTGGGCAAAATCAGCCTGGCCGCCGCCTCACCGCGCTCAATGGCCTCGGGCATGCGGCCGAAATCCCCTACCCCTATGCCGGCAATATTGGGGGCAAGCAGCACATCCTTATCGGTGAGCAGCGCCGTCTGCCGCTCGGTGCCGGCCCGGGTGAGGTAGTTGGTCAGCTGGGTCACCATGGCCAGGGCGCTGTCGAGCTGCTCTCTGGGCAGCATGGCATCGCCGATGTCCACGGCGATCACCACCTCGGCCCCCAGCTCTCTGGCCACGTCCACCGGCAGGTTGTTGACCACGCCGCCATCCGCCAGCAGCCTGCCATTCAGCGCCACCGGCTGCAGCACGCCCGGCACCGACATGGACGCCTGCATGGCGGTGGCCAGGTGGCCTTTTTTAAGCACCACCGGGGTCATGGTTTCCATGTCGGTGGCCACCGCCCGGTAGGGAATGGGCAGGTGATCGAAGTTTTTCAGGCGGGGAATGGTCAGGGTGCTGCGCCGAAGCAACGCGCCCAGCGCCTGGCCCTGAAAAAAGCCACCGGGCAGGCTGAGCTGCCACTTTTCATCTATGCCGATATCGGTGCGCAGCAGAAATTCGTCGTTCTGCCGCTTGCGCCGCAGCGACAGCTCGTCCCGCCCTACCTTGTCCTGATAACCCTGGTTCCAGTCCAGGGCCAGCAACTGCTGCTCCAGCTCACCGGCATCGAGCCCCAGGGCGTACATGCCCGCCACATAGGCGCCCATACTGGTGCCGGTGACAATATCCACCGGAATGCGGTGCTGTTCCAGCACCCGAATCACCCCCACATGGGCAGCCCCCTTGGCCCCGCCACCGCTCAGCACCAGCGCCACGCGCGGGCGCTCGGCCAGCACCGGCAACGACAACAACAGGGTTAACAGTAGAATAAAAGCGCGCATGGCGATTCAACGGCAACAGAGCAAATTATGTTCGCATTGTATGCCGGGGAATGGGGAATGGGGAATGGGGAAGTCCCTAATCCCAAGTCCCTACTCCCCAAAACAAAAAACGCCCGGCCAAAAGACCGGGCGCAAATATTACCGACAGCAAGAAGACGTTTACTTCTTCTTCTTGGCCTTGGGGTTCGGCATGTCGGTGATGGAGCCTTCGAATACTTCGGCGGCCATGCCCACGGACTCGTGCAGAGTGGGGTGAGCGTGAATGGTCAGCGCGATGTCTTCGGCGTCGGCGCCCATTTCAATGGCCAGACCGATCTCGCCCAGCAGTTCGCCGGCGTTGGTACCTATGGTGGCGCCACCCAGAACACGGTGAGTGTCCTTGTCGAAGATCAGCTTGGTCATGCCGTAGGAAGAGTCAGAAGCAATGGCCCTGCCGGACGCCGCCCAGGGGAAAGAAGCCACTTCAAAGTTCAGGCCTTTTTCCTTGGCTTCCTTCTCGGTCACACCCACCCATGCCACTTCCGGCTCGGTGTAGGCGATGGACGGGATCACTTTCGGGTCGAAGTAGTGCTTCATGCCGGCGATGACTTCGGCGGCCACGTGACCTTCATGCACACCCTTGTGCGCCAGCATGGGCTGACCCACGATGTCGCCGATGGCGTAGATGTGCGGCACATTGGTGCGCAGCTGTTTGTCGACGTTGATGAAACCACGCTCGTCCACGTTCACGCCGGCTTTCTCGGCGTCCAGAGACTTGCCGTTGGGAGTACGGCCAATGGCCACCAGCACGGCATCGTAAACGTTGGTGATGCTTTCGCCTTTCTTGTTTTCCATGGTGACGTGAATACCGTCATCCTTGGCGTCAACGGCGGTCACCTTGGTTTCCAGCATCATGTTGAACTTGCTCTTCACCTGCTTGGTGAAGATCTTGATGATGTCCTTGTCGGCAGCCGGAATCACCTGGTCGAACATTTCAACCACATCGATCTTGGAGCCCAGAGCGTGATACACGGTGCCCATTTCCAGACCGATGATACCGCCACCCATCACCAGCAGCTTCTCGGGCACTTCCTTCAGCTCGAGGGCATCGGTGGAGTCCCATACGCGGGGATCGTCGTGGGGAATAAAGGGCAGCTTGATCGGACGGGAGCCGGCGGCGATGATGGCGTTGTCGAAGTTAACGGTGGTGTTGCCGTTTTCGCCTTCCACCACCAGGGTGTTGGCGCCGGTGAACTTGGCAAAGCCGTTCACTACCTTGACCTTGCGCATCTTGGCCATGCCGCCCAACCCTTGAGTCAGCTGACCGATGACTTTTTCCTTGTGCGCGCGAACCTTGTCCAGATCGATCTGCGGCTCGCCAAAGGTCACACCGTGGCTGGCCATCATCTTGGATTCTTCAATCACCTTGGCGATGTGCAGCAGCGCCTTGGAGGGGATACAGCCCACGTTCAGACAAACGCCACCCAGAGTGGAGTAGCGCTCGACGATAACGGTTTCCAGGCCCAGATCGGCGGCACGGAAAGCGGCGGAATAGCCGGCAGGGCCCGCGCCCAGAACCACAACCTGAGCTTTGACTTCTTGACTCATGGTGACCTCTATTATGATTTTTCAGCCCTGTTCAGGCAGTGGCGGCGAGAGCACCAGACTCAAGGCGGCCACTACATTGCAAACGGGCAAAAGTTTACTGTTCTGTTATTAAAAAGAAAGTAAAAAGGCAGGCTTATGCCTGCCTTGTCACATTAAAGGGCCAGGCGACGAAGATCGCTCAGTACACCACTCAGCATGGTGATGAAGCGGGCGCCGTCGGCGCCGTCAATCACCCGGTGGTCATAGGACAGCGCCAGCGGCTGGATCAGGCGAGGCTCGAATTCCTTGCCGTTCCACACCGGCTTGATACCGGACTTGGACACACCCAGAATGGCCACTTCCGGCGCATTCACGATGGGGGTGAACTGGGTGCCACCAATGCCGCCCAGAGACGAGATGGTGAAGCAACCACCCTGCATGTCGGCGGCGGTCAGCTTGCCGGCACGGGCCTTCTTGGAAATTTCACCCAGCTCGATGGCCAGCTCGCGAATGCCTTTCTTGTTCACATCGCGAACCACCGGAACCACCAGACCGTTGGGGGTATCTACCGCCACACCGATGTGTACATACTTCTTCATCACCAGGCTCTGGCCATCTTCAGACAGGGAAGAGCAGAACTTGGGGAAGGCTTCCAGCGCCTTGGCGGCGGCCTTCATGATGAAGATCAGCGGGGAGATCTTGTAACCCAGCTTCTGTTTCTCGGCAATGGCGTTCTCGGTCTTGCGGAAGGCTTCCAGCTCGGTGATATCGGTTTCGTCGAACTGGGTAACGTGGGGGATTTTCACCCAGTTACGGTGCAGGTTCGGACCGGAGATCTTCTGAATGCGGGTCAGGGCCACTTCTTCCACTTCACCGAACTTGGCAAAGTCGACCTTGGGCCAGGCCAGCACTTCCATACCACTGCCGGCCACGGCCACACCCGCAGGCTGGCTTTCAACGCGCTTGATGATGCCCTTGACGTAGTTCTGTACGTCTTCCTTCAGAATGCGCTGTTTCGGACCGGTGGCGGCAACCTTGGACAGGTCCACACCAAACTCACGGGCCAGACGGCGAACCACCGGCGTGGCGTGCACATAGGCGTTGTTCTCAACGAACTCGCCCTTGGCGGGAGCAGCGGCAGCCTTCGGTGCTTCTGCTTTCGGTGCTTCTGCTTTCGGCGCTTCGGCCTTGGCCGGAGCGGCGGCAGGGGCAGCAGCCGGGGCGGCACCTTCCACTTCAAACACCATTACCAGGGAGCCGGTGGTCACCTTGTCGCCGGTGGCCACCTTGATTTCCTTGACCACACCGGCGAAGGGCGCAGGCACTTCCATGGAGGCCTTGTCGCCTTCCACGGTCAGAATGGACTGCTCGGCGTCCACCTTGTCGCCCACGGCAACCATCACTTCGGTGACTTCCACTTCGTCACCGCCGATGTCCGGCACGTTCACGTCTTTGGCGGCGGCAGCGGCCGGTGCGGCAGCCGCAGCCGGGGCGGCTTCGGCCGGGGCAGCGGCGGCAGCCGGTGCGGCACCCGCCACCTCAAATACCATGATCAGGGAGCCGGTGTTGACCTTGTCGCCCACGGCGATCTTGATCTCGGCCACCTTGCCAGAGAAGGGCGCAGGCACTTCCATGGAGGCCTTGTCGCCTTCCACGGTGATCAGGGTCTGCTCTTCCTCAATGGTGTCGCCTACGGCCACGGCGATTTCGGTGACTTCAACCTCGTCACCACCGATGTCCGGCACCTGAACTTCCTTCAGGGCGGAGGCAGCAGCAGCGGCCGGCGCGGCTTCGGCCTTGGGCGCTTCTTCGGCGGCAGCCGGGGCGGCAGCGCCGCCCTCTGCTTCAAAGACCATGATAAGTGAGCCGGTGTTGACCTTGTCGCCCACGGCAATCTTGATTTCCTTTACCACGCCGGTGGCGGGGGCAGGCACTTCCATGGAGGCCTTGTCGCCTTCCACGGTGATCAGGGACTGTTCTTCCTCGACCTTGTCGCCCACGGCAACCAGGATCTCGGTAACTTCAACCTCGTCCGCGCCGATATCCGGCACCAGAATATCTTTAGACATGTGTTACCCCTTATGCGTACAGCGGGTTGATCTTGTCGGCATCGATGCCGTACTTGGCGATGGCGTCGGCCACGACCTGCTTGTCGACAGTGCCCTGCTTGGCCAGCTCGGTCAGCGCGGCAACCACCACATAGTGCTTGTTCACTTCGAAGTGACGACGCAGGTTCTCACGGCTGTCGGAACGACCGAAACCGTCGGTACCCAGCACCTTGTAGCTCACGGACGGCATGAAGGCACGAACCTGCTCGGCGTAGTTCTTCATGTAGTCGGTGGCGGCGATGGCCGGCTCGGTGCCCATTACCTGAGCGATGTAAGGCACGCGCGGCTCTTCGGTCGGGTGCAGCATGTTCCAGCGCTCGGCGTCCTGACCGTCGCGGGTCAGTTCGTTAAAGGAGGGTACGCTGTACACGTCGGAGCCGATGCCGTATTCCTCGGCCAGGATTTGAGCGGCTTCACGCACGCCCACCAGGATGGTGCCGGAGCCCATCAGCTGAACCTTGCCCTTGCTGCCTTCCACGGTTTCGAGCTTGTAGATACCCTTGCGGATGCCTTCCTCGGCGCCTTCCGGCATGGCCGGCTGGTGGTAGTTCTCGTTCAGGGTGGTCAGGTAGTAGTACACGTTCTCCGGGTTGTCGCCGTACATGCGACGCAGACCGTCCTGCACGATTACCGCTACTTCATAGGCGTAGGTCGGATCGTAGGTGATACAGTTCGGAATGGTGCCCGCCAGAATGTGGCTGTGACCGTCTTCGTGCTGCAGACCTTCACCGTTCAGGGTGGTACGACCGGAGGTGGCGCCCAGCAGGAAGCCGCGGGCCTGTTGGTCACCGGCAGCCCAGCACAGATCGCCAACCCGCTGGAAACCGAACATCGAGTAGTAGATGTAGAACGGAATCATGGGGCAGTCGTTGGTGCTGTAGGAGGTGGCAGCGGCCAGCCAAGACGACATGGCACCCAGCTCGTTGATACCTTCCTGCAGTACCTGACCCTTCTTGTCTTCCTTGTAGTAGGCCACCTGCTCACGGTCCTGAGGAACGTACTTCTGACCGTGGGGGTTGTAGATGCCGATCTGGCGGAACAGACCTTCCATACCAAAGGTACGGGCTTCGTCGGCCAGAATGGGCACGATGCGCTTGCCGATGGACTTGTCCTTCAGCATGATGTTCAGGGAGCGCACAAAGGCCATGGTGGTGGAGATTTCACGCTTCTGCTCTTCCAGCAGCGGGGCGAAGTCTTCCAGCGCGGGAATGTCCAGCTTGACAGTGGTTTCCGGCAGGCGGGTCGGCAGGTAGCCCTTCAGGCTCTGGCGACGGGCGTGCAGGTACTCGTGCTCGCGGGAACCTTCCTCGATCTTGATGTAGGGCAGGTTCGGCAGCTCTTCGTCGCTCACTTCAATGTTGAAGCGATCGCGGAAGTGCTTGAGAGAAGACATGTCCATCTTCTTGACCTGGTGCGCGATGTTCTTGCCTTCGGCGGCATCGCCCATGCCGTAACCCTTGATGGTCTTGGCCAGAATAACGGTCGGCTTGTCCTTGGTGTCGGCAGCGTTCTTGTAGGCCGCAAACATCTTGGCCGGATCGTGGCCACCGCGGTTCAGGGCAAAGATTTCCTCGTCGGTCCAGTCCTTCACCAGCTCGGCGGTCTCCGGATACTTGCCGAAGAAGTGCTCACGCACATAGGCGCCGTCTTTGGACTTGAAGGTCTGGTAGTCGCCGTCCAGGGTCTCGTTCATCAGCTGAACCAGCTTGCCGGAGGTGTCCTTGGCGATCAGATCGTCCCAGCGACGGCCCCAGATAACCTTGACCACGTTCCAGCCGGCGCCGGTGAACAGGCCGTCCAGTTCGTTGATGATCTTGCCGTTACCCACCACCGGGCCGTCCAGGCGCTGCAGGTTACAGTTGATGATGAAGCACAGGTTGTCCAGCTTCTCACGGGCGGCAATGGTGATGGCGCCCTTGGATTCCGGCTCGTCCATCTCGCCGTCGCCCAGATAGGCGTATACGCGCTGCTCGGAGCAGTCCTTCAGGCCACGGTCGGTCAGGTACTTGAGGAAGCGGGCCTGATAGATGGCGTTGATCGGACCCAGACCCATGGATACGGTCGGGAACTGCCAGAAGTCCGGCATCAGCTTGGGATGCGGATAGGACGGAATGCCCTTGCCGTCCACTTCCTGACGGAACATGTCCAGCTGGGCTTCGGTCAGGCGACCTTCGGCAAAGGCGCGGGCGTAGATACCGGGAGAGATGTGGCCCTGGAAGAATACCAGGTCGCCGCCGTCTTTCTCGTTACGGGCGCGGAAGAAGTGGTTGAACGCCACTTCGTACATGGTGGCGCTGGAAGAGAAGGAAGACATGTGACCACCCAGGTCCAGGTCTTTCTTGGAGCCGCGCAGCACGATCATGACTGAGTTCCAACGGATGATGGCGCGGATCCGCCGTTCCAGATCCCAGTTGCCCGGGTACTCAGGTTCTTCGTCGGTGGTGATGCTGTTGACGTAATCTGAGTGAGCATTGCGGGCCACGGCAACGCCATGCTTGATGGCTTTGGTGGTCAGGCGCTCGTAAATGTACTGAGCGCGCTCAGGTCCTTCTTGACGGATCAAAGACTCCAGGGCGTCAAGCCACTCTTGAGTCTCTATTGAATCCACATCGTTTTTCAGGATATCAGACATGGCTGTTTCCTATCTCGTTTGGGGCTGATGCCCATGGGTTTCGTCGCTGCCGAAGGCATTCATTATTCCTGCTGACGGGTCCGGCGCAGGGAGCGCTGAATGCGGCTTTCCTCGCGCTGAATGTCTAACAGGGTTTCTTCAATAAAGGCCAGGTGCTCATGACAAGCGTCCCTGGCCTGCTCCGGCTCGCGTGACAGAATGGTCTGGATCAGATTGGCGCGATGCTTGCGAATCTTCTCCACCATGCCGGCTCGCCGGTTAAGAATCTGAATGTTGCGCAGAATGCTGGACTCCAGCATGGGCTGAATGGCGCGCAACAGGTGCAGCAGCACCACGTTGTGGGCGGCTGCCGCCACCGCCAGGTAGAACTCGGCGGCATGCTTGGCCTCTGCGGCCAGATCGCCCTTTTCCTGGGCGTTGATAATGGCTTGCTGAGCCGCGCGAATGGCGTCGAAGTCGGTTTCGGTGCCGCGCATCGCCGCATAGTAGGCGGAAATGCCTTCCATGGTGTGGCGAAACTCCAGCAGGTCGTACTGGGACTCCGGGTGTTCCGCCAGCAGCTGAAACAGCGGATCCGCCAGCCCCTTGGTGAGAGCGTTCTGCACATAGGTGCCGCCCCCCTGCTTGCGGGAAACCAGACCGCGCACCTCCAGGTGCTGAATGGCCTCGCGCACGGACGGGCGTGACACCGCAAACTGCTCGGCCAGCTCGCGCTCCGGCGGCAAACGCTGCCCCGGCTGCAGGCTGCCCTCCACTATCATCTGCTCCAGCTTGGCGGCGATAGTTTCGGCAAGTTTGGGTTGTTTAATGCGCTGATAGGTCATTCGCTCGGCTTTTTGAATTGGTAATACCAATTAACACTGTTAAAAAAAGGTATCAGAGCGGGAGGGAATTGTCCATGATTTTTGTGATCACTGCATACAAAAGGCCGTTTGCGCCCGGGATTTTTTTGGGGTGGCTCATAAAATTAGTCCAGCCCCATGAAAACACAAGAAAACGGGGAATGGTCTGACCAACCAAAACTAGGGGAGTCGGGATTAGGGACTGGGGATTGGTGGTGTAGCAGGCAACGCCGATGTTGCCCGAAGCAGCAGTGGGGATTGCCGTAGCCGACCGTCACATGCCATGGACGGCATGTGCCGAGCGTTACAGGGAGGTACTTGAAGCGTGTCGGCGGAGCGCAACCGCACTGCTGATTCGCGCGGTGAGCGCTTTCAGAGCAAGGCGCGAAACCGTGTCCAGTCAAACCCCGGGCCGGGGTCGGTTTTGCGGCCGGGGGCGATATCGCTGTGGCCGGTAATACGGCTGGGCGTAATGGCGGGATAGGCTTGCATCAGCGCTCTGGTCACCTCGGCCAGCACCCGGTATTGCGCTGGGGTGTAATCCCCGGTATCGGTGCCTTCCAGCTCGATGCCAACGGAAAAATCGTTGCACTTGTCCCGGCCCTCAAAGCAGGACAGGCCGGCATGCCAGGCCCGGCGGTGAAAGGGCACATACTGCACCAGCTCGCCGTCACGGCGAATAAGACAATGCGCCGATACCCGCAACTGGTAAATGCCCTCAAAATAGGGATGGGCCGATGAGTCCAGCCGGCCCATAAACAGATCATCGATATAGGGGCCGCCAAAACGCCCCGGCGGCAGGCTGATGCAATGCACCACCAGCAGGGAAATGTCGGCATCGGGGCGATCATCCTGATGGGGCGATTCGCAATGGCGGGCCGGGCTCAGCCAGCCCTCTTGCAGGGTAAAAGGCATGAATGGTTCCGTAGGCAAGGGAGTGCGTGCGTATACTAACAGTTTAACAAGGCATTTTTTGCAAGGAGCCCCCATGGCGCAACAACATGATCCCGTGCGCCGTACCGGCCGAATTATGTGGATCCTGGCCTGGGGCCTGAGTCTGCTGTTGCTGACCTGGTACTTCAACCATCGTCTGATGCAGGATTTCAATCCCAATCAGCAAATTCGCGTGCTGGACTCCGGCAGCATAGTGCTGGATCAGGACCGTCACGGTCATTACCTGGCCAGCGGCAGCGTTAACAGCCAGCCGGTGGTGTTTCTGCTGGATACCGGCGCCACCCAGATGGCGGTGCCACAACTGGTGGCCGCCCGGCTGGGCCTGCCGGTGGGCGTGCCGCTGGAAATAAGCACGGCGGCGGGAAAGGTTACCGGCTACCGCACTCGGATTAAATCGTTGTCGCTGGGGCCCTTCACCCTGTACGATCTGGACGCCATTATCATGCCCAGCCAGAACGACGAAGTGCTGCTGGGCATGAACGCCCTGCGCCACTTCGAGCTGGTGCAGCGGGGCGCACAAATGACCATTACCTATCTGAAGCCGGAGCCATAGCTCCGGCAGGCACGCTATCCAGTAACCATGTGAGAAAAAAGGTAGACTCAATGCACAATGCCACCCTGGCCCGGGAAATTCGCTTTAATGTGACCGCCGCCCTCACCGAGGATCTGGGCGGCAGTCTGGATCCCCGGCAGGACATTACCGCCATGCTGCTGCCCGAAGAACAGCGAGTAACCGCCCATCTGATCACCCGCGAGAGCGGCGTATTCTGCGGCAAGGACTTTGCCGACGAAACCTTTACCCAACTGGGCGGCCAGGTAACACTGCACTGGCTGGTGAACGACGGCGACGCCATTGCCGCCGGCCAGCGGCTGCTGACCCTCACCGGCCCGGCCAGAGCCATTCTCACCGGCGAGCGCACCGCCCTGAACTTTATTCAGACCCTGTCTGCGGTGGCCACGGAAACCCGGCGCTATGTGGAGAAGCTGGCGGGCACCCACTGCCGCCTGCTCGACACCCGCAAAACCCTGCCCGGCCTGCGCCAGGCGCTGAAATACGCGGTCACCTGCGGCGGCGGCCACAACCACCGCATGGGCCTGTATGACGCCTACCTTATCAAGGAAAACCATATCTTTGCCTGCGGCGGTATTCACGAGGCGGTGGCCGAGGCCCGCCGGCTGCAGCCGGAAAAACCGGTGGAAGTGGAAGTGGAGTCCCTGGCCGAGCTGGAGCTGGCTCTGGCGGCCGGCGCCGACATTATTATGCTCGACAACTTCAGCGTGCCCGATATGCGCACCGCCGTGGCCACCACCGCCGGCCGGGCCAGACTGGAAGTCTCCGGTAATGTGACCCTGCAGACCATTGCCGAATACGCCGCCACCGGGGTGGACTTTGTGTCGGTGGGGGCGCTCACCAAGCATGTGCAGGCCCTGGACCTGTCTTTGCGGGTGGAAAACTGAGCTCAAAAAACATTCTTTTTGTTGCATTGTTTGATGCCGGGCCTGCCCGGCATTTTTTATGCTCACCGCTTTTGGCGCCACCCGGCCTGACTCTCCCGGCTCCGCAGCTCAGACTGGTAGCACAAGTTCATAAAATAACCATTTCATAATTTAAAAAGATCCTGGCTAAAACAGGCGAAAATGCTGCTATCTTTTTCAATTATTCACTGGGCAAGGCCAGAATATCTTGCTATAGATAAATGGCAGGCTTGATCGAAGCCCACTTAAAAAGAAGATTTCATTGCCACTCAAGGATGACGTTATGAACAAGACTTCTCTTTCCCGCCAGGGCGGTTTTACCCTGATTGAACTGATGATTGTGGTGGCGATTGTAGCCATACTGGCGGCAGTGGCACTGCCGGCGTATCAGACCTATACCAATAGAGCTAAATTTAGTGAAGTGATTGCTGCAACTGGTCCGGCTAAAACCACGATTGAAGTTTGTCACCAATCAGGAGGAGATATAGATAGCTGCATAACAAAAGCAGATAATGCTACTAGTGGTGCTGTTATTACGGGCTTAGTTTCAGGTGTTGACGCAGATAAATCCGGTAGTGATTTTACAATTATTGCAAGTGGCACAGGTGATCTCTCTGGTGCGACCTATACACTAACTGGTACACCGGCTAATGGAAGGGTTACATGGGTTAGTTCATGTTCCCCTGTAGAGTACTGCTAATAGCGCCTATGCCCCATACCTTTGAACAAGCACGAAGCGGCCTGGCCAGAAGCTTGGCCGCTTCTTCCATTCTGGATCCCGGCCTGCTGGAGCAGGCCTGCGCCCGGGCCGGCCAGGAAGGCAAGCCCCTGAGTACCGTGCTGGTGGAGCAGCGCTGGCTGTCCGGCAGCGAGCTGGCCCGTTTCTGCGAGCGAGAATTCGGCCTGCCCCTGGTGGATCTGGACGACTTCAGTCTGGACGAAGTGCCGGATCAGTATCTGAGCATGGATCTGATCGAGCGCCACCACGCCATTCCGGTGCATTTGCGCGGCAAGACCCTGTATCTGGCCATGTCGGACCCCACCAATGTGGCGGCGCTGGAAGACTTCGGCTTTCGCTTCAACCTGGTGACCGACGCCCTGCTGGTGGACGAAGCCAAGCTGCAGCAGCTGCTGCAGCGTCTGCAGCAGAACAGTGGCGCCGGGCTGGATCTGGACAATATTGCCGATGACGATATTGCCGATCTGGAGCTGGGAGAAGACCCTTCCGAACGGGACGACGAGCCCGGCAACAGGGAAGACGATGCCCCCATCGTTCGCTATATCAACAAGATCATGCTGGATGCGGTGCGCCGGGAAGCCTCGGATCTGCACTTTGAGCCCTATGAGCGCTTTTTCCGTATTCGCTTTCGCATCGACGGCATGCTGCACGAGGTGGCCACCCCGCCGGTGCACCTGGCGTCGCGCTTTGCCGCCCGGCTCAAGGTGATGGCCCGGCTCGACATTGCCGAGCGCCGCCTGCCCCAGGACGGCCGCATCAAGCTCAAGCTCACCGCCTCCAAGGCGGTGGACATGCGGGTCAACACCCTGCCCACCATGTGGGGTGAAAAGGTGGTGATTCGTATTCTCGACAGCTCCGCCGCCCGCCTCGACATTGAACAGCTGGGCTACAGCGAAGCGCAGAAAAACCTCTACCTCAATGCCCTTAAAAGGCCCCAGGGCATGATACTGGTGACTGGCCCCACCGGTTCGGGCAAGACGGTGTCGCTCTATACGGGCCTGAGCATTCTCAATACGGTGGCGGCCAATATCTCCACCGCCGAAGACCCCATAGAAATCAACCTGCCCGGCATCAATCAGGTGCAGATCAACCCCAAGGCCGGGCTGTCTTTTGCTCACGCCCTGCGCGCCTTTCTGCGCCAGGATCCGGACATTATCATGGTGGGGGAAATCCGCGATCTGGAAACCGCCGAAATCTCGGTCAAGGCGGCCCAGACCGGTCACCTGGTGCTGTCTACCCTGCATACCAACTCCGCCGCCGAAACCCTGACCCGGCTAAGCAACATGGGACTGCCCGCCTACAATATCGCCTCGTCGGTAAGCCTGATTATCGCCCAGCGGCTGGCCCGCAAGCTGTGCACTCACTGCCGGGCCCCCGAGGTGCTGCCCCCCGAGCAACTGAACCAGCTGGGGTTTACTCCCGCCCAGCAGCTGGAAGGCATTACCCTGTACCGGGCGGTGGGCTGCGACCACTGCACCGAAGGCTACAAGGGCCGCACCGGCGTCTATGAAGTCATGGCCATGAGCGAGCGGCTGGCCAACCTGATTATGGAAGACGCCGGCTCCCTGGCCCTGGCCCGGGCTGCCGAAGAAGAAGGCATGATCACCCTGCGCCAGGCGGCGCTGGAAAAGGCACGCCAAGGCATTATCAGCCTGGCCGAGGTCAACCGGGTCACCGGCTAAAACGTGATGAATAACAGGAAGGCATCATGGCAACAGCAAAGGACTTTCGTGTTTATCCCTTTAAATGGGAAGGCATAAACCGCAAGGGCAACAAGGTCTCGGGCTTTGTGCAGGCGGCCGATGTCAAGGCGGCCCGGCTGGAGCTGCAGCGCCAGGGGGTTAACGCCCTTAAAATAAAGCGCAAAAGCCAGGGGGTGCTGAGCCGCTACAAGGACGCCATCAAGCCCGCCGATATCGCCATCATCACCCGCCAGATCGCCACCATGCTGAGCGCCGGCGTGCCCCTGGTACAGACCCTGCAGATTATTGCCCGCTCCTACGAGAAATCCAGCATTCGCGAGCTGGCCGCGGGCATTGCCGCCGACGTGGAAGGGGGCACACCGCTCTCCGAGGCGCTGAAAAAACACCCGCGCCATTTTGACGATCTTTACTGCGATCTGGTGCACTCCGGCGAGCAGACCGGGGCACTGGAGCATATTTTTGATCAGATCGCCATCTACCGTGAAAAAGCCGAAGCCATCAAGTCCAAGATCAAGAAGGCCATGTTCTACCCGGCCATGGTGCTGCTGGTGGCCTTTGTGGTCACCGCCATATTGTTGCTGTTTGTGATTCCCCAGTTCGAGGAGATTTTTGCCGGCTTTGGCGCCACCCTGCCCGCCTTTACCCAGATGGTGATCAGCCTGTCGCGCTGGCTGCAGGCCTACTGGCTGTATATATTGCTGGCCCTGATCGCCGCCGTCTGGCTGTATGTGCGCGCCTGGCGCAACTCGCAAAAGGTGCGGGACGCCACCGACCGCTTTATTCTGCGTCTGCCCATTGTGGGCAATATTCTGCACAAGGCGGCCCTGGCCCGTTTTGCCCGTACTCTGGCCACCACCTTTTCTGCCGGTATTCCGCTGGTGGAAGGCCTGCTGTCGTCCGCCGGCGCCTCGGGCAATGTGGTCTACCGCCAGGGGGTAAAACAAATACGCGAAGAAGTGATCGCCGGCATGCAGATGAACGTGGCCATGCGTTCCACCGGCCTGTTTCCGGACATGGTGGTGCAGATGGTGATGATCGGCGAGGAGTCCGGCGCCATCGACGATATGATGCACAAGGTGGCCGGCATTTATGAACGGGAAGTGGACGACGCCGTGGATGGCCTCACCAGCCTGATTGAGCCCTTGATCATGGTGGTGCTGGGAGTTTTGGTTGGCGGCCTGGTCATTGCCATGTATCTTCCCATCTTTAACCTGGGCAGCGTGGTGAAATAAACCCGCGTCTTCGGCTGAAATCTCTCAGGAGAAGCCACAACAGGGTTACCTACGCCGACACGCTTCGAGCCCATCCATGGGACGCTCGGCAAATGCCATCCATGGCATTTGACGGTCGGCTACGGCAATCCCTGTTGCTGCTTCGGTAAGCTATTGAGCTGTCTGCCAAATACTGACAGACAGCTCAGTGTTCAACCGAGGAGGGCAAAGGGCACTGCTTCGCCGCGCCCTCTGCGCCAGGGATGGCGCAGCGGAGCCTACAGGGAGGTATTCACGGCGTGCCGGAGAAGCAGTGCGCGTTGGCCGACGGCTTTGCACGCGCCAGCAAGCAAATACAACTACTGGAAACCTCATGACCGAACTGCTCAACAATACCGCTCTGCTTTATATTGTGATCCCCCTGCTGGGGTTGCTGGTGGGCAGCTTTCTCAACGTGGTGATCCACCGGCTGCCGCTGATGATGCAGCGGGAATGGCAACGGGAATGTGCCGAATTAAACAATCAGACACTGCCCGATGAAGCGCCCTTTAATCTGTGCGTGCCCCGCTCCCGCTGCCCCCACTGCCAGCACGGGCTGACCGCCAGCGACAATATTCCTCTGCTCAGCTGGCTGTGGCTGAAAGGCCGCTGCCGTTATTGCAGCGCTTCCATTTCAAAACGCTATCCGCTGGTGGAGCTGGCCTCGGCGCTGCTGGCCGCCCTCGCCCTGTGGCGCTTTGGCGCCAGCCCACAATTGCTGGCCGCGCTGGTGTTCGGCTGGCTGCTGCTGTGCATGACCCTGATCGATCTCGATCATCTGCTGCTGCCGGATCAGCTTACCCTGCCGCTGCTGTGGCTGGGGCTGCTGCTGAATGTGGGTGAGCTGTTTGTCTCGCTGCAGTCGGCGGTGATCGGCGCCGCCGCCGGTTACGGCATTTTGTGGAGCCTGTTCTGGCTGTTCAAGCTGGCCACCGGCAAGGAAGGCATGGGCTATGGCGACTTCAAGCTGCTGGCCGCCATCGGCGCCTGGTTTGGCTGGCAGAGCCTGCTGCCGGTGCTGCTGCTGGCCTCCTTTACCGGCGCCGCCCTGGGGCTCGGCCTGATGGCCCTGCGCCGGCTGGGGGAAGACCGCGTGCTGCCCTTTGGCCCGGCTCTGGCGCTGGGGGGCTGGTGTTACCTGATGTGGGGCACCGACGTGGTCAACCTTTACTGGAGACTGGCGCTGTGAGCTATGTGGTGGGCCTGACCGGCGGCATTGGCAGCGGCAAAAGCACGGTGGCAGAGCTGTTCGCTAAACAGGGCGTGGACATTATCGACGCCGATATTATCGCCCGTGAAGTGGTCGCCCCCGGCGAGCCGGCGCTGGCCGCCATTGCCGGGCACTTTGGCCCGAGCGTTATCACCGAAAGCGGCGAGCTGGATCGCCGCGCCCTGCGGGCAAGGGTGTTTAATCATCCGGAAGAAAAAGACTGGCTTAACGCCCTGCTGCACCCGGTTATTCGGGAGCGTATGGTGGCCGCCTGCGCCGCCAGCACCTCGCCCTACTGCCTGCTGGTGGTGCCCCTGCTGGTGGAAAATAACCTCACCGGCCTGTGCAACCGGGTGCTGGTGGTGGATGTCAGCCCCGACACCCAGCTTGAACGCACGGTAAAGCGGGACAACAGCAACGAGACCCAGATTCGGGCCATTATGGCCGCCCAAGCCAACCGCGAGCAGCGCCTGGCCGCCGCCGACGATGTGATCGACAACAACAGCCCCGACAGAGCGGGGCTGCAGAAGGCGGTGATGCGGCTGCACCGGCAGTATCTGGCGCTGGCCGGGGTTCTGTAGCTGCCGCTTTAGCCGGCAGGCTCTGCGTAGCAGAGCAATACCGACAACACCGAACCGGCAGATAATGCGCAAAGCCTGAATATTTTCGAGTCGCTTCCTGGATTGCGCCGGCTAAAGCGGCGCCCACAGGGATGGCCTTACTCGATGCGGGTAAAGATCAGATCCCAGACGCCGTGGCCCAGACGGTGGCCGCGCTGCTCAAACTTGGTCAGCGGGCGGTAATCGGGGCGCGGCATATAGTCGCCGTCTGTGCTGGCGTTGGCATAGCCGGGGGCCGCGTTCATCACTTCCAGCATATGCTCGGCGTAGTTTTCCCAGTCGGTGGCCATATGGAATTCACCGCCGATTTTCAGCTTGCTGCGCACCATTTCCACAAATTCCGGGCGCACAATGCGGCGCTTGTGGTGGCGCTTTTTGTGCCAGGGATCCGGGAAAAACAGCTGAACCCGGTCCAGGCTCTGCTCGGGCAGCATTTGCTCAAACACTTCCACCGCATCGTGGCACATAACGCGCAGATTGGTCAGGCCGGCCTCGGCGGCGCCCATCAGGCAGGCGCCCACGCCCGGGGTGTGCACCTCAATGCCGATAAAGTCCTGCTCCGGGGCGGCAGCGGCCATTTCCACCAGCGAGCCGCCCATGCCAAAGCCGATTTCCAGCACCCGCGGTGCGGCCCGGCCAAAAACGGCGTCCAGGTTCAGCAGCTCACCGGAAAAGTCGATGCCCATCACCGGCCACTGCTCCGCCATGGCCTTTTCCTGCCCCTTGGTCAGGCGGCCTTCCCGGCGCACAAAGCTGCGAATTTTGCGCTTGCGCAGTTCTTCTTCGGTCTGGGCGGGCGGCTTCTGTTCTGTCATCTCGTTTCTCCGGCTGGCAATGAAGTGCGAATTATCCAAAGTTAAGCCAAAGGTGCAAGCCGAAAACGCCGGCAGAAAAAAGGGCCTGTCATCGACAGGCCCTTTTGTATTGGCACGGTTTCCGTGATTACCGCTGCGGACGCAGGGTCGGGAACAGGATCACGTCACGAATGGTGTGGGAGTCGGTCAGCAGCATCACCAGACGGTCGATGCCAATGCCCTGGCCGGCGGTGGGCGGCAGGCCGTGCTCCAGGGAGGTCACATAGTCCTCGTCGTAGAACATGGCTTCGTCGTCACCGGCGTCCTTCTGCTCCACCTGATCGCGGAAACGCTGGGCCTGATCTTCGGCGTCGTTCAGCTCGGAGAAGCCGTTGGCGATCTCGCGGCCGCCGATAAAGAACTCAAAGCGATCGGTAATGCTTGAATCGTTATCGTTACGGCGGGCCAGGGGCGACACTTCCGCCGGGTATTCGGTGATGAAGGTCGGCTGGATCAGACGGTGCTCGGCGGTCTCTTCAAAGATCTCGGTGATCACCCGGCCCAAACCCCAGGTCTTCTCCACCTTGATCTTGAGATCCTTGGCCACTTCGCAGGCAGACTCGTAAGTGGCCAGCTGATCCAGGGTCACCTCAGGGTTGTACTTGAGAATGGCGTCCTTCATGCTCAGGCGCGCGAACGGCTTGCCAAAGTCAAAGGTCTCTTCGCCGTACTGCACCTCGGCGCTGCCCAGCACTTCGGTGGTCACGGTGCGCAGCATTTCCTCGGTGAAGTCCATCAGGTCGCGGTAGTCGGCGTAGGCCCAGTAGAACTCCATCATGGTGAACTCGGGGTTGTGCCGGGGCGACAGGCCTTCGTTACGGAAGTTGCGGTTGATCTCGAACACCTTCTCGAAACCGCCCACCACCAGCCGCTTGAGGTACAGCTCGGGGGCGATACGCAGATACATGTCCAGATCCAGCGCATTGTGATGGGTAATAAACGGACGGGCCGAGGCGCCTCCCGGAATTACCTGCATCATGGGGGTTTCCACTTCCATAAAGCCGTGGTTGTTCATAAAGCTGCGAATGGCGGCCATGACCTTGGAGCGCACCACAAAGGTTTTGCGGGAGTCTTCGTTGGTGATCAGGTCCAGATAGCGCTGACGGTAGCGGGTTTCCTGATCGGACAGACCGTGGAATTTTTCCGGCAGCGGGCGCAGGGCCTTGGTCAGCAGCTGAAAGCTGTCCATGTTGACGTAGAGGTCGCCCTTGCCGGACTTGTGCAGGGTGCCGGTCACGCCGATGATGTCACCGATGTCGAGGCCGTTGTACTGATCCTTGATCAGCTTCTGGGCATCCTTGGTGGCGTAGGCCTGAATGCGGCCGGACATGTCCTGCAGGGCCAGGAAGGGGCCGCGCTTGGCCATGATGCGGCCGGCCACCGAGGCCACCTTGCCCAGGGATTCCAGGGTCTCTTTATCGTGCTCACCGAATTCGGCCTGCAGATCGGCGGCCAGGTGTTCACGGCGAAAATCGTTGGGGTGACCGTTGGCCGGGCAGTCCTTGCGGATCTGCTCGAGCTTGGCCCGGCGCTCGGCAATGAGCTTGTTCTCGTCTAGTTGCTGCTCTGTCGTCATGATTAAGCCTTGTTTGAATCTTGTTTGGAGCCCCTCTGCCCGCCAGGGGCCGGAGCAACCACGCCAACACGCAGCAAGTACATCCCTGTATGCTCGACGATGGCATCCCTGCCATCGACGGTTGGCTTAGGCCGCACCCAGCCCCTGGCTGAGCGGCACTGAAAAAAGTTACAGCCCGGACTTGAGGCTGGCTTCAATAAACTTGTCCAGGCCGCCGTCCAGCACCGCCTGGGTATTGCGGGTTTCCACGCCGGTGCGCAGATCCTTGATGCGGGCGTCGTCCAGCACGTAGGAGCGGATCTGGCTGCCCCAGCCGATGTCGGACTTGCTGTCTTCCAGCGCCTGCTTTTCGGCATTCTGCTTTTGCAGCTCCAGCTCATAGAGCTTGGCTTTCAGCTGCTTCATCGCCTGATCGCGGTTCTTGTGCTGGGAGCGGTCGTTCTGGCACTGCACCACTATGCCGGTGGGCTCATGGGTAATACGCACCGCCGAGTCGGTCCGGTTAACGTGCTGACCACCGGCGCCGGAAGCGCGGTAGGTGTCGATGCGCAGATCCGCCGGGTTGATCTCGATTTCGATATCGTCGTCGATTTCCGGATAGACAAAGGCGGAGCAGAACGAGGTGTGGCGTCGGCCGCCGGAGTCGAACGGAGATTTACGCACCAGACGGTGCACGCCGGACTCGGTGCGCAGCCAGCCAAAGGCGTACTCACCGGTAAAGCGCACGGTGGCGGACTTGATGCCGGCCACTTCGCCTTCGGACAGTTCGATGATCTCGGTCTTGAAGCCGCGGGCTTCACCCCAGCGCAGGTACATGCGCAGCACCATGTTGCACCAGTCCTGGGCCTCGGTGCCGCCGGAGCCGGCCTGCAGATCCAGGTAGCAGTCGGAGGCGTCCTGCTCGCCGGAGAACATGCGGCGAAATTCCAGATCCTCGAGTTTTTTCTCAAGGCCGGAAAGGTCGGCTTTGGCTTCCTCGAAGGTGTCTTCGTCTTCTTCTTCTACCGCCAGCTCAACCAGCTCGCCAATGTCGGCAATGCCCTGGTCCATTTCTTCCAGGGTGTTCACCACGGTTTCCAGGGCGGATCTTTCCTTACCCAGTGCCTGGGCGCGCTCGGGCTGGCTCCATACATCCGGCTGTTCCAGCTCGGCGTTTACTTCTTCCAGACGCTCTTTTTTGGCGTCATAGTCAAAGGTACCCCCTAAGAAGCTGCGCCCGTTCAGACAGCTCCTTAAGTTTGTTGTACACAGGGTTTGTTTCAAACATGGACTGACAGACTCTCTGTTTACTGATGTGAGTGGTTTTGGCGCATCGCCAAAATGAGGCGGTTATTCTACCCAAAGCCGGCCCCGAACGCAGCAATGCACATTCATTTTAGTGGAAAGCCAGCTTACTCAGCCGATCCTTGCCGGCCACGACTTTATTCCTCCCTGCCAGCCGCCACTGTCAATCTTTGTGCTAATACTCTAAATGGCATCGTTGTTTTATGCCCCAAATGAATAACGCTATTGCCCATCGCCATTCAAGAGGACGTGATTATGACAGGCAAAGGAACAGCAGCCCTTCTGATAGCCGGCACCCTGATGGCTGGCCCCCTGCAGGCCGCCACCCTGGACGACGTAAAGCAACGGGGAGTGCTCAAGTGCGGTGTTAACAGCGGCCTGCCGGGCTTCTCCAACCCAGACGCCAAAGGAGAATGGAAAGGGCTGGACGTGGATCTGTGCCGGGGCATTGCCGCCGCCGTGTTCAACGACGCCGGCAAGGTGCAGTTTATTCCGCTCAACGCCAAGGAGCGGCTGACCGCGCTGCAGTCGGGAGAGATTGACGTGCTGTCGCGCAATACCACCTGGACCTCCAGCCGGGATACCGAGCTGGGTGTCAATTTCACCGGCATCAACTATTACGACGGCCAGGGTTTTCTGATCAACAAAAGCCTGGGCGTAACCAGCGCCAAGGAGCTGGATGGCGCCGCCATCTGCATTCAGTCGGGCACCACCACCGAGCTGAACGTGGCCGACTACTTCCGCCGCAACGGCATGGGTTACAGCGCCGTGGTGTTCGACACCTCGGAGCAGACCGTGCAGGGGCTGGAGGCAGGGCGCTGCGACGTGCTCACCTCGGACTTGTCCCAGCTTTATGCCCTGCGTATCAAGCTGTCCAAACCCGATGAGGCCGTGGCCCTGCCCGAGGTCATTTCCAAGGAGCCCCTGGGTCCTTCCGTGCGTCAGGGGGATGATCAGTGGTTTAACGTTGTGAAGTGGACCCATTTCGCCATGGTCAACGCCGAGGAGCTGGGCATTACCAAAGCCAATGTGGACAGCATGAAGAGCAGCGAAACCCCGGATGTTCGCCGCCTGCTGGGCCTGGAAGCCGATTTTGGCAAGGGCATGGGGCTGGACAAGGACTGGGCCTATCGCATCATCAAGCTGGTGGGCAACTACGGCGAAGTCTTTGACGCCAACGTGGGCCAGGGTTCGCCCCTGAAAATCGACCGGGGCCTTAACGCCCTGTGGACCGAAGGCGGCCTGCAATACGCCCCGCCGGTACGCTGATGTCTGTCCGGGCTGCCTGCGGGCAGCCCGATGACGAGCCCCTGTTCAGCTCACCGAAAGGATAAAGCCCATGTCATTACCGGCCCACCACTCCGCTCCTCCGGTCAAGTTCTGGCGCGATCCGGCCAAACGGGCGCTGCTGTTTCAGCTGCTGCTGCTGGGTGCCGTGGCCGCCTTTATCGCCTTTATTGTCAATAACACCCTTCATAACCTCAGCACCCGGGGCATTACCACCGGCTTTGGCTTTCTCGACGATCCCGCCGGCTTTGCCATTGCCCAGTCTCTCATTCCCTATGCCGAGACCGACACCTATGGCCGCACCTTTGTGGTCGGGCTGCTCAACACCCTGCTGGTGTCCTTTCTCGGCATTATCGGCGCCACCCTGCTGGGCTTTGTCATCGGCGTGGCCCGGCTGTCTCCCAACTGGCTGATCGCCCGGCTGGCGTCGGCCTATGTGGAGCTGTTCCGCAACCTGCCCCTGCTGCTGCAGATGTTTTTCTGGTATTTCGCGGTGCTGCGCACCCTGCCCGGCCCCCGCGACAGCCTCAATTTCAATGACAGCCTCTTTCTCAACGTGCGCGGCCTGTATCTGCCCGAGCCCGTGCCGGGCGGTGGCTTTCACTGGGTCTGGCTGGCGCTGCTGCTGGCCCTGGGCGTGGCGTTCTGGCTGGTGCGCTTCAATCACCGCCGTCAGGACGCCACCGGCAGGCGCCTGCCCGTCTGGTGGATGTCGTTCGGGCTGGTCATTGCCCTGCCCCTGCTCACCTTTCTGGCGCTGGGCGCCCCGCTGGAGTGGAACTATCCCGAGCTGCGCGGCTTCAACTTTCGCGGCGGCATGACCATTATTCCCGAGTTTCTGGCGCTGTGGCTGTCGCTTACTGTGTATACCGCCGCCTTTATCGCCGAGATCGTGCGCTCCGGCATTCAGGCCATTTCCCACGGTCAGACCGAAGCGGCCCACGCTCTGGGCATCAAGGACAGCCTGACCCTGCGGCTGGTGATCATTCCCCAGGCGCTGCGGGTGATCATACCGCCGCTCACCAGCCAGTATCTCAACCTGACCAAGAACTCGTCCCTGGCCACCGCCATCGGTTATCCGGATCTGGTGTCGGTATTTGCCGGCACCACCCTCAACCAGACCGGCCAGGCCATCGAGGTGATCGCCATCACCATGCTGGTGTACCTCAGCATCAGCCTGTCGGTGTCCTTCTTTATGAACTGGTTCAACAGCCATATGGCGCTGGTGGAGAGATAGCATGTTCAAAGACACCCTGACACCGGAGCGCCCGGCCCCCGTTTCGCGCAAGGGACTGACCGGCTGGCTGAGAGCCAACCTGTTTTCCGGCCCGCTGAACACGGCGGTGACCCTGCTGGGGCTGTATGCCCTCTACCTGATCCTGGTGCCCATTATCGACTGGGCCTTCATCAGTGCCGACTGGACCGGCAGCAGCCGGGACGCCTGCACCAGCGGCGGCGCCTGCTGGGTATTTATCACCAACCGGCTGCAGCAGTTCACCTATGGTTTTTACCCCGGTGACGAGCTGTGGCGCATCAACCTGACCTTTTTGCTGTTTGTGGTGCAGTTGCTGTGGCTGGCCCTGCCCCGGCTGCCGGGCAAGCTGTGGCTGGCGCCCTTTATGGTGCTGGTGTTTCCGGTTATTGCCTGGGTACTGCTCTATGGCGGCTGGTTTGGTCTGACCGAGGTGCCCACCCACAACTGGGGCGGTCTGACCCTGACCCTGATCCTGGCGGTGGTGGGCATTACCGCGGCCCTGCCCATCGGCACCCTGCTGGCCCTGGGCCGGCGCTCGCACATGCCCATAGTGCGCAGCCTGTCGGTGGTGTTTATCGAGTTCTGGCGGGGGGTGCCGCTGATCACCGTGCTGTTTATGTCGTCGGTCATGCTGCCCCTGTTCGTGCCCGAGGAGCTGACTCTCGACAAGCTGGTGCGGGCCATGATCGGCATTATCTTCTTTCAGTCCGCCTATATGGCGGAGGTGGTGCGCGGCGGCCTGCAGGCCATTCCCAAGGGCCAGAACGAGGCGGCCGCGGCACTGGGGCTGAACTACTGGAAAACCATGATGCTGATCGTGCTGCCCCAGGCGCTGAAGATGATGATTCCGGGCATCGTCAACACCTTTATCGCCCTGTTCAAGGACACCAGCCTGGTGCTGATCATCGGCCTGTTCGATCTGCTGGCCATTGTGCAGGCGGGGCTGGCGGATCCTGACTGGCTGGGCTATGCCACCGAAGGTTATGTGTTTGCCGGCCTGGTGTTCTGGGTGTTCTGCTATGGCATGTCGAAATACAGCCAGTATCTGGAACGCAAGCTGCATACCGGTCACAAGAAACGTTAGTGGAGCAAGTACATGGAAGCACAACAACAGGAAGCCATGGTGACCCTGCGCGGCGTGAACAAGTGGTATGGGGATTTTCACGTGCTGCGCGATATCGATCTGACCGTGGCCAAGGGGGAACGCATCGTGATTTGCGGGCCCTCGGGCTCGGGCAAGTCCACCCTTATCCGCTGCATCAACCGGCTGGAGGAACACCAGCAGGGTGACATTATCGTGCGCGGCACCCCGCTCACCAATGATGTCAAAAACATCGAAACCATTCGCCGGGAAGTGGGCATGGTGTTTCAGCACTTCAATCTGTTTCCCCATCTGACGG
Source organism: Oceanimonas marisflavi (assembly GCF_003049725.1). Taxonomy (GTDB): domain Bacteria; phylum Pseudomonadota; class Gammaproteobacteria; order Enterobacterales; family Aeromonadaceae; genus Oceanimonas; species Oceanimonas marisflavi. The sequence continues at coordinate 210,008 of NZ_QAGM01000002.1, forward strand.
TGCTGGAAAACTGCACCCTGGCGCAGATTTGGGTGCGCAAGACCCCCAAGCGGCAGGCGGAAGAGGTGGCCATGAAACTGCTGACCCGGGTCAAGATTGAAAGCCAGGCCAAGAAGTATCCGGGGCAGCTGTCCGGCGGTCAGCAGCAGCGGGTAGCCATTGCCCGCAGTCTGTGCATGAACCCGGAGATCATGCTGTTTGACGAGCCCACCTCGGCGCTGGATCCGGAGATGATCAAGGAAGTGCTGGACGTGATGATAGAGCTGGCGGAAGAGGGCATGACCATGATGTGCGTGACCCACGAAATGGGCTTTGCCCGCACCGTGGCCGACCGGGTGATCTTTATGGACGAGGGCCAGATCATCGAGGAAAACGATCCCGAGACCTTCTTCCATCATCCCCAGTCGGAGCGCACCAAACTGTTCCTCAGCCAGATCCTGGGCAACTGATGCCTGTTGTCACGACAACGGCGACAGCCGCTCCACCAGCAGTTGCAGCTGGCGCCGCCCTTTCCACTCGTTCACATCCAGCTTGTACACCAGCTGCACCTTCTGAATGGCGGCGTTGGGCCAGGTGCCCAGATCCACATTAAAGGCAATGGCGTCAATGACGGTGCGCCCCTCGTCCGGACTCAGCACCAGCTTGAGGTGCTTGTCCCCCACCAGCCGCTGCTGAATAATGCGAAACTCGCCGTCGAACAAGGGCTCGGGAAAGGCCTGCCCCCAGGGCCCGGCAAAGCGCAGCTGCTCCGCCAACTCCAGGGTCAGCTCGGCAGCGGTGAGCTCGCCGTCGCTGAGGATCTCGCCGGTAAGCAGCTCGGGGCTGACCCACTCCTCCACCGTTTGCTCAAAGGCAGCCTTGAACGGCGCCAGTGCGCTTTTGGTTATCGACAGACCGGCGGCCATGGCGTGGCCGCCAAACTTGGTAATAAGACCCGGGTGACGACTGTTGACCGCCTCCAGCAGATCCCGCAAATGCACCCCGGGAATGGAGCGGCCCGAGCCCTTGAGCTCGTCGTCGCCGGCCTCGGCAAAGGCGATCACCGGCCGGTAATACTGCTCCTTGATGCGCGAGGCCACCAGCCCCACCACCCCCTGATGCCAGTCGTCCTGGTACAGCACCAGCCCGGACGGCAGCGCACCGTCGCTGATGCGCACTTTCGCCAGCGTGGCCAGGGCTTCCTGCTGCATGCTGGTCTCAATGGCCTTGCGCTCCCGGTTGAGCTCGTCCATTTGGGCCGCCAGCCGCCGGGCTTCGTTGATATCGTCACACAGCAGGCAGGCCACTCCCATGGACATATCGTCGAGCCGGCCCACGGCATTAAGCCTCGGCCCCAGGGCAAAGCCCAGATCGGACGCCACCAGCCGCTGCTGATTGCGCCCGGAAATATCGATTAAGGCCTGAATGCCGGGGCGCAGCCGGCCGGCGCGCATGCGCTGCAGGCCCTGATGCACCAGCACCCGGTTATTGCCGTCGAGCGCCACCACATCGGCCACCGTGCCCAGCGCCACCAGATCCAGGTAATCCGCCATATTGGGCGGACGAATGCCCTGCTGCTCAAACCAGCCCTGCTCGCTCAGGGCCGAACGCAGCGCCAGCAGCAGGTAAAAGGCCACGCCCACCCCGGCCAGGTTCTTGGAGGGAAAGTCGCAGCCCCGCTGGTTGGGATTGACGATGGCATCGGCCTCGGGAACTTCGTCGCCGGGCAGGTGATGGTCGGTGACGATGACCTGCATGCCGGCGGCCTTGGCCGCCGCCACGCCGCTGATGCTGGAAATGCCGTTGTCCACGGTGATCAGCAGCTCGGCCCCGAGATCCACCGCTTCTTCCACCACCTGCGGGCTCAGGCCATAACCGTAATCAAAGCGGTTGGGCACCAGATAGCTGACCCGCTGTGCGCCCATGGCCCGCAGGCCGTGCACCATCAGCGCCGAGCTGGTGGCGCCGTCGCAGTCGAAATCGCCCACGATCAAAATGCTGCGCTGCTCACTCAGGGCCTGCACCAGCAGCCGTACCGCTTCGTTCATGCCCCTGAACGCCGGCTTGTGCAGGGCACCCGCCTGCAGATTCAGCTGTTCGGGCGACGTCAGACCCCGGCTGGCGTAGAGCCGCTGCAGTATGGGAGACAGATCGGAAGGCAGCCGATGAGCCACCGGCTCACGCCGGCGAATGGGCAGAGGAGAAGAAGCAGGCATGGAAAATACTGGCTGTTTAAACAGGCGGACAACACTAACCGGGCACGGTGAAATTTGCAACGATGACCGCCGACCGTCTTCGGCGGAGCTGTAAGCTGAATGTTGTTTTGGTAGGCCCCAATTTATTGGGGCAACTGTGCCGGATGATGATCATCTTGCCCCACTGAAGTGGGGCTACAGGCTTACGGCTGACGGCTCCCCGAAGTGAGTAGGTTGCGAATGAGCGAAGAGCACATCCAAGCTTGAATTTACGTCAAAACAGAGTATCTACGGCTTACCGACTGTCAGTCACTATATGAGCCAGCAGACACAACGCTGCATCTGCAGGCGGCACCACTTAAAGCTGACAGCTTACGGCTTAAAGCTCCCCCGAAGGGGTCATCCCCGAGGGTGATGCTCCTCATGCAGGGCGTTGAGGCGGTGGGTGGCCACATGGGTGTAGATCTGGGTGGTGGACAAGTCCGAGTGGCCCAGCAGCATCTGCACCACCCGCAGATCGGCGCCGTGGTTGAGCAGGTGGGTGGCAAAGGCGTGGCGCAGGGTGTGGGGCGACAGCTCCTGGGTGATGCCGGCGCGCAGGGCGTAATGCTTGATGCGGTGCCAGAAGGTCTGGCGGGTCATCTGCCGGGCCCGGCGCGACGGAAACACCACGTCCGACGCCTGCTCTCCCAGCAGCGCCGCCCGCCCTTCCTTCAGGAACCGGCTTACCCAGTACAGGGCTTCTTCCCCCATGGGCACCAGCCGCTCCTTGTTGCCCTTGCCGGTCACCCGCACCAGGCCCTGACGCAGGCTCACGCTTTCCATCGACAGACTCACCAGCTCGGTCACCCGCAGGCCGGAGGCATAGAGCAGCTCCAGCATGGCCTTGTCGCGCAGCTCCAGCGGATCGTCCGGCTCGGGGGCATCGAGCAGGGCCGATACCTGCTGCTCGCTCAGATCTTTCGGCAACCGTTTGGGCAACTTGGGGCCGGCGATCAGCGCGCTGGGATCGTCGGTGCGCAGCTGCTCCCGGTGCAGATACTGAAAAAACCGCCGCAGCACGCTCAGCATGCGCGCCGTGCTGCTGGCCTTGAAGCCGAGATCAATGCGATGAGCCAGGTATTGCTGCAGGGTCAGGCTGTCCACCGCCAGCAGGCTGCCGCCCTCGCCGTCCAGCCAGGCGGCAAAGTGGCTCAGATCACTGCGGTAGGAAGACAGGGTATTGTCGGACAGCCCCTTTTCCAGCCAGAGGGCATCGATAAACTGCTCGACCAGCGGATGACTCATGTTGACTCCCTACTCCGCCCGGCAGGCGGCTTCTGTTATGATGGCGCCATTCTGTAAAAAACGAACGGAGCCCCATGAATATCGGTTTGTTTTACGGCTCGACCACCTGCTACACCGAGATCGCGGCCGAAAAAATCCGCGACCAGCTCGGTGCCGAGCTGGTTGATCTGCATAATATCAGGGATGTGCCCCTGGCGCGTGCCCAGGACTACCCCATTCTGATCTTCGGCATTTCCACCTGGGATTTTGGCGAACTGCAGGAAGACTGGGAATCCCACTGGGACGATATCGACAGCCTGGATCTGGACGGCCACGTGGTGGCGCTGTTCGGCATGGGCGATCAGCTGGGCTACGGCGAATGGTTTCAGGATGCACTGGGCATGCTGCACGACCGGGTGGTCGCCCGGGGCGCCAGCGTGGTGGGCTACTGGCCCAACCAAGGCTATGAGTTTGAGGCGTCAAAGGCACTCACCGAGGACGGCAAATACTTTGTGGGCCTGTCCCTGGACGAAGCCAACCAGTATGACGACACCGACACCCGTATCGAAACCTGGGTGGCGCAGATACTGGACGAGATTGCCGCGCTCTGAGCGCCTTCTTCATTTTTCGCTCAGCGCGTGGTTGCCGATGAGCGCAGCGAATCGCAACGTGAAGCCGGCTGCGGCTGTAGGTACCCTCTTTTTGAAGCGCCGGCGGCGCTAATGCAGGCTGGCAGCCTGCGCTCCACGAAAAAAGCGGCTTTCAAGCCGCTTTTTTGTATTCACCGAATGGTGCTCAGGCGGTGGCTGCTTGTCTGCCCTTGCCCGCCACCAGGCCAATCACCGCGGCCAGGGCGGTGGGCAGGGTCCAGGCCATGCCGACGCCGAACAGGGGCAGAAAGTCGAGCAGGCTCATATCGAGGCCGGCGGCCTGCATGCCGTCGAGCAGACCAAAGAAAAAGGCCACGCTCATGATCAGACGAAAGGCAAACACAGGTGCGCGCATCAGCGGCTGCAGGTAGGTGGCCACCACCAGGGCAATGGCCACCGGATACAGGGCCACCAGAATGGGCACAGACACACTGATCAGGGTGTTCAGACCCACGTTGGCCACCAGCATGCAGGCGGTGGCAATGCCCACCACCCAGCTCTTGTAGCTGCCCTTGCCGGTCAGGTTATGGAAATAATCGGCACAGGAGGACACCAGCCCCACCGCCGTGGTCAGACAGGCCAGGGTCACGATGGCCGACAAAATCCACAGTCCCGGCTCGCCGAACAGCGACAGCACATAGGCGCTGATGATCTCGCCGCCATTGCTGGCATTCGGCACCACCCCCTGGCTGGTGCCACCCAGCACAAACAGGGAGATATAAACAAAGCCCAGGCCGGCGGCGGCGATCAGCGCCGCGGCCATCAGATAGCGAGACTGGGCGCGGGCATCGGTCACCCCCTTCTTGCGCAGCACATCCAGGATCAGCATGGCAAACAGCAGGGACGCAAAGGTGTCCATGGTGTTGTAGCCCTCGATAAAGCCCTTCACAAACGGCTGGGCCATATAGGCTTCGGTTACCGCCGGCTGGGTGCCCTGCGGGTTCACAAACACCGCAATGGCCAGGGCCACCAGCAGGATCAGCAACAGAGGGGTCAGCAGCTTGCCCACCGCCTCCAGCAGCCGGCCCTGACTTAAGGAAAGCAGCAGCGCCACACCAAAAAACCCGAGGGTATAGAGGGTCAACGCCCCCTGGCCGGGGTTGTCGAGAAAGGGCTTCAGGCCCATTTCATAGGCCACCAGGCCGGTACGGGGAGCGGCAAAGGCCGGCCCGATAATAATAAAGATGGCGCTGCCCATCAGGGTGATCACCAGAGGAGGCAGAAAGCGCCCCATGGCGGGCAGGCCGCCACCGGCCAGGGCCGCGGCCACCAGCCCGGCCAGAGGCAGGCCCACCGCCGTGGTCAGAAAGCCGAACATGGCGCTGGTCATGTGTTCACCGGCCAGAAAGCCGGCCAGAGGCGGAAAGATGATGTTTCCGGCCCCCAGAAAGAAGGCGAATGTCATGAAGCCAAGGCCCATAACATCAAAAGTGGACAGTGGTTTTTTCAAGGCAAACCTCGTGGCGGCAAAGCGCATGGCGAAAGTTTCGTTTGGAAACTAACGAAATTAACAAGACGATGCGCTGCCGTTTACGGTTTGTAAAATACTAAAAACTGACAGCGCCCGAGCTGAGCAGTAGCATAATGATGTGAAAATTATCTTCAATGCAAAATTTACATCTTAAGATAGAAGGGCGACACCATACCTTTGTATATGTTGCCGTATTCGCCTTCTGCAGTATTTATGACAATTTCATCTTCTATTACACAGTTTTTGATCCTGCCAAAGCGCAGCAAAAAACGCGCCGGGGTTTTGCCCTCTTTCGTGATCACCTTCTGCTGTTCCAGCAAAAACAAGCCATTTGAGTCTGCCTGTGCCAGCGCCTCATCCCTCGCCTGCCAGGGCAGCACCAGACAGATCTGTCCGTTTTCGCTCAGCAACCGGCTGCAGTGAACAAACAGATCGGCCAGGCTCAGGCTGCCGCCGTGGCGGGCGCTGGCCCGGGCGGCGCAGTCAAAGGTCTGCCCCGGTGTGAAATAGGGCGGGTTGGACACGACAAGATCAAAGGGCGAGGCCTCAAACCGCTGCAGGGCGCCCCGGGCTATGCTTATCTGCCCGGGCCAGGGCGAGGCCGCCACATTGTCGGCGGCCTGAATCGCCGCCGCCTCATCCAGCTCCAGGCCGGTAATATGCACGCCGTCACCGGCCCGCTGGGCCAGCATCAAGGCCACCAGTCCGGAGCCGGTACCCACGTCCAGAACGCGTTTCGCCTGCTGCAGGGGCGCCCAGGCGCCGAGCAAAATGCCGTCTGTGCCCACCTTCATGGCACAACGGTCGTGGTTGATATGAAATTGCTTAAAGGTAAAACCGCGCCCGGCCATGGTGATCCCGTGAGTATTTTGGTGGAAGTTCGCCTATAATACTCGGCCATTTTGGCTGACGGAATTGAACATGAGCAGTATGACCTTTGAGCAACTGGAGCTGGACCCCATTCTGGTTCGCGCCCTGGCCCGCATGGGCTATGCCAGACCCACCACCATTCAGAGCCAGGTCATACCCGAAGCCATGAGCGGCCGGGACATTATGGCCTCGGCCCCCACCGGCACCGGCAAGACCGCGGCCTTTCTGCTGCCCGCCTGCCAGCACCTGCTCGACTTTCCCCGTCGCCAGGCCGGTCCGGCCCGGGTGCTGGTGCTCACGCCCACCCGGGAGCTGGCCAAACAGATTGCCGACGACGCCAAGGCCCTGCTGAAAGATACCGGCCTGCGGGTGGAAACCATCACCGGCGGCGTCAATGCCGAAAAGCACCTGCCGGCCCTGACCAAGACCACCGACATCGTGGTGGCCACCCCCGGCCGGCTGCTGCAATACATAGACGAAGAGTCCTTTGACAGCCGCGATATTGAAATGCTGATCCTGGACGAAGCCGATCGCATGCTCGACATGGGCTTTATTCAGGATGTGGACCGCATTGCCGCCGAGGCCCGCTGGCGTCGCCAGACCATGCTGTTTTCCGCCACCCTGGAAGGCCGGGGCCTGATGAAGTTTGCCGCCGATATTCTCAAGGAGCCGGTGGAGCTGTCTGCCGAGCCGCCCCGCAGCGAGCGCAAGAAGATCAACCAGTGGCTGCACCTGGCCGACGATGCCGAGCACAAGTTCGCCCTGCTGCTGCACCTGCTGCGCCAGCCCGATGTGACCCGCAGCATCGTCTTTGTCAAAACCCGGGACCGGCTGATGGAGCTGGCCAGCCGGCTGCAGCAGGAAGGGCTGGACAACGCCTGGCTGCGCGGCGAGATGGATCAGGACAAGCGTTTTGAGGCCCTGCGCCGCTTTCGCAACGGCAAGGTCAACATTCTGGTGGCCACCGACGTGGCCGCCCGGGGCATCGACCTGCCCGAGGTCAGCCATGTGATCAACTACGACATGCCGCGCACCGCCGATGTCTATGTGCACCGCATCGGCCGCACCGGCCGCGCCGGCCGCAAGGGCATTGCCATCAGCCTGGTGGAAGCCCACGACATGGACATGGTGGCGAAGGTGGAGCGTTATACCGATCAGAGGCTCAAGCGCCGCATCATCGATGAGCTGCGTCCCAAACACAAGGAAGCGGCGGTCACGGTGCGCAAGAAGAAAGAGTCCGACGGCAAGGGCAAAAAGGCCACTCAACCCAAGAAGAAAAGCCGTCTGCGCGACCAAAAGGCCAAGGGCCAGCCGCGCTGGCTGAAGAACAAGCAGGACAAGGAATAAGTCCGCTCCGTTCATGCCGCTTGTCGTCACCCGCTATACTGGCGGTAACCCTGTTTACGAAAGGAGTCGAGGACGATGGCACATTCACAGACACAAGCGCCGGACAATGAAACAGCGCGCGTACAGGAACGGCGCATGACAGAGCGCCGTGACATTGTCGACCGCCGGGCCAAAGTACGCTGGGAGCCGGAAAAGCCTGACCGGCGCCAGTCATACGGCCGTCGCCAAGACGATCCGGCCCCGGAGTGGCAATAAAAAAAACCGGCCCAGAGGGCCGGAAACAAAAGAGAGAGTCAAAAAGGGAATTGCTGAAACTCAGTAGACACATCCTTATAGAGAGGCGGCAGCAGGGAAAGGTTCCCGCCCTTTTTCACTTTTTTCAGACATTTTGCTCTTCCCGCCTGAACACCAGCTCGGTAGCGGTCGACTCGCTTTCAACGAAGTAGTAACCGTCCACATCAAAGGTGGTCAGCTGACTGACTTCGCTCAGGCGGTTTTCAATGATGTAACGGGCCATCATGCCCCGTGCCTTTTTGGCGTAAAAACTGATGACCTTGTACTGGCCGTTTTTGCAGTCCCTGAACACAGGCGTCACTATCTGCCCTTCCAGCTGCTTTGGCTTCACCGCCTTGAAGTACTCGTTGGACGCCAGGTTTACCAGCACATTGTCGCCCTGTTCCGCCATGGCCTTGTTCAGGGCATCGGTGATGATATTGCCCCAGAACGCATACAGATCCTTGCCTCTGGCGTTATCGAGCTTCGTGCCCATTTCCAGGCGGTAAGGCTGCATCAGATCCAGCGGCCGCAACACCCCATACAGGCCCGACAGCATGCGCAGATGCTGTTGCGCAAAGGCAAAGTCGTCCCGGCTCAGGGTTTCGGCGTCGAGCCCGGTATACACATCCCCCTTAAAGGCCAGCAGCGCCTGCTTGGCATTATCAGGCGTAAATTCAGGTTGCCAGTCGGCAAAGCGGGCGGCGTTCAGCCCCGCCAGCTTGTCACTGATCTTCATCAGTTTACCGATCTCCGCCGGGGTCAGTTTCCGGGCCCGCTCAATCAGCTCGGCCGAATGTTCCAGCAGCTCGGGCTGAGTGTAGTCGGCGATCACCGGCGGCGTGTCGTAGTCCAGGGTCTTGGCGGGAGACACCACTATCAGCATAGGATCCTCAGGATTCGATGGTTACGTTGTCAAACAGGCCGGAGTCGAGCCCGCCGCCGCCCTGCAGCTTGATCATCAGCCGCAGATCGTTGGGGGAGTCGGCATAGGCCAGGGCTTCGGTGTAGCCTATATGCTGCTGGCTGTAGAGATCAAACAGCGCCTGGTCAAAGGTTTGCATACCCACTTCCCGGGACCTGGCCATGATGTCCTTGAGCCGGTGCATGTCACCCTGGCGGATCACATCCGCCACCGTGGGCGTGTTCAGCAATATTTCAATGGCGCCCCGGCGCTGGTTGCCATCCCGGGTGGGTATGAGCTGCTGGGCCACAATGGCCTTGAGGTTGAACGACAGATCAAACTGCAGCTGGCGGTGCTTGTTTTCCGGCACCAGATGCATGATGCGGTCAATGGCCTGATTGGCGTTGTTGGCGTGCAGCGTGGCCATGCACAGATGGCCGGTTTCGGCGAACGCCAGCGCATAGCCCATGGTCTCCTCGGAGCGGATTTCACCGATCAGGATCACGTCAGGCGCCTGACGCAACGAGCTTTTCAGGGCGGCATCAAAGGATTCGGTGTCGATGCCCACTTCCCGCTGGGTAATGATTGACTGATCGTGCTGATGCACAAATTCCACCGGATCTTCAATGGTGAGAATATGGCCGCCGGCATGGCGGTTGCGATGGCCGATCATGGCCGCCTGGGTAGTGGACTTGCCCGAGCCGGTGCCCCCGACAAACAACACCAGTCCCTTCTTGGCCATGGCCACCTCACGCAGCACCTCGGGCAGATACAGCTCTTCAAAGGTGGGAATGCGGCTCTCGATGCGTCTGAGCACCATGCCCGCCTTGTCCTGCTGCCAGAAGGCACTGACCCGGAAGCGGCCGTGTTCACCGTCGTGAATGGCGAAGTTGGCCTCTTTCTCCCGGTGATAGCGCTCCCTCCACTCTTCGGTCATGCTGGACTCCACCAGCGCCAGTGCCTCCTGCTCGGTCAGGGGATGTGTGCCGACGGGCAACATTTTGCCCTGAGACTTGATGGTGGGCGCCACGCCCACCGAGATGTACATGTCCGAACCCTTGAGCTCGCACATTTTTCCCAGTAATGAAGCCAGCTCCATTGCTTTCTCCGCTGCTGAATAAAAAATCAGATACTCTGTGGATCCACCGCCTTGAGCCTGGCATCGGCGGGAGACACCTGGCCGCTGGTGACCAGCCGTTTCAGGGATTGATCCATGGTCTGCATGCCGTGGGACATGCCGGTCTGGATCACCGAATACATCTGCGCCACCTTGTCTTCCCGGATCAGGTTACGGATGGCCGGGGTGCCCAGCATGATCTCGTGGGCCGCCACCCGGCCACCGCCGGTTTTTTTCAGCAGGGTCTGGGAGATCACCGCCTTGAGCGACTCCGACAGCATGGAGCGAACCATGTCCTTTTCGGCGCCGGGAAAGACGTCAACAATACGGTCAATGGTCTTGGCCGCCGACGAGGTGTGCAGGGTGCCAAACACCAGATGGCCGGTTTCGGCGGCGGTCAGGGCCAGACGAATGGTTTCCAGATCCCGCAGTTCCCCCACCAGAATAATGTCGGGATCTTCCCGCAGCGCCGAGCGCAGGGCGTTATTAAAAGACAGGGTATCCCGGTGCACTTCCCGCTGGTTCACCAGACATTTCTTGTTTTCATGCACAAACTCGATGGGATCTTCAATGGTGAGAATGTGCTTGTTGGCGCTGTCGTTAATGTGGTTGATCATGGCGGCCAGGGTGGTGGACTTGCCCGAGCCGGTGGGGCCGGTGACCAGCACCAGGCCACGGGGATATTCGGCGATGCGCTCAAAGATCTCCGGGGCGTTCAGTTGATCCAGGGTCCATACCTCGCTGGGGATCACCCGGAATACCGCTGCTGCTCCCCGGGCCTGGTGATAGGCATTCACACGAAAGCGCGCCAGCCCGGGCAACTCAAAGGAAAAATCGGCTTCCAGATTTTCTTCCAGCTCCTTGCGCTGGCGATCGTTCATGATGTCGTATACCAGCTGGTGCACTTCCCGGTGCTCCAGCACCGGCAGATTGATCTTGCGTACTTCCCCATCCACCCGCAGCAACGGCTGCACGCCGGCAGAGAGGTGCAGATCCGATGCGTTATGCTTTACACTGAACGCCAGTAATTCCGTAATATCCATATTATTCCCCGTCGCTTGAGCCTTAAACGAATTTATTCATATGAGTACTATCGCACAGCATTTGCAAGACGTTCACGCCCGCATGGCCGATGCCGCCAGCCAGGCCGGCCGCTCTCCTCACGATATCACCCTGCTGGCGGTCAGCAAAACCAAACCGGCCGGCGATGTGGAAGCCGCCTTTGCCGCCGGTCAGCGCTGGTTTGGCGAGAATTATGTGCAGGAGGCGGTCGACAAAATCACCACCCTGAAAAAGCGCTGCCCCGATATTGTCTGGCACCTTATCGGGCCGTTGCAGTCCAACAAGAGCCGGCCGGTGGCCGAGCACTTCGACTGGGTGCAGACCGTTGACCGGCTTAAGATAGCACAACGTCTCAATGATCAACGCCCGCCTCATATGCATCCACTCAATATCTGCCTGCAGGTTAACATCAGCGGCGAAGCCAGCAAGTCGGGGCTGTCGCCCGCCGAGGCCGAAGCCCTGGCCGATGAGGTGGCGGCTCTGCCCAGACTGTGTCTGCGCGGCCTGATGGCAATTCCGGAGGCAACCGACAATTCCGACACTCTGCGGGTACAATTACTAGAGTTGAAGCATCTCTTTGATAGAATGAAGAAAAAACACCCCCAGATGGACACCCTGTCAATGGGGATGAGCAACGATCTGGAACTGGCTGTGGCCTGTGGCTCAACCCTGGTACGGGTGGGCACTGCCATTTTCGGCTCCCGCAACCCTTGAGTGATCATTGATGGAACACAGAAAACTCGCCTTTATCGGCGCGGGTAACATGTCGCGCAGCCTGATTTCCGGGCTGATCCAGTCCGGCTACCCCGCCGACCATATTATTGCCGCCAATCCGTCCCGGCCCAAGCTGGATGCGCTTGCCGCCGACTTCGGCATTGCCACCACTCAGAGCAATCTCGAGGCCGCCACCCGGGCCGAAGCAGTAGTGCTGGCGGTCAAACCCCAGATGATGGCGACCATGCTGAGCGAGTTGCGCGCCGCCGGCGCCGACTTTGACGACAAGCTGCTGATCTCCATTGCCGCCGGCATCAGTGTGGCCCGGCTGGAAGAAATGGCCGGTGGCCATAACCGCATTGTGCGCACCATGCCCAACACCCCGTCGTTGCTGGGCCTGGGCATGACCGGCCTCTACGCCAGAGCCCATGTGGAACAGAGCGACCGGGACTACTGCCAGCACATGATGGAAGCGGTGGGCAAGGCGCTGTGGGTAGCCGAGGAAGACGGCATCAATCAGGTGATCGCCGCCGCCGGCAGTGCGCCCGCCTACTTCTTCCTGTTTATGGAAGCCATGGCCAGAGAAGCGGAAAACAACGGCTTTACCGCCGATGAGGCCCGCCTGCTGGTGCAGCAGACCGCGCTGGGCGCCGCCAACATGGTGGCCGCCAATCCGCAGCTGTCTCTGGGGCAGCTGCGTGAACAGGTTACCTCCAGGGGCGGCACCACCGCCGAGGCCATTCGCAGCTTTAACGACAATGGCCTCGGCCGGCTGGTGGCGGACGCCATGGCCGCCGCCGTGGCCCGGGCCCGGGAACTGGAAAGCCAGCTTTAAGGACGCACCATGAACACCGCTTATTATCTGATCAACACCGTTTTCGATCTTTACCTCATGGTGGTGCTGTTGCGCATCTGGCTGCAGCTGGCCAGGGCTGATTTCTACAACCCCTTCAGCCAGTTCGTGGTCAAGGCCACCAACCCGGTACTCAAGCCCCTGCGCCGGCTGATCCCGGGCTTTTTCGGTATCGACATGGCGGCGTTACTGCTGGCGCTGGTGGTGGCCACGGTCAAGCTTGCCCTGTTCAAGGCGATGAACCTGCTGTATGCCGACTGGAGCACAGTGGTACTGGTGGGGCTGATCACCGTGCTGAAAAAGGCCGGGGTCATGCTGTTCTGGATATTGATCATTCGCGCCCTGATGAGCTGGGTGAGCCAGGGCCGAAGCCAGATTGAATATGTTATGTACCAGCTCACCGAGCCCCTGCTGGCTCCCCTGCGCCGTTTTATTCCGCCCATGGGCGGACTGGATCTGAGCATTCTGGTGGCCTTTATCGCCCTTCAGGCCCTGAACTGGCTGATGGGTGATCTGTTTGGTCCGCTGTGGTGGCAGCTTTAATTCATCGAGGCAATCGGGGTGCGCGGCTGGAGAGCGGCGGCGCTCCTGACCTAAACTTTTGGTAACCGCCACAGGAAAAAGGAATCGTTATGTTCAAAGCAATCATCACCGCACTGGCCCTGCTGTTTACCTTTCAGGCTTCGGCCGAGGAAACCCGCATCGGCGACTGGACGGTGCACTACAGCGCCTTTCCTTCCACCTTTCTTTCCCCGGAAGTGGCTCAGAGCAATAATATTGAACGCAGTCGTTACAATGGCCTGCTCAATATTGCCGTGCTCGATGCCGAGGGCAAGTCGGTACAGGTGGCCCTGAACGGCGAAGGCAAGAACCTGCTCGGCAATGTGCGCCGGCTGGAGTTTCAGACCATTCGCGAAGGGGACGCGGTTTATTACATCGCCCAGTATCCCTACCGTAATGAAGACAACGTGCTGTTCACCATCGATATTCGTGGCCCCAAACAGGGCGGCGAACTGACTTTCCGGCATACCTTCTACACAGAGTGAGGTGTCGAGGGTGAGGGGTGAGGAGACAAACCTCATTTTTTACTCCTCCCCCCTTTCCCCTCCCCCCTCACTTATCCCGGTCACGGTGGTATCATGCCCGCTCGCGGTAATCCACAGGAGCGAAAGGTGACCCAACAAATCGTACTGGCCTCCGGCAACGCCAAAAAAGTAGCCGAACTGCAGACCCTGCTGGGCGGACTGGGCATGAGCGTGGTGCCCCAGACCGAGCTGGGCGTGACCGATGCCGATGAAACCGGCACCACCTTTGTGGAAAACGCCATCATCAAGGCCCGCCACGCCGCCAAAGTGACCGGCCTGCCCGCCATTGCCGACGACTCCGGTCTGGCCGTTCAGGCTCTCGACGGCCGCCCCGGGGTTTATTCCGCCCGCTTTGCCGGCCCGAATGCCACGGATCAGCAAAACCTCGAGCTGCTGCTGGAGCAAATGCAGGACGTGCCGGCAGAAAAACGCCAGGCCACCTTCTGGTGCGTGCTGGTGTATATGCGCCACGCCGATGACCCCACGCCGCTGATCTGCGCCGGCCGCTGGCAGGGCGAAATCACCACGGCGCCCCGGGGCGAACAGGGCTTTGGCTATGATCCGGTCTTTTGGGTACCGGAAGCGGGCAAGACTTCCGCCGAGCTGACGCCCGCCGAGAAGAATCGTCTGAGCCACCGGGGCCAGGCCCTGCAACAGCTGCTGCAACTGCTGCAAGAAGCGTATCAATGCTGACCCTGCCGCCCCTGAGCCTGTACATACATATTCCCTGGTGCGTGCAGAAGTGCCCCTACTGCGACTTTAACTCCCATGCCCTGAAGGCCGAGATTCCCGAGCAGGAGTATATAGACGCCCTGCTGGCGGATCTGGACGCCGACCTGCACTTTGCCCAGGGGCGCAAGCTGCACAGCATTTTTATCGGCGGCGGCACTCCCAGCCTGCTGAGCCCCGAGGCCATCGGCCGGTTGCTGGCCGGCGTGCGGGAACGCCTGCCCTTTGAAGACGGTATCGAAATCACTCTCGAGGCCAATCCGGGCACGGTGGAAGCGGGCCGCTTTGGCGGCTTTCGCGAGGCCGGGGTCAACCGTATTTCCATCGGCGTGCAGAGCTTTCAGAACGACAAGCTGGAACGGTTGGGCCGTATTCACGACCCCGACCAGGCCCGCTTTGCCGCAACAGAAGCCGCCAGCGTCGGGCTCAACAGTTTTAATATCGATCTGATGCACGGCCTGCCGGAGCAGCGCCTTGAAGACGCCCTGTTTGATCTCGAGCAGGCCCTGGCCCTGGCGCCACCGCACCTGTCCTGGTATCAGCTCACCATAGAGCCCAATACCCCCTTTGCCTCGCGCCCACCGGCCCTGCCGGAAGACGATATCCTGGCGGAAATTTATGAGCGCGGCCACGAATTGCTGCTGGCTCACGGCTATCAGCAATATGAGGTCTCCGCCTACGCCCGCCCGGGGTTTGAGGCAAAACACAACCTTAACTACTGGCGTTTTGGCGACTACCTCGGCATCGGCTGCGGTGCCCACGGCAAAATCACCCTGCCGCTGGAAGGACGCATTCTGCGCACCGTCAAGGTCAGGCACCCTCGTGGCTATCTGGAGCCGGCCCGCCCCTATCTGGATCAGCACTGGCACATAGCGGCACAGGATCTGTCGCTGGAATACTTCATGAACCGGCTGCGGCTGTTCGAGCCCATTCCCAAGTGTGATTTCACCGCCCTCACCGGCCAGCCCCTTGAACGGCTGAGCGCCCCGCTGGCCGAGGCGCAACGGCTGGAGCTGCTGCAGGATACCGGCACCCACTGGCAGGTTACGCCGCTGGGGCGGCGTTTTCTTAACCGCCTGCTCGATTTGTTTCTTGAGGAGTGAAGCAGTTACACTTGCTGTTATTACTGCCTAACCACAGGCCAAGCAGGTTATGTCATCACTGATTTACGAATTTCCCCTCAATGAAAAGTGCCGCAACTACCTGCGGCTGAGTGAGCTGCTGAAACAGATTGAACAGTGCCGGGCGCTGAATGCCCCCGGTCAGGCCACCGCCCTGTTCAAGGCCCTGCTCGACACCCTGGAGTTGCTGGAACGCTGCGATCTGCGCGCCGATCTGGCGAAAGATCTGGAGCAGCAGAACCAAAAGCTGGAAGCCTGGGCTCGAGTACCCGGGGTGGATGCGGCGGCTCTGCAACAATTTTCCCAAAAGCTGATCTCGATCAGCCAGCAGTTGCCTCGCAGCGCCCGACTGGGACAGACCCTGCGGGAAGACAAGCTGCTTTCGGCGGTACGCAGCCGCTTTGCCATTCCCGGTGGTCTCTGCCCCTTTGATGTGCCTCAGCTACATCACTGGCTTAACCAGCCGGCAGAGCGGCAACAGCGGGATCTGGATGTCTGGGTCGAGCAGCTTGCCTTGCTGAAGGAAGGCCTCAGCCTGCTGCTGACCCTGTGGCGGGAAAGCAGTCAGTTTCACCCCCAGCAGGCCAACGCCGGTTTTTTTCAGGACAGCGCCGAGCACACCGACATGATCCGGCTGCGCCTGCCCATTGAACAGCCCGTTTATCCCGTGGTCAGTGGCAATAAATACCGTTTTACCATTCGTTTTATGCCGGTGGGCAACACCGAGATCGGCAACATCGACTTTGAACTGGCGAGCATTAAATGAGCACAATAACAACCGTCCCCTGCCCCACCTGCGGCACCGCCGTGGAATGGGGGGAGCAAAGCCCCTTTCGTCCCTTTTGCAGCAAGCGCTGCCAGCTGATCGATCTGGGGGAATGGGCCGATGAGGAAAAACGCATACCCGGCGAGCCCGCCTGGTTGCCGGAGCAGGACGGTGAAAATGAGTACTGAGGTTAAAAAGTCGGTGCTGGTGGCGGTAGGCGTGATTGAAAATGCCGCCGGCGAGATTTTTGTCTGCCGCCGGGGCGAGAGCCAGCATCAGGCCTTTAAATGGGAGTTTCCCGGCGGCAAGGTAGAAAGCGGTGAAACCGTGGCTCAGGCCCTGGCCCGGGAGCTGGAAGAGGAAATAGGCATACAGGTTACCCGGTGCGCGCCCTTTATGCGCATTGAGCACGACTATGGCGACAAGCAGGTCACCCTGGATATTCGCAAGGTCAGCGCC
This sequence comes from Oceanimonas marisflavi, assembly GCF_003049725.1. Taxonomy (GTDB): domain Bacteria; phylum Pseudomonadota; class Gammaproteobacteria; order Enterobacterales; family Aeromonadaceae; genus Oceanimonas; species Oceanimonas marisflavi. Next base: position 226,869 of record NZ_QAGM01000002.1, read on the forward strand.
TTTACCGGCGAGCCCCACGGCCGCGAGGGCCAGCCCAGCCGCTGGGTGCCGGTGCCAGAGCTGCACCACTACGACTTTCCCGCCGCCAACAGCCCGATAGTGGAAAAACTGCAGAACAATAGTGAGGGGTAAAGGGTGAGGAGTGAGGGGAATCACTTCACCTCACTCCTTTCACCTCACCCCTCACGTTTTTTATTCAATCTCCAGGCTGTCCACCCGTTGCAGGCCGCGGGGCAGAAGGGCGCCGCGGCGACCGCGCTCACCCTGGTAATGGGCCAGATCGGCGGGCTTCAGGGTCAGCTTGCGCTTGCCGGCGTGCAGGGTCACGCTAGCCCCTTCCGGCACCACCGCCAGTTGCTTGATGTAGTCTTCCCGGGCCTGCACCTTGGCCCCGGTAATGCCGATCAGCTTGTTGCCCTTGCCCTTGGCCAGCATGGGCAGGTCCTTCAGCGGAAACAGCAGCATGCGGCCCTCGTTGGTCACCACCAGGCACAGCTCGCTGTCCACCTGTGAAACCGGCACCGGCTTTATCACCTCGCCGCCGGCGGGCACGGTGAGCAGGGCCTTGCCATTCTTGTTGCGGCTCACCATGTCGCCGTAACGGCACACAAAACCGTAACCGGCGTCGGACGCCAGCAGGTAGAGCCGCTCCTCCTCGCCGGCCAGCACAAAGCGGGCCTGCTCTCCCGGACTCAGGCTGCAGCGGCCGGTCAGCGGCTCGCCCTGGCCCCGGGCCGAGGGCAGACTGTGGGCGTCCAGGCCATAGGCCCGGCCTGTGTTCGACAGGAACACCGCCATCTGGTTGCTGCGCCCGGGGGCGGCATCGAGAAAGCCGTCGCCGGCCTTGTAGCTGAGCCCGGCGCCGTCCACCTCATGGCCCTTGGCGGAGCGGATCCAGCCTTTTTCCGACAGCACTATGGTCACCGGCTCACTGGGGATCAGTTCTTTTTCACTCAGGGCTTTGGCTTCCTGCCGCTCCACCAGGGGAGAACGACGGTCGTCGCCGTATTTCTCGGCATCGGCCAGGATCTCTTTCTTGAGCAGGGTGCTGAGGCGGCGCTCGGATCCCAGAATCTGCGCCAGCTTGTCCCGCTCCTTGCTGAGTTCATCCTGCTCGCCACGGATCTTCATTTCCTCCAGTTTGGCCAGGTGGCGCAGCTTCAGCTCGAGAATGGCCTCGGCCTGGGTTTCGGTCAGACCAAAACGGGCCATCAGCACCGGCTTGGGCTCGTCCTCGCTGCGAATGATCTCGATCACCTCATCGATATTGAGGAAGGCGATCAGCAGGCCGGCCAGAATATGCAGCCGGGCTTCCACCTTGTCGAGCCGGTGCTGCAGCCGGTTGCGCACGGTTTCCCGGCGGAACTGCAGCCATTCACCCAGAATGCGATCCAGGGTTTTCACCTGAGGCCGGTTATCCAGCCCCAGCATATTGAGATTGACCCGGTAGTTCTTCTCCAGATCCGTGCTGGCGAACAGGTGCTGCATCAGCTGCTCTACATCCACCCGGTTGGAGCGGGGAATGATCACCAGCCGGGTCGGGTTCTCGTGATCCGACTCGTCCCGCAGATCCGCCACCATGGGCAGCTTCTTGGCCTGCATCTGGCCGGCGATCTGCTCCAGGATCTTGGCTCCGCTGGCCTGATGGGGCAGCGCGGTAATAACGATATCGCCCTGCTCCTGATGGTAGACGGCGCGCATTTTGATGCTGCCCTTGCCGGTTTCATAGATTTTCTGAATATCGGCTCTGGGGGTAATGATCTCGGCCCGGGTCGGATAATCGGGTCCGGCCACGTGTTCCATCAGCTCGGTGACCGTGGCCTTGGGGTGGTCCAGCAGGTGCACACAGGCACTGGCCAGCTCCCGGGCGTTGTGGGGCGGAATGTCGGTGGCCATGCCCACGGCAATGCCGGTGACGCCGTTCAGCAGAATATGCGGCAACCGGGCCGGCAGCATGCGCGGCTCTTTCATGGTGCCGTCGAAGTTCGGGATCCACTCCACCGTGCCCTGCCCCAGTTCGCTCAGCAGCAGCTCGGAGAAGCGCGACAGCCGCGCCTCGGTATAGCGCATGGCGGCGAAGGACTTGGGATCGTCCGGCGCGCCCCAGTTGCCCTGGCCATCCACCAGCGGATAGCGGTAGGAGAAGGGCTGGGCCATCAGCACCATGGCCTCGTAACAGGCGGAGTCGCCGTGAGGATGGTATTTACCCAGCACATCACCCACGGTACGGGCGGATTTCTTGTGCTTGGACAGGGCCGACAGCCCCAGCTCGCTCATGGCGTAGATAATACGGCGCTGTACCGGCTTGAGGCCGTCGCCGATGTGCGGCAGGGCCCGGTCCATGATCACGTACATGGAGTAGTTGAGGTAGGCCTGCTCGGTAAAGGTGTGCAGCGGCTGGCGCTCCACCCCTTCCATGGTAAAGTCTTGATTGCTCATTGTATTGTTATCCTCAGGCCAGGGGGTCGACCATATTGCCCTTGGTTTCCAGCCATTCCCGGCGATCGCCGGCGCGCTTTTTGGACAACAGCATGTCCATCAGCTTTTCGGTAGCCTCGGCGTCGTCCACGGTCAGCTGCACCAGACGGCGGGTGTTGGGATCCAGGGTGGTTTCCCGCAGCTGCTTGGGGTTCATCTCACCCAGACCTTTAAAGCGGGTGACCTGCACCTTGCCCTTTTTCTTCTCGGCACGAATGCGCTCGAGCACGCCGTCGCGCTCGTCTTCATCCAGGGCGTAGAACACTTCCTTGCCCACATCGATGCGGTAAAGCGGCGGCATGGCCACAAATACATGTCCCGCCGCCACCAGATGGCGAAAGTGACGCACAAACAGGGCGCACAGCAGGGTGGCGATGTGCAGACCGTCGGAGTCGGCGTCGGCGAGAATGCACACCTTGCCATAGCGCAGACCGGACAGGTCGTCCGAGTCCGGATCCAGGCCGATGGCCACCGAGATGTCGTGCACCTCCTGAGAAGCCAGCACCTGGCCGGACTCCACTTCCCAGGTATTAAGAATTTTCCCACGCAGAGGCATAATGGCCTGAAATTCCCGGTCCCGAGCCTGTTTGGCGCTGCCGCCGGCCGAGTCCCCTTCCACCAGAAACAGCTCGCCCTGCAGCGGATCGGAGCAGGCGCAGTCGGTGAGCTTGCCGGGCAGCGCCGGGCCCTGAGTGACCTTCTTGCGCACCACCTTTTTGGCCTGGCGCAGCCGGCGCTGGGCGCTGCTGATGCACAGCTCGGCCAGTTGCTCGGCCAGCTCGATATGCTGGTTCAGCCACAGGCTGAAGGCGTCCTTCACCACCCCGGAGACAAAGGCCGCGCACTGGCGCGACGACAGCCGCTCCTTGGTCTGGCCGGCAAACTGGGGATCCTGAATTTTCACCGACAGAATATAGGCGCAGCGCTCCCAGATATCGTCCGGGGTCAGTTTCACGCCCCGGGGCAGCAGGTTGCGGAATTCGCAGAATTCGCGCATGGCATCCAGTAGCCCCTGGCGCAGACCGTTAACGTGGGTGCCGCCTTGGGCCGTGGGGATCAGGTTGACGTAGCTTTCCCCCAGAGTTTCGCCCCCTTCCGGCAGCCAGCACAGGGCCCAGTCCGCCGCCGAATGCTCGGCGGAGAAGCTGCCGGTAAAGGGCGCTTCCGGCAGGCAGGGATAGTCCTTGACCGCTTCCACCAGATAGTCCTTGAGACCATCCTCGTAGCACCACTCCAGGGATTCCTTGTTGACCTTGTCGTCAAAGCGAATGGTCAGCCCGGGGCACAGTACCGCCTTGGCTCGCAGCAGGTGCCGGAGCCGGGTGGCGGAAAATCTGGGCGAGTCAAAGTAGCTGCCATCGGGCCAGAACCGCACCCGGGTGCCGGTGTTGCGCTGGCCGCAGGTGCCGGTCACGGTGAGTTCATTGACCTTGTTGCCGTTTTCAAAGGCCATTTCATACACCTGGCCGCCCCGGCGCACGGTCACGTCCACCCTAGTACTCAGGGCGTTGACCACGGAGATCCCTACTCCGTGCAGACCGCCGGAGAACTGGTAGTTCTTGTTGGAGAACTTGCCGCCGGCATGCAGCTTGCTGAAGATCAGCTCCACCCCGGAAATGCCTTCTTCCGGGTGAATGTCCACCGGCATGCCGCGGCCGTCGTCGATCACCTCAAGGGACTGATCCTCATGCAGGATCACTTCCACCTTGCGGGCATGGCCGGCCAGGGCTTCGTCCACGCTGTTGTCGATGACTTCCTGGCCAAGGTGGTTGGGGCGGGCGGTGTCCGTATACATGCCGGGGCGACGTCGCACCGGCTCCAGACCATTGAGCACCTCAATGGCGTCGGCAGTATATTGACTCGATGTCATATTGACCTTCGGTAATCAGGGATTATCCGCAGATCTTACTACTCGCAGCCCATTGCGGGAAGCGGGAAGCAAAACCGCCACGCGAAGCATCAGCAGGATTACCTGCGCCGACACGCTTCAGGCCCCTCCCCGGGACGCTCGGCACCTGCCCTCCCTGGCAGGTGACGGTCGGCTCCGGTAATCCTGCTGCTGCTTCATGCAATTCCGGAGCTGGCTGTGAAGGGCCGTAGGTTGGCGATGAGCGCAGCGAATCCCAACATTCCGCAGCCGGCCTGGTGTTGGAATTCGCTACGCTCATTCACAACCCCCCCGTGTCAGGATAGTTGTCGCCTCTTTAAAACCCAATACCATAGACGGAGGGGCGATAAGTAGACATGAATGAATCAGTACCCTGAAGAACGTAGAAACGCCATGATCCGGAAGATGCTGCCTCCGGATTGTCCTTCCATTGCTCAGCTGGCTCGTGATGAGGGAATATCGAAGTGGACCCTGTATGATTGGCGTAAGCAAGCCATTGATGGAGCGCAGAGAATACCCATGCCGGACAAGCCAGCAGA
>NZ_QAGM01000020.1 GCF_003049725.1 Oceanimonas marisflavi
GCTTGAAATGCTCTTTAAAGGCGTCGAGAGACATGGATTCAGACCTAAAAAGTAAGCATAAGATCACAGCCGGATGACTGCGTCAACCACCTATATTTGTTCAATAAACGTTCACGATCTCGCCCTGAATTGAAGGGCTTGCTTGATGAAGATGTAGATAACGAGTAAAGCTGTGTAGATAGTGAGCATGCTCATTTTGATCACGGAGTAGTTGCTCTAAAAGAGAGGAAATGATCGTATATCAGGGCGTTATGAAATTTACCGAGAGCGGGTGTCTGAACATATATGAGCACGCTCACTATTAAAATGTTAGGCTTCATGTCGACAATTTCGTAAGTTCACAATTATTGAAAAGGACAAGTTATGAGAATTGAAGAAAAAATCTTAGATTATCAATTGGAGCACGGAGTTTTTGATAATGCAAAATTTGCGGGGGCTGAAGGAATTGCTAAACGTGCAGTAACGCAAGGTTTTAGTACGTTATCTCCCAAACAAAAAACGGTACTTGCTCCTTATCTTTCAAAAACATGTTCAGGTGTCACGGATCCAGGAGGACATCATAATAACTGTTCTGCTAAGTTAGAAGGTGAGGCGCTTTTAGATGCATATCACCGATGTGATGATGCAGAGTTTTTAGTTTGCGACAGTTGTGATAATGAAGAGGGTTATTATGCCCGTCAATGGGACAGAATATCCCGAGAATAGAGCCTAACAAGGCCAGCCAGCAGGGACGCAGTAAACTGCGCCCCTGCTGGCAGCGTTATAAATTTCTCACATAAATTTGGAGCCTTATGATCAAAGTCAAGAAAAGAATGGTTCAAGCAACCTTGGCCTTGTTGAACGTTGCATTGGTCACTTCATGTGCATCCGTAAGTGTTAATGAATACCCAAATATTACAATTAACAAAGAAAAGAAAGTAGAAACTATTAAATTCACCCATTCACAATCTTCTAGAAATGAAAAGAGTGCTGCATGCGTGCTTGAGAATGTTGAGAATAAGGAAATTCCGATAGAGGTTGGTTGCAGAAAGGATACAATCATCAGCAGAGTCAATGTTATCTATGGCTAGTAAGATGGCATGTGATGCCATCTCATACACGACACCCAATCAGCTAACTATCCTCGGGCTACTTGCAAACGTTCTTTATATTCAACCTAACGGTCTTATTCACGAGTCCCAGCATATGCCTTGGCTGCAAGCAAGGCTGGCTCCATTTTTGAGTGTCAATCCAAACCATATGGACTATACACACTTGGAATCGTTGTCTTGCCTGAAATTCGAACCCTTTATCACAAGGGATCTGTCTCAAATCCTTAATCAAAAAATGGGCAATGGTTTTAATTACGAACAATTCAAGACAAGCCAGCTAGGAGAAAAGATGTTGTCCGTTTGGGAGGGGGGATCACTTAAAAGCTGTCAACTTACATCTGTGGGGCAAATACTTGGAATGATGGTCAGTGACCAATATGTGGGTGGCAAAACCAGCATGTCAGGCTGGGGAGCATAATCCCTTCTAACAAGGCTATCAAATTCGCTCCCTGCGGTCGCCGGACGCTCGCAAGCTCGCGCCGTTTATGGCGGCGTTAGTCCTTAAAATAAAGGTGAATTATGAAACCCAAATTCATATCTGAGGTAACATGCCCAAAGTGCGGTCACAGGGAAACGGAGACCATGCCAGAGGATGCTTGCCAGTATTTTTATGAATGTAAAAACTGCAAAGCCATGCTTAAACCCAGGCATGGCGATTGCTGTGTATTTTGTTCTTATGGAGATACACCCTCAGGGTGAGAGCATGAGTGATTATTTTTTGCCCAGCGAAGCCAGCCCGGCAATGAACACTTTCTCCAGGTAAGCGCTGTTCATGCTCACCATCTTCTGTTTTCGCCGGATACTGGCCTTCTTCGAGGTGTCAGCGCGGAGCATATTCAGGGCCATATGCCGGAAGCCAGCGAGGATTTCGGCAGCATTGCCGCGATAAATGGGGCAAGCATCTTCCTTCATTGAGACGTCCAGAACCCAGTGCAGACTATTTTCAATGCCCCAGTGACCACGAACCGCTGCGGCAAACCGAGCTGTGTCCAGCGCTGCTGAACTGATGTAGTAACGATACTCCAAAGACGGCGTGCCTGACTTACCCTGGCGATAGCCGATGGCAACGCCCAGTGTCGTCATGCCCGCCCATTCGGGAAACTCGTTACGCAGCACATCCGCTGGCAGAACATGGTACTCCCGGGCTTCGATACGGCCATGCCCCTGCTCGATGGTGACGTTTTCCGGATTGATTTCCGCGCTGTGTACCGGGCGAAGCTCACGCTGCACAGCCTGATGCAACCGCTCCTGGTTGTCTTTTACTGCCAGCAGGTAATCGCCGCCCTGGTTGATAATGGCCTCTGCAATCTTGGTCTGGCAGCCCATGGCATCAATAGAAACCAAGCAGCCGTTGATATCCAGCAGGCTTATCAGCGCGGGGATGGCCGTGATTTCATTGGATTTGGCCTCGGTTTTCAGTTGCCCCATGACGACCTTGTTATCGACCGCAAAGGCACTGACCATGTGGATGGCTGAGCACCTGTCCTCACGGTCATAGGAGCCCCGTAAGGTTTTGCCATCAATGGCAATCAGCTCATGGCCGGTCCGCTCATTGACCGATTGTGCCCACTGAATAAAACACTGTTGGAACTCGGCCGGGTCAAGGGCGGAGACGATACGGGCGATGGTGTCATGAACCGGCAAGCCATTGGGAAACAGGCCTTTACTCTGAAACCAGTCGAGGTGTGCCTCACCGAAGTCTTCGATGTCCTCCCACCCTTCGGCACCGGCGATGACGGCACAGACCGTCAGGAACAGCACATCGAACAGCGGGTAACGGATTTTGGCCGTCTGGCGGGGATCTTTCAGTGCAGCAAAGTACTCGGAAAAGGCATCCAGGCTCATAGTCGTACTCCCAAAAGGGAGTATAAGATCACAAGTCGATCAGCGGGTCAAATCACCCCATACTGGTCATAAAACGTTCATGATCTTGCCCTGGATACACCCTGTCCTCCGGTACAGCGGGGCCAATCGTGTTGTTAATTGGAGATTGGCTGTGTGATGACATACTTTGCTGAGTTTACGTCAGCGTTCGTTGCGCTTTGTCGGCCCTGATTGCGACCCCGTTTGCACCTGATAGAATGCCCGAAAGCATTGATTACCCGGAGACATCACATGAATACCTATCCCATTGGCACTCCCAATACCCCCTGGGGCGAGGCGGAGCGCGCCGCGTGGCGGGCACTGCAGCGCCGCCAGCGCAGTTATCAGACCGAAGTGCTTACGGTAATTGAGCGCCTGCGCTCGCGCTTTGAGGTGCAGTCCTACGACGAGCTGAATTACGGCGATGAGCGTTTTCCGCTGATGGCTATTCGTAACCACTGGCAGCATGATTTGCCGGTGGTGCTGGTCACCGGCGGGGTGCACGGTTATGAAACCAGTGGGGTGCACGGGGCGCTGCAGTTTGTGGAGCAGCATGCCGGGCGTTATGCCGGCCGGGTGAATCTGCTGGTGGCACCCTGTGTCAGCCCCTGGGCTTATGAGCGTATTCATCGCTGGAACGCCAACGCGGTGGATCCGAACCGTTCGTTCAGGGAAAACAGTCCGGCGGCTGAGTCGGCAGCATTGCTGCAGCTGGTGGCGCCGGTGCGTGAGCAAGTGTTGCTGCATATCGATCTGCACGAGACCACGGATACCGATGAAAGCGAGTTCCGCCCGGCGCTGGCAGCGCGGGACGGCAAGCCCTATGAGCCCTGTGGCATTCCCGATGGTTTTTATCTGGTGGATGACAGCGAACAGCCGCAGCCTGAGTTCCAGCAGGCGGTGATAAAGGCAGTGGAGGAGGTGACGCATATTGCCCCGGCGGATGACAAGGGCGAGATCATCGGCTCCCCCGTGGTGGCTAGAGGCGTGATTGAATATCCGCTCACAAAACTTGGCCTGTGTGCCGGCATCACCAATGCCCGCTACAAGACCACCACGGAAGTGTACCCCGACAGCCCCCGTGCTACGCCCGAACAGTGCAATGCCGCTCAGGTGGCGGCGGTGTGTGCGGCCATTGATTATGCGCTGGCCCATGATTAAGCCCATTACACGTTCGGAGTTTGAATCCTTCTGGCCCGAGTTCTTCCGGGTGATTCAGGCGCAGGAGACCTACGTCTTTGCGCCGGATATGAGCCTGGAGCAGGCGTATGAGTTGTGGTGCGAGCTGCCGCTGAAGACCTTTGTGTATGTGGAGCAGGGGGAGGTGCTGGGCTCTTATTACATCAAGGCCAATGCCGCCGGGCCGGGCAGCCATGTGTGCAACTGCGGTTATATGGTGTCTGAGCAGGCCAGAGGCAAGGGCATTGCTCAGGCGCTGTGCGAGCATTCCCAGCAGCAGGCGCTGGCCCTTGGCTTTAAGGCCATGCAGTTTAACAGTGTGGTGTCCACCAACGAGGTGGCGGTACGGCTTTGGCAAAAGCTCGGCTTTGATATTGTTGGCCGGGTGCCCAGGGCGTACCGGCATGCACGGCTGGGGTATGTGGATACCTTTGTGATGTACAAATGGCTGGCTGACGATGCAGGTTGAAGTGTTAACCATTGAAGAAGTGCTGCCGGTGCGCCATGAGGTATTGTGGCCGAACGAACCGGTGGCATTTTGCCGTGTGGCGGAAGACGATGTCGGTGAGCATTTTGGCGTGCGCCAAAACGGAGAAGTGATTTGCGTGGCCTCGGTGTTTTTTGAGGGGGACACGGCGCGGCTGCGCAAATTTGCCAACAGCACCGAGTGCCAGGGGCAGGGCGTTGGCTCTGCGGTGCTTGAGTTTTTGATTGAGCATTTGCGTGCAAGAGGCGTGCGGGTGTTCTGGTTTGATGCTCGGGCCTCGGCCCTGGATTTTTATCAGCGGTTTGGTTTTGCGGTGGAAGGAGAGCGGTTTTACAAGCATGGGGTGGCGTATTATCGCATGAGCCGGGTGTTGTAAGAGTTTTTAGTTTGTATTTTACATAATGCTTTGTGGTGCGAATTTTTATCTGATGCACCGGGTGAGCCTGAGGAATGGATTCCCGTCTTCGCGGGAATGACGCACTTTACCGGGCATGATGGCCGGAACTCCCTCTTTCTATAATTATTGAACAGGATCGCGCTCATTCCTTGGGGAAAACGGCGTTGTGCCGAGAAGAGATTCGGCTCAAGGAGGTGGTCATGGTGGATGAAGCGGTACGCAGGTATGTGAAGCGTTTTCTGAAGGTCGGCTTGAACCCTGTCTGCCACACCTGGATGCTAACGTCAGGTGGGAGGTGATCGGGCAGAAAACCATTGCCGGGCTCGGTTCCGTGCAGGCGTTCTGTGCTCAGATGACGGAGCAGGGGGCCCCCAACTTTCGGAATGAACACATTACTGTTGGAGCACATTCGGTCGTGGTCGAGGGGCGGGAAGTCGATGGTGACGTGAGATACTGCGATGTTTACCACATTAAGAAGGGAAAGATCGTTTACATCCATTCGTATTGTATTTGCCCAGGCAAGGATGTCTGAATTGGTATGCGTTCCCACGCGGGGCGTGGGAACGAGAAAAGCGGTGCAAGGAGCTGATTGAGGAGGGAGCGGGGTGTCTGCTTCACGACCGATCAAATGCCATGGATGGCATTTGCCGAACGCCCCACGGAAGGGCTTGAAGCGTGTCGTGAAGTAGTGCCCCGTGGCCGACGATGGTGCACGGTATTACAGACGGTTTGCGGGATTTCAGGCGGCGGGGTGGCCGGGGGAAGTGTTGGGATTCGCTGCGCTCATCGCCAACCTGCGGTTAATTCGTTGATTTTGAATAGGTTGCCCCAATAAATTGGGGCGTACAGGCGTACTAAAAAGCCGGGCGTGAAACCCGGCTTTGCAAGTTACTTGCTGTGGCGCTCTTTGAGTTTGGCCATGATGTCGGCTAGTTGCAGGCCTTCCTGCTGCAGCAGCACGGTGAGGTGGTAGAGCAGATCGGCAGATTCATTCACCAGCTCGTCCTTGTCGTGCACGGTGGCGGCCAGCGCGGTTTCCACGCCTTCTTCACCCACCTTCTGGGCAATGCGCTTGGTGCCGCTGGCATACAGGCTGGCGGTATAGCTGGACTTGGGATCGGCGCCCTTGCGGCTGGCGATCACCTGTTCCAGCTCGGCCAGAAAGGTCAGGGCCGGGGCCTGTTGCTCGTTAAAGCAGGACACATTGCCCAGGTGGCAGGTGGGGCCCACCGGCTCGGCCATGACCAGCAGGGTGTCGCTGTCGCAGTCGGTGCTGATGTCTTTCAGTTTCAGCACATGGCCGGAGCTTTCGCCCTTGGTCCACAGCCGGTTTTTGGTGCGGCTGAAAAAGGTCACCTGGCCGGTTTCCTGGGTTTTGGCGAGGGCATCCTGGTTCATATAGCCCAGCATCAGCACCCGGCCGCTGTGGCTGTCCTGCACAATTACCGGCATCATGCCGTCCACCTTGTTCCAGTCCAGCTTGTTGGCATCAATCACGGATCACCACTCCTTCCTGCTTGAGATACTGCTTGAGCTCACCCATGTTGATGATACCCTTGTGAAACACCGAGGCGGCCAGTGCGCCGTCCACGTCTGCTTCCAGAAACGCATCACGAAAATGCACCATTTCGCCGGCACCGCCGGAGGCGATCAGCGGCACGTTGCAGATGGCGCGCACCTTAAGCAGTTGCTCAATGTCGTAGCCCTGGCGCACGCCGTCCTGGTTCATCACGTTCAGCACAATTTCACCGGCGCCGCGTTTCTGCACTTCTTCCACCCAGTCAAAGGTGTTCCAGCGGGTCACCTGGGTGCGGCTTTCGTCACCGGTAAACTGGTGCACCTGATACTGGCCGGTGGCCTCGTCATAGTAGGAGTCGATGCCCACCACGATGCACTGCACGCCAAAGGTGTCGGCCAGCTCGGTGATCAGCTCCGGGTTGGCCAGGGCAGGGGAGTTGATGGAAATCTTGTCGGCGCCAAATTCCAGAATGCGCGCCGCGTCTTCCACCGACTTGATGCCGCCGGCCACGCAGAAGGGAATGTCGATCACTTCCGCCACCCGGCTTACCCAGCTCTTGTCTACCACTCTGTCCTGGCTTGAAGCGGTAATATCGTAAAACACCAGTTCGTCGGCGCCCTCGGCGGCGTAGCGCTCCGCCAGCGGAACGATATCGCCGATGATCTCGTGATTGCGGAATTTTACGCCCTTGACCACCTGGCCGTCTTTTACGTCCAGGCAGGGAATTATGCGTCTTGCCAGCATGCGATGGCCTCCTTGACGGTGAATTTGCCTTCCAGCAGCGAGCGGCCCAGGATCACCCCGGCCACGCCGGTGCCCTTGAGGGCGTCGATGTCGTCGATGTTGCCGATGCCGCCGGAGGCCTGCCACAGAATGGTGGGGTAGCGGGCGGCCAGCTCACGATACAGCGCCACGTTGGAGCCAGTGAGGGTGCCGTCCTTGGAGATGTCGGTGCACAGCACATGGCACAGGCCCGCGGGCAGGTAGTGCTCGAGCAGGGATTCAATGGTAATGCCGCTGTCTTCCTGCCAGCCGGCGATGGCGATTTTCTTCTCACCGTCGGCGGTAATGTTGATGTCGAGCGCCAGCACAATGCGGTCGGCGCCGTATTGCTTGAGCCAGCCGGCCACCATTTCCGGGTTTTTCACCGCGGTGGAGCCAATCACCACCCGCTGGGCGCCGATGTCGAGCAGGTCTTTCACGTCCTGCTCGGTGCGAATGCCGCCGCCAATCTGCACCGGCACCGGCGTGTTTTCAATCAGGCTCCTGATCACTTCAAGCTGGCGCTCGCTGCTGTTCTTGGCGCCGTCCAGATCCACCAGATGCAGCTGGGTGGCCCCTTCGGCCACATACAGATCAAAGCGCTCCTGGGGTGAAGCGGTGTATTCGGTTTTTTGCTGGTAGTCGCCCTGATACAGGCGAACCACTTTTCCACCGATCAGATCGATTGCAGGGATAATCATTACAGCTCCAGAAAGTTTTTCAGCAGTTGGGCGCCGGCGGCACCGGAGCGCTCCGGGTGAAATTGCACACCAAAGAAGTTTTCCTGGCCAATGGCGGCGCTGAACGTCTGGCCGTGCTGGCTGGTGGCCAGGGTGTATTCACCCACGGGCACCGCGTAGGAATGCACAAAATAGAAGAAGCTGCCTTCGGGAATGTCCTTAAACAGCGGGTGCTCCGGCATGGGGGTGATCTGGTTCCAGCCCATGTGGGGCAGGCGCACGCCGTCGCCTCCCTCCATGTGCCGGCACTCGGCATCCACCTTGCCCAGGCAGGCCACATCGCCTTCTTCCGAGTGCTTTACCAGCATCTGCATGCCAAGACAAATGCCCAGCACCGGCTGCTGCACCTGGTCGAGCAGTTCAATCAGGCCGCGGTCGGCCAGGTTTTTCATGGCCTCTTTGGCGGTGCCCACGCCGGGCAGCAGCAGCTTGTCGGCGGCCAGCACCACGTCCGGGTCGCGGCTCACGGTCACCTCATAACCGAGGCGCTCAATGGCATAGCGCACGGAGGAGAGGTTGGCGCAGCCGGTGTCGATAATGACTGTTTTCACAAAACCCCCTTGCTGGACGGCAGCTCATTGCCTTCCACCCGAATGGCCTGGCGCAGGGCGCGGCCAAAGCTCTTGAACACGCTTTCCACCATGTGGTGGGTGTTGTCGCCGGTCACCTTGAGGTGAATGTTGGCGGCCAGGCTGTCGCTCAGGGAGCGGAAGAAGTGCGGCACCATTTCCACGGTGAGATCGCCGGCCTTGGGCTGCTTGAATTCGCCTTCAAACTTCATGTAGGGGCGGCCGGAAAGGTCCAGGGTCACCGCCGCTTCGCACTCGTCCATGGGCAGCACAAAGCCAAAACGGCCAATGCCGCGCTTGTTGCCCAGGGCCTTGCGCAGGGCTTCACCCAGAGCCAGGGCGGTGTCTTCCACGGTGTGGTGATCGTCAATATGCAGATCCCCTTCCACCGCCACCTTCAGGTGAAAACCGCCGTGGGTGGCGATTTGATCCAGCATGTGATCAAAAAAGTGCAGGCCGGTGCTGATTTGGCTGCCGCCGGTGCGGTCCAGATCCAGCTCCACGCGAATGTCGGTTTCCTTGGTGGTGCGGGTCACCTCGGCGGTGCGGCCGCGACAGGTGAGCCTGGCCACAATTTCGTCCCAGCCCAGGTTGTTGTGGCCGTAGTGCAGGCCGGGCAGGCCCATGTTCTCGGCCAGCTGCATGTCGGTGTGGCGGTCGCCAATGACCCAGGAGTCGGTAAAGTCGATTTTGCCCTGCTGCAGGTAGTCTTTCACCAGCCCCAGGCGCGGCTTGCGGCAGGCGCAGTCATCGTGCTGAAAGTGCGGGCAGATCAGCACATCGTCAAAGCGCACGCCCTGAGAAGTGAAAATCTGCATCATCAGGTTGTGGGGGGCGTCAAAGTCTTCCTGAGGGAAGCTGTCGGTGCCCAGGCCATCCTGGTTGGTGACCATCACCAGCCGGTAGCCGGCGTTTTGCAGGGTCAGCAGCGCCGGAATGGCGTTGGGCAGAAACGCCAGTTTGTCGAGGCGGTCCAGCTGCTTGTCGACCGGCGGCTCTTCCACCAGGGTGCCGTCGCGGTCAATAAAAAGAATACGTTCCTTAGACACTTATTGCTCCTTTTGCAGTACGTTCAGTACCGCGTCCATCTCGGCACGGCTGCCGATGGTAATGCGAATGCAGTCGGCCAGTCCCGGCTTGCTTGCAAAGTCGCGCAATATGATACCGGCCCGGCTCATGCGGGCAAACATTTCGCTGCCCGGGGCAAAGCGTACCAGCAGGTAGTTGCCATTGGGGGCGAACACCTCTTTCACCTGGTCGTGCTGCTCAAGCTGGCCGGCCAGCTCGGTTTTCAGGCGGTTGATCTCGTCAACCCGCTGGCGCATCAGCACCAGGCCCTGTTCGCTCAGGGCCTGGGCGGCAATCTGGGCCACCGGATCGGGCACCGGGTAGGGGGCGATGACCTTCAGCAGCAGGCCAATCACCTCGGGGCTGGCCAGGGTAAAGCCGCAGCGAATGCCCGCCAGACCAAAGGCCTTGGACAGGGTGCGAATGATCACCAGGCCGTCGTAGTCGTTGAGCAGCTCTGCCTGGCTGTGCTCGGGGCAAAACTCGATATAGGCCTCGTCCACCACCACCAGGGCGCGACCTTTGGCGGCGTTCAGCAGCCGCAGCAGGCCGGCTTTGTCCACCAGATCGCCGGTGGGGTTGTTGGGGGAGCACAGAAAGACAATCTTCACCTCGTCGAGGCGGGCGATAATGCCGTCAAAGTCCGGCTGGCGCGCGCCGGTGAGGGGCACTTCCACCACGTTCACGCCGTTGGTCTCGGCGCTGATGGCATACATGCCGTAGGTGGGCGGGCAGATCAGCACGCTGTCCTGCCCCGGCTCGCAAAAGGTGCGGATCAGCAGCTCAATGCCTTCGTCGCCGCCGCGGCTTACCAGCACTTGCTCCGGGCTCACGCCGGCATAGGCGGCATAGGCGTTGATCACCTGGGGCGGCTGGCATTCCGGATAGCGGTTCAGCCGCTCGCAGTTCAGGCTGAACTCGCCGCTGTCGGCCGCCTCGTTGGCGTTCAGCCACACATGGCCCTGGCCGCCAATGCGCCGGGCGGACTGGTAGGGGGTCAATTGCTGCACTTTGGCCCGGGCCAGTTGGGTAAGGCTCATGCTTGTTTCTCCAGTTTCGCCAGGCGCAGGGTCACGGCGTTTTTGTGGGCATCCAGGGTTTCGGTGGCGGCCAGCAGCTCCACTGCCGGGCCAATGGCACGCAGGCCTTCGGGGCTCAGCTCCTGCACCGTATAGCGGCGCTGGTAGTCGGCCAGCCCCAGGCTGGAATAGGTGCGGGCATAGCCGTAGGTGGGCAGGGTGTGGTTGGTGCCACTGGCGTAATCGCCCACCGACTCCGGGGTCCAGGCGCCGAGAAAGACCGAGCCGGCGTTTTTCAGGCTCGGCAGCAGGGCGCGGGGGTTATCGGTCTGTACGATCAGGTGCTCGGGAGCGTAGGCATTGGAAATGCGCGCCGCCTCGGCCAGATCGGTGCAGATAAAGGTACGACTTTCACCCAGAGCCTGGCGGGCAATGTCGGCGCGGGACAGCTCGGCCAGCTGGCGCTCAAGGGCGTCGTCCACTCGTGCCGCCAGGGCGCGGCTCGGGGTGACCAGAATCACCTGGGAGTCGGGGCCGTGCTCGGCCTGAGACAACAGATCCGAGGCGATAAAGTCGGCGTCGGCACTGTCGTCGGCGATTACCAGCACTTCCGACGGGCCGGCGGGCATGTCGATGGCGGCGCCGTCTACATCGGAAGATACCTGCTGCTTGGCCTCGGTCACCCAGGCATTGCCCGGGCCGAAGATCTTGTCCACTTTGGTGACGGTCTCGCTGCCATAGGCCATGGCGGCAATGGCCTGGGCGCCCCCAAGGGTATAGATGGCGTCCACGCCGCAACGTTTGGCGGTATAGATGATGGCGTCGTTGATGGGCGGCGGCGAAGCCAGCACCACCCGCTCGCAACCGGCCAGGCGGGCCGGAATGGCCAGCATCATCACGGTGGAGACCAGGGGAGCGCTGCCGCCGGGCACATACAGACCGACTTTTTCTATCGGCTGAAAGTGCAGCTCGCAGCGCACGCCGGGGGCGGTGTCCTGCACCACCGGGGTGGGCAGCTGGGCGCGGTGAAAGGCCCCAATATTGGTGATGGCCAGCTCAATGGCGGCCTTGAGCTCATCGCTTACCCGCTCAACCGCGGCGGCGATCTCCGCCTCGGTCAGTTCAAGGGTGTCGCGCTCGGCTCGGTCCAGAGTACGGGTCAGCTCGAGCAGGGCGGCGTCGCCCCCTTCGCGCACTTGGCTGATAATGTCGGCCACCTGCGCCTCGCGGCCGCTCTGCGCGAGAGCGGGGCGGCGCAGGGCGGCGGCCTGCTCGGCGGCACTCAGTCGGTTCCAGTCCAGGGTGTTCATGGCTTACTCCATCATCTTCTCAATGGGCAGAACCAGAATGGATGACGCGCCCAGGGCCTTGAGGCCTTCCATGGTTTCCCAGAACATGTCTTCGCTGCTCACCATGTGAATGGCCACCTGGTTGGTCTCGCCCGCCAGCTGCATAATGGTGGGCCGCTCGGCGCCGGGCAGCAGATCGATCACCTGCTCCAGCTTGTCCTTGGGGGCGTGCAGCATGATGTATTTGCTTTCCCGCGCCTGTTGCAGGCCCTGAATGCGGGGCAGCAGTTTGTCCACAATTTGCTGCTTGCCGGCGGGCAGGGCGTTGCCGCTCTGGATCAGCACCGCCTTGGAGCGGAAGATGACGTCGGCTTCCACCAGGCCGTTGGCTTCCAGGGTGGCGCCGGTCGACACCAGATCGCAGATGGCGTCGGCCACGCCGGCGCGGGGCGCCACTTCCACCGAGCCGTTCAGCATCACGCTCTTGAACTTCACGCCCTGCTGGTCCATATAGCGCTTCAGCAGCCAGGGGTAGGAGGTGGCAATGCGCTTGCCTTCCAGGCTTTTAGGGCCCTGGTAGTCAAAGTCGTCGGCAACTGCCAGTGACAGCCGGCAGCCGCCAAAGTCGAGGCGCTTGAGCTCGGTGTAGTCGGCAGATTCACCGGTGGCCTGGCGCTCCATCAGGGTCTCTTCCAGCACGTTTTCACCCACCACGCCCAGATCCACCACGCCGTCCATCACCAGGCCGGGAATGTCGTCGTCCCGCACCAGCAACAGATCGATGGGCATGTTTTCGGCGTGGGCGATCAGTCGCTGCTCACGCAGATTGAGCTTGACGCCGCAGCCCTTGAGCAGCTTCTGGCATTCCTTGCTCAGGCGACCGGATTTCTGAATCGCAATACGAAGACGGGTTTTATCCAAAGTCATGATCGGTGTTCCTTGTTGCTGATTTGAGTCCTGAAACGAAAAACCCCCGAAAGCCAAGCTTCCGGGGGTCGATAATTCTGTCCTGCTGGAAGCCGCCAAGCGCAAGGTCTTCCAGAAAAAGCATTCTGAAAGACTAGTGTGGATGATGATGGTGATGCTTGGCGGTGTGCAGGAAGTTCATGATGCTGTATTCGGCTCGTTCAATTCGTTGAAAACGGATTCACCTTAACAACTCGCGCCGGTTTTGCCAACCCCGTAATCGGAGAAACTTGACGGGGGACGACGGTGGTCTTATGGCGGGCAGGGGCGGAGCGACAGAATTTTGGAGACATGCGCTGCATTATTGTTATTTATAGTGATTTTACTCTGCCCTGGTGGATGCTTATAGCGTTTAATATTGAAAATGTTGAATTTGATCCCAGCGGCGCCGGCCCTCATTGAGTGTTCCCATGAATGGATGCGGGGCTGAGTGGTTTGGGGCTTGTTGTCCCGGGGAGGCTCGGGACGGTGCTGTTCAGCTCAGTCTTTGTTTTGCTCTTCAAAGTCCTTGATCTGCTGTTCGGCTTCATCCTTGCTGATGCCGTAGGTTTCCTGGATCTTGCCTGCCAGCTCCTGGCGTTTTCCGGCGATCACGTCAAGGTGATCATCGGTCAGCTTGCCCCATTGCGCCTTGATCTTGCCCTTGAACTGCTTCCAGTTGCCTTCCACGATATCCCAGTTCATATGTAACTCCTGTGTCTAGGGCCGAGGCCGTCGTCATGCCGGTTCATGTCAGCCTCCAGTGACGGTGCTGCCGGTCGTCTTTCTGATGCAAAGACCCATGTTAGTCACGGCGACCTCCCATGGATGGCATCCGATATCGGGTTCAGGTTATCCATTCGGGCGGTCCCCGTCTGTACTTTGACGCACATAACCCCGGAACAGGTCGGGGCGGTCCGTGTGCGTTAACGAACAGACGATGTTTTCCGTGAGAGTAAAGTGGGAGTCAGGTGATGATGACCGAGTGCCATGCTGGCAGTTCTGTTATCGGTATCACCCGAACGGCGTGGCAGGCAATGTCCGTCGCTGCGCCCGCAAACGGGGTTCGGCATCTGCCGACATCCTTGTTGGTCACCTGTCGGGAGGCATCGCTATGGGTACCATTCTGTTAATTCTGCTGGTCTTGCTGTTGATCGGCGCTATTCCAACCTGGCCTTACAGCCGTAATTGGGGCTTCGCTCCGAGCGGGGTACTGGGGGTTGTGCTGGTTATTGTGGTGGTGTTGCTGTTGCTGGGGCGGATCTGACCGCAAGCACTACGACACTGTGGAAGCCATCGTTATGGCTCGTGACGGTGGGGGATGTTATGTGAAGGAGTAATGATTATGTACAGCCTACAACGCAATGTGTTCGCGCTCATCCTGGCGGCGGCTTTCTTCGTCCTGCCGGCGGTGAATAATCAGGCCGTCGCGGCCACTGCGGAAGATCTGGACAGGGATTCCCGTCAGGCGCTGCAGACCCTGTATCGCACCGAACCTATCGCCGAGAGCTTTTCGCACACGGCCAAGGGGGTACTGGTATTCCCGAATATGGTGAAGGCGGGGCTGGTGTTTGGCGGCAGCTATGGTGAAGGCGTGCTGATAAAAGGTGACTCGACCGTCGATTATTACAACTCGGTTTCGGGATCCTGGGGGCTGCAAATCGGTGCCCAGACCTATGGCTATGCAGTGTTTCTGATGACAGAGGAGGCAGTGAGCTATGTTGAAGATACCCAAGGCTGGGAGCTGGGTGTCGGTCCCACCGTGGTGGTGGTGGACGAAGGGGTCGCAAAAAACCTGTCGACCTCGTCCCTGCAACATGATGCCTATGCGTTTATTTTCAGCCAGCAGGGGCTGATGGCGGGACTCAGCATAGAAGGCACCAAGATTTCTCGTATCAATCGGTAGACTGGCCCTGATGGTAGCTTTTATACCAACAGGCTATACCGGATTTATCTCACAGGAGAGTCCTCATGCCGCTTATTAACCTGGTTATCGTGCTGATTGTGGTGGGGGTTCTGCTTTGGCTGGTTAACGCTTACATTCCAATGGATCGCAAGATCAAAAATATCCTTAATATCGTTGTCGTTATTGCCGTGGTCATCTGGCTGTTGCAGGCGTTCGGCGTTCTGGGCGCCCTGGACGGCATACGTGTCGGCTGAGGCGATCGAATAGTAAAATTCACATGCGCCCTTGGGGTCACCAGGCCCTGGGGGCATTTTCCTCGTCCCTGGTCTGCCAGCCCATCCTTTACATTCATCAGATGCAGTTTAGCAAGTATTTCCCGTTATGCGCGACAACGTACCGACGCCGTACCGATTCTCTGTCATTGTTACCTTGTAGCCAGCCCGCAATATCGCGGACGGTCAACACCCCGAGGTTATTATGGACAAGTCACACAAACCCAATCAGCCCAACCAACCCGAGCAGCCCGGCAAAAAAACGGCTCCCCAGGATCCCCAGCAACAGCGCAAACTGGGCGAAGAACAACAAGAACCCCGTAAAGCGCAGGGTCAGCAAGAGCCGCAAGCGCAGGCACAGGGCCAGCAAGAGCCCAAGCAGCAACGCCCTGAAGCCAAGAAATAGAAGCCGATAAATAGGTCTCAGGGCGGTACCAGTCCATGGACGGACCGGATGATAACGCCCTGCGATCGCCAACCCCGGCCATGCCGCCTCGGCGGCGTGGCCGGATCCGGTAGCGGAACACAGGCTTTCGTCAGGCTTTCGTATTGGTTTATTCCGGAGAAAGGCCATGCATATTTTCCATATGCAGTATCAACAGTTGAAATTAATGATGGCACTGGGCGGGCTACTGCTGCTCGCCGTTTTCAGTGCCTCGCTCGGCGCACAAACCCAGACCCGGCCCTATGAAATGTCCGATATCAGGATGGAAACCCAGATTTGGACCACCTATATCCTGAGCCCCTATTTACGGGCCAACGATCTGCAGGTAACGGTGCAAGACGGCGAGGCCACCCTCACCGGCGTGGTGGACGAGGCCGTCAATAAAGAGCTGGCCGAGCAAATTGCCTTGGGGGTGAAGGGGATCACCTCCGTCAACAACGATATCCAGGTGAAGGCGGGTTATGCGCCGCTGGCGCCGACCGGCGCGCGCAGTTATGGCGAGCGGGTCGATGATGTCTCCATGACCGCGGCGGTCAAGTCTAAGCTGTTGTGGAGTAAGCATGCCGACGGCCTGGCAGCGGAAGTGACAACCGAAAGAGGCAAGGTCACACTGAAGGGAGCGGCCGGCAGCGCCGAAGCCAGGGAATTCGCCGGCCGACAGGCCGCGAGCACACGCGGCGTAGTGGGCGTGAACAACCAGCTGCGGATAGATCCGAATATCACCAAAAACGAACCCAAAGAGGCAGAAAAAGGAGCCGGACACGGGATGTCCGACAGCTGGATCACCATGAAGGTGAAGGCGACCTTTATGTATTCCAGCAATGTCAGCAGCTCCGATATAGCGGTTACCACGGAAGACGGCGTGGTCCATCTTAGTGGCAAGGTACACAGTGGCGCGGAACGGGCGCTGGCCATCGAACATGCCCAGAATATACGTGGGGTCAAGAGTGTCGAGGCCAAGGCGCTCACTTTTTAACCCCATGACGCGCTAGTCGGGGGGCCGTCGTGCAATCCGGTTCGGGGCACGGCGGTTTTTTATGAGCTGGTCGGCGACATGGCCAGCAGACGGTCGGTTTCCTTCTTGACCACGGCATAGCATTCGCAACTGAGTTGTTCCAGCTTGGTGCGGTCCAGTACCGTGATATGGCCGCGCTGGTATTGGATGACGCCGAGCTGTTGCAGCTTGCCGGCGGCGAGGGTGACCCCTTCCCGCCGTACCCCCAGCATGTTGGCTATCAGCTCCTGGGTCATGGTCAGGCGGTTATCCGGCAACCGGTCCAGGGACAGTAGCAGCCAGCGGCATAGTTGCTGATCGACCGAATGATGGCGGTTGCATACTGCCGTCTGGGCCATCTGGGTGATCAGTGCCTGGGTGTAGCGCAGCATCAGCAACCGCATGGTCGCATCACGATTGAATTCTTCCTTGAGCCGCACGCTGGCCAGCCGGTAGGCGTGGCCGGCGCTTTGCACCAGTGCCCGGCTGGGAGTGCTTTCGCCCCCCATAAAGACGGCAATACCAATGATTCCCTCGTTACCAACCACCGAAATCTCTGCCGATGCGCCGTCCTGCATTACATAGAGCAGCGAAATGATGGCATCGGTGGGAAAGTAGACGTAACGTAGTTGACTTCCTGATTCATACAAGACCTTTCCCAATGGCAGCGACACCAACTCGAGAAAGGGAAACAGGCGTTCCTTGACTTCGTCGGGTAAGGCGGACAGCAGATGATTCTGCGCAGGGGTGGGGGAGTTGGACATTTCAGCCTCCATGAGATCGGCAGTCATTGACTATTCGCTCATAGATGAAGATAGCGCAACCTCGCTTGGCGAGCAGGTGAATACTTTTTACTCGAATGAATCTATTCGAAAATAGACTGCCCATCCGCTGCTCCGCTGCGCCTTGGCATTCATGCCTGGATTGGGGATTGGCTATGAAACCCCGTATCTTGCCCGCAAACTCAACTGCCATGTGGCAGATTGCTGATATTGCAGATTAAATGAATAAATATTCAGTTAGCGCCGGTGTAATATGCTTTTTAGACGCAAGGGAGGAATGAAGATGCCGCAGCGGTCCATGGTGCTTTACAGCGGGATTGACTAAGGTTAACAGGCAAGCTGTTGTTTGAAAAACAACCGATCCAGGGAGGGAGGTTAACCACTAAAGGAAGAATCACTCTGCTGCCTGTTACCAGCGGCTTCATTCCTTCCGGCGGGTCTTTCCTCGCCGTGATGAAGCCGGTATTCGGTGCCAGGCAAAAGGAGAATCATCATGGCCTATCAAAGAACCATGTTGGCAGCGGCCATTGCCTGTGCCCTTGCCGGCACATCCTCCCCGGCGCTGGCCGACACTCAGGAGCTGGAGCAACTCAAGCGCCAGCTGGGTACCCTGCTTGACCGGGTAGAGCAACTTGAAACCAAAACCCGCGATGCCGAAGCTCGTGCGGCCGCCGCCGAAGCCCGGGCCGGGCGCGCCATGCCGGCGGCAAAACCCACCGCAGTGCACTCCGGTAACGAAAAAATACGGGTCAATGTGTCCGGGCATGTTAACCGGGCGTTGCTGGCGGTGGACGATGGTGAGGAAACCGAGCTTTACCATGTGGACAACGACAGCTCTTCAACCCGGTTAAGGGTGATCGGGGAAGGGGACGTCAGTCCCGAGCTGACGGTGGGTACCGCCATTGAGGTGCAGCTCGAGTCCAACTCCTCCTTTGCCGTCAGTCAGGACGACGAGGCTCCCGGCGGCGACACCCTTTCCCTTTCCGACCGCCGGCTGGAGGTGTATTTCGATCACGACCGGCTGGGCAAGCTGTGGGTCGGTAAGGGCTGGACCGCCAGTGAAGACAGCTCGGAGATGGATCTGTCGGGTACCGCCCTGGCCGGTTATTCCTCCACCGCCGATATTGCCGGTGGCATCAAGTTCCGGGATGAGTCCGGTAATCTGAGCAGCAACACCGTGGGCGACAGCTTTATCAACCTGGATGGTCTGGGCCGCCGGGACCGCCTGCGTTACGACACCCCCACCCTTGGCGGCGTTCGCCTGGCGGTGAGCGCGGTGGAAGACAGCGCCTGGGATGCGGCCCTGAACTATGCCGCCGACTATAACCTGGGCAAGCTGGCCGCCGCCGTGGCCTATTCGGATCAGGAAAGCAACGACGGTCAGGTAAACGGCTCGGCGTCGTTTCTGCATACCAGCGGGGTGAGTGTCACCCTGGCCGCCGGTGAGCGTGACAGCGGTGAGCAGGATCCCAATTTTGTCTACGGCAAGCTGGGTTATCAGAACCAGTGGTTCAGCGCCGGTAACACCGCCATGTCGGTGGATTACCATGTCGCCAATCACGCCGATCAGCGCAGCGACAAGGCCACTTCGGTGGGGGTGCAGATGGTGCAGAGTGTCGACGACTGGGCCACCGAGCTCTATGTGGGCTACCGCAATTATGATCTTGAACGCGCCAACGAGCCGCTGGACGATGCCAATGCCCTGATCGCCGGTGCCCGTATCAAGTTCTAGGAGTGTGCATGAAAACAGGCATTGTGCTGATGGTGCTGTTACTGGGCGGCTGCGGTGGCACGCCGGCCAGCTATCACAGTGAGCGGGAAATTCCCGAAGGACCGGGTCTGCTGACCGGCGAGGACGGCGTTTACCAGTACCGGCGCTGAAAGCGGTGAAGGGCGGGGTGCATTATGGCTTTCGCAGTGAGGCTGTGATAACAAGAGGTGACCAATTGGATTCATTCGGGAGCCTTTATGCTGGACATTCTCATTATGCTGGTGCTGACCCTGGTGGCAGGCATGGCCATGCCTGCCGGTGCCCTGCTGGCGCGTATTGAGCGTATTCACCCCAACTGGCTGGAAAACGAATTTCGCCATTCGGTGGTGGCCTTTGGTGGGGGGGCTTTGCTTTCTGCGGTGGCGCTGGTGCTGGTGCCGGAAGGCGCCGCCCGGCTGCAGGCGGGCACGGCGGCGCTGTGCTTTGCCGGCGGCGGGCTGGCGTTTATGGTCCTCGACATGCTGCTCTATCACCTGAAAACCCGTGCCGGTCAGCTGGCGGCCATGCTGTCGGACTTTATTCCCGAGTCGCTGGCGCTGGGGGCCGCCTTTGCCTATGGCAGCAAGAGCGGCGCCATATTGCTGGCGGGGCTGATGGCACTGCAGAACCTGCCGGAAGGCTTTAACGCCTACCGGGAGCTGTCTGCAAACGCCAGGCCCGGCAACGGCCGGGGGTGGGCGGTGAAGTCCTTTGTGCTGATGTCTATGCTGGGGCCGGCGGCGGCGCTGGCGGGCTATTTCTGGTTGTCGGCCAATCCGCCGCTGGTCTCCGGCATCATGCTGTTTGCCGCCGGCGGCATTCTCTACTCGGTGTTTCAGGACATTGCTCCCCAGGCGGTGCTGAAGCGGCACTGGGCTCCCCCCATGGGCGCTGTGCTGGGTTTTCTGCTGGGCATTCTCGGCCACATGATGATCGGCCACGGTGCCTGAGTACGCTGCACGGAATAAAACGGTATAGCGCCTGCCGCCCGGGACCGGCTTTTGGTATTATTTGCGTTTTAGCAACGGAAACACCGCCGTGGATCCCATCGACAGCAGCGCACTATTCAACCCCGAGGGGCCCCTGGCTCAGGCGATAGAGGGCTTCAGCCCCCGTGCTCCCCAGGTGGACATGTCGGCGGCGGTAGCGCAGGCGCTGACCGATCGCATTCCACTGGTGGTGGAGGCGGGTACCGGTACCGGCAAAACCTTTGCCTATCTGGCGCCGGCCCTGGCCGCCGGCAAGAAGGTGGTGGTGAGCACCGGCTCGCGCAACCTGCAGGAGCAGCTCTACCACCGGGATCTGCCCACTCTGGTCAAGGCACTGGACTATGCCCAGCCGGTGGCCCTGCTCAAGGGCCGGGCCAACTACCTGTGTATCGAGCGCCTGGGCCGGCTCAATGACGCTGTGCCCGGGCTGTCATCCGAGGCGCTGGCCGATTTGCAACGGGTAAAACGCTTTGCACCGCTCACCACCACCGGGGACGTGGGCGACATTCCCGGCCTGCCCGAGCGCAGCGAGATCCTGCCCCTGGTCACCAGTACCAACGACAACTGTGCCGGCCGTGACTGCGCCCACTATCAGGACTGTCATCTGGTCAGGGCCCGCAACCGGGCCCTTGAGGCGCAGGTGGTGGTGGTGAATCATCATCTGTTTTTTGCCGATATGGCGGTGCGCGATACCGGCTTTGGCCAGCTGATCCCCGATGCCGAGCTGTATATTCTCGATGAGGCCCATCAGCTGCCCGACATCGCCGGCCAGTATTTTGGCCAGAGCCAGTCCAGCCGCCAGATGACCGACTTTGCCCGGGATCTGCGGCTGGCGCAAAAGACCGAGGCCAAAGACATGGCCCAGCTTGTCAAGGCGGCGGATCAGCTGGAGCGCAATGCCCAGGATTTTCGTCTGGCCTTTGGCCTGGACACCGGCCGGGGCCAGCTCAGATCTGCCCTGGCGCGGCCTGCGGTAGCCCAGGCCCTTGCCCGGCTGACCGACAGTCTCGGCTTTACCCATGAGGTGCTGAAGCTGTGTCTGGGGCGGGGTGAGCAGCTGGATCAGTGCTTTGAACGGCTGATTGGCCTGCGCACTCAGCTGGAAACGCTGACCCGGGTGGAGGAAAACGGCTATTCCTTCTGGTATGACTGCAGCCGGTTGCATGTGACCCTGCACAAGACCCCGCTGTCGGTGGCCGAGCGCTTTGCCGCCGAGCTGGCGCGGGAACAAACCAGCTGGGTGTTTACCTCCGCCACCCTGGCCGTGGGGGCCAGTTTTGAGCACTTTTGCGCCGATCTGGGACTCACAGAGTGTCGCACCTTGCAATTGGACAGCCCTTTTGATTACCCTCGCCAGTCGCGCCTGTGCGTGCCCCGCTATCTGCCCGAAACCAGCGGGGCAGGCCGGGGACGGCAGCTGGCCAACAGCCTGCTTGAGACCATAGCGCGGGTGCCCGGTGGCACTTTCTTTCTGTGCACCAGCTATCAGGTGATGCGGGAGGTGGCCGAGGTGCTGCGCGCCCGTCTGGATCGCACCGTGCTGATGCAGGGAGAAGACAACAAGGTGCGGTTGCTGGAGCAGTTCAGCCAGGACGGCCAGGCCGTGCTGGTGGCCACCAGCAGTTTCTGGGAAGGTATAGATGTGCGCGGCCGCGCCCTGCAGTGCGTGGTGATCGACAAGTTGCCTTTTGCCGCCCCCGACGATCCCTTGCTCAGTGCCCGGCTGGAAGACTGCCGCCGCCGGGGCGAAGATGGCTTTGCCCGGGTTCAGCTGCCCAGGGCCATTATTACCCTCAAGCAGGGGGTGGGCCGCCTGATCCGCGATGTGGAAGACAGAGGCGTGCTGGTGATCACCGATGCACGCCTGGTAAACCGGGCCTATGGCGCCGACTTTATTGCCAGCCTGCCGGCCATGCCGCGCACCCGCAGCCTGCCGGCGCTGAATGAATTTTTGTCAAATCTGGAGTAATCACCCATGAGCCTGTTAATGGCCATTGATACCGCCACCGAAGCCTGCTCCGCCGCCCTGTGGCAGGATGGCGCCATTCTCAGCCGCTATCAGGTGGCGCCCCGGGGCCATACCGAACTGATTTTGCCCATGGTGCAGGAGCTGCTGGACGAAGCCGGAGTGACCCTGTCCCGGCTTGACGGCCTGGCCTTTGGCCGTGGTCCCGGCTCCTTTACCGGCGTGCGCATTACCCTGGGAGTGGCCCAGGGGCTGGCCTTTGGCGCCGATCTGCCCTTGTTTGGCATATCCAATTTGCAGGCGCTGGCGCAGGGGGCTCATCGCCATACCGGCTGCAACCGTGTACTGTCTGCCATCGATGCCCGCATGGGCGAAATTTATGTGGGCGGCTTTGAGCTTGAAAACGGCGTGATGATGGAAACTCATCCGGAGCAAGTGCTGGCGCCGGATGAGTTTCTTGCCGCCGGCGATGAGCGCTGGCAGCAGGGCGCCGGCAGCGGCTTTGTCACCTATTCTGAACTCACCAGCCGGGTAAATGCCCTGTGCGAGGCGGTGCCTTTTCCCGAAGCGCGCGACATGCTGCCCGCCGCGTTACGGGATCTGGCCGCCGGCAAGGGGGTCAGCGCCGCCGAGGCCAGGCCGGTATACTTGAGAGACAAGGTAACCTGGCAGAAGCTGCCCGGTCGCTAAGGAGTCGGGGTGACCATATTCTATTCGTTTACCCGGGAAGAAACGCCGCTGATGTTTCCCCAGCGGCCCTATCACCGTACCCGTCAGTGTACGCGCCGCCGCCAGCGCCAGCGTCAGCGCCTGTTGCGCCAGTGGCACCGGCAGCGGCGCCGGTAAGCGGCGTTAACTTATTTTTTCAGGCCCGGCATAATTCGGGCCATGCCAGACAGAGTCCGCATGACTTATACCATTATTACCGATAACCAGACTCTGGCGGATTTCTGCCAGACCAACGCCAGCGTACTGGCGATAGACACCGAGTTTGTTCGCACCCGTACCTATTATGCCCGTCCGGGCCTGTATCAAATTAACGATGGTGAACGCACCGCACTGGTGGATCCGCTGGCGGTGACCGACATGAGCCCGTTGTGGCGGCTGCTGCATGATTCGGGCCGGCTGTGCCTGCTGCATGCGGGAGGCGAAGATCTGGAGCTGTTTCAGCACCAGAGTGGCGCCCTGCCGGCCAGGGTGCACGACACTCAGCTGGCCGCGGCCTTTCTTGGCCTTGGCACTCAGCTGGGTTTTGCCCCGCTGGTGGAGCAGCTGCTGGGTGTCAGTCTCGACAAGGCCCACGCCCGTACCGACTGGCTGGCCCGGCCCTTGTCGGCGGCCCAGCTCAGCTATGCCGCCGATGACGTGATTTATCTCTATCCGCTGTATCAGAAACTGCATGAGCAGCTGGCGCAGAAGGGGCTGCTGGACTGGTTCGAGCAGGAGTGTGAGTGGGCGGTAAAACGCCGGAGTGTGAGCGTAAAGCCCGAGCTGGCCTATCTGGAAGCCAAGAACGCCTGGACCCTGGACCGGCAGGCTCTGGGCATTTTGCAGCGGTTGTGCGAATGGCGGCTGAATGAGGCTCGCAGGCGGGATCTGGCGGTCAACTTTGTGGTACGCGAGGCGCACCTGTTGCGGGTGGCCGAGCGGGCGCCACAAAGCCTGACCGATCTCAACCGGCTGGGACTGGAGCCCATGGAGATCAAGCGTCATGGCCAGACCCTGCTGGCGCTGGTGCAACAGGCGCTGGCGGCACCGGAAAGCTGGCCCGAGCCGGTACAGCGGCTGGTGGACTTTCCCGGCTACAAGGCCGAGCTCAAGCGCATTCGCGGCCTGGTGGAGCAGGCCGGCGAAGCATCCGGCGTGCCGGCAGAGCTGATAGCTTCAAAGCGGCTGATCCATCAGTATCTGAGCTGGAAGTGGCGGCTGGAAGAGAGCGAAGACGCTCTGCCGGCGCTGCTGCAGGGCTGGCGCGGCGAATTGCTGCAAAGCAGACTGTAATGATTATAAAAACGGCGCCGTGCAAACACAGCGCCGTTTTTATTTATTTTACCATCAACGTCTTACGACGCGGGTTTGTCATCCGGGTCGGGCAGCATGATGTTAAGCTCCAGCACCGAGAGGTTTTCGCCTTTCTGATCGAGCTGAACCGAGATCTGATCCAGATCGATATTTACATACTTGCGAATGACTTCCAGAATGTCCTGTTTCATCTGCGGCAGGTAGTCGGGGGTATCCCGCTGGCTGCGTTCATGAGCCACGATTATTTGCAGGCGCTCCTTGGCGAGCTTGGCGCTGCTCTGGTTCTTTCTTGAGCTGAAGAAATAGTCCAGTAGAGACATAAGTTAACTCCCAAAAAGTCGGCTGAAAAATCCCTTCCTTCCTTCTTCGAGGAAACGAAACTCCCGCTCTTCGCCCAGCAGGCGGGCCACGGTATCGGCATAGGCCTGACCGGCGTCGGACCCTTCGTCCAGGATCACCGGTTCACCGGCGTTGGACGCTTTGAGCACGGCCTGGGACTCGGGAATCACCCCCAGCAGCGGAATGGCCAGGATTTCCTGCACGTCTTCCACGCTCAGCATGTCGCCCCGGTTAACCCGCTCAGGGGAGTAACGGGTCAGCAGCAGGTGCTCCCGAATCGGTTCCAGGCCTTGTTCGGCCCGGCGCGACTTGGAAGAAAGGATCCCCAGAATGCGGTCGGAGTCGCGCACCGAGGACACTTCCGGGTTGGTGGTCACAATGGCTTCATCGGCAAAGTAGAGGGCCATCAGGGCACCGCTTTCAATGCCGGCGGGCGAATCGCAGATGATGTAGTCAAACCCCATGGTGGTGAGATCGTTGATGACCTTTTCCACGCCGTCACGGGTGAGGGCTTCCTTGTCGCGGGTTTGCGAGGCGGGCAGAATATAAAGCTGCTCCACCCGCTTGTCGCGGATCAGGGCCTGGTTAAGGTTGGCGTCACCATTGATGACGTTGACAAAATCGTAGACCACGCGGCGTTCACAGCCCATGATCAAATCCAGGTTGCGCAGACCGATATCAAAATCGATCACCACCGTTTTATGGCCCAGTTTGGCCAGACCGGTACTGATGGCTGCGCTGGATGTGGTTTTACCCACTCCTCCCTTTCCTGAGGTGACGACAATTATCCGTGCCATAAAGTGTGTTCCTAAGTCGAAATAAAATCAGAGCCTGTCCAGCTTGAGCTGTTCGCCCGCCAGAGAAATGCTGACGGCCTGCTCCCAGTGTTCGCCCTGCAGGCCATCGCTGAGTTGATAGTGGCCGGCGACGGACACCAGCTCCGGCATCAGTTGCTGGCAGTAAATTCGTGCGTGCTCATTGCCTTTGGCTCCGGCCACCGCCCGGCCGCGCAAGGCGCCGTAAACATGAATGCTGTCATCGGCGATGACTTCGGCACCGTTACTGACGGCACCTATTACCACCAGGGAGCCATTCTGGGCATAAATCTGCTGGCCTGAACGGACCGGTCCGCGATGAACCCGGGTGCCCGGCTGGTTGAGCAGGGCTGCAGGGGGAGACTGGGGGGAAGCAGGCACCTTGCCGGTGGTCATGACAGCCAGTCCAGCCGCGCGAGCGGCGGCGCGACCCTGATCGTCGAGAATGCCGCTGACGCCTACCGGTATCAGTTCCAGTTCGCGAACGGCGGCAGACAGGGCGGCAAAGTCGGGGACTTCCGGCAATTTTTCAATATTGATAACCAGCGGCGCGGCGCGGAAAAACTCCGGCGCCTGTGCGACTTTTTCCTGAAGCTGCTGCCTGACCTGTTTTATGTCGGCCGAGGTAATATGTAAAACCGACAGGGTAAAACTGCTGCCTTTCAATTCAATGCCACGCTCCGCCATAAGCGGCTGTCCCCCAAGGAAGTGAACCTTTTTGTTATTGGTCGTGCTGATGTTATAGTCTGCCATCCTGACTGGCAATTAAACCCGACGGATTATAGCAATTTCCATGTTGTGTGCAGTGTATAAAAGCCCCAAAAAGGCCGAGACCTATCTGTTTGTTGAACGGCGCGACGATTTCTCGCGTGTTCCCGCTCCTCTGCTGGAGACCTTTGGCACCCCGCAACTTGCGATGATGCTGAATCTGGCCAACAAGACCCGCCTGGGTATATCCGATATTGACAAGGTGCGCGAGGCCCTGCAGACCCAAGGGTTCTATCTGCAGCTGCCGCCACCGCCGGAAAACCTGCTCAAGGAACACCTGGCCCGTCAGGCTGCCGAACGCGGCGGCAAATAAGGAGACAATGCATGTATCAGCATGTGGATCAGGAAGGCTTCGTATTACCCTATGCCACCGGCAAGGTGGTGTGCGTGGGCCGCAGTTACCGGGAGCATGCCGCAGAGCTGAACAACCCTGTGCCCGAGCAACCCCTGTTGTTTATCAAGCCCGCCACCAGCCTGGCGCCGCTGGACGCGCCGCTGGTATTGCCGCGGGAGCTGGGCCCGGTTCATCACGAGGTGGAAGTGGCTCTTCTGGTTGGCCGGCGTTTGTGCAAGGCAACGGCAGAGCAGGCCCTTGATGCCGTGGCCGGCGTCGGGCTGGCGCTCGATCTGACCCTGCGTGCGCTGCAGGATGAGCTGAAAGGCAAGGGGCAACCCTGGGAGCGGGCCAAGGCCTTTGACGGCAGCTGCCCCATGAGTCCCTTTGTGGCTCCCGATCTGCTGTCGCCCCTGCAGCAGCTGGACTTTTCTCTTACCGTGAACGGCTCGAACAGACAGCAGGGCAATACCGGGCTGATGATGTGGTCCATGGGCGAGTTGCTGGCCGATATCAGCCACAGTTTTACCCTGATGCCCGGCGACATTGTGCTCACCGGCACACCCAAGGGTGTGGCTGAGCTGCAGGGCGGTGATGAGCTTGTGCTGACACTGGACAACAAGTTCGTCTTTGAGGCGAAGGTAGCGAACTAAATGCAGGAAAATTTCTGGCAGACCAAAACCCTTGACGACATGACCGACGAGGAATGGGAAGCCTTGTGTGACGGTTGTGGCAAGTGCTGTCTCAACAAGCTGATAGACGAAGACACCGACGAGCTGGTGCATACCAATGTCGCCTGCGAACTGCTCAATACCCATAGCTGTGCGTGCAGTGATTATGCCAACCGGTTTGCCCGGGTACCGGACTGCCTGAAGATCACCCGTGAACAACTGGGTGAATTTTACTGGCTGCCCTCCACCTGCGCCTACCGGGTGCTGGCCGAGGGAAAATCCCTGCCGTCCTGGCATCCTCTGCGCACCGGCTCCAAGAGCGCCATGCACAGAGCCGGCCAGTCGGTGCGGGGCAAGGTGGTGCCGGAATCAAAGGCCGGCGACTGGGAAGATCATATTATTACCTGGGCCAGCTGATCACTCGCACGGCAATAAATACCAACGCCAGCGCGGCCAGCCCGCCGAAAATTCCCATCAGCCACTGCGGCATGGACAGCCCCAGCCAGTGCCAGTCGATGGAAGAACAGTCACCACTGGGGTAGAACACCGTCGGCCACCAGACATCCAGCTGAAACCAGGCGGGAAACTCGGCCACGGTGGAACACTGATGAAAGGGGGAAGGGTTGAGCTGGTAGCCCACATGTTCTTTGGCCAGTAAAAAGCCTTCTGCCGAGGCCGCCAGCCAGCCAGCCAGAGCCAGGTTGCCGACAAGCCTGTGCGCCGGGGCCAGCCAGCCCAGCAGGCCGGCCAGTATAATGCCCCCAAGGGCCGCACGCTGGTATACACACATCACGCAAGGGGCATAGTCTTCCACATACTGGTAGTAAAGCGCCGCCAGCAGCAGCGCTGTGCTGCCCAGCGTCAGCAGGGCCCAGGCAAGGCGAGTGTGGGAGAAGTGGTTCAAGAAAAATCCTCGTCTGTTGGTGTACAAGGGCGGCGGGTTTGCTTGTGACGCTCAGGGCTGCTCTGTTATCATTTTTCTGCTTTTTACCATTTTTAACATTTGTGATACAGAGTGGTTTCATGATCATCAAGGCACAAAGCCCGGCCGGTTTTGCGGAAGAATATATCATAGAGTCCATCTGGAACAGCCGGTTTCCACCCGGCTCGATTTTGCCGGCGGAGCGGGAGCTCTCGGAGCTGATAGGCGTTACCCGCACAACCTTGCGTGAAGTGCTGCACCGGCTGGCCCGTGATGGCTGGCTGACCATTCGTCATGGCAAGCCGACCCGGGTCAACAATTTCTGGGAAACCTCCGGGCTCAATATTCTTGAAACCCTGGCCCGGATGGATACAGAGAAAACGCCGGAGTTGATTGACCATCTGTTGTCGGCCCGCACTCACATCAGCAGTATTTTTATTCGCGGTGCCATTCACCATCAACCCGATGAGGTGCTGGAGGTCGTGGCCGGACTGGAGCAGCTGGCTGATGATGCCGAGGCCTATGCCACCTTTGACTATCAGCTGCATCATCGTCTGGCCTTTGCGTCAGGCAATCCCATTTACGGGCTTATTCTCAATGGTTTTAAGGGGCTGTACTGCCGGGTAGGGCGCTATTATTTTTCCCGGGCCGGCGCCCGTACTCTGGCAGCGGACTATTACCGTGGTCTGGCCGAGCATGCCAGCGCCAACCGGGCCGAGGAAGTGGTGGAGCTGGTGCGGGACTATGGCAAGGCTTCCGGGCGGCTGTGGCAGGAAATGCGTGAGCAGCTGCCCGCCCCCTTGGTGCAGCCGTCATAAAAAAACGCCTCATTATGAGGCGTTTTTGTTACTTATCGGCTATTCCGGTTTGTTTTTGGGCGGGCAGCGGCTCAGCAGAGTGCCGCTGCCATCGGCTTCTTCCTGCTCCAGCAACACATCAAATCCCCATAACCGGTGTACATGCTTGATGACCTCATGGCATGAATCCGACAGCGGAATGCGGTTATGGGGCACATGGCGCAGGGTCAGCGAGCGGTCGCCCTTGATCTCCACGTTGTAGACCTGAATGTTGGGTTCCAGGTTCGACAGGTTGTACTGATTTGACAGGGTCTGACGTAGCTGCCGGTACCCGGCGTCGTCGTGAATGGCGGAAATTTCCAGATAATTGCGGGTATCGTCGTCGGCGACGGCAAACAGGTGCAGGTCGCGCATCACCTTGGGCGAGAGGAACTGGCTGACAAAGCTTTCATCCTTGAAATTCTCCATGGCAAAGTGCAGGGTTTTGACCCAGTCCGAGCCGGCAATATCCGGAAACCAGACCTTGTCCTCCTCGGTGGGGTGTTCGCAGATGCGGCGAATGTCCTGGAACATGGCAAAGCCGAGCGCATAAGGGTTGATGCCCGAGTAATACTTGCTGTTGTAGGGCGGCTGGAAAATCACGTTGGTGTGGCTGTGCAGCACCTCCATCATAAAGCGATCGGTGACCAGGCCTTCGTCATACATGTGCTGACAAATGGTGTAGTGCCAGAAGGTGGCCCAGCCTTCGTTCATGACCTGGGTTTGTTTCTGCGGATAAAAATACTGGCTTATCTTGCGCACAATGCGCACGATTTCCCGCTGCCAGGGCTCCAGCAGAGGTGCATGCTTCTCAATGAAATACAGCAGGTTCTCTTCCGGCTCCCGGGGGTAGCGCAGTTTTTGTTTTTCTTTCGGATCCTCCATGCGGGGCAGGGTGCGCCACAGCTCGTTTACCTGGGTCTGCAGATAGGCTTCCCGGGCTTTCTGCCGGCGGCGCTCTTCGGCCAGCGACAGTTTCTGGGGTCGCTTGTAACGATCCACGCCATAGTTCATCAGGGCGTGACAGCTGTCGATCAGGCTCTCCACTTCGGATAAGCCGTACTTCTCTTCGCATTCGTTAATATAATGTTTGGCGAACAGCAGGTAGTCGATGATCGACTCGGCATCGGTCCAGGTTTTGAACAGGTAGTTATTTTTGAAAAAGGAGTTATGACCATAGCAGGCGTGGGCCATGACCAGTGCCTGCATGGGCATGGTGTTTTCTTCCATCAGGTAGGCGATGCAGGGGTTGGAGTTGATCACGATTTCGTAGGCAAGGCCCATCTGGCCTCGCTTGTAAGTCTGCTCGGTCTGAATGAACTTCTTGCCATAGGACCAGTGATGATAGCCAATGGGCATACCGATGCTGGAGTAGGCGTCCATCATCTGCTCGCCGGTGATGATCTCTATCTGATTGGGATAGGTACTGAGCCCGTAGCTGTCGGCGATGCGGGCAATTTCCTTGTGATAGGCTTCGAGCAAATCGAAGGTCCAGTCCGGGCCGTCGCTGAGCGGCCGGCGTTTTTTCAATGCTTGGGCCATGGGTTACCTCACGCAGCCTGTTTTCTGAACAGCTCCCGGAAGACGGGGTAAATGTCTTCCACCGAGCGAATATGCTCCATGGCAAAGGCCGGAAACTGCCGGGCAATGGATTCATATTCGTGCCACAGGCTCTGATGAGCCCGGTTGGTGATTTCGATATAGGTGTAATAGCGCACCAGCGGCATGATGTCTTTTTGCAGCAGCTGCCGGCACAGGGGCGAATCGTCAGCCCAGTTGTCACCGTCAGAGGCCTGGGCGGCATAGATATTCCACTGATCGGCCGGGTAACGCTCATTCATGACTTCTTTCATCAGCTGTAATGCACTGGAAACGATGGTGCCGCCGGTTTCCTGGGAGTAAAAGAACTCCTGTTCGTCCACCTCCTTGGCCTGGGTATGATGACGGATAAACACCACGTCCACGTTTTTGTAGCTGCGGGTCAGAAACAGGTAAAGCAGCAGGTAAAAGCGTTTGGCCATGTCCTTGGTGGCCTGATCCATGGAGCCGGACACGTCCATCAGACAGAACATCACCGCCTGAGTGGAGGGCACCGGTCGTTTGACGAAGTTGTTGTAGCGCAAGTCAAAGGTGTCGATAAAGGGTACTGCCGCAATGCGTCGCCTGAGCTCGCTGATCTCGTCTTCCAGCTCCTGAATGCGGGCATAATTCTCCGCCGGTCGTTTGCACAGCTCTGCCAGCTCCTGCTCCAGCTCGGCCACGGAGCGCTTTTTGCCCGCCTGCAGGGCGGTACGCCGGGCCAGAGACTGGCGCAATGAACGTACCACATTGATATTGGCCGGCACGCCGTCGGCGGTATAGCCGGCCCGAAAGGTTTTCATTTCGCTGATCTTGTTGAGTTTGTTTTTCTCCAGATTGGGCAGCTCCAGTCCGTCGAACAGCAAATCCAGATATTCATCCTTGGAGATCTGGAACACGAAGTCGTCCTGACCTTCGCCCTGGTTGCTGGCTTCCCCCTGGCCACTGCCACCACCGCCGCCCCCGGAAGGGCGATCGACCCGGTCACCGGTAACGAACTGATCATTACCCGGGTGCACCTGATCCCGGTGGCCACCCTTGCCGTGATGAAAGAAGGGCTCGGAGATGTCTCGTGTGGGTATGGAGACACTCTCGCCCTTGTCGATATCCTGAATGCTGCGTTTGAGCACCGCGTCGGACACCGCCTTTTTAAGCTGTTGTTTGTAGCGGCGAATGAAGCGCTGCCGGTTGACAGCGCTCTTGTTGCGGCCATTCAGTCGTCTGTCGATAAAATGCGCCATGATTCCCCCAACTGATGACTATCAGCTTGATTTGCGTACCCGCAGATACCACTCGGACAGCAGCCGTACCTGCTTGCGGGTATAACCCTTTTCCATCATGCGATCCACAAAGTCGTCGTGCTTTTTCTGCTCGTCGGCACTGGTTTTCGCATTGAAGGAAATGACCGGCAGAAGCTCTTCGGTATTGGAGAACATTTTCTTCTCGATAACGGTTCTGAGCTTTTCGTAGCTGGTCCAGTTGGGGTTTTTACCGGCGTTATTGGCCCGGGCCCGCAACACGAAGTTGACGATCTCGTTGCGGAAGTCCTTGGGGTTGCTGATGCCGGCGGGCTTTTCGATTTTTTCCAGCTCGGCGTTGAGCGCAGACCGGTCGAACAGCTGGCCGGTATCCGGGTCCCGGTATTCCTGATCCTGAATCCAGAAGTCGGCGTAGGTGACGTAACGATCAAAGATGTTCTGGCCATACTCGGAATAGGACTCGAGGTAGGCGGTCTGAATTTCCTTGCCGATAAATTCCACGTATTTGGGAATAAGGTAACCCTTGATGAACTCCAGATAGCGATCGTGTACTTCCTGAGGATACTGCTCCCGCTCAATTTGCTGCTCGAGCACGTAGAACAGATGCACCGGGTTGGCGGCCACTTCGGCGTGATCAAAGTTGAACACCCGGGACAGGATCTTGAACGCAAAGCGGGTAGAGAGTCCGGTCATGCCTTCATCCACCCCGGCGTAATCCCGGTATTCCTGATAGGACTTGGCCTTGGGATCCGTGTCTTTCAGGGTTTCACCGTCGTATACCCGCATCTTGGAATAAATGCTGGAGTTTTCCGGCTCCTTGAGGCGGGACAGTACGGTAAATTGCGCCAGGGTTTCCAGGGTGCCCGGCGCACACTTGGCGGTGGACAGTTCACTGTTGGTCAGCAGTTTCTGGTAGATTTCCACCTCTTCGGTGACCCGCAGACAGTAGGGCACCTTGACGATGTATACCCGGTCCAGGAACGCCTCATTGTTTTTGTTGTGCTTGAAGTGCTGCCATTCCGACTCGTTGGAGTGGGCCAGGATAATGCCTTCAAAGGGCAGGGCGGAGAGCCCCTCGGTACCGTTGTAGTTACCTTCCTGGGTGGCGGTGAGCAGCGGGTGCAGCACCTTGATGGGCGCCTTGAACATTTCAACGAATTCCATCATGCCCTGGTTGGCCTTGCACAGGGCGCCGGAATAGGAATAGGCATCGGCATCGTCCTGGGCGTAATGCTCCAGCTTGCGAATGTCGACCTTGCCCACCAGGGAGGAGATGTCCTGGTTGTTGTCATCGCCGGGCTCGGTTTTGGCCACGGCAATCTGGTCGAGCACAGACGGATAGACCTTTTCTACGCGGAAGCGGGTAATGTCACCACCGTATTCGTGCAGGCGCTTGACTGCCCAGGGCGACATGATGGGCCGCAGATAGCGGCGTGGAATACCGTATTCCTGCTCCAGCACCGGGCCATCCTCGGCCATGTCGAACAGGCTGAAGGGATGGTCGTTTACCGGAGAGCCCTTGATCCGGTAAATGGGCACCTTTTGCATCAGGGCCTTGAGGCACTCGGCCAGGGATGACTTACCGCCACCCACCGGGCCCAGCAGGTAGAGGATTTGTTTCTTTTCTTCCAGCCCCTGAGCGGCGTGCTTGAGGTAGGAAACGATTTGCTCGATGCTTTCTTCCATGCCGTAAAAATCGGCAAAAGCGGGATAGCGGGCGATTACCCGGTTGGAAAACAGCCGGCTGTATCTCGGCACCTGAGCGGTGTCTATCATTTCCGGCTCACCGATGGCCATCAGCAACCGCTCGGAAGCGGAGGCGTAACAGCCCTTGTCTTCGCGACAGAGGTCAAGAAACTCCTGAAGGCTGTATTCTTCTTCCTTGGCCTTTTCATAGCGCGTTTGATAATGCTCGAAAATACCCATGGTCATTCCCCCTGATTTACTAGCGGCACCTGATTAAAAGGACAGGGCCGTGCGCACACACATTTCACATCCTTTAGTGATAAGGTTAGTCACGGTTTTACCATTGTGCTCGTGTAAGACACGGAAAAAACTGACAATTGTGTAACAAGCGAGTGGTTCTGGATGAAGCCACGAGTGCCGCCGATGCCTTGGGGACCGGCGGCACGGGCTCGTGGTCTGTTCAGCCGGTTTGCAGATGAGCAGTACAGGCGCCATTCAAGCCTGATGGGTCGTTAAAAATTATGACCATAACGTCAACGTAAAGCGGGGGTGGTGGTGGCGAAATATGGCATCCTTTTTATGGTGTTTTACGTTGACTTCACATTTTGCACCGGTTACATTGTCCCTGCATCACGGTCTAACCACTTGCTGCAAGCCAATGAAAGCAACTTGTTAGGTGAGATGCGTAGCTCTGTTTAAGCACGTTTCCGTTTGTTTGACCCTCGTTATACGAGGGTTTTCTTTTGCCTGTCCTTTGGTGTCTCGTTAACGTCAACGTGAATCTTCCTGCTGTTTTAGTTCTAATAATTTGAATGTTTTGACCGGCAAATTCCGATTTAACTCTTTCCGTACTCTCCTTAAGCTTGAAATCACGAAGCAAGACGGTGTTTTGATTATTCAGTATTACTGTATTAAGGAGCCTATAACATGACTCATACCTTGATCCTGAAATCCAGCATTCTTGGTGATCAGTCCGAATCAGGGCAGTTGATTGACCATTTTGTATCCCGGATCCCCGCGTCCTCTTTTGTCAGCAGAGATCTGGCCGCCAGTCCGCTGCCGGTGCTGGATGGTGATGGTGCTCAGGCCTTGCGTGGTGGCGGTGAACTCAATGAGCCGCAGCGTGCTCTGCTGGCGCTTTCCAACGAGCTTATCGCCGAGCTAAGGGCGGCCGACCGGGTGGTCATTGCCGCGCCCATGTACAACTTTCATGTGCCGGTACAGCTGAAAGCGTGGATTGACCTGGTGTGTCGGGCCGGGGTGACTTTCCGTTATACGGATAGAGGGCCGGAAGGATTACTCAAGGGCAAAAAAGCCATTGTGGTGACTACCCGCGGAGGATTGCACCGAGGCAGCTCTCTTGACCTGATCACGCCCTATATGCAGACCGTACTTGGATTTCTGGGGATTACTGAGGTGGAATTTGTTTATGCCGAAGGTCTCGCCATGGGGGAGGGAACCCGAGAGGCCGGGCTGAATGAAGCCCGAAACAGGCTGGCAGAGCTGGCTGCCGGCTAAGGCAGTACAGGATCCCAAAGGGCTGCATCTGCAGCCCTTTTTGATGGTTCAGCCAAGGTGTTGGCGAATACAGCGCTCCAGTATGCCTATGGTCTGATCCACATGCTCCTTTTCAAGGATAAGCGGCGGTGACATGGCAATGGCGTCGCCCAGGGAGCGCAGCATCAGCCCCTGCTCCCATGCCGAGCCCTGAATGCTGGCGCCGGTGGTGCCGGTCTGGCCGGCCGGAGCTTCGAATTCCACGGCGGCAATCAGTGAATAATTACGAATGTCGATCACGCCAGGAAGACCTTTGAGGCTGTGCAGGCCCAGCTCAAAGTAGCGGCTGATCTCGCCCTCGGCGGCCCCTCGGTAATACAGCCCCTCCTGTTCATACACATCCAGTGTGGCCATGGCGGCGGCACAGGCGAGGGGGTGGGCCGAGTAGGTATAGCCATGGAAAAATTCCACACCGCTGGCGCTGGACTCGACAATGGCATCATGAATGTGATCGCCGGCCAGTACTGCACCCATGGGGGCGGCGCCGTTGGTGAGCCCCTTGGCGGTGGTCATGATGTCGGGCTGTACATTAAATGTCTGGCTGGCAAAGGGAGTGCCGGTGCGACCAAATCCACAGATCACTTCGTCAAAGATCAGCAGAATGCCGTACTGATCGCAGATCTCCCGAATACGCTGCAGATACCCCTCCGGAGGAGGCAGCACACCGCCGGCACCGGTAATGGGCTCGATGATCACGGCGGCAATGCGGCTGGCATCGTGCAGCCTGATGAGTTTTTCCAGTTCGTTGGCCATCGCCACGCCACCATGCAGGGGCAGACCGCGGGAAAAGGCATTACGGCTCAGATCCTGGGTGTGGGAGAGATGATCGACAGGCAGCCACTGGCCAAAAGCCTTGTAGTTGCTGGTAATGCCACCCACCGAAATACCGCCGAAATTAACGCCGTGGTAACCCCTCTCACGGCCAATAAATAACTGTCGGCCGGCCTCTCCCCGGGCGTGGTGATAGGCCAGTGCCATTTTCAGTGCGGTTTCTACCGACTCGGATCCCGAGTTGGTGTAGAACACTTTGTTAAGATTACCCGGTGCCAGGCTGGCGAGCCGTTCCGACAGTTCAAAGGACAGTGGGTGACCAAATCCAAAGCAGGGGGCGTAATCGAGCTCCCGGGCCTGACGGGCAATGGTTTCGGCAATATGCGGGTGGCCATGACCGGCGTTACAGCACCACAGTCCGGCGGTCATGTCCAGAACCTGGCGGTTGTCATCGGTGAGCCAGTGCATACCCTTTGCACCGGTGAGCATACGGGGGCTGGCCTTGAAGCCCTTGTTGGGGGTGAAGGGCATCCAGTGGGCGTTTAACGACGTTTTGTTCATGCTGGCACTCTCTCGGACTCTTGTTATGGGCGCCGGTGGGCGCGGTAATTGAAGCCAGTGTGAACAAAAGGCAATGACGGGAAAATCACTTTGTTTCAATGTTCAGTTTGGCTGGCTTCAACATGAGTGAATGTGAGCGCCGCTTTGAATATTTTGTTATTCCAACATCCAAATATATTGGCAAATAATTAAAGGAACACGGTGAAATAGAAAGAAGAGTGGACAGCATGGAAAGCAAAAAGCCCGCTCAGTGAGCGGGCTTTTTTTAATCTGGTGCGTTCTAGTGGATTCGAACCACCGACCCCCACCATGTCAAGGTGGTGCTCTAACCAACTGAGCTAAGAACGCCTGACTTTGCAACTGGTGCGTCCTAGTGGATTCGAACCACCGACCCCTACCATGTCAAGGTAGTGCTCTAACCAGCTGAGCTAAGGACGCAAAACATTATATGATGCGTTTCATCCTGTTCGACGGACACATCACTGAAATCTGGTGCGTTCTAGTGGATTCGAACCACCGACCCCCACCATGTCAAGGTGGTGCTCTAACCAACTGAGCTAAGAACGCATAGGGCCTTCAGGCGCTGCGTATACTAGCCAAGGGGAGAGGGCTGGGCAAGCCTTTTTTCAGTTGCAACAACCGGATGGAGAACAATTGTTCATCCCGGTGAAAGATTACACCGTCGCAGAAAGGCCTGCCAGGCTTTGGCGTGCTTCAGGGTCAGTTGCCGGTAATGAGTGTAGATACGGCTGTCGAGGCCGGATGCATACCAGCTGCGGTAATCGGCCATGGTATCCCGGCGCTCAGGAGGGGCAACAAGGCTTTGAGCAAGCAAAGGGGCCAGTCGCACAAAGTGACGGTCCAGTTCGCTCAGTTGCCCCTGTATGCCCTTGATGTAGTAATGCTCCATGGCGTTTCGCAGGCGACCTGCATCCTGCTGTCCTGCCGGGCCGCAGTCGAATTGTGACAAGCGAGCGAGAAATGTCAGGCTTTGCTCCAGGTAGTGAGCCGCGCTGTGCAGGGAATAATAGAGTTCACCCAGATAATCGTTGTTGTAAAGACCGCCGAGGCGTTCGTTGAACTCATCGCTGTTAACGAGGCTCAGAGACGGTGTGCCTTTAGCCTGTCGTTGCAGTGCTGCAAACAGGGAAAAGGCGTTGATGGTCGCCTGAAAGCCGCGGTGATCGGCGGGCACTGGCCGCTGGCGAGGAGTCAGGGCGGCGCGGATCTCCGGCTCGGCTACCATCATGTTCCAGTGATATCCCGGAAGCAGCGGCGCCTTTTGTTGCTCAAGCTCATCCAGCCAGGCCTGCAGTTCACTATCATCATGCCGGCCCCTGCAGTCCCGCAATCCCTGCTGAAAGCGAAGATGATACAAGAGTACGGCGCCGGCGCTCTGGCTTTTGCCGATGGGGCTGTTGTGCTGGCCCACCAGAGCCAGCAGCCGGCATTCACCCAGTTTGAGGGTATCCAGCAGGCCGGCACTGATGCGTGGCTGCTGCAGCTGCAGCAGCCGTTGAGGTGGTAGTGGTGGAAGAGGGCCAGGCCTGGTGAGTGTGGGGGGCTCGGCTCCCAGCACGTTTGCTACCCGGGCAAGGTAAGTATCAAAAGCCGGTTTCAGCGCCTGCCGGTCGTTACAGCCCGTCAACCAGAGGCAGGCCAGCACGATCGCGATGAGTGACCCTTTCATAAATAATGCGTAACCGCCATATCAGTAGAAATGCCGCTATGGTCAAGCCTACCAGAAAACCAATCCAGAAACCGTGAGGCCCCATGGCCGGCACCAGCCAGTCGGTGAGGCCCAGCACCATGCCCACCGGCAGGCCACACAGCCAGTAAGCCAGCAGGGTAATGTAGAAAATCACCTGGGTGTCCTTGTAGCCCCGCAACGCAGCGGCGCCAATCACCTGCACCGAATCGGAGATCTGGTACAGGGAGGCCAGCAACAGCAGACTGGCGGCCAGCTCAAGCACAAAGGGATTGTCGGTGTAAATACCGCTGATCCAGTGACGGGAGAGGGCGGTAGTCAGCGCGGTGACCACTGCCAGCAAACCGCCAAAGCCAATGCCCGCCATGCTGGCTATTTTCGCCTGCTCAGCCAGCCCCTCACCCAGGCTGTGGCCCACACGAATGGTCAGCGCCATCCCAAGGCTGAGGGGAAGCATAAAGATCATGCTGGAAAAATTGATGGCTACCTGGTGGCCTGCAACCACATCGGCACCCAGTGGCGCCAACAGCAGAGCCACCACGGTAAACAGGGTGACCTCACAGAATATGGCCATGGCAATGGGAAAACCCAGCCGGAAAATTCGGCCAATGCGGGCTATGTCTGGTGCAGTGAGGGTGGCAAAAACATTAAACCGGTTAAGCAGCGCCGAACGTTTGGTGTAGATGAGCATGGCCACCAGCATGGCCCAGAACACCAGTGCCGAGGCATAGCCACAACCCACACCACCAAGCTGGGGCAGACCCAGCTTGCCATGGATCAGCACATAGTTGGCGGGCACGTTTACTGCGAGGCCAATAAAGCCGATGATCATGGTGGGTCTGGTGTGAGACAGCCCCTCGCTGAAATTGCGCAGCACCTGATACAGCGCATAGGCAGGCATGCCCCAGAGGATGCCGTGCAGATAACCCGTGGTTTTTTCTGCCAGCAGTGGCTCCACGTCCATCCAGTGCAGCACCATGGGAGAGAAATACAGGGCCAGCCAGGCGGGCACGATGACCAGCAGGGTGAGCCAGAAGCCCTGGTGTACGGCCCCGGCTACTTCGTGGTGGCGACGGGCGCCGTTGAGTTGCGATATGATGGGGGTGAGTGCCATGACCACCCCCTGCACCAGCAGAATAATCGGTAACCAGAAGCTGGTGGCAACGGCCACCGCCGCCATGTCGGTGGCACTGATTTGTCCGGCCATGACGGTATCGACAAAGCTCATGGTGGTCTGCGCCACCTGGGCTACCAGAATGGGGCCGCATAGCCGCAGCAGGTGCCGGATTTCGGCCAGGAAAGAGGGGAAGGACATGCTTTTCTCGCTCAGCAAAATAC
Organism: Oceanimonas marisflavi; assembly: GCF_003049725.1. GTDB lineage: Bacteria > Pseudomonadota > Gammaproteobacteria > Enterobacterales > Aeromonadaceae > Oceanimonas > Oceanimonas marisflavi. Next base: position 39,198 of record NZ_QAGM01000020.1, read on the forward strand.
GCAACCGGTACGGGCGATCCGGTATTGCAGAAATATTGAAAGGAAGTGTGACTTGCTTGCATCGCAATATGCCGGAAATATAACGGCTGCGGATGCTTTTTCCCATTGTTTTTAACTGTTTTGCTATGGATTTACACGATGTTTACCGGAATTGTACAGGGCCAGGGCGTTCTGCTTAATCTTATTGAAAAACCTGATTTTCGCACTCATGTGGTGGCCATGCCGGCAGCACTGCTGCCGGGGCTGGAGCTGGGTGCTTCCGTGGCCCATAATGGCTGCTGCCTGACGGTGACCGCCATGGACGGTGATCGGGTCAGTTTTGACCTGATGCAGGAGACCCTGAGGGTGACCAACCTGGGGCAGCTGAAGGTGGGGGACAAGATCAACCTGGAGCGGGCGGCCCGCTTTGGCGATGATATTGGCGGTCATGCCATGTCGGGACACATTATGGGCATGAGTGAGTTGCTGGAGCGCATTGAGACCGACACCAATACCACACTGCGTTTTGGCGTACCGGCAGGTCTTGGCAAATACCTGTTTACCAAAGGATATATCGGTATTGATGGCATCAGCCTGACGCTGGGGGAGGTGACCGCCGAGCACTTTGCCGTGCATTTGATCCCCGAGACCCTGGCCCGTACCAATCTGGGCGAGGTACAGCCGGGCTACCGGGCCAACATAGAAGTTGACCCGCAGACGCAGGCCATTGTAGACACAGTAGAGAGAGTGCTGGCGAGCCGCAGCTGAGTAATAGTAACCGGGTATTTAACCCGGTTATTATACTTGCCCTAGTTATGCCAACATACAATTATTGGTTTAAAAATATTGCTCATCATCAGCATCCACTTTCAATTCCACCTCATCGGTTACTTCGTTGCGCATAAGGTGGATATGAATGGAATTGCAACAGGCCTGGCAGTCTTCGTAATAATCCTGATCCCCCCCGGAGGCATCGACTTCAATGCGCGTATGATGACCGCAGTGAGGGCAGACGATATTTTGCTCAAAATAGTCACGCATAACGATTCTCCGGGTGGTTATACATCAGGCCTCTGGCAGGCTTTGACAGGAGCGCCCCCCGTCAAGAGCAATGATCTGGCCGGTAAGATATTCCGGTCCGTTCAGTAAAAAGGCGGCTGTTTCGGCAATTTCCCTCGGCGTGCCCAGGCGACCCATGGGAACGGAACCCAGCACCCGGCGTTTTTGCTCCTCATTCAGCTCATGTTCGGGCCAGATAATGGGACCGGGAGCAATACCATTAACACGCACATGCGGCGCCAGCTCTGCTGCCAGTCCGCGAGTCAGTGTCGCCAGGGCATTTTTGGCCATGCTGTAGGGCAGGTGATGACGCAGGCCGTTGGTTGCATGAATGTCCACCATGTTGATAATGCTGCCTCTTTCTTTTTTCAAAGAGGGAAACAGAGCCTGGCTCAGCAACAGGGGGGCCGCCGCATTGGTGGCTGACAACTCCAGCCATTGTGCGGGGGTGATGTCGCCAAACTGGCTGGGATAAAAGGCAGAAGCATTATTAACCAGGGCACTTACCCGGCCAAAGCAACCGAGGGCTCTGTCAGCCATGGCGTTAATGTCATCGAGCCGGGTCAGATCCTGTTGCAACAGCCGGACGCTGTCCGGACGAGACTGGTTGAGGCTGTCGGCCAGTTCCCGGGCCTGCTGTTCACTGTGGTGATAGTGTAATACCAGGTGGTATCCCTGAGCATGCAGGCAACGACTGATTTCAGCTCCAATGCGCCTGGCGGCACCGGTAATCAACACCACGGGTTGCGACATGGCTTCTCCTAACTGGCAATAATTTTTAATAACAACGCTTTGGTCTGCTCCAGATAAGCCTGACCAAACAGGTTAACGTGATTGAGCAGGTGATAGAGGTTGTAGATCTCACGCCGTTCCCGATAGCCTTCTTCCCGGGGCCAGACGGCATCGTAGCCCTGGTAAAATACCCGTGGAAACTGGCCAAAAAGCTCGGTCATGGCAATATCGGCCTCCCGATCACCAAAATAACTGGCCGGATCAAACAGCACTCCCTGTCGTTCACAGAAGCCAAGGTTGCCACGCCACAAATCTCCATGCAACAAACAGGCCTTCGGCTGATGGCCGGCCAGGCGGTTTTTAATGGCTCCCGTGAGCTCTTCAATATCACCAAAATGAATGCCTTTGTCTTCAAGTAATTGCAGTTGCCATCCAATACGCTGCTCAGCGAAGAAGGTGGCCCACTTTTTGTGCCAGGCATTGGGTTGTACCGTAGTGCCGATAAAATTGTCCTCGTCCCAGCCATACATGGGCTGAGTGCAACCCATGTGCAAATGAGCCAGTTGCCGCCCCAGCATGTGCCAGTCCTGCTCTTCGGCCGGTCCCAGTTTCAGGTACTCCAGTACCAGAAAGCTGCTGCTCATGGTGGTGCCGCAGCAGATCGGACGGGGTATTTTCAGCGTCTGACTGTTGAGCAGATGCTCGAGTCCGGTCCACTCGGCCCGGAACATATCGACGTTGGTGCGGTCATTGAGTTTAACGAAGAAGTGATGCTGGCCATCGCTGATGCGAAACGCCTGGTTGATTTCACCGCCGCTCAAGGGGGTGCGCTCGGCAATACTGAACTCAGTGTTTATCGCCTCACTGATCTGACTGGCAATGACGGGCCACATACACTATTCACTCCACACTATCGGGCTGTGCCACCAGTATAGGTCAAAAGCGGCCGGCATCAGGCCCGGTGCCAATGAGGATAAATCATGATCGAGCGACTGAAACAATGGTTTACGGGTCAGACAAACGAAGATCCTCTTTCCATGCAGGAAGAAGTGGCTGTTGCAGCCCTGCTCAGTGAAGTCATGCTGGCAGATGGAGAGGTTACCCGCGCGGAGCAGCAGCGGCTCGAGAGCCTTCTGGGCCAGCTTTTCGATCAGACCCCCGCCCAGGTGCACGAGTGGTTGCAGCAGGGAAGGGCACATCAGCAAGATGCGGTTTCCCTGTATGAGTTCACTACCCATCTCAAGGAACTGCCGGTACCGCAGCGCGAGGCCATTTTACTGGCCTTGTGGCGCATGGCGCTGGTCGACGGTGAACTGGATAAACAGGAAGAAGCCATTGTGCGCCAGGTCGCGGAGCTGCTCTACATTCCTCACAGCCGGTTCATTCTGCTCAAGCACAAGGCGCAGGATGAAGCTGATTGAGGTGGCGGGTGCATGGCGACCGGGCATTAATTCTGTTAGTCTTTGGCGTCCCGACCTGTGCCGCCGGATAACACCCATTGCGTGCCAGGCTGGCCAGGTAACGCCAGATGGTCGGGAACAATATAGTGAACCATCATTCTTTTCACCGAATACATGTGCGCTTTGGTAGGGTGCACCACTGTTAAGGACATTGCATGCCGACAATTACTCTTCCCGATGGCAGTCAGCGCCATTTCGAGAACCCCGTCACCATTATGGAAGTGGCTCAGGATATCGGTCCGGGCCTGGCCAAGGCCTGTATCGCCGGCCGCATCGACGGCGAGCTGGCCGATGCCTGCGAGCTGATCAGCCACGACGCCAGCCTGTCGATCATTACCGCAAAGGATCAGGACGGCCTCGAGATCATCCGCCACTCCTGTGCTCACCTGCTGGGACATGCCATCAAACAGTTGTGGCCCGAAACCCGCATGGCCATTGGTCCGGTGATCGAAAACGGCTTTTATTACGATGTGGATCTTGAACACACCCTCACCGAGGAAGACATTCAGAAGATCGAAGCCCGCATGCTGGAACTGGCCAAGACCGAGTATGCCGTGATCAAGAAAAAGGTCAGCTGGCAAGAGGCGAGAGACACCTTTGCCCGTCGGCATGAATCGTACAAAATCGAAATTCTCGATCAAAACGTCAGCCAGAACGACAAGCCCGGCCTGTATCACCATGAAGAATACATCGACATGTGCCGGGGGCCGCACGTGCCCAACATGCGCTTCTGCCAGCACTTCAAACTGCAGAAGGTGTCCGGTGCCTACTGGCGCGGCGACTCCAAAAACAAGATGCTGCAGCGCATTTACGGTACTGCCTGGGCCGACAAGAAGGCGCTCAAGGCCTACCTGGTGCAGCTGGAAGAAGCCGCCAAGCGCGATCACCGCAAAATCGGCAAGCAGCTCGATCTGTATCACATGCAGGAAGAAGCCCCGGGCATGGTGTTCTGGCACAACGACGGCTGGACCATCTTCCGCGAGCTGGAAACCTTTGTGCGCGACAAGCTGCGTGAGTACCAGTATGAAGAGGTCAAGGGCCCCTTCATGATGGACAGAGTGCTGTGGGAAAAATCCGGCCACTGGGACAAGTATGCCGAGAACATGTTCACCACCCACTCCGAGAACCGGGATTACGCCATCAAGCCGATGAACTGCCCGGGGCATGTGCAGATCTTCAACCAGGGCCTCAAGTCCTACCGGGATCTGCCCCTGCGCATGGCCGAGTTCGGCTGTTGCCACCGCAACGAGCCCAGCGGTGCCCTGCACGGCCTGATGCGGGTACGTGGCTTTACTCAGGACGATGCCCACATCTTCTGTACCGAAGATCAGATCCAGAGCGAAGTGTCCGCCTGCATTCGCATGGTGTACGACACCTATGAAACCTTTGGTTTCACCAATATCGCGGTCAAGCTGTCCACCCGTCCGGAACAGCGTATCGGCAGCGACGAGATCTGGGACAAGGCCGAGCTGGCCCTGGAAGAAGCGCTCAAGGCCTATGGCATTGAGTATGAGCTGCAGCCGGGCGAGGGGGCCTTTTATGGTCCGAAAATCGAATTTACCCTGCACGACTGCCTGAATCGTGCCTGGCAATGTGGTACCGTACAGCTCGACTTCGCGCTGCCGGGCCGCCTGGGTGCCAGCTATGTGGGCGAAGACAACGAGCGCCATGTGCCGGTGATGATCCACCGGGCCATTCTGGGTTCCATCGAGCGTTTCATCGGTATTCTTATTGAAGAATACGCCGGTCTGTTCCCGACCTGGCTGGCTCCCACCCAGGCGGTGGTGCTCAACATTACCGACAATCAGGCCGACTATGCCAAAAATCTGGTCGAGTCCCTGAATAATGTGGGTATCAGAGCCAAGGCGGACTTGAGAAATGAGAAAATTGGCTTTAAAATCCGCGAGCATACTCTTAAGCGGGTACCTTTCATGCTGGTATGCGGCGACAAAGAAGTCGAAGCCGGCAAGGTAGCAGTTCGTACCCGAAAAGGTCAGGATCTGGGAACCTTTGATGTTGACGCGCTGATCGCGCTCATCAAGGAAGAGGTTCAGACCCGCGGAAAGAAAACAGTGGAGGATAGGTTATAAAAGGCGCCAAAAAAGGGGGCAAGCCCGCTCCCCGCAATCGACTGAATGAAGAAATCCGACTGAAAGAAGTTCGTCTGGTCGGCCTGGAAGGTGAAGCATTGGGGGTCGTGTCCATCAATGAGGCACTGAACGCTGCCAGCGAGGCGGGCGTCGATCTGGTGGAAATCAGTCCCAATGCCGAGCCTCCCGTTTGCCGTATCATGGATTACGGCAAGTTCCTTTACGAGAAAAGTAAAGCGACCAAGGAACAGAAGAAAAAGCAGAAACAAATCCAGGTCAAGGAAGTCAAATTCCGGCCCGGTACCGATGAAGGCGACTATCAGGTAAAGCTACGCAACCTGGTTCGCTTTTTGGAAGAAGGCAACAAGGCCAAAGTCACCCTGCGTTTCCGTGGGCGTGAAATGGCGCACCAGGAGCTCGGTTTTGACCTGCTTAACCGCATCAAGACCGAACTCGAAGAGCTGGCTCTGGTGGAATCCTTTCCCAAGCTGGAAGGCCGCCAGGCAGTGATGGTGCTTGCCCCTAAAAAGAAACAGTAAGGTTTAACAAGTAGCCGGGCGCTGCGTCCGGCTCGCCTTGTCTGTTTGATGTTATTAACAATGCGGAGTATTTCATGCCTAAGATGAAATCCAACAAGGGCGCTGCCAAGCGCTTCAAGAAGACCGGCTCTGGTGGCTTCAAGCGCAAGCAGTCCCACCTGCGTCACATCCTCACCAAGAAAAGCACCAAGCGTAAGCGTCAGCTGCGCGGTAAGTGTCTGGTAGCGGCGTCTGACGTTGCCCAGATCAAATCCATGCTGCCCACCGCTTAAGAGGAGAGTGAACAATGCCAAGAGTTAAACGTGGTGTAACTGCACGCGCTCGTCACAAGAAAATTCTGAAGCAGGCCAAAGGTTATTACGGCGCCCGTTCACGCGTTTATCGCGTAGCGGTACAAGCGGTAACCAAGGCCGGCCAGTATGCCTACCGTGACCGTCGTCAGAAAAAGCGTCAGTTCCGTCAGCTGTGGATTGCCCGTATCAACGCGGCTTCCCGTCAGAACGGTCTGTCCTACAGCCGCTTCATCAACGGCCTGAAGAAGGCCTCTGTTGAAATCGATCGCAAGATCCTGGCTGACATCGCCGTACACGACAAGACCACCTTCACCGCTCTGGTTGCCAAAGCGAAAGAAGCCCTGGCGTAAGTCGGACTACGATGATTTTCAAAGGAGGCTACGGCCTCCTTTTTTATTGGCTTCCTCCCGGCTCAGTGGTGGAAGCAACAAAGCATTTCCTTTATTATCAAGACCTTTTCTAATACTTAGCGTCCGTGTATACGGGCAAGTCAACGAGGAATACATGGATCAGCTGGAAGACGTGATCGTCAAGGCGCAGGCGGAGATCCAGGCTGCCGCCACTGCCGCCGAACTGGATGAAATCCGGGTTCGCTACATGGGCAAAAAGGGCACCTTTACCGAGCAGTCCAAGGCGCTCGGCAAGCTCTCTCCGGAAGAACGCCCCGCCGCCGGTCAGGCCATCAACCAGGCCAAACAGGCCGTTAATGATGCGCTCAATGCCAAGCGCGAAGCCCTGCAACTGGCGGAACTCAATGCCAGACTGGCGAGTGAAACCCTGGACATCAGCCTGCCGGGCCGTCGTCAGGTGAGTGGGGGCCTGCACCCGGTCAGCCGCACCATCAAGCGCATTGAATCCTTTTTTGGCGAGCTGGGCTTTCAAGTGGCCGAGGGTCCGGAAATCGAAGACGATTTCCACAACTTCGATGCCCTGAACATTCCGGCCCATCACCCGGCCCGGGCCGATCACGATACCTTCTACTTTAACCCCAAACTGATGCTGCGTACCCAGACCTCCGGCGTGCAGATCCGCACCATGGAACAGCAGCAGCCGCCCATTCGCATCATCTCGCCGGGCCGGGTATATCGTAACGACTACGATCAGACCCACACCCCCATGTTCCATCAGGTGGAAGGCCTGCTGGTGGACGAAAACGTCAGCTTTACCCAGCTCAAGGGCGTGCTGCATGATTTTCTGCATAACTTCTTTGAAGAAGATCTGCAGATCCGCTTCCGTCCGTCTTACTTTCCGTTCACCGAGCCCAGCGCCGAAGTGGATGTAATGGGCAAGAACGGCAAGTGGCTGGAAGTACTGGGTTGCGGCATGGTGCACCCGAACGTACTGCGTTCCGTGGGTATCGACCCCGAGCGTTACAGCGGCTTTGCCTTTGGCATGGGCGTGGAGCGTCTGACCATGCTGCGTTATGGCGTGAACGATCTGCGAGCCTTTTTCGAAAATGATCTGCGTTTTCTCAAGCAATTCCGGTAAGCGGCAGGAGCAATAATGAAGTTTTCAAAATCATGGCTGGATGAATGGGTCAACACCGGTCTTAACGCCGAGGCCCTTGCCGAGCAGATCACCATGGCCGGCCTGGAAGTGGACGGCATCGAGCCCGTTGCCGGCGACTTTTCCCGAGTAATGGTGGGTGAAGTGGTGGAATGCGGTCAGCACCCGGACGCCGACAAGCTGCGCGTGACCAAGGTCAATGTGGGCGGCGACGAGCTGCTCGACATCGTCTGCGGCGCGCCCAACTGCCGCCAGGGCCTGAAAGTGGCGGTGGCCGTGGTCGGCGCCGTGTTGCCCGGTGATTTCAAGATCAAGAAGGCCAAACTGCGCGGCCAGCCGTCTCACGGCATGCTGTGCTCCTACGGTGAGCTGGGCATCGATATCGAGTCCGACGGCATTATCGAGCTGCCCGCCGACGCGCCCGTTGGCACCGACGTGCGTGACTATCTGGCCCTGAACGACGTCACCATTGAAGTGGATCTGACCCCCAACCGCGCCGACTGCCTGAGCATGGCCGGTCTGGCCCGGGAAGTGGGCGTGCTCAACAACCAGGATGTGTCCTGGCCCGAGATCCCCGCCGTGTCCGCCAGCATTGACGACCAGCTGGATATTCAGCTGCATGCCGCCGACGCCTGCCCCCGTTATCTGGGCCGGGTAGTGAAAAATATCAACGTCAAGGCCGAAACCCCGCTGTGGATGCAGGAAAAACTGCGCCGCAGCGGCATTCGCAGCATAGATCCCGTGGTGGATATCACCAACTTCGTATTGCTGGAATGGGGCCAGCCCATGCATGCCTTTGACCTCAATACCCTCAAGGGGGGTATTCAGGTACGCATGGCCGAGCAGGGCGAAAAGCTGACCCTGCTCGACGGCAATGAAGTAAGCCTGAACGCCGATACCCTGGTGATCGCCGACAGCGAACGTCCGGTGGCCATGGCCGGCATCTTCGGTGGTGAAGCCACCGGCGTGACTGAGAACACCCGCGACGTGCTGCTGGAATGCGCCTTTTTCAGCCCGCTGGCCATTACCGGCCGCGCCCGCAGCTACGGCCTGCACACCGACTCGTCCCACCGTTTTGAGCGCGGCGTGGACTACCGCCTGCAGCACAAGGTGATGGAGCGGGCCACCGCGCTGCTGCTGGAGATCTGCGGCGGCGAAGCCGGCCCGGTCATTGAAGCCGTGGCCGAAGACAAGCTGCCCCAGGCCGCTACCGTCACCCTGCGCCACGCCAAACTCAACCGGTTGATCGGTATCGATATCGAGGCCGGCCAGGTCACCGAAATGCTGACCCGCCTGGGGCTGGACGTGACCACCACAGATGAAGGCTGGACCGTGGTGGTGCCGAGCTACCGCTTTGATATCGCCATTGAAGAAGATCTGGTGGAAGAAGTGGCCCGTATCTATGGCTACAACAATATTCCCGATGTGGCCCCCCGGGCCAACCTGTCCATGTCGTCTCACCATGAGGCGCACCTGCCGCTGAACCGGCTGAAGGATGCCCTGGTGGATCTCGGTTATCAGGAAGCCATTACCTACAGCTTTGTGGATCCGGCCCAGCAGCAGCTGCTGTTCCCCGGCGCCGAGCACATGGTGCTGCCCAATCCCATTGCCGCCGACATGTCGGCCATGCGGGTATCCCTGTGGCCGGGCCTGATCCAGGCGGCGGTGTACAACCAGAACCGTCAGCAGTCACGGCTGCGTCTGTTTGAACAGGGCCTGACCTTTGTACCTGATGAGACTGCCGAAAACGGCGTGCGTCAGACTCCTGTGCTGGCCGGCCTGGTACTGGGCCCGGTAGTGGACGAACACTGGAGCATGAGTAACCAGGCCGCCGACTTTTTTGATCTCAAGGGGGATGTGGAAAGCCTGCTGGCACTCAGTGCCGACGAGCTGGCCTTCAGCGTGGAGCGGGCCGAGCTGTCTGCTCTGCACCCGGGGCAATCCGCTCAGCTGCTGCGTGGCGGTCAGCCAGTGGGTCACTTTGGCGCCCTGCACCCGAGCCTGCTGAAAAAGCTGGGCCTCAAGTCCCAGGTGTACCTGTTTGAAATCGAGCTGTCGGCGCTGACCGAGCGCCGGGTGCCCGACGCGGTGGAAGTCTCCCGTTTCCCGGCCAACCGGCGCGATCTGGCACTGGTGGTCGATCAGAACCTGGCTGCTGCCGATATCCTTGATTTGGTTAGGAAAGTTGGCGGTAATCAGCTGGTTGGATTAAACTTGTTTGACGTATACCAGGGGCAGGGCATTGCCGAGGGCAAAAAGAGCCTGGCACTCAGCCTGGTATTGCAGGACACCCAACGGACGTTGGAAGAAAAGGAAATCGCCGACACCGTGGCCCGCATCGTAACGGCGGTTTCCGACGAGTTTAATGCTTCCTTGAGGGATTGAGCTTATGGCGTTAACCAAGGCCGATATAGCAGAGCATTTGTTCACCCGCCTTGGCATCAGCAAGCGCGATGCCAAGGACATGGTTGAAGCGTTTTTCGAGGAAATTCGCAGCGCACTTGAACAGGGTGAGCAGGTCAAGATTTCCGGCTTCGGCAATTTTGAACTGCGCAACAAGGGAGAGCGCCCCGGGCGCAATCCCAAAACGGGAGAAGACATTCCCATTTCGGCCAGGCGGGTAGTGACCTTTCGTCCCGGCCAGAAGCTCAAGGCCCGGGTTGAAAACGCGAGCCCCAACGACGCAGAGTAGTTCAGAAAGCCAGGCAAATGCCTGGCTTTCTGCCATTTAGACTAAGGCACTATTGGCTCTGCGCCTCACTGACTGTTAGCCTATGAGGCAGGATGGAATTAGCAGAGGCATGCACGGCGTGCAGAAAGGAAACATCGTCATTCTTACCGGGGCCGGCATTTCCGCCGAGTCCGGCATTCGCACTTTCAGGGCCGCGGATGGTCTGTGGGAAGAGCATCATATCGAAGACGTGGCGACCCCGGAGGGGTACCGGCGCAATCCCGAACTGGTGCAACGGTTTTATAACGAGCGCCGGGCGTTGTTGCCAACGGTGAAGCCCAATGCCGCGCATATTGCCCTGGCCCGGCTTGAAGCCGAGTGGCCGGATCGGGTCACCATTGTCACGCAAAACATCGACGATCTGCACGAGCGGGCCGGCAGCCGCAACGTGCTGCATATGCACGGCGAGCTGCTCAAGGTCCGTTGCCCCCAAAGCAACCAGACCATTGACTGGCCTGGCCCGTTGCACACCACGGATTTGTGTCATTGCTGTCAGTTTCCCGAGCCGTTGCGGCCCCATGTGGTGTGGTTTGGCGAAATGCCGCTGCAGCTCGATCATATTTACCAGGCATTGAGCGAGGCCAGCCTGTTTGTTGCCATCGGCACCTCGGGCAATGTCTACCCGGCCGCCGGCTTTGTGCACGAGGCGGCCATGCACAACGCCCATACCCTGGAAATCAATCTGGAGCCCAGCGAAATACGCAACCATTTCGATGAACACCGCTACGGCCCGGCCACGCGGGAAGTCACCGCCTGGGTGGAGGAGTTGCTGGCCGGTCTGGCCGGCGCCTCCATTCAGCGGCAGGGCTGAATAACGGCTGAAAAAAGCAGAGCCCGCCAATGGCGGGCTCTTTCATTCACTGGGTACGCAGTCTGACCCAGAACTGTTCGTAGACGGCGAGCACCTCGTCACCCAGATCATCCTGGAAGTGACCGTTCGCCACTACCTCGGCCGACGGGAACAGCACCGGGTCGCTCGCTACCTCGGCGGGCAACAGCGCCCTGGCACCCTGGTTGGGCACCGCCAGCCCCAGCTCGGTAATGATCTGCGCGGCCACCTCGGGGCGCATCAGATAATCCAGAAAACGATGGGCGGCGTCCACCGAACGGGCGTTGGCAGGAATGGCGGCGCTGTCCACCCAGAAGATGGCGCCTTCCTCGGGATAGACATACTCCAGGTTAAGGCCGTCCTGCCGGGGTCTTGTAGGCCTGATCGCTCCACAGCAGGCCGATGCTGGTTTCACCGGTCACATAGGGCATGCGCGGATTGTCGGAGTTATACAACAGCACATTGTCCTTCAGGGTTACCAGCTTGTCGTAGGCCGCTTCAATTTCCTGTGGATCCCGGCTGTTGGCGGAATGGCCCAGGGTCAGCAGCGCCATCTGGAAATTTTCGCGAATGTCGTCGGTCAGCATTAGCTGGCCGCTGAACTCACTGCGCCACATATCGGCCCAGCCGGTCACCCTGGCATCGGGCAATCGGGCAGCTCGTCCCGGTTAACGGCAATGGCGGTGCTGCCAAAGGCGTAGGGCATGCTGTAGGTGTTGCCCTTGTCAAAATCCCGATCCAGCAGGGCAGAGTCCAGCTGGCCGAAGTGGGGCAGCTTGCTCTTGTCGAGGGGCTGCAGCATGTTTTCCCGGGCCATTTTGCTCAGCATGTAGCTGGACGGAAAAATCACGTCATAGCCTTCTCTGGCGCCACTGGTCTGCAGCAGCTTGAGCTTGGCGTAAAGGGCCTCGTTGGAATCAAAGCTGGCATAATCCACCGCCACGCCGGTTTCCTCGGTAAAGGCTCGCAACACCGCCTCGGGCAGGTATTCGGCCCAGGCGTACACGGCCAGGCGTTCTTCGGCCACGGAAAAGGCGGGCAGGGAGGAAAGCGATTGGCGCGGTGCGCCAACCGTCACTAAAATTAACCCTGTCTCTAGCAGACCTACGGCGGGGCTCGCCGAATGTTAAGCCTGCGGAGTGGACATGAGACTTAGGCGGATATGGGGTTGATTCACCATCGTAAAATCCGCCATTGCGCGGAATTTACGGCGATAACCAAGCCCCGCCCGAGCAGTCCACAGTGAAACAGGAACCAGTCAGCCTGGCGACAGGCTACTCCCCTAACGGGGAATCCCCTTCTTTTAGGGAGGGGAGGATGTCAAGGGGCAGTACCACCTCCCAGCCGTCCACCCAGCTTACCGAGATCCGCTGTTCCAGCGCGAAGTCGGTGCCGGCATCGTCTTCGTCGAAGAAGCCGGCGATCAGAATGTCGCCGCCGGCGTCGAGCTGCACCCGGGACTCCAGGGTCGCGCCCTTGTACTGGCGGTCGAGAATGCGCCCGGCCACTCCCTGAGCCGGGAGCCCATCACGGTGTTGACGTGCCGCTGCTCAGCAGGCACCGCGGTAATGTCCTCGCCGGCGAGGAGAATGCGGCCGCTGTCGGCCTGCTCCAGCCCGGCGTTCTCAGGGTAAAAGAAAGCGCGCATTCTAGGACTCGTCCGGCATGATGCAAAGCAAATAAAAATTGCCGCAACAAACGGTTTTGTTGTTCCAGCAGAGACAGATCAGTCTGTTTTTTATCCAGCCGACAACGGGTTACGGGAACCGTCTGATATCGCTATAATGGCGCCATCCCCTGAATCAGAAACCATATTTGATGAACGAACCCGAATTTGCCCGTCTGCAGCAATCACTGCAACACGGGTTTTCCCTTAACCCCAGAGCGGTGTTGCAGGAAGGCTGGCAACGTATTTATGGTGCCAAGCTCACCATGGTCATGGCCGCCATCGGTGTGGCCGGCAGCTGGCTGCTGCTTAATCAGTTGCTGGTAACGGTGGCCGGCAACAGTGAAAACGAGTGGAATGCCAGCCTGCTGGGCCTGCTGATTTCCATGATCATGGCGCCCATGAGCGGCGGCCTGGACATGATGGGTATTCACCGGGCGGTAGAGCGGCCCATTCGCCCCAATCAGATTTTTGACTATTTCCGTTATGTGCTGCCGCTGGCGGTAGCCAGTCTGATCATGGGCTTTATGACCAGCCTGTTTCTGCCCCTGGGAGTGGCACTGGGTCTGCCGGCAGCGCTGTCCATGCTGCCGACTCTGGTGCTGAGTGTGGCGCTGATGTTTGTGTTTCCGCTGATCCTGGAAAAAGGTTTGAGCCCGTTTCAGGCCATATTGCTTTCTTTGCGGCTGTTTGCCCGTCAGTGGCTCAACCTCATCGCCATTCATCTGGCGCTGGTGCTGCTGTTTATGGCGGCCCTGCTCAGTTTTGGTATCGGCCTTGTCTGGGTGGCGCCACTGTATATGGTGGTCAAGGGCATTATTTACCGGGAAGCCTGCGGCGTTCGTGGCGCCGGCGAGCAAGGCACTCCTTCGCCTTCTTCATCAGCAGGGGATCATTTCGAGGCATGAAATCTGTATTGTTCGGGGCCGCGCTGGCCCTGCTGATCGTTCCCGCCCACGCCGCTTCCCTCAACCTGGGGTACAGCGGTTTTTACAAGCACCTGGATACGGTGGCCGACGCCGGGGTCGAGCACGCTACCCTGGGATTTTATCTCAGCCGTAACGATACCGCTGGCTGGTGTCATATCGAGTCGGGCAGGGTAGAGGTGGCCGGTGAGCATCGTGGCGATGTGACCGTGTTGCCTCATGGTGAATTTGTGCTGCCCTTCGACAAGCAGCTGGACCTGGACAAGGCCGTGGTCCGGCTGGACGTCGAGCAGCCTGAGCGCTGTGAGATTTCCATTCAGATCCAGGCTCTGTTGCCTGCCGGGGAGACGAATGCCGGTCAGCTGCGCGGCATTCGAGATGAAATGAAGACCCTGCTGAAGGAAATGGCCGGCTGGCCGGGGCGCTATTTTGTGCCGGAGATCAAGGGAGTGCAGTTGCAGCCGCTGAACGCTCAGGAACGCATTCAGGGCCTGCCCAGACTGGCTCTGGACGATGCTGCGCTGGCAGGAGGTGGTCAGTGGTCGCTGCCGGCAACCCGGGTTACCCCCTGGCTGTAATACCATTTTTTGTTGTCACTCCCGCGAAGGCGGGAGACCAGTGCAATCTCTCATGGATCCCCGCCTTCGCGGGGATGACGTCTCTTCGCAGGAATAACCGTCATCAAAAAAGGCGCTAAGGCGCCTTTTTATTACTTCACTTCAATCACCTGCAGGCGCTCGCCCAGCTCGGGGGCGTCGTCGTCATCCTGTTCAAAGCGGGGAGCAAAATCGGGCTTGTCGAAACCGATGTCGCCGCCGTCAATCACCCCGGATTCGCTGTTAATGCTCTTGAAGTCAAACTGCTGGTGATCCATCAGGTGTGACGGCACCAGGTTCTGCACCGAGCGGAACATGCTTTCAATGCGGCCGGGAAAACGCTTGTCCCAGTCCTGCAGCATGCTCTTGATAGCCTGGCGCTGCAGGTTTTCCTGAGAGCCGCACAGGTTGCAGGGAATAATGGGAAATTCCCGGGCCTCGGCATACCGCACCAGATCCTTTTCCTTGGCATAGGCCAGAGGACGGATCACCACATGCTTGCCGTCATCGCTCACCAGCTTGGGCGGCATCGACTTCATGGTGCCGCCATAAAACATGTTCAGCAGCAGGGTTTCAAGAATATCGTCCCTGTGGTGACCCAGGGCAATTTTGGTCGCGCCCAGCTCGGTGGCGGTACGATAGAGAATGCCCCGGCGCAGGCGTGAGCACAGCGAGCAGGTGGTCTTGCCTTCGGGGATCTTGTCCCTGACGATGGAATAGGTGTCTTCCTCGACAATTTTGTACTCCACCCCCAAGCTGTCCAGATAGGCGGGCAGCACATGTTCGGGAAAACCGGGCTGCTTCTGATCCAGATTGACCGCCACAATCTCAAAGCGAATGGGGGCGTGGGCCTGCAGGTTGCGCAGAATGTCGAGCATGGCGTAGCTGTCCTTGCCACCGGACAGGCATACCATGACTCTGTCACCGTCCTCTATCATGTTGAAGTCGGCGATGGCCTCACCCACGTTGCGGCGCAGCCGCTTTTGCAGCTTGTTGAAGTTATAGACTTGCTTGGCGGTTTGAACAGACATGATGCCCCCGGCGAAAAAACTGGGGGCTATTATAGTGACTGGTGCCTTGAGGGCAAGGCGCGTGAGGGGTTACTCGGTATCGGGGCGCAGCACCAGCACATCACAGCTGAGCTTGTCGATCACATGTTCGGCGGTGTTGCCAAGCAGTGCCGCCGCCATGCCGGTGCGGCCTACCGAGCCGAGAATGACCAGACTGGCGTCAATGGCATCGGCACAATGGGGGATTACTTCTTCCGCCAGCCCCTCGTGCAGATGCAGGCTTTCCGACTCCAGATCAAAGCGCACCGCATATTCATACAGGGCGCGCTCGTGATGTTTTTTCACGGCGGCATTATAGGCGTGGGGGTCGAAGTCGGGCAGCTCCAGTGCCATGTTCACCGGGGTGATGGGGTAGGCGTTAACCAGGTGCAGGGTGGCAGACAGCAGACGGGCCACCTCGGCGCTTTCGCCGATGATTTTTTCGTTCAGCGCTTCCTGGGCCTTGTCGTCGCTGCAGCAGTTTACCGCCGCCAGCACGGTTCCTCCCATGGGCCAGTCCCGCTCCTTGACCAGCAGCACCGGGCAAGGACACTTGCGCAACAGGTGCCAGTCGGTAGGCGTAAAGATAAACGACTGGATCATGGCGTGCTTGTGGGTACTTTTTACCACCAGATCGTGGTGCTGCTCCTGCACCTGCTGGTTAATGGCTTCAAAGGGCCGGCTGTGCCAGACCACCTTGAGCCGAAACTCGATTTTGCTGCCGGCATAGGGCTCGAGCAGGGTTTTCAGCCACTCTTCCCGGCCTTGCAGTACGCCCTCGCGCATTTCGTCCCGCTCTTCACTGGAGAGCATGGAGGTCATTTCGTAGGAAAAGTCGTAAATGGCCAGAAACAGGGTGATGGCCGCGTTTTCCTGCAGCGCCGCCACCGATATTGCCCGGTGCAGTGCCGGCTGGGCTTCGGCCACCGGATCGATCACCACCAGAATATTTTGATACTTGATCATGGGCACCTCCTTGTGGCGCGGGTTATTCCGCTTCGGCTACACCGGCCAGACGAGCCAGATCGGGCTGGTTCAGAATGCGAATATATTTTCCTTCCACCGCGATCAGATCGTTTTTCTGGAAACGACCCAGCAGCCGGCTCACGGTTTCTACCGTCAGTCCCAGATAATTGCCGATGTCGCCCCGGGTCATGCTCAGGCGAAACTCGCGGGGTGAGAAACCGCGCTGGGCAAAACGGCTGGACAGGCCGTGCAAAAAGGCAGCCAGACGCTCTTCGGCAGTTTTTTTGGACAGCAGCAGTATCATCTGCTGGTCTCCGTTGATCTCGTTGCTCATCAGCCGCATGATTTGCTGGCGAAGACGGGGCATTTTACCGGAAAGCTCATCCAGTACTTCAAAGGGAATTTCGCATACCATGGCGGTTTCCAGTGCCTGGGCAAAGGAAGGGTGGGTACCGTTATTGATGGCGTCAAAGCCAACCAGGTCCCCGGCCAGGTGAAAAGCGGTGATCTGCTCGTCGCCCTGCTCGGTAATGGTGTAGGACTTTACCGTTCCGGCGCGAATGGCATAAAGTGATTTGAGTTCGTCACCCGCCTTGAACAGCGCCTGACCCTTCTGAATGGGCTTTTTACGCTCAATAATGTTGTCGAGCTCGTCCAGTTCATCGGAGTTGAGTCCGAGCGGAATGCACAGCTGGCTGATGCTGCAGTCCTGGCAGTGTATGCTTTGGCTGGTGGCCGGCTTGCCGGCTTTTATGATATTTCCCATGTGCTTCGTCGCCTGATGAATACTCAATCTGAATCATAGCACCAATAAAAACCGGTTAATAGCTTGGGAAAAGCAACATGCCGGCCTGATAAAGGCTGAATATTCCGTAAAAAATCAACAGGATGCCTGAAGCGCGGCGAAACCGTGAATGGTTCAGCCAGTGCCTGAGTGAACCGGCCAGCCCTCCCAGCGCCAGCAGGGTGGGCAGAGTGCCGAGGCCAAACAGCGCCATTACCAGCGCCCCCTGAGCCATACTGCCCGAAACAGCACTCCAGGTCAGTGCCGAATACACCAGACCGCAGGGCAGCCAGCCCCAGATCATGCCAAAGGGCAGGGCTGCAAGGGGGGTGCGAAAGGGCAGAAAGCGTCCGGCCAGTGGTTTGATATGCCGCCACAGACCATTGCCCAGCCGCTCCAGCGCCAGCAGGCCATTCCACCAGCGAGCCAGATAGAGCCCCAGCAGTATCATCATGATACCGGCCAGCAGCCGCAGCCACAGCAGGCCCTGTTTGCCCATGCTGATATCGGCCAGGCCGGCAAACACACCGCCCACCAGCGCCCCCGCCAGGGCGTAGCTCAGAATGCGGCCGGCGTTATAGCTGAGCAGATAAAGCCAGCTCCAGCGCCGCTGCCCGGCGGGAATGGCCATGGAAAAGGCCGCCGCCACCCCGCCACACATGGCAATGCAATGGCCGGCGCCCAGCAGGCCGATCAGCAGCGCGGCGAAGGGATCAAGCTGACCGGTCATTGTCACTGTCCTGGGCACGGCGATGAGCTTCCTGATCATCGTCGAACAAAATATTGTTGCCCTGGCGATCCAGGTCTTCAAACTGATTACTCCTGACCGACCAGAAGAACACGGCAATGGCCACGACCAGCAGGATCAGGGCGATGGGCAGGATCAGATACCAGATGGTGTCACCGTTCATATGCGGGATAGCCTCAGGGAATTGGAAATAACAATCAGCGAGCTGGCCGACATGCCCAGCATGGCAAACCAGGGGGAGACATGACCCGTGGCCGCCAGCGGCAGCACGATCAGGTTGTAGCCCAGGGCCCAGGAAAAGTTCTGTTTAATGACGCGCCGGGCCGCGGCGGCAAGTCGCCGGGCCAGCAGCAGGCGACGCAGATCATCCCCCAGCAGAATGGCATCGGCGCTGTTTTTGGCGATATCGGTACCGCCGGCCATGGCAAAGGAGGCATGGGCGCCGGCCAGCACGGGGGCATCGTTGATGCCATCGCCCACCATCAGACAGACTTCGCCACGCCCGGCGCATTCCCGCAGATAAGCCAGCTTGTCGTCGGGGGTGGCGTTTTTTCTGAGTTCGCTCACACCGAGCGCCCCGGCCACATATTCTGCCTGGCCGGAGCCGTCGCCGGTCAGAATGGTGGTTTTCAGCCCCTGCGCATGGCACTGGCGTATCAGCTCGGCGGCTTCGTCGCGCAGTGGATCATTCAGCGTAAAGCGGGCCTGCAGGCCCTGCTCATTGGCAAGATAAACGCACAAATCGCGGTCTTCGGCGCCGGGATTGAGCCAGGCTCCGCTGCCCAGGCACCATGTTTGCCCTTCAATCTGGCCGCTGACGCCCCGGCCAATATGATTCTGACGCTGGCCGACTCGAATCGCGGCATCGGCATAGGGCAAAAAGGCGTGAGCAATGGGGTGTTCCGAGCCGCTTTCCAGGGCGGCGGCCAGGGCCAGCGCGCGCTGTTCAGCGAGTGCGCCCGGCAGGCTTACCTTTGCCAGGGCCACCTTGCCCCGGGTCAGGGTGCCGGTCTTGTCGAACACCATGCGGGTTGCCTTGGGCAGGGTGTCCAGCACATGAGCCCGGCGCACCAGTACGCCCCCCCGGGTCAGGCGGGACGTGGCCACGGTCAGGGCCGTGGGGGTGGCCAGTGACAGGGCGCAGGGGCAGGTGGCCACCAGTACCGACAGCATGATCCAGAAGGCGCGATCGGCATCGAGCTGCAGCCATACCAGCCAGGTGGCGAGGGTGGCCAGCAGCAGCGCCGCCACAAAATAGCGGGACAGCTGATCTGCCAGCACGGCGACTTTGGGCTTGTCCTGCAGAGCATCATCCTGCGCCCGCAGAATTTCCGATACCCGGGCATCGGCCAGCCGCCGGCTGACGCAAATGCGCAGTGGCGATTCCACATTGGTCGTGCCGGCAAACACCGGCTCACCGGGCCTGCGCGACACCGGCAGGTGCTCACCGGTGAGCATGGATTCATCCACGCTGGTGCTTCCTTCAATGATATCGCCGTCGGCAGGGATCACGGCGCCGGGGGATACCCGCACGATCTGACCGGGCATCAGGGTTTTGGCGGCCACTTCCTGCTCGTCACCACCGGTTTCCAGCCGGGCCAGCATGGGAATATGATGGGTGAGGTTGGCGGTGGTTTCCGATGCCCGGCGCTTGGCGCGCATTTCCAGAAAGCGGCCGGTGAGCAGCAAAAAGGCGAACATGGACACGCACTCGTAATACACTTCGCCGGTGGCGGTAACGGTAGCATAGACCGACGCCACAAAGGCAAACAGCATGGCCAGCGATACCGGCAAGTCCATGTTCAGGGCGCGGTTTCTCAGGCCCCGCCAGGCATTGCGGTAAAAGGGCAGGGCGGAATAGGCCATGACCGGTACCGACAGCCACAGGCTGACCCAGCGAAACAGCTGTACCAGACCGGGATCGATATCGGGGAACAGATCTTCATAGAGTGCAAACCCCACCATCATCACCTGCATGCTGGCGATGCCGGCCACTCCCAGCCGCAACAGATAGGATTTGACCTCCCGGTTGTAATCCAGCTCCTGCTGGTGAGGCAGAAAAGGACGGGCCTGGTAGCCAATATGGGCAAAAGCGGCGAGCAGGGTGCTGAGTCGGGTCTGGCGTTCGTCCCAGCACAGCCGGGCCCGTTCCGTGGTGGTGTTGACCTGAATAAGGGTGACACCGGGGATCTGAGACAGATGACGCTCAATCAGCCAGGCGCAGGCGGCACAGCTGAGACCACCGATGGACAGCTGTACCTCACGCAGATGATCCCGTTCCAGCACAAAGTCCTGCTGAATGTCATCCAGATCATAGTGCTGCAGCCGGCGCAGCTCTTCCGGCACCGCCCCGGCCTTCGGCGGGGTACTGGTTCTGTGCTGGTAATAACTGCCCAGGCCACAGTCGATAATGGTCTCGGCCACCGCCTGACAACCGGGACAACAGAACGGGCGGGACTCACCTTCCAGGGTTGCGGTAAAGCCGTTGCCGGCAGGCAAGGGCTCGCCACAATGAAAACAACCGCTCATGCTCAGCTCCCGGCGCGGATGAGCAGCCGGTCGGCGGTGGGCAAATAAATGCGCTGTTGCATGCGCCAGCGCTTGTCAAAGGCTTCCAGCTGAAGGTTCCACTGACCCTTGAGCAGTTCGTGATCGGGGCGGAAGCGGTATACGCCATTGGCATCACTGGTAAGCAGTGCCTGAACGTCCTGCTCGGCCAGGGTGGGGTGGCTGAGCAGCAGGTAAATGGCTTCACCATTGTTGTGTTCGCCTTCCTTCATGACCAGGGTCAGCTGGCCATCGCTGAAGCCGAGCTCGGCCACCAGACCCAAGCGTTCCGCTTCTTTCAGCTCGCTCAGATCCTGGTTAATGGCGCGGCCTTTTTTGTAGTAGTCATCCACTACCATGGTATCGGCATTGGTGCTTGCCAGATGCAGGGTATAAAGGCTGGCCACCACCACGCACAGGGGCAGGGTGATCAGAAACCAGGGCCAGAATTGCTGATACCAGGGACGATGCATAACAAGAGTTCCTACTGCGAAAAAGGTCGACGGCTAATATAACAAAAAAAGCCCCGCTAGCGGGGCTTTCAATTCAAAGCCCGAAGGCTCTGTCAGTGGTTCAGGCTGTAGATGTAAGATGCCAGCAAGTGCACCTTGTCTTCACCCAGAATGTCCTTCCAGGCAGGCATGACACCGGCACGACCATGGCGAACGGAATCTTCCACCGCGGCGCGGGAGCCACCATACAACCAGATGTTGTCGGTCAGGTTGGGGGCGCCCACGGCGTGGTTACCCTTGCCGTCCATACCGTGACAGGCAGCACACATGGCAAAACGGGCCTGGCCTTTCTGAGCTTCTACCGGATCCACCTTGCGGCCGGACAGGCTCAGCACGTAGGAAGTCACTTCCTGTACGCCTTGCTCACCCAGGCTGTCGCCCCAGGCGGGCATGGCGCCCTTGCGGCCGTGCATGATGGTGGTCTTGATGGCATCAGGGGTGCCGCCATAGAGCCAGTCCGCATCCGCCAGGTTGGGGAAGCCGCGGGCGCCACGGGCGTCGGAGCCGTGACACTGGGCGCAGTTCTGCAGGAACAGACGCTGGCCTACCTTGGTGGCTTCCTCATCCTGGGCGATGTCGGCAATGGCACGGTAGCTCTGGCCATCGGCCTCATAGGCCAGTTCACGGAACTTGGCGCCGAAGACCTCGTCGGCCCTCACCATTTCCCGCTCATACTGTACCAGGCGACCTTCTTCACGGGCGGCGGCGGAGGCGGCACGAGACTCTTCCAGAGACTGAACGTTCTGGTTGGAGCTCTGCCAGCCCAGCAGACCCTTGAAGTTGCCCAGGCCCGGATACAGAGCCAGGTAGATCAGTGAGAGCACCACCATGAAAATGAACATGTAGGTCCACCACTTGGGCAGGGGGTTGTTCAGTTCGGAGATGCCGTCATAGGTGTGCCCGGTGGGCGCACCTTCTTCCATTCCCATTTTGTCTTTATTGCACCAGATCAGCAGTGCCAGGCAGCCAAAAATGGTGCCCAGGCTGATCACGGTTACAAAAATGCTTAAAAAAGTATTCATTCTTTATTAGCTCCTGCGCGATCCTGCTCAGTACCCCGGCGCTGCTTCTTCCGCTCTTCCTCGTCAAAGATGGAATTGGCGGCATCATCAAACTTGTTCTTTCTGCGTTTGCTGAACGCCCACCATACGATGCCTGCAAACAGCACCAGCAGGGCCAGGGTCTGAAAGCTGATCAGTATGGGCTTGAGCGCTTCCAAGGTACTGAAATCCATATCGACTCCGGTTATTTAAGGGCGTGTCCCAGGGACTGCAGATAGGCGATGACGGCATCCATTTCGGTTTTGCCCTTCACGGCCGCTTCGGCACCTTCAATGTCGGCGTCGGTGTACGGAACACCGAAGTTATCCCGGAAGACGCGCAGTTTCTCGGCAGTATGCTTGCCATCCAGCACGTTGGTTTCCAGCCAGGGGAACGCCGGCATGTTGGACTCGGGCACCACATTACGCGGGTTCAGCAGGTGCACACGGTGCCATTCGTCGGAGTAACGTCCCCCCACACGGGCCAGATCCGGACCGGTACGCTTGGAGCCCCACAGGAAGGGATGCTCCCACACGCTTTCACCGGCCACGGAGTAGTGGCCATAGCGCTCGGTTTCGGCACGGAACGGACGGATCATCTGACTGTGACACACGGTACAACCTTCACGGATGTAGATGTCGCGGCCTTCCATTTCCAGCGCGGTGTAGGGGCGCAGGCCTTCCACCGGTTCGTTGGTCTGCTGCTGAAAGAACAGCGGCACGATTTCAACCAGGCCACCAAAGCTGATGGCTATCACGGTCAGGATTGCCAACCAGGTGACATTCTTTTCGACCAGTTCATGACGGTTTTGCATTCACGAGTCTCCTTAATCAGGCCGGTTGGGCAATGGCTTGCAGGGAGCCTTTCGGCGCCTTGATGGTGCGATAGGTGTTGTACAGCATCAGCAACATGCCGGCCACGAAGAAACAACCGCCCAGGAAACGCACGAAGTAGAACGGGTAGGACGCCTGCAGACCTTCAACAAAGCTGTAGGTCAGGGTGCCGTCTTCGTTCACTGCGCGCCACATCAGACCCTGCATCACACCGCTGATCCACATGGCCACGATATAAAGCACGGTACCAATGGTCGCCAGCCAGAAGTGGGTGTTGATCAGAGCATGGCTGTACATGCGCTGCTGGCCGAACAGGTTGGGGATCAGGTGATAGACGGAGCCGATGGAGATCATGGCAACCCAGCCCAGGGCACCGGAGTGCACGTGACCCACGGTCCAGTCGGTGTAGTGGGAAAGGGCGTTTACGGTCTTGATGGCCATCATGGGGCCTTCAAAGGTGGACATACCGTAGAACGACAGGGACACGATCAAAAAGCGCAGAACGGGATCGTAACGCAGTTTGTGCCAGGCGCCAGACAGGGTCATGATGCCGTTGATCATGCCGCCCCAGGACGGTACGAACAGGATCATGGACATGACCATACCCAGAGACTGAGCCCAGTCGGGCAGGGCAGTGTAGTGCAGGTGGTGCGGACCGGCCCAGATATACAGGGTGATCAGCGCCCAGAAGTGCACAATGGACAGGCGATAAGAGTAAACCGGACGGCCGGCCTGCTTGGGCACAAAGTAGTACATCATGCCCAGGAAGCCGGCGGTCAGCAGGAAGCCCACGGCGTTGTGACCGTACCACCACTGGATCATGGCGTCGGCGGCACCGGAGTACACGGAGTAGGACTTCAGGCCGCTGACCGGAATGGCCATGCTGTTAACGATGTGCAGCACCGCCACGGTCAGAATAAAGCCGCCGTAGAACCAGTTGGCCACATAAATGTGAGAGGTGACACGCTTGTACATGGTGCCAAAGAACACGACGGCATACGCCACCCAGACCACTGCAATGGCGATATCAATCGGCCATTCCAGCTCGGCGTATTCCTTGCTCGAGGTGTAGCCCAGAGGCAGGGTGATGATCGCCGAGACGATAATCGCCTGCCATCCCCAGAACACAAAGGAAGCAAGGGGACCACCGAACAGGCGAACCTGACAGGTGCGTTGCACCACGTAAAAGGAGGTTGCCATCAGTGCACTGACACCAAAGGCGAAGATCACCGCGTTGGTGTGCAACGGGCGCAGACGGCTGTAGGTCAGCCAGGGTGTTTCGAAGTTGAGGGCAGGCCAGATCAGCTGTGCTGCAATCAGCACGCCCAACGACATACCTACAACGCCCCAGATCACGGTCATGACCGTAAACTGACGAACTACGGTGTAGTTGTAGTTTGGTTGATTATTAGTTTGACTCATCGTTATAGTTCCGCTTCCACTGCTGTTATTCAGGTGTTGTGCTCACTCATGAGTGCCACATCGGAAGGATTTAGGTTAAACCGGTTTCTCTTATCTCTTGTGGCTTCGGTTACGTCAATGCATGTTAACTCTTTGTTAACAAAGCAAAGCCGTGGCCAAAACCGGCACAGATGATAAATGAGTGGCTGCCAAAAAAACAGTATAAACAGTAATATGATTGCCTCTTCACCCCGGTCATACGGCATAACTGCACGCGTTGATCGAGATCAAGCAAACGACATAAACGACCCAAAAACAGGATGTAATATTTCATGAGAGATCGGCTGACAGGTCCAAAACTGGTGCAAATTTTAGTCGTTATGACGGTGTTATCGGCGGCTTTCTGGCTGCGCACCTGCAGTGATGACGAGCAGGCCACCGAGCCTGCATCAGAAAAACTTGCTTATTGTGATCTGAGTCAGACTACCTGCACGCAGCAGCAAAAAAATCTTACCGCGACAGCCAGTCTTCATGCCGAGGCCTTGCAGGCGGAGATGCCCTTTGAGCTGAACATTGTCTTTTCAGATCCGAATGTCACCCTCGTCCGCAGCGTACTGGAAGGGGAAACCATGTATATGGGTACCCTGCCGGCACTGCTTGAGCCGGCAGGCGAAGGACGCTGGCAGGGGCAAGCACTGGTGGGCAGCTGTACCGAAGCCCGCATGCTGTGGGCCTGGGTGGTGGAAGTGGAGCACCAGGGCCAGCCGCTGACCTATCGTTTCCTGTTCGAGATCCGGCACTGAGCACGGCATGATTGCCGGCGAGACCATTTCCCGGCACTATGCGCAGCCTCTTTTTTGCCATGCCCGAACACACACCATGGACACACCACCCGTACTGCCCCTGTTTGATGCGCCCCAGCATCTGGAAGAAGGCAACAGCCTGGTCAACCAGCATATTGCCGACATCACCCTGAACCGGGTGCCCGACGCCGCCTTTATCTATGAACATGCCATGGAATGGCTGCTGGAAAGCCGCTACAGCGAAAACAACTACAAGACCTACCGCAGCGAGCTGACCACCTTTTTGCACTGGTGCCTGGACGTGGAGCAAATTTCACCGGTGGAGATCACCCGGCGAACCATGAACCGTTATGTGGACTATTGCCTGGCCCCGCCGCGGGAACTGATCGCCTACCGCAATGTGGCTCAGTTCGTGACCGACAAGGAGCTGGGGATACGCCGGCCCAATCCGCTGTGGCGGCCGTTTCTGGGCAAAAAACGCGATGGCGTGGAGCAAGCCTACCGGCTCAGCGACAAGGCCCTGAAAACCAAGATGGCGGTGTTGTCTTCCTTTTATAGCTACCTGATTAATGAAGAAGTGACCGAGCGCAACCCGGCCGCCATGTGGATGCGCCACAGCCGCTTTGGCAGTGCGGCTCCGGTGGTGGCTCCACTGAGTGAAGAAGACGAGGTGCGGGTGTTCAGCGATCTGCAATGGTCCTATGTAATGAACACCGCCCAGGCCCTGGCCGAGGGCTCACCGGAACGCCACGAACGTACCCTGTTTCTGGTGTCGCTGATGTACGGCTGCTACCTGCGTATCTCGGAAGTGGCGGCCCGGCCCGGCTTTTCGCCGGTGATGAGCCAGTTTCGCCGGGACGCCAAAACCGGCATCTGGAGCTTTTATATTCCGGTAAGCAAGGGCGGCAAAAAACGCACCGTGGCCGTGTCCCGCGAGCTGCTGGACGCCCTCAAACGCTATCGTGAGCACCTGGGCCTGTCGCCGCTGCCGTCGCCCAGTGACAGCACCCCCTTGTTTGTGCGCCACCGGGCCGCCGGACGGGGCAGGGATCAGGGCCTGCTGAACGCCAACCTGGGCATTCGCCAGCTGCGCGAGCTGCTCAATGAACTGCTGGAACAGGCCGCCGAAGCCGCCATGACCGACGGATTTGATCAGGACGCCAGTGAGATGCGCACGCTCACCGTGCACGCCATTCGTCACACCGGCATTACCCACGACATCAACTACAATGGCCGGCCGTTGTCTCACGTGCAGGCCGATGCCGGCCACGACAGCATAGACACCACCTCGCAATATCTGCACACCAGCAAAGTAGAGCGCCACGAAAGCGCCGCCAATAAGCGGCTGGATCGGTTGAATACCGAAAAGTAAAGAAGGGGAAGAGGGGAGCGCAGGATATCTACTCCTCTTCCTTACCGGGAATTCCCTCTCAGTTTGTCAAGTTGCATCACTCGCATGCCATTTTGCACTTTTTCATTGTTGCCAGCCTTGGCATCAGCGTAGAATAAGGACTCATATAAAGCCTTTTGATTGCCGGGCACCCGTATCAATTAACGAACGGGACATAACCGAAAAAGGATAATTGTTATGGAAAGCAGTCATTACTGGCATTCCGGCCTGGGCGGCTGGACATGTCACCTGTTTCTTGTTTCCCTGCTCTGGATAAACATGGCTTCGCCGTCTGCTGCAGAAAGGCCAACGCTGGTTTATGCGCTGGATCAGCAATTTCTGCCGCTTGAAGCCAGTGATCCGGCAGGCCAGCCCGTTGGCTTTAATATTGAACTGGTTCGTTTATTGGCAGAGACCATGGAAATGGACGTGGAATTTAAAGCCATGCCATGGATAGAAGTCACCCGACAGCTCAGGGATGGAAAGATCGATATGGCCGCCATGCCGGCCACACCAGAGGCTGAGGTTTTATATGATTTTGCCATTCCTCACCATATTTCCTTCATTGGCATTATCGTGAGAAAGGACAATGCCGGTATTCGTCGCCTGGAAGATTTACGGTACAAACAGGTGATTATGCTGGCAGATGACCTGGAAAACCATTATGTGCAGGGAGAATGGCCCGACATGGCCCTGGCGCCGGTAAACGGTGTCGAGACCCAGGGTGAACGCATGAGCGCTTAGTTTTCAATCAATTTTGAAATTCCTGCTTTTAGCACCTTTTCAAGATGGTCGGTTTTCATCCAGCACCTTCTTTGTTTGCCAACAATACTCAATTTGGTGGGCT
>NZ_QAGM01000021.1 GCF_003049725.1 Oceanimonas marisflavi
GCTGGCATAACACCGCCAGGAATGGCCGGGTAGGAACGAAAGCACTGTGGAGTGGCTGGTTCACCCTGATGAATTACGTCGAGTCCTATGAGTTGTTCCATGGACTCGACTTGTGACTAAGAGACAGGCTGACGGCTTATAGCTTACAGCTGTTTTTATCTGCATAATTTTCCCTTCATTTGTTTACCGGACTTCGTCATGACTCCCGCCATTCTGTTTCTGGAAAAGCAAAACGCCGCCTTTTCCCTGTATCAGTACGACTGCACCGCTCAGGACGACTTTGGCGCGCACGCCGCCGGCCAGCTGGGTGTGCCGCTAGAGCGCGTGTTCAAGACCCTGCTCACCGAGGGCGAGCAGGGTGCCGTGGTGGCGCTGGTGCCGTCTTCGGGCAAGGTGAACCTCAAGCGGCTGGCAAAGGCCGCCGGGGTGAAAAAACTGGAGATGATGCCGCCGCAAAAGGCGGAGCGGCTGACCGGCTTCAAGGTGGGCGGCATCAGCCCCTTTGCCCAGAAAAAGCGGCTGATCACGGTGCTCGATGCTTCTGCCAAAGAGCATGACACCATACTGGTCTCCGGCGGAAAACGGGGCCTGTCGGTGGGGCTGAGCGCCGGCGAGATTGAGCGCCTGCTGAAGGCGGTGCTGGCCCCCATCGCCGAATAATCCCGCTCCGGACATATCGCTGTTTCACCCTGCACACAGCAGGGTTTTATTCGTCCTTCCCTTGCACCCCTTTCCGCATTGGCGCTAGAATCCTTTTTGCTAATAGAAACGATTATCAAATGCATAAGGATATATAAATGCACTTCCGCAAACTTGCGCTGGCCGCCGCCATCGGTGGTCTGCTCAGCGCCTGCGCTCAGACCAGCAGCCCCTCCGTTACCCAGGATCAGGTCGTAGAGCACTACGCCGATATCGCCCAGGCCGTCTACAGCGACGCCCTCACCAGTGCACAGCAGCTGGATAAAGCCATTGCCGCCCTGCTGGCCAGCCCGAGTGAGCAGACTCTGGCCGATGCCCGAACCGCCTGGCTGGCCGCCCGGGTCCCCTATCAGCAGTCGGAAGTGTTTCGTTTCGGCAACCCTGTGGTCGACGACTGGGAAGGCCAGCTCAACGCCTGGCCCCTGGATGAAGGCCTGATCGACTATGTGGCCAAGGGTTACCAGCATGAGCTGGGCAACGCCGGCGCCACCGCCAATATCATCGCCAACACCCACCTGCAGATCGGTGGCGAAAAGCTGGACGTGACAAACATTACCCCCGAGCTGCTGGCCGGGCTGAACGAGCTGGCCGGCTCCGAGGCCAACGTGGCCTCCGGTTACCACGCCATTGAATTTCTGCTGTGGGGGCAGGATCTGAACGGCACTCAGTCCGGTGCCGGCGAACGTCCCTGGACCGACTACGCCCTGGGCGCGGACTGCACCAACGGCCACTGTGATCGTCGCCGCGACTACCTTCAGGCCGCAAGCCGGCTGCTGGTGCAGGATCTGCAATACATGGCGGGTCAGTGGCAGCCGGGCCAGGACAACTACCGCGCCGAACTCACCGCCCTGCCGGCGGAAGAAGGCCTGCGCCGCATGCTGTTTGGCATGGGCTCCCTGTCTCTGGGCGAGCTGGCCGGCGAGCGCATGAAGGTGGCGCTGGTGGCCAACTCGGTGGAAGACGAGCACGACTGCTTCTCCGACAACACCCACCACTCTCACTACTACAACGAGAAAGGCATCAGCAACCTGATGTTTGGTGAATACCAGCGCATCGATGGCAGCACCCTGCAGGGCCCGTCCCTGCTGCAGCTGGTGGCTCAGCGCAATGGCAAGGCCGCCGAACAAATCGGCGAACAGTTCCGCGAAAGCGAGCAGGCGGTATACCGGCTGGTGCAGTCCGCCGAGGTCAATAATGTGCACTTCGATCAGCTGATCGCCGCCGACAACCCGCAAGGCAACCAGCTGGTAACAGACGCCATCGGCGCCCTGGTGGAGCAGACCCGCGCCATTGAGCTGGCCGCCAACACCCTTGGCATCAATAACCTGAACCCGGACACCGCCGATCACGAGTTCTGAGCGCAGTAAAAACAATAACAACAGGGCCGACTCAAATCATTCATCGGGAAGGGGCAGGTCGTTGCCTTAGCCAACCGTCGAGGCAGGGGGCGCGAAGCACCAGGCACCACCGCCAGCATCGCGAAGCGATGTTACGGTGGTTTCCACGACCTCGCCATCGTCGAGCATAGATGGGCGAGCTTGCTCGCGAGTACCGAGCTTTTTGCCTGACCGGGCTTCCAGTGAAAGCCCGCAGCAGGCAAAAAGTGAAGGTGTCACCATGTGCTGCGTGTTGGCGTGGCAATGACCCGCCCCAACCGTACGGCCCTTTTACTCTGGAGTCTCCATGTCGTTTCGACTCACCGGCCTGCTGCTTGGCGCTGCCTTTGCCCTCGGCGCCCAGGCCAATCCCGCCAAACCCGGTGGCGACACCACCACCACCAAAACCGGTGCCAACGCCTATTCCATGCCCGCCGCCAATCTGAGCTTTGACAAGCGCCTCGATTTCTCGGTGGGCAACAGCTTTTTCCGCAATCCCTGGGTTGCCGCGCCGGCCACCACCGACGCCCGCGACGGCCTGGGCCCGCTGTTCAACACCAATGCCTGCCAGAGCTGCCACATCAAGGACGGCCGCGGCCATCCGCCCGCCTTTGACGGCGACAATGCGGTCAGCATGCTGGTGCGGCTGTCGGTGCCCGCCGATGAAAGCCAGCAGCACCGGGACTATCTGCGCACCCTTGGGGTGGTGCCTCATCCGGTATACGGCGGCCAGCTGCAGGATATGGCCATTCCCGGCGCCGTGCCCGAAGGCAAGGTGGTGATTCACTACAGCCCCCAAACCGTACGCTTTCACGACGGCAGCACAGTGGAGCTGCGCCGGCCCCATGTCAGCATTGATCAGCCCGGCTACGGCGAGCCCGGTTCGCAGCTGCTGACCTCGTCCCGCATCGCCCCACCCATGATCGGCCTGGGCCTGCTGGAAGCCATTCCCGAGTCGGCGCTGCTGGCCGGGGAAGACCCGCATGATGAAAATAATGACGGCATTCGCGGCCATGCCAACCGGGTATGGGACGCCGCCCGCGAACAGGCGGTGATCGGCCGCTTTGGCTGGAAAGCCGGCCAGCCCAGCCTGCGCCAGCAAAATGCCGGCGCCTTTGCCGGCGACATGGGGCTCACCTCCTCCCTGATGCTCACGAACGACTGCACCGCCGCTCAAGCCTGTGAGCAATACCCGGACGGCGGCCAGTCCGAGGTCAGCGACGAGGTGCTCGATGCAGTCACCTTCTACAGCCAGCACCTGGCGGTGCCCGCCCGTCGCCACCTGGATAATCCAGATGTGCAGGCCGGTGAGCAGCTGTTTCTGGCCCTGGGTTGCGCCGGCTGCCATACCCCGTCTTACACCACAGGCACACACGCCAGTCCGGCGCTCAGCCACCAGAAAATCTATCCCTATACCGATCTGCTGCTGCACGACATGGGCGACGATCTGGCCGACAACCGTCCCGAGTTTGAAGCCGGCGGCCGCGAGTGGCGCACCCCGCCCCTGTGGGGCCTGGGCTACGCCGGGGAAGTGGCGGGCCAGCCCGCCCGCTATCTGCATGACGGCCGCGCCCGCACACCGCTGGAAGCCGTGCTCTGGCACGGGGGCGAGGCCGAAGCCGCCCGCAACCGGGTGCTGGCCGCCAGCGCTCGAGAACGTGAACAACTGATCGCTTTTCTGGAGTCGCTTTGATGAACTTTCGTCCGTTTTCACTCGCCGCGCTGGGCCTGCTTGCCGCCTGTCAGAGCCAGCCACCACTGGACCCGTCCCTTGACCGGCTGACCCAGGCACACCTGGGCCTGATGCGCCAGCAGGCGGATGAGCTGGCCCAGGCGCTGACCCGGCTGGATAACATCGGCCGCGCCTATTGCGCCGGCGAGCAGCCTCTGACCAGCGTGCAGCAGCAGTGGCGCAGCGCCTTTACCGCCTGGACCGCCCATCAGGGACAGAGCGGTGGCCCCCTCGACGCCGCCGGCCTGAGCTACGCCTTTCAGCTGTGGCCCGACAAAAAGGACACCACTGCGCGCCAGCTGACCCGTCAGCTTGAGCAGCCCGGCCCGCTCAAGGGGGCCAGCATCACTCTGGGGGCAGTGGAATACCTGTTGTATGAGGATCTTTCTCAAGCGCAGCGCTGCACCCTGCTGCCCAGAATCAACGAGCGGCTGGTGCAAAACAGCGAAAAGCTGCAACTGGTCTGGTACAACCCGTCCGACTATGAACAACAGCTGGAGCAAATGGCGGTGCAGGGCGGCGAGCGTGTGCTGCTGGTGCAGATCCTCGGCCAGCTGGCCCACCGTTACGATCGCATCGAAAAGAAGCTGGATTTGCCGCTGAACACGGTCGAACACCCCCGTCCTCTGTTTGCCGAAGCCTGGCGCAGTGAACAGTCGCTGCACTTTGTGCGCACCAGCCTGCAAAACCTGGAGCGGGAATATCAACAAGGCGGCATTCGCGCCTGGCTGCAGCAACAAGGCAAAACCGGTCTGATCACCGAACTGGATAAGGCCTTTGCCGACACCCTTGAGCACCTGCCCGAAGGCGACAGCCTGGCTCACTGGCTGCAGGGGGATAACTACGCCGCCCTGCTGCGCTTTAAACTCTCCTTTGACCGCCTGGGCAGCAAGCTGAAGCTGCGCCTGCCCGACGCCCTGGGCATCAGTCTGGGCTTTAACGCCACGGACGGTGACTGATGCAGCGCCGGCAATTTCTGAAAGGGCTGTCCGCCGCCGGCGTATTGTGCAGCCTGGGGCTGGCGGGCTGTGCCCTGCCGGCACGCAGACGCGGCTATCTGGTGGGTGGCGGTCGCCGCGATGGCGGCCGCTATGTGGTGCAGGCACTGAATCTGGATGGCAGTCTGCGCTATGAGCTGCCACTGCCGGCCCGGGGTCACGGCATGGCGGCCCACCCCACCCGGCCGCTGGCGGTGTGTCATGCCCGCCGCCCCGGAAGCTATCTGGCGCTGTTCAACCATGAGCAGGGCCGGCTACTGCAGGTGCGCGAGGTCGACCCTGAACGCCACTATTACGGCCACGGCGTATTCAGCGCCGATGGCCGCCGGCTCTATACCACCGAGGGGGTGCGTGCCACCAGTGAAGGCATTATCGGTGTATATGCGCTTGAAGGGGAACGGCTCACCAAGGTAAACGAGTTCACCGGCTTTGGCCTGGGACCTCATGAAATCCGCCGCCTGCCCGACGGCAACCTGGTGGTGGGCGTGGGCGGGGTGCACACGCAGGGGCGCGAGCCGCTGAACCTTAACACCATGC
Organism: Oceanimonas marisflavi; assembly: GCF_003049725.1. Taxonomy (GTDB): domain Bacteria; phylum Pseudomonadota; class Gammaproteobacteria; order Enterobacterales; family Aeromonadaceae; genus Oceanimonas; species Oceanimonas marisflavi. The sequence goes on from NZ_QAGM01000021.1 coordinate 5,343, forward strand.
AACCCAGCCTCACTTACCTCGATGCCCGGAACGGCAGGATACTGGAGCAGCGGGGCCTGGCCGACCGGCACCTGTCCATTCGTCATCTGGCGGTGACCGCCGACGGCGAAGTGTTTACCGGCCAGCAGTATCGCGGCAACCCGGACGACTATCCGCCACTGATTGTGCGCCACCGCCGGGGCCGGAAGCTTATCCCCCTTGGCGGCGAGCCTCTGGACTGGGCCCGCTTTAACCATTACATCGCCAGCATCGCAGTCACCGACGATTATATTGCCGCCACCTCGCCCCCGGGCAACTGCTACGGCCTGTGGCATCGCCACAGCGGCGAGCTGATCCGCATTGCGCCCCTGCCCGATGCTTCCGGCGCCTCGGCAGATCAGGACCAAATCTGGCTGGGCAGTGGTCAGGGTGGCATCAGCCAACTCAATGCCAATGGCGAGGAAACCCGTTTCTATTCCCCCTGGCAATGGGACAACCACTGGTCGCTGATCGGCGCCTGAAGACTCCGGCCTCAATCGTAGGCGCTTTAGCCTGATGGTAGCAGGCGACTGTAGAATGTTGGGACTCGTGCCTCGTCCCAACCTACAATTTCGCATGGCGTTCACTCTCAATGACCCGCTCACCGCTGACAGCTGTGTGTTCCGCTGGTCTATGCTTGGAGCAGGTCAAAAAACGAGCAACGGAGTGCATCATGGGATATCTCAGCTGGATTATTTTCGGGCTTATCGCCGGCTTTCTGGCGCGCTGGATCATGCCCGGGCGGGATGGTGGCGGCCTGATCATGACCACCCTGCTGGGCATTGCCGGCGCCTTTGTGGGCGGCTGGGTGGGAGTACGGCTGGGCTTTGGCACCGTCACCGGCTTTAATCTGGGCAGCATGATCACCGCGGTGATCGGCGCCCTGTTTCTGCTGTTTGTGTACCGCGTTATCAGCCGGTCGTAATCGTTCACCATAAAATTCGCCGAAGCCCTTCGAGCTTTGGCACAATACCCACCTGTTCATTCAGCCAGGGAATACTCATGAAGGCACCCAAGGTCGGCGTTATCGCCGTGGTCTGGCACCGGCAGCGAGTGCTGCTGGTGAAACGCAAGCACGCCCCCCACGCCGGACACTGGGGCTTTCCCGGTGGCAAACTGGAATGGGGCGAAACCATGAGCGCGGGGGCGGCCCGGGAACTGCAGGAAGAAACCGGCGTCACCGCTCACATGGACGCCCCCTTTGCCTGCTACGACGTACTGGCCGAAGAAGCCGGCGAACTGGCCCACCACTATGTGATGGTGGCGGTGCGCGGCCACTACCACAGCGGTACTCCGGTGGCCGACGACGACGCCGAAGCGGTGGCCTGGTTCAGCCCCGAGGATCTGCCCTCCCCCCTGTGTCCGAATCTGAAAGACATTATCGAACGCTCGCAGCGGGGCTGATCACCGCCCTCCATGTATCAAAAAGGCTCCCGCAGGAGCCTTGTTTCGTTACAGCGCCGCCAGCAGCTGCCACAAATCCGCCTGCACGGCGGCGGCGGTCACTTCCCGGCCAGCCCCCGGTCCCTGAATGACCATGGGATTCTGGCGGTAGTGGCGGGTTTCAATGGCAAACACATTGTCGCCGGGGCGCAGGGGTACAAAGGGATGGTTGGCGGGCACCACTTCCAGCCCCACACAGGCCTCACCGGTTTCGGCATTGAAGCGGGCCACATGACGCAGCACGCCGCCCTGCTGTTGCGCCTCGGTCAGCCGTTCTGCCAGGGCCTCATCCAGCCGGTGCAGGCGGTCAAGGGCATCTTCCTTGCTCAGCGCCGCCAGCTCGCCGGGCACCAGGCTGGCCACCTTTACCTGCTCGGGGTCGAGCTCAAAACCGGCTTCACGGGCCAGGATCACCAGCTTGCGTTTTACGTCCTGGCCGTTGAGATCGTCCCTCGGATCGGGCTCGGTGAGGCCCTGCTGCCAGGCCTGCAGCAGCAGTTCGGAAAACGGCTGGCTGCCCTCAAAATTCTGAAACAGCCAGCTCAGGGTGCCGGAGAACACCCCACTGATGGAACGGATCTGCTCCCCCGACTGACGCAACTGATGCAGGCTGCTCTGCACCGGCAGCCCGGCGCCCACGGTGGCATTGCTGAGAAACTTCACCCTGTGTTCGGTCAGCGCCTGCTTCAGCCCCGAATAAAAGCCCGAGTCGGCGGCACCGGCCTGTTTGTTGGCGGCGATCAGGTGAATATGCTGCTGCACCATGGCCGGATAATACTGCACCAGGCTCTCGGAGGCGGTGCAGTCCAGCGCCACCATGGTGTCGAAACCATGCTCTTCCAGGTCTTCCAGCCAGTCGGGCCAGACCACACTGTGGGGTTCAAACTCGTTCAGTACCTTGTCCACTTCCAGCCCCTGGCTGGCGAGCATGGCGCCCTGAGTATCAAACACGCCATACAGGGTCAGGCGCAGATTGAGCTCCTGCTCCAGCCGGGCCTTTTGTTCCTTGTACAGGCGCAGCCAGGCCTGGCCGATGTTGCCCCGGCCAAACAGCAGCACCCCTACCCGTTTGGGACGGCTGAACAGGCTCTGGTGCAGCCTGAGCAACAGCGGATCCAGAGCGGTTTTACGTACCACGCCTACCAGGCTGAGACCATTTTTCGCCGGCTGAATAAACTCCAGTGGCTGCTCGTTCAGGGCATGATAGAACTGCAGACACTGCTCGGCCTGACTGGTCACGTTCTTGCCTACCAGCGCCACCAGCGAGAACCCTTCCTGCTGCTGCAGGCCTTCAAAGCCGCCGGCAGGCTGGTGATCCCGCAGCAACAGAAAGGCCTGCTCGGCCTGCTCCCGGGTGTAGGCAATCTGCCACAGCTTGCGATCGGGCCGGCGCTTGCACGCCAGCGGCGTCAGCCCCCGTTTGCCAAGCCACTCGGTAAGCGCATTCACCCGCTCCTGATAGCGATCGGAAATGGTCATTTCCACCAGCACGGTATCGTCCACCGCAGTGACGATGCGCGCCCCCTGCTCCCGGCGGGGCTTGCGCTCAATGCGGGTATGGCCATCGTCCGGATGGTAGCTGCAGCGCAGCATCAGCTGCTGGCGGCTGGCGGCCACCGGCCCCAGGGTGCGGCTGTGCAGCACCGGCGAGCCCAGCCGGGCCAGCTCGGCGGCCTCGGGCAAGGCCAGACGCTTGAGCAGGTGCGCCTCGGGAATACGTCGCGGATCGGCGCTGAACACACCGGGCACGTCGCTCCAGATAGTGGTATGGGAGCTGTCGGCCAGGGCGCCGAGCAGGGTGGCGCTGAAGTCGGATCCGTTGCGCCCCAGCAGCCGGGTATTACCGTCGTCATCGGCGGCGATAAAGCCGGTCACCACCAGCATTTGCTGCGGATGATCGGCCAGAATGCCGGCCAATAAGCGGCGGGATGTCTCTTCCTGAACCTGCACCGGCGTGCCGGACACCCGCAGAAAGCGGCGCGCATCCAGGCTGGTGGCAGAAAGCCCCTGATTACACAGCACCCGCGCCAGCAGCCGGGACGACCAGACCTCACCAAAAGACTGAATAAAACCGCGCTGAACATCGTCGAGGCGGCTTTGCTCCAGCACTTGAGCAATGGTGACAATGTCATCGCTCAAGGCCGCCAGCAGGGACGCGGCGGCCTCGGCGGGCAAGGAGGTTTCAATCAGGTTGCGCTGAAAGGCATGCAGCCCGGCCAGCGCCTCGGGAGCGGCGGTGTCGCCACTGGCAAACAGATTAAGCAGCTCAATCAGCCGGTTGGTGGTCTTGCCCGGTGCCGATACCACGATCAGGGCGTCGGGCTGTTGCAGCTTGTGAATTATGCCGGCTACCCGGTGAAAACAGGCGGCATCGGCCAGGCTGCTGCCGCCAAACTTGTGCACCGGTCGCCAGGCGCCGGCCTCGGGCTCGAGAGTGGTCATTTACTTGCTGAGTACCTTGAATGCGTTTTCCAGATCGTGGATCAGATCGCCACTGTCCTCAATACCTACCGATACCCGCAACAGCTGCTGGCTGATGCCGGCTTCGGCCAGGGCTTCAGGACTCATGACGGCGTGGGTCATGGTGGCCGGGTGGGCGATCAGGCTTTCCACCCCGCCCAGGGATTCGGCCAGAGAGAACAGCTGCAGCTGCTGCAAAAAGGCCTTGAGTCCGGCTTCGTCGGCATCCAGCTCAAAGCTGAGCATGGCGCCAAACCCGGCCTGCTGGCGGGCGGCAATATCGTGGCCCGGGTTGCCCGGCAGGCTGGGATGATACACGGCTTTGACCTTTGGCTGGGTCTGCAGAAAGGCCACCAGCGCCTCGGCGTTTTCACAGTGCTGACGCATGCGTACCCCCAGGGTGCGCAGGCCGCGCAGGGTCAGGTAGTTGTCAAAGGCGGAGCCGGTCAGCCCCAGGCAGTTGGCCCACCAGCGCAGCTGCTCGGCCAGATCCGGATCCGCCGCCACCACGGCGCCGCCCAGGGCGTCGGAGTGGCCGTTAATGTATTTGGTGGTGGAGTGCAGCACCAGATCGGCGCCCAGGGCCAGCGGCTGCTGCAGCGCCGGCGACAGAAAGGTGTTATCCACCACGCTGAGGGCACCCACGTCTCTGGCGGCGGCACACAGAGCCTGAATGTCCACTACCCGCAGCAACGGGTTGGACGGGGTTTCAATCCACAGCATGCGTGGCTTGCGCGCCATCACCTCGGCCAGGGCGGCGGCGTCGGTCTGATCCACATAGGCCAGCTCAAACAGGCCCTTGTCGGCCAGAGAGTTGAACAGCCGCTGGCTGCCACCGTAGCAGTCGTGGGGCACCACCAGCAGATCACCGGGCTGCAACTGTGAGGTGACCACCAGGTTGATGGCGCCCAGGCCGCTGGCCGTTACCGCCGCGCCGGCACCGCCTTCCAGGTGGGTCAGGGCATCCAGCAGGGTCTGGCGGGTGGGGTTGCCGGAACGGGCATAGTCAAACTGCCGCTTCTGGTTAAAGTCGGCAAAAGAATAGGTGCTGCTCAGATAAATGGGCGGCACCACGGCGCCATGCTGAGTATCGCTCTCAAGGCCGGTACGAACGGCGTGAGTCTGAGTCTTGTAATTCGGCATGTCCTTCTCCTTTGCGCACGGCAGCCTGAAACGGGAATTTGCAAGAGACGCACAGTAACCCAGCACAAAAAAGCCGTCAAGCCATCCAGACATCCGAAAGGCTTTGCCGTTGGATTGCCAACACAAAGTGCAGGGGTTACAATTCGCCGGAATTTATTCCCGAATGCAGGTGGACGATGAAAACTGAATGGAACGGCGACTATATCAGCCCTTACGCCGAGCACGGCAAGAAAAGCGAGCAGGTCAAGAAAATCACCGTATCCATCCCGCTCAAGGTGCTCAAGGTGCTCACCGACGAGCGCACCCGTCGTCAGGTCAACAACCTGCGCCACGCCACCAACAGCGAGCTGCTGTGCGAGGCTTTCCTGCACGCCTATACCGGCCAGCCTTTGCCCCAGGACGAAGATCTGCGCAAGGACGTGCCCGACCAGATCCCCGCTCACGCCCGGGAGATCATGACCGCCCTCGGCATTGAAATCGAGGATTTCGGGCAGGACGACTAAAAACACAGCCATCAGCGGTAAGCTGTCAGCTTTAAGCCGTCCAGAGCCGCTTGTGGTTTCCGAATGGTGTCTGCCTCGCTCTGTTAAACACGTCACTCCCGCGAAGGCGGGAGTCCATTCTGCCGACACCAGAGCATTCTAAACCCCTGCGCCACAGCCGGAGTCCAGCATTGCCTGCCTGTGGATGCCCGCCTTCGCGGGCATGACGGTATGGCTGACAGCTTTCAGTTCGCTTCCGGCTTTAATATCTCCTGCCAGGGCAGGTTTGCGTCTCCCAGGGTAATAAAGTTGGGGTTGATCAGGCTGTCGCGCTCGTTATAGCTCAGTTGCTGCAGTTCCAGATCCAGCAGGCGGCCGCCCGCTTCTTCCACAATGCACTGGGTGGCCCCGGTGTCCCACTCGCCTGTGGGGCCGATGCGCATATACATATCCGCCTCCCCTTCCGCCACCAGGCACGACTTGAGCGAGCTGGATCCCAGCGGCACCAGCCGGTAGTCCAGCGCGTCGGTCAGCCGGGAGCGCACCCATTCCACCTTCTGGCGCCGGCTGATGGCAATGCACAGGCTGGTCACCGGCTGATGCGGATCATAATGGCGGGCATGGATTTGCCGGGTTTCACCACCGGCTTCCTTAAAGGCTCCCTGACCGCGCACTGCGTAATACATAAGATCGTGCACCGGACCGTAGACCACCCCCAGCACCGGCCTGCCATGCTCAATCAGCGCTATCATGGTGGAGAAATCACCACTGCCGGCAATAAACTCCTGAGTGCCGTCGAGAGGGTCCACCAGCCAGTAGCGGGGCCAGGTGCTGCGCTCGGCAAGAGGAATGTTACCGCCTTCTTCCGACAATACCGGCACATCGGCCAGTTCACGCAGCGCCTTATCAAGGTAGGCATGGGCCGCCAGATCGGCGCTGGTCACCGGGCTGTCGTCGTCCTTGCATTCGGCCTGATACTGACCGCTGTTGTACATCGACAGGATCAGCCTGCCAGATTCACGGGCTGCCGCCTTCACCCCCGGCAGCAGGGCACTGGTATCCATGGTTATTCCTCTTTATTGAGCCAGTCCTGCAATAAAAACAGGCCGCAGATACTGCGCGCCTCGGAAAAGTCGGGCCGGGCCATCAGCTCATCCAGCCGGTTCAGTGGCCAGGGCACCACTTCCAGCGGCTCCGGCTCATCTCCTTCCCGCTGCTCCGGATACAGCTCCCGCGCCAGCAGAATGTCCATGCGGCTGCCAAAATAACCGGGCGCCAGGCTCACCTGCTTGAGCGGGGTCAGCGACCGGGCGCCGTAACCCACCTCTTCCATCAGCTCCCGGTTACCGGCCTCGATGGCGGTTTCCCCAGGGTCGATCAGCCCCTTGGGAAAGCCGAGTTCGTAACTGTGGGTGCCGGCGGAATACTCCCGAATCAACAATATGGTGTCGTCGTCGAGCATGGGCACCAGCATGACGGCGCCACGGCTGCCGCCGCGCATTCTTTCATAGACTCGCTCCACCCCGTTACTGAAACGCAGGTGCACCGATTCCACCCGGAACAGGCGGCTTTCCGCCACCAGCTCGGTGTGCAGTATTTTCGGCTTTTGTTTGTCGTCGGTCATGGCCCGTTCCGTTCTTTAACTCGCCCTTACATGAGGTTATCGCAACTGGCGGCCAACGTCTGCCGCAGAATGAACACAATGCGTGATTTGCTCACGGCTTCTATGCCGCAGCGGGCCATCTGGTATAATTGGAGGCCCGGTTTTGACGAGAGCGACTACCATGAACGGAAAAACGGACTCCGTGCGGCTGGACAAGTGGCTGTGGGCCGCCCGCTTCTACAAAACCCGCAGTCTGGCCCGGGACATGATCGACGGTGGCAAGGTGCACTACAACGGCCAGCGCACCAAGCCCGGCAAACCGGTGGAAACCGGCGCCCTGGTGCGGCTGCGCCAGGGCCACGATGAACGGGAAGTGGTCGTGGTGGCCCTGTCCGACAAGCGAGGCAAGGCCGAAGCAGCACAGCAGCTCTATCAGGAAACGCCGCAAAGCATTGAACAGCGGGAGCGCAACGCCCAGGCGCGCAAGCTCAACAGCCAGTTTGCCCCCAGCCCCGAGCGCCGGCCCGACAAGAAAGAAAGACGTACCCTGCTCAAGATCAAGCAGGGCAACTGAGCCGAAACAGGATTCATTATGAACAAACCCGATCAACTTCACCGTTATCTGTTCGACCACTTTCAGGTACGTGGCGAACTGGTACAGCTGCAGCAAAGCTTTCAGCACATTCTGGAAGCCCAGGCCTACCCGGTGCCGGTGCAACGGCTGCTGGGCGAGTTGCTCACCGCCACCAGCCTGCTGACCGCCACCCTCAAGTTTGAAGGTCATATCACGGTGCAGCTGCAGGGCGACGGTCCGGTCAGCCTGGCGGTGATCAACGGTGATCACAAGCAGCAACTGCGCGGCGTGGCACGCTGGCAGGGCGATGTGCCCGACAGCGACCGGCTGACCGATCTGGTGGGCAAGGGCTATATCGCCATTACCATCACCCCCGACGAGGGTGAACGCTATCAGGGCATTGTGGAGCTGAATGAAGCTTCGCTGGCCGCCAGCCTGGAAAACTACTTTGCCCAGTCGGAGCAGCTGACTACCCGCATCTGGCTGTTTACCGGACTGACGGGAGAACACCAGGCCGCGGCCGGCATGTTGCTGCAGGCCCTGCCCAGCGACGAAGCCGGCCAGCAGGATGACTTCGAGCACCTGGAAGCGCTTACCGCCACCGTCAAGGCCGAAGAGCTGCTGCAGCTGGACGCTCAGGAAGTTCTGTACCGGCTCTACAACCAGGAGGCGGTGCGGGTGTTCGATCCACAACCGGTCAGCTTTAAATGCACCTGTTCAAAGGAAAAGTGCGAGCAGGCCCTGTTGCAGGTAGGACAGCAGGAAGCCATGGAGCTCATCAGGGAGCAGGGCAAAATCGAAATGCACTGTGACTATTGTGGCCACCATTACCGCTTTGACGGCAGCGATGTACAGAACCTGTTCGGCCAGACCCTGCACTGAGTCAAGGTGATAGCCGTTACAGGCGGGGCCGGCATACCGTCCCCGCTTTATTTACAGCCGCCGCGTCTTTCCCCTGCCTGGTGCATTTTACGCAAAATAAAAGCACAGTAAGTTAACAATAAAACAGCATAAATCACGCCAATTTTACTCTTTATCCCTTAATTCGTTTCGCAAAATTATAAAGTTTGAAGCAGATCCCCTAATTGACATCTTGTTGTTGCTAAGCTTGGGTTTCCAAAAAACGAATAACCAACAACCCCTCTGTACCAATCCAGGAGTGAATAATGACGCCCAAGGCGCAACAACTCGGCTTGTCCCGCTACGGAATTACCGACGTCACCGACGTACTTTACAACCCTTCCTACGAGCAGCTGTTTGAAGAAGAAACCCGTGCCGATCTGGAAGGCTATGAAAAAGGCGTGGTAACCAGCCTGGGCGCCGTGGCCGTGGATACCGGCATCTTTACCGGTCGCTCCCCCAAGGATAAATACATCGTCCGTGACGACGTGACCCGCGACACCGTGTGGTGGGCCGATCAGGGCAAGAACGACAACAAGCCCATGAGCCAGGACACCTGGAACCAGCTCAAGGGCCTGGTCACCAGCCAGCTGTCCGGCAAGCGCCTGTTTGTGGTGGACACCTTCTGCGGCGCCAATGCCGATACCCGCCTGGCGGTGCGCTTCATTACCGAAGTGGCCTGGCAGGCGCACTTCGTGAAGAACATGTTTATTCGCCCCAGCGAAGCCGAGCTGGAAAGCTTTGAGCCCGACTTTGTGGTGATGAACGGCGCCAAGTGCACCAACCCCAACTGGCAGGAGCAGGGTCTGAACAGCGAGAACTTCGTGGCCTTCAACCTGACCGAGCGGGTGCAGCTGATCGGCGGCACCTGGTACGGCGGCGAAATGAAGAAAGGCATGTTCTCCATGATGAACTACCTGCTGCCGCTGAAGGGCATTGCCTCCATGCACTGCTCCGCCAACGTGGGCAAGGACGGCGATGTGGCCATCTTCTTTGGTCTGTCCGGCACCGGCAAGACCACCCTGTCCACCGATCCCAACCGTCAGCTGATCGGCGATGACGAGCACGGCTGGGACGATGATGGCGTGTTCAACTTTGAAGGTGGCTGCTACGCCAAAACCATCAAGCTGAGCCAGGAAAACGAGCCGGAAATCTACGCCGCCATTCGCCGTGACGCCCTGCTGGAAAACGTTACCGTACGGGAAGACGGCACCATCGACTTTGACGATGGCTCCAAGACCGAAAACACCCGGGTGTCCTACCCCATCCACCATATCGACAACATCGTCAAGCCGGTGTCCAAGGCCGGTCACGCCAAAAAGGTGATCTTCCTGACCGCCGACGCCTTTGGCGTGCTGCCGCCGGTGGCCAAGCTGACCCGGGATCAGGCCCAGTATCACTTCCTGTCCGGCTTCACCGCCAAGCTGGCCGGCACCGAGCGCGGTATTACCGAGCCGACCCCGACCTTCTCCAGCTGCTTTGGCGCCGCTTTCCTGAGCCTCCACCCCACCCAGTATGCCGACGTGCTGGCCAAGCGTATGGATGCCGCCGGCGCCGAGGCCTATCTGGTGAATACCGGCTGGAACGGCACCGGCAAGCGCATCTCCATCAAGGCGACCCGTGCCATCATCAACGCCATTCTCGACGGCTCCATTGAAAACAGCGAGTTCGCCGAGCTGCCTTACTTCAATCTGGCCATTCCCACCGGCCTCGCCGGCGTGGAAGACGAGTCCATTCTGGATCCGCGCAACACCTATGCCGACGCCGCCGAATGGGAAGCCAAGGCGAAGGACCTGGCCCAGCGCTTCGTGAACAACTTCGAGAAGTTCACCGACACCGACGAGGGCAAGGCCCTGGTGGCCGCCGGCCCGCAGCTGTAAGTTCAGCCGCCAGCGCAAATACAAACCCCGGCTTCGGCCGGGGTTTTGTTTTGGCGCATTACTGCAACGGCAACTGCCGGTTCCATTCCATCAGCCAGCCGGCAATGGCCTCGGCCGGCATGGGGTGGGAGATCCCGAAGCCCTGCACATAATGACAGCCCAGTTGCTGCAGCCGATCACCCAGCTCCGGCACCTCCATGCCTCCCGCCACCACCACCATGCTCAGCGCCGCCGCCAGCTGCACCACCCCTTCCACCATGCTGGCATCGGTGGGGCTGGTGAGCAGATCGGTAATAAAGCGCCGGTCGATCTTGATGATATCCACGGGCAGGCTCTTGAGGTGCACCAGTGACGCATAACCCGCACCGAAGTTGTCGAGGGAAATGCTCAGTCCCAGTCCGCGACAGCGCTCCAGCACACCGGCCACCAGCTGAACATCGCTGCCGACGGCACTTTCCTGAAATTCCAGCTCCAGCCGCTTTGACTCCACCGCCGGATAAAGCTCCAGCAGATATTGCAGATTGCTGCAAAAATCATCGTGCAACAGCTGGCCGGCGCTGACATTAAAGCTGGCATGGTAATCCTGGCCGGCTTCCAGCCAGGTGCTCATCTGCTGCAGCAGCTGCCGTATCACCCACTGACCCAGTTCAAACTCCATATCACTGTCGAGCACTGCAGGTAAAAAATCCGCCGGGGTCAGCATGCCCTTTTGCGGATGCTGCCAGCGCAACAGCGCCTCTACCCCCATCATGTTCCGGCTGAACAGATCAATCTTGGGCTGAAAGTGCAACAGAAACTCGCCATTGACCAGGGCCCGGCGCAACTCGTCATACAACTGGTGGCGCTCCTGATCCTGCAAATGCAGGGCGGACTCAAAAAACACATAACGGCGCTTGCCCTGCTTCTTGGCCTCGTACATGGCCTTGTCGGCATAACGCACCAGGGTCTGGCCATCACCGGCGTCTTCCGGGTATACCGCCACGCCAATGCTCGCCGATACCCGCGCCTGATGCCCCTCCAGTCTCACGGGCGTATCTATGGCGGCCAGTACCCGGTCGAGGATTTCGGTACATTCCAGCGGCTGATGCAGCCCGGTGATCATCAGCGCAAACTCGTCTCCCCCAAGCCGGGCCACCACGTCACAGCTGCGGATCACCAGGGCCATGCGCCGGCCCATTTCCACCAGCAAGCGATCACCGGCAGCATGCCCCAGGGTGTCATTCACCTGCTTGAAGCCATCCAGATCCAGATAACACACCGCCAGCATGGTATTGCCACGATTGGCCGCCGCCATGGCCCGCCCCAGCAACTCGCTGAACAGCTGACGATTGGGTATACGGGTAAGAGGGTCATACAGGGCGCGCTGGCGCAGCTCGGCTTCGTGGCGCTTGATATGGCTGATATCGGTCAGAATAATGGCATGGTGCTGCACCTGACCCCGCTCATCACGGATCACAGAGACCGACAGCAACAGAGCGCAGCGGCTGCCATTGCGACGCCGGACCGTACACTCTCCCTGCCAGTGTGCAGGGCTGTCCGGGCCCGCCGGCAACGGCAGGGCATCGCCACTCTCGCTGTCCTGCTCAAACAGAGTGGCGGCGCCTGCGGTCATGTCCTCGAGTGAATAACCGGTAATGCGGGTAAACGACGGGTTGATATGCATCACCTGGTTGCTGGCATCGGTCAGCATGATGCCGTCGTAGCTGGCCTCAAATACGCTGGCGGCGAGCCGTTGCTGGGCTTCCAGCTCCCGCTGTTCGGTGATGTCATGCCCTACGCAAATCATGTCGCCGTTGGGCAGCATAATGTTGGCCCACAGGGTGGCAAGCCGGTGCCCGTTCCGGGCAACCGGATGCCATTCCCGGAATTGCGAGCCATTCAGCTCCCTGAAGGTCTGAATCACCTGGCGCAGCTCTTTCGGCTCGGGATAAAACAGTTCAAGGGGCGCCGGATGCTCCCTCAGCTCGTCAAAACGCCAGCCAAATACCCGCTCACACTCGTCATTCCACAAAATGCAGCGCCCCTGAGTATCAAACCCGTTGATCAGAATGGGGACGTGTAAAAACAGTGCTTTAAGCCGGTTCAGCAACCGTCCTGATGAAATATCCAGCTGCCGCTGGCGGGCACTCAGCTCGATTTCCCGCCACAACAGGGCGCCATGACTTGCCAGCAGATCCAGCTGCTCACGCTGGCTGGCCGACGGCGTCGCTGGCTCGGCCGCATACTCCATCAACAACAGCCCGTGCAACTCACCCCGCGAGATGGGGATCGCCAGGTAAAAGGTATCGCTGTCGAGTTGCAGTTCCCGGCCAGTCAGCGGGCAATAAAAGCCCCGATGGCGCCATACCGCCAGATAATGCGATTCCTGCCAGGCGCGAAAGCGCCTTCCCAGAACACGAACCGGGCTTTTGGCATCGTGCGAGAAAAACGCAAAACAAGCCCGGTCGGCGCCACTTTCACCGGCAGCACGGGCACATAACTGATGCCATTCCATGGCATGGCTTTCGAGCACCTCGGCAACCTTGCCTGATCTATCATCCTGATTTTTCGGTGCTCGCATCGTTGTGCTTGTCCCGTTGATGGCCTGCCCTGCACAAGCGTAAACATCCGCTTCCGTACCCGCCCATGACCCGTGCCGGCGCTTCACTCCGAACCGGTTATGGCTAAAAACGAAGCATAGATCATCATGCCGCAGCCTGCGCCGTCTTACTCACCGTGCCAAAGCTCCCGGGCCACCTCAAAAAAACCCTTGGCCAGCAAACTGGCCTGGCCGTCGTTGCGCATCACCAGGGCGCCGATACGGGCCATGGACGGCAGGGTCAGCGGCCGGCATGCCACTCCCGGCAACTCGTTAAACAGCACACTGCCCGCCGGGATCAGGGCGCAGCCCAGGCCAGCATGCACCCAGCGCATCAGCCGGTATACCGAGTCGGAAGTCAGCACCGGCTGCAGGATCAGCCCCTGCCGTGCAAACTGGGTATCCAGATAATGACGAAAATACATGCCCGGTTTGGGCAGACACAGCGGCAGCCCGGCCAGATCGGCCGGCCCCGGCCGGGGCGGCAGCCGGTCGCCCCAGCCTGGCCCAAAGGCCACCACCACCCCCTGCTCGGGCAGGGCCAGACTGTCGAAACGGGCCAGTACCTCGGGCTCAAAAAAGCCGCCGCCAATATCGAGGGCATTCTGGTTGAGAGCATCAAGAATGGCATCGGCGGCCATGTCGTTGATCTCAAAGCCCACTCCCTCATGGCGGCAACGCAGCTCGGCCAGCACCGAACTCAGATCCATGCAGCTCAGCGGCACCAGCCCCAGTCGCACCGTGCCGGTAAGCTGCCCCTTCATGGCGTCCACTTCCAGCCGCAGGTTGTCATACTGGCTCAGCAGGGCCCGGGCCCGGGCCAGCACCCGCTCCCCTTCCGGAGTAAAGCCCTCAAACTGCCGGCCCCGGCGCACCAGGGCCACCCCCAGTTCCTGCTCCAGCTGACGAAGCCGCATCGACAGAGTGGGCTGGGTCACGCAGCAGGCCCGGGCGGCGCGGCCAAAATGCCGCTGCTCGGCCAGGGTGCATAAATAGTGCAGTTGCTTGATGTCCATCAAGGTGTGCCTTTCATCACATTTTAAAATCGATAAGTTTAACTTTAATAAATTATATCTATCACAATATCGAATCTTTCAATTAGAAAGACCAGGGCCGGCTCTTTACACTGAAATCAAACCGTCAGCCGGACCACCGCCATGCTTGATCCCGACACCCTGCCCGATTACCAGTTTGTGACCACCCGCTGTGGAGATCGCCATGCCCTGGCCAGCGAGGTTCCTCTGGCGGTGGTGCTCAACGGCGTCAGCCATGCGGTGATGATGGTCAGCCCCAACCAGCTGGAAGCCTTCGTCACCGGCTTTCTGCTGAGCGAAGGCATTATCGGCCACCACCGGGAAATTCACGATCTGGACTTTGAGTGTGCAGGAGACGCCCTGGAAGCCCGGGTCACCCTGGCCAACAGCAGCCATTACCGCTGGCGCGAGCACAGACGCAGTCTGGCCGGGCGCACCGGCTGCGGCCTGTGTGGCATCGAGTCTCTGGAGCAGGCCCTGCCCGATCTGCCCGCCCTGCCCGGCCAGGCGCTGCCAAGGCTTGCCACTGTTGAGGCCCTGCGCCGTCAGCTGAGTTACTGGCAACCCCTGGGTCAGGAGTGCGGCGCCCTGCATGCGGCCTTTTATGCCGATGCCGAGGGCCGCATTCATCATTCCTGCGAAGACGTGGGCCGGCATAACGCCCTCGACAAGCTGCTGGGCTGGCATCACCGCCACGGCCCCGCCACGCCGGGTATGGTGCTGATCACCAGCCGCTGCAGCGTGGAGCTGGTGCAGAAAATGGCCCGCGCCGGCCAGTCCACCCTGATCACCCTGGCCGCGCCCACGACCCTGGCGGTTCGCCAGGCCCAGGCGCTGGGCCTGAACCTGCTGCATCTGCCGCGCCGGCAAGGCCCGCGCGTCTATTCCGTCTCCCTTCCCGTCACTGAGTGTCATGAACAAGAAAATAAAGAACTATAAGGCCGCTGCCGGCGGCTGGGGCGCGCTGGCGTCCACCACCCGTTTCGTACTGGGCAGTAAAAAACCCGCCGCCAACCTGCGCAACCTGCTGCGCGCCAATAAAGTAAAAGGCTTTGACTGCCCCGGCTGCGCCTGGGGCGACGAACAGGGCAAGCATTTTTCCTTTTGCGAAAACGGCGCCAAGGCCATCAGCTGGGAAGCCACCGCCAAACGGGTAACCCCGGATTTTTTCAGGCAGCACCCGGTGAGCCGGCTGCGCCAGCAGAGCGACTATTTCCTGGAATATCAGGGCCGTATTGAGCAGCCCATGTACCTGAACCGGGAAACCGACCACTATGAGCCCATCTCCTGGGACGACGCCTTTGCCCTGATCGCCCGTCACCTCAACGGGCTGGAACACCCGGATCAGCTGGAGCTCTATACCTCGGGCCGGGCCAGCAACGAGGCCACCTACCTGTATCAGCTGTTTGGCCGGACAGTTGGCACCAACAACTTTCCCGACTGCTCCAATCTCTGTCACGAAGCCAGCGGCGTGGCCCTGAACCGGGCCATTGGCGTGGGCAAGGGCACGGTGACCCTGCAGGACTTTGACCGGGCCGACGCCATCTTCGCCTTTGGCCAGAACCCGGGCACCAACCACCCGCGCATGCTGCACAGCCTGCGCAATGCGTCACGCCGGGGGGCCGCCATCGTTACCTTTAACAATCTGAAGGAACGAGGGCTGGAGCGCTTTGCCGATCCGCAAAGCCCGGTGGAAATGCTGACCCCCAAGGACTCATCCATTTCCAGCCTGTATCTGTGCCCGCGTCTGGGTGGCGATATGGCGGCGGTGCGGGGCATGGCCAAGCTGGTGCTGGAGTGGGATACCGAGGCGCTGAAGCGCGGCGAGCCGGGGCTGCTGGACCGGGACTTTATTGCCGAACACACGCAAGGGCTGGACGGCTACATGGCCGCCGTGGCGGCCACTTCCTGGCAGCAGATAGAAAAGCAGTCCGGCCTGAGCCGGGAGCAGATTCGGCAGGCGGCGGAAGTTTATGCCAGTGCCGAACGGGTGATCTGCACCTGGGCCATGGGCATTACCCAGCACAAGCATTCGGTGGCCACCATTCGGGAAATTGTGAACCTGCAGCTGTTGCGCGGCCAGATTGGCAAGCCCGGCGCCGGCCTGTGCCCGGTACGGGGCCACAGCAATGTGCAGGGCAACCGCACCGTGGGCATTAACGAAAAGCCGGACGAGGCCTTTCTCAACCGGCTTGAGACCCATTTTGGTCTGCCCATGCCCCGCCGGTCCGGCCACAACGCCGTGGCTGCCATTCAGGCCATGCTGGAAGGGCGTTCAAAGGTATTTATCGCCCTGGGCGGCAATATTGCCGCCGCCGCCCCGGACACGCCGGTGACCGCCGAGGCCCTGGCCAGGTGTGAACTGACGGTGCAGATCAGCACCAAGCTCAACCGCAGCCATTTAATGGCCGGCCGTGAAGCACTGATCCTGCCCTGCCTGGGCCGCACCGAGGCCGATGTGCGAGCATCCGGCCCCCAGTTCATTACCGTGGAAGACTCCTTCAGCATGGTGCATGCCTCTCAGGGGGCCGGCAAACCCAACAGCCCGCACCAGCGTTCGGAAACCGCCATTATTGCCGGCATGGCCCAGGCCACTCTGGGCAGCAAGCCGGTTGACTGGCTGGCCCTGGCCGACAATTACGATGCCATTCGCGATCATATGGCCGCCACCCTGCCGGGCTTTGAGCGCTTCAATGAACGGCTGCAACAGCCGGGCGGTTTTTATCTGGGCAACACCGCCGCCGACCATGACTGGCAAACCACCACCGGAAAGGCCAACTTTGCCGCCGAGCCCCTGCCGGCCCAGCTGCTGCCGGCAGAGCAGAATGGTGAGCCGGTATCCACCCTGCAGACCCTGCGCTCTCACGATCAGTACAACACCACCATCTATGGCATGGACGACCGCTACCGGGGCGTGTATGGCCAGCGCATGGTGCTGTTTATGCACCCGGACGAGATTGACCGCCGGGGACTGAATGAAGGGGACGAGGTAGAGCTGATTTCAATCTGGCAGGATGATGTAGAACGCAAGGTCAGCGGTTTCAGAGTTGTGGCCTACGACATTCCCGCCGGCAACGTGGCTGCCTATTACCCGGAGACCAACCCCCTAGTGCCGCTGCACAGCACCGGCGACGACAGCCACACCCCCACCTCCAAATCGGTGGCAGTGCTGATCCGCCGGCAGCAGACCAGCCGTATTCTCTGACCGCTGAAAACACCAAAGCCAGCCCTGATTGGCTGGCTTTTTGTGCCCTTTGCGAACTTGTGGTTCGCTTCTTCTGCGCTGTTGCCCTTCTGTTTAAAGTGCCGCGCTTGTGGTGCGCCCCGAAAGGATATTCCGGCTTGCGGCAGGGTCCGGTGATGCCGGTCTGCTGTTCCCGTTAAGGTGTAAACATAGTAACCCCGGACCGTGAGCGAGTGGTTGCGAAGTCACCCATTAAAATCACTCTTTCCGCAATCATTCACCCCATATAAACTAATAAATGATGAGTTATTGTTTTGGAGGGTGAGCGTGAGCAAACTGATACAACTGGATCGCACCGACAGGCGCATTCTTGACCTGATGCAGCGCCACGGCCGCATCAGCAATCTGGAGCTGGCCGAGCGGGTGGGCCTGTCGCCTTCGCCCTGCTCGCGCCGGGTCAAGGCGCTGGAAGACGCCGGCCTGATTGCCGATCACGTCACCCTGCTCAATGCCGCCAAGCTGGGGCTGACATTGCAGGCCTATATTCATATTTCCCTCGACCGGCACACGCCGGAGCGGTTTGAAGCCTTTGATGCCGCCGTGCTGAGCTTTCCCGAGGTGCTGGAATGCGATCTGATCACCGGCACCGAGGCGGATTATCAGCTCAAGGTGATCGTGCGCGACATGGAGCACTATCAGCAGTTTTTGCTGGGCAAGCTGACCCGGCTGGGCGGCGTGACCGGCGTGCGCTCCAGCTTTGTGCTGCGGCGCATCAAGCACGATACCGCGCTGCCGCTGGATCATCTGGCTTAACGGCCGGGACTGGGGACTGGGGACTGGGGAGCGTAGGTTGGAATGAGGAACGAATTCCAACAGCAGACGACTCGAAACAGGAGAACCATAAATGATGAGTTGCGAGCAACACGACTATATCGAGATTGCCTGTCTGTACCGTTACACGGTTACCCTGACCCTGGTGTCCGGCGAGCAGGT
This sequence comes from Oceanimonas marisflavi, assembly GCF_003049725.1. Lineage (GTDB taxonomy): Bacteria > Pseudomonadota > Gammaproteobacteria > Enterobacterales > Aeromonadaceae > Oceanimonas > Oceanimonas marisflavi. The sequence goes on from NZ_QAGM01000021.1 coordinate 23,635, forward strand.
AAGCGGCGTGGCCCTCGACACCGCCCGCAACGAACACCGGGCGGAATGCCTGAAAATACGCATTGGCGACGAAGTGCGGCTGCTGCCCCTGGCGAGCCTGACCCGCATGACGGCGGCGGCCGGCAATCCGCATTTTCAGACCGTGGCGTTTGACTGAGTGATCGCGCGGTTGCTCACCCGCCGAAGTCTGCCACCATGCTGATCGCCCTGCTGCTGTTCGCCCCCGTGCTGATCTTTCTGCTCAGCCTGCCGGCTTCCGGCAGGCTGCGCCCCTGCCTGCGTCTGATATACCGACTGGTTGGCGGCATTCTGGTTGTTGGCGGCAACGGTGCTTCCATCTATTTTGCGGCCTACAGCGGCGATCAGGGCGGCATTACTGCCTTTTATCTGCAAATTACCGTGATCATCAGCTATGCGCTGCTGTCTGTGCTGTTGCTTGTCGTCCATCGATTATGGCAATAGGCATCTGGCTCCAGACAACCACAGGGTGCATATTGACTTCTACCTTCTATGATTAATGCCACCGGTGAAGGATAACAGCGCCCTTTCCGGCAAGCGCGGGGAGCAAAAAGAAAAGCAGGCCAGGGAAGAGTCTGCCGCGAGCAAATCAGGGAGAGCAAAATGGCAGGGATTTTCAGATTTACATGCAGCTGTTGTGGCCGACAGCATCAGGGATCGCCCAGCTTTGCCTTCAGGGCGCCGGCACCCTGGCTGGAGCAGCCGGCAGACATTCGAAGCCGGGGCAGCCTGGACAGCAATCGCTGTCATTACCGGGACAGGGATGGCGAGCATTATTTTATCCGGACCGTGCTGGATATTCCCATTCATGACGTGGCCGATCCCTTTATCTGGGGTGTCTGGGTATCCCTGAGCCGGCAAAGTTATCACCACTATCAAGCCCATCATGGACAGAGCGACAACCATACTCCCTACTTTGGCTGGCTCTGCAATGATCTGCCCTGGTATTCCAGCACCTATGCCCTGGCCACCAGTGTGCATCCCCTCGACAGCACCCACCGGCCCTGCCTTACCCTGCACGAAGCAAACCATGAGCTGATCCGGGACTTCAAATACGGCATCAGCATGGCCAAGGCACAGCAGATTGCCGAGCTGTGCCTGCATCAAGATGGCTGAGTCTCTTTACATCAGGTTTCTGGCGCTGCCCTGGCTGCAGAAGCCGCTGCTGTCGTAATACAGCAGACCGTGATGGCGCGCCAGCGGCGCCAGCCGGCGGGCGATTTGCCGGCCCATGCGCTGGCCGTTGCGGCTGGTGTAGTCTGCATCAAACTGCATGGCCGGCGGCGCCGGCAGCTCCTCGGGCAAGGCCTCGGCCAGTGGCGGTGACAGCACTCGACACACCAGCTCGCTCACCACCCGGTTCACCGCCGAGCCCACGCCATAGCCCTGCCACTCCGGCAGCAAATAGAGGCTGTTCAGGGTCATTTCCAGCGCCGGGGCCGGCCGCGTTTCGGGAATGTCCACGGCAAAACTCAGCACCCAGTTGCCCACCATGCGGGGGTGGTCCTGGCCGTGATCCAGCAGCGCCACATTGCAGCGATAGCCCATGCCGTAGTCATGAATGCGCGGTGCCGCATCGGCCCATTGCTCCTGTGGCCGGGTCTCGCCCCAGAACAGCGGCCGGGGGGCGTACACATCGTCGTGCTCGTTCAGGGCGCGATGGCGAAAGCGCTCAAACAGGGGTCTGTGGTCGGGGTGGTGCCAGTCCATCAGCTCGAGGGACAGCCGGTCGAGCCATTCGGGCAGCAACCAGGGGTAATCGGAGAATTCGTCACGCAGCCGGGTGTAGTCCAGCAGGTGATTGAGGGTCCAGTGGCCGCGCTTGAGGTGACTGGCCTCACGGACAAAGGCGCGCTTGAGGTGTTTAAACAGAGGGTAGGTTTCGGCGGCCACCCGCCGGCGTTCGCAGTGGGCAGACATCAGGTAAACCACCCCTTCTCGCTGTATTCACCGGTGGCCACACACAACAGCGGCCGCGCCGCCAGGCTGATGCCGCCCGGCCATGCACAATAAGAAAACTGCATAGGCTTTGTCTCCATTTTCGACACAAAGCGAGGCATTGTAAGGCGAGGGACAAAGAAGTAAAGGGGGGCCCAGCGGACCCAACTAGTAAAACCTCCTGATATTGAACAGAGCCTGTGGCTCAGAGAAATGTTCACTCCCCGCATATGAAAAGCCCATATCCAATGCGTACTCTGCAATACGATAAGTATTGACTGCCTCTACATTATGAATAAAGTCACTACGATCCAACTCATTAAAAATGAGGCGATATTTCAGGTTCAACTTGGAGTCGTTGGCAAGGTACAGAAACGAGCCCACCTCGAGCTGCGGGCTCAGCCATACACCATCACCACTGGCAGAAAGACCCGATCCCAGTGTCACATAGCTCAATACAGCCGGCCTGCTGTTACCCGCAATGCCCAGAGCGCCATCCACATGAAACCGTCGGTTGGTACTGTAGCTTTCGTAACCACCTCGTTCCCAAAGCAATCTAAAACGACCTGACAAACCGCCAATCACCTCATCGTAGGGAATATAACTCTCTATGCCATACAACACTACTTCATCCAAGTAAAGATGATCCTTGTCTATGCCAATGGTACTTTTAAGTACCTGTAGCGTTGATTCACTAAATGCATTTCTATTGTCATCACGCTGCAGGTGTGAGGCCGGTAACCAGGACAACAAAACATTGCCTTCAGACTCGCGGAGCCTACCTCCCATAATTAATTGTGAGTCGGCGACACGATGCACTGGGTTCTTGTAATCGGAAAGGTCTACTACAAAATCCTCAAAGTCTGCTCCGCTTTCCATAATGCTGGAGCGGTTACTTTCATACTGCTCTTGGTTTATTTTTTCTTCAAAATACACCCACTCATTAAGAGCCTTTCGGTATTCACGTTCCAAAATGGCACTAGCATTATCGTCAGAGTTGACTGACGGCAGTGCCTTACCGGATTTATCTGTAAGACTCTGAAAAATAATCATCTTTTCCGTAAGACTGAGGTTGTCACCAAATGCCCTAACTCTCCAACCCAAAGACGGTGATATACTTACAGGGCCAGCCAGCTCACTCCCATTAACATACTTGACTACATCCAGCGGACTTAGCCATTCCTCACTATGTTTCAGCAATGAAGGCTCGGAGATGGTGAGAATGTTCAGTGTCAGAGTCGCGCAGTTGTTGGTATGGAAGTAGTAATCAATCTTTTTATCTTTAAGTTCCCACAAATGCAACCGAATGAGTTCACGATCAAAATCGCTCATTTCAAGGCTGTATTCGTAAACATTCCTTCCTTCAATATCCTTGTAGTAGCGCTTGGCTTCTTTGTAAGGAGAAACGATAAAGTAACCATCCTTTCCGGTCACCAGTGCCTCAAACATGATGGCTGGCAGGTTAAACCCTTCCACTTCCGTGAAGTAGGAAACCGCATGGGTTTGATTATCAGCCTTATCTTTCAGCTTTATAAATGAATGCCCCATAAAGCTGCTGGGGCTGAGAATGTTTTCTGATGCATATACTAAACTAATCTCGTCAGCTGGAACCCGTTTAAGGTACTCATACAGATCTCCACAATGATCAAAGCTCAGTGCATATTCTTCCCCAAGATATTTTGATAGCCACAAGGATCTAGCCGGAAACCGGCACAGATATGCCTGCCGCTGTTCTCCATCCATATAAGCACTCAGATTGCTCTCAAACTCGCTTTCCAAGTCACTTTTCTCACCGGATAAGAAAAACGCAGGATCCGTTATCTTTGGCTCGCCATTCTGAAAATGAAACAGGGAAGCTAGCTGAGTTCTCGCATCAGCTGAAAGATCTGGAAACGTGATCTGACTGGCAACTGCATCGTGGAAAATTAAAAAAAAAGAAGCCCAAAGGCTTCTTTTTATCTTGGCTATAGAAAACATTACTGGGGACACTTAACCTCAACTGAGTCCTGATAACGCCACATCTTTTCAGATGCATAGTCAGTGGTAGAACCAAAGGCCCCGCCAGAGAGAAGGTTGACGAAGAAGGTCGGCTCAACCTCCTTGTTAAGTGCAATCTGCTGCTCACAGCCTTTAGTCACAACAGACAGAGTTTTGTCCTTGTTCTCTTTTTGAACAGTAATTATACCGGGTGCAGCCTGAGTACGACCATCGATCTGTACCTGCAACTTTTGGGAAGAAGAAGATACAACATTAATACGCTGAGTCTTGTCGGTCAGGATACTGGCACAGCCAGACAGAGAGATAACAACACCAGCAGCAATGGCAAGCTTCATCTTGTTCATGAGTATTTTCCGTGCTCGTTAGTTTCCATTTGAGGATGCAAATTATGAAGATGCGACAGTTTTTGTCAATACCTCAACTTGATCATTACAAGTGAATCAGGCACTCGAGTGTCGAACTAGCGCAAGGTGAAAAGACATAATTAGAGAAACCGTCATTCCCCAAAATCCAGTAACAGAAACACCCGGTGATAGCAGCTAGACACCAGGAGATCGGTGCCAACTCTTCCCTTCTTCATTTTTTGCCAACTGCTGCCCTTGAGCGGGCCAGCTCACCAGCCTGCTGGCTGTGCCAGTGCAGGGCTCCGCCGCTCTCCTGCCAGTGTTGACAGGACCGGCACTGGTGATCACCAGCCTGTGGGGCCGACGAGCATGTCGAACACTCTCTAGAAAAACAAAAAATTAACAAAAAAAGGAAATTTAATTTACAGCCCTCGGGTCCCTTCGGCTCCATTCAATAAGTGAACAAAGGAAGATCATGAAGAAACCCGTATTGTGCCTGGCTGTCGCGGCCCTGAGTGCCGGCTTTACCCTTAATGCCAATGCCCAGGCCACACCCGGCCAAATCGTGTCGGCGCTGGAAAACAAGTTTGGCGTTTACCCCGGCGAACGCCGCAATCACACCAAGGGCATCTGCTTCACCGGTGAGTTCCAGGCTACACCGGAGGCCGCCGTTTTAAGCCGCAGCCCGCTGTTCCAGGGCGCCGTTATTCCCGTAACGGGCCGCTTCTCCCAGGCCGGTGGCAATCTGCATATTGCCGATCACACCCCCAATGGCCACGGCATGGCCCTGCGCTTTACTCTGCCCGACGGCCAACTGCACCAGATGGCGATGCTCGACCTTCCCTTCTTTGATGTGGCCACCCCCGAAGGTTTTCTGCAAAAACAGCTGGCCACCACGCCGGATCCGGCCACCGGCAAGCCGGATCCCGCTAAAATACAGGCCTTCAAACAAGCCTTTCCCGAAACCCAACGGCTGGCACAGGCACTGGCGGGGCAGTCCCGTATTCCCGCCGGTTATCACCGCCTTACCTACAACAGCATTAACACCTTTATTCTGGAAAACGCCGATGGCCAGGCCACCCCGGTGCGCTGGTCCTTTATTCCCGGCCAGGATAAGCCGGCCTATCTGGATCCGGAGCAAGCCAAATCACTCGACGCCAACTATCTGCTGCAGGCATTGCAGACGCAACTCAAGGCCGGCGATATTCACTGGAATATGCATATCACCCTGGCCAATGAAGGCGATCAGCTCACCGATCCCAGCCAGCCCTGGAGTGGAGCTCACAAGGTGATCAAGGCCGGCACCCTGCAATTGCAGACAGTGGATACCAGCGCTGATGCCGCCTGCCGCTCAGTCAACTTCGATCCGCTGCGCCTGTCGGACGGCGTCAAGGCATCGGACGATCCCGTGCTGCAGGCTCGCTCCCCCGCCTACGCCATTTCCTTTGGCAAGCGCAGTCAGGAAGCCAGCCAACAGCAATAAACAGCCCCGGCACTGCTTCATTTAATGACGCCCCGGCCTGGTCCGGGGCATTCCTTTCCCGCTGGCGACAATAACCGCCATTGCCGCATAAATAATGTATCCGGCGGCTTATTCCCCAAAATCCATCGACAGAAACAGACGGCGATAACCGGTAGGCACAGGTGGTGAGCGATGCCACAGCCCCCGGCCCTCTTCCCCTTCCCAGCCGTCACCTTTCATCAGCGCCACCTCGCCCACCGTCAGTTGCTGCCATTGCGCCAGCTCCTCGCCGCCATGTTCCAGCAGCTGCTCCCGCTGCCGAGCATTGAACCAGTGGGTGCCCGGGCCGGAATAGGTGCTCACCAGCCGGCAGGGCAGCTTGTCCACATGAAAACGCGGGCACATGGCGGTTTGCAGGCTGGCCAGACGCAGCCCCACCCGTTTCAGCTCAAACAGGCAGGCAAACATCTCTGCCACTTGCTGCACGTCACCGGCCAGGGCCGCACGGCCCGGAAAGTCCGGCAGCTGTTTGATCAGCGTCTCGGCCACCGCCTCGGGCGACAGCAGTTCGCGCACACTGACCCGGCTGCCCGCCTGCAACAACTGCTGTACATAGCCTTCAACCTCGGCCGGCAGGGAGCGCTGCCATACCGCCAGATTGCAGCCCGGCTGGTAGATGCGAGTAAAAATGGCGGGCTCACTGCCCTGCATATATGTAGGAGACAACAGCTGTTCGGTAGTGCTCATAACCGGGGTTCCTTGCTGATACACGGGATAAAAAAACAATGTTATGTTATAACAACCAAAATCATCATAAACCATGGCAAGCAAGCGGAGCAAACACCATGTCGAGCCGTTCCCCCCTTCCCGTTACCGTGCTGTCCGGCTTTCTCGGCGCCGGCAAAACCACGGTGCTGAACCATATTCTCAACAATCGCCAGGGCCTGCGGGTGGCGGTGATCGTCAACGACATGAGCGAAGTAAACATAGATGCCGCCACCGTGCAGCAGCAGGTGAGCCTGCAACGGGGCGAGGAACGGCTGGTGGAAATGAGCAACGGCTGCATCTGCTGCACCCTGCGCGAGGATCTACTGCTGGAGGTGCGCCGGCTGGCCGGTGAGGGCCGTTTCGACTGCCTGGTGATCGAGTCCACCGGCATCTCGGAGCCCATGCCGGTGGCGGAAACCTTTACCTTTGAGGGCGAGGATGGCCAGCGCCTGAATGACGTTGCCCGGCTCGACACCCTGGTCACCGTGGTGGACGCGGTCAACTTTCTGGCCGATTTTCAGGCCGCCGACGCCTTGGCCGAGCGGGGCGAAAGCCTGGGTGAAGAGGACGAGCGCAGCGTGACCGATCTGCTGATCGAGCAGGTGGAATTTTGCGATCTGCTGCTGGTGAGCAAAACCGATCTGGTGACCGACGCGCAACTGGCGGAGCTGACCGCCATCCTCACCCGGCTCAACCCGCAAGCGGAAATACTGCCCATTCGCCAGGGCCGAGTACCGCTGAACAAGGTGCTGGGCACCGGTCGTTTTGACTTTGAGCGTGCCGCCAGCGCCCCCGGCTGGCTGCAGGAGCTGCGCGGCGAGCACCAGCCGGAAACCGAGGAATACGGCATTGGCAGCTTCGTCTATCGCGCCCGCCGCCCTTTTCATCCCCAGCGCTTCTTTGATTTTCTGCACCGGCCTCAGGAGCAGGGCCGGCTACTGCGTTCCAAGGGCTTTTTCTGGCTGGCCAGCCGGCCGGATATTGCCGGTCAGTGGAACCAGGCCGGCGGCATCGCCTATCACGGCGGTGCCGGTCTGTTCTGGCAGGCGGTACCCGAGGAGGAATGGCCCGTGGATAAGGAAAGCCGGGAGCACATTATGGCCAGCTGGGCCGAACCCCACGGCGACCGCCGGCAGGAGCTGGTGTTTATCGGCCAGAGGCTGGATCAGGCCGGCCTGTGTCGCGAGCTGGATGCCTGCCTGCTGACCGACGAAGAGATGCACCAGGGCCCCGGCCTCTGGCAACAACTGCCCGATCCCTTTCCGGCCTGGGAGTAGACGGCACGGACTCCGCTGGCGCACAATAACCGCCATTGTCGAGCCAGTGAGTTTGTTCCATGAAAACCAATCTGATCACCCGCGCCGGCTGGCACAAGCTGGACGACGAGCTCAAGCACCTGTGGAAGGTGGAGCGCCCCGCGGTCACACAGTCGGTGTCGGAAGCCGCCGCCCTCGGCGACCGCAGTGAAAACGCCGAATATATCTACGGCAAGAAGCGGCTGCGGGAAATCGACCGCCGGGTTCGCTACCTGATGAAGCGGCTGGAAGCGGTGAAAATCATCGATTACGACCCGCGCCAGGACGGCAAGGTGTTTTTTGGCGCCTGGGTCGAGCTGGAAAACGAAGCGGGCGAGATCGCCCGCTACCGCATTGTCGGCCCCGACGAAATCGACACCAAAAACAATCACATCACCATCGACTCGCCCATGGCCCGGGCGCTGATCGGCAAGCAGGTGGACGACGAAGTGCAGGTCCGCACGCCTTCAGGCGTAAAGGAATGGTACGTCAACCACATTCGCTACACCCCTTTTGAAGACTGAATCATGACCAATATCAATCATATTCTGGCGCAGGAACTGGGCGTGGCCCAGGCGCAGGTTAACGCCGCCGTGAGCCTGCTCGACGAGGGCGCCACGGTTCCCTTTATTGCCCGTTACCGCAAGGAAGTGACCGGCGGCCTGGACGATACCCAGCTGCGCAATCTCGACAGCCGCCTCGGCTATCTGCGCGAGCTGGAAGACAGACGCGCGGTGATCCTCAAGTCGGTGGACGAGCAGGGCAAGCTGAGCCAAGAACTGAAGGCCGAGCTGCTGGCCGCCGACACCAAGACCCGGCTGGAAGATCTCTACCTGCCCTTTAAACCCAAGCGCCGCACCAAGGGGCAGATCGCCATTGAGGCCGGCCTGGCCCCCCTGGCCGATACCCTGTTTAACGACCCGAACCAGGATCCCCAGGCCCTGGCCGAGCAGTTTATCAACGCCGAGGCCGGCGTGGCCGATACCAAGGCGGCACTGGACGGGGCCAAATACATACTGATGGAGCGCCTGGCCGAACAGGCGGATCTGCTGGAAGCGGTGCGTACGCATCTGCAACAGCAGGGCCAGCTGCAAGCCAAGGTAGTGGAAGGTCAGGAGCAGGCCGGCGCCAAGTTCAAGGACTATTTCGAACACAATGAGCCCATCGGCAAGGCGCCGTCGCACCGGGTGCTGGCCATGCTGCGCGGCCGCAACGAGGGCGTGCTGTCCCTGGGGCTGGCGGTCGACAGCGAAGCCGAACGTCATCCCTGCGAGGCCATTATCGCCCGCCATGCCGGCTGGCAGGACAAGGGCCGCCCCGCCGACAAATGGCTGGCCGGGGTGTTCAGCTGGACCTGGCGGGTCAAGCTGTCCTTGCAGATGGAAACCGAGCTGCTGGGCCAGGCCCGGGAGCGGGCCGAGGAAGAGGCCATTCGCGTGTTTGCCCTCAACCTGAAAGACTTGCTGATGGCCGCCCCCGCCGGGGCCCGCGTGACCATGGGACTGGATCCGGGCATACGCACCGGGGTCAAGGTGGTGGTGGTGGACCACACCGGCAAGCTGTTGGAACACGCCACCGTCTATCCGTTCCAGCCCCACAACAAGGTGGAGCAAAGCCTGCGCACTCTTGAGGCGCTGTGCCGCAAGCATGCGGTCAGCCTGGTGAGCATCGGCAACGGCACCGCTTCACGGGAAACCGAACGGCTGGTAGAGCAACTGATGAAGCAAAGCCCGGCGCTCAAGCTGCAAAAGGTGGTGGTCAGCGAGGCCGGCGCCTCCGTCTATTCCGCTTCCGAGCTGGCCGCCCAGGAGTTTCCCGATCTGGATGTGTCCCTGCGCGGTGCCGTGTCCATTGCCCGCCGGCTGCAGGATCCGCTGGCGGAGCTGGTGAAGATAGATCCCAAGAGCATCGGCGTGGGCCAGTATCAGCACGATGTATCCCAGACCCGGCTGGCCCGCAAGCTGGAAGCAGTGGTGGAAGACTGCGTCAACGCCGTGGGCGTGGACGTGAACATGGCCTCGGCACCGCTGCTGGCCCGGGTCTCGGGCCTGACCCACACCCTGGCCCAGAACATCGTCAGCTACCGGGACGAACAGGGTGTGTTTGCGGATCGCAGGCAGCTGCTCAAGGTGCCCCGCCTCGGCCCCAAGGCCTTTGAACAGTGTGCCGGCTTTTTGCGTATTCAGGGCGGCAAAAATCCGCTGGACGCCTCGGCGGTACACCCGGAGGCCTACCCCGTGGTCAAACGCATGCTGGAGCGGCTCAAGCAGCCAGTAAAAGACGTGCTGGGCAACGCCGGTCTGCTCAAGACCCTGGATCCGAAAGACTACACCGACGAGCACTTCGGTCTGCCCACGGTGCAGGACATTCTCAGGGAGCTGGACAAGCCGGGCCGGGATCCCCGCCCCGAGTTCAAGACCGCCCGCTTTATGGACGGGGTGGAAAAGCCCGCCGATCTCATTCCCGACATGGTGCTGGAAGGGGTGGTGACCAATGTCACCAACTTTGGCGCCTTTGTGGACATCGGCGTGCATCAGGACGGTCTGGTGCATATCTCGGCGCTCACCGACCGCTTTGTGCAGGACCCGCGCGAGGTAGTGAAGGCCGGCGATATCGTCAGAGTGAAAGTGCTGGAGGTGGATCTGCAACGCAACCGCATCGCCCTGACCATGCGCCTGGATCAGAGCGCCGCCGAGCACGCCGAGGGCAAGGCCGCGCCGCGCCGGGACGATCGCAGCCGGGGCGGCAAACCTGCGAGCCAGCACCAACCCCGTCCGGCCCGCCGGGAGCAACCGGCGCCGCAAGGGGCCATGGGCGCGGCCCTGGCGGCGGCGCTGCAGAAGAAAAAGTAAGACCCATTGGTCCGGGGAAGCCCGGGCCAATCAGCCCGACTCTGCGCGGTCCTTGCCCACCCAGCCAGTGGCAATAACAAACCTGACGCCCTGTTTTCTTGCTGTAGAAAATTATTTTCAAATGAGTACAGCAAGAGCAGATTTCTGGGCTATTCTTTTGGTACCCAAATGAACTTCGCACGCACACTCACGGATGGAGTGTGCCTTATGGTACCCCTGCAGGAGTTTCTCGATGCAGACAAGGATTGTCTCGCCTAATACCACTGGGAAAGATCCGGGAGTAATACCCTCACCATTCCTTGCACCAACATACATACCGCCGCGTTTTCATGAGAGAGCGTACCCGCGTTTCGCCGAAGGGTCGGTGCAATGCCGGCCGCATTAAATTCGCGCTTCATCGAGTGGCGGGCCGATCATAAAGGCCTTGCGGTCATCGCCATCTCGCTGCTGATGATCGGCTGCGTCACGGCCGTCATCTACCACCACCTGAGCCAGCAAAAAGAGGCGTGGCTACACAGCCAGGGACAAAGCCTGACCAGGATCATCAGCGCCATGCCGGTCGAGCAACTTGTATCCAACATGGGCAACAATGCACTGATGAACACCATTCACTATGCACTGGTGGAAAAACATTTTGCCTATATTTCTCTAGTCAGCCCGGACGGCGCTCTTCTGGTCGAACAAGCTGCCGATGGCGTTCGGGTGCCCACCCGGCATATTCCCCGCGAGCCGGCATTCTGGTTTGGCGAGCGGACCATAGAGCCGGATGCTGGCTCCCCCAGAATACTGGAGTTCCATGCCCCCCTGTTACAGGACAAACAGTTGCAGGCGTTTGTCCGGCTGGGGTTCTTTGCCCCCGGCTGGAGTGGGCTGACGGCTCAATTGCCCTTTATCGCCACCCTGGCGTTTCTCGTTTTCAACCTGGGCTGTGTGGTCTATTTCATGACCCGACTGGAACATGGTCAGCTGAACAAGCTGAATGACCAGCTGGAGCAGCTGATCAACACCAACCGTATGGCCCCCATCCAGCTTGAGGCCAACGGTGAGCTGCTCGAGTTTATCAAGCGTTTTAACAGTGTCATGGATCGGGTGACCGAGCAGCAGCAACACCTGGAAGTAAGCAATCATGAACTGTTGCTGAACAGCAAGCTGGAATCCTTCAGAAATTCCCGCCTGAACTCCATTCTGCAAACCTTGCCCGATGCCGTTTTTGTTCTCGATGACACAGGCCGGTTGTGTTTTTCCAACAGCAAGCTGCGCTACTATCTGAACATCCAGACGCCCCTGAAGGAAGGCGCAACCATGGCCGAATGGTGTCCCTACCGCGAACTCCACGGCTTTAGCAATCAGGGCAACAGCACACCACTTTCGGCCAAGAAAGCCAACGAAATCATTCTGACCACTGAAGGTCACACCAGACGCTCAATCCGCTTCCAGCGTTACCCTCTGTTCTCGCCCAGTCGCCCGGACAAGACCTTTGGCACACTTGTTGTCGGCCGGGATATCACCGAGCATCAGCTGGCAGTAGCGCATCGCGGCGAGTTTATCGCTCAGGTCGCGCACGAACTGAAAACCCCCCTCAATACCCTTTCCATATACAGTGAAGCGCTGTTGGGGGAAGACGGACACTCAACCGAATTCCGCATCGAAGCCTGCAACATCATTCACGACGAAACAGAGCGCCTTTCCAACCTGATCAACAACCTGCTGAATCTGAGCAAGCTGGAAAGTGGCACGCTCAAGCCGGATCGTCACCATGTCCGGCTGCATGACTTGCTGAAAGACGCTCTGGACTCAATCTCCGCCGGTACTCAGCACAAGGATATTCACTTCAAGTTTGCCGTGCCCAACGACCTGCCCCCCCTTTATCTGGACAAGGATCTGCTCCGCATCGCCGTCATCAACCTGCTGACCAATGCCATCAAATACAACCGTGCGAATGGCACTGTGTCGCTCCGGGCTCAGGAGACCGACAGCAGCATCATCATCATGGTCGAGGACACCGGCATCGGTATTTCAGACGCTGACCGCCCTCATGTATTTGAAAAGCATTTCCGTGCTGCCAGCGAGCAAGTGCAACAACGTCCGGGCCATGGGCTCGGCTTGTCGCTGACCCGTGAAATCGTCAGCCTGCTGCATGGCAGCATCAGCGTGCAAAGCGAGCTGGAGCGGGGTTCCTGCTTCCATATCCAGTTTGATAAAACCGTCGCTCTGTTAAAAAAGGTACCTGCATGAAGCCAACCATACTGCTGGTAGACGATGAACCCCATATTCTCAGGATCATGAGCCTGCAGCTGCAGCGCCAGGGTTACCAAATCAGCACCTGCGGCAATGGGGAAGAGGCCTTTGCCCGACTGCAGGAAAATCCGCCCGATGTGCTGATCACCGATATTCAGATGCCCAGAATGACCGGTGAGCAATTATGCAGAAAGATTCAGGCCGAGATACCCGACAGACATTTTCTTATTGTGCTGCTGACCTCACGTACCGAGCTTGAGCATCGCACCTGGTCAAAAGGCTTCGACAACCTCTGGTTTTACGAGAAACCCCTCAGCCTGCGTCAGCTGACATTTGAACTTGGCGGGTATTTCGAAGCGCACCGTTCGGAGATCTGAACCATGCATTTACTCGAACTGCCAGCGATCGACTTCAAGCGTTACATGCACTATGCAAACAAGCAGCTGCCCCGGTTGCAGGCCTGGCTGGTGCAGGATCACCATGGTCTTGTACTGGATACATCCGGCTCACCGGAAGATCCCGAGCCAGCCTGGATTGCGCGCCTGACCCCAGATTCGAACCAGACTGAAGAATGGGTGCAGCAGCAAAATGACAGCACTGTCATCATGCACACCATCAAGGGCGACAATGGAATAGTCTGGGCCAGGCTCTCTCTGCTGGTACAGGACGATATCGATGACGCACTGGAGGTCAGCCGTTTTATCCGGGACAGTCTCAAGCACGAGATAGCCCTGCTGTACGAGCTGAACTGCATGGCTACCGAACTGTCCGAACGTTACGAAGAGCTCCATCTGATCTATGACACCGATACCCAGCCGCTCAGTTACGAGAAAAGCCAGTCTGCCATCAGACAAATGGTAAAAAACTGTATCGATTACCTGGCCGTGGATTTCGCCTACCTGTGGCTGCCCAGGCAAAAAATAGAGATCACCCAGGGTGCTGAACAGCCCAAACGCGACGAGTTTCAGTACGCCATGAACGACTGCCGGCAACGCTTTCTCGATCACCTCTCCGCCTCGGGCGAAGCACTTGTCATCAACAGCTTCAGTGAACTGGCATCCCATAACAGTGACTACAAGCTGCCTTACAAAATCACGCTTTGCCCCATCAAAAACCAGGCGGAAAACCTGCTCGGTTTCTTGATGCTGGCGAAGCTGATGAACAAAAGTGATTTTACCAACAGCGATCGCAACCTGTTGATGGCCATGGCGGGCAAGGTCACCAAGGCCATTCTCAGCATCTACGACGACAAGACCGGCCTGGTAAAACACGAGGGCTTTGAGCATCAGCTCAGACACATTTTGGAGACCAAACAGAACCAGAGCTTTCATCACTCGCTGCTTCTGGTCAACATCGACAAATTCGCAGTGATCAATGATGTGATGGGATTCAGCGAAGGCGACAGGCTGTTGCTGCGGGTCACGCATATTCTGAATACCTGTATCCGCAGCAGCGATACCCTGGCCCGACTCACTGGCAATACCTTTGCCCTGCTGCTGCCCAACTGCTCGATGCAACATGCACGGGCAATCGGGCACCAGATTATCAAGGAGATAGGCGAGCTCAGCGTCACCAACGGCGAACAATGCCAGAACGTCAGCTGCAGCGTTGCCCTGTCGGGACTCAGAGACGAGAGCCAGTCCGTTGACCGGCTGCTGTCAAACCTCAACATTGCACTGACCCTTGCCAAGGAACAGGGCGGCAACCGCCTGCAGATCTGCAGCCAGTACAACACCGAGCAAGCATCCCGCTCCGTGGCCATGCGCTGGGTTGGCCGTATCCAGGAAGCGCTGCGCAATAACCGCTTTGTACCCTATTTTCAGCCTATCGTCCCTCTGTACCCCGGTGATACCAATGAGCCCCACGGGGAGATACTGCTGCGCTACATCGACGACACCGGCTGCATTATTTCGCCCGGTGAATTCATGTCCGCCGCCGAGCACTATCACCTGATGCCGGCCATCGATCTGCGGGTCATCGAGCTGGTACTGGAGCAACTGCCCCGTGATCAGACCGCACTCTGGTCCATCAACCTGTCGGGGCAATCCATTTCGGATCCGGATTTTGTCAGGAAGATCATCGAAATGATTAATTTCCACGGCATCAATCCCAGACACCTCTGCTTTGAAGTCACCGAAACCGCTGCTATCCGCAGCCTGGTGGATGCCAAGCGTTTTATCACCGAGTTGCGCGAGACCGGCTGTCGAATTTCACTCGATGACTTCGGCACTGGCTTGAGCTCCTTCAGCTACCTGCGTGAGCTCGACATTGACTACCTGAAGATCGATGGCTCTTTTGTTCGCGCCATGAGTCAGGATTCGACGGCCCGTATCATGGTGCAGGCCATCCACAAGGTAGGGAAGTCCATGGGGCTGAAAACCATAGCAGAGTTCGTCGAAACCGAGGATATCCGGCAGCAGCTGATCGATATCGGCATTGATTACGGACAAGGGTATTTGTTCGGCAAACCCCAGCCGCTGGCCAAGTTTCTGAGACCAGGATACTGACTGCAGATGACATTCCAGACCAATCACAGCGCCGTTCAGCCACGTCCGGAGCACGAGCCGGAAGCCACTGCTTCTGGTACAGAGACGCATGATCAGCAGCCGGTCATGCACACCAAAATTGGCCTCATCAGTTACATCACCCCGACCCTGAAGCTGACCGAGACCGGGGTACTCGGTGCACTGGCGGCCTGTGCCAGCGGCTGCATTGAACGGGGGGAATGGCAGCAAATTATCGACCTGAGCCATATCGAACGCGTCAACAGTGCCGCTCTGGAATGTCTGCTGGATATCGGGGAGCAGCTGGCATCATTGGGAGGCTGGCTCAAAACCACCCATGCCCAGCCCGTGGTCAGTGAAGTGCTCAATTTCACCGGCATCGGCAACCAGATTGATCTGGAAGAGCTGTCTCAGGAAATACTGTCGGCCACCGCCGGCAGATCGGAAGAGCCGGCCCGCCTGGGAGATATCCTGCTCTCCCGGGGGGTCATCAACGAGCAGCAGCTGACTGAGGTCATCGGTCTGCAGGACAGGCTCAACAAGCGCATGGGGGATATTCTGCTGGAAAAAGGCTGGATTCGGGAAACCCAGCTACTGGAAGCCCTGGGAGGGCAGCTGAAACTGCCCTTTATCACATTGCGGCCGGGTCTTTACGATCCGGAGATCACCCGGCAAATACCGGCCCAGACTTGCAAGCGGCTGGGCATAGTGCCCTTGTTCCGGCTGCGCCACGAGCTGCTGGTCGCCACTGCCGACCCCCAGCAAATGCCGGCATTCACCGAGCTGGAGGAGCTGCTCAGGGTCCATGTCAGGCCGGTACTGGCCTGTCGCGAGAACATTCAGGAGACCCTGCACACTGTCTACGCCGATGGCGACGACCAGCTATCGAATGAATCTCTGGAACTGATTGAGTCTCAGGATCAGGATCTGGAGCTGGTGGAAAAAGCCCGTATCGATGACCATGCCCGTATCGACGAACTGGCCGAAGGCAGTCCGGTTATCCGGCTGGTCAATTCCATTTTGCAGCGGGCCGTCAACGACAATGTCAGCGATATCCATATTGAGCCGGATCGCAGCACGGCGCGGGTGCGCTTCCGCATCGACGGCCTGCTCTATCAGGTCATGACTCTGCGCCTGGAGCTGCTGCCGGCGCTGGTGTCGAGGTTAAAGGTAATGGCCAGCCTGGATATCTCGGAGCGGCGCCTGCCCCAGGACGGGCGTATCCAGGTGCAGACCCGAAACCGCCTGGTCGATCTGCGTTTCAGCTCGTTGCCAGGCCTGTACGGTGAGAAAGTGGTACTGCGGCTGCTGGACAAGCAGCACTCCTTGCTGGATCTCAACAAACTTGGCATGAACGCACACAGCCTGGCGCAATACCGTCAACTGCTGCAACGTCCCTATGGCCTGATCCTGGTGACCGGGCCGACCGGCAGCGGCAAGACCACGAGCCTCTATGCCGCCATCAACCATCTTAACAGTGTCGAAAAGAATATCGTCACCATCGAAGATCCGGTTGAATACCAGCTCGATATCGTCAACCAGAACGAGGTCAAGGAGGCGATCGGCCTGTCCTTTGCCAAGATACTGCGCCATGTACTGCGTCAGGATCCGGACATCGTGCTGGTCGGCGAAATCCGTGACCGGGAAACCGCCGCCATCGCGGTACAGGCCGCCCTGACCGGCCACCTGGTGTTATCGACGCTGCATACCAACAACAGTGCCGGCGCCATCGTGCGCATGGTCGACATGGGCATCGAGCCCTACCTGCTGGCCTCGGCGCTGGCCGGGGTCGTGGCCCAGCGCTTGATCCGGGCCATCTGCAGCCACTGCAAAACCCAGTACCTGGCGCCGGTGGAAATCTGCCAGCAACACGGCTGGCCCACCGATGGCAGTGTAATGCTGTCCCGCGGCCGGGGCTGCAGCGAATGCTACGACTCCGGCTTCAAGTCCCGTCTCGCCATTCATGAACTGATGCCGAACACACCGGCGCTGCAACAGCTCATTCTGCAAAACCCCAGCCTGGATACGCTGGAGGACTATCGTATCAGGCAGCAGATCCCTTCCTTGTTTGCGGATGGGCTGGAACGTGTGCGTCGTGGCCTGACCACGGCCGAAGAGATCACCCGGGTGATCAATGTCTGAGGAAGCAGCCTGATGCCACTGACCGTAAAAAAAAGCAAACCCGCCGCCACCACCATGCGCTCCTCCCCCTTCAGCGGGCTGCTCCAGCCCCGGCTCAAGGCGGCCGACCGGCTGTTTTTCAGCGAGCAGCTGTCGCTGCTGCTGGAAACCGGCACCAGTATACTGGCGGCGCTGCAGACCATCAGACAGCAAACCCGGCATCCGGCGATGCACAGCCTGCTGACCGATCTTGAGCAGCGCATTGCCGACGGCCAGCCTTTGTCCCAGGCCCTGTCCCATCACCCCCGGCTGTTCAATACCACCTATGTCAACCTGGTGGCCGCCGCCGAAGGGGGTGGCTTCCTGAACAAGGTGCTACGGCACCTGGCCGAACTGGACGAGCGTCGTGAACAGCTCCGCCAGCAGCTGAAAGGGGCCGCTTCCTACCCGGTATTTCTGGCGCTGTTTTCGGTGGCGGTCATGCTGTTCGTGCTGGTGGTGGTATTTCCCAAGTTCGACACCATGTTCGAGTCTATCCGCGATCAGCTGCCCTGGACCACCAATGTGCTGATGAGCGCCAGTGACATCATGCGCCGGCACTGGCCCTGGCTCGGCCTCGCCACCGCATTGCTGGCCCTGGGCGGATATGCCTGGGCCGGCAGCGAAGCCGGACGACAACGGCTGGATCGCTGGCGACTGACACTCCCCGGTCTCCGCAGCATGTATATCCGCCTCTATCTGACCGAGTCGTTGCGGGTGCTGGGGCTGTCACTCAGTCACGGCGTGCCTCTGGTTGCCGCCCTGGATGCCACGCGTGATGTGGTCGGCAACCGGCAGTTTCAGCAGTTTATCGGTCAGCTGCAGCAGAATGTCACCGAAGGCAAGGGCCTGTCCTACGGCTTTGAAAAGGCCGGCTGGATCCCTTCTCTGGTGCGCCAGATGCTGCGCACCGGTGAAGAAACAGGCAACCTGCCCAGGGTCATGTTGCGGCTGACCGAACATTATGAAAGGGAGCTGCGTAAAAGCCTGAACACCCTGACCAGGCTCGCCGAGCCACTGATGCTGCTGGTGATGGGCCTGGTGGTCGGCGTGCTGGTCAGCTCCCTGATCCTGCCCATTTTCAAGCTGTCCCGGGTCGCCCATTGAAACACCACAGAGAGCCTTTCGGGGCCGGTAACAGGAGTATGAAGCAGTCCGGTTATTGATCTTTACAACGGCTTTACTAGATTAAATTTAGACCCATGTGAGCATTTTCAGGTGTTCGCGCTAGCTGATAGGAAGAGGCTATACCATGAAAATAAAAAACAAGGTAGTACAAGGATTTACCCTGGTCGAACTGTTGATTGTGGTGATCATACTGTCGATTCTGGCCGCCATTGTCATTCCGCAGTTCAGTGCCTCCACCGACGATGCCAAAACCGCATCCGCCCAGAGTACCCTGGCCAACCTGCGCTCGATGATCGACCTTTATTACCAGCAGCATGGGGCATATCCCGGCAACGGCACCGCCATCTCCGCCAATGCCTGTACGGGAACCAAAGGCACAGGGGATGGCACTCTCGCCAACGCCGGTCAAACCTTTATCGATCAACTGACGCTTTACAGCAATGATGCCGGTGGCGCCTGCTCTGTCAGTGATACAAGCAACCACCGTTTCGGCCCCTATTACAAGAAAGCCACACTGCCCGGCGACCCTTTTATGAATGTAGCGACTCTCTCCGTGATCGAAGACGGCGACCTGAAAATGAATGCCAGCGGCACCACCACCGGCGGCTGGAAATACGATCGCAAGACCGGGAAGATCATCATCAACCACGAAGACTATGACGATCTGTAAGGAAGGATGGCCATGCCGGCTGTCCCGGAGCGTTGCCATGGCAGAAGCCTCACCGAGCTGCTGCTGGTGGTCACCCTGCTCGGCACTCTGGCGCTGGTGGCCGTGCCCTCGCTGACCGCACAGGGCCCGGAGCGGGTTGAGCTCGCCACCACCGAGGTGGCCGGCGCCATCCGTTTTGCCCGGAATGAAGCACGGCGCAGCGGAGCCGAACACGGAGTCCTGCTCGACACCGCCGCCCAGCGGCTGCAGGTATATCGCATCGACGATTCAGGGCCTTCGCCGGTGGTGACCTTCGATGTCTACCATCCCCTCGACAAACAGCGCTACGAGCTCAGCTTCGCCACCGACGCACGCTACCACCCGGTCCGGCTCGACGACGCCACCTTTGTCTATCAGGGGCTGGCCACCGGCCAGCAGGACATCCGCTTTCTGAGCAGCGGCGAACCCTACTATCTGGACAGCAGCACGCGGCGTATGCTGGTCAGCGGCGCCGTCATACTGAGCGATGGCCGGCACCGGCGGCAGCTAACCGTCATCCCCGGAACCGGCCGAATCACCTGGCAATAATCACAACAACAATAAACGAGTGCGCGCATGGACAGCAGAAGCCAAACCAGAGACGCAATGGCGTTCTCCCAGCAGGGGTTTTCCTATCTTGAAGCCCTGATCGCGACCTTTATTATCGGCCTGACTCTGGTGCCGGCCATCGAGGCCCTGCAATCCGGCAGCCAGGCCGCCAGTGCTCATCATCAACACCGCATCGACCAGCCCTTGCTGGCCGGCAAGATGGAACAAGTGCTGGCCAGCGAATATGGCCTGCTCGCCACCGCCGTGGCCGGCCCCACCACGCTCAGCAGTTTGTCCGATACCGTCATCAGCAGCGATGGCCGCAGCCTGCAGCGGCAGGTGTATCTGGCTTTTTATGATGGCGAAACCGGCGATCCCTTTGCCGCCGCCGACACCGGCCTGCTCTGGCTCAGGGTGGAGCTGGCCGGTACCCCTCAGGCCCTGGAAACCCTGGTGAGCCAATGAGCCGGCATCCTGCCACCTCCGTGCTGCGGCAGCGGGGACTGTCGCTGCATGAACTGCTGGGGGCGCTGGCCGTGGCGTCATTACTGATGGCCGGGCTGGGTGGCCTGGTCGGCTCCGCCCTCGGACTGCAGGACGAGGGCCAGACCAGCAACAGCCTGGCCCATGACGCCAGTTTTGCCCTGACGCGGATGACAGAATCGGTGCAGAACAGCCAGCGTTTACTGCTGCCGCTGGCAGACAATCCCGGCACCGGCTGGCAGGAGCATGTGCGGGTGCAAACCGTGCCGGCCTCGCCTCCTGAAAGCGGCAGCACCCTGGCCACGGCGGTGCTGGCGGTAACCCTAAGCCCGCGTCAGGATCTCGATGGCGATGGCTGGGCCGACGCCAACAACGACCGCGACTTCCTCGACCGCAACCAGAACGGTGTGCGCGATCCGGGCGAAGCCGAGCGGATCGACGAGGATGTGTTTTCCGACAACACCCGGGATGGTGCCCCCGGCATTATCGGTATCGACGACGATGGCGACGGCAGTGTCGACGAGTCCTCCGCCGCCGATCCTGCCAGAGACAACGACGAGCAGGGCAACAGCGGTGATGATCCCCTGGGCGGCGGCGATCAGGATGGCGATGGCAGCGACGACGAGGATTTGCCAAGTGATGTAAACCTCGACCAAAAGCCGGGCCTGGCGGGTATCGACGACGATTTTGACGGCAACATCGACGAAGGCTCTCCGCCCGACGACGATGAGGACGGTACTGCAGACGAAGACGGCTTCGAGCCGGTGGTTTATTACCTTGACGGCGACCAGTTGATCGAGCGCTGGCCGGCCTTCAGCGACCAGAATGGCGATGGCCTGGTGGATGGCCGTGACTACACCGAAAGCGTGCTGGCCGAGGGCGTAACCCTGCTGCGGATTGAGCGGGTGCCGCTGGCCGGCGGTCGCAGCCAGCTGGTGGATATCACCCTGACCCTGGCCCGGGATGGCGAACACAGCATCAGCCTCAACCAGCGTGTGCGCCTGGGAGGCGGGCTGTGATGCGTCCGCACCGGCGTCACCAAAGCGGTTACCTGCTGTTGCCGGTGGTGATCACCCTGACGCTGCTGGCCAGTCTCGCCTACCTGCTCAGCCACAGCAGCGCCCTGCACCTGGCCAGCAGCCGCAGCGAGGCGAATACACACAAGGCCCGCTATGTGGCCGAAGCGGGTCTCCATCATGCGCTCTGGCAGACCCTGCAGGCCAACTGCAGCGGCTATCCCAGCCTCGGCAATCAGCCGTTCGGCAACCACAGCTACAGCACGGTGATCAGCCCCACCGGCGGCTCCCCGGTCAGCATTACCGCCAGCGCCCTGCTGGCCAACGGCAGCCGCTACAGCATCCGCCGCGATGCAGTCGACACCTACGAAACTCCGGTTAGCCAGACCCTGGTGCTGGGCACAGATCCCGGCAGCGATGTGCTGGTCGATCAGTTTTACGCAAACCAGAATTACGGCAATTACGAGCTGCAGGTGAGCGGGCTGCCGAGCTGGACCCGGCGCAGCCTGCTGCAGTTTGATCTGTCCGCCCTGCCCGGCGGCGTTCGCCTGCTCGGCGCCGAGCTGCAGCTCTATCAGCTCAATAGCCTCAGCCTGGGCGGCAACCTGAGCGCACACAGGGTCACCCGCGGCTGGGTGGAAGGCAGCGGTCAGGGCACCGGCAGCCCGGACGGCGCCACCTGGAACACACACAATGGCAACAATGGCTGGAGCAGCCCAGGAGGCGATCATCAGGCCGCCCCCGTTGCCAGCGCCTCGGCTCGCCTGACTCCCGGCTGGGTCAGCTGGAATATCGGTACCCAGGTCGAACGCTGGCTCGACGGCACCGACCCCAACCATGGATTGCTGCTGCAAACCGGTCTGACCTCGGCCCCGCGCTTCGCCTCGAAAGAACACGCCGATACCACCCTGCGTCCACGACTGGTGCTGACCTATGCCTGCCCCTGCGATGCCGGCACTGCCAGCACCAGCCTGGTGCTGCAGCCGGACGCGGCCGACGGTGCAGATACCTATCTGGATGACGGCAACCCGGGGACCAACTGGGGCAGTGACACCCAGTTGCGCATCAGCAACAAGAGCAATGTCCAGAAGCGTGGTCTGCTGCGCTTCGACCTTTCCGCCATCCCGCCAGCCTCCCTGATTACCTCGGCCACCCTGGAGATGAACCTCGAAGGCATCGGCTCCGGCGACACCGCCGCCATCGATCTACACCGGGTCACCCGTGACTGGCATCAAAGCCAGGCCAGCTGGAGTCAAGCGCTGAATACGACCAACTGGACCAGCCCGGGGGGAGATATCGACCCGACGGCCATCACCAGCGCCGTCATTGAACCCGCCGGTGGGCCGGTGCAGTGGGATATCACCGCGCTGGCCGGCGACTGGGTCGCGGGCAATCTGGACAACCATGGTGTGATGCTGCTGGGCAGCCCCGGGGTCAACCATGCCGATTTCAGCAGCAGCAACCATGCCACCGCCGCCCTGCGGCCGAAACTGACCATCCAGTATCACTGCCCCTGCGGCGCCCAGTGCACCCTACCCGAAACACCTTCCTGCAGCGCCGTGTTCATTCCCGACACCATTGCCGGCGAGTTCAGCACGGCGGGGCAGAGCTACCACTACAATACCGGCATCACCCCGGTACCGGGAGGCATGACCTTCAACGGCAACACAGTGCCGGCCGACGGCGGCTGGGTAGCGGTGGGCGACTCCGGCCGGCTGGTGTTGCTCGACCGGATGGGCCAGCTGCTCGACGACACCTTTAATTCCGGCCTGTCAGGGCTGGAAGGTATTGCGTACATCCCCGAAGGGGAACTGGCCGGCAAGCTGCTGGCCGTCAGGGGCAACCACATCTACCAGATTGACCCTGCGCAGCCACCATCCACCCATCCTGTCGGGATCCTGGTCGACTTTGCATCCGACCTGCGCGGCGCCAGCTATATCAAAGGCGGCAGTTACGACGGCTATATCGCCCTGCTCGATAAAACCACGGGCCGGTTTTACATCATCGATCAGGCTTTCTCCCTGGTACTGGGTAACGAGTTCAGCATGCAACTGGCCGGGCCCTCGGGGCTGGGCAGCGACTTTGAAGGCATCGCCCACCTGCCCGACACCGATCAGTTTTTGGTCACCGATCTCTACCTCGGTTATGCGCATTTTTACTCGGCTACGGGCATCTGGCTGGATGGCTACCCGATCAGCGGATTCGGTATTTCCAAGCCTACGGCGGCCGCCATCGATCCCCGGACCTGCGCCCATGTGTTTGGCAGTGTTCCCGACGCCCACTACTGGCTGCTGACCAGCACCAGTAAAAACAGCGACCTGAGGCAGAGCATACTGCTGCCCACCCGCGATACCTTTATCAATGAAGGCGCCAGCAGCACGCCCATGGGCACCGACACCCGCCTGCAGGCTGGCACGGACAACAGCAACAACCGGCGGGCCACCCTGCTGAACTTCAGCCTCGCAGACCTGCCCGCCGATGCCAGCCTCAGCAGCGCCCGGCTGCGCCTGTATGCCGGCAGTCGCACCGGCAACAACAACAACTGGAGCCTGCGGATACACAGTATCAAGGAAAGCTGGACCGAAAGCGGCGCCACCTGGGTCAGCCGTGATGGCAGCCACCCCTGGGGAAACGGGCCCGGCGGCAGCTACGAGCCCATTGTGGTGGCGTCGCAACCCGTTGCCGATACCGGCTGGTATGAATTCGATATCACCCCCCTGGTGCAGGAGTGGCTGGACGGCGTCTCGCCCAATCACGGCGTGCAACTGGTCACCGATGCTCCAAAACGAAACGGCCTTGAGTTTCACGCTCGGGAGGGTGACAACCCTCCACAGCTGGTGGTGATCTATGGCAAATGAAACGTACCGCCTTTGCCAGCGTCAGCCCATGTTTGACAGGAGAAACCCTGACGATGTCCATGGCATTTAAGTTACCCTTTAAGTTACCGGCGGCCACCTGGTTCAGGGGAGCCGGTACTCATTCCATCGGTCTGGAGCTGTCACAGAACAGTCTCAACCTGGCCCAGTTCAAGACACAGACCGCCGGTTCAACACCGCTCCTGCAGGCGGCCTGCTCGGTTGCCTACCCGGTTGACAGGGATACCCTGCTGGCCTCGCCACAGGGCCTGAAAAGCCTGCTGGCCGGGGTATTCAAGCAGCATCCCTTTCGCGGCCGGCGGGTTACTACCCTGTTGCCGGCGGACAAGGTCCGGACGCTGTCGCTGAGCTACCCGCTCAAGGCCGGCCAGGATGAGGCCAACGCCATACTGACTACCCTGTCCCAGCGGCTAAACGAACCCCTTGATGAGCTGGTGATCGATTATGTGCCTATCCGCACCACAGATGACAGGCCGGAACGACTGGCACTGATCGCCATGGCCCGGCACACCGATGTTGTCGATTATCTGGAGCTGCTGCGCCGGGCCGGGCTGGAGGTGACCTCGGTTGAAATTGGCCAGATCGCCATCAGCCGTCTGATCACCTGGCTCAATGGCCATGCCCCGGACCGCAACAGCCTGGTTATTAACTTTGGTAACGATATCAGTTACCTGACCATGATCTCTGGCCGCCGTCTGGTGATCGACCACGGCATTGGTTTCGGCGAAACTGCCCTGCTCGAGCGGCTGGCCACGGAGCTGGACATCTCCGGCCAGCAGGCACGGGCACTGATGCGTTCGGGAAATACCGATGGCCAGTCGGCACACTGGGCGGCGTCCCTGCCCAGCAACAACAAGGCACGGACGCTGGCCCTGGACATACTGCAGTCGGACCTGATACAGCTCAAGGACGAAATCCGCCGAACCCTGATCTATGCCGCGTCGGAGCTGCATGGCCAGCCGGTGCACAATCTGTATCTGTTCGGCAGTCTGGCCCGGTGGAACGGGCTGTCTGCCCGGCTGCAGGCATTGATCGAGATCCCCACTCAGCATCCCGATCCTCTGGGCGCCTTCCAGGGGGAGCGACAGCACACAACGGGCAGCCAGCAGGATCTCTATATTGCCACCGGGCTGGCGCTGAAGGAGCTGACGGCACATGCATGAACTGGATCTGATTCCGCCGGACTACCGTGCCGGGCTACGGCTGAAACGCCGGCTTGTTTACGGTCTTGCTGCCGCGGTGATCTCCGTCCTGCTGCTGCTGCTGGCAGCGTTGCTGCTGTCGCGCCATAACGACCACCTGGAACACCGGATATTCACCCTGCAACAGCAGCATAACGATCTTCGCTACCGTCAGAACCAGCTGCAGGAACTCAACAAGACCCGGGCGGCATTACACCGGGAACTGCGTTTTCTCGAGGGCCTGCGCAGCGGAGTGGCGGTTGCCGAATTACTCGACGCCGTCGACAAGGCACTGGGAGACCATCCCGTCTGGTTTCAGGACTGGAACTTCCGGCGGGCCAGCAGCCTGGTTGACAAGCCACCGGGTACCTCGACCCAGGGATATTTCATTCTTGTCAGACCGGAAGACAGCCCCGCCACCCGACAGGAAGCACTGAAGCTGGACATTCACATGACGGTGCATGGCCAGGCCGCCGATCATGTAGCCCTGTCTCACTTCCTGCGCCAGCTGTCCGGACAGCCCCAAATCGCCGACGTTCGGTTGAGCCGCACCAGTTTGCGCCGCTACACCAGTGGCGAAGTACTGGATTTTGAATTAACCGCACGTCTCAACCCGGATGAAGCACCATGAAACCGGACATAAAGCTCAATCCGCATCATGCAAGGACCCTCTTACTGGCAATGGCCGGTGGTGGCCTGCTGCTGCTGGTGACACTGTTCACCTACCTGCTGCTGCCGGAACTGAAACGCTATGGCATGGCACAGGATACCCTGATGCTGCCAAACAGTACGCCGGCAGAAACCCGCCAGCTTGACAACCAGCTCGCTCAACTCCGCACCGAGGTGGAAACGCTACGGCATACCATTCACGGTGACATGGCCCAACGCCCCACCAGACAGCTGGGCAGCTATATTATTGAATCTCTGCAAAACCTGTCCTGGCACAACCGGATGCAACTGACCAGCCTGGTGCCACGCTCGGGCAGCCGTATCGACGTATTTCAGGAGCTGATATTCGATATCGAGCTCACCGGCAGCTACATGGACTTTTACCGCTGGATCCATGAACTGAACGACCAGCTCGGTTTTGTTGTGATCTCCTCCTTCGATATGCGACCAGTCCGTACCCAGGAAGATGACACCCGCATCGATATCAAGCTCACCCTGGTGGCCTACAAGGCGGAATCATGAAGATACGACGACTCTTTCCCATCGGCCTCTGGCTGCTTTCAGCCTTCTCCCTGGCGGATACCGGCATGCCATCACGGGATCCTTTCGTCAGGCCGCAAGCCGGGCTGCAAAGCCGCACCGCGCCGAAGCCGGTTGCTCCCGGACCCACCTTCACGCTGCGCGCGTTACTGATGGCCGGTGATGCTTCGCTGGCCAATGTCGATGGCATCATACTGGCCATCGGCGACGTTCATGAGGGGTATCGATTAATTTCGGTTTCCCAGGAAGAAACCCTGTTCGAAAAAGGCTCAAACAGATATCGTGTCTTTCTCAAGGAAAGAACGTCCCAAAAATGATAATAAGAATGCAGGAGCTTTAATTACTATGTGCGCGCATACTCTCAGCACGGCCTTCAAGCGCTTGCTGCCCTTGCTTGTTTCCCTCCTTGTGTACATCAGTCCAGCGGCACTGGGGGCAAAAGTATCGCTTAATGTCAATAATACCGACATTGCCGAGGTCATGGACATGCTTTCGCGTCAGCAAAAGCTGAATATCATGCTGGCAACAGGGGTATCGGGGCCGGTATCGGTCAACCTTTATGAGGTGGAAACATCCAGAGCCATTCAGATGATTGCCGAATCGGCCAACTTTGTGGTGGAACGGCGTCATGGCAGTTACTTTATCCGCAAGCGTGAGGATGTCGGCAAATACAGCTACAACAACCTGACCGAGCTGAAAACCTTCAAGGTCCAGTATTCCGATCCCGTTGCCATTCAGGATATCCTGAGCAAGTATATTTCGAGCTATGGCAATATCACCGCCCTGCCGGAGCGCGGTCTGCTGGTGGTGGAAGACAAGCCGGAATTTCTCACCCGCATCGGCGAGCTGCTCGAGGAAATCGACCGTCAGCCGCGACAGATCCTGATCGAGGCCAAAATCTTCGACGTCACTCTGCAGGACAGCGATGTTTTCGGCATCGACTGGGCCACCATCTTTAAAGGGGGCCAGGGCATCGCCGGCACCTCCGGGCTGGTACCGGGAAATGATGGCATCTTTATCGATCTGGCCACGCCGGATCTGGAACTGTTCTTTAACGCCCTGCAAACCAAAAACCGGCTGCATACCGTATCAACCCCCAAAATACTGGCGCTGGAAGACCAGGAAGCCAGCACGGTGATCGGTGACCGTCAGGGCTTCAAGGTCACCACCACCATCAACCAGATCACCACCGAAAGCGTCGATTTTCTCGAATCCGGTGTGATCCTCAAGGTCAAGCCGGCGGTCGACGAAGCCAACCGGATCCTGCTGCAAATTCACCCGGAGGTCAGTACGGGCACGGTCAACCAGCAGGGCATTCCCTCGCAAAGCACCACAGAGGTCACCACGCAGATGCTGGTCAACAGCGGCCAGACGGTATTTATCGGCGGATTAATCCGGCAAACAACAGAAGAAGGCGTCAAAGGCGTGCCAGTGCTGATGCACATTCCCTTGCTAGGACGCCTGTTCAGGCAAACGACCCATACAGATGTGCAAACCGAAACCGTGGTGCTGATCACCCCCTATTTGGTCAAGGATGGCATGCTGCCATCGGCTCCTGAACCAAGGCTGTCGATGACGGTTTCTCCCTGATTCCTGCCTGGTTAAGCCCCGTTTTTCTCTGTCGTCATGTCCTCGAAGAAAGGCATCCAGAATATGGTGTACTGTCGTTGATAACACCATGGGTCTGCAGAGGCAGGTTGGCTGGCATATAGTAAGGACAGTCTGTTTGCCATTCGGAGACGGCCATGACACCACTGCAGGACAGGGCCGCCGGTGCCCTGATGGGCGCCTTTATCGGCGAGGCGCTGGGCGTGGGCCCGCACTGGTATTACGATCTCGGCGCCCTGCGGCGGGATCACGGCCACTGGATCAGTGACTACACTCGTCCCCAGCCCGGCCGCTATCATGAAGGCCTGCAGGCCGGCGACGGCTCCCAGCCCGCCTTTATTCTCAGGCTGTTGCTGCAGTCGCTGACAGACGGCAACGGCTACGATCACACCGACTTCTGCCACCGGCTGGATACACAACTGCTGCCGCTGCTGGACGGTACTCCCATAAATGGCGCTGGCGGTGCGCTACGCCACCCAACCCGCCCGGCTGGCGCACACCGTGGCGGCCAATGCCGTTATCACCCAAAGCGACGACAGCATACTGGCGATGACGGTGGCCTATGGCGCCGTACTTGGCCAGCTGGTGCAGGGGCATGCACTCGATGGCGCACTCTCGGGCCGGCTGATGACTCTGGTAAAGGATGGCGAGCTGCCCTTTCATGCGGTCACCACCCAGGGGCTGAACCCGCCGCGCCCCGGGGCCGAGCCGTCCCGGGCCGGCCGGTTTGCTTCACCCGATGCCCTGCTCACCCCATCCCATATTGCCCAGGCGGTGGCGGATCCCGGGGTGCGCATTGAGCCGGCCTGGAAGGTATCCCTGGTATACGGCATGCCCTGCGCCATTTATCATGTGCTGCCCGCCGTCTATTACCTGGCGGCGCGCTTTGCCGGCGATTTCGAATCGGCGGTGCTGCACGCCATTAACGGCGGCGGCCAGAATCAGGCCCGCGCCATGCTCACCGGCGCCCTGGCGGGTGCCCAGTGCGGTCTGTCGGGCATTCCCGAGCGTTTTATTACCGGCCTGAACGACGCTCCCGAACTGCTGTCATTATGCCGGGAGCTGGCCCTGCAGATAACACCACCAACAGACTGACAATGCGCCCTGTGCGATAATGGCGCTCTTTGCCAGCCCCCATGAACCCATGCGACTCGATAAATTCATCTGCAAAAGCACGGATCTGAGCCGGGCCGAGGCCAGGCGGGCCATTGCCGCCGGCGAGGCCCGGGTCAACGGTGAAGTGATCACCCATGAGGCAGCCCAGGTGCACGAAAACAACCACATCACCCTGGCCGGCCAGCGACTGGTGCCCCGCCCGTTTCGTTACCTGATGATGCACAAGCCCGCCGGCACCCTGTGCTCCAATGTGGACGGCGTCTATCCGTCGCTGTTTCGCTGGCTGCACATCGACAAGCCCGACGAGCTGCACATTGTCGGCCGCCTCGACGCCGACACCACCGGCCTGGTGCTGCTGACCGATGACGGGCGCTGGTCGTTCAATATCACGCGGCCCGAGCAACACTGTGCCAAGGTGTATCGGGTAACCCTGCGGGATCCGCTGGCGGAACATGTTGCTCCCCGGTTTGCCCAAGGGCTGCTGTTACAGGGCGAAACCAGACCGACCCTGCCGGCCAGGGTGGAGCCGGCCGGCCCCCGCGAGGCGCTGCTGACCATTACCGAAGGGCGCTTTCATCAGGTCAAGCGCATGTTTGCAGCGGTGGGCAACCGGGTAGAATCGCTGCACCGGGAACAAGTCGGCAACGTCCGGCTGGATCTGCCCCCGGGCCAGTGGCGCTCCCTGACTTCGGATGAGGTGGCCGGGGTCTGATATGGCCAAAGGGTGCGCACAAAGCCTGCATACTCGCACAAACCCGGATAACATGATGGTGTCTTTCCCTTATTAACAAGCACCTGGAGTCCGCCATGCATATTCAACTCGTACCCTTTGATCACGAACATCAGCCGGCCATTCGTGCCGTGCGCAATGCCGTATTTATTCAGGAGCAGCACATCAGCCCGGAGCTGGAGTTCGACGGTCTGGACGACAGCGCCATTCATGTGTTGCTGAGCATCGACGGCCAGTGGGCGGCCACCGGCCGCATGCTGGACGATGGTCATATCGGCCGCATTGCCGTGGTCAAGACGTTTCGCGGGCTGGGGCTGGGTTCAAAAGTGGTACAGGCACTGGTGGACGAGGCCGCCCGCCGGGGCTTGCCACGGGCCTGGCTGGGTGCACAGAAATACGCCACCGGCTTTTACCGAAAGCTGGGCTTTACTCCTTACGGAGACGAATTTCTTGATGCAGGCATCGTCCATGTGCATATGGAAAAGCCGCTGTAACACGGCCACAGATAAACGACAAAAACCACAAAAAAACAGCACTTTATAGAGGCTTCACCTTCTGTTTCCGCCGTTATATTCCAAACATGGCATACCGGCGGTTTATTTTGCATTCTAATCAAATTTCACTTTTTAGCGCCTTTTCTGTACAATTGGCGCGTTCATGCATTGAACAAAGTGAATTGATGAAAGTTTCCAAACTCAGCCTTAACGAACAAAGGCTGGTGGCCGGCCTCAGCGGCGGCTTCCTGCTCCTCTTTGTAATCCTCGCCTTTTTTGACCTGCAACAGATGACCCAATGGATCAACCAGGGCTTTGCCTGGACCGTTGATGTATTTGGTCCTCTGTGGCAGGTGTGGATGGTGGCCAATCTGGTCATCGCCCTGGTGCTGGGCCTGACCCGCTACGGTGATATCCGTCTGGGCGGTGCCGTGGCCCCCGACAGCTCCACCTTCCGCTGGCTGGCAGTGATCATGTGTACCCTGCTGGCCGGTGGTGGTGTGTTCTGGTCCGCCGCCGAGCCCATGTATCACTATGTGACCACGCCGCCGCTGTTTGCCGATGCCGAATCCGGTGTATCCCAGGTGTCTGCCGCCCTGGCCCAGAGCTTTATGCACTGGGGCTTTCTGGCCTGGGCCGCACTCGGCACCCTGTCTGCCATCGTGGTGGTGTACGCCCACTATCACAAGGGGCTGGCCATGCGCCCGCGCACTCTGCTCTATCCGCTGCTGGGCAAAAAGGTGGAAACCCACTGGCTGGGCACCCTGGCCGACGTGGTCTCCATTATCGCCGTGGCCGCCGGCACCATAGGCCCCATCGGCTTTCTCGCCACTCAGCTGGGCTTCAGCTTTGAGGCGCTGCTGGGCTGGGAAAACAACTACACCCTGCAGCTGGCCATTCTGGGTGGCCTGGTGGCCATTTATACCCTGTCGGCCTCCACCGGCATTGAAAAGGGCATTCAGTGGCTTTCAAGCGCCAACGTGGTGCTGGCGGTGGTGCTGCTGGCCATTATTCTGCTGGCCGGTCCGGGCAACTTCATCATTGACGCCTTCCTTAACGGCATGGGTACCTATCTGCAGGACTTTATGCCCATGGCGCTGAACCGTCAGGATGACGCCTGGCTGGGCTGGTGGACCGTGTTCTTCTGGGGCTGGTTTATCGGTTACGGCCCCATGATGGCGCTGTTTATCGCCCGTATCTCCCGCGGCCGCTCCCTGCGCGAGCTGGTAATGGCCGTGGCGGTGATGGCCCCGCTGGTTACCAACTTCTGGTTCTCCAGCATCGGTGGTGCCGGCATCTTCTACGAGCAGGCCGCCGCCGGCGTGGTGTCCGCGCCCCTGCAGGAAAGCGGTCTGCCCGCCGCCCTGCTGGCGGTCACCCAGCAACTGCCCCTGGCCGAGCTGATGGTACCCGCCTTCCTGGTGCTCACCGTCATCTTCGTGGCCACCACAGGTGACTCCATGGCCTATTCCATCGCCATGGCGATCAGCGGCGACCACACCCCGCGCACCAGCCAGCGCATTTTCTGGGCCCTGACCATGGGTCTGGTGGCGGCGGTACTGCTGCGCATGGGTGAAGGCGGCATTAATGCGCTGCAGTCCTTTATCGTGATCACCGCAGCCCCGGTGTCGCTGCTGCTGCTGCCGGTGCTCTGGACCGGACCCAAGATGGCCCATGCCATGGCCTATGAGCAGGGCATTGTGACCCAGGCGCCCCGCAGCAAGGTCGCGGCCGAAAGCGCTTCCTGACCACCCTGTTGCAATAAACAAGCGCCCTTAACGGGCGCTCTGCTGGCTGGCAGCCTGCGCTCCGGCCGGCCGAATACAGTTTCAGGTTCATTCGGGCATAAGGGGTGGTCTTTGGAACCAACTTTGTTCTATCTTGTCTGGGTTATGGCCCACACAACACGGAGCAAACCATGGCCTGGAACCTGGAACAACTGCACGACCTGCTGGCCAAACGCCACGGCTGGCGCTGTTCACTTGAGAACGACTCTCTGCTGATCACCAACCAAGAAGGGCTGGAAGCCTATCTGGCGGTGTCCGGTGAGCAGATCATCGCCGAAACCCTGCTGTTTCCCGCCCAGGCGGTGACCGACGCCGCCGCCCTTAACGACACCATTCTTCGCACTCACCAGCTGTTCCCGCTGACCACAGTCGGCATCAGCCATATCAGCGGTGACGACTACTACATCGCCTTTGGCGCCCTGTCGTCGGGCTCAAAGGAAGAAAGCGTGCTGATCGAGGTGGAA
This sequence comes from Oceanimonas marisflavi, assembly GCF_003049725.1. Taxonomy (GTDB): domain Bacteria; phylum Pseudomonadota; class Gammaproteobacteria; order Enterobacterales; family Aeromonadaceae; genus Oceanimonas; species Oceanimonas marisflavi. Next base: position 56,541 of record NZ_QAGM01000021.1, read on the forward strand.
ACCCTGTTCCGCAATACCGAAGCCTTTCTCGAGCTCTATCAGGACCATCTGCAAGGAGTAACCTCATGAGCGTATGGAAAAAACTGGTCACCGCCATCAAGGGCGGCGCCAACGACGCCGCCGAGGCCGTGGCCGACAGCCAGGCCCTGCGCATTCTGGAGCAGGAAATCCGTGAGGCCCGACAGGAACTGCGCCGCTCCGACGAGGCCCTCACCGGCATTATGGCCAAGCGCAAGCTGGCCCGGCAGAAGGTGGACGCCATCGGCGCCAGCATTGCCGACTATGAAGGCCATGCCCGGGCCGCCATGGCCAAGGAAAACCGCGAGCTGGCGCTGGAATGCGCCCAGCGGGTAAGCGAACTGAAAAACGAGCAGGACGCGGAAAAAGCCTACCTGGATCAGTTCACCGCCTCCGAGCAGACCCTGAAGGACAATATCGGCACCGCCAAAAACCGCCTGCGCCAGCTGGAGCAGCAACTGGATGTGGTCAAGGCCACCGACAGCGTGCAAAAGGCACAGGCGGCGGTATCGTCCCGCCATACCGGCGCCAACTCGCGCATGAAAACCGCGGTGGAATCGCTGGATCGCATCAAGCAGAAGCAGACCCAGCGTCAGGCCGAGCTGGACGTGGCCGCCGAACGCGCCGCCACCGAAAGCGGGGATGCCCTGGAGCAAAAACTGAAATCGGCGGGCATTGCCGGCAGCCAGTCGGCGGGCGCCGAAGACGAGCTAGCCCGTATTCTGGGCAAATAACATGTTCGACTGGCTGAAAAAGAAAATGCAGCCCCCGGCGCCTCGGGGCGAGCCGGCCCCGGAAGTGCTGGGGCTGCGACTGGGCGGCGGCATTGAGCTCGATGCCCTGCGGTTGTCGCTGCTGGAAGGTCAGGTCACCTTTGAAGGGGCCGCCAGCACCCAGCTTATTCAGGCGGTGGGCCGGGTGATACTGGATGACAGCCACCAGCTGCTGCGCTTTTACACCGACGACGACGGCTTTATTCAGGTGCTGCTGAGCGGCGGCACCACAGACGACTGTGTGTCCGAGGTCAAGCTCTGGTACTTTTATCGCACCACGCCGGTGGACGGCGACGCCGCCTGGAACCGGCTGCTGGAACAGGAGCTGGTGCAGCCCGAGTGGGATCTGGACGGGCAAGCGTTCAGCAAGGCCTGGGACAACACCAGACCCGTGGCCATGACCGAAACCACCTGGCTGCAGAACGGCCACCGCAGCGACACCGATCAGTTTGTGATGCTGTATGAACGGGTGCTGGACAACGGCGACGCCGAAATGCTGATGGTGGCCGGTGAGGAAAAGATCAGCGGCCACCAGGCCGAGCACAGCCTGGTGCTGGCCACCGGCATCGACTTGAGCCCGACCGATTTTCGGTTTGTGAGCTGATGCTTGCCGGCCTTGCTCAGCGGAGTAGGCTGGAATGAGCGAAGCGAATTCCGGCGTGAAAGCGGCTGTATCTCGCTCCCACGCTCCAGCGTGGGAGTGTGTACCTTGGCAACAGGCCGCTTGGGCTACGACCAGATATGCATTCCCACGCAGAGCGTGGGAACGAGGACGAGAGAGGCGCTGCTTTAGCCGGCGCGCACCTGTTGGGATGCCGTTATAACCGGCTTGCTGCGCAAGCCCTGCCAGCTAAAGCGGCAGCTACAACACAACATGCAGATAAATCGTTATTTTTAAAACGGAAAAGGATACTCATGGACGCCTTACTCACTTCCCTTTCGGGCCTTGGCCCCTTTTTGCTGTATTTCGCCCTGTCCATCGTCATGCTGCTGCTGTTCAAGTGGCTGTATGTGCTGGTGACCCCCTGGGACGAATGGCGGTTGATCAAGGAAAACCAGAACCTGGCGGCGGCCATCGCCCTGGTGGGGGCCTTTGTCGGCTTCTCGCTGGCGGTGGCCAGCGCCGCCGCCAACTCGGTGTCGCTGCTCGACTTTGCAGTGTGGGGCCTGGTGGCGCTGGTGGCCCAATTGCTGGCCTTTGCCATTGTGCGGCTGGTGTTTCTGCCCAGGGTGGCCGAACGCATCAACGAGGGGCAGGTTTCCGCCGGCGCCGTGGTGGGCGGCCTGTCGGTGGCCGTGGGCCTGCTTAACGCCGCCTGCATCACCTACTGAGGAGGTTGTGATGAAACGCTCCCGACGCCAGTTGCTGAACCGCATGACCCAGCGCATCGGCAAGCCGGTAGGTGCCGCCCTGGCCGGCTCCATGCTGCTCAGCGCCTGCGGCCAGAACGAACCCGAAATGCAGGTGTACCGGTCGCCGGATGACTGCCGCAACGACAACCCGGAGCTGGCCGAGCAGTGCCAGGCCGCCTATCAGCAGGCCCTGGCCGAATCCGCCGACACCGCGCCCAAATACGACCGCCAGTATGACTGCGAGGCCGACTTTGGCGGCGGCAACTGCGTACCCTACCAGTACCAGGACAACAACTGGTTTATGCCCGCCATGGCCGGCTTTATGTTTGGCCGCCTGCTTGATCAGAACCGTTATATTCACCGGCCGGTATACACCTCCTTCAACCCCTATTCTCCCTACTATGGCCACTGGACTACCGCCGGCGGCTACCGGCTGGGCAAGGCCAGCTACGGCAAACGCATGCCGGTCAGCCGGGAAGCACTCAAGCCCAAACCCAAGGTCACCCGCACCATTTCCCGGGGCGGTTTTGGCTCCTCGGCCCAGGCCAAAAGCAGCTGGAGCAGCAGCAAGCGCGCCACCGGCAGTCGTTCCCGGGGCTGGGGCGGCTGATGCTGCGGGTCGGGCACAGGGAGCGCCCTCACTGGCGAACCCAGGCGGAGCAGCTGGGCTTTGGCTTTCACACCATGTACGGCGAGCCCTACTGGGACGAAACCGCCTACTACCAGTTCACCCTGGCCCAGATTGAGCGGGATATTGAAGATCCCACCGCCGAACTGCACCAGATGTGCCTGGAGGTGGTGGACCGGGTGGTGCGTGACGAGCAACTGCTGCGCCGCTGCGGCCTGCCCGAAGCGCGCTGGCAGGATATCGCCGACTCCTGGCAGCGGCGGGATCCCAGCCTCTATTCCCGGCTGGATCTGGCCTACGACGGTCGTGGCCCGGCCAAACTGCTGGAAAACAACGCCGACACCCCCACCAGTTTGTTTGAAACCGCCTTCTGGCAATGGCTGTGGCTGGAAGACAATGTGGATGCCGGCCGGCTGCGCCGGGATGCGGATCAGTTCAATCTGCTGCAGGAGCGGCTGGTGAACCGTTTTCGGGCCCTGGCACCGGATCACGCCGGCCAGACCCTGCACTTCGCCTGCTGCAAAGACAGCATCGAAGACAGGGGCACGGTGCAGTATCTGGAAGACTGCGCCCGGGAAGCCGGGCTCGACACCGCCTTTGTGTATATGGAAGACATCGGTCTGGGCGAAGGCGGCTGGCTGACCGACAGCCAGAACAACACCATCGACTGGCTGTTCAAGCTCTATCCCTGGGAGTTCATGTTTCAGGAGGAATACGCCGCTCACCTGACCTCCAGCCGGGTCAACTGGCTCGAGCCCATGTGGAAGTCGGTGCTCTCCAACAAGGCGCTGCTGCCGCTGCTGTGGCAGCAGTTTCCCGGCCATCCCAATCTGTTGCCCGCTTATTTCGGCGACGATCCCGCCCGTTCGCAACTGCACGAGTATGTGCAAAAGCCGCTGTTTTCCCGGGAAGGGGCCAATATACGCATAGTGCGCCACGGCGAGGTGGTGGCCGAGGTCGACGGCCCTTACGGCGAGGAAGGCCATATCATTCAGGCCTGGCACCCGCTGCCGGTGTTTGGCGGCCGCCATGCGCTGGTGGGCAGCTGGCTGGTGGACGACGCCCCCGCCGGCATCGCCATGCGCGAGGACACCAGTCCCATCACTCAGGATCTGTCCCGCTACCTGCCCCATATTATTTTGGGTTGATTGGCATCATGGTTCTGTAGGCGCCGCTTTAGCTGGCGCAACCTGAAGACGGCTGTGTCTTCACGGCCTGTTACACAGGCCCTGCCGGCTAAAGCGGCAGCTACAGGGGCTCAGAAGTAATACTGCATGCCCACGCCGTAGAGATCGTCCTCGTGGTCGGCGCGGTTCACCAGATATTCGGCATACACCTTGGCCCTGGGCATCAGATAATATTCGGTAGCGAGAATCACCTTGTCTTCCCAGCGTTCGTGGGCAGGCTCATGCAGACTCAGCCGGTTATAGCCCAGGCCAAGGGCCAGCTTCTTGTAGCTGTAAGACACCACCCCTTCCCAGTATTCAAAGCGAAAGCGGTCAATGCACTCGGGCCCTACCCAGCACACATCCTGATAATCGGCCCGACCCCGGGTCAGTGCCGCATAAAAACCTTCGGGGGTCTGGTAACTCAGGCCCAGCGCCAGGTTACTGATATCCCCGTTGGGGGCACCCTGCTGCTTGTTTTCAACGGCCACGACGGCCCTCAGTCCATTCTTCGCCTGATAACCGGCAGAGGCACCGTATTGGGCCCGGGTGCCGCTGTTGTGGTCCTGCCTGTCGGCATCGTTAACGGCATAACCGGCGCGCAGATCCCAGCCGCCACTGGCCCAGGTCACCTTGAGCTGATCATCCAGGGTGGGCTCTGTCATATAACCGTGGCCGCCAAACAGGTTAAATACGTCTGTCAGATCCCGCAGCTGGTTAAAGGGGCTGTCGCTGCGTCCCGCGGTCAGCTCCAGATCGTCCATGATGCGCACCCCCAGCCAGGCTTCATCCGAGTAAATCCGGTCGCCGTAACGACTGTCGTTCACCAGATCCCAGCTCAGCTCACCAATCAGGATCACCTGTTCATTCAGCCGGCCGGCACCGGAAAGCCCCAGTGAGGCCAGAGTATCGCCACCAAAGGATTCGGCCTTGTAATCCTGCTGATAACCTAGGGCACCGAATTCCTGCTGGATTTTGCCGTGCAGCTCCAGCGCCTGTTGCTGATCGTCCGTGCTCCAGGTCAGCGCCATGGCCGGGGTGGTAAAAAGAAAAAGGGAAAGCAGTGCGCGCATCATGAGGTGTACCGGTTAACCATGAAAAAGGGTGCTGCAACCAGCACCCTTTTGAGTTCTTCACTGACAAGCCGGCTGATTAATGGCCGAAGTTCTTCTTGTAGGAATACTCGTTGCCGTTCACGTTCTTGTTGATGGTCACGCTGCCATCGTCGTTAACCTGCTTGTCAACGGTGTAGGTGTAGGTTTCACCGTTGGCCTTGGTCACGGTTTTGGTGAAAGACACGGTGCCGTCTTCGGATACGGTCTTGCTCACCTGTACATCGGCATAGTCATTGCTGTAGCTGTTGTTGTAGGAGTAGTTGCCACCGAAACCGGCATTGGCGGAAGCGGCGAGGACCAGAGCGGCTGCGGAAATAACCCATTTGGCTTTTTGCATTTTTATATTCCTTCTTATCGTGCATATATACTGGTTCACGCTGGCGTGACCACTGCGAACAGGTTCACAATCCAGAAGGCCCCTGGCCTCCCGCCTGCGAACGAAGTAAATGCTACACCCCAAGAAATGAATACAAAAGACGATTAAAATTGTATACAAAATGTAAAACGATGCTTTCTCTGCGACATTGGTTACAAATGAAATAAATCCTTTTGAGACCAGCTCTCGATCAGGAAAATAATTCTGACCAAATGGTCAAAAAAAGTATATTGAGCTGGGTCAAAGCCTGTCACTGAGCCCCAATGTATCGGCAGGGCGGGAGCATACTTTGCTGATAATTTAACCAAAGAACAGCTGGGCTCGGTAATCGTCGTTCCAACTGGCTCGTTTCAGCTTGTTGCGCTGACTCGGTGAGCCGCATTCGCTTTGCTTGAGGAT
>NZ_QAGM01000022.1 GCF_003049725.1 Oceanimonas marisflavi
GCCATCCACCCAAACTGCCAGACGCCGCTGTCCCGCTGATCCTGAAAGCATTGGAAGAGTTGGGCCCAGAAGGCTTTGGCTATGAAGATCAGCGCTGGACGACACAGCGGATCGCCGATGCCATTGCTACTCTGACCAAGATTCAGTACAGCCAGTCACACATGAGCAAGTTGCTGCGACGCTGGGGATGGTCCTGGCAGAAACCGAAACGCCGTGACATTCGGCGTGATGAGACCGCCATTACCCATTGGCAGCAGCAGATCTGGCCGGCGTTAAAAAAAACAGGCGAAGGAACAGGATGAAACCTTGGTATTCATTGATGAGTCCAGCTTTCACCTGTGCTCGCATCATGCCAAGACCTTCGCTCCGATAGGACAGACGCCGGTTGTAAAAGGCAAGCGAGGGCAAACACCCCGCTTTATGGTCACGGGCGCCGTTTCTCCCGAAGGACGAACGTATTTTAGCTGGACGACCGAGCATGTGACCGGTGAGACCGTGGTCGAGTTTTTGAAGAAACTGCTTCGTTACTGGCCTGGTAAGCTACGGGTCATCTGGGATAACGCTCCCGTGCATAGAAGCAAGGCCGTTAAATCCTGGTTATCGATGCCTGAGGTTCAGCAGCGTTTGTCGCTGGAAGCGTTGCCACCGTACGCCCCGGAGCTGAACCCGGCAGAAGCGCTATGGAGTTGGCTCAAACGGCAACGTGCGAACCTGGCCTTCAAAGACGGCTTGGCCTTACGGCAATGGTTGGAGCAGAAAACGAAGTGGCTAAAACGGCAGCGCAGTTTTGTAACGAAATTGATGAAGGCTTCGCCAATATATTAATCAGTAATAATTAGGTCAGTAGTCGCAACAACAGTACCGGCGCGCCACTTGGCCGCCGTTTTTTTTGTGCCTTTAATCCGTGCTCTTTTCACGCATAATGGCACCATTCAACGGGCATGTTTACGTTAAAGAGCAACCGATACGTGGATGAACTTCTTCAATTATTCAGCAACCCAACCCTGCTATGGGCACTGGGCATCTCCAGCCTGGTGTGCTTTATCGGCTCCCTGCTGCTGATCCCCTGGCTGGTGGTGCGCATTCCGGTAAATTACTTTTGCGATGAATACCGCCACCGGGTGCCCTGGGCCAGACGGAATCCGCTGCTGCGCTGGCTGCTGCTGATCCTGAAAAACCTGCTGGGGCTGGTGTTTCTGCTGATGGGCATCGCCATGCTGGTGTTACCGGGGCAAGGGCTGCTGACCATACTGATCGCCATGGTACTGCTGAACTTTCCGGGAAAATACCGGCTGGAACGCCGGCTGTTCAGGGTGCCCTCGGTGCGCAATGCCGTGAACTGGCTGCGCAAAAGGGCCGGACGGCCGCCGTTAAGGTTTGATGGTTAAGTATCAGAACGTGCTTCTTCGCTTTCCGCCTCTCGCCTTCCCCTCAATGTTTCGCCGGCCGGCACGCACTTCTGGCGACAGTGCAAGGAAATCTCTTACCCCCTTATGATTAGAAAATCACCGGCCGAGCGTTTTGCATCCTGAATCCCGCCTTTTGCAATTGCCCTTATCCAACCCAGCGGCCAAAATAGACGCGTTTGAACACAGTCGTGGCTGGGATTAGCGACATGAAACACCCGAACGGTAGCCCTCTGGACCCGAACAATAGTTCTATGACAACCCACACCGTAAAGGGGCATAAAGATTTACTTTGTGTTCTTCGCTGAAATGCGAGGGGAAATAGGATGGGGCGATGGGATTCATTTTTCCGCCATTGCTAAATTCAGGCCGAGAGTTATCGAAGTCGGCCGGTCGTTTTTATTCAACTGTAGGCGAAGAAGGACTCTACACGAATGGCAGGTAATAAGGCGCTTAGCGCGAGAAACCGGAACTCGGCAGATGAGTTCTACACCCAACTTACAGATATAGAGGACGAACTGAGGCACTACCGTTCCCAGTTTCAGGGCAAGGTCGTGCTGTGCAACTGCGACGACCCGTTTGAGAGCAACTTCTTCAAGTACTTCGCCATGAACTTCAATCACCTCGGTCTGAAGAAGCTCATATCCACCAGCTATGCAGGTTCGCCTATCACCGGCAAACAACTGCCCCTCTTCGATGTTGAAGGGCTGCGCGCCACTCGATCTGTACGCGACGTCTACAAAGTCGAGATTACAGAAGTACCTGATCTCAACGCCGATGGCGCTATCGATCTCCTCGATGTTGAGCATCTCCTGCGCCACGACTCCAATGCGGTCACTCCACTGGAAGGTGATGGTGACTTTCGCAGTCCTGAGTGCGTCGCTCTGCTGGACGAGGCTGACATCATCGTAACGAATCCACCCTGGAGCCTGATACGCGATTTCATCCCGCTGATTGCTGAAAGCAAAAAACAGTTCTTAGTTATCGGTGACCAAAATTTCATCACCTACCGAGAGGTCTTCGAGCAGATTATGGCTGACAACCTCTGGTTTGGTTACAACAACGGCGGTACTAAATGGTTTCGGGTCCCCGATGACTACGAGATCAAAACAGAATCGCGCAAGAAGATTGTTGATGGCGTCAAATACTTCAGCATGGGTCGGGCCTACTGGTTCACAAACCTCGATACCACCAAGCGTCACGAGCCTCTGACCTTATTCAAGCGATACACCCCTGAGGAGTATCCGACCTACACGAACTACCCGGCAATCGAAGTATCGAAGGTAGCGGAAATTCCTATGGACTATGACGGCGAGATGGGAGTGCCAATAACATTCTTGGATAAGTACAACCCAGAACAATTCAAGATCATCGGAAACAGCAAATGGCTCGGTAAACCAATGTCGGAGGTTGCAGAGAAAGGTACTTACCAGGCTGGAGGAATTAGGTTCTACGTCCCCAATGGCGACGGAACTCACCGACGCTTGTACGAACGAGTTGTCATCCAACGGATTGGAGCTACATCATGAAAATAGAGCTAAAAAGAGTGACCGTCCGCGACGTCAGTGAGAACTTCGTCGATAACGACGAACAGGGCGTGATCGGCTACGACGGCAAGCTTAACATCAGACCCAAGTACCAGCGCGAGTTTGTATACGATGAGAAGAAACGTGGCGCAGTCCTGGATACCATCCGCCGTGGTTTCCCGCTCAACGTCATCTACTGGGCTCTTAACGAGGATGGATCTTACGAAGTCCTTGATGGTCAGCAGCGGACGATATCGTTCTGCCAATATGTCGCCGGCGATTTCTCGATCATGATCGACGGCCACCCGATGGCCTTCCACAATCTCAATCAGTCGCAGAAAGACGCAATTCTCGACTACGAACTGATGGTTTACGTTTGCGAAGGTAACGAGACTGAAAAGCTCGACTGGTTCCGCACAATCAATATCGCCGGAGAGAAGCTTACCGACCAAGAGCTGCGCAATGCCGTCTACACCGGCCCTTGGCTGACCCACGCCAAATCTATCTTCAGCAAGTCCAGCGGCCCGGCCTACGGTCTGGCCAGCAAGTACGTCCCCGGCTCACCAATCCGTCAGGAGCTACTGGAGAAGGCTCTAAAGTGGAGATCAGAGGGCAAGATCGAACACTACATGTCGGACCACCAGCACGATGCCACTGCCAACGAACTGTGGACCTACTTCCAGAACATCATCTGGTGGGTGCAGCAAACCTTTACGACCTACCGAAAGAAGGAGATGAAGGCGGTCGAATGGGGACCGCTCTATGACCAGTTTAAGGATGAACCTTACGATCCGGCTGCTCTAGAGAAGCGTATCGCCGAGTTGATGCAGGATCCCGACGTAACCAATAAAAAGGGGATCTACACCTATGTGCTCACCGGTGAAGAGCGGCAACTGAGCATCCGCCAGTTCGACGACCGCATGAAGCGTACCGCCTACGAGGCCCAGAACCGAAAATGTGCCAACGGAGCCAAGTGTAAAACTGCCGGTAACGAGGATGGTAACCGCCTTTTCGAGCTTGCTGATATGCAAGGCGACCACATCACCCCTTGGTCCAAGGGTGGCAAAACTATCGCCGAGAACTGCCAGATGCTCTGCATTACTTGTAATCGCGACAAGAGCGGCTTGTAACTCGTCAGCCTAGAACACTTCAAAAGCGAAGAAATGCCAAGGCATCAGTCAGCAGACTTATACTCTCAGGGTGAGCAAAGTCTGCTCCTTCACACCGGTCTGTGCCCCCTCCCCCCGCTGCTCCCGCAGCGGGCCTTTTCCCCAAAAAAACTTCACTTCATCCCCAACCTCTTAGCCAGTTTATGCAGGTTGCTGGGGTCTACTTCCAGCAATCGCGCGGCGGCGGCCCAGTTGTGTTCGGTGGCGGCCAGTGCTTGTTTAATGGCCTGTTGCTGGGCCTGATTGGTGGTCTGTTGCAGGCTGGTCAGCGGGTTGGGTGCCACCGGCACGGGCTTGCTTTCTGCCTGAGCAGGTTTGGTTAATGGCATGTCGCCGGCGAGATCCAGCAGCTCCGGCTCCAGGGTGATGATATCGGCGCGGTTGGCGCCACGGCTCAGGGCCTTGATGGCGGCGCGGCTGATCACATGCTCCAGCTCGCGCACGTTGCCGGGCCAGGCGTAGGCGCACAGGGCCTGTTCGGCGGCGGGCGACAGCCGCAGACTGCGCAGGCCCAGCCGGCCCCGGTTCAGCTCCAGAAAATGGCCGGCCAGCACCAGCACATCCCCTTCCCGCTCGCGCAAAGGCGGTATCGGCACCGGATACACCGACAGCCGGTGATAGAGATCGGCCCGGAAATGGCCATCGCGCACGCTGTCGTGCAACTGGCGGTTGGTGGCGGCAATCACCCGCACATTGACCTTGCGCGGCGCGTCTTCCCCCAGCCGCTGAATTTCCCCGTTTTGCAGCGCCCGCAGCAGCTTGGCCTGAATGCCCAGCGGCAGCTCCCCCACTTCATCCAGAAACAGGGTACCGCCGTCGGCGGCTTCAAAGCGACCGGGCCGGTCATTGCCAGCACCGGAAAAGGCGCCCTTTACGTGGCCGAACAGTTCGCTTTCGGCCAGGGATTCCGGCAGGGCGGCGCAGTTCACCTGTACCAGTGGCCGATCCCGCCGGGGCGAATGCTGATGCAGCCGGCGGGCAAACAGATCCTTGCCCACCCCGGTTTCCCCGGTGAGCAGCACCGGCAGATCCGAGTCGGCCACCACATCCAGCTCGTGCAGCAGCCGCTTCAGCCCGGTGCTCTGCCCCAGTATCTCCCCTTCCAGCCGTTCGCTGAGTGGCGCTGGTGCGTCCTGCCGGGCCAGGCGCAGGCCACGGATATCCTGCTCCAGCCGGGTCATGCGCACCGCGGCGGCGGCGGTGAGCGCCAGCCGTTGCAGCTGATCCCGTGCGTCCTGATCAAAGGTGCCGGCGGTGAGCGCGTCCAGGGTCAGGGCGCCCCATTGTTCACCGTTCACATACAGGCTGATGCCCATGCAGTCATGCACCGGCAGCGCCTCGCCCACATGATGTTCCAGCAGGCCGTCGTAGGGGTCTGGCAGGGGGGAGTCGGGAGCAAAGGCCACGGTGCCGCGGCTGGCCAGAATGGCCGCCAGCCTGGGGTGCTGGGCCACCACAAAACGCCGTCCCAGCGCCTCGCGTACCAGGCCGTCTACCGCCACCGGGCTGAGCACACCATCCTGCAGCCGCAACAGGCAGACGGCGCCGCAACCAAAATGCTCCCGCAGCAGGCGCACCAGGCTCTGCAGGCGCACGGCACTGGGCAGCTCGGCGGCCAGATCCGCCAGCAAAAGATCATACAACATAGGGTTAATTTCACCATAACAGGGTTTTATTCACCCTAATCGAAAAGGGTAAAAAATACCACAAAATAATAATAAACCTTAAAAATCATAAACTTAAAAAGTGGCACATTGATTGCAGCTTATGGAGCAAGAATACCATGAACAAGGAGCCACATCATGAGTCTGCTCAACCACTCCCTGGGCGCACTGGCCAGGGATATTCCGGGGGCCACCCGGGTATTTCATCATTACCGGCTGGATTATTGCTGCGGTGGCCACACCCTGCTGAGCGAGGCGCTGGCGGAGCGGGGTCTGGACGCCGCCGAGGTGATCGCCCGGCTGGAATCCCTGCCGGCCCGTAACGAAAGCGACATCAACTGGGCCGAGGCCGGGACCGATGCGCTGATTGATCATCTTCTTGCCCGCTACCACCAGGTACATCGCCTGCAACTGCCCGAACTGGTGCAACTGGCCCACCGGGTGGAAACTGTACACGAAGACAATCCGCTCTGCCCTGCCGGGCTGGCGGAGCACCTGGAAGCCATGAGCCAGGAGCTGGAAAGCCATATGCAGAAGGAGGAGCAGGTTCTGTTCCCCATGCTGCGCCGTGGCCTGTTTGCCCCGGCTCAAGGGCCGATCAGCGTGATGCGCATGGAGCACGACGACCACGGCGAGGCTCTGGCCCGGCTGGCCCGGCTTACCCACGACTTTTCCCTACCTGCCGGGGCCTGCGCCAGCTGGCAGGCACTTTATACCGGCATTAACGAGCTGCAAAATGATCTGATGCAGCACATTCATCTGGAAAACAACATTCTGTTCAACTCTGCTCAGCGCCAGGAGGTGCAGCATGGCTAATTATCGTCGCCTGTGGATCCTGCTCATCGTGATCCTCGGCATTACCTTTTCCGTTCTTGGCTATTTTGGCCGCGAAGTGTACCGGGTGGCTCCCCCCATTCCCGCTCAGGTGGTCACCGAAAGCGGCACCCTGCTCACCACCCACGATGGCATTCTCGACGGCCAGACCGCCTGGCAGTCGGTAGGTGGCATGCAACTGGGCTCTATCTGGGGCCACGGTGCCTACCAGGCGCCGGACTGGACCGCCGACTGGCTGCACCGGGAGCTGATGGCCTGGCTGGATTCGGCCGCACAGGAAGAGTTCGGCACCGGCTACGCCAACCTCGACGGCGAGCAGCAGGCCGTGCTGCAACACCGGCTGAAGCAGGAGTACCGCAGCAACGGCTATGATGCCGAGGCCGATGTACTGGTCGTCTCCGAGCGCCGTGCCCAGGCCATGGCCGACACCGCCGCCTACTATGACAAGCTGTTCAGCGACGATCCGGCGCTGCAGGGCACTCGCCAAAGCTTTGCCATGAAGGAGAACACCCTGCCGAGCGCCGAGCGCCGGGCCGACATGACCAACTTCTTCTTCTGGACCGCCTGGGCCGCCGCTACCGAGCGCCCCGGCAGCGAGGCCACCTATACCAACAACTGGCCCCACGAGCCGCTGATCGACAACAAGCCCACCGCCGAGAACATCGTCTGGTCCATCGTCAGCGTGGTGCTGCTGATCGCCGGCGTGGGTGGCCTGGTCTGGGCCTGGTCGTTCCTGCGCAAGGAAGAGGAAGCCGAGCCCAAGGCCCCAGCTAGGGATCCGCTCACCAGCTTTAAACTGACCCCGTCACAAAAGGCGCTGGGCAAATACGTATTCCTGGTGGTGGCGCTGTTTACCTTTCAGGTGCTGCTGGGTGGTGCTACTGCCCACTACACAGTGGAAGGCCAGCATTTCTACGGAGTGGAGCTGTCGAAGTGGTTCCCCTATTCGCTGCTGCGCACCTGGCACATTCAGAGTGCCCTGTTCTGGATTGCCACCGGCTTTCTTGCTGCCGGCCTGTTCCTCGCCCCCATCATCAACGGCGGCAAGGATCCCAAATACCAGGCGCTGGGCGTAAACGTACTGTTCTGGGCACTGGTGGCCGTGGTGGTGGGCAGCTTTGCCGGCAACTATCTGGCCATTGCTCAAGTCATGCCCGCCAACCTCAACTTCTGGCTGGGTCACCAGGGTTATGAATACGTGGATCTGGGCCGGCTGTGGCAGATTGGCAAGTTTACCGGCATCGTACTGTGGCTGGTGCTGATGCTGCGCGGCGTGGTGCCGGCGCTGCGCCAGCCCGGCGACCGCAACCTGCTGGCCCTGCTTACCGCCTCCTGCGCCGCCATTGGCCTGTTTTACGGCGCCGGTTTCTTCTACGGCGAACGCACCCACATTTCAGTGATGGAGTTCTGGCGCTGGTGGATTGTGCACCTGTGGGTGGAAGGCTTCTTTGAAGTGTTCGCCACCACCGCCCTGGCCTTTATCTTCTGCAGCATGGGCCTGGTATCGCGCAAGGCGGCCACCACCGCCAGTCTGGCCTCGGCCTCACTGTTTATGCTGGGTGGTATTCCCGGTACCTTCCACCACCTGTACTTCTCCGGCACCACCACTCCGGTGATGGCGGTGGGCGCCACCTTCAGCGCCCTGGAAGTGGTGCCCCTGATAGTGCTAGGTTACGAGGCCTGGGAAAACTGGCGCCTGAAGAACAGCGCGCCCTGGATGGAAAATGTGAAATGGCCGCTGATGTTCTTTGTGGCGGTGGCATTCTGGAACATGCTGGGCGCCGGTGTGCTGGGCTTTATGATCAACCCCCCGGTCGCGCTCTATTACATTCAGGGTCTGAACACCACGGCCACCCACGCCCACGCGGCCCTGTTCGGTGTGTATGGCTTCCTGGCCCTGGGCTTTGCCCTGCTGGTGCTGCGCTACATTCGCCCCAACATGGTGTTTAACGAGTCGCTGATGAAAACCGCCTTCTGGTGGATGAACGGTGGCCTGGTGCTGATGCTGTTTACCAGCGTGCTGCCGGTGGGCATCATTCAGTTCGTGGCCAGCGCCAGCGAGGGCCTCTGGTATGCCCGCAGCGAGAGCTTTATGCAGCAGGGCCTGCTGCAAACCCTGCGCTGGGTGCGCACCTTTGGAGACGTGGTGTTTATCATCGGCGCCCTGGCGGTGACCTGGCAGGTGATTATCGGCCTGCGCCAGCCTGCCGGCCAGGCCACCAACCTGGCCATTGAACCTCAGGAATGTGACGTACCCGAGCTGATGTCAAAGTAATTCTGGAGGTTGTTAGTCTGGTTTGGCCCCGCCTGGCGGGGTCTTTTTTGTGCCCGCCGCCTTTATCGACCCTTGGCGCTATGCTCAACAAAGGCGCATTCACGTTATTCAAGGAGTCACGATGAGTTGCTTTGAGCGGTTTCCCGCCCGCATGGCGGACGTGGGCGGCATTCCGGTGGCACGTTCGCTGCCGGTGCGCCAGCGCCGGCTGATTGGTGCCTGGTGTTTTCTCGATCATGCCGGCCCCTCACACTTTGCCGCCGACGAGCCGGGCCTGCGGGTCGGCCCCCATCCCCACATCGGTCTGCAAACCTTTACCTGGATGCTCAGGGGCCGGGTGCTGCACCGGGACAGCCTGGGCCACGAGCAGATCATTCAGCCCGGCCAGGTGAACCTGATGACTGCCGGCCACGGCATTGCCCACAGCGAAGAGTCGGTGGCCGGCGAGCGTGAACTGCACGCGGCCCAGTTGTGGATTGCCCTGCCCCACGCCGACCGGCACACGCCGCCCCGCTTTGATCATTACCCCCGGCTGCCCATGTGGTCGCAACGGGGCGTATGTTTTACCCTGCTGGCGGGCGAATACGCCGGTCACAAGGCGCCGACGCTGTTGTTTTCCCCTCTGGTGGGGCTGGATTTGCACGCCCGTCAGTCCACCACCCTGACTCTGGCGCTACGGCCGGAGTTTGAATACGGCCTGCTGGTGCTGGAAGGCGGTATGGAGCTGGACGGTGAGTGGACCGGCCCCAATGAGCTGGTCTATGTGGGGACGGCGCAAGACCGCCTTGAGCTCAGCCTGGAAGAAAGCACCCGGGTGCTGTTGCTGGGCGGCGAGCCGCTCAAGGAGCACATTTATATCTGGTGGAATCTGGTGGGCCACAGCGAGGCCGAGATTGCCGAAGCCCTGGCCGACTGGCAGGCGGGCAGCCCCCGTTTTGGCACGGTAAAGGGCTTTGACGGCGAGCCCATGACGGCTCCGCCCCTGCCTGCCGGTCTGAAATAACAGGGCGACGTCAGCCGGCGTGGCGCTGGCGCTCGGTCACACCAATATGGCCGGCCAAAGGCGCTGTGTTCACCGCCATGCCGTGCTTGCCGGCGCGTTTTACCTGATACATGGCGGCATCGGCCCGGGCCATGACATCGGCAAAATCGTCGCGCTCTCGCACGGCTTCAATGCCCATGCTCATGCCCACACAGGCCTCACCGTTGTCCAGCTCAAAGGGCGCATCCAGACAGTCGATACAGGCCTGCCCCAGCTCCTGAGTGCGGGCCTGATGTAATGACCAGGGCAGCAGCAGCACGAACTCGTCGCCCCCCAGACGCCCCAGCACCACTTCCGGCGGGCACAAGTGGTGCAGCCGCTCGGTAAACTGCACCAGCAGCCTGTCGCCGGCGCGGTGGCCCAGGGTGTCGTTCACCTGCTTGAAGTCGTCGAGGTCGATAAAACAGAGGGTCAGCTCGCCCTCGGTTTTGAGGGCCTTGAAGCGTGCGATCAGGCCGCTGCGATTAAGCAGGCCGGTGAGCGGATCCTTGTGGGCCAGGCGCGACAGCGCCAGTTCATATTCCTTCTCCTGGGTGATGTCGATATGGGTGCCCATCACTCTGAGCGGCCGGCCCTGATCATCCCATTCCACCACCCTTCCTCTGTCCTGCACCCAGGTGACGGTGCCGTTTTTGGCTACCATGCGGTGCTGCACTTCGTAAAAGGGAGTACGGCCATGGAGATGATCGTAAAAATTGTTGAGCACCTCTTCCCGGTCTTCCGGGTGCAGGTGGGCTTTCCATACCTCAAAGCTGGCTTCCAGCTCTTTGGGCTGAAACCCCAGCATGGAGCCCCAGCGCCGATTAAAGATAATCAGCTTGCCGCTGGGCACATGCAGCTGCCACACGCACAGTCCGGTGCCGTCCATGGCCGCTTCCAGTTTTTCCCGGGCGTCGGCGGCAATGCGCTTTAACCGTTCGTTTTCCGCCTGCAGCCTGAGCAGTTCAATTGAAGGGATCCTGTTCATCTGTACGTCTCACCTGGGGTGGAGCAGATCGGCAGCCTGCCCCATGCCGGAATATCCATGCTCATCGTTTTGTGGGCGAATCAAGGTTTCATTGTAATGCTTCGTTCTGTAAACAGGAGAGACTATCACGTCTGCTGAAATGAAATCCCGCTTGCTTCGGTCTCAAAATACTTCGTTACTTACCGGCAAACTCAAGGCAAGGATAAAAATGAAACCAAGCATCGCCATTATCGGCGCCGGCCTGGCCGGTCTGACCCTGGCCCGGGAGCTGAGAGCGCACGCCGAGATCACCCTGTTTGAAAAGGCCCGGGGCCTGGGCGGACGCATGTCCACCCGCCGCCGCGACCAGCACCGCTGGGATCACGGCGCCCAGTTTTTTACCGCCCGCTCCCGCGCCTTCAAGGCCCTGCTCAAGCCTTTTATTGAAACTGGCGCCGTGGTGGAATGGCAGCCCAATATCACCACCCTGAGCCCGGATCAGGCTCCCTACAAGCGGCCCTGGTTCGAGCCTCACTATGTGGCGGCGCCGGGCATGAACGGCCTGCTCAAGGCCATGAGTCCGGGGCTGAATATTACGCTGCAAACCCGGGTGGAAACCCTGGAGCAGCAAAACGGCCAATGGCGGCTGTTTGATGATCAGGGCAAATGCCTGGGGGAATTTGACTGGGTGATCAGCTCGGCGCCGCTGCCGCAAACCGAGGCGCTGCTGCCCCTGGCTGCCGACACCTGGGCCGGTTTTGACATGCAGCCCTGCTACGCCCTGATGCTGAAAGTGGACGATCAGGATCTGCCGGTGTGGGATGCGGCTCAGGTCAACGACTCGCCCCTGCGCTGGATTGCCTTTAACCACCGTCTGCCGGGACGGAACCGCAACCTGGGCGCCGTGGTGGCCCACAGCACCGCCGACTGGGCCGGTGCGCACCTGGAAGACGATCAGGAGCAGGTGAAACACACCCTCACCGCAGAATTCTGCGCGCTGACCGGCGTCAGCCCCCAGGCGGTGCAGGAGGCGCAACTGCACCGCTGGCGCTACGCTCTGGCCACGGAGGTGGAAAACGACCCCGTGGGCTATGTGCTGGACGCCGAGCGCAAACTGGCAGCCTGCGGCGACTGGTGCCTGGGCGGCCGGGTGGAAGCGGCCTTTAGCAGCGGCCACCGGCTGGCCGCCCGGCTGCGACAGTTGCTCTGACCCGGCACTCAAAATATGACAGCAGCGTGACAGCGGCGTTGACATGCGAAAGTCCGTATATAAGATGAGCGCATTCATCAGGAGACAGACTTCGCCATGACTTCCGTGCTTTTTGTCTGCCACAGCAATGCCGTGTGTTCACCCATTGCCGAGGCGCTGCTCAATCATCTGGCGGCCGACCGCTACCGGGTAATGAGCGCCGGCGTGCAGCCTGCCGAAACCGACGCCAACGCCCTGGCCGCTCTGTGCAAACTGGGTGTCAATACCGAGGGCCTGAGCTGCAAGGGGCTGGACGCGATCGAAGGTGAGTATTTCGATATTGTCATCAGCCTGTGCGAGCAGGCCGAGGCTGCCGCCGCCGCCGTGCCCGGTGATCGCTTTATGACCTGGCATTTCAACGATGCGCCCTGCTGCTCCCAGGCCGACGCCAATAAAGTGGTTCAGGAAATTTACGAACGCATCAAGCTGCTGGTGCTGGTGCAGGACCGGCAGGAAAAAAGTCTGTGGTAAGCGCCACTGCCCCTCTTTCCCTGTTCAAGGCGCTGGCCGACGACACCCGGCTGCAGCTGGTGTTGCTGATCATGGCCGAAGGTGAAGTGTGCGTGTGCGAAATGACCCACGCCCTGAACGAAACCCAGCCCAAGATCTCCCGTCATCTGGCGCTGTTGCGCCAGGCTGGTCTGCTGGCCGACCGCCGTGATGGCCAGTGGGTGTATTACCGGCTGTCACCGTCTCTGGATCCTGCAGCGCGAGGCCTGCTGCAACACACCCATACCCATTATCAGGACTACATAGCCCCGGCGCTGGCAAGGCTGGCTCACATGGGCAACCGTCCCGAGCGTCGCAGCTTGTGCTGCTGATACAGGCGGAGATCATCATTGCGCCCGCTCAATTACCTGGCCGGTTACCCGGAAAGCCTGCAACAACAGGCAGCAGAGTTACTGGCCAACGGCCGTCTTGGCCTTTATCTGGAACGAAAATATCCTCAGTCTCATTCAGTGCAGAGCGACAAGGCACTGTATGACTATGTGAGCGAACTAAAAAACCGCTACCTGAAAAAGGCGGCGCCGCTCAGTCAGGTGCGCTACGACAGCAAGCTGAACGTGGTTAAACAGGCGCTGGGTCTGCACACCTATCAGGCTCATTTGCAGGGCAGCAAGCTGAAAACCCGCAATCGCATCACGGTAGCCGCCCTGTTTCGCGAAGGACCGCCGGAGTTTCTGCGCATGATAGTGGTGCATGAACTGGCCCACTTTCGGGAGAAGGAGCACAACAAGGCCTTCTATCAGCTATGTTGTCACATGGAGCCCCACTATCACCAGCTGGAATTGGATACCCGTTTGTGGCTGCTTTGGCGGGATCGAGGCCAGGGGCATGATGTAAACGACTCGAATGAGTGATGCTTTATTGTTTTTCCTTTTAAAAACAACAAAGAACCTGTTTTTTATGTGGGAAATACGTATATCTGACTCTGGCACCGGGCTCTAGAATTAGCCCCGAGTGACCTTACCTCCAGACGAGGATAATAACAAATGACCAGAACCGTACTACTGGGAGCCTTGCTGACCGCCGCCGCTGCCCCGGCGCTGGCAGACATGCCACCGCAGGCCGCCACCTGTATCAGCTGCCATCAGGCCAATGGTCTCGGCATGGCCAATGTGGCGCCCTCCATTGCCGGCATGCCGGCCCCCTATCTGGCGGAACAACTGCGCCATTTTCAAAGTGGCGCACGCGACAACGCCATCATGAAACCCATGGCCATGATGCTGGACAACGCCGGCATCGAAGCCGTCAGCCAGTGGTTTGCCAGCCTGCCGGTCAACCTGCCGGAAGAACCGGCCTTTCGTGGTGAAAAGCCGGCACCGCAGGATATGCTGGCGGGCGAAAAGCTGGCCTACCAGGGTGACTGGCAGCGTGACATTCCCAGCTGTGTGTCCTGCCATGGCCCGGAAGGCGTGGGGGTGGGTGAGGTATTCCCGCGCCTGGCCGGCCAGCATGCCGACTACATTACAAGCCAGCTCAAGGCCTGGCAAAGCGGCAGTCGTGCTCCTGGCGCTCACGGTCTGATGGCGCCCATCGCCAAGCGCCTGAGCGAGGAGGATATTTCCGCCGTAGCCAGCTATTTCGCCAGCCAGGGAGGCCAGTAACATGATCAGAATTTCCGCCATCACTCTGGGCCTGTCTCTGGTCCTTACCGGCATGGCCCACGCCCAGGGCTCGGCCCAGGCCGCCCACGTTGACAAGCTGGCCATTCAGGAAGAGCTTCCCGTTGGCCAGGCTGCCGGTGAATATCCCGTTCCTCCCGGCTGGGACAAACTGCCCGAGGGCGAGTTTGGTGAAAAAGTGGTACGGGGCTACAACTACTTTGTGAACTCCCAGTCCATGGCCCCCGAGTTTGTAGGCAACGGCCTCAACTGTGTGAACTGCCATATGGACGGAGGCAAAAAGGAAAACGCCGCACCGCTGTGGGCCGCCTATATGAGCTACCCCGCCTACCGCAAAAAAAATGACCGCATCAACAGTTATGAAGAGCGTATCCAGGGCTGCTTCCTGTATTCCATGAACGGCACACCGCCCGGCCATATGGATCCGGTGCTGGTGGATCTCTCCGCCTACGCCTACTGGCTGGCCCAAGGCACCCTGACCGGCGAGCAGTTCGATCCGGCCAAAATGGAAATTCCCAGCGATGAAGACCTGCTCAAGGGCGGCAAGCGTGATGACTTCCCCTTTATGCAGGCCTATCTGGACGCGGACGGCAGCACCGAACCCAGCACCCCGGGCCGGGGTTATCCCAAACTGGCCGAGCCGGAGCAGGCCCCCGCCTTTGCCCGGGGCAAGCAGGTCTATGAGCAGGAGTGCGCTGTCTGCCACGGCGCCAGTGGCGAGGGTCAGAAGGTCAATGACCGTTACGTGTTCCCGCCGTTGTGGGGCCCGGAAACCTATAACTGGGGCGCCGGCATGCAGCGGGTAAACACCGCCGCCTACTTTATCAAGCAAAACATGCCCCTGGGGCAGCCGGGCAAGCTGACCGATCAGCAGGCCTGGGACGTGGCCATGTACCTCGACTCCCACGAGCGCCCGCAGGATCCGCGCAACCACGGCTCACTGGAAGAAACCGTGGAGAAGTTCCACGGCGGCTTCAGCCAGTATGGCAAGGAAGTAAACGGCAGCGTACTGGGTACCGCCAGCTACCCCAACCATCCGAACAAGCCATGATGAATAACAGCTACTAATGAAAGGGCCGCAATTGCGGCCCTTTTTATGTGAACAGAATAACTCAGAAGGAAATCGGCAGGCTAAAGGAAACCTCGACATCCGGCGCATCTTCGGTCAGACCCGCCTGCAGGTTCATATTAAGGGAGGTTCTCTCAGTCAGCGCCAGGCCAAAACCGGTAGACAGGCTGTCTATCTGCAGCATCTCGCCCACCTTGTTGCCATTGATACTGGATTTAAACACGGTTCTGTGGTTTACCCCCAGACTGAATGACAGCCGGTCGTTGACCGCAAAGCCCATGCCCATGCCCAGAAAAAAGCTGTTGCCCAGATTGAATTTATCGGGATTATTGCTTGGATTTTCATCCAGGTCCCTTTTTGCATCATCACCCAGATTCCAGGTATAACCGGCCGTGCCAAAAAGCACGGCCGGATCGGTGGGATAAATCAGCGTCATGCTGGGCTCAATGGACCAGGATCCCGAGCCGGTGGGAGGATCTTTGAAAATACCCTGCGTGTTCAGTTCATTGTCAAAAGGCGACTCACCGGTATCCGATTTAAACCTGACACTACCTATCCAGAAGGGTGCCGACTCCAGATTCCATTGATAACGAATGGCTCCTTCAATATCACCCAGAGCAGCCCCCTCGGAGGAAAATCTTTGCGCGCCTCCCTGGCCCACATTTACCTCACGCTTGGTAATTGTGTCATAGCGATATACCCAGGGCACCCTGAGCTCCAGCTCAATCCGGTTGGTCAGACCATAACGACCTGCCAGTGCCGCTGTAAAAGTTGCCTGATCCGCATCTTCGGCTTCAATCAGGCCGACCACCAGCGCTGGCAATACTGAATACCCCAGAATGGATATGCGGTTAGACGTATTCTGGGAGTAACTGATGGAAGGTTCCAGTTCAAAACTGCCTTTTGGAGTAAGCAGACCGCGCGACTCCAGCGTGTTGGCGATGGAATCTACTACCTGTTTATCCTGTGCCTGAACGGTCGCTACCATGGAAAGCAACAAGCCGGTACAAATAATCCCTTTTTTCATGATTCTCTCCTTATTCCATACCTTGCTATCAACCGGTGCAACGACGATCTTGATATGCACAGCAGCTCGGCTGCTCTTTCTGTTTTTCCCGGCACCATATTCAGCACCCTTTTTATTGCCAGAGCTTCCGCTTCCTCTCTTGCCTTTTTTAAGCTGAGATCATTACCATTGGCAATCACTGCGTCATTATCAAGCCCCATCATTTCCGCACTTAAATAATGATTTTCGCAGCGTGAAACTCCAATCATAATCCGTTCAGCAAGCTCATTTATGTTTCCCGGCCAGCCATAGTTCATCAGCACCAGCTCTGTATCGGAAGTAAACCCAAGAATGCTTTTATCCCACTTTGAGCTGACACTATTAAGGAAGTACCTGGCAAGAATAATTTTATCCTGCCCCCGTTCTCTTAGCGGCGGCAAAACAACTCTGTTTTTGCTCAGCAGAGCTTTCATCTCAGGTATCAACCTGTCTGGCTCACTTGTTTCTTCACCAGTAAGCTCATTTAAAAAAACCACCTCAGACATTATTCCACCACCCAAAAAAGCCTGACAGAATTCGTTTTGCCAAGTTTTGGGCAGGCTGTTAATACAATCTATAAGAAAAGCAACCTTCCTTTCTGATGAAACAGGGAGATCATTATTCCCAAAAAGCAAGTTACCACTTAATGGCTTTTGACTTGGACACATATCAACAATAGTAATGTCATAAAGTTCCGCCCACTTCTTCGCCAGAAAATGCTTGCCTACTCCACGCTCTCCTGCAAGGGTAAGAATGCCATTTTTAAACTCATATATTTTCCTTAAAGATTCCTTGAAAAACTCACTCTTGCCAAGTACTTCCCCCTTTTGAAAAGGGATGGTCAGCATATCTTTCAGCTTATTCATGCCATAAGCTCTTCCCAATGTAATCAAAAGCCGTTCTTTGACTACCGGAACAGTATGAAAATCATAACAATAACGGGCAATGAAACGTTGCCACTCTATTTTCTCCAACTGCTCTTTGGATAATAAGGCAATCCAGGCAACACCTGCATAACGATTTAAAAAGTGCTCCACCTCTACTGCGGGCACCTCCGCCTGACCTGCATCAATAATAGCAATCAGTGCATCTGTGTTATCCAGATAACCGGCCGCCGCCTCCAGGTTGGAATATCGTATTAACGACCAATGACACTGTTCATCTCCAAGACCGCTTAAACAGGCAGGCGCACAAGAACTCTGAACAAGCAAAATCTCCCTATTCAAGATCATTCACACCACCACAATGATCATCCTGTTGTGTTCATCACTATAGAACAGAAAGGAAAGCACGACCAAGACAGACCAAAAAACAAACAAAAACAAACACAACGCATTGAAATAGTTAGATAAAAATCACAACAAGACAGCTTTAAATCCATTCTAAATAACAGAAAGGATTCGTATGAGATTTAACCAATGAGGAGTATTACAACGAGATGAGGACTCAATAGAGTTCAAATAAGTGACGATAATGAGATATCTATATAACAAATAATAATAAAAGACTCGATAAACCAATTATCCGGCTACCGAGTCTTAGAGAACACTCCCGAGTAAAGCGATATAAAAAGACAAGGCTAATATCCAACTCTCTTTGTGGCAGCCCGAATCCGACTGGATATCTTTTGCTGCACTTGGTAAGGCCTCAGATCAGGCGTACCCACATCAAGGTCTATGGTGGCATCTGTACGAACACCACTCGCCGAGTTCTTCAAGATAAAGCCAATTTTGCCTTTATCAATTACTGGGGTTACAGCAACCTCACCTCCGTTTATCCTTCTGATGATTTCCCTGTTGGCATCGGCTGGCAAGCCACTCGATAAGTCTATCAACCTCCAGTCAAAAAGCGGAGCGCCATCCAAAAGCACCTTCATTTTCAGCCCAATCGAATAATTGATGCCTGGTAATACGAAACCACCTCGCTGCCTGTCCAGCATGCTTTTCGACATTGGTGTTATGTTATTAAATATAACATCCACATTTTTAGAAAATGCTGCGGGGTGTAACAGCACCAAGGCCAATATCAGCCACTTCATGATGCACCTCCTAATAGTCATACTCCGAAGGCAGCATGAGATCCGACAGATGGGGAAGACGCTGCATCAAAGCCATTCTTGTAGGCGCATCAGGGGCAGAGTGCCTCCAGTCTTCTTCCTGGTTAAAACTAGCCCTGGCCACTTCAATCTTATCCCGCACAAAAAGATATATGCCATTACTACTTTTATCGAAGTCCTCCGCGTTCATAACATGCAACCCCAAGGCTGGATCTCCAACCAGCACCTTGTTTTCCTTTACTCCCTTAACTACAACAAAGTGGTTATAACCACTGTAGTTAACCAAAGCGATTGCCGGTATACCAAGTTCAGAAAGGTCTTCTCTCCCCAACTTAAATCCGTCGGCTTTCATTCCTCTCCTGGCAAGAAAGTTTTTCATATCCAACATTGAAAAACCTTTTTCCTCTATTTTACTCTTATCTCCAAACCGGAACATCTCCTCAAATATTTTCTCTTCGGTCATTGGCATATTGTAGTGATGACTTAATAACGATGCCAAAGCAGCCGAGCCACAACTGAAATCATATTTTTGTTTTACCACCTCCCCGAATTTTATTTCAGAAAAACTCTGAACCGGCACTCTCAGCCGGCTCCCACCGGCACCAGGAAAGTTCAATGCAAAACTTACGGCCGGAAAAAACACCACCATCCAAAGTAGCTTTTTCATATCACTTAGCCGATACAATGTTAACGTTGGCGCTCATGTTGGTTATGTTAGCGTTACCTGAAACCAAGTTCACCATCATTATGCCATGAGCATTATAGAAAGCGCTCGGAGCAATAGTATTATTGCCAGTAATAACATCATTCAGATGTGTATCACCAATGGTACCATCCTGCTCGCTATCGTTTTCCTGGACAATTCCTGTCCCCCTGCTGGTATCAAGAGCTGCTTCGGTAGCACTGCTGTACAAATCCAGCTCTGTGGCGGCAAAAACCGAGCAGCTAAAAAAAGCAGATAAATATATCAACTTTCTCATCTCTCCTCCTTAAAGCCTCCGGCCCAAAAGAGCCGGAGACCATATACCAAAGTTAGAAATTTGCTGCATTCACATTAACACTGTTTTGCACACTGACATTCATACCAGAAACAGCTGTTTGTGCACCAATACCATGGAAAGCACCGCTGTTGTCATTGGTATTATTACCGGTTTTTACTTTCATGCTGGCAGACATCATCGCACGAGCAGTACCACCGTTAGCAGAATTGCTGTCCAGGTCGGCTTCACTGGTTGGGTAATGATGATAACGTCTCTTTTTACTATAACTAGAAGTCAGGTCAGGATTCGCCTTGGCATCTGCATCGGCTTTTACCTTGTTGTCCTTTTGATCCCAGTTGAAATCAACGTCACCCAATTCAGCCCGCTGAGTAGAATCAATACGCTGACGAACATTAAGGCTTTTAGAGGTATAGGTAATATCCCCGGTTCTAATACCGGAGCCATAACGCCCCCTTTTGTTTTTCCAGTAATAATTATGAACCTCCTCGTGTTTCACAATCTTATGCTTTTGATGACCAAGTCCATTACTGTGACCAGTATCACTGCCATTCGCCAAAGCACCAAAGGAGGCACCCACACTCAGAGCAACCATCACCGCCAGTGTTTTCTTTTTAATAGACATAATAAATTCCCTCTTCATCTTTACCACTCTCAAGCATTTTTCCAAGCCCGAATACCGGCGTGTCTATATGTATGGTATTCGAGCCATCAGGGTTTTATTTAACAACCCTGATTTAAAGGTTAGCCAAGTAATAAAAAAGGGATGTAGCAAGAATGAGTTAAAGTGTATCAATTTAGAATATGGAAGTTAGAAAGCATACTGCACGGTAATAACCATTATCATTTTTAAGACAGTGACTGAGGACAGGATCAAATGACACTTTATTTAGTCCACACCATGATAATTATGGACACTCATGAATCTGGCCATTCCTTTACGAAAAAATATTTCGTATTTTCTCCGGGTGATGGTGTTGATAACGGCGTAAAGCTCAAAGGAAATGCCTGCACTGCCCGGCTCAGACTGAGGGTGATGCACCGGCTGACCGGTAATATCAGCCGCTATTCTCCCCAGGACCATAGCGGTACTCCCCCCCGGCCTTGAGCGCCTTGTGGTAGGCCGGTCTGGCCTGAAGTGCAGCTACATAGGCCCGCAACCGGGGAAAGCTGTCGGCCAGCTCCGGGCTGTGCATGGCGGTTTCAAGCGGAAAGCTCATCTGAATGTCGGCGGCGGTAAAACGGTCACCGGTGATCCACTCGTGGCAGGACAGGTGATCGGCCACAAAGTTGAGATGGGTATGGATCTGATTGTCGAGAAAGGCCCTGTTCACGCCGGCCACGATCTTGCCCACCAGGGGCCGCACAAAAAACGGCATGGGGGCCTGCTTCACCCGCTCAAACACATAGCGCATCAGCAACGGCGGCATCAGCGAGCCCTCGGCGTAGTGCAGCCAGTATACATATTGCCACCAGACATCCGTGTCGCGCTCGGGCAGCAGGGTGGCTGCACCATGCCGCTGGGCCAGGTAGTCGATAATGGCCCCCGACTCGGCCAGGGTGAGCTTGCCATCGGTGATCACCGGCGACTTGCCCAGCCCATGTATTTTTTTAAGACTCTTTGGCGCCAGTCCGCTGTCGGCATCGCGCTGGTAACGCACCAGTTCGTAGTCCAGCTCCAGCTCTTCCAGCAGCCACAGAATGCGCTGGGCACGGGAATGTTCCAGGTAATGTAGAGTGATCATTGCATCCTCCACGGCTCAAGGGGTCAGTGCTTTTCAGAGTGGCACAACATTCATGCCAGCGGGCACCACCCGGCAAATGTAACAATAATGTTTACGACTTATGTCCAATGGTTACAAACTTGGACTGGCGATAGGATTTCAGGTGCATAAACAGGGAAAGTACTATTCATCGAGGAGATGACCATGTCTGAAGCACCCTCCCAGAGCTACCGCTCCCAGCGCAAGCCCCGCAGCCATTTCGACAGCCGGGCGGCCTACCTGGAGCATGAACTGTCGATCATGTCCCCCCGCCGCTGGGGAATCAACCTGCCGTTTCGTGATTACAGCTTTGAGCTGGAAGACCTGGTGCCGGCACTGGCGGCCACCATTGGAAAAATCGTGATGGTCGCCGCCGTGGTGGCGGCCTTTGCCGGCCCGCTGGGGCTGAGCGATGCCTTCGTGGTGGAAAACGTCCGCTTTGAAATGCTGATCGCCGCCCTGTTGTTCGTGATCCTGTTCTCCGGCTTTATCAATCCCAACGCCAATCTGGCCGGTACTCACGGCCCCATGATCCCGCTTATTCCGCTGATTGTGGCGTCCGGCGGCCACCCACTGGCACTGGGACTGATGGTGGGCTTGCTGGGTCTGCTGCTCAGTATCAGTAAAGGGGGCAGCAAGCTGATGGCGCTCACCAGTGACGGGGTGCGCGGCGGCCTGCTGATTTACCTGGGGGCCATGGGCCTGCTCAGCCAGATCAAGGCGCTCACCGCCTGGGCCAATGGCCTGGACATGGGACATATCGCCTTTGTGGTGATCCTCGCCACCATCATCATGTATGCTCTGCTGGCCCGGCTGGAAATGCGCTGGCTGTCGATTCCGCTCGGCTCCGGCATCGCTTTCGTGATCGCCATTGCCCTGGGCGCCCCCTTTGAATTCGTCACCGAGCCCGGTATGCCGCACCTGAGCCCGTCCTACTGGTGGGGCGAGAACTCCGGCTGGCAGATGGGCTGGCCCGGCCTGCAGCACTTTATCAGCGTGGCGCCCTTTGCGGTGCTGGCGGTGGCCATGTGGTCTCCCGATTTTATGGGTCACCGGGTGTTTCAGGAGCTGAACTACCCGAAAAAGGCCAACAAGGTACTGATGAACGTGGACGACACCATGGCCGTGGCCTCGGTGCGTCAGGCCGTGGGCAGCGTACTGGGTGGCGGTAACCTGGCGTCTTCCTGGGGTACCTATATGATCCCCGCCGCCATCGCCAAGCGGCCCATTCCTGCCGGTGCCGTGCTTACCGGGCTGTTCTGCGTGATCGCAGCGCTCTGGGGCTATCCCATGGATCTGGCGGTATGGGCGCCG
The DNA here is from genome assembly GCF_003049725.1 of Oceanimonas marisflavi. Taxonomy (GTDB): domain Bacteria; phylum Pseudomonadota; class Gammaproteobacteria; order Enterobacterales; family Aeromonadaceae; genus Oceanimonas; species Oceanimonas marisflavi. Next base: position 22,483 of record NZ_QAGM01000022.1, read on the forward strand.
GTACTGCGGGTGGCGCTGATTGTGGGCGTGTTTATGCCGCTGCTGGAAGCGGGCATGCAGATGACCCGCAACACCACCAGCAGCCAGTCTGCCGGCATAGTGGTGTTCGCTTCCGCCTTTGTGAACCCGGTGTTTGGCTGGTCCATGACCATGCTGCTGGACAATCTGGGCCTGATCGGTGACAAGGAGCGGGGCAAGAAGCTGCGCCTGATGGACCGCTGGGTGATTCCGGGTGTGACCTTTGTCATTCTGCTGGCCATTATGGCCGCCGTGGGCATGCTGCCGGGCATTCCGGCGCTGATCACCGCCGAGTAACCCGCAGTGAGGGGTGAAGGGGAAGGCGTGAGGAGGCCCCTCACTCTTTACTCCTCACCCCTGTCCCCTCCCCCCTCACCCCTCACCGTTAAACGCGAACTCCGGCGCCAGCCGGCTCAGTCCCAGCCCCTGCCCCTTGCTCAGTTTGATCTGCACCGGCACCCGCTCCTTCAGTGCCTCGATATGGCTGATCACGCCGATCATCTTGCCGCTGGCATTAAGGGCGTCCAGGGCATCCAGCGCCACCTCCAGGGTCTCGGCATCCAGGGTGCCGAAGCCCTCATCCAGAAACAGCGAGTCGATACGAGTTTTGCTGCTCACCAGATCCGACAGCGCCAGCGCCAGCGCCAGGCTCACCAGAAAGCTTTCACCCCCGGACAGGGTCTGGGTATCACGGCTGACATCTGCCTGCCAGGTGTCGATCACCGACAGCTCCAGCTCGGTGGCATGATTGCGGGCCAGCCGGTAGCGGCCGTGCAGCCGCTCCAGCCGGCGGTTGGCCAGATAGACCAGATGCTCCAGGGTCAGCCCCTGGGCAAAGCGGCGGTAACGGGCGCCGTCGGCAGAGCCGATCAAACTGTTAAGCAACTCCCAGCGCTGCAGCCGGCGGCGCTCCTGTTCAATATTTTGCAGCAGGCTTTGCTGCCGCTCGCGCTGAGCGGCATCATGGGCCAGACGTTCATCGAGCCGGCCCAGTTGTTGCTGGGCGACGTTTTCTGCCTGTTGCTGCGCCTGCTGTTGTTGCTCCAGTTCGTTCAGAGACTCGGGCCCAGTGTCACCCAGCTGCTGCCGGGCCTGTTTCGCCTGCGCCAGCCGGTCGGCCGCCAGTGCCAGCGCCTGCTGCAGCGCCTGCAACCGTGCTTGCAGCAGGCGGCGTTCGTCGTCTTCCAGGTGAGCGGCCAAAAAGGCGGCTTCGTCGGCAAAGGGGCTCTCGGCCAGCGCCTGTTGCCAGCGGGTCTGTGCCTCGGACAGCTCCTGCTGCAAGGCTGCCTGTTGCTCTTGCTCCTGCTCCAGCAGAGCATGCTGACGCTGCAGCTCGTTGTTCAGGGTGGCCAGCCGTGTTTCCGCTTCATTGGCTGCCACCAGCGGGTTAGCCGCCGTCACTGGCTCGTTATCGGGCAACGCCAGTGCCTGCCCGCGCTGTTGCCAGCGGTTAAGCATGGTGGCCGCTTCGCCGAGCGCGGTGGCCAGCTGCTGGCGCTCTTCTTTCAGCCGGCTGGCCGTTTGCTGCTGCTGCCGCCAGTGCTGCCATTGCTGCTCGGCCTGTTGCAGCCAGTCCTGCCAGCTTTCCGGTATATGGCCGACGCTGGCGGCCAGCTGTTGCTCCAGTTCGCGGTGCTGCTGCTCAAGCGTCCGGCAGTCTTCCTTCAGCCGTTGCTGTGCCTGCAGCAGGGTTTGCCGTTGCTGCTCCAGCAACTGCTGCCGGTGGTTAAGCTCTCCGCTCTGGGCAACAGCGGCCTGTCTGGCCTGCTCTGCCTGGTTCAGGGCGGCTTTGGCCACATCCAGCTGCTCGGCCTGCTGCTCCAGCCGGGCCAGCTGCTGGCGACGTTCATCCAGCTGCGCCGGCCAGCGGGCGCTATCAAGAGACAGCGCCTGCATCAATGCGGTTTGTCTTGTATCTTGCTCGGCCATGGCCGTATTCAGCTGTTGCAGCCGTTGCCGGGTTTGCTCCAGCACCGCCTTGCGTTCCGCCTGCTGATTGCCCAGACGCGTACCCTGTTGCTCAACGGCTTCCAGCTCGGCTCGCTTTTTCTGCAGCGCGTCTGCGGTGCTGTTGTCCAGGCGCTGATAATCCGCAATGGCCGGGTGCGACTCGCTGCCACACAAAGGACAGGCCTCGCCGGGCTGCAGGCGGGCTCTGTGCTGTTCCAGTGAGCGGATCAGGTTTTCCTGCTCCAGCAACCGGGTTTTGTCCTTCACCTGCTCCTGAAGCACCCGGTATTGCTCCCGGGTATGTTCCAGCTGTTGCTCCCCCTGCTGCCACTCAGGCTCCATCCGGGCCAGTGCCTGCTGTTGCTGTTGCCGCTCGCTCTGCAGCTCTTGCAACCGCTCAGCACACTGTTGCAGTGTCTGCCAGTCAGGCTGTTGCCCGCGCCATTGCTGAAGCCGGGCCTTCAGCTCCGGCTCGGTAAGCGCCCCCAGTATGCCGGCCAGCCCCTGCTGTTGCTGCCGGTATTGTGCGTCGGCCTGCTGCTCGGCCTGAGCGGCCTGCTGTAACTGCTGCAACAGAGCCTGCTGCTGTTGCTCCAGCCGTTGCTGTTCCCGGTTGTTTTGCTGCAGCTGACCATGCGCCTTGTGCACTTGCTGATGCAGCTGACCCAGCAGCTTTATATCGGCCCGCCAGCCCGCCAGTTGCTCGCCCAGCCGTTCCCCGGCGGAGTTGACGGCCATGGCCTCACTCAGCCGTTGCAACTGTTGTTCCAGGGCCTGATCCTGCGCCTGCAGGGCCTGATAATGCTGCCGGCTGAGCGACAGCCCTTGCCAGCTGCATTGCTGGTGTTGCGCCGTCAGGCTGGTCAGTCCGGCCTCGCGTTGCGTTATTCGGGCATTCAGGGCGCTCAGCTTGCTCTGCTGCTGTTGCAGCTGCTGCCACTGAGGCTGAAGCCGGGCTGCCGGCTCGCTTTGTTCCAGTTTGTGCTGCTCGGGGGCCGCTTCGCGCAACGCCGCCTGCGCCTGCTGGTGTGCCTGGCCGGCCTGAGCCAGCTGCTGCTCACACCGATCCCACTGCTGTCTTTGTTGCAGAGCCGCCCGGGTGTGCTGCAGCGCTCGCTGTATCTCGCTCAGCTCTTGGGCGGTATGGGTGCGCTGCTGCTCAATCTCGCTACGCTCTTCCTCACTCTGCAGCGATACCCCTTTGACCCGGGCTTCCTGCTCCGCTAGGGCCTGCCTGTGCTCCCGGGTCAGCTCAAACACCCGTTGGGAAATACGGGCATAAATATCGGTGCCGGTGAGCTCTTCCAGCAGCTCGGCACGCTCGTTGGCATCCGCATGCAAAAAGGCAGCAAAGCCTCCCTGGGCCAGCATCATGGATTTGGTAAAGCGACCGAAGTCGAGACCGGTGAGCGCCTCCGTGTGCCTGAGCTTGTCGTTGATTTTGTCGGTAAGGATCTCGCCGTCACGCCTGGCCAGCTCCACTCTGGGAGCCTGCAGCTTGCCGTCCACCTTGCCTCTGGCCCGGCGCTGGCTCCAGAAGGCCCGGTAGCCCTCACCCTTTACCTCAAACTCCACTTCCGCCAGGCAGTCGGCGGTATGCCGGGTCATGAGTTCGTTGCTGCCGGCAGACACGGTTTTCATGCGCGGGGTCTGGTGATACAACGCCAGACAGATGGCATCGAGCAGGGTGGTTTTGCCGGCGCCGGTAGGGCCGGTAATGGCAAACAGGCCGTTGTCGGCAAAGGGCGACCGGGTAAAGTCGATTTTCCATTCTCCGCGCAGGGAGTTCAGGTTTTTCAGCCGCAGGCTCAGGATTTTCATGCTTGCTCCTCAAGATCCGCCAGCACTTGCGCATACAGCCGGTTCAGCTCGTGCTCGTCGCCCCCGGCCAGCTCCTCGGTCGCCAGCCGCCGCTCAAACACCTGCACCGGAGTCAGTTCACTCAGGGTTTCCTTTTGCTCGGCCATCAGACCCCCATTGCGCTCCTGCCGTCCCCGGCGCACCATCAGTACCTCGACGTTCAGCCCGTCGCACAGCGCCTGCACTCTGGCCTGCAGGTCACTCAGATAATCGTCTTCGGTCACGGTCACTTCCAGCCACACCGGTCGCTCGCCCGTGGCTGTCGCGGCCGCTTCGGACAGGCGGCCGGCCAGCTCCTTCAGGCTGCCTTTTATCCGCTTCATCGGCTGAAACACCGGTACCGGCACCGGCGTGACCTCCTTCAGGCCGGCGCTGCTCAGCTCAACCAGCAGCACCTCTTTTTGCTGGCCCGTTTCATCAAAGCCCAGCGCCAGCGGTGAGCCGCTGTAACGGATATGCTCATGCCCCCCCACTTTTTGCGGCCTGTGTATATGTCCGAGGGCGATATAGTCGGCGGGCGGAAAGGCGCTGGCCGGAAAGGCTTCCAGGGTTCCGATATAAATTTCCCGCACCGAGTCGCTGCTGCTGGCTCCGACCGTGGTGAGATGGCCGGTGGCGATAATGGGCAGCCCGCCGCCCAGTTGGGCGCTCCGGCCCTGAGCACGCTCGAAAATGTCCTGATAATGGTCCGCAATGGCCTGTTGCAGGGCCCGGCCCTTGTGGTCGGCACTCTCGCCGGCCCGGCTTTCCAGCAGATCACGAGGCCGCAGAAAAGGAATGGCACACAGCACCGCCCCCGGCTCGCGGTTACGCTTGTGCAGGGTGATCAGCTGCTGTTCCGGCTCTGCCTGTGCTCCCGGTATCACATTCACTTTCAGTGCTTTCAGCAGTTCACGGGACTCATTCAGCATGGCCACCGAGTCATGATTGCCGCCCAGCAGCACCAGGCTGGCGCCGGTGCGGCTCATGGCCACCACAAAGTTGTGGTAAAGCTCCCTGGCATAGCTGGGCGGCGTGCCGGTATCGAAAATATCACCGGCCACCAGCACCGCATCCACCCGGTGCTGCTCCACCTGAGCCACCAGCCAGTCGAGAAAAGCGCTATGTTCATCGAGCCGGGTTTTACCCATAAAGTGCTGGCCCAAGTGCCAGTCGGAAGTATGCAGAATGCGCATGGAAGCCCTTGTGTGAAAGCGGGTTTGCCGGCTATTAAACCCCCTCGGCGGCGGCAGTGCAATTGACCTTGGTCTTCTCGCAAAACTTGCTAGACTGGCGCCTTTCTTCTTTTGTCTGTTGCAAAATGCCGTTTTCCTACGACTTTCTCGCCCTGGCCGCCGCCGCCTGCTGGGCCGTGTCCAGCCTGCTGTCGGCCAGCGCGGCCCGTCATCTGGGGGCGTTTGCCTATTCCCGCTGGCGCATGTTCTGCGTCAGCCTCATGCTGTGGGCCGCCGCCCTGTTCACCGGCGGCTGGGCCAGCCTCGGCTCCCCGGCGCTGGGGGTGATGGCGGCCTCCGGGCTGATTGGTATTTTTGTCGGCGACACCGCCCTCTATGCCGCCATGAACCGGCTGGGACCACGCCGGGCCAGCGTGCTGTTTGCCACCCATGCGCTGTTTTCGGTGGTGCTGGGTTATGCGCTGTTTGACGAGCACATGGGCAGCCAGGCGCTGGCCGGCGGCGTACTGCTGGTGGGCGGTGTGATGACCGCCATTTTCTTTGGCAAGCGGGACAATGAAAGCCATGCCTGGGAGCAGGACAACGGCAGTCCCTGGCCCGGCATTGCGCTGGGGTTGCTGGCGGCCCTGTGCCAGTCGGTGGCGACCCTGATGGTCAAGCCGGTAATGGAAGGCAATGTGGATCCGGTGGCGGCCTCGGCGGTGCGCATGACCACGGCCTTTGCGGCACACCTGGCCCTGCTGTGGTGCGGGCTGGCGGTGGCAAAACCGCTGCAGCGCATTAACTGGCCGGTGTTTGGCATGGTGGCGCTGAACGCCTTTCTGGCCATGGGGGTGGGCATGACCCTGATTTTGCTGGCGCTGCGTTACGGCGAAGTGGGCATGGTAGCCATGCTGAGCTCGGTCAGCCCGGTGCTGGTGCTGCCGCTGTTGTGGCTGATAATGAAACGGCGACCTGCCGGTGGCGCCTGGATTGGCGCCCTGGCCACCGTGATTGGCACGGCGTTGATTGTGACACGCTGAACGGCTGTTAGATGTTCAGCCCTTCCTGGCTGAGCGCCAGACGCACGCCCGGGTCTTCCTTCATGTCCTGAAAATGACGAGCCAGGTGCGGATAGGGTGTCAGCCCCTGAGGCAGCACCTGCGTGGCCCAGTATTCATAGGCAAAGGCGCAGGCATCCACAATACTTCTGTGCTCGTCCATATACCAGGTGCGGCTGGCCAGGTGGTTGTCCATGCGCTGTAGGAATGGCGCCACACGGGTGGGTACTGCCGCCTTGATGGCGTCGTGAGCGGCAAAACTGCGATCCGAGGTATATTTACGCGGTGCGAAAAAGGGCACAAAGGCGTTATACACATCGGCATTGAGAAAGCTCAGCCAGTAGTCGCACTGATATTGCAGCACCGGATCTGTGCCCGGCCCCAGATGCTCACCGTCCGGCAGCCGGGCCAGATAGCGCAGAATGGCGCTGTTCTGATAGAGCGCCCCCATATCATCCGTCATCAGCACCGGCACCGCCGCCATGTAATTGATCTTGAGAAACTCCGGATCCTGAGTGTCGGCCAGCTCCAGCTCAAAAGGGGCTTCCAGCCAGCACAGCACAATATGCGGCGCCAGCGAACAGGCGCCGGGTTTGTAGTACAGCTTCATCGAATACAACCTCCTTGATACAACAGAAAATAAACGGCGACGGCTGATTGCGCCGGTTCCGAGACCGGCCGCAGGCACATGACACCGAAGACTTCACTCAAGTATTGGCGGGGAATGGGAAATTGGCGACGCATGGATAAAATTGTCGCCAATTGAGTATTAAAAGAGTGAGGTAGCCCTCAGTCCTCGATGGTCAGCAGCATTTTCTTTAGCAAGGCGGAAAGCTGTTTTTGTTCATCCGCAGTCAGGGCGCCGGCCAGCTCGGCTTCGGCAGCCAGATGGTTTTTGACCGCTTCTTCCACCACTCTGAAACCTTCATCAGTCAGGGTCACGATCACACCGCGCCGGTCGTGATCCGCCTGGGCCCGGGTAACCAGGCCCCGGCTTTCCAGCCGGTTGATGCGGTTGGTGAGAGCGCCGGAGGAGATAAGCACCATGGACTGCAGCAGATTGGGAGACAGCTGAAAACCGGGCGGATGCCGGCGCAGTGCCGCCAGCACGTCAAATTCGCCCACATTGAGATCGAAGCGAGCCAGGTCCTGCAATACCCGACGGGTGATAAAATACTCCAGCCGCACTACCCGGCCGATGACCTCGGTGCTGTCAAAGTCCAGATCCGGACGGACCCGTTGCCACAGGGTCACGATGCGATCGATCTGATCCATGATGCCGTCGGTGCGTTGCGTGTGGTTGTCGTTCATTCTGCCTGCTTCTTCCTGAAAGCCATTTTGATATCAAGACATTCTGTATAGTACCACAAAGCCCGCCCCGTAAACCCCGGTACAATATCAGGATATTCGTCACCCACGGCCCTACCCAGAGCGTTTAATGAGCATGATTCTTGGGGTATACTCGCCGGGTTTAACGGAAAATAATGAAAGCCAACTGGGAGAATGAAAAGGTGAGCCTGTTTAAAAACCTGTTGCTTGCCGGTGTTGCCGCTGCTTCGCTGAGTGGTATGGCCTACGCCGCCAATGATATGTCGCCTGAAGCTGTTGCCGAGCGCACCAAGCCGGTAGGCAGCGTGTATACCGCCGCCGATCTGGAAGGCATTGTCGACTCTGCCGCCGCCGGCAGCAGTGACGAGCCCGCCGAGCCCCGCAGCGGCGAAGCCGTGTATACCGCCGCCTGCTCGGCCTGTCATGGCACCGGTGCCGCCGGCGCCCCCATCAAGGGCGATGCCGATGCCTGGGGTCCGCGTGTGGCCAAGGGCCGTGAGACACTGCTGAACCATGCTCTTAACGGCTTTAACGGCATGCCGGCCCGCGGTGCCTGTGGCAACTGCTCCGACGAAGAGATCGCCAACGCCGTTGACTACATGATGAACGCCATCTGAGTCATCTGCTCAGGCAATGAAAAAAAGCCGCATTGTTGCGGCTTTTTTATTGCTTGATTCGTGAGGAGTAAGGAGTGAGGAGTGAGGTGAGGTTTTCTCCTCATCCCTTACACCTCACGCTTTTTATTAAGCATGGCCCGCAGGCTGGCCACACCGGCCTGCCCCTTCTGCATGCGTTCGCCCTCGCTCTGGGGCTTGCGGTTGTGCTCCCAGTCCAGATCCTGCTGGGGCAACTCCAGCAAAAAGCGGCTGGGCTCGGGGCGAATGGTTTCACCGTACTGGCGCCGTTCCCGGCACAGGGTAAAGGTGAGCGCCTGCTGGGCCCGGGTAATGCCCACATAGGCCAGGCGGCGCTCTTCCTCGATATTGTCTTCGTCAATACTGCTCTGGTGGGGCAGCAGGCCCTCTTCCATGCCCACCATAAACACAAAGGGAAACTCCAGCCCCTTGGAAGCGTGCAGGGTCATCAGCTGTACCTGCTCGCCGTCATCCTCGTCTTCGCCCCGCTCCATCATGTCGCGCAGGGTCAGGCGGGTAACTACCTGGGGCAGGGTCATGGCCTCTTCCAGCTCGGAGCCTTCCAGCATCTGGCTGACCCACTTGAACAGGGTGGAGACGTTCTGCATGCGCATTTCTGCGGCGCGGGGGCTGGGTGAAGTCTCGTACAGCCACTCTTCGTAGTGAATGTCCTTGATCATGTCGCGCACCGCTTCCACCGCGTTACCCCGCATCGCCTCATCCCCCAGTCGCACCAGCCAGTCGCTGAAGGCGCGCACCGCCACCAGCCCGCGGCCGGTGAGGGTCTGCTCCAGCCCCAGTTCAAAGCTGGCGGCAAACAGGCTCTTGCCCCGGCCATTGGCATAGGTGCCGAGCTTTTCCAGGGTGGTGGGGCCGATTTCCCGCCGGGGCGTGTTCACCACCCGCAGAAAGGCGTTGTCGTCGTCCGGGTTCACCAGCAGCCGCAGGTAGGCCATGATGTCCTTGATTTCGGCCCGGGAGAAAAACGAGGTGCCGCCGCTGATCTTGTAGGGAATGCGGTTGGTCATCAGCGCCTTTTCCAGCAGCCGGGACTGATGATTGCCCCGGTAGAGAATGGCGTATTCGCCGAACTTGCTGGCGTTCATAAACTTGTGGCCCATGATCTCGGCCACCACCCGCTCCGCCTCGTGTTCTTCGCTCTTGGCGAACAGCACTCTGACCGATGCCTCGTACTCCATTTCCGAGAACAGCTCTTTCTCGAACACATGGGGGTTGTTGGCAATGAGTATGTTGGCGCACTGCAGAATGCGCCCCCGGGAACGGTAGTTCTGCTGCAGCTTGATCACCTTCAGGCTGGGGTAGTCCTCCTTCAGCAGCACCAGGTTCTGGGGCCGGGCGCCCCGCCAGGAATAGATGGACTGATCGTCGTCTCCCACCACGGTAAAGCGGGCCCGCTCGCCGGCAATCAGCTTGACCAGCTCATACTGGCTGGTGTTGGTGTCCTGATATTCATCCACCAGCAGATAGCGGATTTTATTTTGCCAGTATGACCGCACCTCGGCGTTGGTCTTGAGCAACAGGGTGGGCATCAGAATGAGATCATCAAAATCCAGCGCGTTGTAGGCCTTCATGTGCCGCTGGTAGCGCTCATAGCACTGGGCAAACAGCACGGTTTCGGCATCGGTGGCCAGCCGGGCGGCACGGGGTGGCAGCACCAGATCGTTTTTCCAGTTGGAAATGGTGGACAGCAGCCGGGAGATTTTTTCCTTGTCGCCCTGCAGCTCCTTGTCGGTGAGTTCCTTGATCAGCGCCAGCTGATCCTGATCGTCAAACAGGGAAAAGCCCGATTTCAGCCCCAGGGTTTTGTGCTCCCGGCGAATGATGTCCAGACCCAGAGTGTGAAAGGTGGACACCATCAGGCCGCGGGCTTCGCGCTTGCCCAGGGTTTGCGCCACCCGCTCCTTCATTTCCCGCGCCGCCTTGTTGGTAAAGGTCACGGCGGCGATGTGCCGGGCCTGATAGTCGCACTGACGCACCAGATAGGCGATTTTGTTGGTGATCACCCGGGTCTTGCCGGAGCCGGCGCCAGCCAGCACCAGGCAGGGTCCGGCAATGTAGCGAACGGCTTCATCCTGGGCGGGGTTCAATTTCATGGCGGCTCCTCGGGCATTAAACGGCCGGTGATTTTACCGCCATGGCCGCCCGGGGTGAAGGGTGCCTTGTCATCGGCCCGGCTTTGGCTCATGATCCCGGGAGTTTTTTCTTATGGTTGTGCATAAACGTGGATATTCGAGTACTCAGACGCGACTTCCCTACCCTGGCGCAAATCGTTAACGGCCATTCGCTGGTGTATCTCGACAACGCCGCCACTACCCAGAAGCCGCAGCCGGTGCTGGATGCGCTCAATCATTATTACCGCGACACCAACGCCAATGTGCACCGGGCCTCTCACGCCCTGAGCGGCCAGGCCACCCGCGCTTTTGAGCAGGCCCGGGAAAAAGTGGCGCGCTTTATTCATGCGCCCTCGGCCAAGGAAATCACCTGGACCCGGGGCACCACCGAAGCCATTAACCTGGTCGCCTTCAGCCTGGGCCGGCATTTTCTGAATGCGGGCGACGAAATTCTGGTATCCACCTCGGAACACCACGCCAATATTGTGCCCTGGCAGCAGGTGGCCGCCGCCACCGGCGCCGTGCTCAGGGTCATTCCCCTTACCGACAGCACCGAGCTGGATATGGCCGCCGCCGAGCGGCTGATCAGCCCCCGTACCCGGTTGCTGGCCGTAGGTCATGTGTCCAATGCCCTGGGGCAGGTCAATCCGGTGGCCGAGCTGATTGCCATGGCGAAAGCCGTGGGCGCGGTGACACTGATCGACGGCGCTCAGGCGGTGGGCCATTTTCCGGTGGATGTGCAGCGGCTCGGCTGCGACTTTTATGCCTTTTCCGGCCACAAGATGTTTGCGCCCACCGGCATTGGCGTGCTCTATGGCAAAACCGAGTGGCTGGAAAAAATGCCACCCTGGCAGACCGGCGGCGAGATGATTAAAACCGTGAGTTTTGAACACTCCACCTTTGCCGCACCGCCGTTCAAGTTTGAGGCAGGCACCCCCAATATCGCCGGCGCCATCGCTCTTGGGGCGGCGGTGGATTACCTGCAGGGGCTGGACAGAGCCGCACTGCAGCGCCATGAACAGGCGCTGTTGACGCAACTGCTGAATGGGCTGACCGCCATGGACGACATTCGCGTGATTGGCCGGCCTCAGGCCGGATCTGTGTCCTTTACCATGGACGAGGTGCACCCTCAGGATCTGGCCACCCTGCTCGACATGCAGGGCATTGCGGTGCGCACCGGCCATCACTGTGCCATGCCGCTGATGCAGGCGCTGGGGCTGAAAAATGGCACTGTGCGCGCCTCGCTTGCCTTCTATAACACCGAAGATGACGTGGCCGCCCTGCTGGCCGGCATCGACAAGGCCCGGGAGCTGCTGTAATGACCCACCCCTTTGGTACCGAGATCACCGACACCGAAATTCGCGCTCTGTTCGCCGCTGCCCAGGGCTGGGAAGCCCGCTACAAGCAGCTGATCAAGCTGGCCAGGCAGCTGCCGCCAATGGCAGACGAATCCAAAGTGGATGCCAACGCCATTCATGGCTGTGAAAGCCAGGCCTGGCTGGTGGCCGAACAGGATGCAAAGGGCCGCTGGCAGTTTCACTGCGACTCCGACGCCCGCATTGTAAAAGGCCTGATGGCGGTGGTGCTGGCGGCCCTCAGCAACAAAACCAGCGCCGAGATCGCCGCCTTTGATATGGATGCCTACTTTGAAGAGTTACAGCTGCTCAACCACCTGAGCCCGTCCCGGGGCAACGGCCTGCGGGCGGTCGTTTCGGCGATTAAAGCCAAAACCGAAACCTGAACCGACCCTCATGCGAAGCATCAGTGCGGTTGCACTCCGCCGACACGCTTCGAGCCCATCCATGGGGCGCTCGGCACCTGCCTTCCCTGGCAGGTGACGGTCGGCTCCGGCAATCCCCACTGCTGCTTCGTTCAACTCCGGCATTGCCTGCCGCATACTGACAGACGGCTCAGTGTACTTTTAGGAGGATAAAGAGCGTCTGCTTCGCCGTGCTCCGGTCATGACAGGACATCAGGGTCGAAACTTAGGCCAACGATTGTAACCAATATCGGGATTATTGGATTGATATTCCCTAATAAACTCCGATTCTCGGCGATTGATTTCCGCAGCATCGTCTGACTCAAGCAGAATGTCTTTTCTGATAGTCATGCTCTGCCGTTGCTCACGGGTAAAATCTTTGGCGATCAGCTCGTCACTGGCGCTACCAAAGTAATTGATGCTGTCGGTCAGGTCCTTACCAATGTAAATTTTTCCGTTCGGATAAGTAATCTTGTAAATCACTTTCAAGGACATATCCCTCTCCCTGTCATAGCCTTGGCACTGCGTTTACACACAACTCGAACGACTTACAGCTTATAGCTGATCGCTTACAGCTGCTGGCGCAGCCAGCTTTGAAAGCACCCGGCTGACCATAAAGAAGCCGAAGGTGGCGGTGATATGGGTGACGGCACCAAAGCCCGAGGCGCAGTCCATTTTCATGGTACCGTCCGATTCCTGCTTGGCGCTGCAGATGCCGCCCTCGCCGTCCGGGTAGCGGGGCTGTTCGGTGGAGAACACACAGTCGACGCCAAACTTGCGCTTGGGGTTCTTGCTGAAGTTGTAGAAGCGGCGCAGCTCGCCCCGCACCTTGGCCGCCAGCGGATCCTGAATGGTCTTGCTGAGATCCTTTAACTGGATCTGCGACGGATCTATCTGGCCGCCGGCACCGCCGGCGGTGATCACCGGGATCTTGTTGCGCTTGCAAAAGGCGATCAGCGCCGCCTTGGCCCGCACCGAGTCGATGGCATCGATCACGTAATCAAAGCCCGCCAGCAAATGCTCGGCGAGGTTGTCGGCAGCGATAAAGTCATCCACCACAGTCACTTTGCAGTCCGGGTTGATCAGCGCAATCCGCTCGGCCATGGCCTGGGTCTTTTCCGCGCCGATCTGATTGCTGAGGGCATGGATCTGCCGGTTGGTGTTGGTAATGCAGATATCGTCCATGTCGATCAGGGTAATGGCACCAATGCCCGAGCGTGCCAGGGCTTCCGCCGCCCAGCTGCCCACACCGCCAATGCCGATCACGCACACATGGGCCTCGGCAAACCGGGCCAGGGCCCGGGCACCATACAGGCGGGCAATGCCCCCGAAACGCTCATCAAAACTCATTATTCACTCCCCTCGCTTGAGCGGAGCATTATATCAAGCTCATCGCCCGTGAGGAGTGAAAGGTAAGGGGTGAGGAGAATTGCGCCCGTTGAAACCGAGCTTCCCTCACGCCTATCTCCTCACTCCTCGCCCCTGCCCCCTCACCAATAAGCAAACAAAAAAAGGGAGACCTAAGTCTCCCAGTTACAGCTCTGTTTATTGTTTTGTTTGTTTAACCGCCAACGGCGATGTTTTTCATGTCGGTCATGTAGGCACGCAGGGTCTTGCCGATTGTTTCCACCGGGTGGTTGCGAATGGCTTCGTTGACGTCGATCAGGCGACGGTTATCAACGGAGTTGGACTCAACGCTGATGGTCTTGCCAATCACGTCGGTGCCTACCTTCGGCATGAAGTGCTCGCGCAGCAGGGGTACCGCAGCGTTGGCGAACAGGTAGTTACCGTATTCGGCGGTGTCGGAGATAACCACGTTCATCTCGTACAGGCGCTTGCGGGCAACGGTGTTGGCGATCAGCGGCAATTCGTGCAGAGACTCGTAGTAGGCAGACTCGTCGATGATGCCGGAGGCGGTCATGGCTTCAAACGCCAGCTCAACACCGGCCTTGACCATGGCCACCAGCAGAATGCCGTTGTCGAAGTATTCCTGCTCGCCGATAACTGCGTCGGTGGCCGGGTACTGCTCGAAGCTGGTGCCGGCAGTTTCTTCACGCCAAGTCAGCAGATCGTGGTCGTCGTTGGCCCAGTCGGCCATCATGCCGGCAGAGAAGTTGCCCTGAATGATGTCGTCCATGTGCTTGTTGAACAGCGGACGCATCAGCTCTTTCAGCTCTTCGGCCAGGTCAAAGGCCTTGATCTTGGCGGGGTTGGACAGGCGATCCATCATGTTGGTGATGCCGCCCTGCTTCAGGGCTTCGGTGATGGTTTCCCAGCCGAACTGGATCAGTTTGCCGGCGTAGCCAGCGTCGATGCCGTCGGCCACCATCTTTTCGTGGCACACGATGGCGCCAGCCTGCAGCATGCCGCACAGAATGGTCTGCTCACCCATGAGGTCGGACTTCACTTCGGCCACGAAGGAAGACTCCAGCACGCCGGCACGGTCGCCGCCGGTGGCAGAAGCCCAGGCCTTGGCGATGGCCAGACCTTCGCCCTTGGGATCGTTCTCGGGGTGAACGGCGATCAGGGTCGGTACACCGAAACCACGCTTGTACTCTTCGCGAACTTCGGTACCCGGGCACTTGGGAGCAACCATGACTACTGTGATGTCCTTGCGGATCTGCATGCCTTCTTCAACAATGTTGAAACCGTGGGAGTAACCCAGGGCGGCACCTTCCTTCATCAGGGGCATAACGGCATTAACGGCAGAAGTGTGCTGCTTGTCGGGAGTCAGGTTCATGACCAGATCGGCGGTGGGGATCAGCTCTTCATAGGTGCCCACCTTGAAGCCGTTCTCGGTGGCCTGCACGAAGGACTTGCGCTTCTCGGCGATGGCTTCGGCACGCAGGGCGTAGGCCACATCCAGACCGGAATCGCGCATGTTCAGACCCTGGTTCAGACCCTGGGCGCCACAACCGACGATAACGACCTTCTTGCCTTTCAGGTAGTTACAACCATCGGCGAATTCCTCGCGGCTCATGAAACGGCACTTGCCGAGCTGCTCGAGCTGCTGACGCAGGTTCAGGGTATTGAAATAGTTAGCCATGACCTTTTGCTCCAATTAATCCGTTATTTTTGAATGCTTGCACCGTTTTCGGTGACGACCCCAGCACTATACCCCAGGCTATTCGTTGCCGGAAATGATATATTCGAAATAGTGTATTTCATTTGGTGCAACGTTAATGGAACTGCGCAACCTGGAACTCTTTGTTCATCTCAGCCAGAGCCTGCACTTTGGCCGCACCGCCGACGCCATGGCGGTGAGCCCGTCCACCCTGAGCCGGGCCATTCAGCGGCTGGAGCAGGAAATGGGCTGCGAGCTGCTGGTGCGGGACAACCGCAGCGTGGCGCTGACCCCGGCCGGGGTTCGGCTGCAGCAGTTTGCCGAAGGCTGGCTGGCCGACTGGCAAACCATGCGCGACCAGCTCAGGCACAACGACAGCCCGCTGCAGGGCCGGCTGCGGCTGTACTGCTCGGTCACCGCCAGTTATTTTCTGCTGCCCGACATTCTGGCTCGTTTCCGCACCCGCTACCCCCAGCTGGAACTTCGGCTGGAAACCGGGGATCCGGCCCTGGCCATCGACAAGGTACTGAACGAGGAAACAGATCTGGCCATTGCCGCCCGCCCCGATGCCCTGCCCGCCAAGCTGGAATTCATTCGGCTGCAGACGGTGCCGCTGGTGTTTATCGCGCCGCGCATTCCCTGCCTGGCCAACGAGCTGCTGCAGCAAAGCCCGGCCGACTGGGGCCGGATTCCGGTGATTTTGCCGGAGCAGGGGGTAGCCCGCAAACGCACCAATCAGTGGTTTCGCAACAAAGGCATCAGCCCGCACATTTATGCCGAAGTGGCCGGCAACGAGGCCATCGTCGGCATGGTGGCCCTGGGCTGCGGCGTGGCTCTGGTGCCCACGGCGGTCATTCGTCACAGCCCCATGGCGGATAAAATCCGCCAGCTGGCGGTGACCCCGGATCTGAAACCCTTTGAGGTGGGCGTCTGTCTGCTTAAGAAGCGGCTGGAGGATCCGCTTATTCGCGCCTTTCGCCAGATTGCCCTGCAGCAAGCCAATCCCGAGTCCCCATGAGTGACGGGATTGGGTTACAATGGCAGCAATATTTCAAGGAGAGCGACCATGCTGGACCCGAAAAAACTGGAAGAGATCGCCAAACAGATCCAGAACAACATGCCCGCCGGGCTGAAAAACATGGGCGAAGAAGCTGAAAAACGCATTCGCACCGTGCTGCAATCCCAGCTGGGCAAGCTGGACGTGGTAACCCGGGAAGAATTTGATGTGCAGACCAAGGTGCTGCTGCGCACCCGGGAAAAACTGAACGAGCTGGAAACCCGCCTGGCCCAGCTGGAACAACAGCTGGCCGATGGCCGCAGCGACCAGGAATAATCCTCACCGCTGAAAAGCACAATGCCGGGCAAGCCCGGCATTATTTTGCACTGAAAGAAGGGTAAAGGAGACAGCTTCGAGACCGATCAAATGCCATGGATGGCATTTGCCGAGCGACACAGGGAAGTGCTTGAAGCGTGTCGAGAAGCTGCTCCTTTACCCGACGAGCTGTTTAGATAAACTCGTAGGCGTCGCCAAACAGGCGTTCGGCGTCCACGCCCTTCTCCTTGAAGGCTTCCCGGGCCACGCCCGCCATTTCAAAGCGGCCGGCTACATAAATGTCGTAACCGGTCAGGCTGGGGAAATCTTCCATAATGGCTTCATGCACCAGGCCACTGCGGCCCTGCCAGTGCTCGTTGCCGTTCTGCACTACGGGCACATAGGTCAGCTCCTTGTGCTCGGCGGCCAGGCCCTTCAGTTCCTCATCCGCATACAGATGGTCTTCATGACGCACGCCCCAGTAGATAAACACCGGCTTGTGCAGGCCATCGGCCAGCATTTGCTGCAGAATGGAGCGGGTGTAGGCAAAACCAGTGCCGCCGGCCATCAGGATCACCGGGTGGCGGGACTCGCGCAGGTAGGCCTTGCCCGCCGGCAGCTGCACTTCGATCTGCCCCTGCTCCTGCATGCGCTTGAGCACCTGCATGGCATAGGTGTTGTCGGGCGAGGCACCGATATGCAGCTCGATTTCGCCGTTTTCCTGGGGCATGTTGGCTATGGAAAAAGGACGCTTGTCGTCATCCGCCATCACCACCAGCAGGTATTGTCCGGCATTAAAATCTACCGCCTGTTCCGGCTTCAGCCGCACATACCAGAGGGTGTCGGCCATCTCATGAAGCACTTCGACATTACAGCTTATTTTTTGCATGACTATCCTTTGTTCTCACTCTGTTCTGCACTCGCATTGAGGATCCCGAGTTGATCCCACAGCGTATCGACCCGTTGTTTGACCTCGTCCGTCATCACTATGGGTTCGCCCCACTCCCGGTTGGTTTCTCCCGGCCACTTGTTGGTGGCATCCAGGCCCATTTTGGAGCCCAGACCGGAAACCGGCGAGGCGAAATCCAGGTAGTCGATGGGGGTGTGCTCAATCAATGTGGTATCCCGCGCCGGGTCCATTCGGGTCGTAATGGCCCAGATCACGTCGTTCCAGTCTCTGGCATTGATGTCGTCGTCGCACACGATAACGAACTTGGTATACATGAATTGTCGTAAAAACGACCAAACGCCCAGCATGACACGTTTGGCATGCCCGGGGTAGCGTTTTTTCATGGTCACCACCGCCATGCGGTAGGAGCAACCTTCCGGCGGCAGGTAGAAGTCCACAATTTCCGGAAACTGCTTTTGCAGTATGGGTACAAACACTTCGTTCAGCGCCACGCCCAGCACCGCCGGCTCATCGGGGGGACGGCCGGTATAGGTGGAATGATAGATGGCGTCCCGGCGCCGAGTGATGCGCTCCACGGTAAACACCGGGAACTCGTCAATTTCGTTGTAATAGCCGGTGTGATCGCCGTAGGGTCCTTCCGGCGCCATGTCACCGGGGTAAATATGGCCTTCCAGCACAATCTCGGCGCTGGCCGGCACTTCCAGATCGGAGCCGATACACTTCACCACCTCGGTGCGGCTGCCCCTGAGCAGGCCGGCAAAGGCGTATTCCGACAGGGTGTCGGGCACCGGGGTCACGGCGCCGAGAATGGTGGCCGGATCGGCACCCAGCGCCACCGCCACCGGATAGGGCTGGCCGGGGTTGGCCTCCTGCCACTCGCGAAAGTCGAGTGCGCCGCCGCGGTGGCTGAGCCAGCGCATGATCACCTTGTTCTTGCCCAGTACCTGCTGGCGGTAAATGCCGAGGTTCTGACGTTTTTTGTAGGGGCCACGGGTAATGGTCAGGCCCCAGGTGATCAAGGGTGCTGCGTCACCGGGCCAGCAGTGCTGCACCGGAATACGGGTCAGGTCGACCTCGTCCCCTTGCTGAATCACTTCCTGACAGGGGGCGCTTTTCAGCCGCTTCACCGGCATGTTGAGCACCTGCTTGAAGATGGGCAGCTTTTCCATCAGCTCTTTCAGGCCCTTGGGCGGCTCGGGCTCTTTCAGGTAGGACAGCCAGCGGCCCACTTCCCGCAGGGCGCTCACATCCGGCTGGCCCATGCCCATGGCCACTCGCTTGGGGGTGCCAAACAGATTCCCCAGCACCGGCATGTCATAGCCCTTGGGGTTTTCAAACAGCAGCGCCGGACCGCCCGCCTTCAGGGTGCGGTCGCAGATCTCGGTCATTTCCAGGTAGGGGTCAATTTCCTGGTGAATGCGCTTCAGCTCCCCCTGGGCTTCGAGTTGCGCGATAAAGTCTCGTAAATCCTTGTATTTCATAGGTTGTTCCGAGTGTATCGAGTGGCTTTAAGGCTGATGCCTGCTCAAAGGCTGCAACCGTCTGTGATGCCGTGCAGCTTCGTCGGCCAGAGGTCACTGTGTCGCCGACACGCCGTGAACCCATCCATGGGGGCTCCGCTGCGCCTTCCATGGCGCAGAGGGTGCGGCGACACAGACGCCCCCTGACCTCCTGTCTCATCCCGGAGCTGCCAGCTACAAACAGCTCCGATGGCAACAGGAAGCAGCAGCAGGGATTGCCGGAGCCGACCGTCACATGCCAGGGATGGCATGTGCCGAGCGCCCCACGGATGGGCTTGCAGCGTGTCGGCGCAGCGCAACCCTGCTGCTGATTCCAGTGGCACGAATTCAGCCGACAATATTACACAGCGTTCAGGTGGCCGGATTATACCCGCTTCGCTTTGCAGCTGCTTGTATTACAACAAAAAACCGCGGCAAGCCGCGGTTTTTTCGTGCTGGGTAACGGTTACTTCTGCTGACGCTTCATGGCGTCGAAGAACTCGTCGTTGGTCTTGGTCATGGCCAGCTTGTCGATCAGGAACTCGATGCCGTCGATCTCGCCCATGGGATGCACGATCTTGCGCAGGATCCACATTTTCTGCAGCTCGTCGGCGGTGGTCAGCAGCTCTTCGCGACGGGTGCCGGAGCGGGTGATGTCGATGGCCGGATATACACGCTTCTCGGCGATCTTGCGCGACAGGTGCAGCTCCATGTTGCCGGTGCCCTTGAACTCTTCGTAGATCACGTCGTCCATCTTGGAGCCGGTGTCCACCAGGGCGGTGGCGATAATGCTCAGGCTGCCGCCTTCTTCCACATTACGGGCCGCACCAAAGAAGCGCTTGGGACGGTGCAGGGCGTTGGCGTCCACACCACCGGTGAGCACCTTGCCGGAGCTGGGCACCACGGTATTGTAGGCGCGGGCCAGACGGGTGATGGAGTCGAGCAGGATCACCACGTCCTTCTTGTGTTCTACCAGACGCTTGGCCTTTTCGATCACCATGTCGGCCACCTGCACGTGACGGGCCGCCGGCTCGTCAAAGGTGGAAGCGATTACTTCGCCCTTGACCATGCGCTGCATCTCGGTCACTTCTTCCGGACGCTCGTCAATCAGCAGCACGATCAGCACACACTCGGGGTGGTTGTAGGCAATGCTCTGGGCGATGTTCTGCAGCAGCATGGTCTTACCGGCCTTGGGCGGCGCCACAATCAGGCCACGCTGGCCCTTGCCGATGGGCGAGGCCAGATCCAGCACCCGGGCGGTAATGTCTTCGGTGGAGCCGTTACCCCGCTCCATCTTCATGCGCTCGTTGGCATGCAGGGGGGTCAGGTTTTCAAACAGGATCTTGTTGCGGGAGTTTTCGGGCTTGTCGAAGTTGACCTGGCTTATCTTGAGCAGGGCGAAGTAGCGTTCGCCTTCCTTCGGCGGCCGGATCTTGCCGGAAATGGTGTCGCCGGTACGCAGGTTGAATCGACGGATCTGGCTGGGAGACACATAGATATCATCCGGGCCGGCCAGGTAGGAGGAGTCGGCGCTGCGCAGAAAGCCAAAGCCGTCCTGCAGAATTTCGAGCACGCCGTCGCCGAAAATATCTTCACCACTTTTGGCATGGGCTTTGAGGATAGCAAAGATGATGTCTTGCTTGCGCAGACGGGCGAGGTTTTCCAGGCCCATGTTTTCCCCAAGCTTTATCAGCTCAGATACAGGGGTATTCTTGAGTTCAGTCAGATTCATAGTGGTGAGTGTCTATCAACCAGGAATGTCAAATGGTCAGAAAAATCTGCCGGATTGATGTATTGATTAGAAAGCGCCTTAGCGGCATGAAACAGGCTAGCAAACGAACAACAAACTAGCACCAAAAAGAAAAAGCGTCTAGCAAAAACCACAAGGGGTGCCTTGCGCACCCCTTGCTGAATTACAGGTTGGCGTCCAGAAACTCTTTGAGCTGAGTCTTGGACAGGGCGCCCACCTTGGTGGCAGCCACTTCGCCGTTCTTGAACAGCAGCAGGGTGGGAATGCCACGAATGCCGTACTTGGGAGCGGTTTCTGCGTTCTGATCGATATTCAGCTTGGCGACGGTCACCTTGCCTTCATATTCTGCGGCAATTTCATCCAGAATGGGGGCGATCATCTTGCAGGGACCACACCATTCAGCCCAGAAATCAACCAGAACCGGGCCCTCGGCCTTGATGACATCAGCATCAAAGCTGGCATCGGTCAGCTGAACAATTTTGTCACTCATCTCCAACTCCAGTCAGTGTTTGCCCCTCAAAACATACAACGCCAGGGCAATTTAGTTGCCCTATTTCAAATGATCCTGTTTATTATTGCAAGTCTAACCTGATAATCTGAATGCTATGAGCAAGACACATCTCACCGAGACCAAATTCGACCAGCTGGGCCTGCATACGCAGGTACTGGCCGGACTGGAAGCCAAGGGATTTCACAACTGCACGCCCATTCAGGCGCTGTCGCTGCCCCATCTGCTCACCGGCCGGGACATCGCCGGGCAGGCCCAGACCGGCACCGGCAAAACCATTGCCTTTCTTGCCGCCACCTTTCATCACCTGCTGACCAAGCCTGCTCCCGCCGACCGCAAAACCAATCAGCCCCGCGCCATCATCATGGCCCCGACCCGGGAGCTGGCGGTGCAGATCCACAATGACGCCGACACTCTTAGTGAGCACACCGGCCTCAGGATGGGGCTGGCCTACGGCGGCGACGGCTATGAAAAGCAGACCCAGGTGCTGAACGAAGGCGTAGACATTCTGGTGGGCACCACAGGGCGCATTATCGACTTCTTCAAGCAGAAGGTGATCAGCCTGGACGCC
Organism: Oceanimonas marisflavi; assembly: GCF_003049725.1. Classification (GTDB taxonomy): domain Bacteria; phylum Pseudomonadota; class Gammaproteobacteria; order Enterobacterales; family Aeromonadaceae; genus Oceanimonas; species Oceanimonas marisflavi. The sequence goes on from NZ_QAGM01000022.1 coordinate 43,995, forward strand.
ATTCAGGTGGTGGTGCTGGATGAAGCCGATCGTATGTTTGATCTGGGCTTTATCAAGGACATTCGCTTTCTGTTCCGTCGCATGCCGCCGGCCACCCAGCGCCAGAACATGCTGTTTTCCGCCACCCTGTCACTCAGAGTGCAGGAACTGGCCTACGAGCACATGAACGATCCCGAGCATGTGCAGGTGGAGCCGGAGCGCAAGACCGCCGGCCGAATCAAGGAAGAGCTGTTCTATCCGGCTCAGGAAGACAAGATGCGGCTGCTGCTGACCCTGATGGAAGAAGAATGGCCCGACAAGGCCATTGTCTTTGCCAACACCAAACACAGCTGTGAGGAAGTTTACGCCTGGCTGAAAGCCGATAATCACAGGGTGGGGCTGCTCACCGGTGATGTACCCCAGAAAAAGCGCCTCAAGATCCTGGAAGACTTTACCAATGGGGCCCTCGACATTCTGGTGGCCACCGACGTGGCCGCCCGCGGCCTGCACATTCCCGATGTCAGTCATGTGTTCAACTACGATCTGCCCGACGACGCCGAAGACTATGTACACCGTATTGGCCGCACCGGCCGGGCCGGCGCCAGCGGCAGTTCCATCAGCTTTGCCTGTGAAGAATACGTATTTAATCTGCCGGCGGTGGAAGCCTATATCGAGCATGAAATTCCGGTGAGCAAATACGACCGTGATGCCCTGCTTGGTGATATTACTCCTCCCCGGCATATTCATCATCACAGAGCCGGCATGAACCGTAATGTGCGGGATCGTCAGGGTAGCGGCCAGCGTCGTCCACCGTCCAACCGCCGCCGCCGGCCCCAGAACAACCGGAGCTGACGCCAGCGTGAAAAACCCCTCCCTGTACGCGGCCATCGATCTGGGCTCCAACAGCTTTCACATGCTGGTGGTGCAAAAGGTGGAAGGCGCCTGCCGTACCCTGGCCAAGGTCAAGCGCAAGGTGCGTCTGGCCGCCGGCCTGCAGGACGATGGCAGCCTGGATCTGGCCGCCATGGAGCGTGGCTGGGACTGCCTGCGGTTGTTTGCCGAACAGCTGCAGGACGTCCCCGCCGACCAGGTGCGCATTGTCGGCACCGCCACCCTGCGCCTGGCTACCAATATCACCACCTTTCTTGAGCGCGCCGAGGCCATTCTCGGCCACCCGGTGCGGGTCATTTCCGGCGAGGAAGAAGCGGCCACCATCTATCAGGGCGTGGCCTGGACCTCGTCGGGCACCGGCCGCCGGCTGGTGATCGACATTGGCGGAGCCAGCACCGAGCTGGTGATCGGTGAGGGCACCTCGGCCGGGCTGCTCAACAGCCTGCACATGGGCTGCGTCACCTGGCTGAAACGCTATTTTCCCGAAGGCAGTCTGTGCGAGGCCAACTTCGACCGGGCCATTGCCGCCGCTCAGCACGAGCTGTCTGCAGTGGCCGCCAGCTACCTCAAGCTGGGCTGGCAGCACTGCATCGGTGCCTCGGGCACGGTGCAGGCCATTCAGGAAATCATGATAGCTCAGGGAGAAAACGAACAGATCACCCTCGACAAACTGCTGCAACTGAAAACCCGGGCGGTCGCCTGTGGCCATGTGGATCAGTTGCAGCTGCCCGGCCTCACCCCGGAGCGCACGCCGGTTTTTGCCTCGGGTCTGGCCATATTGATCGCCCTGTTTGACACCCTTGGCATTGAACACATGGTGCTGGCCGGTGGCGCCCTGCGCGAGGGGTTGGTGTATGGCATGCTGGGCTCACGGCAGGAGTGCGACGCTCAGGACAGAACCATCGACAGCCTGATCGCCCGTTACCAGCTGGACCGGGAGCAGGGTGAACGGGTGCGCAACACGGCATTGCAGGCCCTGAAACAGCTGCTGCCCGAGGCCGACGGCGATACCACCTGTATGCTGGCCCGGGCTGCCATGCTCTATGAACTGGGCCTGTGCATCGAGTACAAACGCGCCCCCGAGCATGCCGCCTATATTATTCGTCATATCGATCTGCCGGGCTTTACCGTTCCCCAGAAAGGTCTGCTGGCCGCCCTGTTGCTGAACCAGCGGGACGACTTTCAGCTGGAGGAATTGCAGGCTCAGTGCGCCCTGGATGCTAGTCGTGCGGTGTTGCTGGCCCGGTTGCTGCGCCTGGCCATTATTCTTTGCCTGCGCCGCACGCGAGGTACCGTGCCCGAGTTTCAGTTAACGCAACAGGGTGAACGCCTCACCCTCACCCTGCCCGCCGGCTGGAGCACCGGTCATCATCTGCGTGCCAGTGAACTGCTCGCGGAAGCCAGGCGGCAGAGTGCGCTGGGCTGGGCACTGGAAGTGGTGGAAGCCTGAATTTGAAAAAGCGCCTTTCGGCGCTTTTTTATTGCTCTTCCTTCAGCCACTGGGCCACGCGCTTGGCAAAGTAGGTGAGAATGCCGTCGGCACCGGCACGCTTGAAGCACAGCAGCGATTCCATGATGCATTCCCTTTCCTTGAGCCAGCCGTTCTGAATGGCCGCCATGTGCATGGCGTATTCGCCGCTGACCTGATAGGCAAAGGTGGGCACACCGAACTGATCCTTGACCCGGCGCACCACGTCCAGATAGGGCATGCCCGGCTTCACCATCACCATGTCGGCGCCTTCCTCAATGTCAAAGGCCACTTCCTGCAGGGCTTCGTCGGTGTTGGCGGGATCCATCTGGTAGGTGGCCTTGTTGCCGCCCTTGAGGTTGCCGGCGGAGCCGACCGCGTCGCGGAACGGGCCGTAATAGTTGGAGGCATACTTGGCGGAGTAGGCCATGATCTGGGTATTGATAAAGCCGTGCTCTTCCAGCGCTCGGCGAATGGCGCCGATACGGCCGTCCATCATGTCGGACGGCGCCACCATGTCGGCACCGGCGGCGGCATGGCTCAGCGCCTGCTTCACCAGCACCTCTGTGGTCACGTCATTCAGTACATAGCCGTCTTCGTCGAGAATGCCGTCCTGACCGTGTACCGTGTAGGGATCCAGGGCCACGTCGGTCATAATGCCCAGTTCGGGAAAGGCCGCTTTCAGTTCCCGCACTGCTTCCTGCACCAGGCCATCGGGATTGTACGCTTCTTCCGCCAGCAGGGTTTTCTCGGCAGCGTTGACCACCGGAAAAAGAGCCAGCAGCGGAATGCCAAGCGCGACCAGCTCGGCGGCTTCTTCCAGCAACAGATCAATGGACAGACGCTCGATGCCGGGCATGGAGGCCACCGCTTCCCGGCGCTGAATGCCGGGCAGCACGAACATGGGATAGATCAGATCGTCCACGGTCAGAGTGTGCTCGCGCACCAGGCGACGGCTGAAATCGTGCTTGCGCAGACGGCGCAGGCGGCGGCCGGGAAAGCCACCCATCACTTGTTTGGTCATGTTCACTCCTGAAGTTGGAAAAAGGCCCGGCTGGTCGCGCTGGTGACGGCGATCAGGCCGGCGGTGTCCTCGCCCCGGCAGGCGGCAATGCGCCCGGCGATATGGGGCAGATAGGCAGGTTCGTTGCGGCGTGAGCGCGGCTTGGGCGACAGATCCCGCGGGATCAGATAGGGGCTGTCGGTTTCGATCATCAGCCGCTCGGCGGGAATAAGCGACACCAGCCGCTGCAGCTCGGCGCCACGGCGCTCGTCGCAGATCCAGCCGGTAATGCCGATGTGCAGATCCAGTGCCAGGCAATCTTTCAGCTCGGCCTCGGAACCGGTAAAGCAATGCAGCACCGCCGCCGGAAGCTTGTCGCGCCAGGGCGCAAGCATCGCCATAAAGCGCTCGTGAGCATCGCGGCAGTGCATAAACACCGGCAACTGCAGCTCTGCGGCCAGGGCCAGTTGGGCCTCAAAGGCGGCTTCCTGCTGCGGGCGGGGCGAAAAGTCCCGGTTAAAGTCGAGGCCACACTCGCCCACGGCCACCACCTGAGGCAATGCCGCCAGCTCGCGCAGTTCATTCAGGGTGCGATCGTCAAAGGTGCTAGCATCGTGAGGGTGCACCCCGGCGGTGGCATAACACAGGCCGGGGTAGGCCGCGGCCAGTTCGGCTACCGCCCGGCTTTCCGCCAGACTGGTGCCGGTCAGCACCAGGCCGGTGACGCCGGCAGCCAGTGCCCGCTCCAGCACCGCTTCTCTGTCTTTATCAAACTGGGAGCTGGTGAGGTTGACGCCAATGTCGATCACGCCGAGGGCTCCTGCTCGTCACCTTCTCTTTCGCGCACATAGAAGCGGCCAAAGAAGACGCCGATTTCAAACAGCAGCCACATGGGGATAGCCAGCAAGGTCTGGGAAATCACATCCGGCGGGGTGAGCAGCATGCCCACGATAAACACCACCACCACCACATAGGGCCGTTTGCCGGACAAGTCTTTGGGTGTGGTCACCCCGGTCCAGCACAGCAAAATGGTGGCGATGGGGATTTCAAAAGCGATGCCAAAGGCAATAAACAGCCCCAGTACAAAGTCCAGATAACTGGCAATGTCGGTGGCAATGGTCACCCCTTCCGGCGCCATGCTGGTGAAAAAACCAAAGGCCAGCGGAAAGACCACAAAGTAGGCAAAGGCCGCACCGGCGTAGAACAACAGGGCACTGGAAAACACCAGAGGAGCGATCAGCCGTTTTTCATGCTTGTAGAGGCCGGGCGCAATAAAGGCCCAAACCTGATAAAGCACAATGGGAATGGCGGCAAAAAAGGAGACGATCAGCGTCAGCTTGATGGGCGTCAGGAAGGGCGTGGCCACGCCGGTGGCGATCATGCTCGCCCCTTCCGGCAGTTGCTTCAGCAGCGGTGTGGCCAGCAGGGTATAGATGTCATTGGCAAAATAAACCAGCCCCAGGAACACCACCAGCACGGCGGCAAAGGCGCGCAACAGGCGCGACCTCAGCTCCACCAGATGGCTGATCAGAGGCTGCTGTGATTCACTCATTCAGAAGGTTTCCGGGGCTCTGTGTTAGCGGTGTTATCCGCATCCTGATCGGGGCGCTTTTCATAGGGCCGGTTGACCGAGGCGGCGGCGTCTTTCAGTTGATCGATGGACTGCTGCAGCTCGGGGCTGAGATCCTTCATGCCGAGTTGTTCGGCCTTCTTCAGATCCCGGTGCAGCTCTTCCATTTTCAGCTCCTGGGACAACTCGGTTTTCACCGCATTGGCGGTATCCCGTACCGTTTTTACCATACGGGATACGGTGCGAATGGCCACGGGCAGGCGCTCGGGGCCGAGCACCACCAAGCCGATGACCGAAATTACCACCAGTTCCCAAAAACCGATATCGAACATGGTTTATACCCGATCTTTGTCTTTGGCCTTGTCCTGCTCCTGCTGGTTCAGAGGCTCGGCCTGCTCTTTTTTGTCGGCCAGTTTCTGTTGCTCGAAGTCCGCATCCTTCTTGCCCTGTTCGTCGTCGCTCATGGCCTTTTTAAAGCCCTTGACCGCCGAGCCCAGATCGCTGCCCATGCCGCGCAGTTTCTTGGTTCCGAACAGCAGCACCACAATGAGTACCACGATAAGCAGTTGCCAAATACTGATTCCACCCATAACACACTTTTCCTATGCAAACAGAGAACGATAAAGGCCCATTATATTGCAGACAAATGACGAAAATCTGACACCAGATCAAACTATCGGGCAATACGCCGCCAGCCCAGCCACCATACAACCAAAGTCAGCACCAGACCAGAGCCGGCCAGCCGGCTTTCATCCATGCCCAGCAGCAGGGTGCTGGCCAGCAGAAGGGAGGCCCCCACCGCCAGCAGGAACTGCCCCTGGCCGCGCCGGCGGTCATGTCCGGCATAACGATCATACAGGCCGGTCATTTGCCGTTGCTGCAGCTTGGCCTGACGAAGAGCGTCGTAGATCAGCTCGGGGATCTCCGGCAACTTCTCGGCCCAGAAGGGCGCATTTTCCTTTACCCCGTTGATCACCGCCTTGTAGCCCACCTGCTTCTGCATCCAGTCTTCCAGAAACGGCTTGGCGGTTTTCCACAGATCCAGCTGGGGATAGAGCTGGCGGCCCACCCCTTCCACATAGAGCAGGGTTTTCTGCAACAGCACCAGTTGCGGCTGCACCGCCATATTGAAGCGGCGGGCGGTGTTGAACAGGTTAAGCAGCACGTGACCAAAGGAGATTTCGGACAACGGCTTTTCAAAAATGGGTTCCAGCACGGTACGTATGGCGGACTCGAATTCCTCCACCTTGGTGTCGGCCGGCACCCAGCCCGACTCTACGTGCAGCTCGGCCACCTTGCGGTAGTCCCGGTTGAAGAAGGCCAGAAAGTTTTCCGCCAGATAGCGTTTGTCGTCCCGGTTGAGGGTACCGACAATACCGCAGTCGATGCCAATCCACTGGGGATCTTCCGGGTGGTCGTAAGACACGAAAATATTTCCCGGGTGCATGTCGGCATGAAAAAAACTGTCGCGGAACACCTGGGTGAAGAACACCTCCACGCCCCGCTCGGCGAGCAGCTGCATATTGGTGCCGTTGGCTTTCAGGGCGTCAATATCGGATACCGGAATGCCGTAGATACGCTCCATCACCAGCACATTTTCGTGGCAGTAGCTGGAATAAATCTCGGGCACATAAAGAGTGCGTGAACCCTCGAAGTTGCGCCGCAGCTGAATGGCGTTGGCCCCTTCCCGCAGCAGGTTGAGCTCGTCAAGCAGCGTCTTGCGGTATTCCTCCACCACTTCCACCGGCCGCAGGCGACTGCTGCGCTCGGGCACCAGACGGGCAATCAGGGTAGCCATGGAATGCATCAGGCTGACATCGGCCTCGATCACCCGTTCTATCCCGGGCCGAATGACCTTGATCACGATTTCCTGACCGGTCTTGAGCCGGGCGGTGTGTACCTGAGCGATGGACGCCGAAGCCAGGGGCTTTTCATCGAACTCGTCAAACAGGGCTTCGATGGGCTGACGCAGACTGTGCTCAATCTGCTGCCGGGCCAGCCGGCCGTCAAAGGGCGGCACTCTGTCCTGCAGCAGGGCCAGCTCTTCGGCAATGTCCGGCGGCAACAAATCCCGGCGGGTGGAAAGCATCTGGCCAAACTTGATAAACACCGGCCCCAGACTCTCCAGAGCCAGACGAATACGCTTGCCCCGGGAAAGCGTCGGGTGCTTGTTCTTCAGCCAGAACAGGCTTTTACGAGCCATACGCGCCGGCCAGATCTGCAGCCGCGCCGGGATCAGCTCGTCCAGACCATAGTCAAACAGGGTACGGCCAATCTGGTAAAGGCGGCGCAGCTCCCTCAGTTTTCTCATGAATGGGTCACCTTGTCGGTCAGTGCAGCCAGACGTCCCTGCAGGCGGTTAAGTCGCTTGTTCAGCGCTCCCACTTCGTCACCAAAGTCGGCCAGCTCCAGCGGCCCGACTGCCAGCCGGGCTTCTTCCCGGACAAAATCGCCCAGATGTGCTCTGGCCCCGCTCAGCCGTGCTGTCATGGCGGTTCTGGCTTCGCGGCCATGACGGCACAGCAGGTGAGCCAGGGCATCCCCGGTGTAGGGCACCAGCCACTCCTCGATATCAAGGGGGTTATCCCGCATCAGCGCGCTCAGATCCTGCCAGGGCTGAGGGTCGCCTTCCAGATCGATGCGGCCATCGCGAATGTACTGCATCAGCAGGCCCTTGTCCTTGAGCAGGCCAAGGGCATTGAGTGACAGACTGAGATGACTGTCCACCCGCCCTTCGTAGTGACCCAGCAGTTCAAGGCGCTCACCGGTAAATACCAGATAAAAACTGGTCAGCTCGGTCAGTGTCAGCTGCAGCACTTTTCCGTAAAGAGGTTTCAGCTTCTGTGCACTGCCTGTGCTCTGCAGCAACCGGTTGATAGCGGTTTCCAGGGTGCCGTTCAGCAACGGCAGCAGCAGTGCCTTCATCAGAACTTGAACCCGCGATGCAAGGCCACCACGCCGTCAGTCAGGTTGAAGTATTCCACCTGCTCCAGCCCGGCCTCTTCCATCATTTGCTTGAGGGTTTCCTGATCCGGGTGCATGCGAATGGACTCGGCCAGGTACTGGTAGCTGTCACTGTCCTGGGCGACCAGCGCACCCATTTTGGGCAGCACATTGAAAGAATAGAAGTCGTACAGCTTGCTCATCACCTCATGCTGAGGCTTGGAAAATTCCAGCACCAGCAGGCGGCCGCCGGGCTTCAGCACCCGCTGCATGGAGGCCAGCGCCTTGTCCTTGTTGGTGACGTTGCGCAGACCAAAAGCAATGGTGATCAAATCAAAGTGATTATCGGGAAAGGGCAGCGCCTCGGCGTTGGCCTGCACGTAGGAGATATTGCTGCCCAGCCCCATGTTGCGCAGCTTGTCACGGCCCACCTTGAGCATGGAGTCGTTGATGTCGGCCAGCACCACCTGACCCTGCTCGCCGACCATGCGGGAAAACTTGGCGGTCAGGTCGCCGGTGCCGCCGGCCAGATCCAGCACCTTGTGGCCCGGACGCACGCCGGAACAGTCGATGGTAAAGCGTTTCCACAGGCGATGAATGCCAAAGGACATCAGATCGTTCATCACGTCGTACTTGGCCGCCACCGAATGGAATACGCTGGCCACCATCTGCTCTTTCTCATCCGCATTCACGGTCTGGTAACCGAAATGGGTCGTCGACTTGTGCTGTTCTGACATTCTCAAGACACCTGTAAAAATCGAAGTAAGCCAGTGTACTGCAAATGCACGGGCCGGACTAACGGGAAGCCAGCAGGCTCTGAGTGATCTGCATTCCCAGAAAAGTGAATATCATACAGCAAACCACATTCAGGCACACATTCAGCCCGGCCTTAAACCATTGACCGTGCTCAAGCAACAGCACCGTATCCAGGGAAAAGGAAGAAAAAGTGGTCAGGGCACCGAGCATGCCCACCATCATAAAGGGGCGCCAGGAATGGGCGCTGATCGCCTGCTGTTGTACCAGCACGAACATAATGCCCATCAGCAGGGAGCCGATCAGGTTAACGGTGAGAATACCAAAGGGAAAGGAGCGACCGAGCAGACGGCCCATCAAGTCGGTAATAACAAAACGCAGCACGGCGCCGGTGGCGCCGCCCAGGGCGATAAACAGCAGGGTTTTCATGATCAACCGGCGTAAAACAAGGTGGTGTCAGTTTACGCCGGTCGGATTCAAAAACCCATACTCGAATGGATCAGGCCTGACGTTCCCGCTTGGCCCGTACCGACTCGCCGGCTACGCCGAAGTCCTGAGTAGCGATGTCCTGCAGCAGAATGCGCACGGTTTCCGGTTTTACGTCCAGAGCGCGCACGCAGGCATCGGTGACTTCCTTGATCAGGGCTTCCTTCTGCTCGTTGCTGCGACCTTCGATCAGGGCGATATTGAGAATCGGCATGACGTGTTCCTTAATATGTCTGAAAAACGAGCCGACATTAGAGTAAAAAGTGTGAACTGAGTCAAATTGGTAGGCCCGACTTCAGTCGGGAAAACCCAACTATTTACGGCATAGCTACCTGCCTGAATTTATCTAGAGTAATACACAGAGAAACTAAAAAAGCCCCTTGCGTAAGCAAGGGGCTTTCTCTTGCCCGAATAAATTCGGGCCTACAAATTAGAGTGCCTGGCAGTGTCCTACTTTCACATGGCAGCTGCCACACTATCATCGGCGCGGTTGCGTTTCACTGCTGAGTTCGGCATGGAGTCAGGTGGTTCCACAACGCTATGGCCGCCAGGCATAAATCGTAATTCGAAAAAAGCTTTGTATTGATGAAGAATTCGTAGTCTCGACCTGCAAGGTCTCACACTTCTTGGGTGTTGTATGGTTAAGCCGCACGGGTCATTAGTACAGGTTAGCTGCACGCCTCACAGCGCTTCCACACCCTGCCTATCAACGTCCTGGTCTCGGACGGCCCTTTAGAGGTATCAAGTACCTGGGGATGACTCATCTCGAGGCTCGCTTCCCGCTTAGATGCTTTCAGCGGTTATCGATTCCGAACTTAGCTACCGGGCAGTGCCACTGGCGTGACAACCCGAACACCAGAGGTTCGTCCACTCCGGTCC
>NZ_QAGM01000023.1 GCF_003049725.1 Oceanimonas marisflavi
GCGCTTACTGGCCTGTTCCAATAACGGTCTGACGGCTTCAAATTGTGCTCGCGTAATGTCGCTGGGGTATGTTTTTCGTTTCATCCGTCCAGTATCGGCTATTGGCGAAAGATTTCAAACAGGTTCTCACAGGCACCGAAGCGCCTGTGAGGGTGATGACATTCATGGTCGATCAGAAGAAGCTGTCGTCTTCGCTCTGAACCTGGCGATATTCAATGTCGGCTTCGGTCTTGAGCGCGTTGAGCAGGCTCTGGTAGTCCCGCTGGCCCTGTACCCGGCTCTGTCCCTGACGGATCAGCGCCAGCTGCTCAGAAGGCGCCTCAGGGGTGTTGACGCTGTTCAGGCGCAGCACCGCCAGATCCCCTCCGGACAGGGTCACCGTCTGCAGGCTGGGCTGCTCGTCCGGTGCCGTCATGGCAAACAGGGCATTGAGCAGAGCCGGATCCTGGGCGCTTTCCCGGGTCACGTCGGTCAGCTCACTGGCGCTCAGTTCATGCTCGCTCAGCCAGCCTGCAATATCACCCTCGGTCCATACCTGCTCCAGCTCACCGGCCGCTTCTCGCGCCAGCTCGGCAGCCTTGTCCTTCAGCGCCTGGGCACGGGCTTCGGCCTTCACTTCCTCGAAGTCACGCACCGCCGCCGGACGGTAATCCAGCACCCGGATCACCGCCGCCTTGTTGTCACCCAGCTCAATCAGATCCGAGTTCATGCGTTGCTCACGCAGCTCCGCCGAAAACGCCTGGGTCACCAGACGCGGATCGGCCAGCACCTCAGGCAGCTCATCCGCAGACACAAAGCCGGTAGACTGCACGGTCAGATCCAGCTCGCCGGCGGCCATATCGAGGGAGTCGGGAAACTCAAAGGCCAGCTCCGCCAGCCGCTGTTCACGCTGGTAGAAGTCATTGCCGGCCTGCTCGGCAGCGAGGCGTGCAGCAATGGCATCACGAACGTCTTTCAACGGTTTAACCTGAGCCGGACGCACCTCCAGCAGCTTGATCAGATGCAGACCAAATTCGCTTTCCACCACGCCGGATACATCACCCGCTTCCGCCAGACCAAAGGCCGCCTGATCAAAGGCCGGATCCAGAGTACCGGACTCCATCCAGTCCAGCTCACCGCCGTCCTCACCGGTAAAGGTGTCGTCAGACTCGGCTCTGGCCAGCTCGGCAAAGTCTTCGCCGGCGGTCAGGCGCTCGGCAATGGCCTGAATTTTTTCTTCCGCATCATCGCTCTTGTTCACCATGATATGGGCCACCCGGCGCTGCTCGGGCTGAGTGTAACTGGCCTGATTGGCGGCGTAGTAGTCCTCGATGGCCTGTTCATCGATATCATCGGCAGAGACTGTGCCGGCATCCAGCAACACATAGTTGAGCTTCACCTGCTCGGGGCGCTGAAACTGCTCCGGGTGCGCCTGATACCAGGCCTGTGCCTCTTCGTCGCTGACCTGGGCTTTGGCTTCATACTGCGCCAGAGGCAGGCGCACCAGGGTGGCGCTGCGCTGCTGGCGGGTCAGCCGGTCCAGCAGACCGGCTTCACTCTGCAGTGAAAAGGCCGAGCCGACCACGGCGTTCAGCAGCATCTGCCGGTTCAGATCCTGGCGAATGCTGTCGCGAAGCTGCTCCGGAGTCAGATTGTTACGGCTCAGCAGCTGCAGGTAACGGTCATTGTCAAATTTGCCATCCACCTGAAACTCGGGCAGGGAACGAATGGCATTGCGCACCTGCTCATCGCTGGCGCGCAGACCCAGATCGGCGATTTTCTGGTCAATCAGCCGCTGCTCTACCAGCTGCTCCAGTACCGAACGGCGAATTTGCGCCACATAGGCCGGATCGGCCAGCAACTGGCTGAACTGCTCGCCCAGCTGGCTTTCCAGACGGGCACGTTCGTTGCGGTAGGCGTTTTCCAGAACCTGGGCAGGGATCTCGTCGCCGTTGACCACGGCCGCCACTTCCTGCACCGGGCGGGTCACGTAGCTGCCCACGCCGGCCAGGGCAAAGGACAGTATGATGGCAACCAGTATGATCTTGGAGGTGGTGCCCTGGGCACCCGCTCTCAGTTTGTCAAAAAACATAAGTCGTTATTGCTCCCGATGGCGGCTCACCGCCAGTGCCGAAAAAAAGCGCACCACAGGATGCGCCTTGTTCGGATTCAGATTAACCGACGTAAGTGCCGGTGTGCTGACTTCAGTTAACGGCGTCTTTCAGGGCCTTGCCGGCCTTGAAGGCCGGGGTCTTGGCGGCAGCGATTTCAATGGTGGCGCCGGTTTGCGGGTTGCGACCGGTACGGGCGGCGCGCTCACGCACTTCAAAGGTACCAAAGCCAACCAGAGAGACAGAGTCACCGTCTTTCAGGGTTTCGGTGATCGCTTCCACAAAGGCGTCCAGCGCACGGCCGGCAGAGGCCTTGGTGATGTCGGCGCCATCGGCGATTCTGTCAATCAGTTGAGATTTATTCACGGTCATTCCCCTTTTCATTTTTTTGAGGTTGGCCAGATGACACAACCCTGTTATTTGAGTCTGGCGAGCCGGTATCATCCTGACCGGCTGCCACAAAGCTTTTCAAGGCTACTGCGAGTCTGAGTCACTGACAAGCCTCAAACCGCCGCTGGCGGCGAAAAAGCTCAGGCCGAGGCCACGGCAAAGCCTTCCGGCGGCTGTTCCAGCGCCAGCTCCAGCACTTCGTCCACCCAGCGCACCGGATGGATCTCCAGATCGCCCTTGACGTTTTCCGGAATTTCTTCCAGATCCCGCTCGTTTTCCGCCGGGATCACTACCCGCTTGATGCCGCCCCGATGGGCCGCCAGCAGCTTTTCCTTGAGGCCGCCGATGGGCAGCACTTCGCCGCGCAGGGTGATCTCGCCGGTCATGGCCACATCGGCCCGTACCGGGTTGCCGGTGAGGCTGGACACCAGCGCGGTGCACATGGCGATACCGGCGCTGGGGCCATCCTTGGGGGTGGCGCCCTCGGGCACGTGCACGTGAATGTCGCGCTTCTCGTAGAAGTCGGCGTTGATGCGCCACTTTTCGGCACGGGAGCGCACCACCGTCATCGCCGCCTGAATGGACTCCTGCATCACGTCACCGAGAGAGCCGGTATAGCTGAGCTTGCCCTTGCCCGGTACATTGGCCACCTCAATGGTCAGCAGATCGCCGCCCACTTCGGTCCAGGCCAGGCCGGTCACCTGACCGATCTGGTTGCTTTCTTCCGCCTTGCCGTAGTCAAAGCGGGCCACACCCAGATATTTCTTCAGGTTGTCACCGTTGATCACCACCTGCTTGATGTCCTTGTTGAGCAGAATTTCCTTCACCGCCTTGCGGCACAGCTTGGAGATTTCCCGCTCCAGGCTACGTACCCCGGCTTCCCGGGTGTAATAGCGGATAATGCCGATAATGGCGGAGTCTTCCACCACCAGCTCGCTTTCCTTCAGGCCGTTGCGGCTGATCTGCTTGGCCAGCAGGTGACGTTTGGCGATGTTGAGCTTTTCATCCTCGGTATAACCCGACAGCCGGATCACTTCCATCCGGTCCAGCAACGGGCCGGGAATGTGCATGGAGTTGGAGGTGGCCACGAACATCACATCGGACAGATCGTAGTCCACTTCCAGATAGTGGTCGTTAAAGCTGTGGTTCTGCTCCGGATCCAGCACTTCCAGCAGCGCCGAGGACGGATCGCCGCGCATGTCTGAGGACATCTTGTCGATTTCATCCAGCAGGAACAGCGGGTTGCGCACCCCTACCTTGGCCATTTTCTGGATCAGCTTGCCGGGCATGGAGCCGATGTAGGTACGGCGGTGACCGCGGATCTCGGCCTCGTCCCGCACGCCACCCAGGGCCATGCGCACATATTTGCGGCCGGTGGCCCTGGCAATGGACTGACCCAGAGAGGTCTTGCCCACGCCGGGCGGTCCCACCAGACACAGAATGGGGCCTTTGAGCTTGTTGGTGCGGGTCTGCACCGCCAGATACTCGATAATGCGTTCCTTGACCTTTTCCAGGCCGTAGTGATCGGCGTCGAGCACTTCCTCGGCCTTGGCCAGATCCTTTTTCACCTTGGACTTTTTCTTCCAGGGTACAGACACCATCCAGTCGATGTAGCCGCGCACTACGGTGGCTTCCGCCGACATGGGCGACATCATCTTCAGCTTGGCCAGCTCCGCCTCGGTCTTCTGCCTGGCGTCGTCGGTCATGCCGGCATCGTCAATTTTCTGTTGCAGCGCCTCAAACTCGTCGGGCACGTCGTCCAGCTCGCCGAGTTCCTTCTGAATGGCCTTCATCTGCTCATTCAGGTAATACTCGCGCTGGCTCTTTTCCATCTGCTTTTTCACACGGGCGCGAATGCGGCGTTCCACCTGCAGCAGATCCATTTCCGCTTCCATCATCGCCATCAGGTACTCGAGGCGCTCGCCGACTTCGGCGATTTCCAGCACCTTCTGCTTGTCTTCCAGCTTCAGCGGCATGTGAGCGGCCATGGTGTCCGCCAGACGGGCGGCATCTTCAATGGCGGTGAGCGAGGTCAGCACCTCGGGCGGAATTTTCTTGTTAAGCTTGATGTAGCCTTCAAACTGGGTAATGGCGGAGCGCACCAGCACTTCCTGCTCGCGCTCGTCCAGCGCCTGGGTGGCCAGATACTGGGCATCGGCCACGAAGTAACCATCCTGCTCGCGCAGTTGCTCCAGCCGGGCGCGCTGGGCGCCTTCCACCAGCACCTTGACGGTACCATCGGGCAGCTTGAGCATCTGCAGCACATTGGCCACCGTGCCCACCTGGTAGACATCATCCGCGCCCGGATCATCGGTGGACGCATCTTTCTGGGCGATCAGCAGTACCTTTTTGTCCTGCTCCATGGCCGCTTCCAGACAGCGGATGGATTTTTCCCGTCCCACAAACAGCGGGATGACCATGTGAGGATAAACCACCACGTCCCTGAGAGGCAGGACGGGAGTTTCGATGCGTTCGGAACGCTCTAGGGTCATAGTGTCCTCTCGGCTTGAATGCAATGTATTGGCGCTTGGGTGAGTATATGGGGGCGGGATCGCAAGATTCAATCGCTTCGGCGGCAAAAACGGAAAAAGGGGCAAAATGCCCCTTTTTCAGGTTAAAAAAGCCGCATTCAGTCGCCGGAGGCGGCCTGTGCTTCCCCTTTCTCGTAGATAAGAATGGGGTCGGATTCACCCTTGATCACGGTTTCGTCAATCACCACCTTGGACACATCGTTCATGGACGGCAGATCGTACATGGTGTCGAGCAACACCGCCTCCACGATGGAGCGCAGACCCCGGGCGCCGGTCTTGCGTTCCATGGCCTTGCGGGCGATGGAGCGCAGGGCGTCGTCGCGGAACTCCAGCTCCACGTCTTCCAGCGCGAACAGCGCCGCATACTGCTTGGTGAGGGCGTTCTTGGGCTCGGACAAAATCTGCACCAGGGCGTCTTCGTCCAGCTCGGTAAGGGTCGCCACCACCGGCAGACGGCCGATGAACTCGGGGATCAGGCCGTATTTGACCAGATCTTCCGGCTCCACCCGCGTGAAGATTTCGCTCAGGGTTGCTTTCTGATCCCGGGCCTTGACCTCGGCGCCAAAGCCGATGCCGGTGCCCTGATCCATACGCTGCTCCACCACCTTGTCGAGGCCGGCAAAGGCACCGCCACAAATAAACAGGATCTTGGAGGTGTCCACCTGCAGAAACTCCTGCTGCGGATGCTTGCGCCCGCCCTGAGGCGGAACCGACGCCACCGTGCCTTCAATCAGCTTGAGCAACGCCTGCTGCACGCCCTCACCCGACACATCCCGGGTAATGGAGGGATTGTCGGACTTGCGGGAAATCTTGTCGATCTCGTCGATGTAGACAATGCCTCGCTGGGCCTTTTCCACATCGTAATCACACTTCTGCAGCAGCTTCTGAATGATGTTCTCGACGTCTTCCCCCACATAACCGGCTTCGGTCAGGGTGGTGGCGTCGGCCATGGTAAAGGGCACGTCCAGCAGCCTGGCCAGGGTCTCGGCCAGCAGGGTCTTGCCCGAGCCGGTCGGACCGATCAGCAGAATGTTGGACTTGCCCAGCTCCACCCCGTCGGCACCGGTGGCGTTACGCAGCCGCTTGTAGTGGTTGTACACCGCCACCGCCAGCACCTTTTTGGCATGGTCCTGACCAATGACATAATCGTCCAGATGAGCGCGGATTTCGTGGGGCGTGGGCAGTGCATCGCCGTCACGCTTGGGCGAAATATCCTTGATCTCTTCCCGAATGATGTCTTCGCACAGCTCGACACATTCGTCACAAATATAGACGGAAGGGCCGGCGATCAGCTTGCGTACTTCGTGTTGGCTTTTACCGCAAAAGGAACAATACAGCAGTTTGCCGCCATCCCCTTCGCCCTTGCGTTTGTCTGTCATTCAGTCACCTCTTATGCATGCGGCGCAGGGCCCTGATCGTATTCGGCTCTACTGCACAGTGTACAGCACCCCGCCCCGCTTTGCTCAGTCGCGCTTGTAGAGCACCTCGTCAACCAGACCGTATTCTTTGGCCTGGGCCGCGGACATGAAATTGTCGCGGTCGGTATCGCGCTCGACCACCGCCAGATCCTGGCCGGTGTGCTCGGCCAGCAGCCGGTTGAGCTTTTCCTTGATATAAAGAATTTCCTTGGCGTGGATCTGAATGTCCGACGCCTGACCCTGAAAGCCCCCCAGGGGCTGGTGGATCATCACCCGGCTGTTGGGCAGCGCAAAGCGCTTGCCCGGTGCACCGCCGGCCAGCAGGAAGGCGCCCATGGAGCAGGCCTGGCCCATACATACGGTGCTCACATTGGGCTTGATAAACTGCATGGTGTCATAAATGGACATGCCCGCAGTCACCGAACCACCCGGCGAGTTGATGTAAAGGTAAATATCCTTTTCCGGGTTCTCCGACTCCAGAAACAGCAGCTGGGCGCAGATCAGGTTGGCCATGTGGTCTTCAACCTGGCCGGTGAGGAAGATCACCCGCTCCTTCAGCAGACGCGAGTAGATATCGTAAGAACGCTCGCCCTTGGCCGTCTGCTCCACCACCATGGGGATCAGGGCGGCCAGGGGTCCGTCCATCATCGGATTCTGGTTGTTCGACATAGATTCTTGTCCCTAAAACAAAATGGCCCGAGTGCACATACACTGGGGCCATTATACGCAAGAGCTTGATGCTTAAGTCAAATGATCTTAAGCGCCCATGCCCGGCTTGTTCATCACTTCGTCAAAGGAAACCTGCTTGTCGGTTACCTTGGCCTGAGACAGAACGAACTCGACGGCCTGATCTTCAACGGCCAGGCTGCGTACGTTTTCCAGCAGCTGGGGGTTGTCGTTGTAGTAAGCCACCACTTCGGCCGGATCTTCGTAGGCAGACGCCATGGACGCGATGATTTCCTGAACCTTGGCATCATCGGCCTTGATCTCGTTGGCCTTGATCACTTCACCCAGCAGCAGACCCACGCGCACGCGACGCTCGGCCTGATCCTTGAACAGTTCGGCGGGCAGCTCGGGGGCGTTCTTGGCATCCAGACCACCAAAGCGCTGCAGCGCCTGCTTGCGCAGGGTGTCTACTTCGCCGTCGATCAGGGACTGGGGCACGTCGATCTCGTTCTGCTCCAGCAGACCGTCGATCACCTGCTCTTTCACGGAGGCTTTCAGGGCCTGGGCCAGCTCGCGCTCCATGTTCTTGCGTACTTCGGCTTTCAGACCGTCAACGGTGCCGTCGGCGATGCCGAAGCGCTTCACGAATTCTTCGGTCAGCTCGGGCAGCTGCTGGGCTTCCACCTTGGTCAGGGTAATGGCGAAGCTGGCAGGCTTGCCCTTCAGGTTTTCGGCGTGGTATTCCTCGGGGAAGGTCACTTCGATGGTGAACTCGTCACCGGCCTTCTTGCCCAGCAGGCCGTCTTCAAAGCCCGGGATCATGCGGCCGGAGCCCAGTACCAGTACGAAGTCGTCGGCCTTGCCGCCTTCAAACTCTTCGCCGTCTACGGAGCCCACGAAGTTCATGGTGACGCGGTCGCCGTCTTCGGCGGCGCGGTCGGCTTCAACCCAGTCGGCGTGCTGCTTGCGCAGGGTGTCGATCATGTTGTCCAGATCGGCATCGGTCACTTCAGCCTGGGGCTTTTCAACGGATACCGCATCCAGGCCCTTCACTTCCACTTCCGGGTACACTTCAAAGGTGGCGGTAAAGGTGAAGTCTTCGCCGGCCTTGATCGGGGTCGGCTCCATGGTGGGCATGCCGGCCGGGTTGAGCTTTTCGCTCATCACGGCTTCAAAAAAGTTACGCTGCATCAGCTCGCCGGCCACGTCGGCTTCCACGGACGCACCGAACATTTTCTTGATAACGGTCAGCGGGGCCTTGCCAGGACGGAAGCCGTCGATGCGGCGGGTTTTGGCCAGCTGACGCAGACGGCTGTTCACTTCGCCGGTTACCTGCTCGGCGGGAACAGTGATGGTCAGGCGGCGCTCCAGGCCCTGGGTCGTCTCTACAGAAACTTGCATTCTTTTACCTCAATTTTCTTCAGCACGGCGGTGCTGACCCTGTGATGTTTGAAACAGCCCGGGCTGCTCCTTGAATCCTGGTGAAGACGATGTCTTCGCTAAAATACAGACGCGGCATTATAACGGCGCAGTTTCCAAGCGTCGAGGGACGATGGCGCGCCGTGGCTACTGAATATGGGGAGAAAACGATACTTTTCAAGACTGAACCACAAATAAGACCCTCAGCTCACCTTGAAACAGGCGGTTTGATGACCAGGCGGGCCTTCAAGCACGGGCATGGCCCGGGCACAGCCCTCGTCTGCCAGCGGACAACGGGTGCGGAACACACAACCCGAGGGCGGGTTCAGAGGCGACGGCAACTCCCCTTCCAGCAACTGCACCGGCCTGGTTCTTTCCGCATCCGGATCCGGCACCGGCACCGGCACCGCGCTGAGCAGGGCCTGAGTATAAGGATGCCGAGGATCGTTGTAGAGCGCCTGCTTGTCGGCCAGCTCCACCCCGTGGCCCAGATACATCACCAGCACTCTGTCGGAAATATGGCGCACCACCGACAGATCGTGGGCAATAAAAATCAGCGCCAGCCCCATTTCCCGCTGCAGATCTTTCAGCAGGTTGATTACCTGGGCCTGCACCGACACATCCAGCGCCGACACCGGCTCGTCGCAGATAATCAGTCTGGGTTCAAGGATCAGCGCCCGGGCAATGCCGATGCGCTGGCACTGGCCGCCGGAAAACTCGTGAGGGTAGCGGTTAATCAGGTTGGGCAGCAGGCCCACCCGCTCCATCATGGACTGCACCCGCTGCCGCACCTCGGCCTTGCCACGTTGCGGATAACAGGTAATGAGCGGCTCGGCAATAATGTCGCCTACCGTCATGCGCGGGTTAAGGGACGCCAGCGGATCCTGAAAAATCATCTGCATGTGCTGGCGCACCTCGCGCCACTGGCTTGCCGGCATACCGGTCAGCTCCCGGCCCTGCCAGCGCACCGAGCCGCCGGTGGCGGGCACCAGGCCGATAATGGCCCGGGCCAGGGTGGACTTGCCACAGCCCGACTCCCCCACAATCCCCAGGGTTTCGCCGGGGGCCAGGTTAAAGCTGACCCCATCCACCGCCTTTAACTGTTGCGGTGCCTGCCAGGGCCAGGCCGCTCTGGCCCGCACGGAAAAATGCACCCGCAAATGGTTCACCCGTAACAGCGGTTCAGTCATGACTCACCTCCAGAAAACAGGCGCTGTGCCGGCCGTCGCCGATGTCTTCCAGAGGCGGCGTTTCTTGCCGGCAACGTTCAAACACATAGGGGCAGCGTTGCTGAAACGGGCAACCCGGGGGCAGCTGCAGCAGGTTGGGCGGATTGCCGGCAATGGTGGCCAGCTCCTCTCCGTCGCTGTCGAGCCGGGGAATGGCATGCAGCAGTCCCTGAGTATAGGGGTGAGCCGGCCGATAGAAGATGTCCCGCACCGCCCCCACTTCCATGGTGCGGCCGGCATACATCACCATCACCCGGTCGCAGCTGCCCGCCACCACCCCCAGATCATGGGTGATCAGCATAATGGCGGTACTGAACTCGGTTTTCAGCTCGTTGAGCAGACTCATGATCTGGGCCTGCACGGTCACATCCAGGGCCGTGGTGGGCTCGTCGGCAATCAGCAGACTGGGCCGGCACAGCAATGCCATGGCGATCATCACCCGCTGGCGCATGCCGCCGGAAAACTCGTGGGGATAACGCCCCATGCGATCCCGCGCCTCGGGAATGTGCACCGCGTCCAGCATGCACACCGACTCGTTAAAGGCTTCCTTCCGGCTTATGCCCTTGTGCAGCAGCAGCACCTCCATCAGCTGCTCCCCCACCTTCATATAGGGATTGAGCGAGGTCATGGGATCCTGAAAAATCATGGCGATTTCTTCGGCGCGAATGCGGTTCAGCTCCCGCTCCGGCAACCCCAGCAGCTCCTGCCCTCGATAGCGCAAACTGCCGGTGGCGCGACCGTTTTTTGCCAGCAGCCCCATAATGGCAAAGGCGGTCTGGCTCTTGCCCGAGCCCGACTCGCCGACAATGCCGAGGGTTTCGCCGGCTTCAAGGGTGAAGCCGAGATCACTGACCGCCACCACCCGGCCTTCCGGCGTATCAAATTCCACCCTGAGGGCATCGACATTCAGCAGTTCCATTCCGGCCTCCGATCAGCGGTCCCGGGGATCCAGGGCGTCGCGCAGACCATCCCCCAGAAAGTTGAAGCAAAACAGGGTCACCACCATAAAGCCGGCGGGAAACAGCAATTGCCAGGGAGCGACCTCCATCGACTTGGCCCCTTCATCGAGCAGGGCGCCCCAGCTGGTCATGGGCTCCTGCACACCCAGGCCGAGAAAGCTGAGAAAAGACTCAAACAAAATCATGCCCGGCACCAGCAGGGTGGCGTACACCACCACAATGCCCAGCACATTGGGCACGATATGGCGGGTGATAATCCGAAAGCGGCTGACACCGCACACCTCGGCCGCCTCAATAAACTCTCTGCCCTTCAGGCTCAGGGTCTGGCCGCGCACAATGCGCGCCATGTCGAGCCAGCTCACTGCACCGATGGCAAAGAAAATCAGCCCTATGTTACGGCCGAAAAAGGTGATCAGCAGGATCACGAAAAACATAAAGGGAAAGGAATAGAGAATTTCCAGTATGCGCATCATCACCCTGTCGGTGCGTCCACCCACAAAACCGGCGGTAGCGCCGTAAAGCGTGCCGATCACCACCGCCACCAGGGCGCCGAGCAGCCCCACCATCAGCGAGATGCGCCCCCCGACAAGGGTGCGTACAAACAGATCCCGCCCCAGGGAGTCGGTCCCGAAATAATGCCCGTTATCCAGCGCCGGCGGGGCCATCATGGCGCCCCAGTCGGTGTCGTCGTAGGCGTAATCGGAAAAAGACGGCCCCGCCAGCACCAGCAACGCCATCAGCAGCAGGAGCAGCAGGCTGGCCAGCGCCGCCCGGTTTCGAAGAAAGCGCCGGCGGGCGTCCGCCCACAGGGAGCGTCCCTGTACCTCCAGCTCACCGGCAAACCGGGTCACCGCCACGGTTTTGTCCTTGGTTGTCACCATGCGCGCCTCAGTAACGGATTTTGGGGTCGATCAGGGCATAAAGAATGTCGACCACCGCATTAAAGGCAATGGTGAGCGCGCCCACCAGTATGGTAAGCCCCAGCACCATGGAATAGTCCCGGTTGAGGGCGCCGTTTACAAACAGCTGGCCGATGCCGGGCAGGCCAAAGATGGTTTCGATCACCACGGAGCCGGTGATGATGCCCACAAAGGCCGGCCCCAGGTAGGACACCACCGGCAGCATGGCCGGACGCAGGGCATGGCGCAGCAGAATGCGCGACATGGGCAGCCCCTTGGCCCTGGCGGTGCGAATAAAGGGACTGTTCATCACCTCGATCATGGCGCCGCGCATAATGCGGGCAATGGCGGCAATGTAGTGCATCATCATGGCGGTCACCGGCAGCAGCAGGTATTGCCAGCCACCGTCCTGCCAGCCGCCGGCGGGCAGCCACCCGAGCACAATGGCAAACACCAGAATAAGCAGGGGCGCCAGCACAAAGGACGGGATCACCACCCCCAGCATGGCACCGGACATCACCATATAGTCCACCCAGCTGTTTTGCCTGAGCGCCGCTGTCATGCCCGCGGCCACCCCCAGCAGCACGGCCCCGGTAAAGGCGAACAGGCCGATACGGGCCGACACCGGCAATGCCTGGGCGACCAGCTCGTTAACGGTAAAGTCCCGGTACTTGAACGAAGGGCCCAGATCCCCTTGCGCCAGGTTGCCCAGGTAGGTGAAATACTGCGCCAGCACCGGCTTGTCGAGACCGTATTTGGCCTCGATATTGGCCATGACTTCCGGCGGCAGTGAGCGCTCTGTGCTGAAGGGGTTACCCGGCGCAAAGCGCATCATAAAGAAGGAAATGGTGATCAGCACCAGCAGGGTGGGAATGGCTTCCAGTATTCGCTTTAGTATGAATTTAAACATGGAGTAACCTGTAACCAGCAGTGCAAGGAAGCATCAGCAGCATTACCTCCCCCGACACGCTTCGAGCCCCTCCTTGGGGCGCTCGGCAAATGCCATCCCTGGCATTTGACGGTCGGGTCCGGCAAACGCTGCTGCTGCTTCATGCAGACAAGGAGTTGCCTGCCATCTCGTTCCCACGCTCTGCGTGGGAATGCATAGCGATGTTAACGGCCACACCGAAATGCGCAGCCAACCTTCAGGCGCCTAATCACTTCGCCCTGATATACAGATCCTTGCTGTAGATATTGTCCAGGGGATTGTCGGGATAGCCGCCCACATGAGGCTGCACCAGCCGCGCCTTCACATACTGATAGATGGGTGCAATGGGCATGTCCACCGCCAGGATTTCCTCGGCCTGGGCATAGAGGCTGTTGCGGGCGGTGTCGTCACTCACCAGCCGCGATTCGGCCATCAGCCGGTCAAACTCCGGATTGCTGTATTTTCCATCGTTGTTGCCATGGCTGCTCTGCATCAGATCCAGCATGCTGGACGCCTCGTTATAGTCGGCAATCCAGCCGGCCCGGGCCACGTCAAAGTTCCCCTGGGTTTTGGTATCGAGGTAGGTTTTCCATTCCTGGTTAACCAGCTCTACTTCCACCCCCAGGTGTTTTTTCCACATGGAGGCAATAGCCACCGCCACCTTGCGGTGATTGTCGTTGGTGTTGTAGAGCAGCTCAAAGCGCAGCGGCTTGTCCTTGCCGTAACCGGCTGCTTCTATCAGCGCCCGGGCCTTTTCATCCCGCTGCTGCTGGGTCCAGCCGGCCCAGTCCACCGCCGGCGGAGTAAAGCCGTTCACCACCTCGGGGGCAAGCGTATAGGCGGGCCGCTCTCCCTGCCCCATGACCTTGTGCGCAATAATGTCGCGGTCAATGGCATAAGACAGGGCATTGCGTACGCGGGCATCGTTAAAAGGGGGTTTTTGCGTGTTGAACACATAGTAATAGGTGCCCACATAGCCGCCCACGCGAATGGCGTCGGGGTGCTCCTTTTGCAGCCGTTTGAAGTGCTCCAGAGGAATGTCGTAGGTCATGTCCAGCTCGCCGGACAGGAAACGGTTCATTTCTGCATTCTGGGACGCTATCGGCAGGTAGACCACCTTGTCCACCACGGTGTCGGCGTTATTCCAGTATTCAGGGTTACGCGCCAGCTCGATGCGTTCATTCACCACCCAGTTGCTCAGCCGGTAGGCACCGTTGGAGACCATATTGCCGACACGGGTCCATTCGTCGCCGTGTTTTTCCACCGTGGCCCTGTGCACCGGGTAGGTGGGCGCCAGCGACAGCATGGACACAAAATAGGGCACGGGGCTGGCCAGGGTAATTTCCAGGGTGTGCTCATCCAGCGCCTTCACGCCCAGCTCACTGGCGGGCTTGTTGCCGTTCACCACCTCGGTGGCATTGAGAATGGTGGCCTTTTCCAGATACCAGGAATAAGGCGAGGCGGTGGCGGGATCCACCGCCCGCCTGAGGGCATATTCAAAATCTGCGGCGGTCACCGGATCACCGTTGGACCATTTGGCGTCGTCGCGAAGATGAAACACATACACCAGGTTGTCTTTGGTTTCCCAGCGCTCGGCCACCCCGGGGACCACCTCGCCATCGGGACCGGAATTCACCAGCCCCTCGAACAGATCCCGCAGCACATTGCTCTCGGGTACCCCTTCCACCTTGTGCGGATCCAGGGACGCCGGCTCGGAGCCATTGCCCCGCACCAGTTGCTGCACCCCGGCAAGCTCTGTGCCTTCAGGAACCACGGCGGCATAAGCAGGCCCTCCCAGCAGGGTACACATCGACAGAGCAAGCAGGGATTTCTTCACGTTCATGGTTCTCTCCTTGAGTGAGCGCAACGGCCATTAACCGGCAACCTAATCCTTATTTCAGTGGGGTTATAGCATGACAAAATTCCAGATTAAACAAACAATTGATTCACATCACCAAACCGCGGGCAATCTTCAGGGTGAACAAACTATCACCATGATTGGGCCCGGACTCCGGGCAAAAAAAAGGCATGCCGAAGCATGCCTTTATTACCGCACTTCAGGGTCAGAACGACACGCGACGGTACTTGCGGTATTCCGGGGTCCAGTAGTTGGCCTCAATGGCCTTGTCCAGCACCTCGTCGGAGGTCTGCAGCGCCTGGCCCTGCAGCTGGGCGGTTTTGGCCACCATCTTGGCGATATGACGGCTCACCTGCTGAATTTCATCCAGCGGCGGCAGCAAGGCGCCTTCACCGTCCCGGGCCAGGGGCGAGCAGGCCGCCAGGGCACGGCTGGAGGCCATCAGCATGGCGTCAGTGATCCGTTTGGCGCCACAGGCCAGTACCCCCAGGCCGATGCCGGGGAAGATGTAGGAGTTGTTGCACTGGGCGATCTCGTACAGGGTGCCCTTGTACTCTACCGGTGCAAAGGGGCTGCCGGTGGCGACCAGAGCCTTGCCGTCGGTCCAGTTGATGATCTCTTCCGGGGTCGCTTCCACCCGGGAAGTGGGGTTGGACAGCGGGAAGATAATGGGCCGCTCGCAGTGAGCGTGCATGGTCTGGATCACTTCCTTGGTGAACAGACCCGGCTGGCCGGACACACCGATCAGAATATCGGGTTTGGCGTTCTGCATCACCTCCAGCAGGGAGATATTGTCACCGGCCACGGTCCAGTCCTGC
Organism: Oceanimonas marisflavi; assembly: GCF_003049725.1. Classification (GTDB taxonomy): domain Bacteria; phylum Pseudomonadota; class Gammaproteobacteria; order Enterobacterales; family Aeromonadaceae; genus Oceanimonas; species Oceanimonas marisflavi. The sequence goes on from NZ_QAGM01000023.1 coordinate 15,206, forward strand.
AGGTTTTCCGGCGACTGGGCCAGCGGACGCTGAAAGTCCACCAGATTGGGCATGTTGTCGGTAATAAGCCCAAAACGGTCTACCATGTATACCCGCTCCCGGGCCTTGGCATCGCTCAGGCCCTCGGCCTTCATCTGCGCCACAATCTGCTCGGCAATACCACAACCGGCGGAGCCGGCACCCAGGAAAGCCACTTTCTTTTCGGACAGCTTGCTGCCGCTGGCCTGACAGGCAGCGATCAGTGAGCCCAGGGTCACGGCAGCGGTGCCCTGAATGTCGTCGTTAAAGCAGCACAGCTCGTCCTTGTAGCGGTTGAGCACCGGCATGGCGTTTTTCTGAGCGAAGTCTTCAAACTGCAGCAGCACGTCCGGCCAGCGGCGCTTCACCGCCTGAATAAAGGCGTCCACGAACTCTTCGTATTCCTCGCCGGTGACCCGCGGGTTGCGCCAGCCCATGTACATGGGGTCTTTCAGCAGCTGTGGGTTGTTGGTGCCCGCATCCAGTACCACCGGCAGGGTGTAGGCCGGTGAAATGCCGCCACAGGCCACATACAGGGACAGCTTGCCGATGGGAATGCCCATGCCGCCGATGCCCTGGTCACCCAGGCCCAGAATACGCTCGCCGTCGGTGACCACCATCACCTTGACGTTGCGTTTGGTGGCGTTTTGCAGAATGTCGTCGATATGATCCTTGTCGGGGTAGGAAATAAACAGACCCCGGGCGCGACGATAAATGTTGGAGAACTCCTCACAGGCCTGGCCCACGGTGGGGGTATAAATGATGGGCATCATTTCGGTGAGGTGATCTTCTACCAGGCGATAAAACAGGGTTTCGTTTGTATCCTGAATATTGCGCAGGTAAATGTGCTTGTCGAGATTGTTCTGAAACCCGCAGTACTGCTTGTAGGCCCGTTCGACCTGCTCTTCGATGGTTTCAATGTTATGGGGCAGCAGACCGTCCAGGTTAAATGCAAGCCGTTCTTCCTTGTTGAACGCGCTGCCCTTGTTCAGCAAGGGCGTTTCAAGCAGCGCGGGGCCGGCATAGGGAATGTAAAGGGCACGTTTGTCCTGTTGGTCTTGGGGCATAGACATCTCGCTTAGTTGTTTTTCCGCAGGAAAGTCATGATGTGAATCAGGTATTCGGGGGCTTGGCGAGCAGTATAAGCCAAGCCCCGTTTACAAACCACCGTCGCGGAGGCTTATTGCTCAGGCTGCCGCCTGTACACAGTTGCGACCGCTGCACTTGGCGTCATACAGCGCCTCATCGGCCCGGTTGAGCAGGCTTTGCAGATCACTGTCGTGGCGTCCTTCCACCACGCCGGCACTCAGGGTAACGGTAATTTCCCCCTCGCCCAGGGGGTTTTCCACCGGCTGGGATTCCACCGCCAGACGCAGGGTCTCGGCCTGGCGCAGGCCCTGCTCCAGGGTGGTGTCGGGCAGCAATACCATAAACTCCTCGCCGCCATAGCGCGACATAATGGCCTCGGGGCCAAAGATGTCTCCCAGGGTGGTGGCCACCCGCACCAGCACCTCGTCTCCCATCAGGTGACCATGTTCGTCGTTGATGCGCTTGAAGCGGTCCAGATCAAACAGAATAAGGGTGTAGGGACGGCGGCCTCCCTCATCGCGCTGATGCGCCAGCTGGCGCATAAACAAGCGGCGGTTCATCAGCCGGGTCAGCGGATCCCGGGTCGACTCCCGGTACAGATCCAGCAGCATGCGCAGCTGTCCCGCCTGTACCCAGATCATGGCGAGACTGAAGCAAATCAGCAGCCAGAGCCGGTCCAGCAGGGCGCCGTTGTCCAGACTGCGGGAATCCAGCCAGTAATCGGTGGCCAGCACACACAGGGTGATCACTGCCGCCACTCTGAGCCCTGACTTCACCGGCAGCGGCAGCACGCTCAGCAGCGCCAGCAGAAAATAGGGAAAGGCAATATAGCCGATGGGAATGGGGGCGCCGTCACGAAAGCTCCACAACCCAACCAGATTAAAGGCGAGCAGTACCCCCACCAGAAAATACAGGGAGGCCACCATCCAGCGCCGGTTGAGCTTGCACAGGTAACTGAGCGGCAGCAGGGGGGTCAGCATGGCGCCGGTGATCAGGCGAATCTTCCAGATCAGCTTGAAATGGGCCGGATCCAGTACCCACCAGTCAACGGCAATCCAGCCGGCAATGCCGATGATAAGCAGGGTGACCAGCCAGCGAAAACGAATGGCCACAAAGCCGATGCGGGTCAGTTTAAAGTCGCTGGAATGATGACTGTCACTCCAGTATTCCTTGAGCTCCAAGCCTTTCCCCTTTTATTTTGAAGGCAAAGCGAACGAAAAGCCGCGTGAAGTGCCGAAGCCCGGCAATCATCCGGGCCCGCTTGGCGACGACGGGAATTCAAAGTCGCTAACACTACCCAAAGCTGTCGTAATGCGCCAGCGTATTTTACCCGCCGACCGGGCTGGTTGCAGCCCTGAGGGTTAAATGACAAAATTCCGGCCACCCTCTTTAACGAGCTGCACCATGACCGTTACTCTCTACGGCATCAAAAACTGCGACACCATCAAAAAGGCCCGCAAGTGGCTGGAACAGGCGGGCATCGACTACCGCTTTGTGGATCACCGCGCCGATGGCCTCGACCCGGAACAGCTGGCCCACTGGCTGGAGGTGCTAGGCCACGAGGCGCTGGTCAACAAGCGGGGCACCACTTACCGGACCCTGAGCGATGAAGACAAGGCCGCCCTGGGGCCCGACACCGCCGCCGCCCTGCTGCAGGCCCATCCGGCCATGATCAAGCGACCGCTGCTGAACCTCGACGGCGAGCTGCATCTGGGGTTCAAGCCCGAGCTGTATGCCAGCCTGTTCAACCAATAAAAAAGAAGTAAGGAAACACATGACTGACTCTGCCGTGCTGGCGCTCACCAAAGAGCTGATTAACCGCCCCTCGGTGACCCCCGAAGACGAAGGCTGCCAGGAGCTGATGGGCGATCGGCTGGCCGCCCTGGGGTTCAAGCTGGAATCCATGGTGTTTGAAGACACCACCAACCTCTGGGCCCGCCGTGGCACCGAGGGCCCGTTGTTCTGCTTTGCCGGCCATACCGATGTGGTGCCCCCCGGGCCGCTGGATCAGTGGCACACCCCGCCCTTTGAGGCTACCGAAATCGACGGCTACCTGCACGGCCGGGGCGCCGCCGACATGAAAGGTTCGCTGGCCGCCATGGTGGTCGCCACCGAGCGCTTTGTGGCCCGCAATCCGGATCACAAGGGCTCCATTGCCTTTCTGATCACCAGCGACGAGGAAGGCCCCTTTATCAATGGCACCACCCGGGTGGTGGACACCCTGGAGGCCCGCAACGAGAAAATCACCTGGTGTCTGGTGGGTGAGCCTTCATCCACTCACGAGGTGGGTGATGTGGTCAAGAACGGCCGCCGGGGCTCGCTGACCGGTGATCTCACCGTAAAAGGCGTACAGGGCCATGTGGCCTATCCGCACCTGGCCGACAACCCGGTGCACAAGGCCTCCCCCGCCCTGGCCGAGCTGGCCGCCACCGTATGGGACAAGGGCAACGACTATTTCCCGCCCACCAGCTTTCAGATTGCCAATGTGCACGCCGGTACCGGTGCTTCCAACGTGATCCCGGGCGAAATGAAGGTGCAGTTCAATTTCCGTTTCAGCACCGAGCTCGACGAAGACAAGATAAAGGCCCGGGTGCACAGCGTGCTCGACGCCCACGGCCTGGACTATCACATCGACTGGCTGCTCAACGGCAAACCCTTTCTCACCGACACCGGCGATCTGCTCACCGCCACCGTGGGTGCGGTGCAGGCGGTGCGTCATCAGGAGCCGGCGCTGCTCACCACAGGCGGTACCTCCGACGGGCGCTTTATCGCCCAGACCGGCGCCCAGGTGATTGAGCTGGGGCCGGTCAACGCCACCATTCACAAGCTCAACGAGTGTGTGAAAATCGCCGATCTGGAGCAGCTTGCCGACATGTATGAAGGCATTCTGGAGCGGTTGCTGGCATGATGCCCGACTGCCTGCTGGGCCTGAATGAAAGCCATCTGGTGCCCCTGGCCGAGCCGGGGCACCGGCTGCAGGCCGAGGCCAGAGATGCCTTTGTGGCCCTGCAGGCGGCGGCCGCCGGCGCTGGATTCCATCTGGCGCCGGCGTCGAGCTTTCGCGGCTTTGACCGCCAGCTGGCCATCTGGAACGGCAAGTTCGAGGGCAGCCGGCCACTGCTGGATGCCAACAGCCGGCCGCTGGACGCCCTCTCTTTAAGCGAGCCCGCGCGCATTCATGCCATTTTGCGCTGGAGCGCCCTGCCCGGCACCAGCCGTCACCACTGGGGCACGGATCTCGATATCTACGACCCGACCCTGCTGCCCGCCGGCAACAAGCTGCAACTGGAACCCTGGGAATATGAGCCGAGCGGGTATTTTTACCCGCTCAGCCAGTGGCTGGCTGCCAATATGGAGCGGTTTGGCTTTTACCTGCCCTATGCCAGTGGCCACGGCGTGGCCGCCGAGCCCTGGCACCTGAGTTATCGTCCCCTGGCGCAGGAGTGTGAACATCGGTTGACGCCGGCGCTGGTGGCGAACGCCCTTGCTACCCGGCCAATACTGGGTAAAACACATATCCTTAATATGCTGGACGAGATTTTCGCCCGCTACATTTATCAATGAGGAAAACACCATGAGCACCTGGCTCTGGATTGCACTGCCCCTGTTGTTTCTGGTTGGCCTGTTTGTCAGCGCCCTCAAGGACACCAAGCACATCGAAAAAAACGTGCAGAAGAACCGCGACAAAATGAAGCTGCGCCGCTGGGATGACAGCAAGGAAGACTGGGGCGTGCCCCCGGGCAAGTACAAGGCCGATGAAAAGGACGACGAGAAGAAAAACGGGGACTAGGGACTAGGGACTAGGGACTAGGGAGGTTGTAGGCGCCGCTTTAGCCGGCGCAAACTCACAGACAACGGAACATTCAAAGCCTGTTGCACAGGCTCTGCCGGCTAAAGCGGCAGCTACCAATCCCTAATCCCCGCTCACTAATCCCTCAAAATCAAAACAGCCCCAGCTGCTGGCTGGTAATGCCCTCAAAACTTAACCCCACAAAGGGCAGTATGGCGTCGGCCACCGGCTTCAGCTGCTTGTCTACATAATGCTGATAATCCATGGCCGACCGGCGGTATTCCACCGGCTCCGGCCCGTTGACCGTGATCACATAGGCAATCACTCCCTTGCGCTGATAGCGCAGCGGTTTGCCGAGGCGGGCGTTGTGCTCGTCGGCCAGCCGGGCCGCCCGCACCTGGGGCGGCTGGGATTTCACATACTGGGCCAGTGGCCGGCGCAGCCGCTTGCGGTACACCAGCTCCGCGTCCCGCTCCCCGGTCAGGGTCTGTGCCAGGGTAAGCCGCACAAACCCGCTCGGATCTTCATCATTGAATACCAGCCGGTACAGCTCGGTCTGAAAGGCCCTCGCCAGGGGCGTCCAGTCGGAGCGCACGGTTTCCAGCCCCTTGAACACCAGCTTTGCCTCGCCCTGTTGCAGCCGCAGGCCGGCATAGCGCTTCTTTGAGCCCTCTTCCCGGCCGCGAATGGTGGGCATCAGAAAGCGGGCAAAATAACTCTCGAACTGCAGTTCCAGATAACTTTCCAGTTGCAGCTCCCGTTTCAGCCAGTCGCGCCAGTAATCATTCACCAGCGCCGCCAGCCGCTGCCCTTCCCGGCTGCCGGAAGCCTCGTCGTGCTCGCCGGCCAGCAGCACAAATACCGAGTCGGTGTCGCCGTAGATCACCTCGTGGCCTTCCCGCTCAATGCGCCGTGCGCTTTGCTGCATGATATCGTGGCCGCGCAGGGTAATGGACGAGGCCAGCCGGGTATCGTAAAAGCGGCAGCCGCCGGAGCCGAGCACACCGTAAAAGGAATTCATCAGTATCTTGATGGCCTGGGAGCGCGGCCCGTCCTGCTCCCGCTTGGCCTGATCCCGCTCGCGCCAGAGTCCGGCAATGATCTCGGGCAGAAAATGATGGGTACGGGAAAAGCGCGCGCCCCGGTAACCGGGAATGGCATCCTCTTCCTTCAGCCCCAGCACCAGCCCCAGGGGATCGATGCGAAAGGTGCGGATAATGGACGGATACAGGCTCTTGAAGTCCAGCACCAGCACATGACGATAGAGTCCCGGGCGGGAGTTCATCACATAGCCGCCGGGGCTCGCCAGGCCGCCGCCGGGAGGCAGGTTGGGAGCGGCAAAGCCGGCCCGGTGCAGATGAGGCAGATATACCTGCACAAAGGCCGCCACCGAGCCGCCGATACGATCCAGCTCCAGCCCGGTGAGCTGGCTGCGCAGACGCAGAAAGTCGAGCACTCGAGTGTGGGCGAAAATATCCCACACCAGCCGGCAGTCTTCCAGGTTGTAGGCGGCCAGCTTCGGCTTGTTAAAGCGAAAGTCGTGCATAATGCTGGCCAGCCGGTTGGCCACATCCTCAGTTTGCTTGCCCCGCCCCAGCAGGGCCTGCGCCACCGACTCCAGGCTGAAGCTGTCAAACTGGTAGCAGGCGGTCTTGAGGGCATCGATTCCGTCGATGGCCACCCGGCCCGGCAGGGTGACAAACACCTGCTCGGTGTGAGCCCGCTCGCGCAGAAAGGCACTCTCGCCGCCCCGGCCCAGCCGCAACCGAATGCCGTGCAGCGCCGCCCGCTTGAGGAGCAGCCGCAGATCAAAGGCCACCAGGTTCCAGCCGATAAGAATGTCGGGATCGTACTGCGCCAGCTCGCTTTCAAGGGCATGCAGCAACGCCCGCTCGTCGGCGACCCAGCGAATATCGGTGGCGGCAGGCTCGGGGGCACCAATAATCAGTACCCGGGCCAGGTGCTCACCGTAGAGGCCGATGGAATAGAGCTCCCCCTGGCCCGAGCATTCGATATCCAGGGAGAGCACGCGAAACGGCGGCTGCCAGTCGCCCTTGCGCAGGCGGGCGTCGTCCACCTGCACAAAGCCGGCCTGGGGCCGGGCCGTGCCGGTAAACTCAACGCTGCCGCGAATAAACCGGCTGACCAGGTAGCGCTCGTGAGGGCGAAAGTCATGCTCCAGCACCTCGGTGCCGGCGGCCTGCAGCCGCTGCACCGCCTGCTGCTGATCGGCCATGGTAGCGAAATAGAGCACCGCCAGCGGCTGGTGGGCAAAGCTGTGCAGGCCGGGCTCGGTCCAGTCAAACGACAACCCCGCCAGAGCCTTCTCTGCCCGGGCCCGCTCCGCCACCGGCACCATCAGCAGAGCCCGCTCGCCAGATACGGTGAGGCGCACCGGCCCCTGCGGCGTGCACAGCCAGTAGTGAATGTCGATATGGCCATGGCGATCCCGGCTGTGGCGGGTCAGTACAAAGCCCTGCTGGATAGGGTTCATTCTGTTGAGGGAATATAGGGATTAGGTACTGGTAGGCCCGGCTTCAGCCGGGCAACGACATTGCGGTTAACATCCTTGCCCGAATAAATTCGGGCCTACAAAACTGGCTGAAGTGTAGGTTGGAATGAGCCTCAGCGAATTCCAACATTCAACAGCCGCCTTCCTGTTGCGATTCGCTACGCTCATCACAACCTACTGCTGGCTTACAGCTGACAGCTTACGGCTTACAGCTCCCCCGAAGGGGGCTCAGCGAGCCAGATCGCCGCGTTCAAAGGCCGGGGCCAGGGTTCTGCTCAAGTCGTTCAGCACGCTGGCGGGCACCGGCTCTCTGTCCTTGTTGCTCAGGCTCAGGCTGGTGCGGCTGCCCAGATCCCCCAGTTGAATACGGTATTCCTGCTCGGGAATGGTCAGCGCCGGCAGTCTGAGATCGCGCCAGTCCCCCTTGCTCAGACCGTCAAACTCCACATCCACATACCCCAGCGCCTGCTGACGGTTGGTAATGTCAAAGCCGAGTTTCGGCAGCAGGGTGATCAGCCGTTTCCAGGTGCGATCATAGCTTTGTTCCGCGATCAGCCGCTGCTGCTCACTGTCTTGCGACAGCGCGATGGGGCCTTGATCCAGCAGCTCCTGCTGGCGGCTCAGCTCACGCTGATAAGACAGCGAAAAGGCGTTGAGCATGGAGGCCTCGGCCCGCAGCCGGTCCTGAGCCAGAGCGGCGGCTCCTTCGGTGGCCTGAACCTGCACCGCCACCGCCCGGCGCACCGGATCCGGCGTCAGCTGCCAGCGAAACTTCTGTTTGGGCGCACCAATGGCTTCACCATCACTTTCAAAGCCGTTATTCATCCGGCTGAAGTCCGCATCACTGCCTTCAAAAAAAGCCACCAGCGCCTTATCCAGCTCTTGTTCCAGAGCCTGATCCAGCTGCTGCTGGTAAAACCACAGACCGTTACCTTCGTCCATGGCCTCGGAGCCCCGTACCAGTGGCAGAACCTGGGTTGGCGGGCGAATATCCAGCGCCTTGCCGGTCGCTCCCTGGGCGGCCCCTTTGGGGATCACGTATTCGGTGTTGAAGCGCGGCGCTTCCAGTCCTTCCGGGATCAGCAACGGAGTGGTACGCAGGGTCTCTTCCTCATAGTCAAAGCCGCGGTTGGCCTGACTACGGGTTTCCGGATTGCTGCAGCCTGCCAGCACGCTCACGGCCAGCAGGCTCATTATCAGTGTTTTTGCTTTCACGCTTTGGTTCATGCCCTAAAATTCGCTTCGGTCAACGCGCCCCTTGCCTGCGACACAGGGACAAAGGCGGTCATGGTAGTGGTGGCCTTACCCTAATACAAGACAGGCACTGGAGCCAACCGGCTTTTATGCTAACATGCCAGCTCTTCCCCACAGCATTATTCGGACTGCCGATGACCCATCATCTCGTGGTGACCGCCATAGGCGAAAACAGAGCCGGCATTGTAAACGAAGTCGCCCGCCATGTTTCCGATTGCGGCTGCAATATCGTCGACAGCCGCCTGGGCATCTTCGGCAACGAATTCACCTTTATTCTGCTGCTGTCGGGCAGCTGGAACCAGATCACCCGGCTGGAAACCACCCTGCCCCTGTTTGGCCAGAGTCAGCAGCTGATTACCATGATGAAACGCACTCAGGTACTGAATCAGCCCAGCTATATTCTCAGCGCCGATGCCGATATCGTGCTGGCCGACCGGCCTGGCATCGTGAACCGCTGCACCCAGTTTTTCAGCGACGCCGGCTGGGATATTCAGGCCATGCAGAACCAGACCCTGAGCGGCGAGCACAGCGGCAAGTTTCAGGCACACTTTCAGCTCAACCTGCCCGAGCAGCTCACCGACGACCAGGCCCAGGCCACCTTTGAGCAGCTGTGCGCCGAGCTGGAATGTGAACGGCACAGCTTTCGTTTAAAACGCAAACCAACCACAGGAAACAGCACATGACCTATCTGCAGGAAGGCAGCCAGGCTCCGGCCTTTACCCTTTGCGATCAGAACGGCCAGCGCGTCAGCCTGAGCGATTTCAGCGGCAAGAAAGTACTGGTGTATTTTTACCCCAAGGCCATGACCCCGGGCTGCAAGGTGCAGGCCTGCGGCCTGCGCGACAGCCGCGCCGAGCTTGAAGCACTGGGTGTAGTGGTACTGGGCATCAGCCCGGATCCGGTGGCCCGGCTGAAAAAGTTTGAAGAAAAGGACGAGCTCAACTTCACCCTGCTCTCCGACGAAGATCACGCCGTGGCCGACGCCTTTGGCGTCTGGGGTCCGAAGAAATTCATGGGCAAGGAATACGACGGCATTCACCGCATCAGCTTTCTGGTCGACGAAGCCGGCACCGTGACCAAGGTGTTCAACAAGTTCAAGACCAAGGATCACCACGAAGTGGTGCTGGACTACCTCAAACAGCTTTAAAGCTCGAAGCGAGCGCAATACGAAGCAACAGCGCGGTTGCGTCACGGCGAGCAAGCTCGCCCCCTGTAACGCTCGGCACATGCGTCTGCCTGCCATGGATGGCGAAAATGCCGAAAATGCAGGAGCAATTTTCGGCCATGGCATGTGACGGTCGGCTTCGGCAATCCCCGCTGCTGCTTCGTGCAGCTTCGACGTTGACTGTTGAATGCCGGCAGGCGACTCAAAGTTAAATCCAGGAGGGCAAAGGGTGTCTGTTTCGCCGTGCCCTTCGCGCCAGGGATGGCGCGACGGAGCCTACATGGAGGTATTCACGGCGTGCCGGCGAAGCAGTGCGCTTTGGCCGACGAAAGAGCACGGTGCTACAAACGATGGAGACTGGCTTCAGGTTTTTTGCAATCGGCCCACAAGGAAGAAGCCGGCGATCATGGCGGCCACAAACAGGCCGGCCTGCCACTGCAGGCTGCCCAGCAGGCCCAGCGCCGGCCCGGGGCAGATGCCCGCCAGTCCCCAGCCGATGCCAAACAGCAGCGCCCCCAGCAACAGCCTGAGATCAAAACGGGTGGCAGGCACATCCGGCAGCTTGTCACCCAGCACACACTGAGCGTGGCCCTGTCTGCGCCACCACCAGTAACCGGGAGCAAATACCGCCAGCGCTCCCCCCATCACCAGCGCCAGACTCGGGTCCCACTGACCGAACAGATCGAGAAAACCCAGTACCTTGGCCGGGTTCATCATGCCCGACACCAGCAGCCCCAGCCCGAACAGGGCGCCTGAAAACAGTGCAATCGGTATCAGCATGATCAGCCTCCCAGCCCGGTCAGGGTCACGGTGGCGATGCCCGCCGCCATAAAGATGAGGGTGGCCACCACGGAGCGGGGCGACAGCCGGCCCAGGCCGCAAATGCCGTGGCCGCTGGTGCAGCCATTGCTCAAGCGGGTGCCAATGCCTACCAGCAGGCCGGCCACCAGCAAACGCCACGGCGAGTAATGCTGCAATGACGCAGCGTTCGCGACATCCAGGCCAAACAGCACCAGCGGCACCGCCACCAGCCCCGCTACAAAGGCCATTCGCCAGCTCTTGTCGGGCTGGCTGCCAATGCCGGCGACAATGCCGCTGATGCCGGCAATGCGCCCGCCCACCACGAACAACAGCAAGGCGGCACTGCCGATCAGCAGGCCACCGGCCAGGGCCGTCCAGGGAGTAAAGTTAACAATGGTCATAAGGTGCTCCCGTCAATCACAACAAGGCAATAATACAAGACCAAGTTAATTTAGTAAAACCTAATAAACAAAGCCGAAGCACCACCTTTACAATGCTTTTGACCCGCTTCACCATAAGACGATTTTTTCCGACTAACCAAACAAGGATGCTCACATCATGTCATTGCCTGTGCTCTCCCGGACTGGTGTAACCCCGTCCGCGCCAATCAGGCCTTCTTCCTCCGCTGAGGACATCATGACTCAACTGATGCCACTCCTTTGGCGTTATACCGGACAGGACTTTTTCAACCAGCTTGTGTTGCAGCTGGCCGGGCTCACGGGCGCCAGCATGGTGTTCGCCGGCCTGCAGCATCAACAGGCGGAGCAAGTGCGGGTGATTGCCTGCAACCAGCAGGGACGGCTGTGTCCGCCGTTCAATTACGATCTGGCCGGCACGCCCTGCACCTTCAGCCGGCACAGCCAAGAGCAGGTTTGTATATATAACTCCGGTATTGCCGAACGCTTTTCTGACGATCACATACTGGTCGAACACGGCCTTCAGGCCTATGCCGGGCTCGCACTCAGAGAGCCCGGTGGTCAGCCCCTTGGTGTGCTGGTGCTGCTGTTCGACCAGCCGCTGGCCGACAGTAACCGGATCAGGACGCTGCTGTCCCGGCTCGATCCCAGAGTCACTGCGGAATTAAGGCAGCGGCGGACTCAGGAGCAACTGATGGTTGCCGCCACCGCCTTTGAAAGCCGGGAAGGCATTTTTATTGCCAACAGCCGTATGCAGATACAGCAGACCAATCGGGCCTTTGCCCGCTTGTGTGGCCAGGAGCCGGACAGTCTGTCCGGCATCTCGCTGACGGAACTCAGGGCCCATGCCGCCGGCATGACCGATATTGAGGACATAGTGCAGGCCATTGACAGCCGGGGCTGGTGGCAGGGAGAGCAACGGCTGCAGCGGGCCGATGGCCGTACCATTGACGTTAATGTGCAGATCAGCAAAATTCACGATGGCCTGGGCATTCCCCATTATGTGCATTATGTAGAAGACATCTCGGAGCAAAAAGCCAACCGCAAGCGCATTGAAAAAATGGCCTACTTTGATGAGCTGACCGGCCTGCATAACCGTCGCTTTATGGTAGAGCACATCAGCCATACCGTGGCCCTTGCCGAATATGAGTCCACCCGCGGGGCCCTGCTGTTGCTGGATCTGGACGGTTTCAAGAACATCAATGACTCTCTGGGTTACGCCATCGGCGATCAGCTGCTTATTCAGGTGGCCGAACGACTGCGTTGTTTTAGTCAGGAATATGAGGATGTCAGTCTGGCCCGCATGGCCAGTGACGAATTTGTGCTGTTGTTTCCACGGCTGGGACACGGCTATTCCGCCACCAAAACCCGGACCGAACAACTGGCCAACGCCCTCAATGAGCTGTTTTCCATGCCCTTTGAAGTGAACGGCCTGCGCCTGCATGTCGGCATCAGCGCCGGCATCAGTGTGTTTCCGGCCACTGGCGTAACCCTGGAGGAATACCTGCGTCAGGCCGACACCGCCACCCATATGGCCAAGCGCATCGCGCAAGGCCGCCATGTATTTTTCAGTCAGGAAATGGCGGAAGAAGTACAGGAGCGGCTGCAGCTGTTCAATGCCCTGCAGCAGGCGCTGAAAAACGAAGAGCTGACCCTGCATTATCAGCCACAGGTGCAGCTGGACAACAATCGCATTATTGGGGCGGAGGCGCTGCTGCGCTGGCAGCCGCCAGGCCAGCCCCCCATACCGCCGGGGCATTTCATTCCGGTGGCGGAAGAAACCTCACTGATCTGCGATATCGGCAACTGGGTGCTGCAGAAGGCCTGCCGGCAACTGCAACACTGGCAGCAAAACGGTACCGGCCCTGAACGCCTGTCGGTCAATATCAGTGCCCGTCATTTTCACAGCCCGGATTTTGTGGCCCGGATTGAAGCCCTGCTGCAACAATATCCCGCCTGCCGGCACCGGCTGACCCTGGAAATGACCGAAAGCGTGCTCCTGGAAAACCTGGCCGAAAGCCGCACCCGCATGGCCCGGCTGAAGAAACTGGGGCTCTGGCTGTCCATCGACGACTTTGGTACCGGCTATTCTTCCTTTGCCTACCTGAAGGAGCTGCCGGCCGACGAGCTCAAGCTGGACCGCTCCTTTATCCGCCATGTTGACGAAACGCCCCGGGACAGGGCCATTATCGCCTGCATACTGCAGCTGTCCCGGGAACTGAGTATGACGGTAGTGGCCGAAGGCGTGGAAACCCAGTCGCAACGCAGCCAGCTGCAGGCCATGGGCTGTCCCGCCTGTCAGGGCTTTCTGCTGGCCCGTCCCATGCCGGAGGAAGCACTGATGACCTGGCTGAGCAACACCGGTTAACCCTGCTTACTTCAGTACGGTTTTCAGTGCCGCTTCGGCACAGGCCTGATCCAGATGGCCGCCGGGGGCACCACCGATGCCAATGCCGCCCACCAGCTGATCATTCACGCGAATGGGCAGACCGCCGCCCAGGATCAGCATGTCCGGGTGCATTTCCCGCAGGCCAAACAGGGCCGGCTTGTCGGCGATGTTGTTGGCCAGATCGGCGGTCACCACGCCCATGGAGGCAGAGGTAAAGGCCTTTTTGCGGGCGCTTTCAACGGTGTGCGGGCCGGCGTTTTCATGGCGGCCCAGGGCCTTGAGCGCACCGCTGCGGTCCACCACCGCCACGGTCACCTTATAACCATCTCTGGCGCACTGGCTGATGCCTTCGCTCACCAGCTTCAGGGCGGTATCGGTGGTCAGCACTTGGGTGCTGACGGTCTGGGCCTGAACACCCAGGCTGGCCAGGGCCAGCACGGCGAGAACTTTTTTCATGACGCATCTCCTTGTGAATGTCCCGGTTACTATAGCCAGCCTGTGTTGCGGCTGCCTTGCCGCTGCATTACAGAATGGAAAGGTTCGTGGCCACCACCCTTGATGGCGGTACAATATTTGCCATGCACACCACGGAGACCCCCGGCCATGGAGCTGTTACTGGTTGAAGATGATCCCAAGATTGCCGCCTTTCTTGAACGCGGCCTCACCGAGCAGGGCTACCGGGTGCACCATTGCAGCCGGGCCGAAGACGCCGCGCCCCTGGCCCTGGAGCTGGCCCCCGCCCTGGCCATTGTCGATATCATGCTGCCGGGCCAGGATGGCCTGACGCTGGTGCAGGACTGGCGCGGCCAGGGCGCCGGTTTTCCCATACTGCTGCTGAGCGCCCGCCGCTCGGTGGACGACCGGGTGCAGGGGCTGCGCCTGGGCGGCGACGACTACCTGACCAAGCCCTTTGCCTTCAGCGAGCTGCTGGCCCGTATTGAAGCTTTGCTGCGCCGGCACCAGCCGGCACCGGCTCAGGAGCTGCTGCAACTCGCCGATCTGCGTCTGGATGCCTCCCGCAAGCTGGCCTGGCGCGGTGAACACAAGCTGGCCCTGCAACCCAGGGAGCTGGTGCTGCTGGAGCTGCTGCTGCGCCATCAGGGCCGGGTGGTGTCGCGCACCCAGATCCTGGAGCGGGTGTGGGATTACCGCTTTGATCCCCAGACCAATGTGGTGGACGTGCTGGTGTGCCGGCTGCGCAACAAAATCGACAAGGGCCAGCCGCAAAAGCTGCTGCACACCCTGAGAGGAATGGGCTATGTCCTGCGCGCCGGCTAATCCCCGCTTTACCACCGGTCTGACCCTCACCCTCTGGTATCTGGTGCTGATGACCCTGGTCACCGGCGGCCTGCTGCTGGCCGGTGATCACCTGCTGGGCAAGCGTCTGCTCGACAAGGACCGGCAACTGGTGGCCACCCTGCTCGACAATTACCAACGCATCAGCCTCGATGCCGGTCCCGACAAGCTGCTGCATGTGCTGGAGCGGGACCGGGAATTTCTGTTGCTGAGCCACTACCGGGTGCGCTTTACCAATCCGACCGGGCAGTTGCTGTTCAGCGCCGGCCCCGCCCTGCCGCCCCGGGCCGACAGCCAGCTCAATGATGGCAGCTGGCATCAGGGCCGCACCCTTGAAGGCTACCGGCTGCAGGTGGCGCTGTCGGCCACTCCCCGCCAGCAGGATCTGGCCAGTTATCGCCAGACCATGCTGCAGCTGCTGCTGCCCATGCTGCTGATAAGCCTGGTGCTGGTGGCCTGGCTGACCCGGCGCACCCTGCGCCCCATTCGCGCCCTTATTCACCACATCGGCAGCCTGCAGCGGGACGGACTTGAACAGCCGGTGCCGCAAACCGCCTCAAGCCGCACCGAGCTGGGCCAGCTGACCCTGCTGTTCAACCAGCAAATGGCGCGCATTCACCGGCTGGTGAGCGGGCTGCGCCATGCCCTCGACAGCGCCGCCCACGATCTGCGCACGCCGCTGACCCGCCAGCGCCTCAGTCTGGAGCAGGCACTGGCCAGCCAGGATCCACAGCGCTGGTACGACAGCCTGCTCGACTGCGCCGAGGAAAACCAGCGCATGCAAACCCAGCTCGACTACCTGCTGGCGATCACCGCCGCCGAGCAGGGGCTGGATCCGGCCCGGCTCGAGCCCTGTGATCTGGGAGCATTGCTGGCGGAAGTGGCCGAGCTGTATGAACTGGCCGCCGAGGACAGGGGCATCGTCCTCACCACTGAACTGGCACCGGATCTGACCGTACATGGAGATACCCAGGCCCTGCGCCAGGCCTTTGCCAACCTGCTCGACAACGCCATCAAGTACACAAATGCCGGCGGCCGGGTGCATCTGCGTGCCAGGCGCCACCAGGGAGTCATCGAGGTGGAGGTGGAAGACAATGGCATGGGCATCAGCGAGACGGATCTGCCCCATATCTTTGAACGTCTGTACCGGGCCGATCGCAGTCGCCACAGCCCGGGCCATGGTCTGGGGCTGGCCCTGGTCAAGGCCATTCTCGATGGCCATCAGGCCTCCATTGAAGTGACCTCGGGCCGGGGCACGACCCGGTTTTACTGCACCTTCAGCGCCGAACCTTAAGCCTCGGCACGGGCCAGGGCCGCCGTGCGCGCCGCCATGCGTGACGCCAGCAGGGAGTCGGCCAGCATATGCAGAAAGTGAAACACCAGGCAGGCCACCACCGCCAGCCCCTGTGCCGCGTTCATCGCCACCAGCACGCTCACCGCCACCGGCGTGGTTTTCTGGGCGGCGGTAAACAGCAGGGCCAGCCGCGCCGGCCGGGCCAGCCCGGTGCCGGCCAGCTGGCACAACAACAACAAAATGCCGTGCAACAACAGGGACCAGGCCGCCAGCGCCAGCAAGTCGCCCCCTTCCAGTGCCAGCAACGCCGGGCGACTGGTGGACAGGGTGATCCAGGCGGTGGTGACCACGCTCAGGGTGGGCACCACCGTCATCCAGCGGTGTACCACTCTGCCACCCAGCAGCAGCCGCAGCACGATGCCCAGCACAAAAGGCAGCAGCACCATCAGCGACAGCTTGTGCAGTAAGGGCCAGGGCGACAGCTCGCCGCTGCTGCCTGTCAGCAGGCTCAGCATCAGCGGTATGGTGATGATGCCCAGCAGGTTAAAGCCCAGGGTCATAAACAGCGACCACTGGGCATGGCCGCCGCTGAGCCGGGTCAGCACCACACAGGATGACAGGGTCGGCGGCACCACGGACACCACCAGCAGCCCCAGCGCCAGTCCGGGCAGCAGCCCGCTGTACTGGTAAACCAGCCAGCCCGCCAGCGGCGACAGCAACAGGCTGATGACCAGCCCGAGCCCGAACACCCGGCCAAAACCGGGCTCCGGCCTGAGCTCGCGCACCTGAGTCTGCAGGCCATTGACCAGAAAGATCACCGCCACCAGCCAGGGCAGCGGCTGCCACTGGGCCAGCCAGACGCCGGGCCCCGGCAACAGCAGGGCCAGCAGGATGGCGGCACACAGGCCGCCGGGAAGCAACCAGGCGATGATGTCCTCCTTACCGGGTAGTCCGGCGCCCGTTAATTCACCTTATGCGATGGACAGCGCAACCTCGCCAATGCCGGAGAACTCCGCCCGAATATCGGCACCGGGCTCGATAAATTTCATGCCGGTCCAGCTGCCGGTGGTGATCAGATCCCCCACAGCCAGCCCCTGATTGCGGGCCACCAGATGGTTGACCGACCAGGTCAGCAGCAGGGTGGGATCGCTCAGCGGGTGACCGCCGCTTTTGTCCGCCAGCACCTCGCCGTTCACGGTCAGCTGCACCGGCTGCAGGGCCAGATCCCGCTCCTGCCAGTCTTCAATGCCGCTGCCCACCACCAGGCCACCGCTGATCTGGTTGTCGGCCAGCCGCCACAGCGCACTGGTCTGCTGCCAGTCCTGCAGCCGGGTATCCACCAGCTCCAGGGTGACGCACAGCTCTCCCAGCGCCGCCCGCACCTCCTGCTCGCTGTAGGCCTCGGCCCGCACTGGCAGGGCCCTGGTTACCCGAAAGGCCAGCTCCGCTTCGATGCCAATCATGTGAAAGTCATCCCCCCTGAGCCGCACGCCGCTGTCGTATACCTTCTGCGGCGGAATGGGCGCGCTGTAGGGCTCGGTGTCCCGGTTGGGGGCGCCTACCTTCCAGCAATGGGTACGGTGTGCCGGCCACAGATGACGGGCCACGCCATCCTGAATGGCATAGGCCTGCGCTACCGTTTGCGGCCCTTCACCAGCGTCAAACTGCTGCCCGCTCTCATAGGCGGCCAGTACTCTGGCCACCGCTTGCTGTATCTGTTGTTGTGTCTGCTGTTCCATGGTGCTCATCCTGTTATCACGCTTCTGCCAGGGCCGGCCATTGCCAGCCCCGCCCACTTTCCCGTTCATAGTCCGCCGCCAGCCGCAGCAGCAGCTCGTCCTGGCCCATGGCCGCCACCAGCTGAAAGCCGATGGGCAGGCCCTCCGCCGACGGCGCCGCGGGCAGGTTGATGGCCGGATGCCCGCAGGCATTCACCCAGCCGGTATAAATGGCATGGCCACGCGGACCCACCGGCCGGCCGTCGATCTCCCCCGGATAAGGCTGCGCCGCCGGCCAGGGCAGGGCCGCCGCC
Organism: Oceanimonas marisflavi; assembly: GCF_003049725.1. Taxonomy (GTDB): domain Bacteria; phylum Pseudomonadota; class Gammaproteobacteria; order Enterobacterales; family Aeromonadaceae; genus Oceanimonas; species Oceanimonas marisflavi. The sequence goes on from NZ_QAGM01000023.1 coordinate 33,262, forward strand.
GAGGGCGTGATGATAATGTCGATATCGAGAAAGGCCTCGGCCACGGTTCGGCGAAAGCGGCGAATGCCGTCCAACCCACACAGATAATCGGTGGCCGACAGCTGCCGCCCCTGCCCGGCCATATCGCGAAAGAGCCCGGCGGCTTCGGGCTCGGTCTCGGGCAGGGCCCGGAAAATGGCCGCCACCGCCGCCGCCCCCATCATGGGCCAGAATCTGTCCACCGGCTCGAGAGAAAACGGCAGCTCACCCTGAGTCACTTGATGGCCCTGACGCGCAAACACCGCCAGCGCCTGCTCCACGCTGTCGGCGATCTGCCGATCCAGCGGCTGTTCGCCAAAACGGGGCACATAGTGAATGCGCAGCTTGCCGGCCGGTGCCTCGGGACGAGTGCGCCAGGACGCCGGATCCCGCACATCGGGGCCACTGATAATGCGGTACAGGGCCTCGGCATCGGCGGCGCTGCGGGCCAGTGGCCCCACCACCTCAAGATCCAGCATCACCTGGGGCAGGCTGCCCGCCCGGGCCACGGCACCGATGGAGGGCTTGAGCCCCACCAGACCGGTGTGGGACGCCGGCCGGCGAATGGAGCCGCCGCCGTCGGTGCCGAGCGCCAGCGGCGCCAGCCCGGCGGCCAGGCTTGCCACCGCCCCACCGCTGGAGCCCCCCGGGGTCAGCGCGGTATTCCAGGGGTTGCGGGTCACACCGAACAGGGGATTGTCGGTATAGCCTTCAAGGGTGAACTCGGGCACATTGGTCTTGCCCAGGATCACCAGGCCTGCCGCCCGGCAGCGGGCCACCGCCAGCTCGTCTTCGGTGGCGATATTGCCGGCCAGGGCCCGGTTGCCCCAGGTGGTGGCCAGCCCCCGAGTGTTAAGGTGATCCTTGACCGTCAGCGGCACCCCATCCAGCGGGCTCAGGGGCCGGCTCTCGGCCCAGCGGTGAGTGGCGGCGGCGGCCTCCTCAGCGGCCGCCGGGTTAAGAGTGACAAGCGCATTAAGCTCGGGGTTAAGGCGGTTGATCCGGGCCTGCAGGGCCTCGGTGACCGCCAGCGGGGTCAGAGTGCCGGCGGCATAGGCCGCCGCCAGCTCAAGGGCGCCGAGGCGCCAGCTTTGGGTTACATCATGTTGGGCAGCCACAGGGCAATCTCCGGGAACATCATCAGACTGAAGGTGAACAACATCATGATCAGGATGAACGGCACCACGCCCCACATCACGTCGCTGATATTGCCACCGTCCTTGCGTACACTCTGCACCACGAACAGGTTCATGCCCACCGGCGGCGTGATCAGCGCCAGCTCGCACATCAGTACCACAAACACGCCGTACCAGATGGGATCCACACCCAGGGCGGTAACGATGGGATAGGTGATGGGAATGGTCAGCACCTGCATGGACAGCACGTCCATAAACATGCCCAGGGCCAGATAGAACAGAATGAGAATAAGCAGCAGGCCGGTCACGCTGAGGCCAAAGGAGGTCACCCAGGCGGTCAGCTCGTCCACCACCCCGGTGAGGCTGATGGTCAGGTTAAGCACAAAGGCGGCGGTGATGATAAGCAAAATCATGCCGGTAATGCGGGCGGTCTGCACAAAGCATTCCTGCAGGAAATTGACCGACAGCCGGCCGGAGCGCCAGGCAAACCAGAGTGCGGTCATTACCCCCAGGGCGGCGGACTCGGTGGCGGTGGCCAGGCCGCTGTAGATGCTGCCCATCACAATGCCGAACACCACGGCCGGCGGGATCAGGTGACGGGACAGGCTCAGCTTCTCGGACAGGCTCAGCTTTTCTTCCCGCACACTGCCCTGGCCGCGGTTGGCAAAGGCGATATACACCATAAACAGCAGGCTCAGCATCACACCGGGAATAAGCCCCGCCATAAACAGCTTGCCGATGGAGTTGTTGGTGAGCGAGCCGTAGATCAGCATATTGACGCTGGGCGGGATCAGAATGCCCAGGGTGCCGCCGGCAGCCAGGCTGCCCAGGGACTGGCGCATGCAGTACTTGCGCTCCTGCAGCGAGGGCAGTGCCACCGTGCCGATGGTGGCGGCAGTGGCCACCGAGGAGCCGGAAGTGGCGGCAAACAGCGCACAGGAGCCGATATTAGTGTGCAGCAGACCACCGGGCAGCCGGCCCAGCCAGGCCGCCATGGACAGAAACATCTTGTCGGCGATGCCGCTGCGCAGCAGCAGTTCACCCAGCAGAATAAACAGCGGAATGGCGGTCAGCAGCGCCTCGTTGTGCACGCTCCAGACCACCGAACCGATAGAGTCCATAAAAGTCCAGTCGAACACCATGATGCCGCCAATCACCCCGATCAGGGCCATGGCCACGGCGATGGGAACGCCCAGCAACAGCATGCCGAGCATGGCGAAAAAGCCGATAAAAACCGTGGTTACTGTCATTATGCACCCTCCCCGGCCAGCTTCTGTGCCGTGGTAGCTTGATCCTGTTGCTGCTGGCGCTGGGCGAAATCTTCCAGCTCTTCCTTCAGCTCTTCACTCACCCCTTTGGGGTTGAACTCATCGTTGAGCGCCTGATGCCGGCCGGTGGCCAGCAGCCAGGTGGCGCGCAGGCCATAGCCCAGTGCCACCAGGGCAAACACCGCCAGGCCCGCCATCCACACGCCCTGGGGGTAAATCAGCGGCGTGGCCCAGGGAGTCTGGGAGGTACTGCCGTAGTCCAGGGTTTCCAGCACGACCTTGGCGCACACCCACACCATAAACAGGCCCAGACCGCTCATAAACAGGGCGGAGAGCCAGTTCAGCACGCTCTGCAGCCCTTTCGGCAGCCGCTCGTGAAAAATATCAATACGCATGTGCGCACGGCCGAACAGGGCGATGGTAAACGCCAGGGTAGCCCCCACGGCCAGAGCATAACCGCTCAGCTCGTCGACCCCCTGCAGCGATATCTTGAAAAACTTGCGCAGCAGGGTTTCTACCGCAATCATCAGCGACAACAGCAGAAACATGCCGCCAAACACCAGGCTGGTCAGTTGCTCTATTCGCTTCATGTCAACGTCTCCTTGTCACCGGCGCCAGGGCAGCCATCACCCTGTTGCCGGACGCGGGACCGGCGAGGCCCATATCGCCAGCCGGTCCACTGAGTGTCATTCAGACAAAGACGCCGGCACAGGCCGGCGTCGGATTTGGTTACAGACCCACGATATCCTTCAGATCCCGTTTCCAGTTGGCGGAGCAGTCGGCGTTTGATTTGTCGCACTGCTCGGCCCAGGTCGGGTAGGACACCTGAGTCACCGTGCTGGCCACGGTGGCCAGATCGGCCTCGTTCACCGGCACTTCCACCAGGTTGTAGGACTTGCCGGTGTCACAGGGCTTTTCACCCACGTTACAGCGGCTGGCGTCCAGGAACAGCTCTTCGGAGTAGCTCCAGATTTCCTCGTTCAGCTCGTCAAAGGCGGCCTGCAGGGTCTGCTGCTGATCCGGGGTCAGCTTGTTCCAGGTCTTGAGGTTGATGCCGTAACCGTTCAGCGCCAGCTGGAAGCCCAGGGGCAGCATGTGCGTGGTCACTTCCGGCCAGCCCGCGGAGTTGGCGGAGCTGGGGCCGGTAATGGCACATTCAATCATGCCCAGCGCCAGACTCTGGTGCACGTCACCAAAGGCCACCGGTACCGGCACCCCGCCCACGGATTCCACAAACTGGGCCAGGTTCTGGTCATATACCCGCACCTTCAGGCCCTTGACGTCTTCCAGGCCGTTGATGGGATGGTTACAGAACAGCACCTGGGGGCCAAAGGGCCATACGCCCAGCAGCTTGGTGTTGAAGCGCTCCTGCAGACGCTGATCCACCGTGTCCTTGTAGGCGGCCACCACCTTGCGGCCCTGCTCGAAGTCGGGGTTCAGACCGACCAGATCCAGACCGAGAATGGTGGGTTCATCCCGGGATATCTGGGACATGCGCAGGGAGATAAGGTCAAACAGGCCGGACTTCAGCACCCTGAGCTGCTCCACGTCCTTGATGCCGGTAGTGTCCAGCGGCTTGTAGTTGACCTTGAGCGGCAGACCGGTCTTTTCGGCCAGGTTTTCAAAAAACGGCTGCTCCTTGTTTTTCTGAATAAGACCGGTGGCCAGCGGCTGACCGATCACCTTGAGGTTGATGGTCTCGGCCAGGGCCGGCGTGGATGCCAGGGCACTGCCCAGCAGAGTGGTTACGATCAGTTTTCTCATCATGAGGTCGTCCTTCCTTGAATATGCAGATTGCATGAACAGATGGCCCGCACTCCGCGGGCCACCGAAACCGGTTTAGTGATCGGCCAGAAAACGCATGGCGGCCTGTACGCCACCCGGGCTGTGAGGAACACCCGCCGCCACCAGACCCATCTCGACCCCGGCCAGGGTGCCGAGCAGGGTAAGATCGTTGATGTCGCCCAGATGGCCGATGCGGAACACCCGCCCCTTGAGCTTGCCAAGGCCGGCACCCAGGGACATGTCGAAGCGCGCCAGAATGACCTTGCGCAGGGCATCGGCATCCTGCCCTTCCGGCAGCAGCACAGTGGTCAGCACCGGGCTGTATTCCTCCGGGTTCAGGCAGAGTACCTCCAGGCCCCAGGCCTGCACCGCCCGGCGGGTGGCTTCGGCATGGCGCTGGTGGCGGGCAAAGACGTTCTCCAGCCCTTCTTCCTCCAGCATGGCGATGGCTTCCTTCAGGCCATAGAGCAGGTTGGTAGCCGGGGTGTAGGGAAAGTAACCGGTGGCATTGCTCGCCAGCATGGAGCTCCAGTCCCAGTAGGACTTCGGCAGCCGGGCCTGCTGGTGGCGGACCAGGGCCTTGTCGCTGAGGGCGTTGAAACTGATGCCCGGCGGCAGCATCAGCCCCTTCTGGGAGCCGGATACAGTGACGTCCACCCCCCATTCATCGTGCTTGTATTCGGCAGAAGCCAGTCCCGAGATGGTGTCCACCATAAACAGCGCCGGATGACCGGTGCCGTCAATGGCGCGGCGAATGTCGGCAATGCGGCTGGTGACACCGGTGGAGGTTTCATTGTGCACCACGCACACCGCCTGGATTTGATGCTCATGATCCTGGCTGAGACGCTCGGCAATGGCTTCCGGGCTGGCGCCGTGGCGCCAGTCACCGGGCAGAAACTCCACGTCCAGCTCCAGGCGGGTGGCCAGCTCGTGCCAGAGGGTGGCAAACTGGCCGGTTTCACACATCAGCACCTTGTCTCCCGGGCTCAGGGTATTGACCAGGGCCGCTTCCCAGGCGCCGGTACCGGAAGCGGGATAAATCACCACCGGGCTTTCGGTCTGGAAAATGCGCTTGATGCCGGCCAGCACGTCACGGCCCAGCTCACCGAACTCCGGTCCGCGGTGATCGATCACCGCTTTTGACATGGCGCGCACCAGACGCTCCGGCACCGGTGACGGACCCGGGATCTGCAGAAAATGACGCCCGCTTTGGTATGACATATTCACTCCTTGAACTGCTCGGTTAATGGGCGGCCGGCCCGCTCCTGGACCGGCCTGCCCGAAATCGTTCCCTGACGCTCAGCGCCGCACCCTGGGTTTTGCCATGTCCGGCTTGCCGCAGGGCAGAAAGCGGCCGTCGCCGGCCTGGCCCAGCACCTCGCCGTCGCGCCACACCACCTTGCCCCGGCTCAGGGTCAGCACCGGCCAGCCGGTGACCACCTGGCCCTCATAGGGGGTGTAATCCACGTCGTGGTGCAGCAATTCGTTCTGAATCACCACTTCACGCTTGGGATCCCAGATGGCGATATCGGCGTCGGCGCCCACGGCGATGCTGCCCTTTTGCGGATACAGGCCGTAGAGCTTGGCCGGGTTGGTGGCGGTCAGCTCCACAAAACGGTTGAGGGTAATGCGGCCCTTGTTGACCCCTTCCGAGAACAGCAGCGGCAGACGGGTTTCCAGACCGGGAATGCCGTTGGGAATATAGGGGAAGTCCACTTCCTCGCCGTTCGGCTTCTTGCCCTGGGGATCTTCGTAACGGAAGGGGGCATGGTCGGAAGAGAAGATGGTAAACAGGCCGTCTTCCAGGCCATCCCAGATCACCTGCTGGTTGGCCTCGTCCCGGGGGGGCGGGCTGCACACGCACTTGGCGCCTTCGTAGCCGTCCAGGCCCAGATCTTCGGCGGTGAGAAACAGATACTGGGGGCAGGTTTCGGCATAGATGCTGATGCCCTTGCTGCGGGCCCAGCGAATTTGCTCCACCGCTTCTTCACCGGACACATGCACAATCAGAATGGGCACGTCCACCAGCTCGGACAGGGCGATGGCCCTGTGAGTGGCTTCCCGCTCCACCAGCATGGGGCGGGAAGCGGCATGGTATTTGGGGGCGGTATGGCCGGCGTCGATCAGCCGCTTGGTCAGCCAGCCGATGCAGTCGGCGTTTTCGGCGTGGATCATGGCCATGGCGCCCTCGTCCCGGGCCAGGGCCAGCACGTCGAGGATCTGGCCGTCGTTGAGCTTGAGATCGTCGTAGGTCATGTAAATCTTGAAGGAAGTACAGCCCTGACGGATCAGCTCCGGCAGCTCTTCCTTGAGCACTTTTTCGGTGGGGTCACTGACGATCAGGTGAAAGGCGTAGTCCACCACCGCCTTGCCTTCGGCGCGCCGATGGTAATCCTCCACCGCCGCCTTCAGGGACTGGCCCTTTTCCTGAGCCGCAAAGGGCATGACGGTGGTGGTGCCGCCGCAGGCGGCAGAGCGGGTGCCGGTGTAGAAGTCGTCGGCCATGCGCAAACCATCGGGCATGGGCTGATCCAGATGACAGTGAGCATCCACGCCGCCCGGCAGCACCAGCTTGCCGCTGGCGTCCAGCTCTTCCCGGCCCGGTCCCAGATTCAGGCCCATGGCCACGATGCGGCCATCTTTTATACCGATATCACAGTCGGTTACGTCGGCGGCGGTGGCGATGCGGCCATTTCGAATCACCAGATCAAACTCGGACATGGGTCACTCCTTGATGTTGTTCCGTTCCACTAGATTGCATTCATAATTATGTATACGTAATTAATCATTGCCTGTGCGCACTTTCAAACCGTCAACGGAAGAAATGTGAACGGGATCTCACAAATAAAACAAATCATTAACAAGCGGGAAATAAATGAAAAACTGGCATGGCACCAGGGCACACAGACAGAAGGAGGCTGCCTCTTGGTTACAAATCGCCAAATAGGCCGCAACGCGAAGGCGCCGCTTTAGCTGGCGCAAACCTGAAGACCACCATGCCTTCACGGTCTGTTGCACTGGCCCTGCCGACGAAAGTGGCAGCGATCCAAAGACCCACAGATCCGGATAATTTGCTGAATGGGGTTGGTATAACAGGGGAGAAACGAAGGGAAAATCAAGGGGGCAGGCAAGGCCCCGGATGGAAGGATCAGCCGGCTTTTTGCCGTTTCTGCTCCAGTTCACGCACCAGCAGATCACCGGTGTGCATCACATGCTCGGCCAGAATACGACCCGCCCTGTCGCCGTCACCGGCCTTGAGGGCCTCCAGCAGATCCCGGTGCTCGGTCACGGATTCATCCCAGCGGTGATGAAAGCCGATGGCCAGGTAACGGCCCCGGCTGACCTTGTTCATCAGCTGGTGATGCAGCAGAGTCAGGGTCTCGTTGCCGGCCAGCTCGATAATCAGCCGGTGAATATGCTGGTTGACCTCGAAATATTGCTGCTTGTCCTGAGCCTGATGGTAGTCTTCCAGTTGCTGCTGCAACCGGGTCAGCTCCGCCAGCTCGGCTTTTGTCGCCCGCTCTGCGGCCAGCTCGGCGGCACGGCGCTCCAGGGAGCAGATAATTTCGAAATGTTCACGAATTTCCTCGGGGGTGATCACCGCCACCCGGGCGCCCCGGTTGGGCTCTATGGTGACAATGCCTTCGGAGTTGAGTACCTTGAGGGCTTCGCGCAGGGGCGTGCGGGAAATGTCCAGCTGCTTGCACAGTGCCGGCTCGTTGATGCGCTCCCCTTCCTTCAGCTCGCCCTCGATGATCATGGTGCGCACGCAGTCGGCCACTTCCTCATGCAGCGAGCGTCGCCGCAGGGAGTTGCGGCCCAGGGTATTCACACTGCTTGCCATATCCTGCTCCTGTTATTTGAATGTTATCGATCGCGTACCTTAATCCGTGGCCGGAGAAAATGGTATGACCGGGGTGGGCAAGGGTGATCCCGATCGAATAATGAATAATAAATAATAGCCTGCAGCCTGCCCCGGCACTCTCTGCCACCCGGGCAGGCCACACTTACCTATGAATTATATAATATATAATTACGGCTTGACCGAAAATAAAGATCCCCAGCCCTTGATCTGGCTCGGATCGGCGTCGGCCAGCAGCATGCCCTTCCATACCCCGGTAGAGACGGTGTCGTAGATGGGAATGTTCAGCTCTTTTTCCAGCCGTGCCGCCACCCGGGCGCCGCGCAGGTTGGTGCAGAAAATGGTAATGGCATCACATTGCCCTTCCGCGGCCACGGCACGCACCATCTCTTCAAGGGTTTCCTCGCTCACCTCGGAGAAGGAGAAGTTGCCCTTGTCGTTGAGGTGACGCTCGGCCACACACTCAAAACCGGCGCCGGCATAGGTGGCGATCACCTTGCTCTGCACATCGTGCAGATAGGGAGTGACCAGACCAAAGCGCTTGACGCCGGTAAGCGTGAACAGTTCGTTCAGCGCCAGCACAGAAGTGGTGGCCGGAATACCGGTCTCCTCGGTAATGGCCTGGCACAGGATTTCGTCATCCTGAAAGCCGCGCCAGCCCGAGGAAGTGCCGCTCCAGGTGATGGACTGTACCCTGGCATCGGCCAGCAGCCGGGATGCCTGCAGGAAAGGCTCGTTGTCGAACTGGCTCAGGGCCTGCTCGGTCAGGGAAATTTCGGTTACCTTGAGGCGGCCGAAGTGGGCGCTGACGCCGTCTACACCGTGCAGAATATCGGCGGTCACCGGCTCCAGGCTGGTGTTGGAAGAGGGGGTCAGTACACCCAGCAGAGTACGATCAGTCATTATAAGCTCCTTGCTTGTCATTATGTTTCATTCAGTTATCAGTAGCCCAGGGCGTGCGGCAGGGCCGTCACGATTTCCGGGAAAATCCAGCACAGCGCCAGCACCAGGTATTGCAGGGCAATAAAGGGCCAGACATAGCGCAACAATTGAGACATGGGGATCTTGGCGATGCCGCACATCACGAACAGCAGTACCCCGACCGGCGGCGTCATCATGCCGATCACCAGGTTGAACACGAACAGAAAGCCGAAATACAGCGGGTCTATGCCATAGGCCAGGGCAATGGGCGCGAACAGGGGCACCAGCATGATGTAGGCCGCGTTCGACTCCAGGAACATGCCCACCACCAGCAGCATCACCATCACCAGTGCCAGGAACACATCGGGGTTCTCGGTCAGGGTCTGAATGAACTGGGACAACCGCATCGGAATAAGATCGATGGTGAACAGGAAGGTCAGCGGCGTCGCAAAGGCGATCAGCGCACCCACCACCGCCGAGGTCAGCGCCGCGCGGAACATGCAACCCGGCAGATCGACCCATTCCAGCTTGCGGGTGACCCACTTGCCGATGATAAAGGCATACACCACGGCGATGGCTGCGCCTTCGGTGGCGGTAAACACGCCGCCGACAATGCCGCCGATCACGATCACCGGCATCAGCATGATGGCCCCGGCCCGTTTGGTCTGCACCAGCAGATTTTTCAGGCTGAAGGGTTCACCCGTGGGCGGATAACCCTTGCGGTGCGCAATCCAGCTCGACAGCGCCATCATGCCCAGCACCAGCAGCACACCCGGAACCACGCCGGCCATAAACAGGCCACCCACGGAGACCGAGGAGCCGGCCATCAGGGCGTAGACGATCATGGCCGCGCTGGGGGGAATGATGGGACCCAGGTTTGAAGCCGAGGCCACCACTGCCGAGCCGAAGCCCGCATCGTAGTGCTTTTTCATCGACGGCATCATGGTGGTGCCCAGGGCACTGGCCCCCGCCACGGCGGCACCGGTGACCGACGCCAGCCCCAGACCGGACAGCAGGGTGACATGGGCCAGCCCGCCCTTGACCCGACCCACAAAGGCGTTGGCAAAGTCGATGGTGCGCTGCATCACCTGGCCACCCACCATCAGCTCGCCCGCCAGCATAAACAGCGGAATCGCCATCAGCGGAAAGGAGTTGACCGCGTGCATCATGCGCTGGGGCAGCACCGACAGCTCAATGCCGCTCCAGGCCAGGCCACCAAGGGCCGCCAGCCCCAGTGAAAAGGCCAGGGGCATGCCCAGCAGGGCCAGCACCAGGAACAGAATAATGGCCAGTGTGGTCATGAGACTTCCTCCTCGTTATCCGGCTCACGCCAGGTATCTGTACCTTGCCAGGCCATAAACAGCAGATGCAGCAAGGCATGGCCGCAGCTCAGCATCACCGGGAAATAGAATACGGAAGCGGTCACCGGCAGGGTCGGCATCAGCTCTCCCCAGGTGTCGATGGAAACGATCACCGCCTGATAGCTGACCACCACCATCAGCACGCCGCTTATCAGCAGCATCAGCCGGGCCAGTTGTTCCTGCAGACGGGCCGGCAGCTTGCTGGTCAGCACATCGATGCCCACATGCACCCCTTGCTTGAGCCCGTGGGGAATGGCCAGAAAGATGGCCCAGACAAAGGCCAGTCGTGATCCTTCATCGGCCCAGTCAATGGACTCCGACAACAGATAACGGCTGAACACCTGGGACGATACCAGCAACACCATCACCGCCATGGTCACCTGGATCAGGGCCATGGAGGCCTTGTCCACCCTCAGCAGGTACCGGCGGACAATGTCCGCCAGTGAAGGCAAAGGCCCGGCTCCGTTCAGCATTTGCGGCTGCTCGGAAGAACCGGCTTTCATGACTTGGCTCCTTCCAGTACTGCGTCAATCAGCTCGGCACCGAGACGCTCTTTCAGATCATCGACAATACCGGCGGTTTTCTGCTGCATTTGCTGATGCAGCTCGGGCGTAACGGCATTGAACTTCATGCCGGCGGCAATCAACTCATTCCGGGATTCGAGATCTTCTTCGGCCGCCTTGTCCCGCTGCCAGGCAACGGCCTTGGCCATGGACTCGCGCAGCACCTGCTGCTCTTCGTCAGACATGCGATCGAACTTTTTCTTGTTGGCCACCACCACGATAAAGTCGAAGAAATGGTTGGTATCGGTCAGATACTGCTGCACTTCGCCGAAATTGTTCTTGCGAATGATGCTGAAGGGGTTTTCCTGGCCGTCGATCACCTTCTGCTGCAGGGCCGAGTACACCTCGTTGATGCCCATGGACACCGGGCTGGCACCCAGAGCGCGGAAGCTGTTCAGGTGGGTTTCATTCGGCTGCAGACGGATCTTCAGGCCCTCGAAGTCCTCGATGGACTCGATAGGCCGCACGCTGTTGGTGATATGGCGCGCACCCAGCTCCATAAAGCCGAGGGCGACAAAGCCTTTTTCCGCCAGTTTTTCATTGAGCAGATCCCCGACCTTGCCATCGATAACACGGAAGGCGGTTTCCCTGTCCTTGAGCACAAAAGGCAGGCTCACCGCTTCCAGCTCGGGCACGGTGCGTGACAGGAAGGACACACCGATCCAGGTCATGCTGAGCACACCGGAGCGCACCTGATCGACGTTTTCCGAGGCGCCGCCCAGTTGCATGGCCGGAAACAGGTTCACGTTAATATCGCCGTCGGTGGCCGCTTCCACTTCCTTCTTGAAGACCTCCATGGCCAGGGTACTGGAATGATCCACGGCGAAGTTGCCGGCCACCCTCAGGGTGTCGGCATGCACCGAGGCGGTGGCCAGGGTGGCGCCCAGCGAAATCGTTAACAAACTCTTTTTAAAGAAGCCACGAAAAGAGTGTACATTGTTTCCCATTACCTTCTCCTTGGTTATGACGCCGCCTGCGTCATTATGAATTCATAATTATATATACATTCCATTAACAAGATGAGCAATGCCAGTGGCGAATAAAAAACCGTCCCCGAGTTCAGGAATATTCACAACCAGCTGAAAAATATAGATTTTTATTGATTGGATGAATTTTTGATGGTTAAAAAAGTGTGATCATGATCGCCCTTGCCATGTCCCTGCCCCGCAGCGCTCCAAATCACAGACATAAAAAAACCGGCTCAAGAGCCGGTTTTTTCATTGATTAAGCGCTCAGGCTCAGGCCAGCAGGGCCTCGGCCTTCTCCACCACGTTCTCGGTGGTAAAGCCGAACAGCTTGAACAGATCACCGGCAGGCGCCGACTCACCAAAGCTGCTCATGCCGATGATGTCGCCACCAAAGCCCACATACTTGAACCAGAAGTCGCGAATGCCGGCTTCTACCGCCAGACGCTTGGTCACAGCGGCGGGCAGCACGCTTTCACGGTATTCGGCACTTTGTGCGTCAAACACATCGGTGGACGGCATGGACACCACGCGCACGGCGCGGCCCCTGGCGGTCAGCTGCTCGGCGGCGGCCATGGCCAGCTCCACTTCGGAGCCGGTGGCGATCAGAATAAGCTCCGGGGTGCCGGCGCAGTCGCGCAGCACATAGCCACCCTTGGCCACGTCGGCCAGCTGGGCCTCGGTACGCTCCATCTGGCCCAGGCCCTGGCGGGAGAAGATCAGGGAAGTGGGGCCGTCCTTACGCTCGATGGCGTGTTTCCAGGCCACGGCGGACTCCACCTGATCACAGGGGCGCCAGGTGCTCATGTTGGGGGTCAGGCGCAGAGAGGCGATTTGCTCCACCGGCTGGTGGGTGGGGCCGTCTTCACCCAGACCAATGGAGTCGTGGGTGTAAACAAAGATGGAGCGCTGCTTCATCAGGGCGGCCATGCGCACGGCGTTGCGGGCATATTCCACAAACATCAGGAAGGTGCCGCCGTAGGGCACGAAACCACCGTGCAGGGCGATGCCGTTCATGATGGCGCTCATGCCGAACTCACGCACACCGTAGTGCAGGTAGTTGCCGGAGGCATCGTCGGCGCTGATGGCCTTGGAACCCTTGTGCATGGTCAGGTTGGAAGGGGCCAGATCGGCACTGCCGCCCAGCAGCTCGGGCAGAACGGCGCCAAAAGCATCCAGCGCGTTCTGGGAGGCTTTACGGGTGGCAATCTTGGCCGGGGCGGCCTGCAGACCCTTGATAAAGTCGGCGCTTTGCTGTTCCCAGTCGGCGGGCAGCTCGCCGTTCAGGCGGCGCTTGAGCTCGGCGGCCAGTTCCGGGAACTCGGCGGCGTAGGCCTCGAATTTTGCGTTCCAGCCGGCTTCCAGCTCGGCACCTTTCACTTTGGCATCCCACTCGCCGTAAACCTCGGCAGGGATTTCAAAAGGCGCGTGATTCCAGCCCAGCTGCTCGCGGGTGGCGGCGATTTCGGCCTCGCCCAGGGGGGCGCCGTGGCAGTCGTGGCTGCCGCCCTTGTTGGGGGAGCCAAAACCGATCACGGTCTTGCAGCAGATCAGGGTCGGACGGCCGGTCTCGGCACGGGCGGCCTCGATGGCGGCGGCCACGGCGGCGCTGTCGTGACCGTCCACCGCGGGAATAACATGCCAGCCATAGGCTTCAAAACGTTTGGGGGTGTCGTCGCTGAACCAGCCGTCCACTTCACCGTCGATGGAGATGCCGTTGTCATCCCAGAAGGCAATCAGCTTGCCCAGGCCCAGGGTGCCGGCCAGGGAGCAGGCTTCATGGGAGATGCCTTCCATCAAGCAGCCGTCACCCAGGAAGGTATAGGTGTAGTGATCCACCACGTCGTGGCCGGGCTTGTTGAACTGGGCCGCCAGCGCCTTTTCGGCAATGGCCATGCCCACGGCATTGGTAATGCCCTGACCGAGCGGACCTGTGGTGGTTTCCACGCCCGGGGCGTAACCGTATTCCGGGTGGCCGGGGGTCTTGGAGTGCAGCTGACGGAACTGCTTGAGATCGTCGATGGACAGCTCGTAACCGGTCAGGTGCAGCAGGGAGTACAGCAGCATGGAGCCGTGGCCGTTGGACAGAATAAAGCGGTCGCGGTCGGCCCAATCCGGGTTGGCGGGGTTGTGCTGCAGGTAATCACGCCACAACACCTCGGCGATATCCGCCATGCCCATGGGGGCTCCGGGGTGACCGGAATTGGCTTTCTGTACCGCATCCATACTGAGCGCGCGCACGGCATTGGCCAGCACTTGACGAGAAGGCATCGACATCTCCTGAGAAAATCTTTTAAAAAGAAGGGTGAACAAAACGGCGGTTATTGTCCCAAAGACGGCCGGGAGGCGCAAATTATTCTCCCCCGCCATGAAACCCCTTCGCCGCACCGGTCACACATTTTACTGGCAATCCCGCCCTCGCCTCTCTAGAATAGCCGTCCAGATGTTAATACCGCTATCGTGGCGGTCACTGACAACGCCAAATTCATTACATTTTCAGGAAGTGAAGTAACATGGCCAGACTGTTTACCTCCGAGTCCGTGTCCGAAGGTCATCCCGACAAGATTGCCGACCAGATCTCCGATGCGGTCCTCGACGCCATTATCAAGCAGGACCCCAAGGCCCGCGTGGCCTGCGAAACCTACGTCAAGACCGGCATGGTCATCGTCGGTGGCGAAATTTCCACCAGCGCCTGGGTTGATATCGAAGAGCTGGCCCGCCGCACCGTGCGTGAAATCGGCTACACCAGCTCCGACATGGGCTTTGACGGTGACAGCTGCGCCGTACTGAACGCCATCGGCAAGCAGTCGCCCGATATCGCCATGGGCGTGGACCGGGAAGACGAAGACCCCTACGCTCAGGGCGCCGGCGACCAGGGCCTGATGTTTGGTTACGCTTCCAACGAAACCGACGTGCTGATGCCCGCTCCGGTGACCTACTCCCACCGTCTGGTGAAGCGCCAGGCCCATGTGCGCAAGGCCAAGGAGCTGCCCTGGCTGCGCCCGGACGCCAAGTCCCAGGTGACCTTCGTTTATGACGACGGCAAGCCCGTGGGCATCGACACTGTGGTGCTGTCTACCCAGCACAGCCCCGACATCGACCAGGCCACCCTGCGCGAAGCGGTAATGGAGCTGATCATCAAGCCGGTGCTGCCCGCCGAATGGCTGAGCAAGGACACCAAGTACCATATCAACCCCACCGGCCAGTTCATTATCGGCGGCCCCATGGGTGACTGTGGTCTGACCGGCCGCAAGATCATCGTGGACACCTACGGCGGCATGGCCCGTCACGGTGGCGGCGCCTTCTCCGGCAAGGATCCGTCCAAGGTGGACCGCTCCGCCGCCTACGCCGCCCGCTATGTGGCCAAGAACATCGTTGCTGCCGGTCTGGCCGACCGCTGCGAAATTCAGGTGTCCTACGCCATCGGCGTGGCCGAGCCCACCTCCATCAGCGTGGAAACCTTTGGCACCGGCAAGGTATCCGAAGAACTGATCGACGCCCTGGTGCGCGAGCACTTCGACCTGCGCCCCTATGGCCTGATCCAGATGCTGGATCTGAACCGTCCCATCTACCAGGCCACCGCCGCCTACGGCCACTTCGGCCGGGACGAGTTCCCCTGGGAAGCCACCGACAAGGCCGCCCTGCTGCGCGACGCCGCCGGCCTGAAGTAAGCATCAAGGGGGAGCAAACGCTTCCCCTTTTTATTACGTGGTAGCGAGAACCATCTCTGGAGCGCCTGCGGCGCTAATGCCTGCGCGTTCCCACGCTCTGGGTGGGAATGCAGACAGCAGCCCAGCCATACACCGGCGTGGCTGCCAGTACGATACACACTCCCACGCCGGAGCGTGGGAGCGAGAAACAGGCTCTGCCGACTAAAGTGGCAGCTACTTACAGCTGACAGCTTATGGCTTACAGCTTTACGATCATGAAACTCGACGATTCCCTTTTTCAGCAAATACAGAACCGGGTCACCGAGTGCCTGGCCCTGGCCGAACGCTACACCGGCCGGCCGTTTGATCCGCCTTTGGTGCGTTTTAACCAGCGCGGACGTATTGCCGGCTCTGCCTGGCTGGAACAGTGGGAGCTGCGCTTTAACCCGGTACTGCTGGCCGACAATCCACAGAACTTTCTGACCGAAATCGTGCCTCACGAGGTGGCCCATCTGGTGGCCTTTGCCCTGCACGGCAAGGTAAAACCCCACGGCCGGGAATGGCAGGCCATCATGGTGGACGTATTTGGCCTTGAGCCCCGCACCCGGCACCGGCTCAATACCGAGAAAGTGGCCCCGGTTTTTCGCTATGATTGCGGTTGCCGTATTCATAAACTGAGCCTGCGCCGGCACAACAGCGTGCGGCGTGGTAAGAAGCGCTATCAGTGCCTGCACTGCGGTCAGCCACTGATGCCCGTCAAACCGTCCGGAAAAAGGAAAACCCCATGATCAAACCCGGTGACACCCTGCCCCAGCACGACTTCACCTTTATTACCGAAAGCGGCAAGGCCAGCGCCGACACTCAGGTCCTGTTCGGCCACAAAAAGGCGGTGATCTTCGCCGTGCCCGGAGCCTTTACCCCCACCTGTTCCCAGGCCCATCTGCCGGGCTTTGTCGCACTGGAAGACGAATTTCAGACCAGAGGCGTGGCGCTGTTTTGCCTGTCGGTCAACGACGCCTTTGTGATGCACGCCTGGCAGCAGAGCCAGAACGCCGGCGCCATTACCATGCTCGCCGACGGCGATGGCAGCTTTACTCAGGCCCTGGGTCTGGCCAAGGACACCGGCGCCTTTGGCGGCCTGCGCGCCCAGCGCTTCGCCTTGGTGGTGGACAACGGCGTGGTCACTCAGGTGTGTGTGGAACAGCCCGGCAAGCTGGACGTCTCTTCTGCCGAAGCCATGCTCAAACTGGTTTAATCATAAAAGTCATACCGGGCGCCGGCCCGGTATCCTCCCCCCTTTTCCCCGCCCCGCCGCCGGTGGTAAGCTTGCGCGCACAAATACCAACATAACAATGAGTCGTGCGCTATTTTCTTCTGATCCTGAGCCTGTGCTCCTCGCTGGCCCATGGCGAAGCCATGTCGTTTCGCCAGGCCAAAAAGGTGGCACCGGGCATTTATCGTGACAATCCGGTGAGTTTTTACTGCAACTGCAACATTCAGGCCCAGGGCAAGAAGCTGGTGCCGGATCTGGCCAGCTGTGGCTACCGGGTACGCAAGCAGGAGCGGCGGGCCAGCCGCATCGAGTGGGAGCATGTGGTGCCCGCCTGGGAATTCGGCCACCAGCGCCAGTGCTGGCAGCAGGGCGGGCGCAAAAACTGCACCCGCAAGGACGAGCTGTTCCGGCAAATGGAAGGCGACCTGCACAACCTGGTGCCGGCGGTGGGCGAGGTCAACGGCGATCGCTCCAACTATCGTTTTTCGGAATGGAACGGCAAGCCGGTACAATATGGCCGCTGCCAGATGCTGGTGGACTTCAAGGGGCGCAAGGTGCAACCTCCCGTGGAAACCCGGGGCGCCATTGCCCGCACCTATCTGTATATGCAGCAGCAATACCGGCTGAAGATTGCCCGCCAGCAGCAGAAACTGTTTGAGGCCTGGAACCGGCAATATCCGGCCAGTCCCTGGGAGTGCGAGCGGGACAAGCGTATCGGCCGTATTCAGGGCAACCACAACCCCTTTGTTCAGGAGCAGTGCAAAAATTATGCGTATACCCCGAATCCATGAGCCGAGCGAGCTTGCCAGCGGCCAGGAGCTGACCCTGTCGGAAGACGGCGCCAACCATGTGGGCCGGGTGCTGCGCATGCAGGCCGGCCAGCATCTGGTGCTGTTTAACGGCGAAGGTGGCCAGTACGCCGCCGAGATCATTGAGGCCGGCAAGAAAAGCGTGCGGGTGCGCGTGGGAGAGTTCAGCGCCGGTGAGGTGGAGTCCCCCCTGCACTTTCACCTGGGCCAGGTGGTGAGCCGGGGCGAAAAGATGGAGTTCACCATTCAGAAGTCGGTGGAGCTCGGGGTGAACGTGATCACGCCGCTGTTTTCCAGCCGCTGTGGCGTCAAACTCTCCGGCGAACGCCTGGAAAAGAAACTGCAACAGTGGCAGAAAATCGCCATCGCCGCCTGCGAGCAGTGCGGTCGCAACCGCATTCCCGAGATCCGCCCGGCCATGGCCCTGGAGCAGTGGCTGGCGGAAGACACCAATGAGCTCAGGCTCAACCTGCACCCCCGGGCCGAATACAGCGTCAACACCCTGCCCGCCCCCGAGCACGGCGTGCGCCTGCTGATCGGCCCCGAAGGGGGGCTGTCGGATGAGGAAATTGCCGCCGCTCAATCGCACCACTTTATTGATATACTGCTCGGACCGCGCGTGCTGCGCACCGAAACCGCGGCGCTCACCGCCATTACCGCCCTGCAATGCCGATTTGGAGATCTCGCATGACCATCAAACTGGGAATCGTGATGGACCCCATTCAGTCCATCAACATCAAGAAAGACACCAGCTTCGCCATGCTGCTGGAAGCCCAGCGCCGGGGCTATGAGCTCTGGTACATGGAAATGAGCGATCTCAGCCTGCGCGATGGTGAAGCCTATGGCAGCATGGCCCGGCTGTCGGTAAAGGAAGACGCCAGCCAGTGGTATACCCTGGCCGAGCCTGAGCTCCAGCCCCTGCACAACCTGGACGTGATCCTGATGCGCAAGGATCCGCCCTTTGATACCGAGTTTATCTACGCCACCTATCTGCTGGAGCGGGCCGAGGGTGAAGGCACCCTTATCGTCAACAAGCCCCAAAGCCTGCGCGACGCCAACGAAAAGCTCTACACCGCCTGGTTTGCCGAGCACACTCCCAGCACCCTGGTGACCCGCAAGGCCGCCGACATTCGCGCCTTTCACGCCGAGCACAAGGACATTATTCTCAAGCCCCTGGACGGCATGGGCGGCGCCTCCATCTTTCGGGTGAAGGAAGACGATCCCAATCTGGGCGTGATCATCGAAACCCTCACCGAGCATGGCAGCCGTTACTGCATGGTGCAGACCTATCTGCCCGCCATCAAGGACGGCGACAAGCGGGTGCTGGTGGTGGACGGCGAGCCAGTGCCCTACTGCCTGGCGCGCATTCCCCAGGGGGGCGAAACCCGGGGCAACCTGGCCGCCGGCGGCCGGGGCGAGGCCCGCCCCCTGAGCGACAGCGATCGCCGCATTGCCGAGGCCCTGGGCCCGGTACTCAAAAGCAAGGGACTTATCTTTGTGGGTCTCGACATCATCGGCGACAAGCTCACCGAGGTGAACGTCACCAGCCCCACCTGCGTGCGCGAGATAGAAGCCGCCTTTCCGGTCAACATTACCGGTATGCTGATGGACGCCATTGAAAAGCGGCTATCCTGACAGTAACACTCATCCCCGGTGGCATGCCGCCGGGCGAATACAGCGATAACGAGACAACATGGATTCACTGGAACATCACTTTCTGATCGCCATGCCCAACCTCAAGGATCCCTTCTTTGCCGGCTCCGTGACCTATATCTGCGAGCACAATGAGGAAGGCGCCATGGGGCTGGTGATCAACATTCCGGTCGATATGCAATTGCACGAACTGCTGCACCAGCTGGAGCTGGAGCCCGATGACGTGCCCGGGCTGGACAGTCCGGTGCTGCAGGGTGGCCCGGTCTCTGCCGACCGGGGCTTTGTGCTGCACACTCCGGTTGAAGGCTTTGGCTCCAGCCGGCTGCTTGCCGATGATCTCATGGTCACCACCTCCCGGGATGTGCTGGAAACTCTGGGTACCAGTCAGGCGCCGGAAAAATTTCTGGTGACGCTGGGCTATGCCGGCTGGACACCGGGTCAGCTGGAGCAGGAGCTGGTGGAAAACAGCTGGCTGACGGTGCCCGCCGACAGCAGCCTGATTTTCGATACTCCCCTCGGTCAGCGCTGGCACCAGGCCATTGCCCGCCTCGGCATCGACTCCCGTCAGCTTTCATCCCAGGTAGGTCACGCATGAGCCGTACTCTGCTGGGCTTTGACTATGGCCTGAAAAGCATCGGCGTGGCGGTGGGCCAGGAGCTCACCGCCAGCGCCCGCCCCTTGCTGGCACTGAAGGCCAACGACGGCGTGCCCAACTGGGAGCAGATTGAAAAGCTGCTCAAGGAGTGGCAGCCGGCCCTGCTGGTGGTGGGCCTGCCGCTGAATATGGACGGCACCGAGCAGGACATCAGCCGTCGCGCCCGCAAGTTTGCCAACCGGCTGCACGGCCGCTTTGGTCTGCCGGTGGAGCTGCAGGACGAGCGCCTGACCACCACAGACGCCCGCGCCCGCCTGTTTGAAGCCGGCGGCTACAAGGCCCTGGGCAAGGACGCCGTAGACGCGGTCTCGGCACAGTTAATTCTTGAATCCTGGATGGCAAGTAAGCTGTAAGAACCTGTTTGAAATCTTTCGCCAATAGCCGATACTGGACGGATGAAACGAAAAACATACCCCAGCGACATTACGCGAGCACAATTTGAAGCCGTCAGACCGTTATTGGAACAGGCCAGTAAGCGC
>NZ_QAGM01000024.1 GCF_003049725.1 Oceanimonas marisflavi
GGAAGCAAGTCCTTGATCCGTTCCCACTGGTCATCTCTCAGTACTGTACGCTCACTCATTTACACTCCGAAGGCCCTGATGCAAGTGGCTATCGGTAGGAGTTTACACTAATTGAGAACGCCACCTAATGTAATTGGTATAAGTTGACGAAAATATGCGTTCCCACGCAGAGCATGGGAACGAGACATCCATAAAAAAACGGGGCCAAATTGGCCCCGTTTTGCTTTCACTTTCAGCTTCACGCTTCCAGCTTATGACTGCGCTTCCCGCTCAATCGCCCGCCAGGCGATATCGCTGCGGAAGAAGACATCATCCCACTTGATCTGACGAGTCAGCTCATAGGCCTTCTGCTGAGCCTGACTGACGCTCTCGCCCAGGGCGGTGGCGCACAGCACCCGGCCGCCGGCGGTGACCAGCTCGTTATCCTTGAACTGAGTGCCGGCATGGAACACCTTGGCCCCCTCGGCCTCGGCGGGAATGCCGGTGATGGCGTCACCCTGACGGTAGGCACCGGGGTAGCCGCCGGCGGCCAGCACCACGCCCACGGCGGCGCGCGGGTCAAACTCGGCAGTGGCCTTGTCCAGCTCACCCTTGCAACCGGCCAGGCACAGCTCCACCAGATCGGACTTGAGCCGCAGCATGATGGGCTGGGTTTCCGGATCGCCAAAGCGGCAGTTGAACTCGATCACCTTGGGCTGACCGGCTTTGTCGATCATCAGGCCGGCATACAGGAAGCCCTTGTAGACATGGCCTTCTTCCGCCATGCCACGCACCGTGGGCATGATCACCTGTTCCATAATGCGGTCATGAATTTCCTGGGTCACCACCGGGGCCGGGCTGTAGGCGCCCATGCCGCCGGTGTTGGGGCCGGTATCCTTGTCGCCCACGCGCTTGTGATCCTGGCTGGTGGCCATGGGCAGCACATGCTCGCCGTCCACCATCACGATAAAGGAGGCTTCCTCGCCCTCGAGGAATTCCTCGATCACCACCCGGCTGCCGGCATCGCCAAAGGCGTTGCCCGCCAGCATGTCGCGCACCGCGTCTTCGGCTTCTTCCTGGGTCATGGCCACAATCACGCCCTTGCCCGCGGCCAGGCCGTCGGCCTTGATCACGATGGGGGCACCCTGCTCACGCAGGTAGGCCAGCGCCGGCTCCACTTCGGTGAAGTTCTGGTAGGCGGCGGTCGGGATGTGATGGCGGGCCAGGAAGTCCTTGGTAAAGGCCTTGGAGCCTTCCAGCTGAGCCGCGCCGGCGGTGGGGCCGAAAATGGCCAGGCCGTCGGCTTCAAAGGCGTCAACCACACCGGCCACCAGCGGGGCTTCGGGACCGACGATGGTCAGTTCTACTCGCTCCTGTTTGGCAAAGGCCAGCAGAGCGGGAATGTCGGTGGCGGAAATGGCCACGTTGGTGAGAGCCGGTTCCAGCTCGGTGCCGGCGTTGCCCGGGGCCACGAAGACCTTGCTTACCCTGGGCGACTGGGCGGCTTTCCAGGCCAGGGCGTGTTCACGCCCGCCACCGCCGATTACCAATACGTTCATGCTTGTTTCCTCGCAATCAGTGACGGAAGTGGCGCATGCCGGTGAACACCATGGCCATACCGTGCTCGTCGGCGGCCTGGATCACTTCTTCGTCGCGCATGGAGCCACCGGGCTGGATCACACAGCTGATGCCGGCGGCGGCAGCGGCGTCGATGCCGTCACGGAAGGGGAAGAAGGCGTCGGACGCCATGACGGAGCCCTCTACCTGCAGACCTTCGTCGGCGGCCTTGATGCCGGCAATCTTGGCGGAGTACACCCGGCTCATCTGGCCGGCGCCCACACCTATGGTCTGGCTGCCCTTGGCGTAGACGATGGCGTTGGATTTAACGAACTTGGCCACCTTCCAGCAGAACAGCAGATCCTTCAGCTCTTCTTCGGTGGGCTGACGCTTGGACACCACCTTGAGATCGGCCATGTCGACCATGCCCTGATCCCGGTCCTGCACCAGAATGCCGCCGTTCACCCGCTTGATGTCGAGACCCCTGGTCTGGCTGCTCCACTGACCGCATTCCAGCAGGCGCACGTTTTTCTTGTCGGCCACGGCGGCTTTTGCTTCGGCGCTGATGGACGGGGCGATGATCACTTCCACAAACTGGCGATCGATAATGGCGCGGGCAGTGGCTTCATCCAGCTCGCGGTTAAAGGCGATGATGCCGCCAAAGGCGGAAGTCGGGTCGGTCTGGTAGGCGCGATCGTAGGCTTCCAGCAGATCCTTGCCCAGGGCCACGCCACAGGGGTTGGCGTGCTTGACGATGACACAGGCCGGCTCATCGAATTCCTTCACGCACTCCAGGGCGGCGTCGGTGTCGGCGATGTTGTTGTAGGACAGCTCCTTGCCCTGCAGCTGGGTGGCGGTGGCCACGGAGGCTTCGTCGACCTTGTTTTCCACGTAGAAGGCGGCGCTCTGGTGGCTGTTTTCGCCGTAGCGCAGATCCTGCTTCTTGGTGAACTGGTAGTTGACGGTGCGCGGGAACCTGGAACCCTCGGCGGCCTCGTGATAGGCCGGTACCATGGTGCCGAAGTAGTTGGCGATCATGCCGTCGTACTGGGCGGTGTGCTCAAAGGCGGCAATGGCCAGGCTGAAGCGGGTGGCCTGGCTCAGGCTGTTGTCGTTGGCATCCAGCTCGGTCAGCAGGCGATCGTAGTCGCTGGCGTTAACCACAATGGCCACGTCGTTGTGGTTTTTGGCCGCAGCGCGCACCATGGTAGGGCCACCGATGTCGATGTTTTCAATGGCGTTTTCCAGGCTGCAGTCAGCCTTGGCAACGGTATTGGCGAAAGGATAGAGATTGACTACCACCATGTCGATGGGCGCAATGCCGTGCTCGGCCATGATGGCGTCGTCCTGGCCGCGACGACCCAGAATGCCGCCGTGTACCTTGGGGTGGAGTGTCTTGACACGACCGTCCATCATTTCCGGAAAACCGGTATAGTCGGATACTTCGGTCACAGGCAGGCCTTGCTCCGCCAGCAGACGGGCGGTGCCACCGGTAGACAGCAGCTCTACACCACGGGCGTGCAGCCCCTGGGCGAAGGCCACAATGCCTTGTTTGTCGGACACACTCAGGAGAGCTCGGCGAATGGGTCGGGCAGTTTCCATTATGTTCTCGTTCCTTTAACGATTCATCGGGGGGTTTGGTAAAATCGGCGAAAGCAATCGACACCGGCTTTACCAAACCGCCTGGTACGCCAGAACAGAAGGCGGCATATTCTACCCGTTTTTGCCGCTGAATGCCGGACTATTTGGTTTGGTGTAAAGAGGTTTTATCTGTAATTAAACCAGGGCTGAAAGGAGAGATAAATGTATCGCATCGGCGAGCTGGCCAGGGCCTTCGGCATCAAGACCGACACCCTGCGTTTTTATGAAAAGGAAGGGCTGCTGGTGCCCAGTTTACGTACTCCCACCGGATACCGGCAATACAGCGAAGACGACAAGAAGCGGCTGCATTTTATTTTGCGCAGCAAGAGGGTGGGCTTTTCTCTCAAAGACATTGAAGAGCTGCTGGCATTGCGCATCAGCAGCTGTAAAGTGACCTGCCGCGAAGTCAAGGCGGTGGCCGACAGCAAGCTGGCCGAGGTGGAAGAACGCATTCGCGAGCTGGAGCAGTTTCGCCGCTCCCTGCGGCAGTTGTCGGATGCCTGTTGCGGCGGGCTGGAAAGCGCCGAGCACTGCTCCATTCTGGAGGCGCTGGACGGCAAGCTTGATAATACCGACAATAACGCCCGCTAATTCTCACCTGAAAGGGCCGCCGCCGGCGGCCTGTCTTGTTGTGCCTGTGTAGAGCTGTAGGCGCCGCTTTAGCCGGCGCAATTATGCAGACATCCGAGTGAAAGGCGTGCGTTGCACGCCCTGCCGGCTGAAGCGGCAGCTACGGCATTTTCTTTATTCTTTATCACGGGAGACTTTTCATGCGACACCACCTGGGGTGGGGACTGAGCGTGACTCAGTGGTTTGTGTTTTTGCTGGCCAACGCCCTGGCCCTGCCCATTGTGCTGGGCCAGGCCTTTGGGCTCGACAGTGCCGAGGTGGCGGGCCTGGTGCAGCGTACCCTGCTGGTGGTGGGTCTGAGCTCCGGTCTGCAGGCCTGGCTGGGGCACCGTTACCCCATTGCCGACGGCCCCGCCGGCTCCTGGGCCATCGTGTTTGTGGTAATGGCCTACATCGGCAGGGAGCAGGGACTCGACAGTTTCGACACCCTGCGGCTGCTCTCCGGCGGTGTGCTGGTGGCGGGACTGATTATGCTGGTGCTGGGAATCGCCCAGCAGGTGCACCGGCTGCTGTTTCTGTTCACACCCCTGGTGACCGGCTGCTTTATTCTGCTGCTGGTGATTCAGCTGGCCGGGGTGTTTGTGCGCGGCATGGTCACGGATCCGCGCACCGGCACCATGAGCCTGCCGGTGCTGCTGATTGGCCTGCTGGTGTTTCTCGGGGTGCTGCTGTGCTCCTTCAGTCGTCACACTCTGCTGCGCACCTATGCGGTGCTGGTGGGCATTGTGCTGGGCTGGGGGGCGTTCTGGCTGTTCGGACTGTCGCCGCTGGCGGTGGCAGAAGATGCCGGTCTGGCGCTGCCGGCGCTGTTTGCCTGGGGCCTGCCCCGGCTGGATGCGGGCATGCTGGTGGTGGCGGTGCTGTTCTCGCTGCTGCTGTTTTCCAACCAGATTGCGGCGGTAACGGCGGTGTCGGCGGTGGTGCGGGAGCGCCAGCCCGATGACCATGCCGTGATCAACCGCAGCAGCCGAATGTCGGGCATCAGCCATGGTCTGGCGGGCTGCTTTTCCACCATTGCCGTGGTGCCGCTGCCGGTGACTGCCGGCTTTATTCAGCTGAGCGGAGAAGACAGACGGGGCCCCTTTTTGCTGGCCTGCGCCCTGCTGGCGCTGGTGGCGCTGTTTCCGGGCGCGGTGGGCGTGCTGTCGCTGCTGCCGGCGCCGGTGGCCAACGCCGCCCTGCTGGCCACCTTTATCAAGCTGGTGAGCCTGGCGTTTCAGCTTATTACCAAAAACGGCATGGACAACCGCGCCAGCACCATAGTGGGCGTCGCCCTGTTGCTGGGAGTCGGCTGCATGTTCCTGCCCCCCGCGCTGTACCGCCATTTTCCCGGGCTGGCGCAATATCTGCTGGGCAACGGCCTGCTTACCGGCACCCTGCTGGCACTGGCCATGGAGCAGCTCTGGTCAAAAGGGAAGGGGTAATATCGCGAATACAGGTGTCGTAGGTTGCGAATGAGCGCAGCGAATTCCAACACGCAGGCGGCTGTAAAATGTTGGGATTCGCTGCGCTCATCGCCAACCTACCATTCATTGGTGTGGCAGATGTTCGTCTTCCTTACCTTACCACCAGCACGGCGCAGTCGGCGTGGCGTACCACCCTGGAGGAATTGGATCCCAGCAGGTAGGTCTCGGCCCCCGGGCGAGAAGCGGGCATGACGATGAGATTCACTGCCAGCTTTTTCGCCCGGGCCAGAATGGTGTCGTACACCACGCCGTGGCGCACTTCCAGCCGGCCCTGATGGCTGGCCGGAATATGGGTCTGCATAAAGTCATGCAGCTGTGCGGTGATCGCCTTATCCTGTTTTTCCAGCAGTTCTTTTGAATAAAAGGGCGCGGCGGCGTGATGCACCCGTGACGGATTCACATACAGCAGGTGAATACGGCCCTGTGGATGGCATAACCTCAGGGCCGATGCCACCACCTGCGGGTACAGCTCCTGGTGCTCAAAGTCGAGCGGCAACAGTATTTCCTTGAACATAAATGGTTACCCCATCAGTTTATTGGGCAGCCAGGTCACGATTTCCGGGACCAGCATGCACAGGATCAGCACTCCCAGCTTGAGCGCCACAAAGGGCAGAATGGACTTGTAGATATCCATCATGGTCACTCCGGGCGGGGCAATGCCCTTGAGGTAGAAGAGCGCAAAGCCATAGGGCGGCGTCTGCACGGCTATCTCGATATTCAGAATCATCAGTATGCCGAACCAGATGGGGTCATAACCCAGGCTCACCGCAATGGGAGTAAACAGCGGTGCGCAGATCAGCACGATGATCATTTCATCGATAATAAAGCCGAGCAGCAGCATCACCACCTGCATCATGATGATGATGACAATGGGAGGCAGATCCAGGCCGGCGGCAAAGTCGGCCACCATGCCCTGCACGCCCATCAGCAGGTGAAAGTTGCTGAATACCGAGGCGCCCAGCACAATCCAGATGGCCACGCTCACCAGCAGCGCGGTTTCGGCGCCGGAGCGTTTCATCATGTTTAGTTTGAAGCGCTTGTACAGCATGGCCAGCAGCAGGGCGCCGACCACGCCAATGGCGCCGGACTCGGTGGGCGTGGCAATGCCACTGATAATGCTGCCCAGCACCAGCACAATCAGCCCCAGGGCCATAAAGCCGTCGCGCAGGGTGATCAGCTTTTCCCGCCGGTTTTTGGGCACGTCCAGGGCGTGGCCCATAGGCGCCCGCTCCGGGTTGAGCTTGCAGGAGATCACCACATACAGCATCAGCACGGTAATGGAGATCAGCGCCGGCACCATGGCGCCGATAAACATTTTGCCCACCGAGTTCTGGGTGGTGGAGCTGAACAAAATCATGGGAATGCTGGGGGGGATCAGAATGCCGAGGCCGCCGCCGGCCATGATTACCCCAAGGGCCAGCTTCTTGTCGTAGCCGCGCTCCAGCATGGGGCGCAGGGCAATGCTGCCCGAGGTCATGATGCCGGCACCGATAATGCCCACCATGGCACCGATCATGGAGCAGACCCCGATCACACTGATGGCCAGCGACCCGCGAATGCGGCCAATCACCAGCTGGCTCGCCTTGAACATGGCATCGCCAATGCCGGAGCGGGTCAGCAGCTGACCCATATAGATGTAAAGGGGAATGGCCAGCAGCACAAAGCTGAACAGGGTGCTTTCAATGGTGGTGGGCACTATGTTGAAAATGCCTTCGCCCCAGGTGGCATAGCCCAGCAGCATGGCCACGCCGCCCAAGGCCAGGCCCACCTGGGCGCCCATAATAAAGGACACCAGTACGCCCACCAGCAGCAGGCCGGTGATCAGTTCAATACTCATGCTTGTTCTTCCTCATTCAGCAGAGGTTCACCGGTCACCAGTTGCCAGGCGTCCTTGATCATGTCGGCGGACAGTTGCATCAAAAACAGCACGGCGGCGGCGGTGACCATGATCCAGAAATGGGTGATGGAAGGGGCCCACTCCGACTGGCGGGTATAGCCGAACTCCATGGCTTCCACCGCTTTCTCCCAGCCCTTGGTAGCGATTACCAGCAGGAAAAAACCGCCAAGGGTGTTGGCCAGCAGATCAAAGGCGTTTTTCCAGCGCTGGGACACCGCCAGATACACGATGTCGACATTGATGTGGGATTTTTTCAGCTGGGCGTGGGCGCCACACAGGGCGCCGATATAGCCGAACAGAAACAGCGACACGTCATAGGCCCAGAGGGTAGGGCGGTCGAGTACATAGCGGGAGAACACCTCAAAGGCGACGGTGCCCGCCAGCAGCGGCAAAGCCAGGGAAATGGTGTGGCTGGTGAGCGACACCAGCCAGCCGGTGCCCCTGCACCAGAAACTAAGCAGTGTTTTCATGATAAATCCGGGGGGTGTCTGTACGTTCGGGAAAGAGCGGCCAAAGAGCCCACTTCACCGACACGCCGTAAACTCATCCCTGAGGGCTCCACTGCGCCATCCATGGCGCAGAGGGTACGTTGAAGCGGCTCTCTTTGGCCTGCTATCGACAGACGCAGAGGTCTGTTACGGCCAGGCTTACTTCATCAGTTCAACCAGGCGGGCGCTGTACTTGTCGGTATTGCCGTAGTGGGCCCATACCGCCTCGGCGGCGTCACGCCATTTGGCCTGGTCGGCCTCGGAGGCGTCCGGGCTCCAGGTCAGGCCCTGTTGCTCCATGTCGGCCACGGCTTCCTGTTCCCACAGGGCAGACTTTTCGGCCTGTTGTCCGGCATGCCATTTGGCGGCGTTGCGCACTACCTGCTTCAGGTCGTCCGGCAGCTTGTTCCAGGCGTTTTTGTTGACCAGGATGGGCAGGGCCTGAGCGCTGGAGACCGGCAGCGGGTACATGTACTTGGCCACCTCGGCGAAGTTGCCGTCGCGGTGGTCGATCAGGTTGGAGCCGATGGTGCCGTCGATCACGCCGGTGGCCAGACTGGTGTAGGTCTCACCC
Source organism: Oceanimonas marisflavi (assembly GCF_003049725.1). Taxonomy (GTDB): domain Bacteria; phylum Pseudomonadota; class Gammaproteobacteria; order Enterobacterales; family Aeromonadaceae; genus Oceanimonas; species Oceanimonas marisflavi. The sequence continues at coordinate 8,233 of NZ_QAGM01000024.1, forward strand.
CAGGCCAGGTTGACCGGCGAGGCACCCAGCTCGCGGAAGAAGCGGCCGTAGGCGCCGGGCGCCCGAATCTTCAGGCCCTTGAAGTCGTCGATGGACTCGATTTTCTTCTTGGTGATCACATATACGCCGGGCTGAAAGTAGGGATCCAGCCACACCAGGTTATGGCGGTCATAAGCCTCGCTCAGCACCTCATTCCAGCCTTTTTCATGAAACAGCTGGTTCAGCTCTTCCAGGCTGCCGTTGGAGCCGGGCAGACCGACTTCCACCACGCCAAAGGGAATTTCGCCCGCATGCATGGGCTGAAAGGGGGCGGCCATGTCCAGCAGGCCGGATTTGGTGGCGCTGATAATGCCCTTGGTGTCGACGCCTTCACCGGCGTAGAGCATGTTGATCTTCATGCGGCCGTTGGAGTCGGCTTCAATCTTGTCGGCAAAAGACTGGTAGACGTCGCCAAAGGCGGTACCGCGGGAATAGAGGTTGGTAAAGCGCCAGGTCACGTCGGCGGCCATGGCTTCCATGGTGGCGCCCATGCCGGCGACGGCAATCAGTGAAGCGGCAATTTTGGTGCGGGCAGAACTCCAGATGCTGTTCATACTATTAGTCCCTTGTTTTTTATCACGTTCCGTTGGCGTAGGGGTGAGCCCTTCGCGGGGTTATGTGCTTGCGGGAAGGGAGTCTGCGTCAGGTTACTCTTTGGTTAAATTCACGGGAATTCAACTTAGGTTTGATAAGGATCAAACAAAAAACGGAAAACCTTTGTTTATGTAGTGGTTAGCACTACTTTCACATTGTGCATTGGCATAACTGTTGGCGGGAACTGTGAGAGTGATCATATTGTTGCGGTTGCTAACTCTCCTCTTGTTTCTTGGTCATAAATCCCTTCGAGCAACATCAACGCTGCCTGTATACGGTCAGTCAGCTCCGAGTGTTCCAAGGAGGGCAAAGGGTGTCTGCTTCGCCGTGCCCTCTGCGCCATGGATGGCGCAGCGGAGCCTACATGGAAGTATTCACGGCGTGCCGGAGAAGCAGTGCGCTTTGTCCGACGAAAAAGCACGGTACAACAAACGACACAAACCTGTTACTAAGAGACAGGCAGTAAGGGGCCGGTTCAGCCTTTATTCAGCTGCTCCTTCAGCAGCTGTAAAAACAGTTGCCGTATGCGGCTCTGGCGGCCGTGGCTGCGGGTAATGGCGGCAATGCCCAGCTGGTGGGTCTTCTGCCGGGGCAGCAGCGGGCGCAGACGGCCGCCGTCCACCCAGCGGCGGGCGTAGCTTTCGGGCAAAAAGCCAATGTACTGACCCGAGAGGATCAGCGCCGCGCGGGGCTCATAGTGGTAGGCGCGTCCGGCCAGCTTCAGGCCCGCATGCTGGGCGCTGGTTTCCGGATTGGTATGAATGCCGGGATGAATGAGCTTGAACTCGGGCAGGCGCTCGGCAATCACGGCGTCGTTCTGCTCGGCAAACAGCGGATGGCGGTCGCTGCAATAGAGAAAACAGCGCACCTGATACAGGTGATGATAATCCAGCCCTTCCAGGTCCCTGTGGTAGTGAATAAAGCCCACGTCGGCGTCGTCGCTCAGCACTCGGCGTTCAATCTCGCCCATGTAGGCCACGTCCACACTCACGTTCACATCCGGCGCCTGCTCGCCCAGGGCGGCAAACACTTCCACCATGGAGAATTCGTCTTCCAGCCAGATGCTGTCACTGGACACGATTTTAAGCTCGCCGCTCAGTTGCTCGTGCAGCTCGTTGACCGTGTAGCGAAACTCCTCCAGCCGGCTGAACAGCCGCTTGGTGGACTCGTAAATGACTTCGCCATCGTCGGTGAGGGAAAACCCCGAGCGGCCGCGCCGGCACAGCTTGAGCTTGAGCCGGCTTTCCAGGTTGGCCATGTGCACGCTGATGGTGGAGCGGCTGATGTTCAGCTCGGTCTCCGCCGCCGAAAAGCCGCCGCATTCCACCACCGTCTTGAACAGTTTTAACAGGCGAATTTCGTAGTCGCCGATCTGGCCCAGCACGGGCCGGTTGGTCTGGCTCATAGTTTGAAGATCTTCAATGTGTATGTTGAAAGGGCATCATTTATAAAACTTTGCGCCCACGGCTAACATGTTGTCAAACCATGGACCGTGCCGTTGTGGCGTCGCTCACGGCAATCCCGGAAACCGGACTCACGGGCACGGACGGAATCAACATGAGGCAGCCAACTATGAGCATTTCTGCAGTGAACAGCACCCTGGTAAGGGAAAGCGGCCATATCGACGGTCGCTGGTGTCAGGCCGAGAGCGGCGCCACCATCTCCGTATTCAACCCCGCCAACGGCGAGCTTCTGGGCCAGGTGCCCGATATGGGTGAAACCGAAACCCGCGCCGCCATCGACGCCGCCAGCCGCGCCCTGCCGGCCTGGAGCGCACTCAACCCCAAGGAGCGTGCTCGTCTGCTGCGCAACTGGTTCGATCTGATCATCGAGCACAAGGAAGATCTGGCCCGGCTGATGACCCAGGAGCAGGGCAAGCCACTGTTTGAAACCCGGGGCGAGGTGCTTTACGGCGCTTCCTATGTCGAGTGGTATGCCGAGGAAGCCAAGCGCGCCTACGGCAAGGTATTCTCCGCCCCCACCGGCGACAAGCGGGCCCTGAGCATTCAGCAGCCCATTGGCGTGGTGGCGGCCATCACCCCCTGGAACTTCCCCAATGCCATGATCACCCGCAAGATAGCCCCGGCGCTGGCGGCAGGCTGCACCATGGTGGTCAAGCCCTCGGAAGAAACCCCGTTTTCCGCCCTGGCGCTGATGGCCCTGGCCGAGCAGGCGGGTATTCCCGCCGGCGTGATCAACATGGTGACTTCCAGCCAGGCCGCCGTGGTGGGCCGCATGATGACCGACGACGCCCGTGTACGCAAGCTGTCGTTTACCGGCTCCACCCGGGTGGGCAAGCTGCTCTACGGCCAGAGTGCCGACACCGTGAAAAAGCTCAGCCTGGAGCTGGGTGGCAATGCCCCCTTTATCGTGTTTGACGATGCCGATCTCGACGCCGCCGTGACCGGTGCGGTGATCTCCAAGTTCCGCAACGCCGGCCAGACTTGCGTGTGCGCCAACCGTATTCTGGTGCAGGACGGCATTTACGACGAATTTATGGCCCGCTTCAAGGCCGAGGTGGAGAAGTTTGTGATCGGCAACGGCCTGGACGCGGCTACCACCCTTGGCCCGGTGATCAACAAGGCCGCCATCGACAAGATTGCCGGCATGGTGGACGCCGCCCAGAGCGAAGGCGCCGAGCTGGTCACCGGCGGCCGCCGTCACGAGGCCGGCGAGCTGTTCTTTGCCCCCACCATTCTGGGCAATGTGACTCAGCAAATGGCCATCGCCAATCAGGAAATTTTCGGCCCGGTGGCGCCGGTCATTCGTTTTAAAGATGAAGCCGAAGCCGTGGCCATTGCCAACGACACCCCCTACGGTCTGGCCGCCTATTTTTATACCGAGAGCCACAGCCGCATCTGGCGCGTCGCCGAGCAGCTGGAATACGGCATGATCGGTATTAACGAGGGCATTCTGTCCAACGAGATCGCTCCCTTTGGCGGCGTGAAGGAGTCCGGCCTGGGCCGGGAAGGCTCCGCCGAAGGCCTGGCCGATTATATGGAAACCAAATATCTGTGCATGGGCGGCATTCGCTGAGCAGCAAAGACAGGAGAATTATCATGAGCAAGAATCAGCAACTTCAGCAGCGTAAGGACGCCGTCTTTGCCCGCGGCATGGGCAACCTGGCCCCCGTGTATGTGGACCACGCCAACAACAACGAAATCTGGGACGTGGACGGCAACCGCTATATCGACTTTGCCGCCGGCATCGCCGTGGTCAACACCGGCCACAGCCACCCGCGCATTGTGGCGGCGGTGAACGAGCAACTGCAGCGTTTCAGCCACACCTGCGCCATGGTGACCCCCTACGAGAGTGCGGTGTCGCTGGCCGAGCGGCTGGTAAAACTGGCCCCGGGTAACAGCGCCAAAAAGGCCATATTTGTTACCACAGGTGCCGAAGCGGTGGAAAACGCGGTGAAAATTGCCCGTGCTCATACCAAACGCAGCGGCGTGATCGCCTTTAACGGCGGTTTTCATGGCCGCACCAACCTGGCCATGGGTCTGACCGGCAAAGTCGCTCCCTACAAGGCCGGTTTCGGACCTTTTCCCGGCGAGATCTACCATCTGCCGTACCCGAATGCCTACCATGGCGTGACCGAGGAGCAGTCCCTCAAGGCGCTGGATGAGCTGTTCCATTGCGACATCGAGCCGGGCCGGGTGGCGGCGCTGATCATCGAGCCGGTGCAGGGCGAGGGGGGCTTCTATCCGGCGCCGCCGTCCTTCCTGCAAACGCTGCGTACCCTCTGTGATCGGCACGGCATTGTGCTGATCTGTGACGAAATTCAGACCGGCTTCGCCCGCACCGGCAAACTGTTCGCCACCGAATACGCCGGCATAGAGCCGGATCTGATGACCATGGCCAAGGGCATTGCCGGCGGTTTTCCGCTGTCTGCGGTGGTGGGCAAGGCAGAGATCATGGACGCCGCCAACCCGGGTGGTCTGGGGGGCACCTACGCCGCCTTTCCGCTGGCCTGCGCCGCCGGCCTGGAAGTGCTGAACATCATTGAAGAAGAGCAGCTGTGCGACAAGGCCCTGGCATTGGGCGAGCTGATGACCGGTCGTTTGCGCGCGCTGCAGGAGAAGTATCCTCACCATATCGGCCAGGTGCGCAACCTGGGCGCCATGGTGGCGATGGAGCTGGTGCACAATGGGGATGTGGATCAGCCCAACCCGGAGCTGACCAGGGCCGTGGTGGCCAGGGGCATCGAGAAAGGCGTGATTATGTTGTCCTGCGGTGTGCGCGGCAACGTCATTCGCTTTCTGCCCGCCCTGACCTCACCGCTGGAGGTGGTCAGTGAAGGTCTGGATCTGCTTGAGCAGGTGCTGGCCGAGCTTATCTGAGCCGGCTGATACGTCGATGTCAAAGTAGCTTTGGCGGGCCATTGAGCCCGCCTTTTTTTTGGTTTAAACCAGGCAAAACCTGTGGTGCCGGAGTGTCATAAGGCATCAGCAGGGTTGCCTCCACCGACACGCTTCGGGCCCTTCCCTGGGACGCTCGGCAAATGCCTTCCCTGGCATTTGACGGTCGGTTACGGCAATCCCTTCTACTGCCTCATGAGGCCGGGCCGTCTACTTTTCATCAACTCGAAGCTTGACCTTCCCCCTGTGTCAGGGTTCAAAGTAAGGGCGTCAAATTTAATCAGGAGATAAAACCATGCTGACCCTTACCGTTCCCGAGATGACCTGCGGCCACTGTGTGGGCGTGATTTCCGGCATTCTTACCGAGCTGGATCCGGACTGCGAACTGAACTTTGAACTGGCCACCCGCAAGGTGACGATCAGCACCAGTCTGCCCCGTGAACAGATTGTCGAGGCCCTGAGCGACGCCGGCTACGACTGCGAATAACAGCGGAGGAGCCCATGACCACAAAAACAGCGGAACTGCATCTGCCCATCGAAGGCATGAGCTGTGCCTCCTGCGTATCCCGGGTAGAAAAGGCGCTGAGCGGCGTGTCGGGGGTACACTCCGCCAGCGTAAATCTGGCCTCCGGCAGCGCCGAGCTGGCACTGGAAAAGGGCACGAAGACAAGTGAACTGATAGCGGCGGTGGAAAAAGCCGGTTACCAGTGCCCGGTGGAGCGAGTGGAGCTGGTCATTGGCGGCATGAGCTGCGCGTCCTGTACCGGCCGGGTGGAAAAGGTATTAAGCCGGCTGCCCGGGGTGCTGTCCGCCAGTGTCAATCTGGCGGCCGGCCGGGCGTATGTGGAGTGGCTTGCCGGCAGTGAGGATGTGAGCGCCCTGGTGGCCGTGGTGGAAAAAGCCGGCTTCAGCGCCGAGACTGCCGACGACAAGCCTCAATCCGACGAGAACGATGGCCGTGAGCGGGAGCAACAATCACTGAAACGCTCCCTGCTTGTTGCTGCCGTGCTCACCCTGCCGGTGTTTGTGCTGGAAATGGGCTCTCATTTTGTGCCCGGCATGCATCACTGGGTTGAAGCCACGCTGGGTCAGACGCTGAACTGGCAGCTTCAGTTTGTGCTGGCCACCCTGGTGCTGTTTGGCCCCGGCTTGCTGTTTCTGAAAAAAGGACTGCCGGCGTTGCTGCGTGGTGCCCCCGAGATGAACTCTCTGGTGGCGCTGGGTGGTCTTGCCGCCTGGGGGTATTCCACCGTGGCTACCTTTGCCGGGCATTGGCTGCCCGCCGGCAGCCGCCAGGTGTATTTTGAGGCGGCGGCGGTGATCGTCACGCTGATTTTGCTCGGGCGTTACCTTGAAGCCCGGGCCAAGGGGCGTACCGGCGAAGCCATTAAAAAGCTGCTCAGCCTGCAGGCGCCCACGGCCAGGGTAGAACGGGATGGCAACACCGACGAAGTGCCCCTGGAGCGGGTCAGGGTCAAGGACAGAGTACGGGTGCGCCCCGGTGAGCGCATTCCGGTGGACGGCACAGTAATCGACGGCGCTTCCTGGGTGGACGAGTCCATGCTCACCGGTGAGCCGGAGCCGGTAGAAAAAGGTGAGGGCAGTGAGGTCACCGGCGGCACCGTTAACAGCAAGGGCTCCCTGCTGGTGGAAGTAACCCGGGTGGGCAAGCAGACAAGGCTGGCACAAATCATTCGCATGGTAGAGCAGGCCCAGGGGGCCAAACTGCCCATTCAGGCACTGGTCGACAAGGTCACCGGGGTATTTGTGCCCGTGGTGATGAGCCTGGCACTGCTGACCTTTGTTATCTGGTGGTGGCTGGGGCCAGAGCCTGCGCTCAGCTTTGCCCTGGTCAACGCCGTGGCGGTGCTGATCATCGCCTGCCCCTGTGCCATGGGGCTGGCCACGCCCACCTCCATTATGGTGGGCACCGGCCGGGCCGCCGAGCTGGGGGTGCTGTTTCGCAAGGGGGAAGCGCTGCAGGCCCTGCGCGGAGTAAAGGTGATCGCCTTTGACAAGACCGGCACCCTGACCGAAGGCAAACCCGAGCTGACCGACCTGCAAGTAAGCGACGGTTTTGACAAGGACACAGTGCTGGCGCACATCGCGGCCGTGGAGCAGCGCTCCGAACATCCCATTGCCGAGGCGCTGCTGGCTGCGGCGAAAGAGCGCCACCTGAGCCTGCCCGAGGTGAGCGAGTTCGATACCGTCACCGGTATGGGCGTAAAGGCAAAGATCGACGGCGTACAGGTCAACGTGGGCGCGGATCGTTATCTCAAATCCCTCGACATGGATATCTCGGTGTTTGCCGACACCGCTCAACGGCTTGCCGAAGAGGGCAAAACCCCGCTGTACGTGGCCATCGGCGGCAAACCGGCGGCCATTCTGGCGGTGGCGGATCGCATCAAGGAGGGCACGCCCAAGGCCATTGCTGCGCTCCATGATCTGGGGCTCAAGGTGGCCATGATCACCGGCGATAACAAGGGCACCGCCAGCGCCATAGCCAACGAGCTGGGTATTGATGCGGTGGAGGCGGAAGTCATGCCCGATGGCAAGGTGGAAGCATTGGAGCACCTGCGTGAGCAGCACGGCACCGTGGCCTTTGTGGGCGACGGCATTAACGATGCACCGGCGCTGGCGGCGGCGGACGTGGGCCTGGCCATTGGCACCGGCACCGATATCGCCATTGAGGCGGCACAGGTGGTGCTGATGCGGGGCGACTTGCGTGCCGTGCCCCAGGCCCTGGCCATCAGCCATGCCACCCTGCGCAATATTCGCCAGAACCTGTTCTGGGCCTTTGCCTACAATGTGTGCCTTATTCCGGTGGCCGCCGGCGTGCTTTACCCGGCCTTTGGCCTGCTGCTCTCGCCCATGCTGGCCGCCGGCGCCATGGCGCTGTCCAGCGTGTTTGTGGTGACCAATGCGTTGCGCTTAAAGCGGTTTTCGCCGGCCGGTTAAGCCTGATACCGGACCTGTCATGCCGGCCTTCGAGCCGGCATCTTGTTAAATCTGGCATTATTCATTCAGGATCACATCGGTGACCCGAGTTGCTACAATGTGCGCTTTCTCACAAAAAGGACTGCTGTTATGACAACTCTGGGTACCCCCCTCTCGGCAACTGCCACCCGGGTTTTGATGTGCGGCGGCGGTGAGCTGGGCAAGGAAGTGGTGATCGAGCTGCAGCGCCTCGGCGTTGAAGTGATCGTCGTGGACCGCTATCCCAACTCGCCGGCCATGCAGGTGGCTCACCGCGCCCATGTGATTTCCATGCTCGACGGCGCCGCCCTGCGCGCCGTGATAGAACAGGAGCAGCCCCACCTGATCGTGCCCGAGATCGAGGCCATCGCCACCGATACTCTTGGCGAGCTTGAGCGGGAAGGCTTTACCGTGGTGCCCACCGCCCGGGCCACCCAACTCACCATGAACCGGGAAGGTATTCGCCGGCTGGCGGCGGAAGAGCTGGGGCTGGCTACGTCGCCCTACCGTTTTGCCGGCACTCTGGACGAATTCCGCGCCGCCGTGGCCGACATTGGCCTGCCCTGTGTGGTCAAGCCGATTATGAGCTCCTCCGGCAAGGGCCAGAGCACGGTGAAAACCGAGGCCGATATCGACGCCGCCTGGCACTACGCCCAGGAAGGCGGCCGCGCCGGCGGTGGCCGGGTGATAGTGGAAGGCTTTGTGCAGTTCGACTACGAGATCACCCTGCTCACCGTGCGCCATGTGGGCGGCACCAGCTTCTGCGCCCCCATCGGCCATGTGCAGGTAGACGGCGACTACCGGGAGTCCTGGCAGCCTCAGGCCATGAGTCCGGCGGCGCTGGCGGCGGCCGAAGCCATGGCGGAAAAAGTCACGGCGGCGCTGGGCGGCCGTGGCCTGTTCGGAGTGGAGCTGTTTATTCGCGGTGACGAGGTGCTGTTCAGCGAGGTCTCGCCCCGGCCTCACGACACCGGCATGGTGACCCTGATCTCCCAGATCCTGTCGGAATTTGCCCTGCACGCCCGGGCCATTCTCGGCCTGCCCATTCCCACCCTGCGCCAGTATGGCCCGGCGGCCTCGGCGGTGATCCTGCCGGAAGGGGAGTCCACCCAGACCACCTTTGGCAACCTGAGCGAGGCGCTGGCCGAGCCCGACACGGATCTGCGTTTGTTCGGCAAGCCGGAAATCAAAGGCCGCCGCCGCATGGGTGTGGCCCTGGCCCTGAGCGACAGCATAGACGCCGCCAGGGACAAGGCCCGCCGCGCCGCCGCCGCAGTCAAGGTAGAGTTTTAAGCCTTAAGTCGTCTGTGGAATCGGCAAACGTCGGCCAAAGGAACCGCTTCGCGACACGCTTCAAGCCCTTCCGTGGGGCGCTCGGCAAATGCCATCCATGGCATTTGATCGGTCGCGAAGCGGCCACCTTTGGCCTCCTTGATACAGCTCGGTATTGTCTTTTACTCCAGTCTAATCCCTAATCCCTAATCCCCGGGGCCTACAACCACACCCCCAGCAGCATAAAGGCCGGGATCAGCACCAGCAGCGGGCAGCGAAACACCCTGAGCGCCAGCAGGCCCAGCGCTGCCGCAGCCAGCGCCGGCGCTCCGGTCACACTGGCCACAAACACCGGCTGATACAAAGCCGCCAGCAGCAAGCCCACCACGGCTGCATTCACCCCGGCAATGGCGCCCGCCATGCGCGGGTTGGCGGCCAGCGTCTGCCAGCCGTTCAATAATGCCAGCACCAGCAAAAAGCCCGGCAAAAACACCCCAAAGGTAGCCACCAGAGCACCGATCACCGGGCTTTCCGGCAGCAGCTCGGCCCCAAGATACGTGGCCAGGGTGAACATGGGGCCGGGCATGGCCTGGGCAGCGGCATAACCGGTGAGAAAGGCCTCACGGGAAAGCGTGTCCGCCAGCAAATTCTGCAGCAGCGGCAGCACCACATGGCCGCCGCCAAACACCAGGCTGCCGGCCTGATAAAAGTCGGCAAACAGCCCCGCCGAGCCGCCCCGGGCCAGCAGCGGCAACAGCAGGAACAGACCGGCAAACAGCAACAGAAAGGGCCAGTTAAGCCGGGGAGAAAGCGCCTGCCTGCTACCCTCGTGTTTCAGCCACAGGGTGCCGATCAGAGCCGCTGCCAGCAGTGCCACAAACTGGGCGGCCAACCCCGGCCACAGCCACAGCCCGGCGGCGGTGCCCACCGCCAGGGTGAGCGGCAAACGCTTGCGGCAGAACTGGCCGGCCATGGTCAGCACCGCATCGGCCACCACCACCAGAGCAAACAGCTTGAGCCCGCTCACCACCGCCGAGGTCACGGGAGAGTCGGCGTAGTGCTGGCCGAGCAAGGCCAGCGCCAGCATCAGCATAAAGGAGGGCAGGGTAAAGCCGATAAAGGCGGCCACGGCGCCCCCCAGCCCGGCCCGCTGATAGCCGATGGCAAAACCCAGCTGGCTGGAGGCCGGGCCGGGCAGAAACTGGCACAGGGCCAGGGTGGCGGCAAAGCGATCCTGGGGCAGCCAGCCCAGTTTTTGCACAAAATGGCGCTGAAAATAGCCGATATGGGCGGCAGGGCCGCCAAAGCTGACCCAGCCGAGTTTGAAGAACTGCCAGAATACCGAAAGCATAACGTTACATTGCAAGCAAACCGAAACCGTGACGTTATCATGGCTGCCGATAATGGCAATCCCGTGATAACAGTGCCAAAACGGCAGAATAAGGGCGCGCCGAGTTGAAATTCAAACGGGTATGGTGATACTGGCAGCGATATGGTCGCATCATAACAAGCCTGAAAAGCCATGCAGGCGTTTTACATGTTTAAACCAGTGGTATAACCGAATGCTATTTCTTCAACGGGCAGGATTGCTGTTTCTCGGATATGCTCTCCTGTCCGAGTTTTCCATGTGGCTGGCGGTGCCGCCCTTTTACAGTGCCCCCATCTGGCCCGCGCTGGGTCTGGCGGCGTACTGCCTGCTGAGTTGGGGACGGCATTACTGGTCTGTGGTCTGGCTGGCGGCCTTTGCCTCGGATTTCCTGCACAAGGCGGTGGTTGCCGGCATGCCTCCCGATCCGGCCACAGCGGCGGTGACGGCCATCACCGCCGCCGGCACGACCCTGGTGGCCCTGATCGCGGCCAGAGCCCTGGGCAGTCTGATAAGGGCAAAGAGAAAGGGGATTCAGGTACGCCGGGTCATGCGGGCGCTGTTGCTGGCCGCTCCTCTGGCCTGCATGCTGTCGGCCAGCACCGGCATTGCCAGCATGTATCTGCTGCTGAATACCCCGGCCGACTCTCTGCTTGGTAGTTGGCTGACCTGGTGGATGGCGGATTGCCTGGGCGTGCTGATGTTTGCTCCCCTTATACTGTTGCGGACAAAGGGGATCTCACGCAGTGAAAAGGCCCATATCCGCAAGCTGCAAGGGTGGCCGCTGTTGCTGATTGTGCTGGTGGTGATCGCCTTTCATACCCTGAGCCGGACCGACAAGCTGCAGTATCAGCAGCGTTTTTCGACCGTCGGGGAGCTGCTGCATGAACACCTTGAACGCAGCCTGCTGATGATGGATACCATGATGAATGGCACGGCGGCCTTTATGCTCAGCAGCGTTCAGGTCTCCCCCGCCGAGTTTCAGCATTTTGCCCGCCACACCCTGCAACCGGAAGGTATTGAAGGCATCGCCTGGGCGCCCCGCGTATCCCATGATCAGCGCACAGACTTTGAAAACAACGCCGGATATCAGGGCCGGGAGGGAGTTTCCATTCAGCAGCAGGACGGTCAGGGCCGGCTGATGCCGGCCACCGTGCGGGATCATTATTATCCCCTGTTGCTCGGCGCCTTTCGGCCTGGCCATGCCTTTGCCGCCGGCTACGATCTGGGCAGCGAATATCCGCAGCGGTTACAGGCGGTGATACGCCGGGGGCGGCCCGTGCTGCTGAAGCGACATGCCCTGTATGGTGTGAATGCCGGCACGCCGGATGGCTGGCGCTACCTGCTGCCGGTTTATGAGTCCGGGCTGGATGTCCTCAGTGCCAGCAAAGCGCAACGGGAAGCGGCCTTTCTCGGTTTTGTGATGGGCGTGATCCGCCTCGATGAATTAATGCAGCGGCTCAAGCAAAACACCGAGAGCCTGGGAATGAACTTCTGTGTCCAGCTCGCTGCCGCGGACGGAGAGCCGGCAGTCAAACTGATGGATACCCGCCGGCAGATCCATTTGGGAGAAACACCGGACTGGACGAACCATCCGGAATTTCTTGCCGACCGCATGATCACCGTTAAAGCCTGGGCGAGCTTTCCCTGGCAGCCGGCCCAGTCGGCCTTTATGTGGGTGTTTGTGCTGGCCAGTGTCCTGGTGATATGCCTGGTCACGGGTCATGTCATTCTGACCGCCGATCAAAACGTGCGCTTTGCCCACCGGGTCCGGGCCCGGACCCGGTCGCTGAAAAAAGCCCGGCAAAAGGCCGCCGACATTTTCAACAATATGGCGAGTTACGTGGTTGAGCTGGATCGCCGTCAGCGCATTGTCAATGTCAACCGGGCAATGTTTACGGCTTATGGGCAGCCCAGAGCCGCGCTGCTGGGCCTGTCCTTTACCGAGCTTGCCTGGTGGCGGGATCTGCCCCGGGAAGCGGCCGTTTTTCACCTGGACTTCGACACGGCATTAAATGGCCAGCGTACCCGGCATGATGTGCGACTGCGTCATCCGAATGGCGGCTTTTTCTTTGTTGATATGAACATTATTCCCATCCGTGACGGGCAGGGCGGGGTCAGCAGGGTGATTATTTCGGCCATCAATATTACCGAGCGCAAGGTGGCGGAACAGCAGCTGGAGCAGGCCCGCCAGGATGCGGAGCAGGCCAGCCGGGCCAAGTCCTACTTTCTGGCGACCATGAGTCACGAGATCCGCACCCCCCTGAACGGAGTCATCGGCATGCTGGATGTACTGGCCAGCACCGGGCTGACGCGCCGGCAGCGGGACATGCTGGAGCTGGTGCAGTATTCCGCCACCTCCCTGACGGAGCTGATAAATTCCATTCTGGAGTTCTCCAAAATCGAGTCCGGCAAAATTGACATAGAGCCGGCTCCCCTGGCCATGGCGGAGCTGGTGGAGCGAACCTGCCTGATGCTGGATCAGCAGGCCCGGGAGCAGGGAGTGGAGCTGACCCTGTTTGTTGATCCGGCCCTGCCCGAACGGATTATCAGTGACAGCCTGCGTCTGCGCCAGATCCTGATCAATCTTGTGAGCAACGCCATTAAGTTCAGCAGCACCCGGCAGCCGGGCAGGGTGTCGGTACGGGCCTGTCTGGTTGACCAGCGGCGCTCGGCCATTACCGTCAGGTTTGAGGTTGCCGATAATGGCATCGGTATGGACGACGCCATCAAGGCCCGGTTGTTCCAGGCCTTTACTCAGGGGGACGCCAGCACGACCCGCCGCTTTGGCGGCACCGGGCTGGGGTTGTCCATTACTCACCGTCTGGTCACCCTGCTGGGGGGAGAGATTCAGGTGCAAAGCGAGCCGGAACAGGGCAGTTGCTTCAGCGTCTCGCTGCCCTTTGAGCTGGAAGCAGACTATACGGCAAGCGAGCGGTGCGATGCGCGCCTGGCCGGGCTTTCCTGTCTGGTGATAGGGGAGAATGACGGCATTGCGCCGGATCTGTTGTGCTATCTTCGTCATGAACAGGCCCGGGTGCATTATGCGCCGACCCTGGCAGCGGCTGAGCAGATGAGCGGTTTGTATCCGGAGGGGGACTGTATCTGGGTATATGATGCCACACACCAGGGCTTTCCCGTCGGTGAGCTGAGGGAAGCCGCAGCCCGGTGGCCCGAACATACCGTCCGCTTTGTAACCCTGGAGCGGGGGGCGCGCCGGCGCACCCGCCAGGTGAGCGAGGATCATGTGATGATCGACGCCAATGTGCTGAACCGGAAGGCCTTTATCGAGGCGATAGCCGGCGTCGCCGGCCATACCCGGTTGCCGGACAGACGCTATGCCGAGGAAAGGCTGATGACCCCGGCAGCAGCACCGCCGCAACAGAGGAGCAAGGCCCGTATTCTGGTGGCCGAAGATAATGTGGTCAATCAGAAGGTCATCCGGGAGCAGCTTGCTCTGCTGGGTTACACCGCCGAGATTGCGGGTAATGGCCGCGAAGCGCTCGAGCGGTGGCGCAGCGGCGCCTATGATATATTGCTGACCGATCTCGGCATGCCCGATATGGATGGCTATCAGCTTGCCCGTCATATTCGGGCAGAAGAGCAGGCCGGCCCTATGCCCATTATTGCCCTGAGCGCCAATGCCTTCCGGGAAGAAATGACGTCCTGCATCGAGCAGGGTATGAGCGATTACCTGACCAAGCCGGTGACGCTTGACAGTTTGGGGCACATGCTTGACCATTGGCTGCCCACATCGCAGCCTGCGCTGGCGGATCCCCAACCGCACTCTGTGCTGGACATAAAGGTACTTCGGGCTCTGGTCGGTGACGACGAACAGTTGTGCCATGAGTTGCTGAACGATTACCGGCAACTGCTGGAGAACCACCTTCCTGAATTTCATCAGGCCAGCCGTCGTCGGGAGCCCGGGCGTTTGGCCGATATTGCGCATGTTCTGAAATCGGCTTCCCGCTCGGTTGGCGCTCTGGGTCTGGGTGAGCTGTGCGAGCAGATAGAAGCAAGCTGTTCCGAGAATAAAAGCATGCCTTCCAGTGATGTGATTGCGCGTTTTGGCCTGACATGCCAGGAAGTACTTGAATCAATAAATGAGATAAGCAAGGGCCGGTATGAATGCGAGACACAGAGGTGCTGACATGAAAGCGCTGATCGTGGATGACGACCATTTTTCACTGAAGCTGCTGGCCAGTCAGCTCAGGCAGCGAGGTGGCTATGTTATTGAAAGCTGTGATAGTGCCGAACACGCACTGGAACTGATAAGAAGCAAGGCGTTCTACCCGGATATTATTTTTCTCGACCTGAATATGCCGGGCATGGACGGTCCTGAATTAATCGGCCTGCTGGGAAAAATGGAATACCGGGGCGGGCTGGTGCTGGTGAGTGGCTACAGCAAACGCATTCTTCACGCCACGGTTGAGCTGTCGAAAGAGCATCAGGTCTCCATACTGGGTTATCTGGAAAAGCCGGTCAGTCCGGCACAGCTGGATGCGCTCAGCCAAAACTGGCGGCTGCTGGACGGGAACGAGCGGGATAATGCCTTCTTTTTTACCCGGGCTGAGTTTATGGCCGCCATTGCCAACAGGGAGTTTGTTAACCATTACCAGCCCAAGATCTCCTTGAGTGACAACAGGGTCACGGGGGTGGAAGCCCTGGTCCGCTGGATGCATCCGGAGCACGGCCTGATGGGACCGGGTCAGTTTATTTCTCTGGCCGAACAGTATGGCTGTATCAACGCGCTGACCCGGCTGGTGGTGGAAAATGCCCTGCAGGATCGGCGCCGCTGGAAAGGGGATGAGGCAGGGTTTTCCATGTCCATCAATATTTCCATGCTGAGTCTGTCGAGCATGGAATTTATGGACGGCATTTGCCGGCAGATTACCGAAAGCGGCTGTGCCCCTGAAGACTTTATTTTTGAAGTGACCGAAAGCCGGACCCTGGATGACCAGCGTCAGCCGCTGGAGATCATGATAAGGCTGAAGCTGCAGGGATTCCGTCTGGCCATCGATGATTTTGGCACGGTTTATTCCAACCTGAGCAAGCTGAAGGATTATCCGTTTGACGAGCTGAAGCTGGATCGTTCCTTTATTGACGGTGTCAGCACCGCCAAATCCAAGTTCGGTTTTTACCATGCCTGCCTGGCCCTGGCCGGGGAGTATGACATGACCCTGGTGGCTGAAGGCATTGAGAACCGGCAGGATCTGATGTTCCTCAAAGAGTCGGGCTGTGATCTTGGCCAGGGCTATCTGATCGCCAGGCCCATGGCCGCCGAGGCGCTGGGCAAATGGCTGGCAGAATACCGCGGAGTGATATAACCACCGGACTATACTGATAGCGTCTTTTCCAGCAAAAAGGATGTGATTGATGAAGGTGCGACAACTGACGTTATGGCTGCTGGCCGGTCTGACTCTTGGGCTGGCAGGTTGTAATACCCTGGCCGGCGCCGGCAAGGACATTGAACAGGGTGGGGAAGCGGTACAGGAGGCAGCGCGGGACGCTCAGCGTCAGTGGTAAGAGACAAGGCTTCATTCTGTGTAACAAGGCCGGGCGAATGCCCGGCCTTGTCGTTCAGGATGGTTTGTCGTGCTGCAGAATGCGCCTTGCCCGGGCCATGACCGGGCTGTCCACCATCTGTTCGTTCACCGCCACCACGGCGCCCCTGCTTTTCTGCTCGGCGGCCAGCACGCGATCTGCCCAGGCGCGCTGGGCCGGGGTGGGAGACATGGCCCGCATGGCGGGGGCGACCTGACGGGGATGCACCAGCAACACGCCGCCAAAACCCAGTTTCATGCCTTCACGCACATAGGCCTCCAGCCCGGCGTCATCGTTAAAGGCGGTATACACCGCATCCAGCGGGGCAGCCAGACCATGGGCCCGTGATGTCACTACCAGCTGGCTGCGAATGGGCAGAAAGGGGCGCTGATCACAGGGCTCGCCTGCCGGTGGCGGATAGTCCATGGCCAGATCCAGCGCCATATCAAGCTGACCGAACAGCAGCCGGATAACGCCATTGGCATCGGCAATGGCGTCAAGCCGGGCCAGCGCCAGGGCCGACTCAATAAAGGGCAGCAGGGGTTTGTCGGTAACATTGGCAAGCTCGGTAAGGGCAGCGGGATCTTCCGCCTTGGGCACCACCACGGCGGCCACCGCATCGGCGCGGCACAGGGCCATGTCCTGATTGAACCAAGGGCTGTCGGTGCCGTTAATGCGCACCAGCACCGATGCCGGCGGCTGCCCGATCAGCCAGCTGGCCAGGGTGGCCCGGGCGGCGTCCTTTTCCGCCGGTGGCACGGCGTCTTCCAGATCGATAATGACGGCATCGGCATCGCTGCTCAGGGCTTTTTCAAACCGCTCCGGGCGGTTGGCCGGTACAAACAGCAGGGTCTGCAGCGCATTGATATTCATAGAAAACTCCATTAAGCCCATCGCCAGAGCGAAGTGGTGGTGAAGGAGTCTTCTGTTTAGATCAAACAAGGCCCGGCTGCAAGCAGCTGAGCCTACAAAAAGACCTTACAGACTCTGGTGCGGACCGAATACTTCGTAGTGCAGCCGGTCATCGCCAATGCCCCAGCCGGACAGGGTTTCCTTCACCATGGCCATAAAGGGGATAGGACCGCAGAAATAGTAGTGAGCGCCGGGCTGGCTGATGGCGTCCTTGACTCTGGAGAGATCCATCAGGCCGGTGGCGTCATAATCCTCTGCGGGCTGATCGGTGGCCTCGGGTGCACGGTACCAGACGTGGGTTTCCAGGTTGGCGTGGGCCTGACGGCGGGCTTGAATGTCCGCCTTAAAGGCGTGCTGAGCGCCGTTTTCACAGGCATGCAGCCAGTGCACGGGAGCATTATGGCCCTGGCTGAGCAGCTGATCGAGCATGGCGCGCATCGGGGTCTGTCCCACGCCGCCGGAGATCAGCACCACAGGCGTGTCGGCGGTTACCTCCATAAAGAAGTCGCCCGCCGGCGGCAGCACCTGCAGGGTATCGCCCTCGTTTACATGGTCGTGCAGAAAGTTTGAGCCCACACCGCCCTGCTCGCGCTTCACCGCAATACGGTAATTTTCGCCATTGGGCGCCTGGCACAGGGAGTACTGGCGGTATTCATTATGCTCCAGCCGGTCAGAAGCCAGATGCAGGCTCAGGTACTGACCGGGCCTGAAGTCCACCACAGGGCCGCCATCGGCGGGAGCCAGCAGGAAGCTGGTGATTTGTTCGCTTTCGGTGCGTTTTTCCTTGACCACAAAGGCCCGGGTGCCGCGCCAGCCACCGGCCTGAGTTTCGTTTTCTTTATAGATTTGCTCTTCCCGGCCAATAAAAATCTCGGCCAAGGCGCCGTAGGCCTGTGCCCAGGCGTCAATCACTTCCGGTGTGGCGGCATCGGGAGCCAGCTCCTTGATGGTTTCCAGCAGGTGATGGCCCACAATGGCGTACTGCCCGGGCTGAATGGCAAAGCCGGTGTGCTTGTGGGCGATGCGCTCCACGGCAGCGCTCAGCACGGCGGGATTGTCGATGTTTTTGGCGTAGGCCAGCACGGCAGCAAACAGGGCGGCGGGCTGGCGGCCGGTTTTCTGATGGCTGAGGTTAAACACATTCTTCAGCTCGGGATTGTCGCGAAACATGCGCCGGTAGAAGTGCTCGGTCAGGGCAGTATTGGCCGACTCCAGCAGGGGAACTGTGCTTTTCACGATTTCAATGGTGCGAGCATCCAGCATGAGTACCTCGTTGGTGTTATTTAAGGTGTATTCAAAATGTCACTTATTGAGGGTGGATAATATAGGTACATTTGAAATGCATCAATGCGTTTTTGTATTTTTTGTGCATCGGGCTCGAGCTGCGGCGGCGCAGCCGGTATCATTGCGGCATTGTGTGCAAGGAGTCAGCCAAATGTCGTCTTCATCGCGCCTGGAGCGCGTAATATCCGCCATTGATCAAATTAACGCTCAGGATCCCAACCTTCAGACCCACGCAGGAAAGGACTGGCCAAAGGAATTGCTCTACAGCGAGCGAATGAGCCAGCAGCTTTCCGAGTTCGCTCCCGATGCCGGCGAACTGCTGCACATTGCCGCCCGGGCTCAGCATGTTCGCCGCTGGGCCATTCCCCGATCCGGTTACCTCATGAACAGAGCCGGTTACCAGCGCTGGCGCAGCGAACTGGCGCAATATCATGCCGATCTCACCACGAAATTGATGGCTGAAGCAGGGTACGGCGATGATGAGCAACAGCGGGTCAGCGAGCTGTTACGAAAACAGCGGCTCAAGCAGGATGAGAGTGTGCAGACTCTGGAAGACGTGATTTGTCTGGTATTCCTGCAGTATTACCTGGAAGACTTTGCCGCCCGTCATGATGAGAGCAAGGTGGTCGATATTATCGCTAAAACCTGGCGAAAAATGTCGGAACAAGGCCATCAGGCGGCGCTGGCGCTGCCCTTGTCTCCGGCCATGCAGGCGCTGGTGGGCAAGGCCCTGACCGGCTGAACATAGCTAAAAGGTTATGTGCGTCATGCAAAAATTATATTCATTTCAATTTTGTTATTGGTGTTAATTTTTTGTTGTGTGCCGGGGCCGGTGCACTCTTAAACAGGATGTTAGCGAGAGGGGAGAGGATCCTATGAATGCCATAGTGCTGGCGATTTTGGTAATGGTGGGCCTGTGTCTGGCCCGGGTATCGGTGGTGTTTTCACTGGTGGTGGCGGCCCTGGTGGGCGGGCTCTGGGCCGGCATGTCGGTAGACCAGGTGATTTCGGCCTTTAACGAGGGCCTGGGCGGTGGCGCCACGGTAGCACTGGCTTACGCCACGCTGGGGGCTTTTGCGGTAGCGCTGTCGCGTACCGGCATTACTACCATGGTGTCCGACAAGGCCCTGGCCTGGGTGGGCGCACGGCGTGATGCTTCTCGGGAAGGAGGCAGCCAGGCTGGCGGCGTAAAATGGCTGCTGTTTGTGGCGCTGATCCTGGTGGGGGCGGCATCGGGTACCGTGGTGCCGGTGCATATCGCCTTTATTCCCATTCTGGTGCCGCCCCTGCTCGGACTGATGAACATGTTGCAGCTAGACCGGCGCGCCGTGGCCTGTGTGATCACCTTCAGCATCACCATTATGTACATGACCACGCCGGTGGGCTTTGGCACCATTTTCCTTAACGACATTCTCACCAACAGCGTGAACCAGGCCGGTGAAGAGCTGGGCATGCATGTCAGCACCGGCATGGCCCCCAGGGCCATGATGATCCCGGCAGTGGGCATGGTGCTGGGGCTGCTGGTGGCGGTGCTGTTCAGCTATCGTCGCCCCCGGGGCTATCAGTCACCGCTGAACGAGGTAAAGGGTGAGAAAGTCACCCGGCCGAAACTCAGCCGCAAGCAGTTGACCATGATTGGCGTGGCCATTGTCGGCGCCCTCATGGTGCAGCTGACCACCGGCTCCATGGTGCTGGGTGGATTGCTGGGCTTTGCCCTGCTGTCGATGAACGGTCTGTTCAAGTGGAAGGATCAGGATGACGTGTTCACTCAGGGCATGCGGCTGATGGCGCTGATCGGCTTTATCATGATCGCTGCGTCCGGTTTTGCCGGGGTAATGAAGGCATCGGGCGCCATTCCCGAGCTGGTGGCGGGCTCCGGCGACCTGATTGGTGACAATCCGGGGCTGGCGGCACTGGTGATGCTGCTGGTGGGCCTGTTTATCACCATGGGCATCGGCTCGTCGTTTTCCACCATTCCGATCATTGCCGCCATCTATGTGCCCCTGGCCATCAGCTTTGGCTTTTCGCCCCTGGCCACCCTGGCGCTGGTGGGCACCGCCGGTGCCCTGGGCGATGCCGGCTCGCCGGCGTCCGACTCCACCCTGGGGCCCACCGCCGGCCTGAACGCCGACGGCCAGCACGATCATATTCGTGACTCGGTGATCCCCACCTTTATTCACTACAATATTCCGCTGGTGATCTTTGGCTGGATAGCGGCCCAGGTGCTGTAACCACTGCTTGCCCCGATTTATCGGGGCAAGCCATCATCCTGGTTGAAGGGATCGCGTAGGTTGCCGATGAGCGAAGCGAATCGCAACATAAAGTCGACTGCGAAATGTTGGAATTCGCAGTGCTCATTCCAACCTACGGCAACCCTTTGAGTCAAGCAGCGGGCAGCCCACCTGTATAAGCGCCGAAAGGCGCTTTTTTCTTATCTGCTCACATAACTTGCCAATTTATTCAGCACCCACTCCGGGTCGTCATGAGGCAGATCGTGGCCGGCCCGGGGGTGTTCGTACACTTGCGTGTGCCAGTGCCGGGCGAGTATGTGGCTGCAGCGCGGATTCACCAGGCGATCGCCCCGGCTGCACAGCACCAGCGGGGAGACACTCGGTGCCTGAGCAGGCAGCCGGTAGCGGGCGGCGGCAACCAGCTGGCGCACAAAGTTGCTGCGCGCCACCGGATATTGGTTGGCGTAGCGAACCCAGTCTTGCAGGGTAGCGTGGCGATGTTCGGGGCGGGCGCAGGTCAGCCGGTACACCAGGGCTTCCCGTTGTTTCCGGGGCAGCAGCAAGGCCAGCCATATCCCAAACTGAGCGCCCGGGCGCAGCCGTTGCCAGAATGGACTGAGGGCGCAGCTTGAGTTGATCAGCACCAGGCCGGCCACTTCCTGCGGATAGCGGGCGGCCCATTCGGTGGCGATCATGCCCCCCATGGATAATCCCAGCAGGTTTACCGGCCCGGTGAGCCTGACCTCCTGGCGCAGCTGTTCCACCATGGCGGCTATGGTGGTGGCGCTTGCTTGCCGGTGATAAATACCGTTGCCGGCCAGCTCCAGGCACTGCACCGGCGCCCCCAGCCGCTCGGGAAAGTCGCCCCAGTAGCGACATTCCCGGGCCAGGCCACGCAGCAATATCCAGCCGTGACTCATGAACTGGCGGGCCGGCCGGTGACCTGCTCCACAAACAGCCGGGCCGGCAGCGACAGCGGAAAGGCCGGGGAGCGGGCCAGCACCACCCGCTGGGGCGGCACCTCATCGCTGAGGGGCAGGCAGGCAATGGGCGCGCCGTCGTAGCTGTGATCCCCGGCGGGCCGGGTGCACGACAGCGCCACGCCGTGGCCGTGGGCCACCAGGCCCCGCTGCATTTCAAACGACAGGGTATGGTGAATGCGGGCCGGCTGCAGATCCCGGTGCCAGAACAGCGACAGAAAATATTCCCGGGTCAGGGGCAGATCCTGCAATATCAGGGTTTCCTCGGCCAGCTCCGCCAGAGACAGTTGAGCCCGGCCTGCCAGCGGGTGCCGGGCTGGCAGCAGGGCATAGGGCGCAAGCTCGTCCAGCACATGGGTGCTGCAATCCGGCGGCAGCCCCAGGCCATAGCTCAGCACCAGCTCGGCCTTGCCTTGTTCCAGCCCCTGGCGTACCCCCGCCAGATCCTGCTCCTGCATGATCACCCGAATGCGCGGGTAACGGCGTTCAAACTCGCTTACCAGCCGGGGCAGATAATAGGGAGCAATGTCGCGAAAGCAGCCGAGCACCAGCCGGCCTTCCACATCGGAATCATGTTGCAGCTGGTCATCGAGCAGGTTGTGGGAAAGGGTCAGAATATGCCGGGCTTCCCTGAACAGCACTTCTCCCCTGGGGCTCAGGCTCACGCCCTGACCCCGGTGGCGCTGAAACAGCGGCTGGCCCAGCAGGCCTTCCAGCTGGGTAATGGCCACGGACACCGAAGGTTGGGACACATGCAACGATTCTGCCGCCTTGCTGATACTGCCGTGCTGGGCCACGGCCACAAAATAGCCGAGCTGGCGAAAGGTAAAAGGTATAGCCATTATGCTATGAGCTTTATATTGAAACTGTATTTTTATGCTATGTAAAAAAGCTGTTAAAGTCGAGCCGTAATCACACACCGGGGAAGGAGTGAAACATGACCACGGCCACCGCCAGCAAAACCTGGCTTACTGACGAGCAAATTGCCGCCTACCAGCGTGATGGCGCCATAGTGATCAAGGGTGCATTCAAGGACTGGATTGAACCGCTACGCGCCGGCTTTGACCGGGTGCTTAACGATCCGAGTGAGCATGGCCGGGAAAACGTCACCGGCACCGAGACCGGTCGTTTCTTTGAAGATTACTGCAACTGGCAGCGCATTCCCGAATTTCGCCAGTGGATTGAGCAGTCTCCCGGGGCCGCCATTGTGGGTGAAGCCACCGGCTCGAACGCCATCCAGGTGTTTCACGAACATATTCTGGTTAAGGAGCCGGGCACCTCCAAGGCCACCCCCTGGCATCAGGACAACCCCTATTACTGCGTGGACGGCGATCAGACCGGCAGCTACTGGATACCGCTGGATCCCATCACTCCGGAAAACGCTTTGCAGGTGGTGCTGGGCTCTCATTGCTGGCCCAAGCCCATTCGCCCCAGCAAGTGGTCCACCAATGCTTCCTGGTACAGCGACGACAGCCCCTATATGGAGATGCCGGACATCGACAACGGCGACTTCGAGATCATGATCCCCGAGCTGGAGCTGGGCGACGCCCTGCTGTTCAACTTCAAAACCGTGCACGGCGCACCGGGCAACCAGACACAACACCGCCGCCGGGCCTTTTCCACCCGCTTTATGGGCGACGACGTACGTTACGTGAACCGGGGTGGCCCCACCTCACCGCCCTTTGACGGCATTAACCTGCAAACCGGCGACAAAATGCGCGAAGACTGGTTCCCGGTGGTATGGCGCCGTTAATTCCGCTCTGTGTTTAGAGTCGTAGCGCAATGCGAAGCAGCAGTGCGGTTGCGCTACGCCGACACGCTTCAAGCCCATCCATGGGGCGCTCGGCACCTGCCTTCCTTGGCAGGTGACGGTCGGCTACGGCAATCCCCACTGTTGCTTCGGTCAACATCGTCGTTGTCTGCATGCTACCACCTGTAGGCGCCGCTTCAGCCGGCGCAAACTGTCAGGCAAATCTGCATTAAAGGCCTGTTGCACAGGCCCTGCCGGCTAAAGCGGCAGCTACCCATCGCTTCTGGCTTTTGACTTCTCGCTTTATTATAGAACTTGCCGCCACAGCGCCGCGGTGAGCACGCCGGCGGCGATGGCGGGCAGGGGCTTTTTCAGCACCAGCATCACCAGGCCGGTGGCCAGCAGGGCGGCGCGGGCGCCGCCGTCGCCGTTCACCGCCTGGGGGGTGAGAATGGCGATCAGCACCGAGCC
This sequence comes from Oceanimonas marisflavi, assembly GCF_003049725.1. Taxonomy (GTDB): domain Bacteria; phylum Pseudomonadota; class Gammaproteobacteria; order Enterobacterales; family Aeromonadaceae; genus Oceanimonas; species Oceanimonas marisflavi. The sequence goes on from NZ_QAGM01000024.1 coordinate 32,010, forward strand.
CGACATGGCGCTGATAAAGTTCTGCACCCGGCGGTTGATGGGAATAAAGGACATCACCAGTACGCCGCCCAGGCGGGTAAACAGGGTGACCACGGCCATGACGGCGATAATCAGCAGGGTGCCGTTGCCGGCGGTGTCGAGCATCATTCTCCCTTCTCCATCCAAGTCGCGCCCAGTACGCCACCGGCCAGGGCGCCCACCACCACATGACTGTTTTCCGGCAGCCACCAGTATGCCGCCATGGAACTCAGCCCGGCCACCACCCAGATGGCCAGGGTGCGCAAATCCTTACGGGCCCCCAGGGCCATGGCCAGCAGAAAGCAGCCCAGTACCATGTCGAGACCAATGCTTACCGGATCTTCAATGGCGCTGCCAAAGCGAATGCCGAGAAAGGTGCCGGCCATCCAGAAGCCCCATATCGCCATGCCGCCGCCAAACAGAATGCCCAGGGCCCGCTCGCCCTTGTGAAAATGCTGCATGGCCAGCGCCCAGTTGGCGTCGGAGGCAAACAGCATAATGCCGTAGCGTTTGGCGGGTGGCAGGTGGCGCAGCCAGGGGTAGAGGGTGGCGCCCATCAGCAGGTGGCGGGCGTTAATGGCAAAGGTGGTGATGGCGAGCGGCACCACGGGCACCTGCAGCCCCCAGATATCGAGGGCGGCGAACTGGGAGGTGCCGGCGAACACGGTGGCGCTCATCAGCACGATCTGGCCATCGCTGAGCCCGGTCTGGTGCGCCGCCAGGCCAAAGGCCAGACCAAAGGCCGCCACAAAAAAGGAAAGGGGCAGCAGCTGTTTAAAGCCCTGCCAGGTGTCCTGCCGGTCCAGCTGGGCCTGGGCCGCATAGGTGTCCATAAGGTTCCCGCGAAACTGTAAAACCGACAGCATACCATAGAGAGCAACAAGGACGAGGCGTGGGGATCACAGTTCGCGGCGGGCTCAGTTGCTTTCATTCTGTAGCTGTTGTTGCAGCTCCCGAGTGCGTTGCTCGGTCAGGCGTTTCAGCTCTTCACTGTGAATGAGTGGTCGTATGGAGCCGCCTTCCCAGGCCGACGACACCAGCTCGGCCTGAGCATCGCGAAAGCGCAGCCAGGCGCGCTGGGCGGTTTTGAGTTTTTGCCGGCGGTTGGGTGAAAGGCTGTCCATCAGCCGGCCATAGGTTTCGTTCAACGCCTTGTCGGCGACCAGGTATTCTTGGTGGGATTGCTCGTTCAGCTCTACCTGAGTGGCGGCGAAAGTAAGAGTGGGCAGCAGCAGATGAATGATGAGTATATATCGAACGAGTTGCATTGGTTACCTCCGTTGGTTAGCGCACCATTACGCTGATGGTACGGAATACCCTGGACAGTAATTCCGTCTGGCTTTGAGTCTGGGTTTTATGCAACAGGTTGCGAATATGAAAGCGCACCGTGGCTTCGCTGATACATAGCTTTTTGGCGATGTCGCAGACCCGGCTGCCGTTCAGCAACTGTTGCAGTACTCGGCATTCGGCCTCGCTGATAGCAAACAGCTGTTGCATCAGCTTCGCCCTTGGGGGCCCGGCAGCAGGAGACACGATAAACACGATGCAATGGGCGACCTGGCCCAGCCAGTCGCATTGCTGTTCGCTGCCACGCCAGGGAAAGCAGAGCGCCGTTTTGTTGATGCCCTGCTCCAGAAAAGTCTCTATGCCGCCATCCAGCTCACCCTTTAACCCGCTCATGGCCGCTATCTGGATGTGCAGTCGTCTGTTTGCCTTTGCATCTGGCAGCCGCAGGGTCACGTCGCCGGCAGCAACGCCACATTTGCACAGATAGGGCATGGCCTTCTGATTGTGATATACCACTCGGCCCTGTTGGTTCAGCAAGGCGGCGGCAGCACTGATATATTCAAGTGAGTCCATTGCGATGCGGGATTTCAGCTGCGCTTCCAGCAGTTGAATATTGATGTGAAAGGCACGATTGAGGTGAGGCAATAATGCCTGCATCAGCATTTGCTGATTGAGAGTAAACAGGGGGTCAAGATGGCTCCTGGTGACCGAGAGCCAGCCACGGCGCTGGTGGTCATGGTAAAACAGGCCGGCATTGAAATGAGTGTATCCCAGGCTTTCGTAGAAATTTTCATAGCAATACAGCGCGTGCAGATCATGCAGATCAAAATGGGCCTGGCTGGTAAATGCCCTGCCGGGCGGTATGGTATTCAGCAGCTCGGTCAGTTCATCCCGGCCCATGATTTCGCGCTGATAGCGCTCCACCTCTGCCGCTGTGACGCCATTGCTGAAAATGCAATTCAACCGTGCATCCACGGTGTCTTCCAGTATCAGGTTGACACTGTGTCCGCCAATGGCGCGCTGAATTTCGCGGGCGGCCGTCGGCCACAGGGCCGGGTCCGCGGCGGCGGCATAGATGGCGTCGATCAACATCAGCAGGGTATTGTTGGTCATGCCTGTTTTCAACGGCTGAGCAGGCCGCTGTTATCCCTGTTAGTTTACGAGCTGTCCTGAATGGCAGATCACCAATGGCAGCGGCCGGGTGTGGCAAGGCAAACGCTTCGCGCCAGGGCCGGAAAATAGCCGGCATTTACGCCATTCATGGCGGTCAGTGGCGTGGCGATACCCCCAGAGATAAGGACGCCGCGTGCCTTTGTGCTGTCCCCGGTTGCGGCAGCACCGTTGGATCCGGTTAATTCATTTTTATCCCTGAGGAATAAGACTAGACCATGATGCGCCGTTCATTGGCGGTTGAACAATGGGAGCATGTGGCTGGGGGAGGGAGCAGAAGAAAAAGAATGGCAGCCGCAGCTGCCATTCCGGCGGATTATTTCTTGCCCTTGCTTTCATGAATCACGATCTGGCCACCGCTGAGGGTGCTGGTGGGGGCGGCATCGTCATCGGCCCCGGGCTCGTTGTCGAACACCACCTCATCGTTGTTGTTCTTGTCCCAGATCTTGATGCGGAACTTGTCGGCGCTGCTGCCCAGCAGATCGCCGTCGGTGGCCGAGACCATAAAGCCGTATTCACCGCCGCCGTTGATCTGCCCGGTGCCCTTGTACTTGGCCTGGGCACCGGCCACCACCAGCCAGTCGTAAACAAGGGAGCGGAAGTTCAGCTCGCCAACCTGAAAGCGAAACTCGGTGTGGCCCTGAGGCAGTTGTTTGCCTTTCTGGTATTTGGCCACCAGGCCGAAGTTGGCCTGGCCACTCAGCTCGGGTTTGGCCGGCATGGCGCCGGCGGGCACCTGAATATGGCCGCCACCGGTGACAAAGGAGCCGCTGGCGTCAAACACCACCACATACTGGTAGCTCTGGCTCAGGCTGTTGCCGTCGTCATCGCTCAGGGTCAGGTGCAGGGCATATACCCCGGGATTGGCGTAGGTACGCGCCAGGGTCACGTTGCCATCGGCCGGCACCACCGCTTCTGTGGTGCCATCGCCCCAGTCGAGCTGGGCGGTGCAGACATCACCACTGGCGCAGCTGAGCACGGCATGGGCCTCGGCCGGGTTGCCCAGCATAAGGGGTTCATCATTGGCGCTAAAGAGATTAATGACCGGCGCCACATCCTGCACGGTCACCGTGGTGGTGGCGCTGTCGCTGGCCCCGCTGAGGTCGGTCACTTGCAGGGCAATGGTCATGGCACCCAACTGGCTGCCGGCCACATAGCTGGGGTTAACGCCGCTGGCGTCATCAAACTGGCCGTCGTTGTCCAGGTCCCAGGCATAGGTGAGGGGGTCACCGTCCGGGTCGGTGCTGGCGCTGCCGTCCAGCACCACAGTGCCGCCCTCATTGACGCTGTAGGGGCCGCTGGCATTCGCCAGCGGCGGCTGCTCCGGGGTCACGAGGCGAATACGATTATTACCCCCGTCGGCGATATAGAGGTTGCCATTGGTGTCCACCGCCACACCCACTGGGGACCGGAGTTGAGCACTGGTGGCGGGTCCGCCATCGCCGCTGAAGCCGAAGCTGCCATTGCCGGCCAGGGTGGTGATAATGCCGGTGGTATCGACCATACGAATGCGGTTATTAACACTGTCGGCGATATAGATGTTGCCATACAAATCTATTTCCACATCTCGTGGAAACGAGATATTGGCGCTGGTGGCGAGGCCGCCATCGCCGCTGAAGCCAGAACTGTCATTGCCGGCGACGGTGTCGATGATGCCGGTGAGGGCGTCCACCCGTCGAATACGATGATTACTGCTGTCGGCGATATAAAGGTTGCCATCGTTATCCAGCGCCACACCGAACGGCCTATCGAGCTCAGCACTGGTGGCGTGGCCGCCATCGCCGCTAAAGCCCTCACTGCCATTACCGGCCGCTGTGGTAATGATGCCGGTACTGGCATCGACCTTGCGAATGCGATGATTAGATGTATCGGCGATATAGAGGTTGCCCGCCGTATCCACCGCTACGTCCTGTGGATATCTGAATAGGGCACTGGTGGCGGCCCCGCCATCGCCGCTGAAGCCACTACTGCCATTGCCGGCCACGGTGTCAATCTCGCCCGTGTCGGCATCGACCTTTCGAATACGATGATTACCCCCGTCGGCGATATAGAGGTTGCCATTGGTGTCCACCGCCACACCCACTGGGGACCGGAGTTGAGCACTGGTGGCGGGTCCGCCATCTCCGCTGAAGCCGAAGCTGCCATTGCCGGCCACGGTGTCAATCTCGCCGGTAAGGGCATTCACCCGCCGAATACGGTGGTTTCGGTAATCGGCGATATAGAGGTTGCCATTGGTATCCAGCGCCGCGCTGTGAGTATCCAGGCTGGCATGAGTGGCTTCTTCACCATCGCCGCTGTAATAGAGACTGCCATTACCGGCCAGGGTGCTTATCGTGCCGGTGGCATCGACCTTTCGAATACGATGATTACTCCTGTCGGCAATATAGAGGTTGCCGGCGGTATCTACTGCTACAGCGAATGGATATGCGAGTTCAGCGCTGATGGCGGCTCCGCCATCGCCGCTGAAGCCGAAGCTGCCATTGCCGGCCACGGTGTCAATCTCGCCGGTAAGGGCATTCACCCGCCGAATACGGTGGTTTTGGTAATCGGCGATATAGAGATTTCCCGCGGTATCCAGCGTCACACCGGTTGGAGTCGAGAGTGTAGCACTGGTGGCAGGTCCGCCATCGCCACTAAAGCCCTCACTGCCATTGCCGGCCACGGTGTCAATCTCGCCCGTGTCGGCATCGACCTTTCGAATACGATGATTACCCACGTCGGCGATATAGAGGTTGCCATTGGTGTCCACAGCCACACCTATTGGGAACCCGAGTTGAGCACTGGTGGCGGGTCCGCCATCGCCGCTGAAACCGAAGCTGCCATTGCCGGCCAGGGTGGTGATAATGCCGGTGGTATCGACCATACGAATGCGGTTATTACCACTGTCGGCGATATAGAGGTTGCCATACAAATCTATTTCCACATCTCGTGGATACGAGATATTGGCGCTGGTGGCCTGCCCGCCATCGCCGCTAAAGCCACTACTGCCATTGCCGGCCACGGTGTCAATCTCGCCCGTGTCGGCATCGACCCGGCGAATGCGGTGGTTTCGGTTATCGGCGATATAGAGATTTCCCGCGGTATCCAGCGTCACACCCCATGGCTGATGAAGTTGAGCATGGGTGGCGTCTCCGCCATCGCCGCTGAAGCCCAAGATGCCATTGCCGGCGACCACGGTGAGTTCACCACTGCTGTCAATTTTGAATACCCTGTGCTGCTCAAGCGCTGCAACATAAGTGTTGCCGGCGTTGTCGACCACAACACCGAAAGGCGCATACAGATTTGCGTTGACCGCCGGCAGGGCATTGGGGCCGCCACCGGCATAGGTGGTGATGATACCGGCCGCCTGCACCTGAGTGCAGAAGAGCAGTAACAATAAGATAAACAGGTGTTTGAACATGGTTGTTTACTCCTCTTTCAGTCCGGGCATGAACATCAGCTCCACCGGAAAAACCTGCTCCTGGCCGCCATCATCCACAAACCACACTTGAATCATGGGCGGGTGCTGATGCCAGTGGTTATAGAGCTCGGGGGAAACGCGCAAGGGGGAATGCAGCCGATCGTACTCCTGAGTAAGCAGAGTCATAGAGCCGAGTTCGGCAATCCCCTGCTCGGGAAAGAAGTCATCTCCCAAAGTGACATCGGCGGCTTCAATGTTGATATTTCCCACATTGAACACCTTGAGGTGAAGGGTTAACAACACGTCAAAGCCTTCTTCACGCACCTCACTGAAGGCATAGAAGCCGGCGAAGTTGCGCCCCTGATCCGCATGCAGATGTGCGCTGAATGGCGTGACACCCAACAGCAAAAGCGCCACCAGCAACAAGCGATAAAAGCGCTTTTGCCGGGCGCGGTAACCTAGTGTTTTGGAGTTCATGGCCTAACCCCCTTTTGCTTTTGCTTTCCGTGAAGCCCAACAGTTGTGTCTGGGCCTGTTTTTACCCTTGCCTCGGAAGGGTAAAAATGGTGAATCATTCGGGTGGCACGGCGTAGATCGTGCACATGCCTTGATATCGGGTTGCCAAGACATGCCCCGGTCATGCCTGACAATAGGCAAGCGCTTTGGCGAGCGAACCATCCAAATGGATAGTTTTGCTTTTGCAGGGCAAACAACGGGCACAAAAAAGCCCGCGATTGCGGGCTTTGGCATGAAGGCGAGCGCTTACTTGGCGATGCGCTTGTACTTGATACGCTTGGGCTGAATGGCCTCGGCGCCGTAGGTCTTCTTCTTCCACTCTTCGTATTCGGTGAAGTTGCCTTCGAAGAATTCCACCTTGCCCTCGTCCTGGTAGTCCAGAATATGGGTGGCGATACGGTCGAGGAACCAGCGGTCGTGCGAGATCACCATGGCGCAGCCGGGGAATTCCAGCAGGGCGTTTTCCAGCGCGCGCAGGGTTTCGACGTCCAGATCGTTGGTGGGTTCGTCCAGCAGCAGCACGTTGCCGCCGGTCTGCAGCAGCTTGGCCATGTGCAGGCGACCACGCTCACCACCAGACAGCTCGCCGACCCGCTTCTGCTGATCAACGCCCTTGAAGTTGAACCGGCCCAGGTAGGCGCGGCTGGGGATCTCCAGGTTGCCGATGCGCATCATGTCCAGGCCGCCGGACACTTCTTCCCATACGGTCTTGTTGTTGTCCATGGCGTCGCGGAACTGCTCCACCGAGGCCAGCTGCACGGTGTCCCCAAGAGTGATGGCTCCGGAATCCGGCTGCTCGGCACCGGTGAGCATGCGGAACAGGGTGGACTTGCCGGCGCCGTTGGGGCCGATAATGCCGACAATGGCGCCCTTGGGAATGCTGAACGACAGATCGTCAATCAGAACCCGGTCACCGTAGGACTTGGTCAGGTGTTCAACGTCGATCACCTTGTCACCCAAGCGGGGGCCGGGCGGAATGAACAGTTCATTGGTCTCGTTGCGCTTCTGGAAGTCCTGGTTCTGCAGCTCTTCAAAGCGGGCCATACGGGCCTTGGACTTGGCCTGACGGCCCTTGGGGTTCTGGCGCACCCACTCCAGTTCTTTCTGAATGGACTTCTGGCGAGCGGCTTCGGAAGAAGCTTCCTGAGACAGACGCTGATCTTTCTGCTCCAGCCAGGAAGAGTAGTTGCCTTCCCACGGAATGCCTTCACCCCGGTCCAGCTCCAGGATCCAGCCGGCCACGTTGTCGAGGAAGTAACGGTCGTGGGTAATGGCCACTACTGTGCCTTCGTAGTCGTGCAGGAAACGCTCCAGCCAGGCCACGGACTCGGCGTCCAGGTGGTTGGTGGGTTCGTCCAGCAGCAGCATGTCGGGCTTTTCCAGCAGCAGCTTGCACATGGCCACGCGGCGGCGCTCACCACCGGAGAGGTTGCCGATCACGGCATCCCAGGGGGGCAGACGCAGGGCGTCGGCGGCGCGCTCGAGCTGGTTGTCCAGGTTGTGGCCGTCGTGGGCCTGAATAATGGCTTCCAGCTCGCCCTGACGCTTGGCCAGCTTGTCGAAGTCGGCGTCCGGATCCGCGTAGGCGGCGTAGACCTCGTCCAGCTCCTTGAGGGCGCCGGCCACTTCGGCCACGCCTTCCTCTACTTCCTGGCGCACCGTGTGCTCGGGGTTGAGCTGGGGCTCCTGAGGCAGGTAACCGATCTTGATGCCGGGCTGGGCGCGGGCTTCACCTTCAATCTCGGTGTCGATGCCGGCCATGATGCGCAGCAGGGTGGACTTACCGGCGCCGTTCAGACCCAGTACGCCGATTTTGGCGCCGGGGAAGAACGACAGGGAGATATTTTTCAGAATATGACGCTTGGGCGGAACCACCTTGCCCACGCGGTGCATGGTGTAAACAAATTGAGCCATTTCTATATTGTCCTGATAAATCAGTGAGTTGACAGGCCTTTTCGGCAGGCTGTGGCGGGAGGATCCCAACGCCTGCGGCCAACGCAGGGCCATGGCGCTATATGGTACTTGGCTGGGCGGGGAATGCCAGTGGGGAGTAGAGTGAAAAGCGAAGATCCTGGCTGGCAGGGGGGGCGCAGTGCGAAGCAGCAGCAGGGTTACCTCCACCGACACGCTTCAAGCCCCTCCGTGGGGCGCTCGGCACATGCCATCCCTGGCATGTGACGGTCGGTTACGGCAATCCCTGCTGCTGCTTCGTGAAAATCCGGAGCTGACAGGTAAACATTGTCATGCAACTCGGTGCATAGCACGGAGGGGAAAGGGTGTCTGCTTCGCCGTACCCTCTGCGCCAGGGATGGCGCAGCGGAGCCCCCAAGGATGGGTTTACGGCGTGTCGGCGAAGCAGTGCGCTTTACCCGACGGTGTTGCTCGGTCTGACAGACGCGCTGCTTCGCATTGCGCTCTGACAAAGCACCGCTCAACGAGCGGGGCTTTGTTATCAGGACTTGGTCTTCAGGGTTTCCTTGAAGGACTGTTCCACAAAGTCGCCGGTGGCGGGGTGGAACTCCTTGCCTTCATAGGTGGTTTTCATGGTGATTTCGCCGCTGATCAGCTTTTCGGCCAGCTCGTCCAGTTTCGCCCGCACCTCGGGGGAAACGTCGTCCGCCAGGGTCAGCTTGACCACGTCACCCTGGCCGAGGCCGATTTCGGTGATTTGGTTGGGCTGCCACTTGCCAGTGGTGAAGTCCTGGGCGGCGTTGAGAATGGCTACGCTGGCATCGGCCACTGCCGAGCCCACAAAGGTGTCGTCCACCTGGGTCCAGTCGGACACGTTGCCGATATGGCGCACCTCGCCGTTGTGCTTTTTGATCTCGTCAACCACGCCCTGGCGGCCGGCGTTGAGCATGGTGTAAATCACGTCGGCGCCATGAGCGATTTCGGCGGCGGCGGCCTCGGCGTTGATGCCGGTGTTGTCCAGATCGCCGGTGAACCAGGTCAGGTATTTGGCGTCCGGGTTCACGTGCATCAGGCCGTCATAAAAGGCGGCGCGGCCAATCAGGCCGGGCTTGGGCCAGGCGCCGGAGATGTGGCCCACCACGTCCGATTCGGTGGTCAGGCCCGCCAGCGCGCCCGCCAGCCAGGCGGAGTCTTCCTGGCGCACCACATAGCTGGACAGGTTGGGACCCTGTACATGGCCCTGAATCACCACGAATTTGATGTCGGGGAATTCCTGGCTCACGGTCTCGGCCGGGCCGTTGCACTGACCGCCGTGGGCGATGATCATGTCCGGGCCTTTCTGGGCCAGCTCGCGCATGGCCTCGGTGAGCAGAACCGGATCCGAGGTGGCGGAGATATTGGATACAAAGCTGGCGTTCACATCCAGCTGATCACGAATCTTTTCGTAGCCAGTGTGGGCAGCCTGCATAAAGCCGCCGTCGTTGTGCTTGCCGGGGATCAGCACGGCAATATCGGCCTTGTCGGCAGCCATGGCCTGAGCCAGGGGAGTGAGTGCCAGGCCGGCGGCGACGAGCAGGTTGCGCATGGTGTTGTTCATGGTTTCATCCTTGATTGTTTCAGTATTAAGGTTTTGTTGTGAACCTTTCTGGTGAGGCACACCCTATACTTTGGTCTTGTTGTTGTTAAATGAATGTTGCTTTGGGTGCGGTTTTGATCACAGAAAATGCAAAAATCGGTGCGTAAATGTGATCGGGGAGAGGGTCTGCGCCGCTGAGCGGGAAGAAAACACGGCAGGGAATAAAGAGGAAGCCTGGATAATACCGCATCCCTGCGGCATCGGGTTACTCTGGGTCCCGGTTATTGCACCAGCGGGTCAGGCAGGCAGACACCACGGTGTTGCCCAGAAACGCCCAGTCCATCCAGACCGGTTTTTGCGCGTGTTTGTCGATGGCGGCGGCAGACACCAGCAGGGGCGTCCACAGCGCCACCATCACTACGCAGGAGAGCAAGCCTTTTCTTATTTTGATGGTTTTCATCGAAGCACTTCCGGTAAAGAAGAAGCCTTGCTTATAGCATGACCGGGTCACGGCCAGAAGCAGGGCGGCTGATTATTTTTCGTCCTCCTCCTGCTGCCGGCGCGTGGCCATTACTCTTTTTCCATCAGGATTTGGGTGGCCTGGATCTCATGCTCCTGCAAAAAGGCCAGCAGTTTCATCATGTTGTCCACGGTGACCGTGCTGTCTGAGGCCAGTATCAGTTCTGCCTTTTTCAGGCTTTCAAGGTTTTGCTCCAGCACCGGCCTGAACGCGGCCCAGTCGTCGTATTTTTCTCCCTGCAGCGCCCAGGCCGGACTGCCCGCCAGCAGGTTGATGGTCATGCTCTTGTCCTCCTGCACCACCGACAGTGCCTCGCTGTCGCTTTTGGGCAGATCCACTTCAAGGGACTGCAGCGGAATATTGGCGGTCAGCAGCAAAAACACCAGCACGATAAAAATGATATCGAGCAGTGGCGTAATATCCGGGCTGAGGGCGCTCCAGCCGTTGTGGCCGGCGTCCGGGTTTTTGATCATGCCGCTTCCCCTACCTTGAGGCCTTCCAGATGCAGGTTGCAGCGGTTCAGCTCGTGGGTCAGACGGTCGAGCAGACGATCGGCCCAGAGCCCGAACAGCTGAGCGCCGGCGATGGCGGGCAGGGCGATCAGCAGGCCGGCGGCGGTGGTGCTCATGGCCAGACCCAGGCCATCGGCCAGCAGGGTGGGGGTGACCGGATCGCCGCTGGCACCGATGCTTTTGAACATTTCAATCAGGCCCAGTACCGTGCCCAGCAGGCCCAGCAGCGGGCTTATCACTCCCACCAGAGTCAGTACCCGCAGGCCGGCGTGCAGCCGGCTGCGTTGCTGCTGCAGCCAGACCGCAGCCAGATCTTCACGAATGGCTTTGGAGCATTCCTGATGCTGAACCAGCAACCGGCAGCCCTGCAACATAATGGACACCGACGCTTCGGCATCCCTGTCAGGGTAGGACAGGCCCTGACGGCGCAGCCGGCGTTTTTCCTGCTCGCCACGCAGGCTGGTCCAGAGCAGGGTCAGGCCCCGCTCCAGCCACAGCGCCAGGGTGATGATGGAGCAGATGATCAGGGGCCAGCTCATCAGGCCCAGTTGTGAGTGCAGTTGATTAAGAAACGCCATGATTTAATCCAGTTTGAAACGAATGGGGATCTGTACGCGGTGCTCCAGGGCCCGGCCGTTTTCCTCGTAGGCGGAGAATTGCCATTTGGCGATGGCCTTGAGCGCCGCCTTGTCGAGCAGGTTGACGCCGGAGGAGCGGGCCAGCAGCCGCTTGGTCTGTTTACCCTGTTTATCCAGCCAGACTTCCACCACTACCGTGCCTTCCAGACCGCGGCGGCGCGCCTGAACCGGGTAGGAAATGGGCGCCGGCCGGGTGCGGAAACTCGGCTTTTCAATGCGTTTTGGCGCACTGTTTTTTGTCTGTTGCTGAGGTGTGGCCGCCTGCCTGACCGGCTCGGGCCTGGGCTCTGGCGCCGGTCTGGATTCCGGTTCCGGCTTCGGTTCCGGCTCGGGTTTTGGCCTGGGCTTTACGGGCTCGGGTCTGGGCTGCGGTTTGGGTTTTACGGGCTCGGGTCTGGGTTGCGGCCTGGGTTTTACCGGTTCGGGTCTGGGCTTTACAGGCTCGGGAGCCGGTTCAGGCGCAGGCTCGGGAGCCGGTTCAGGCGCAGGCTCGGGAGCCGGTTCAGGCGCAGGCTCGGGAGCCGGTTCAGGCGCAGGCTCGGGCGGGGTGGTGACGGCCGGCATCATGCGCACGCTTACCGGCCCCGGATTGTCGGCCGGCGCCAGGGCTATTTCCATGGGGCTGTGCTCCATGGCATGCGCCAGCAGCCCATGCAGTAATAAAGAGCAGGCAACAAAGATGCCGTAGCGTTTCAGGCTCACTGTCCACCTTTAAAGCAATCGGATAAGAATGAACCCCAAAGCATACGGATTTTTATATCAATGTCTATTTAAATGATAATGGGTTGCATTTGGTTTATCTTGTCGGTCTTTTTATTTTTGGTGACACCATGGCGGCGAGGTGGCAAATCAGGGCACATACTAGGTGTTAATGGTAACAAACAGAAAAAGGATGTTTCTTATGGCCATGCAACAGGTTGGCGATCTCATGACCCGCGAACTGCTGACGCTGGATCAGACCGCAACCCTTAAAGACGCCCATGATCTGATGCGGGAAAAAAGTATTCGCCATATTCCGGTGGTGGATCCGCTGACCGGCAAGCTGCTGGGAGTGCTGACCCAAAAACGCATTATCGCCACCATTATGGAGTTGCTGTCGGACTATGGCGTCAGTGCCCTGGAGCGGCGGGAGCGGGAATGCCGGGTGGTGGAAATTCTTGATGCGGATCTGGAAAGTGTGGATGTGCAGGCGCCCCTGACCGAAGTGGTGGCGTTTTTTCTCAGCAACAAGCACGGCTGCCTGACGGTGGTGGATGAGGAAGGCCGGCTGCAGGGCATGGTGACCTCAGCCGATTTTGTGCGGCTGTGCGCCGAGCTGCTGAAGGCTCAGCCGGCCTGATCAGGCCGGGTAGTGAATGAGATTGTAAAACACCGCCTCTGATGTACCGGTATTGCGATAACCATGGGGCCGGTCGCCGTGAAAGCGCACCGCCGCGCCCGGGCCCAGCCGCTGCCAGTGTCCGTCCAGCAACAGCTCCGGCTCACCCTGCTGCACAATCACATGTTCAATCACCCCCGGCTCATGGGGCTCCGATAGTCGCTGATAACCGGGTAACAGGGTCAGCTCCAGCATCTCGAATCCAAATCGTGCTTCAAACGGAAACAATGGCGCGACCAGCATGCCATCTCCGGCCGGCCGGTGGCGCAGGGACTCGGGCTGACGGAACAGGGGACCAGGGCCGGACTCGGGTACCGGCTCCAGAAAGGTGGACAGTGAGGTATTGAAGCCGCCAGCAATCTTCCACAGGGTCGCCACGGTAGGGCTGGACTCGCCCCGTTCAATCTGGCCCAGCATGGCCTTGCTGACGCCGGTGGCCTGGGCGCAGGCATCCAGGCTCCAGCCGCGCTCCTTGCGCAGCCGGCGCAGGGTGGTGGCCAGATATTGATTGGGCTCTTGCATCTGCGGTGTCCGGTGATCCTGATGTGTTGTGCGTTATAGCATACCTCTGCTAGCATCGGCCATTATGCGTTATAACGCACAACGGAGCTTCTTTATCATGTTCAGCCTGTCTCACCTTTCCGCCGGCTTTATCGCCGTGCTGGTCGGCTACAGCAGCTCGGCCGCCATTATCTTTCAGGCGGCGGCGTCTGCCGGTGCCAGCCAGGCCCAGACCAGCTCCTGGATGTGGGCGCTGGGGCTGGGCTCGGGCCTGACTACCCTGCTGCTGACCCTGCGTTACCGCCAGCCGGTGCTTACCGCCTGGTCCACGCCCGGGGCGGCGCTGCTGGTGACCGCCCTGGCCGGCCTGCCCATGAGCGAGGCGGTGGGGGTATTTTTATTCAGCTCGGCGCTGTTGTTGTTGTGCGGTCTGACCGGCTGGTTTGATCACATCATGCGGTTGCTGCCCGGCGGGCTGGCGGCGGCCATGCTGGGGGGCGTGCTGCTTAACTTCGGGCTGGACTTGTTTGTATCGGTACAACAGGCGCCCGTGCTGGTGATCAGCATGCTGGCGGTGTATCTGGCGCTGCGCCGGCGCCTGCCCCGTTATGTGATCCCCCTGTGCCTGCTCACCGGACTGGCGCTGGCGGCAGGGCAGGGACTGATGCACCTGGAGCGGCTGACCTGGCAGCCGGCCATGCCGGTGCTGATGTGGCCCGAGTTCAGTCTGGCCAGTCTGATTGGCGTGGGCATTCCGCTGTTTATGGTGACCATGGCCTCGCAAAACGTACCTGGCGTGGCGGTGCTGCGCGCCCATGGTTATGACGTGCCGGCCTCGCCGCTGGTAAGCGTGACCGGCCTGGCCGGGGTGCTGCTGGCGCCCTTTGGCGGCTTTGCCTTTAATCTGGCGGCAATCAGCGCCGCCATCTGCATGGGCCCCGAGGTGGATGCCGCCCCCGAGCGGCGCTACAGAGCCACCCTCTGGGCCGGCCTGTTTTATATTCTGATGGGCCTGTTCGCCGCCACCGTGGTGTCGCTGTTTGCGGCCCTGCCCGGGGAGCTTATCATGGCCATTGCCGGCCTGGCGCTGCTGGGCACCATTGGCAACAGCCTGACCGTGGCATTGCGTGACGAGCAGGAGCGGGATGCGGCCCTGCTCACCTTTATGGTGACGGCCTCGGGAGTTTCCCTGCTGGGGATTGGCAGCGCCTTCTGGGGACTGGTGGTGGGCGGCGGTGTGCACTGGCTGAACCACCGTCGACGCAAGCTGGAAGCCGTAAGCTAGAAGCCTGTCTCTTGGTCACAAGTTGCCAAAGAGGACGCAATGCGAAGCATCAGTGCGGTTACACTTCGCCGACACGCTTCAAGCCCATCCGTGGGACGCTCGGCAAATGTCATCCCTGACATTTGACGGTCGGCTACGGCAATCCCCACTGCCGCTTCGGGCAACATCGGCGTTGTCTGCATACGGTCAGTCAGCGCCAAGCGTTCTGAGGAGGGCAAAGGGTGTCAGCTTCGCCGCGTCCTCTGCGCTATGGATGGCGCAGTGGAGCCTACAGGGAGGTATTCACGGCGTGCCGGAGAAGCTGTGCGCTTTGCCCGACGAGAGTGCACGGTACAGCAAACGATAATATTTGTGACCAAGAGACAGGCTAGGGGGCGTTCTCAATCATGCCAACCATATCACTGTTGATACGAGGTGGAGCATGGCAGTGTAGTGTTTCGCGACACGTTCATATCGTGTCGCGATACGACGGTAATGCTTGAACTTCTGGAAAGCGCGTTCAACCAAATTACGCTCTTTATACAGTGCCTTATCGTAATCCCGAGGGCTGATCCGGTTCTTCCTTGGTGGGATCACCGGATTGGCTCCACTG
>NZ_QAGM01000025.1 GCF_003049725.1 Oceanimonas marisflavi
CTCATTTGCTTGGCTGGAGAAGTGTCGGAGGCTGTGGAAGAACTGCGAGCGCAAGCTCAATACGAGCTTGCAGTTCATCCACTTGGCATTTTTGGTTTTGCTATTACGGAGATCGTAAACAGGTTCTCAGAGCCGGAATCCCTTCTGCAGACGATTACGTGTACAAGTCCTTGAGTAGGTTGCGAATGAGCGAAGCGAATTCCAACACGAAGTCGACTGCTGAATTGTTGGGATTCGCTTCGCTCATCACAACCTACCACTCCTTACAGCTTAATTGGTGCCAGCCCACATTATTGATAAGACCAGGGCCGGTTGGGCTTCTTCTTGTTACGGGCAACGGCCATAATGCCATTTTCGCCCTTATTTTACCGAGCCAAACATGACCCAAGTGGACACTCTCACTCTTGTGCTGGCCGCCCTGGCCTGCTTTAGCGGCGCCTATGTGCAAACCGCCATCGGTTTTGGCATGGCAGTGGTGGCCGCGCCCATTCTGTTTTATCTCGACCCGGAGCTGGTGCCCGGCCCGCTGATGGTCGCCCTGCTGATCATGTGCCTGGTGAACGGCTGGCGTTTTCGCAAGGGGCTGGAGCTCAACCTGCTGGCCCCGGCGCTGCTGGCGCGCATTCCCGGCAGTGCCGTGGGTGTGTGGCTGCTGGTGGTGCTGCCAATAAAGTGGCTGGCGGTGCTGATCGCCATCACCATCATGCTGGGCGTGCTGGTGCGCCTGAAAAATATCACCCTGCCCATGACCAAAGCCAATATGGCCCTGGGCGGGTTTCTCTCCGGCGTGATGGGTACCAGCACCACCATTGGCGGGCCACCCATGGTGCTGGTGATGCACGGCTCCGACATGCACCGCATTCGCGCCAACCTGGCGGGCTTTTTCGTGGTGTCCACCCTGATGTCGGTGGGCGCCCTGGCCACCGGCGGTTTTCTTACCCAGGAGCACCTGCTGATGGCCCTGCCACTGGCCGTTGCTGCTCTGCTGGGCAACTGGCTGGCGGCACACACCCTGCACCTGGTGTCGCGCCCCGTTATGCACTACGGCTCGCTGTCGCTCTGTACCCTTGCGGTTATCGGTATGTTAATCAATACCTTGAACTAATCCCCCGCAAACCGTGGCATTGTTAAACGAGGCATAAAGTCCGATAATAACGGCCGTCTTTCTGGATTGCCGAGTGATCATGTCTGAATACCTGCTGCTGTTTGTCGGCACCGTACTGGTCAACAACTTCGTTCTGGTGAAGTTTTTGGGCCTGTGCCCGTTTATGGGGGTGTCGGGAAAACTGGAAACCGCCATTGGCATGGGGCTGGCCACCACCTTTGTGCTGACCCTGGCCGCTGCCTGCTCCTATCTGGTGAACCAGTACATACTGATGCCGCTGGACCTGCTCTATCTGCGCACCCTGTCGTTTATTCTGGTGATCGCCGTGGTGGTGCAGTTCACCGAGATGGTGGTGCACAAAACCAGCCCGGCGCTCTATCGCCTGCTGGGCATCTTTCTGCCGCTGATCACCACCAACTGCGCCGTGCTGGGCGTGGCCCTGCTCAATATCAACGAGCAGCACAACTTTATGCAGAGCCTGGTGTACGGATTTGGTGCGGCGCTGGGCTTTTCCCTGGTGCTGGTGCTATTTGCCGCCATGCGCGAGCGCCTGGCCGGCGCCGATGTGCCCGTCCCCTTTCGCGGTCCGGCCCTGGCGATGATCACCGCCGGCCTGATGTCACTGGCCTTTATGGGCTTCACCGGACTGGTCAGGTTCTGAGATGACACAGATTCTTATTGCCATTATCGTGCTGGCGCTGCTGGCACTGATCTTCGGGCTGATGCTCGGCTTTGCCGCCGTGCGTTTCAGAGTGGAGTCGGATCCCATTGTTGAGCAGCTCGACGAGCTGCTGCCGCAAACCCAGTGCGGCCAGTGCGGCTATCCCGGCTGCCGTCCCTACGCCGAGGCCGTGGCCAACGGCGACGACATCAACAAGTGCGTGCCCGGCGGCGACGCCACCATGCGCAAAATGGCCGATCTCATGGGGGTCGAGCCCCAGCCCATGGGCGAGGAAGCCGCCGAGCCGGTAAAAAAGGTCGCCTTTATTCACGAGGACATGTGCATCGGCTGCACCAAGTGCATTCAGGCCTGCCCGGTAGACGCCATTGTCGGCTCCACCAAGGCGCTGCACACCGTGATTGTCAGTGAGTGCACCGGCTGCGATCTCTGTGTGGATCCCTGCCCCACCGACTGCATTGAAATGGTGCCGGTGAAGGTCACTCCCGACAACTGGAAATGGCAGCTTGAGCCCATTGCCATCAAGCAGGTGAATTAAATGTCGCTGTTAGCAAATCTTCAGGCAGGCAAACTGCACGACTTTCATGGCGGCATTCATCCGCCCGAGCGCAAGGCGCCGGCCAACCTTAACCCCATTGTGGACGCCGGCCTGCCCGAGGAGCTGGTGTTGCAAATTCGCCAGCATATCGGCCAGCCCGCCCGGCTGCGGGTCAAGGTGGGGGATCGGGTACTGAAGGGCGAGCGCCTGACCGACGCCGACAACCCCATGATGATTCCGGTGCATGCCCCTACCTCGGGCACCATTACCGCCATTGAACAGCGCCCCCTGTGCCATCCGTCCGGCCTGGACGGCGAATGCATTATTCTGGCTCCCGACGGCCGGGATGAATGGCGCCCGCGCTTTCCCATGACCGACCTTGAGGCGCTCGGCACCGATGTGCTGCTGGAGCGTATTCACGAGGCCGGCATCACCGGCCTGGGCGGCGCCGGCTTTCCCTCGCATATCAAGCTGCGCCCGCGCAAAAAAGCCATTGAGACCCTGATCATCAACGGCGTGGAGTGCGAGCCCTATATCAGCGCCGACGACCGGCTGATGCGCGAGCACGCCGGTGAGATCCTGTCCGGTGTGGCCATTCTGCGCCAGATTGTGCAGCCCGGACTCACCGTGATCGCGGTGGAAGACAACAAGCCCGAGGCCCTGGCCTCCCTGCGTGAGGCCAACACCAGCGAGAACGTGCTGGTGGTGCCCGTGCCCACCAAATACCCGTCCGGCGGTGAAAAGCAGCTGATCGAAATCATTACCGGCCAGCAGGTGCCCCACAACGGCCTGCCCGCCGACATTGGCATAGTGGTGCAGAACGTGGGCACCGCCTTTGCGGTAAAGCGCGCTGTGGTAGACGACGAGCCGCTGATCCAGCGGGTGGTGACCATTGCCGGCGAGTGCTTTGCGGAAAAATGCAACGCCTGGGTACGCATTGGCACCCCGGTGCGCTACCTGCTGAAACGCTTTGGTTTTACCCCCGGTCCCGAGCCCAGAGTGATCATGGGCGGCCCCATGATGGGCTTTACCCTGCACACCGCCGCCGCCCCGGTGATCAAGGGCAGCAACTGTGTGCTGGCGCCGGCGCTGGATGAGCTGTCGCCGCCGGTAGAAGAGCAGCCCTGCATTCGCTGCAGCCAGTGCGCCGACGCCTGCCCCGCCAGCCTGCTGCCCCAGCAGCTGTACTGGCATGCCCGGGCCAATGAGCACGACAAGCTCAACAGCCACAACCTGTTTGACTGCATCGAGTGCGGCGCCTGCGCCTGGGTGTGCCCCAGCCAGATCCCTCTGGTGCAGTATTACCGGGTGGCCAAGGCCGACATTCGCCAGGCCCAGCGGGAAGCGGAGCTGGCCGAGCACGCCAAAAAACGCTTTGAAGCCCGCCAGGCCCGGCTGGAGCGGGAGAAACTCGAACGTCAGGAGCGCCAGCAAAAAGCCGCCGCCGAGCGCAAGGCGCGCATGGCCGAACAGGTGGCCGCCGGCGGGGAAGATCCCGTGGCTGCGGCCCTGGCCCGGGTCAAGGCCCGCCAGCAGGCGGAAGACGCCGACGACATGGCCGCCGCCCGCGCCGCCCGCAAGGAAGAGGCCCGCCGCAACCGGGAACGCAAGGCTGCCGAAGCGGCTGCCGGTGCGGCACCGGCAGGCGATGATAAAAAAGATGCGGTAGCCGCTGCCGTGGCCCGCGCCAAGGCCCGCAAGGCCGCTCAGGCCGAGACCGGCAACGAGGCAGCATCGGCGGAGCAGTCTGCCGACGATAAAAAGTCAGCAGTGGCTGCCGCCGTTGCCCGGGCCAAGGCCCGCAAAGCCGCTCAGGCTGCGGAGCAAAACGACGCTACGCCAGCCACCACGCCGGCGGAAGCCCCGGCCGAAAAGCCAGCGGACGATAAAAAAGCCGCGGTGGCCGCTGCCATCGCCCGGGCCAAGGCCCGCAAGGCGGCTCAGGCTGCGGAGCAGAATGAACCGGCAACCGTGCCCGCCGCCGGGCCGGAAACCCCGGCGGACGACAAGAAAGCCGCCGTGGCCGCCGCCATCGCCCGCGCCAAGGCCCGCAAGGCGGCTCAGGCTGCAGCGCAGAACGAGTCTGCACCAGCCGCCACGCCGGCAGAAAAGCCGGCGGACGATAAAAAGGCCGCGGTGGCGGCTGCCGTCGCCCGCGCCAAGGCCCGCAAGGCCGCAAAGGAAGCCGAACAGGCTGAGCCCGTCGCCGAACCGACGACCAGCGCCGACGACGATAAAAAGGCCGCCATTCGCGCCGCCGTGGCCAAAGCCAAGGCCCGCCGCGCCGCGGCCTCCAACCAATCAGAACCGGAAGACAAGTCCTAATGGGTTTTCATATCAGCAGTTCACCCCATGATCACGCCCCCCTCAGCACCAATGTGCTGATGCGCCGGGTTTGCTACTGCCTGCTGCCGGGCATTGCCGTGCAATGGTGGTTCTTTGGCTGGGGCAGCCTGGTGCAGATTGCCCTCGCCGTGCTCACCGCCTACGCCGCCGAGGGCCTGGTGCTGAAGCTGCGCCAACGCCCCCTGGGCATATTGCGTGACAACTCGGCACTGCTCACCGCCCTGCTGATTGGCATTGCCATTCCGCCGCTGGCGCCCTGGTGGCTGGTGGTGATCGGCACCGCCTTTGGCATTATTATCGCCAAACAGCTTTATGGCGGCCTGGGCCAGAACATCTTCAACCCGGCCATGGTGGCCTATGTGCTGCTGCTGGTGTCGTTTCCGCTGCCCATGACCAGCTGGCTGCCGCCGCTGGAGCTGCAGCAATATCCGCCGGGGCTGGCCGACAGCCTGTCGGCCATTTTCACCGGCTTTACCCTGGACGGCTTCAGCCCCCATCAGCTCCGTGAACTGGCGGACGGCACCACCATGGCCACTCCATTAGATACCCTGAAAACCGGCTTTACCCAGGGGCACACCGCCGGCGAGATGCTGCAGCAGCCCATTTTTGGCGGTCTGGCCGGCATTGGCTGGCAGTGGGTTAACCTGGCCTATCTGGCCGGTGGTCTGGCCCTGCTGCGACTCAAGCTCATCAGCTGGCCCATTCCGGTGGCCATACTGGGAACCCTGGCGGTGCTGAGCCTGCTGGGCTTTATGATCTCCCCCGACACCACCGCCGGTCCGCTGATGCAGCTGTTTTCCGGCGCCACCATGCTGGGGGCCTTCTTTATCGCCACGGATCCGGTGTCGGCGTCCACCACCTTCAGAGGCCGGCTGATCTACGGCGCCCTGATCGGCCTGCTGGTGTATCTGATCCGCACCTTTGGCGGCTACCCCGACGCCATCGCCTTTGCGGTGCTGCTGGCCAACCTGACGGTGCCGATGATCGACAGCCTGACCAAACCCGCCACCTACGGAGCCCGTCGCTGATGCTGGACACAATGCGCAAAAACGGCCTGGTGCTGGCCGCCTTCGCCCTGGTGTGTACCGCCCTGGTGGCGGTAACCAACAGCCTGACCCGCAGCACCATTATCGAGCAGGAGCAGGCCCAGCTGCTGGCGGTGCTGAACGAGCTGCTGCCGGATCATACTCACGACGAGCCCCTGTATGAACATTGCGCGCTGGTGGAAAGCCCGCAATATCTGGGCAGCGCCTCCCCGCTGCCGGTATTTACCGCCGTCAAGGGCGGCGAGGTGCAGGGCCACGCCATTGAGGCCATTGCCCCCGATGGTTACAGTGGTGAAATCAAGCTGGTGGTGGGCGTAAATGCCAACGGCAGCCTCTCCGGTGTACGGGTGCTCAACCACAACGAAACCCCGGGCCTGGGCGACAAGATTGAACTGAAAAAATCAGACTGGCTGCTCGACTTTGACGGCCAGCAACTGAACGGCGCCGAAGATCCTCGCTGGGCGGTGCGTAACGACGGCGGCCAGTTCGACGCCTTTACCGGCGCCACCATTACCCCCAGAGCCGTGGTGGGCGCGGTGCGCAGAGTGCTGCTGATGGTGAATGAACAACCCGGCCTGCTGAGCGAGGCGCCGAGCTGCGGAGAAAGCTTATGAACGAGCAACACAAAGACATTATTCGCCAGGGTCTTTGGGGCAACAACCCGGCGCTGGTGCAGATCCTCGGGCTGTGCCCGGTGCTGGCGGTGACCAATACCCTGACCAACGCCCTGGGGCTGGGCATTGCCACCCTGCTGGTGCTGGTGGGCTCCAACCTCAGCGTGTCACTGGTACGCCAGTGGGTGCCGAGCGAGGTGCGCATTCCCATCTATGTGATGATTATCGCCAGCCTGGTGACCTGTGTGCAGTTGCTGATGAACGCCTTTACCTATGGCCTGTATCAGTCGCTGGGCATTTTTATTCCGCTGATCGTCACCAACTGCGTGATCATCGGCCGGGCCGAGGCCTTTGCCTCGAAGAACAGTGCGTCTCTGGCGGCGCTGGA
The DNA here is from genome assembly GCF_003049725.1 of Oceanimonas marisflavi. Lineage (GTDB taxonomy): Bacteria > Pseudomonadota > Gammaproteobacteria > Enterobacterales > Aeromonadaceae > Oceanimonas > Oceanimonas marisflavi. The sequence continues at coordinate 6,717 of NZ_QAGM01000025.1, forward strand.
CGGCCTTATGATGGGCCTGGGCTTTACCGCCGTGCTGCTGGTGCTGGGCGGTCTGCGCGAGCTGCTGGGCATGGGCACCCTGTTTGACGGCGCCGAGCTGCTGCTGGGCGACTGGGCCGCCGGCCTGCGCATGGACGTGCTGCACCTGGACAACGGCTTTTTGCTGGCCATTCTGCCGCCGGGCGCCTTTATTGGTCTGGGCCTGCTGATCGCCGCCAAAAACTGGCTCGACGGCCGGCTGGCGGCCCGCCGGGCCCCCGCCCCCAAAGCCGAAGTCACCCGAGCACGAGTAACCTCACTATGAACATGGATAAACGCCGGCAAATTCTGGAACGGCTGCGGGCGGAAAACCCGCACCCGACCACCGAGCTCAACTTCAACAACCCCTTTGAACTGCTGATTGCGGTGCTGCTTTCGGCCCAGGCCACCGATGTGAGCGTAAACAAGGCCACCATTGGGCTGTTTGCCGCCGGCCCCACTCCGGCGGCCATGCTGGCCCTGGGTGTGGACGGGGTGAAAGAGCACATCAAGACCATCGGCCTGTTCAATTCCAAGGCCGAAAACGTCATCAAGACCTGTGCCATACTGCTGGACAAACACGGCGGCGAGGTGCCGGAAAACCGCGAGGCCCTGGAGGCCCTGCCCGGCGTGGGCCGCAAAACCGCCAATGTGGTGCTCAACACCGCCTTTGGCTGGCCCACCATTGCCGTGGACACCCATATTTTCCGGCTGGCCAACCGCACCAGATTCGCCCCCGGCAAGAACGTGGACGAAGTGGAGCAAAAGCTGCTGAGATGGGTGCCCGCCGAGTTCAAGCTCGATGTGCACCACTGGTTTATTCTGCACGGACGCTATGTGTGCACCGCGCGCAAGCCCCGCTGTGGCGCCTGCGTGATTGAGGATTTGTGCGAATTTAAAGACAAGCAGTACCCGGCCGGTGAATAACCGCGCCAACACACAACAACGGGAGCAATGACCATGCGAATTCTGCACACCATGCTGCGAGTGGGTAACCTGGACAAGTCCATCGCCTTTTACACCGACATCATGGGCATGAAACTGCTGCGCACCAGCGAAAACACCGAATATGAATACACCCTGGCCTTTGTGGGCTACGGCGACGAGAAAGACGAAGCGGTACTGGAGCTGACCTATAACTGGGGCACCGAGAGCTACGATCTGGGCAACGCCTACGGCCATATCGCCATTGAAGCGGAAGACATCTACGGTATGTGCGAGCAAATTCGCGCCGCCGGCGGCAAGGTGACCCGCGAGCCGGGCCCGGTAAAAGGCGGCACCACCGTCATCGCCTTTGTGGAAGATCCCGATGGCTACAAGATTGAGCTGATCGCCAAAAAGGACGCCGGCAAGGGACTCGGACAATAACCAGCCGTAAGCTTTAAGCTGTCAGCTTTAAGCCGAACGAAGGGCCTGCAGGCACAATGCCGTGCCTGCAGGCCTTTTTGTTGTCATTCCGGCCTCCGAGGGCTGTAGGTTGGCAATGAGCGCAGCGAATTCCAACATGTCACAGCCGCCTTCGTGTTGCGATTCGCTACGCTCATCACAACCTACTTCTGACCGCTTACAGCTCCCCGAAGGGGTTCAGCGCATGGGCAGCTCTACGTCCTCAAACAGCTTTTCGATGTCGTCGGGAGATTTCAGGGTAATGGCCTTGTCGACCCGCTCCCGGGTCAGGTGGGGGGCGAAGCGCTCCATAAAGTCGTACATGTAGCTGCGCAGAAAGGTGCCCTTGCGAAAACCGATTTTGGTGGTGCTGGGGGCAAACAGGTGGCCGGCGTCGATGGCTACCAGATCGCTGTCTTCCTTCGGATCCACCGCCATGCTGGCAAGCACGCCAATGCCAATCCCCAGGCGCACATAGGTCTTGATCACATCGGCGTCGGTGGCGGTAAACACCACCCGCGGCTCGTAACCGGCCCGGTTAAAGGCCACGTCGAGCTGGGAGCGGCCGGTAAAGCCGAACACATAGGTCACCAGCGGAAAACCGGCAATGTCGGCAATGCTGGGCTGGCTGATGGCAGCCAGCGGATGATCCCTTGGCACCAGAATACAGCGGTTCCAGTGGTAACAGGGCAGCATGATCAAGTCCTGATACAGATGCATGGCCTCGGTGGCGATGGCAAAGTCGGAGGATCCCTTCGACACCGACTCGCTGATCTGCACCGGCGTGCCCTGATGCATGTGCAGCGATACCTTGGGATAGCGCGCAATAAAACCCTTAATCACCTCGGGCAGGGCGTAACGGGCCTGGGTATGGGTGGTGGAAATATTGAGCGAACCCTGATCCGGGTGGGTATGCTGACTGGCCACCGCCTTGATGCTTTCCACCTTGCCGAGGATCTCGCCGGCAATGCGAATAATGTCACGCCCGGCCGGGGTGATCTGGGTGAGGTGCTTGCCGCTGCGTTCAAATACCTGAATGCCCAACTCGTCTTCCAGCATGCGCACCTGCTTGCTGATGCCGGGCTGCGAGGTATAAAGGCTCTCGGCGGTGGCCGAAACATTGAGATTGTGGTTGGCCACTTCGACGATGTAACGCAACTGCTGAAGTTTCATGGTGATCCAGTTTCATGGTGACTTGTGTAAATACTATCAGACCTTGGCAAAAGATCCTCTGCAATGGTGCCGTTCGGGCACTTTAATATGATGCTAACAGCCTGAAACATCACCGATTATTAACCCTGCGCGTTAGCCAGCCTTTTCTGAATGGGTTAACATTCGGGCTCACTCACACATCATGACTTCACGCCCCATGTCTTCACTTCATGCCCTGCTGGGCGACACCAGTGCTTTTTTTAACCGCCTGGCCAGTGCCATGGCCGAACATGGCTTGCCCGTCACCCTCGGGCCCATGGATCACCTCTGCTACCGCGCCAGCAGTAATAAAGAATACTTGATGCTGAAAGACCGGCTGGCAACTCACGGCAAGGTGCTGGTGGAAGGCATGATCGGCGGCCGGCCCATTATCACCTGGGCCCTGCACCGGCCCCTGGCCAGCCCCTTTGGCCCCGTGCCCTGCCTGGAGCTGGCCGCACCCAAGCCCGGCAAAACCCACCACCGCGGGCTGGAGCACGGAGAGATAGTGGTGCCCAGCCTTACCGCCCTGCTTGAGCGCTATCCGCACGTACCCTTTGAGCAAAAGGGGCTGCCCGATGAGCTCACTCTTTCCCTGCCCCCCTTGCAGGTGAAGTTTCACTGCCGGACACTGGCCGACACCATTGCCGAAGAAATTGCCGAAAGTGCTGTAGTGCCGGTGCCGGAGGGGTATTTTTCGATGTAGGTTGGCGATGAGCGAAGCGAATCCCAACACGAAGGCGGCTGCTACTCATTCCAGCCTACGGCAGCGTGCACACCATTTCCCGACGCTCATGGCCCCGCAGCCGCCAGGCAAGGGCGCCGGTCACCGCCATCACCAGGATCATGCCCAGACTCACACCGGGCAGGCCCGCCGCCTGCCAGAAGGGATAAAGATAAAATCCGCCCAGGCTGGCGCCGGCGTAGTAAAACACCAGATAAAGCGATGACGCCAGCGCCCGGTGTTGCGTGACACTGCGCCCTACCCAGCTGCTGGCACAGGCATGGGCCAGAAAGAAAGCAAAGCTGTCTATCAGCAGCGACGCCATGATCACCGGCAGCCGTTCACTGAGCAGCCCCAGGCTGCCCAGGGCCATAATGCCGATGGCCGCCAGCAGGGTATTACACAAACCAAAACGACGCGCCAGCATGCCGCTCACGCCGGACGCCAGGGTGCCGGTCAGGTAGGTCAGAAACAGCAGCCCCAGGGCCGCTGGCGCCAGGGCGACGGGCGGTGCCGACAGGTAAAAGGCCACATAGGTATACTGATTGAGAAACACCATAAAATTGAGCCCGCCCACCAGATACACAGGCCACAGCAAGGGATTACGCACATGGGCCAGCAGGGCAGTGCCGCCCTGCCCTTTCTGTGCCGGCACAAAGCAACGGGACTCGGGCAGCAGCCGGGGCAGCAGGCCCCACAGCAACAGGCTGATGCCGCTCAGCACCAGAAAGCTGGTCTGCCAGTGCCCGGCCAGATCGGCCACCAGCCCGCCAAACACCCGGCCCGCAATGCCCCCGAGGGAATTGGCGGCAATGTATATACCAATGCTGGTGATCAAGGCCCTCGGGGTAAATTCCTCTCCCATATAGGCCACCGCCGTGGCCGGCAGGCCCGCCAGAAAAAAGCCCTGCAGACCACGCAACAACACCAGACTGACAAACCCCGGCGCCCAGGCCAGGCTCACCCCCAACAGCAGGGCCACCAGCAGAGTGCCCAGCATCACGCGCCGGCGTCCCACCCTGTCCGCCATGCGCGCCCAGAATAACAGGCCCGCCGCCAATCCCAGGGTGGCCGCCGACAGCACCCAACCGGCACCCAGTGCCGACAACGCAAAATCCTGCGCCAGCCAAGGCAGCAGCGGCTGGGCCACATAGAGGTTGACGAATACCAGCAGCGAGCCCAGCGCCAGAGCCAGAGTGGCCCGCCACCAGTGGGCAGTATTCAGTTCGGTCATGACAAGGCTCCAGGGCGATTCCTGCCTTGACCTTACGCCCTTCACAAGAATAATTTAAATATATATAAATTATCGATTTTATAAGGTTAATTTATGATTGATCCACGCTGGCTGCGCCAGTTTGTTGCTGTGGCCCACACCGGCAACATTACCCGGGCCGCCGAGCAGTTACACCTGGCCCAGCCGGCGGTGACCATGACCCTCAAAAAGCTGGAACACCAGCTTGGGCTGACCCTGTTTGAACGCCATCACGGGCGACTGCACCTGACCACCGAAGGCAAACGGCTGCATGAGCACGCCGAGCGCATTCTGGCCGCGCTGGCGCTGGCCGAGCAGGACATGGCCGCGCTGCACGACGTCAATGCCGGTGAAGTGACCATTGGCATTCCCAGCATGCTGGGCTCGTTTTACTTTCCGCCCTTGCTGATGGCGTTCAAACACCGCTACCCGGGGCTGAGCCTGCGTATTGAAGAAGCCGGTACTCAGAGCGTGCAGGCAGAGCTGCTGGCAGGCCGGCTCGGGCTTGGCATAGTGCTGACTTCCGACCTGCCCGCCGGTCTGTGCAGCCTGCCCCTGCTGCGGGAAGAAATGGTGGCGGTAGTGGCACCGGATCATCCCTTTGCCCATCAGTCTCACATTCGCCTTGACGACTTTCTGGCCGAGGAGCTGGCGGTGTTCCGCCACGGCTTTTATCACCGGGAATACATTGACGCCATGGCCCGGCTGCGAAATATTCAGCCGCGTATCGGTTTTGAGAGCAATCTGATCCCCCTGCTCAAGGCGGTGGTGAAACAGGGCTTTGCCATCACCACTTTTTTGCGCATGGTGGTGAACAATGATGACGATCTGGTGCCCATCTCCTTTGAAACGCCCTACTTTCTGGATCTCTGCCTGGCCTGGCCCGCCGGGCGGCATCTGTCCCGGGCCGAACAGGCCTTTATCGACTTTATACGCGAGCAGCCCGCGCACCTTTACAGTCATGGCAAACATTCGTTATAACATAACAAATGTTCCATAATGGAGAATCAAATGACTCTTAAGCCCATGGCCCTGGCCATCTCCCTGCTGCCCTTCACCTTGGCCGCCAACACCCAGCTGGGCGTGCACGAGCACGGCTTTGGCCAGCTGAACCTGGCTCAGAACGGTAACCAGCTGGTGCTGGAGCTGTTTTCTCCCGCCGCCGACATTGTGGGTTTTGAACATAATCCGGAGACCCACGAAGAGCAGAGTGCATACGCTCACGCTCTGGAAAAGACCCTCGACGGCGCAGCCCTGTTTCACCTGACACGCGCCGCCGGCTGTACCCTGACCGGGGCCGCCCATGCCAACGGCGACGAGCACCATGACGATGAGCATCACCAGGACGAACATGCCAATCATCACGATGATGACGACCATGACCATCACGATGATAAGCACGGCCATCACCATGATGACAAACACGATCATGAGCCTCACGGCGAGTATGGCCACAAGGACATCAGCGTTCGTTACCATTACCAGTGCAGCGAGCCCGAAGCGCTCAACGGCATTGAGGTAACCCTGTTTGAGCAGTTCCCGAGCTTTACCCGTGTCGAGCTGCAGGGCATTCTGCCCACCGGCCAGATAGCGGCCACCCTGACCCCGGACCAACCCCGGGCTGGCTGGTAACATGACCCCGCTTATCGCCATTCACAACCTGCAATTCGCCTGGCCCGGCCAGCCCGCCCTGCTCAGCATCGGCGAGCTGACCCTGGCCCCCGGCGAGCGGCTCTTTATCAAGGGCCCGAGCGGCAGCGGCAAGAGCACCCTGCTCGGCCTGCTGGCAGGCATTCATGCGGCCCCACGGGGGGCGCTGCATATTCTGGGACAGGATCTGGGCGCCCTGCCGGCCCGCAAACGGGACCGGTTCCGCGCCGATCACCTGGGCTATATCTTTCAGCAGTTCAACCTGCTGCCCTTTCTGTCGGTAACGGAAAACGTCACCGCCGCGCTCACCTTTTCACGACACAAGCGCCGCCGGCTAAGCGACTCCGCCGAGCAGGAAGCCAAACGCCTGCTCGCCGCCCTGCAACTGCCCGAGCGCCTGTGGCAGCAGCCGGTGCACCAGCTCAGCATTGGTCAGCAGCAGCGGGTGGCCGCCGCCCGGGCGCTGATTGGCCGGCCCGAGCTGGTCATCGCCGACGAGCCCACCTCGGCGCTGGACGCCGACAGCCGCGCCGCCTTTATGCAGTTGCTGTTTGCCGAATGCGACCACCAGGGCAGCGGCCTGGTGTTTGTGAGCCACGATACCGGGCTGGAGCCGCTGTTTTCCCGGGTGGAATCCCTCAGTGCACTGAACGGAGCAAGCTCATGCTGAGTCTGGCCTTTAAAAGTTTGTGGGCGCGTCGCCTGACTGCCAGCCTGACGGTGCTGGCCATTGCCATCAGCGTGGTGTTGCTGGTGGGGGTCAACAAGGTGCGCACCGAGCTGAAAGACAGCTTTGCCCGCACCATTTCAGGCACCGATCTGATCGTGGGCGCCCGCTCCGGGCAAATCAACCTGCTGTTGTATTCGGTGTTTCGCATCGGCAACCCCACCAACAACATCAGCTGGGAATCCTACCAGCGCATTCGCCAGCAAAAGGGCGTGGCCTGGACGGTGCCGCTGTCGCTGGGCGATTCCCACCAGGGGTACCGGGTGCTGGGCACCAGTGAAGACTATTTTCGCCATTACGCCTATGGCCGGCAGCAGGCTCTGACGTTTGCCGAAGGCCGTCCCTTTGCCGGCACCTTTGAGGCGGTGATCGGCGCCGAGGTGGCACGCCGGCTCGGCTACCGGCTTCAGGACAAACTGGTTATCGCCCACGGCGCCGGCAACACCTCGTTCAGCCTGCATGACAATCTGCCCTTTACCCTGGTGGGTATTCTGGCCCCCACCGGCACCCCGGTGGACAGAACCGTGCATATTCGCCTGGATGGGCTGGAAGCCACTCACCTGGGCTGGCAAAGCGGTCGGCAGACGCAAAAACTGACCCCGGACGAGGCCCGCCAGGCCAGCCTTGAGCCCGAGGCCATCACCGCCTTTCTGGTGGGGCTGGAAAACCGAGTGCTGGCCTTTGGCCTGCAACGCAGCATCAACAACTACCGGGCCGAGCCGCTGTCGGCCATTCTGCCCGGCGCCGCCCTGCACGAGTTGTGGAGCATGATGAGCCTGGCGGAGCAGGCCATTGCCTTTATTGCCCTGTTTGTGGTGGTGGCCGGCCTGCTGGGCATGCTCACCACCCTGCTGGCCGGGCTCTCGGCCCGGCGCCGGGAGCTGGCCATTCTGCGTGCTCTGGGTGCCGGCCCCCGGCACCTGTTTGCCCTGCTCACCCTGGAGGCGGCCCTGCTCACCCTGCTTGGCATGGGACTGGGACTGTTGTTACTCTACGGCATACTGCTGACGGCAGCGCCCCTGTTGCAGGCCCACTACGGGCTGCTGCTGACACCGGGCCTGCCCGGCCCGGAAGAATGGCGACTGCTCGGATTTATCTGGCTGGCGGGTATCATCACCGGCCTGTTGCCGGCGGCCCAGGCCTTTCGCTACTCCCTTAACGATGGAATGAGTATTAAACAGTGAAACTGACACACGCACTGATGGGGCTGGCGCTGCTGGCCGGCCCCGCCCTGGCCGATGACTATCAGCTGACCGAGTGGGACGATTTGATCCCGCTGGAAGAGCAGCTCAACCCACCGCCCTTTCCCGAGGTGGATCACGAGGACGAATTCGCCATTCCCGCCCAGCCAATAGGCAAGGTGGTGCCCGCCCTCAATGGCAAAAAAGTGCGCCTGCCCGGCTTTGTAGTGCCGCTGGAAGGCGACAGTGAAACCATCACCCAGTTCTTTCTGGTGCCCTATTTCGGCGCCTGCATTCATGTGCCGCCGCCGCCCACCAACCAGATTGTGTACGTCAACTACCCCAAGGGCGCCAAAGTGGATGACCTCTGGGACGCAGTCTGGGTGGCCGGCACCCTGAGTACGGTAAGCGCCAGCAACGACATTGCCGACGCCGCCTATTCGCTGGAAGGGGTCTCGGTGGAGCCGTATGACCTTTAATTGGTGAGCGTTTTAAGCATCCATACATCACAGCCGCCGTGCTCCGAGTCCATCAGAGGTTCACTGAGGCGGCGAAAGCCCAACCGTTCATAAAGGCCAATGGCGTCGGTCATGCTGCTCAGGGTGTCGAGATAACAGGACGAAAACCCCCGCTCCCGGGCAAAGTCCAGACAGGCCACGGCTAGCCGCCGGCCAATGCCGTGGCCCCGGGCCTCGGGCAGCAAGAACAGTTTTTTCAGCTCGCAGATATCCGGGGTGTTTCCCAGGGGCGCCAGGCCGGCGCCACCCACCACTCGACCGTTCAGCTCCGCCACCAGATAGCGGCTGTTGCGCTCAGGGGTGTAATGCCGGCTCATGTGCTGCACTTCTGCATCGCCGGGGCCGAACCCCTCGCCCACGGCGCCGAATTCGGCGCCCACTGTGCGAATAATCCGGCAAATGGCGGCATCATGCTGGGAAGTAATAGGTGTAATGGTAATGAAGGGCTGTTGCACTGGCTGCACGGGTGACTCCTTACTGTCCGGCGGGAAAAAACACCGCCAGCCAGATGGTGGCCTCATCGGCGGCGGTATGACAGACGCGGTGTTTCTGGTGAGCGGGTATATAAAGATGATCGCCGGGCACCAGCGTCTGCCGGCGGCCATCCTCAAATTCCAGGGTGCCACTGCCGGTGAGCACCAGCACCCATTCGTCTTCGGCCTGATCGTACCAGCCTTCGGCGGGTGACGTGTGCCCGCGGGATACAATGCGCTCAATACGCACACCGGGGGTGTTCAGCAGCTGGTCAAACCGCTCTTCGGTCAGATCCGTGGGCAGTGAATGAAACAGGTTGGCCATGGTGGAACTCCTTGCATCTGAGTCCCGCAGGGTAACCGAACAGGGCAGCCCGCGCCAAAGAGATCGACCGCCCCGACAGATCAGGTGTTGGGATCTTGGGAATTCCCCGCCGTGTGGAACACGGGTGCGCGGGGCTTGAGTCCCAGAAAAAAGCTCAGCAGACCGGCGGCCAGGATCAGCAGGGTGATCACCAGCAGTTTGGCATAGCTGTGCTCCACGCCAAACAGCGGGCCTATCAGGCTGACATGGCCGCCTTTTTCCAGAAAATAGAGCACGGCGCCGGCCACCGCCGACGCAAAGGTCAGCACAAAGCTCCAGCGCGCCACCTCGCGCCCGCCCAGAATGCAGAACAGGATCAGCGGCGTCAGCGCCAGCGAGGCGGTGCCGCTCACCGCCACCGCGTCAAACAGATCCTGGCTGCCGGTAAACACCAGCACCAGGCCACCCAGAGCGAAACCGGCCATGGCCAGCCGGCCGCTGCCGGCGGTGGGCCGGCCCAGCCCCATGTCCATCACCATCAGTTTGGCGGCGCTGGCCAGAGTGGAGTCCAGGGTGGAAGCGGCCGAGATCACCAGCGCCAGCCCCAGCAACAGCATGGCGTGAGTACCCAATAAACGCTGCAGGGCGGGCAGCAATTCCTCCCCTTCCATGGCTTGCAGGCCGGCGAAGACCCCCAGCAGACCAAAGGCCAGGATCAGCAGGGCCGACAGCCAGAAGGCATGCACAAAGCTGCGCCGGGTAGTGCTACGGTCGGCGAGAAAGCCCCGGTCCATCATCACCGGATCGTGCAGCGGATAGCTCAGCACCTGCAGCAGCGCCACCACCAGCAAAATCCAGCCCGGGCTGGTCCATTCCGGGCTGCTGGCCAGCACCGCCAGCCAGCTGAACAGCGGGTGCATAAGCGCCTGCAGGCCCAGCAGCACGATCAGCACCAGCAGCAGCCCCATTTGCAGCACATCGGTACGCAGCGAGGCGCGCAGCCCGCCGCTCATGGAATAGAGCAGAGTCAGGCCGGCCACCGCCACCATGGCCACGGTGTGCCCCTGGCTGCCGGCCACGCCGAACACCATGCCCACCACCAGCAGGTTGGCGAACACCTCACTGAGCAGCCGCAGGGAAATGAGCAGGTTGTAACAGCCCACGCCCACCCGGCCAAAGCGCGCGGCAATAAAGCCCTGAATATTGTGGGCGCCATGGCGGTAACGCAGCCGGTCGACGATCAGCCAGCCGGTGAGAAAAGAGCCGTAATAGGCGCTGTAGGCCAGGGCCCCGGCAATGCCGTAGAAATAGCCGAGAATGGCGGCGTTAAGCAGGGAACGGGCAAAGATCCAGGTGGTGACCTGGGAAAACACCAGGGTCAGCAGCCCCGGTGCCCCGCCCTGCTCGTTCTGCCCGGCAAAAAAGCCTTCGGCGGTGCGCACCCTGGGGGCCAGCATCAGACTCAGCAGGCCCACGCCGGCCAGCATCACCATCAGGGCGATTACGGGAAATTCAATCATGACTGTCTCCTTGTCTTGGTTTCCACACTTTGCTGTCGTGCACCCACCCGCGGTTATTACATGGCACCACCATGATGATGGGGCCGCAGGCTCTCGGGCACGCCCCGGTGGCTCATGCCCCCTTCCCTGAGCCAGCGCTGGGTGTGGCAGCGGGCCCGGCGCAGCAGGCCGGCGGTGACGGAAAAATCAAACACCGACACCGCCTGGGGGCACAGGGGCGCCACCACATGAATGTCGGCCTGATGCTGGTAGTGCTCCACATCGCGCACCAGCTGCCACATGCTGAGCAGGTTAAGGGTATGCAGCGCCAGTGACGCCATGGTGGCCGGCACCGCCGGGCAGGCGCAGCCAAAGCCGGTGGGCAGCACCAGCAGCCGCTCGGCGCCCAGACCAACGGCGCTGGCGATGGGGGTATTGCTGGCCACGCTGCCGTCCACCAGCGCCTTGCCCGCGATTTCCCGGTGCGGATACACCAGTGGAATGGCGGCGCTGGCCAGCAGGGCCTCAAGCAGCGGGCCACTTGAGAGCACGGTTTCCTGTCCGGTAAGCAGCTCGGTGGCCACTATGTGCAGCGGCAGGGCGGTGTCTTCTATGCGGCTGACCGGCAGCCGGCGCTCGAGCAGGTGTCCCAGCGCATCCGCCTGCACCAGGTGGTTCTGTCCCAGCAGCAAGGATTTGAGCGCACTGAAGGTATGAATGGGGAACACGTCTTCGCTGCGCAGCGACAGCCAGATATCCGCCAGCTCCTCCACCCCGCGCCGGTGGGGCCGGGCGGCGAAATAAGCGCCGTTAATGGCTCCTACCGAGGCCCCCACCACCATGTCAGCGTGAAAGCCGTGCTCCAGCAGGGCCTGCAGCATGCCCACCTGCACCGCCCCCAGGCTGCCGCCGCCGGCCAGTACCAGGGCGGTTCGGCTCCGTGCGTGTTCGCTCATATTGTTTCCTCCCGGCCATGCCGGCGTGCCAGCAACAGGTAAAGCGAGGGCACCACAAACAGGGTGAAAAAGGTGCCGATGGCCATGCCGCCTACCAGCACCAGACCAATGGAGTTGCGCGCCGCCGCCCCCGGGCCGTCTACCAGTATCAGCGGAAAATGCCCCGCCACGGTGGCGGCCGACGTCATCAGCACCGGCCGCAGCCGGGTCATGGCCGCCTGTTCAATGGCCTCGGCCTTGTTCTGCCCCTGACGCTGCAGGCTGTTGGCGAACTCCACGATCAGAATGCCGTTCTTGGCCACCAGCCCCACCAGGGTGACCAGCCCTACCTGAGCATAGATGTTCAGGGTGGTGGTCCAGCCATCGGTCCAGAACGGCAGATCCGGATTGGGCATTTTCAGCACCGTGAAGATCAGCGCGCCAAACATGGCCAGGGGCACCGAGCCCAGCAGGATCACCAGCGGGTCACGAAAGGAATTGAACTGCACCGCCAGCACCAGAAAAATCATCACGATGGCCAGCCCCAGCGCCGGCAGAAACTTGCCTCCCTCGGTGCGCAGCTGGCGCGATTCACCGGTGTAGTTGATGCTGTAATCCGCCGGCAGCACCTGTTGCGCCGTGGTTTCCAGCACCGCCAGGCCTTCATCCAGCCGGCCGGTCATGCCCGACAGCTTGATGGCGTTAAGCTGCTGAAAGCGGTTAAGGGAGCGCGGCACCGTGCTGTTTTCCAGGGTGGCGATGGCCGACAGGGGCACCAGCCGATCTTCCGGTCCACGCAGGTAAATATCCCCCAGCTGCTCCGGGTTGAGCCGCCCGTCACGCACCAGCTGGGGGATCACCTTGTAGGCGCGACCATCGATATTGAACCGGTTGACGTAGTTGCCCCCCAGCGCCGCCCCCAGATCCAGACCCACCTGGCGCTGGGTCAGTCCCAGCGCCGCCAGCTTCTGGTAGTCGAGCAGGATCTCGGTCTGGGGCTGATCGATTTTCAGATCGATCTCCGGCGGAAAGTAAAACAGCCCGCTTTCCATCGCCGCCTGCTGCAGTCTCTGAGCCCAGGGCAGCATGTCGGCGGGCTCGTCGGTGGAGGTGATCACAAACTCCACCGGAAAGTTGCTGCCCCCGGGCAGGGCCGGCGGCTGGGCCACAAACACCTGCAGCCCGGGAATGGCGTTCATGCCCTGCTGAATTTCCGGCACCAGCTCGCGAATGCTGCGCGTACGCTGATCCCAGGGCTTGACCACCATGCCGCTGAAGCCACCCACCCCCAGGGCGGCGGCAAAGGGATCCGACGGCGACAGCAAAATCTGAAAGGTCAGCGCCCGCTCCGGCGCTTCCAGAAACACCCGCTCGGCCGCCCGGCCAAAGTGCACCTTTTGATCCGCCGAGGCGTTGGCGGCGTTGTTGATAATGCCGAACATAAAACCCTGATCTTCCAGCGGCGCCAGCTCCCGGGGAGAAAACAGATACATGGGCACCACCAGCAGGCCCAGACCGCCCCAGAGCACATACACCGCCGTGCGCCGGGCCAGCACCCGTGCCAGCCAGCGGCCATAGGCCAGCCGCAGCCGGTCAAAGGCGTGATTGACCCGGCCGGTGAGCCCTCGCTCCTCGCGCTCGGCGCTCTTCAGCAGGGCCGCACTCATGGTGGGCGACAGGGTCAGCGCCACCACCCCGGAGATGATCACCGCCCCGGCCAGGGTCAGGGCAAACTCCCGGAACAAGGAGCCGGTCAGCCCGCCCTGCAGACCGATGGGAATGTACACCGCCGCCAGGGTCATGGTCATGGCGATCACCGGACCCATCAATTCCCGGGCGCCGATCAGCGCCGCCTCCTTTGGGGTGCGCCCTTCCCGCAGGTGCCGCTCCACGTTTTCCACCATAACGATGGCGTCGTCCACCACCAGCCCCACCGACAACACGATGGCCAGCAGGGTGAGCAGGTTGAGGGTGAAGCCGGCCAGCTGCATCAGAAACACGGCGCCGATCAGCGACACCGGAATGGCCACCACCGGCACCAGCACCGAGCGCCAGGAGCCGAGAAACAGGAAGATGACCCCCACCACGATCAGCAGGGTTTCCATCAGGGTGCCGACCACCTCGCGAATGGCGTTGTCCACGTATTCCGAGGCGTCGTAGCCTATCTCCGCCGCCAGCCCCTCGGGCAGATCCGCCCTGAGTTTGCCAAGATCGGCCCGCACCCCGGCGATCACCTCGATGACATTGGTGTTGGGCAGCGGAAAGATCCCCATAAACACCGCGGTCTGACCGTTGAAGCTGACCTCGGTGTCATAGTCCTCCGCCCCCAGCTCCACCTCGGCCACGTCTTCCAGACGGACCAGGATATCGTCCTGACGCCGCACCACCAGCCGGCGGAATTGCTCGGCACTGTGCAGATCGGTATTGGCGGTAAGATACACCTGCACCAGCGCCCCCTTGGTGCTGCCCACCGCCGACAGAAAATTATTGGCGGCCAGCGCCTGGCTCACCTCGGCAGGGCTGATGCCCAGCGCCGCCAGCCGTTCGGGCTGCAGCCATACCCGCATGGCAAAGGTGCGGGCGCCGAAGATCTCGGCCCGCTGCACCCCGGGCAGGGCTGCCAGCCTGGGTTGCACCATACGCACCAGATAATCAGTGATCTCGCTCTGGGACAGCCGCTCTGAAGAAAAGCTCAGGTAGGCGGCGGCAAACTCGGAGTCCGCCGACTGCACGCTGATGGCGGGCACCTCGGCCTCGGCGGGCAGCTGGTTGCGTACCTCGTTGACCTTGGCGGTAATGTCGGCCAGCGCCTGGGTAGGCGGGTAGTTGAGCTTGAGCCGGGCGGTCACCAGTGACAGGCCCAGCAGGCTTTTTGACTCCACATAATCGATGCCGTCGGCGGATGCGATGGCCCCTTCAATGGCGGTGGTGACAAAGCCGCGCACCACCTCGGCGCTGGCGCCCACATAGGGGGTGGCCACGATCACCGAGGCGTTCTCGCTTTCGGGATATTGACGCACGCTGAGCGACCACCAGGCCTGGGCCCCGGCAATCACGATAAGCAGGCTGACCACCAGCGCCAGCACCGGGCGCCGCACAAACATGTCGGTAAAGGCGGGCATCAGCTGTTGCCCGGTTGCGGGTTGAGGGAAAACGCCGGCGCCAGCCGGTTGTCGACTTCCACCCGCATGCCCGGGCTCAGCTTGAACACGCCGGAAGACACCACCTGCTCGCCGGCGTTTACCCCTTCACTTACCGCCACAAAATCGCCCAGCCGCCGGCCCAGTTGCACCGGCTGGCGGCGCAGCACCCGGACGCCGTCGACTTCGCCGGGCTCAATCAGAAACACCGCATCGCCGTCCGGGCCGTGCGCCACTGCCGTGAGCGGCACCAGTAACAACGGGCGCCGGCTCCCCAGCCGCAGCGCCACCGGCACGAACATGCCCGGCCGCAGGCTGCCGTCTTCATTATCCAGCACCGCCTGCACCCGTACGCTGCGGGTGGCGGCGTCCAGCTCCGCATCAAAGGCGTTCACCCGGCCGGCAAACGTCCGTCCGGGCCAGGCGTCGCTGGTCACGGTCACCGTCAGCCCCCGGCGCAGCCCGGCCAGTTGCTGCTGGGGCAGCGAAAAGTCCACCTGCACCGGGTCAAGTACCTGCAATGACACTACCGGGCTGCCCTTTTCCAGAAACCGCCCCGGACTGGTGCGGCGAATACCCAGCCAGCCGCTGAAGGGCGCGCGCAGGGTTTTGCGGGCGATCAGGGTTTCAATAAACTGCTGCCGGGCCCTGGCCTGCTGATAGTTACTGGTCACTTCATCAAGCTCCCCCTGGGCGATACTGCTGCTTTGCTGCAGGGCACGGGCCCGGTTGAGTGACAGCCGGGCCAGCGCCGTGGCGGCCCTGGCCTCCTGCAGCTGTGCCTGCTCCAGATCCGTATTCAGGCGCAACAGCAAGGCCCCCGCTTCCACCCGGGTGCCGGCTTCAAAGGCCACCTCGGTCACCACGCCTTCGGCCTCGGTGCGCAGCACGGCCCCCTGTATCGCCGAGACCGTGCCTACCGCCGCCACCTGCGGCTGCCACTGGTGCTCGCGCACCGCCATGGCGGTGACCCGCTCCGGCGGCATCACCATGTTCCCGGCGGCCTCGGCCATGGCACCGAACTGGGCGAGCTTGATCAGCACCAGCACCGCCGCAATGGGCAGCAGTGCCAGCAGGCCGGCCAGCGCCCAGGCAAGGCGTGAGCGCATGCTCCCTCCCCGGTTAAAACAAACGACTAATATCAAGTCTAGCTGGCTGGCGTAAGAATCCGGCTCCCTGCTCCGACTGCACGGCAAACAGGCTCAAGGAAACCCAACCATGAAAAAAATCCTGCTGCTGGCGCTGATCGCCCTGCTGATACTGGCGTTTTTTACTCTGGATCTGGATCGCTGGCTCACCCTGGACGTCCTCAGGCAGCATCAGGCCGCCATTGCAGAGATGCGCGCCGGGTCCCCCTGGCTGATGGCCGGCGGCTTTTTCGGGCTCTATGTGCTGATGGCGGCCCTGTCGTTGCCCGGCGCCGCCATCATGACCCTGGCCGCCGGCGCCCTGTTCGGCATTATTGAGGGGCTGGTGCTGGTGTCATTCGCTTCCAGCCTTGGCGCCACCCTGGCCTTTCTGGTGGCGCGCTTTCTGTTGCGGGAGCAGGTGCAAAGCCGCTTCGGCAACCGGCTGCAGGCCATCAACCGCGGCATTGAAAAAGACGGCGCCTTTTATCTGTTTACCCTGCGGCTGGTGCCGGTGTTTCCGTTTTTTGTGATCAACCTGGTGATGGGACTGACTCCCCTGGCCACCCGCACCTTTTACTGGGTCAGCCAGCTCGGCATGCTGCCCGGCACCCTGGTATATGTGAATGCCGGCACTCAGCTCGCCGCCATCGAGCAGCCGGGCGACATTCTCTCCCCCATGCTGCTGGGATCCTTTGCCCTGCTGGGGCTGTTCCCCTGGCTGGCCCGGTGGGTATTGCAACGCATTCGGCGACACCGGGTTTACACAGGTTACTCACGACCGAGCCGTTTTGATCGCAACCTGATTGTCATCGGCGCCGGCGCCGCCGGCCTGGTGAGCGCCTATATCGCCGCCGCGGTAAAAGCCAAAGTCACATTGATTGAAGCGGGCGAGATGGGCGGCGACTGCCTGAATACCGGCTGCGTACCCAGCAAGGCGCTGATCAAAAGTGCGCGCGTCGCCCACCAGCTGCGCCACGCCGACCGCTATGGCCTGAGGGCCGGCCAGCCTGAATTCAGCTTTCGTCAGGTGATGGCGCGGGTGCAGCGCATTATCGACAAGGTGGCTCCTCACGACAGTGTGGCGCGCTACACCGAGCTTGGTGTGGAGGTGATAAAGGGGTACGCCAGACTGGTGGATCCCTGGACGGTGGAGATCACTCAGGCCGATGGACAGACTCAGCGGCTTACCACTCGCAGCATTATTATCGCCGCCGGTGCCGAGCCGCTGGCGCCGCCCCTGCCGGGGCTCAATGACGTAGATTACCTGACCAGCGATACCCTATGGCAAGCCATGAGTGAACGCGACACGCCGCCGGCCCGGCTGCTGGTGCTGGGCGGCGGCCCCATCGGCTGCGAGCTGGCCCAGGCCTTTGCCCGGCTGGGCTCAGCGGTTACCCTGGTGCAGCGCAATGCCCGGCTGATGCCCAAGGAAGATTCAGAGGTGAGCGACTGGGTAAAAAGTGCGCTTGTCGCCGATGGCGTGCGGGTGCTGACCGGCTGCGATGTGGAGCGCGTTGAGCGCACCGGCGATGGTCTGCGGCTGCATGCTCAACAGGGCGACACGCCCCTTGAGATTGACGCCGACACCCTGCTGCTGGCCTTGGGCCGCCGCGCCCGGCTGACCGGCTACGGCCTGCAGGAGCTTGGCATTCCCGCCGAACGCACCATCGACACCAATGACTACCTGGAAACCCTCTTTCCCCATATTTATGCCGCCGGCGACGTGGCCGGCCCCTACCAGTTCACCCACACCGCCGCCCACATGGCCTGGTATGCCAGTGTCAACGCCCTGTTCGGCCAATTCAGGCGCTTTGCGGTGGACTACCGGGTGATCCCCTGGTGCACCTTTGTGGATCCGGAAGTGGCCAGGGTGGGCCTGAATGAACAGGAAGCCGGTAAACAGGGGGTGCCCTTTGAGGTGACCCGCTTTGAGCTGAACGAGCTGGACCGGGCCATTACCGACAGTGCCGAACAGGGCTTTATCAAGGTGCTGACCGAACCGGGCAAGGATCGCATTCTGGGTGTGACCATAGTGGGCCAGCACGCCGGCGAGCTGCTGGCGGAATATGTGCTGGCCATGAAGCACAACCTGGGCCTCAACAAAATACTGGGCACCATTCACGTCTATCCCACTCTGGCGGAAGCCAACAAGTATGCCGCCGGCGAGTGGAAACGGGCCCACGCCCCGAAGCGGCTGCTGGCCTGGCTAGCCCGCTACCATGCCTGGCGGCTGGGCCGCTAATACCAGCCAACATTAAACCATCGCTCTTTTGTAGCTGCCGCTTTAGCCGGCAGAGCCTGTGAAACAGGCTTTGGATGCACAGTCGCCTGCTGGTTTGCGCCGGCTAAAGCGGCGCCTGCGGCCCAAACTTGCAGGGTGTGCATAATGAATCAGGTTGGCGCACCACACAAAAACGGGCCGGGGATTAAGCCCCGGCCCGTATCCTGTGACCTGTCCTGGATTACGGCCGGCAATAACCGGGCTGCTCCAGGCCCCGTTTTTTCATGATTTGGCAGCGCCTGTTATCCACACCGTCACCCATGGACAGGGTTTTGCTGACGATGGGCGTATCGGGTGCAGACGTTACCGCCTGGGCGGGCACCATGGCCACGGAAAACAGTGCCGCCAGCGCCAGTGACATCAGGGTTTTCATGGTATGCCTCCTTTTTTAACATGGTTCGGCAACCGGACTGCACGGCGCAAGCCAGTGCCTTGATACCCTGCAGTGGTTAATTATTGGTCGCAGGCACCCCGGCAGTTCTTACACTGAAATACGCTTTCTCTGCCAAAATGTTTTCAGTTAACCAAGGAGATCAAGATGAAGATTCTGATGATACTGACTTCACACGATAAACTGGGTGACACCGGCGAGCCCACTGGTTTCTGGCTGGAAGAGCTCGCCGCCCCCTATTACCGGCTGAAGGACGCGGGCGCCCACATTACCCTGGCTTCACCCAAGGGGGGCCGGCCGCCCCTGGATCCCAAAAGCCATGCCCCCGACATGATGACCGACGACACTCATCGCTTTGAAGCCGATGCCGAGGCCATGGCTGCCCTCGACAATACCCTGCCCCTCACCCGGGTCCACGACCGGGAGTTTGACGCCGTGTTTTACCCCGGCGGCCATGGCCCGCTGTGGGATCTGGCGGAAAACGCCACCTCCGTGGGCGTTATCGAGCATATGCTGCGCCGGGGCAAGCCGGTGGCGGCGGTGTGCCACGGCCCCGCCGTGTTGTGTCATGCCCGAACCCCGGATGGCCAGCCGGTGGTCAAGGGGAAAGCCGTTACCGGCTTCAGCAACCGTGAAGAAGCGGCCGTGGGTCTCACCGAAGTGGTGCCCTTTTCCGTGGAAGACATGCTCACCGGTCAGGGTGGCCGCTACAGCAAGGGGGAAGACTGGAGCAGTTATGTGGTCACCGATGGCCTGCTCATTACCGGGCAGAACCCGGCCTCCAGCGCCGCCACCGCCGAAGCCCTGCTGGCGGTACTCAAGGGTTAACGATACATTGGGCGCTGCCGCAAGCAACCGGAGCAGCGCCCCCATGGGCAAACACCTTTCTCTTACCACACGCCTGAGCCTGATGTTCAGCCTGACCATGCTGGCCATCTGGGGGCTGGTCAGCCTGGCGCTGATGCAGGCGCTGGATCATCACTTCGCCCGTCAGGACGAGGCCGATCTCAGGGGCAAAATGGTGCTGGTGAAAAACCTGCTGACCAGCCAGCTGAATCATGGCCAGCCGGACTGGGGCCAGCTGGAGTCCGGGTTGCACAGCGCCCTGGCCGGCTATGGCGATCACCGGCTGCAGATTACCACCCCCCAGGGCCTGCTGCTGGCGGGCAGCCGTCTGCCCCGGCCACCGGCCCCGAGCACCGCTGAATGGCCGGTGATTGAAAGCTGGGAAGAAGCCGGCATTCGCTATCGCAGCATCGCGGCTCCCTTTGCCCTTTCATCCAGGACAGCCACTCCCGACATGCCGGACTCGGTGATGATTCGTGTGGTGTTCGACACCCGTTACCACCAGCACTTTATCGATGACATCAAGGCCGCTCTGCTCTGGCTGACCGGCGCCATGGCACTGGTGTCGGTGCTGCTGGGCTGGTTTGCCTCGCGCACCGGGCTCAGGCCATTACGTGCCCTGGCCGGGCTGGCCACTCGCATTACCGCCAGCAAACTGGATCACCGCCTGCCCCTGGCCGGCGTGCCGGCGGAGCTGCATGCCCCCATACAGGCCTTCAACAACATGCTGAACCGGCTGGAAGACTCCTTTCAGCGGCTGACCGACTTTTCTTCCGACATTGCCCACGAGCTGCGCACCCCGATAAACAGCCTGATGATGCAGACCCAGGTCGCCCTGAGTCAGCCACGGGATGCCGCTGATTACCGTGAAGCCCTCTACGCCAACCTGGAGGCCGCCGAGCGGCTCGGCAGAATGATCAATGAAATGCTGTTTCTGGCCAAATCGGATCGGGGACAGCTGACGCTGCAGCATGCCTCCCTGGATCTGGCCGAGGAGCTGGATGAGCTGATTGAATTTTTTGAGCCCCTGGCCAGTGACCGGCAGGTGCAGCTGCGCCGCGAGGGACAAGCGGGTTTGCAAGGCGACCGGGCCATGCTGCAACGGGCCTTCAGCAATTTGCTGAGCAACGCCATTCGTTATACCCCGGCACGACAGGCGGTGACCATCACCATCGCTCAGGACGAAAATGGCGTTACCGTGGCCGTGGCCAATCCGGGGCCGGCCATTCCGCCGGCACAATGGCCACGGCTGTTTGACCGGTTTTACCGTGCCGACCATGCCCGCCAGCCGGCCACCGAGGGCACCGGCCTGGGGCTGGCCATCGCAAACGCCATCGTCAGCCATCATGGTGGCAACTTGTCGGTATCTTCCGATGAACGGGAAACTTGCTTTACCGCCCGGTTTCCCGCCCCCTCACCATCACCATGAGCCCTTAATGTATGCCGTGGCGGCGTTGCTGCTCCCGCACATAGGCGATAATGGCCGTCACTTCGTCACGGCTCACCCCGGCCACCGGCGGCATATCGCCAAAGCGCCAGTGATGGGCACGCACGCCGTTGGCGGCGGCCCGGTAAAAGGCCTCGTCGCCATGGTGAGACGGCTCGTACACCTTGTGAATAAAAGGTGGCCCCTGGCGTGTGCCCCTGAGGTCGGCACCGTGGCAGCTGGCACAATATTCACCGTAAACGGCCTGCCCCTGCGCCGAGAGTGCCCTGTCGTGGGGCATGTCACCCCACATAAAACGGCCGCCCATCAGAAAATGGCCAGCGATCATGACCAGTAACACCAGCGCCACGGCCCCGGCCAGCCAGAACACCCAGCGGTTTGAGTTTGATGTCTTGTTCACCATTCATTGCCTTCTCTGGTTAATGAGCGCCTGACGGCGCTCTTTCAGGCATCATTGTGTGATCTTCACCTGCCCCTTCATACCGGCTTCCATATGTCCGGGGATCAGGCAGGCGAAGTCCAGGGTGCCGGCCTGGTCAAAATGCCAGACGATGCCTCCTTTCTGACCGGGCTTAAGGCGGATCATGTTGGGCTCGGCATGTTCCATGTGCGGCATTTGCCGCATCATTTCGGCATGCTGCTGCAGCATCTCCATGTGGCCCAGCACCAGCTCGTGATCCAGCTTGCCGCGGTTGCTTACAAAAAAGCGCACCGTTTCGCCGGCCTTCACCTCAATGCTGGCCGGGGTAAAACGCATATCATCGCTCATGTCCACGGCGATGGTACGGCTGACTTCGGCTGCCTGGCCAGGCCGGCCCATGCCGCTCATGTGCTGCGCCATGGCCGCCATATCATGGTGCTCCATGGCCCCGCCGTGGCCATGACCACCCTCATGGCCGCCCGCCGCCAGCGCCAGACCGGGCAACAGCGCCAGCATCATGATGGAATATTTTGCTTTCATTGGTTATCTCCTCCCATAAAACAGGTTGACGCTGCCGGCTTAAAACCAGAAGCGGATCCCGGCCACCCAGCGGGTGTCCCGGGTTGATTCGCCTTCATCCCGCGCCAGATCGGCGGTATTGCCCAGGGCGGCTTGCCATTCCCAGCCCACATAGGGCGCGAACTGGCGGCTGAACTCATAGCGCAGCCGGGCTCCCGCCACCAGCTCCGACAGCCCCCGGCCCTGACCGCGTTCGGCATCGTCCTGGCCAAAGGCGGTCAGCTCAATGGCCGGCTGCAGTACCAGCCGCTGGGTCAGCAACAGTTCGTATTCCGCCTCCAGCGCCAGCGCGGTCTGACCGTCGTCGCCCAGGTAGGCGGTGGCGTCCAGCTCCACCCAGTAGGGTGCCAGCCCGGAGACGCCGGCGGCCAGCCAGCCCTGATCCGGGCCGTGTCCGGTGTCGTAACGCACACCCAGCTCACTGTTCCAGAATGCGGTCAGGGCGTGCCTCCACAGCAGCTCGGTGCTGGCTTCCGCCAGCCGGCCGTGTTCGATGTCGCCTTCCGCCTTCACCACGGCCCGGTCGTAATCCCGCCCGGCCCAGGCGCTCACCTCATAGACCAGGGCCTGTTCATCGCCATTGTCCACCCGCTCCAGCCGATCGGCCAACACACCGTAAAACAGGTGCTCGTCGGCCAGTTTCAGCTGGCGGGGTCCGGGCAGGGCGTAAGGCCCCTCATCCAGGGTAACGCCACCGGAGTAAGCATGGGGATCCCGGGCGTCGGCCGGCGGCTTGCCCCCCTGCATCTGCATATCGCCATGATCCATCTGGGCCAGGGCCGGAAGGGCAGTCAGCGCCATGGCACCAAAGACATAATTGATCGTTGCCGTGTGTTTGCTCATGACACCACCACCATGCGGAACATGCCCGCGTCCATATGGAACATCAGATGACAGTGCCAGGCCCAACGACCAAGAGCGTCGGCGGTCACCAGAAAGCTGATGCGCTGGGCCGGCTGCACCGGTATGGTGTGCCGGCGGCACAAGAATTCGCCGTCCGGACTCTCCAGCTCGCTCCACATGCCATGCAGGTGCATGGGGTGGGTCATCATTGTGTCGTTGTGCAGAATAATGCGTACCCGTTCGCCATAACTGAGGTGTACCGGGGTAGAGCCGCCGAATTCGACGCCGTCGAACGACCAGGTGTAGCGCTCCATGTTACCGGTAAGGTGCAGCTCAATCTCCCGCTCGGGTGGCCGGGGATCCATGGGGCCGCCGGGGGTGCGCAGATCCGCCAGGGTGAGCACCCGCCGGCCGTTATTGCGCAGGCCCACCCCGGGATCGTCCAGATTGGTACGGGGGGTATCGACCCGCATGTCGACACTGGGGCCATATTCGGTGCGGGCATGGCGCACTTCCTTGCTGGCCGCCGCCAGGCCGCCGACCATGGCACCATGGCCCATGGCTGCGTGATCCATGCCCGCCATGTTCTGCATGTCGCCGTGGCCCATGGCCGAATGATCCATACCCGCCATATTCTGCATGTCGCCGTGGCCCATGGCCGCATGATCCATACCTGCCATATTGCCGTGGCCCATGGCGCCATGATCCATGCTGCCCATCATGTCGGCCATGGTCAGGGCTTGAGGTTCATCCACCGGCGGCACGGCGGCGCTCAGCCCTTCACGGGTGGCCAGAGTGCCCCGGGCATAACCGGTTCTGTCCATGGCCTGGGCGAACAGGGTGTAGGCTTCGGCGGTGGGCTCCACCAGCACATCGTAGGTCTCGCCGGGGCCAAAACGGAACTCGTCCACCTCCACCGGGGCCACGTTAAGGCCATCGGCCTGCACCACGGTCAGTTTCAGGCCGGGAATGCGCACATCATAAAAGGTGTTGCCGGCGCCATTGATAAAGCGCAGCCGTACCCGCTCACCGGGTCTGAACAGGCCGGTCCAGTTGCCGGCGGGGGTGGTGCCGTTCATCAGGTAGGTCAGGGTCTCGGCAGACAAGTCCGCCAGATCGCTCGGGCTCATGCGCATCTGGTTCCACATTTGCCGCTTTTCCAGCGCCGCGCCCAGGCCATCCCTGCTCATATCACGGAAAAAGTCCGCCACCGTTGGCTGATTAAAGTTGTAGAAGTCGCCCTGGTTTTTCAGTTTGCCAAACACCCGCATGGGGTTTTCATCGGTCCAGTCCGACAACACCACCACATGCTCGCGATCGGCCTTGATGGTGTCGGCCTCTGCCGGCTCGATGATCAGCGCCCCGTACATGCCGGTCAGCTCCTGCATGCCCGAGTGGGAGTGATACCAGTAGGTGCCGCTCTGCTCCAGGGTGTATTGGTAGGTGAAGGTCTCGCCGGGGGCGATGCCGGCAAAGCTGATGCCGGGCACGCCGTCCATCTGAAACGGCAGAATAATGCCATGCCAGTGAATGGAGGTGGGCTCCTTGAGCCGGTTGGTCACGCGAATGGTGACGGTGTCGCCCTCGCGCATGCGCAGGGTAGGCCCGGGAATGGAGCCGTTAATGGTGGTGGCCATGCGTGCACGGCCGGTGAAGTTGACCGGGGTTTCGTCGATCACCAGATCGAACTCGGTGCCGGACAGCACCGGCACCTGGCCGGTGAGGGTGCCGGGGGCCGGCTGCCTGGCCGTGGCCAGCATGGGGGCCAGCCCCAGCACGGCGCCGCCGGCGGCCAGGCCCTGCACAAAGCGCCGCCGGGGCAGGTTGAGGGCGTTTTTTGGCTGTGTCATCACATTCCTTACCTATGCCGTTGTATTCCCAGTATGAATACATCAAGCATAGAAAGGTGCACCTGAAACCAGGATGACGGGAAAATGACAAAATTGTCATCTTTGTTACGCCGCTTGCGGGGCTTGAGCACCCTGCCCCTTGTGGGGCATGATGCGCCCTTTCCGGGTGACGGAGCCAGCCATGAAACTGTTGATCATCGAAGACGAACAAAGCACCGGCGACTATCTGCAAAAGGGCCTGCGCGAGGCGGGCTTTGTGGTGGATCTGGTGCGCAACGGCCTCGATGGCCTGCACCAGGCGGTGAATGAACCTTACGATCTGGTGGTGGCCGATGTCATGCTGCCGGATCTGGATGGCTGGCGTATTGTGGGCGCCCTGCGCGAGCAGGGCCGGCAGGTGCCAGTGCTGTTTCTGACCGCCCGGGACAGCGTGGAAGACAGAGTGCGGGGCCTGGAGCTGGGTGCCGACGATTATCTGGTGAAGCCCTTTGCCTTTGCCGAGCTGCTGGCCCGGGTGCGCACCCTGCTGCGCCGGGGCGCCCCCCGGCAGGATGAGCACAGGCTGCGAGTGGCGGATCTGGTGCTGGATCTGCCCCGCCGTCAGGTATGGCGCGCCGATACGCCCATTCATCTCACCAACAAGGAGTTCGCCCTGCTGGAGCTGCTGGTGCGCCGCCAGGGCGAGGTGTTGCCCCGCTCGCTGATCGCCTCCCTGGTGTGGGACATGAACTTCGACAGCGACACCAATGTGATCGACGTGTCCATTCGCCGGCTGCGGGGCAAGATAGACGACGGCTTTGAGCCCCGGCTGATCCACACGGTGCGCGGCATGGGCTATACCCTCGACACTCACAGGTAGCCGTGCTCCCGGGTGCCTATACTGACTGCACATTCATCACCCGGGAGCCTCTTATGTCTCAGCGTTATCACATGCAACAACTGGCCCTGCTCGAGCCGGAGCAGGCCGGCGAACAGGCCCGTTCACACCTGGAGCAGGCCCGGCAAAAGCTCGGCTTTGTGCCCAATATGTATCGCGCCATGGCCAACGGGCCGGCGCTGCTCGATACCTATCTGCACGGTTACCAGCAGTTTCGCGAGCACGGCAGCTTGAGCCCGGTGGAGCAGGAAGTAGTGCTGCTGGTGATCAGCCGGGAAAACGGCTGCGACTATTGCCTGGCGGCCCACAGCACCCTGGCCGACACCGCCTCCGGCGTGCCCGAGACGGTGACCAACGCCATTCGTAACGGTAAGCCGGTGCCCGATGCCAGACTGGCGGCGCTGGCAAGCTTTACCGAGGTCATGTTCACCAGCCGGGGCAACCCCACCCCGGAGCAGGCAAAGGCCTTTCTCGACGCCGGCTACAGCGAGGCCGCCATGCTGGACGTGATCCTGGCGCTGGCGGTGAAAACCCTCAGCAATTACTGCAACCACCTGTTTGAAACGCCGGTGGACGACGCCTTTGCCGGCCGCAAGATGTGAATAATGGAGCGCCTTCGGCGCTAATGCAGGCTGGCAGCCTGCGCTCCATTACTCTTGCACCCGGCTTAACTTCCCTTCCCGGTCCAGCCGGTATATGGCCAGATCCTCGGCCATAAACAGTCTGCCGGGGTAATGCGCCTGTGCTTCCCGTGCCAGATCCGCCACCGTCAGGCCGGGGCCTGAGTGCCGGTAACGGGGACTGAAGTGGGTGAGCACCAGATTGGGCACTCGCGCCCTTGCGGCAAAGGCGGCCACCGCAGCGGCGCTGCTGTGTTGGGGCTCGGGGCCCACCTTTGCCGCCACCTCGCGGGTATAGGTGGCCTCGTGCACCAGCACGCTGGCCCCCTTTATCGCCTCATGCAGCAGCGCCGGCGTGTCGTTATCACCGCCTATTACCACCTTGCGCGCCGTGGGCGGCGCCAGCTGGTAGTCCCGCCCGGCCAGCACTCTTCCGTCATCCAGAGTGACCACCTCGCCTCTGTGCAGCCTTCCCCACAGGGGGCCGGCGGGTACGCTGTCGGCTTTAAGTCGCTCGGTATCGAGCCGCCCTGCCAGCCCGGTTTCGGTAAAGGCATAGGCAAAGCTGGGCAGCCGGTGGGACAAGGCCGTGGCACTTACGTCAAACCCTTCCAGCGCCAGCAGGCTGTTGCCCGTTGCCAGTGTTTCCACACGCTCAAAACGCAGTTCAAAGTTCAGCTGCAGCTGGCTCATGGCCGCAGTGTGCTCCACCCAGGCCTGCAGACCCGCCGGGCCGATCAGGGTCAGGGGTGCCGTGCGGCCGTTCAGGCCGGCGCTGGCCAGCAGCCCCGGCAGGCCGTAACAGTGATCCCCGTGCAGATGAGTAATGCACACCGCCTGCAGCCAGTGCAGCGACAGCGGCGCCCGCAGCAACCGGTGCTGGGTGCCCTCACCACAGTCCACCAGCAGCCAGGATCTGGCCTTGTGTTTACGCAATGCCACCGCCGACAGGCTGCGGCTTCTGGTGGGGGTACCCGATGAGGTCCCCAGAAAAATCAGCTCCATATCTTGCTCGCTTACCGTGAAAAGTGTGCTTTTCCCTGCATTTTATGCTGTTTTTTGCCCGTTATCTTTGCGTAATGGCTGTGCTACCCTCATCAGTCACACAGTTTTAAACAGGACGGCATTTTCATGTCGTGACATTCACACACTTAACGTCAACCGGAGGTTCTCTGGTGAACCGGACCACAAGACTTCTGCTGCCGCTGTTGTGGCTGCTCTGTGTCATTCCCGGCATGGCTCAGGCCCAGCAACAAAGCCAGCCTGTTGATAATCCTTCCTATTCCGCCCTGGCCGATCTGCTGGAGAACGAGCAGTCCCGGGAAAAACTCATTCACGAACTTCGCACCCTGGCAGAAGACACACCGGCCGTGGCCGACACCGCCGCCACTGCCGATGCCGGGCCTTCCGCCACCCAGCAGCTGGCCCAGACCACCCGCGACATTGCCGAAGGCATAGGGGATCAGTTCACCGTGCTGGCCAATGTGCTCAACCACCTGGCCGAGGGGCAGGTGGCCGGTGACAACGGCAAGTTCAGCATGGGCAAGCTGCTGCATGCCACCCTGAACCTGGGGCTGGTGATCGCCGCCACCCTGATTGCCTTTTTTGTGCTTCGCGGGCTGGCCGGGCCTGTGTTCTCCCGGCTGGATCACTGGTCATTGCACGGTGCCGGCAAAACGCCGGTGCTCAGGCGCGTGCTGTGCGTGGCACTGGCAGCGGTGATCGATGCTCTGGCCGTGGGTCTGGCCTATGTGGGCGGTAATCTGGTGGCCACTTTTGCAGTGGGGGTGACCGGCGAGCAGACCACCCAGGCCTCGCTGTTTCTGAACGCCTTTATGGTGATCGAGCTGCTGAAGGCCGGTCTGCGCATGCTGTTTTCCAGCCGTTACGATGGCCTGCGCCTGCTACCCATCAATGCCACCGAGGCTACCTACTGGAACCGCTGGCTGGCGCTGCTGATTGGCCTGCTGGGTTATGGCGTCATGGTGCTGGAGCCGCTGGTAGCCATTCATGTTTCACCGGTGCTGAGCCAGGGTCTGAACACCCTGCTGATGCTGGCAGCCTTTGGTTATGCGGTGGGCGTCATCCTGAAAAACCGCCGGCGTCTGAGTGCGGCACTGCGTGACAAGGCCAACCAAAGCCAGCTGACCGCCAGCAAAATCAGCCTGCACCTGCTGGCCCGCACCTGGCACTGGCTGGCACTGGGCTATTTCACCGTGGTGCTGGTACTGGTATTGCTGAGCCCGGCCAACGCCCTGCCCTTTGTGCTGTTCGCCACCCTCAAAACCCTGGGGGTAATGATGGTGGGCATGTTGCTGTCTACCCTGCTCAGCCAGACCATAGGCCGGCGCATTCGGCTGTCGGACGAGCTGCGTCGCAAGCTGCCGCTGCTGGAAGCCCGGCTGAACAGCTATGTGCCCAACGGCCTGCGCTTTTTGCGCTTTCTGGTCCTGGTCGGCGTCATTCTGCTGACGCTTAACGCCTGGCGAGTGCTGGATCTGGCCACCTGGTATGCCTCCGAGGCCGGCGGCGTGCTGATGGGCCGCATTATTGCCGTGGCCTTTATTCTGGCCGTGTCTGCCGCCATCTGGGTGACCCTGGCCAGCCTGATTGAGCACAAGCTCAATCCGGAAACCGGCAACGGCATGCCCTCGGCCCGCACCCAGACATTGCTGTCGCTGTTCCGCAGCGCCCTGGCGGTGCTGCTGGTGACCATGACGGTAATGATTGCACTGTCGGAGCTGGGCATTGATATCGGCCCGCTGATCGCCGGTGCCGGTGTGCTGGGCCTGGCCATTGGTTTTGGCGCCCAGAAACTGGTGCAGGATGTGATCACCGGGGTGTTCATTCAGATTGAAAACGCCATGAACACCGGCGATGTAGTCACTCTGGGGGGCATTACCGGTGTTGCCGAGAAGCTCAGCATTCGCTCGGTGGGCATTCGCGATCTGAGCGGCACCTATCACATTATTCCGTTTTCCAGCGTGGATACGGTGTCCAACTATATGCGCGAGTTCGCCTACCATGTGGGCGAGTACCGGGTGTCCTATCGCGAGAACATTGACGATGCCATCGCCCACCTGCAAAACGCCTTTGACGAGCTGGTGGCGGATCCGGAGCAAAAGCCCTATGTGCTGGAAGCGCTGGAAGTGGCCGGTGTTATTGCGCTGGCCGACAGCTCAGTGAACATTCGGGTGCGCATCAAGACCGCCCCTGGCATGCAGTGGGCCGTGGGCCGCGCCTATAACCGGCTGGTGAAAATGCACTTCGAGCAGGCCGGCATCGAGATCCCCTACCCCCAGAGTACGGTGCATTTCGAGGGCAGCCGTCAGGGCGAGGCGCCGGCGCTGAAGCTGGAGCGGGCCTCCGCGTCAGAGCGCCATACCGGCACCTGAACGGACAGCAGATGTAAAAAAACCGGCTTCGGCCGGTTTTTTTATTGGTCCAGAAACCGGTCGCTGACATCCTGCGCCGGCTCTCAGCGCCGCCCGCGCGCCAGATCCCGCCCCAGGGTCACGGCCACAAACAGCACCACCAGCGGGATCAGGCCAAAGAGAATGCCGGTACGCAGCTGGGGCACATAACCCGAACCCAGGGTCAGCGCCACCATGTACCACACATAGGCCACATAAAGCGCCAGAAACAGGCCGCCCTCGGCCCGGTTGAGCCGCGCCCCGGTAAAGAACAGTGGCAGGCACAGCAGGGCTACTCCCAGCATCACCGGCATGTCGAGGGACGCCAGCTGCGCCCCGGCCTGCAACGGCGCCGGCGACACCAGCCCCGACAGCCCCAGCACGCACAGAATGTTGAACACATTGCTGCCCACCACGTTGCCAATGGCAATGTCACGCTGCCCTTTGATGGTGGCCATCACCGAGGTCATCACCTCGGGCAATGAGGTGCCGGCGGCGACAATGGTCAGGCCAATCACCGCTTCGCTCACGCCAAAGCCGGCGGCCAGCTGCACCGCACTCTGCACCAGCCAGCGCGCCCCAGGGTGCCATTCCAGGCCAAGATCACCGCCAGCACCGACACCCCGATCATGATGGGGACATCCTGGCGGATCAGCTGCTGCGAGGCCACCAGCGGAGAGATCACCGCCGCCAGCCCCAGAATAAACAGCACGTTGAAAATATTGCTGCCCACCACGTTGGCGATAGACAGCTCCGTCTGCCCGGCCCAGGCCGACTTCACGCTCACCGCCAGCTCGGGCGCACTGGTGCCAAAGGCCACCACCGTCAGGCCGATGACCAGCGCCGGCACACCCAGGCTGGCGGCCAGCCGGGCCGCCCCCCGCACCAGCAGATCGGCACCCACAATCAGTAACAGCAACCCCGTTATCAACATTAACCAGACCATGCGTTTCTCTCCTGAAGCAACACCGTCTTTCCCGTCATGGGGCAAAACGCCCTGAAGATAGCAGAACGCAACGGCGGCACCAGTCCTGTAGGCACAGCACAGAAAATATTTTTGCTGTTCCGTGTCAGTGCCTGCTCGTCAGTATCCGGTCATTTCAAGGTACCCCTGGCCCAGCGGTGCACCGCTGACGGCATCGGTCACACTGACCGTCCCTTCCCAGTAGGGCACCGAGGTGTGCATCCAGCGGTTGGGGTGATCTGCGCTCACATTAAGCTGAAGGTTTTGCGCCGGCAGAGTGAGTTGCCAGCGCACCGGTATTTGCCGGCCAGCGACCCCGGCACTTTTCAATGACGTAAGCGTTATATCCTCTGAACTCAGCGCCGTTACCTCGCCGCCGGGGGTTATCCAGCTGCCGGAGACATAGTCGTTGTCGTCACCGCGCAGACGAAAGGCCATCAGCTTGTGGCCGCTGGCAAGGTGCAGGGAAAACCAGTCCCAGCCGGTCTGACGCTCACTCAACAACTGGCTGCTCCATTCCCGATCCAGCCAGGCCTGGCCGCTCACCGCCAGCCGCTCACCGTTCAGCCATACCTCGCCGCTCACCCGGTAAAAGGGCTGGCTGTAATACATGGAGCCCTGACCATCGGCGGACTTCTGACTGAAACCATGAATGCCATGGCGCACCAGCGGGCCGCTGGCTTCCAGCACCAGTTCATAACCAAAGCTGCCCTGCTCATCCTCGGCCTCGGCGGTCAGGCGCAACTGGTCCAGCTCCTCCCCGCTGCCGCTCAGGCTTTCCAGCCGCCAGTTATCCAGCCAGGCCCGAAACGGCTGCGCCATCACCCCGGCCTGTTGAGTGGCACTCACAATACCTATGCCCCGGGCAAAGCGCTCGGCCACTCTGTGCTGCTCACCACGAGACAGCGCCAGATGCGCCATCCAGATCTGCTCCACCGCCCAGGGGCCGGGAGTCGCTGGCTCCGCCGTGGGCGGCGGCATGGCCTGGCGAAACAGGGTCCACTGCCCCCCCAGGGGCTCGCCGTTTTCATCCTGCAGGTTGGCGGTGAGATACCACCACTCAATGCGAAAGTCCGGATGCGGGCCATGATCCTCGGGAAAGTTCAGGGTCATGCCAGCGTGAGCCTCGGCATAGCCTTCACCGGCGGCCCCCAGACCGGCAAAGCCGCTGTGCTCGTTATTATTGCGATCATCGCAGGCGCTCAGCAAAAAGATGAATAACCCGCACAGCAGGCAGACTGTAGCTGCCGCTTTAGCCGGCAAAGCCTGTGCAACAGGCTTGAAATGCACACTTGCCCGTGAAGGTGCGCCGGCTGAAGCGGCGCCTACGGCATGGTTCAAGGCCGGGTTTAAACCGCAAGTCTTCATATGCTTTCCTCCTCCGCCAGCAGTGCCCGGGGTGGCGTGCGCCAGAGCTTGAGCATGGGCAGGACCGCCGCCAGCAGCGCCACCAGCACGGCGATCACCGGGGTCAGGCCCATTTCAGCAGGAAACACATGCAGCGGCAGCCGCCAGCCAAAGGCCGCCACATTAATGCCCCACACCAGACAGGCGGTAATGGCCACTCCCAGCGGAATGGCCAGCAGGCCGGTGGCCAGGGCCAGTCCGGCAAGCTGAGCCAGCTGCACCGCCAGCAGCCGGTGTCGGGGCACGCCCAGGGCCCAGACCGTGGCCAGACGCCGGCGAAAGGAGCCCGCCTGCGCCAGCAGGGTGGCCAGCAGCGCCAGCGCCGCCACCGCCAGAGTGAGCGCATTCAGCGCCCGCGTAATGGCAAAGGTGCGCTCATAAATGGCCGTCGCCCGCGCCTTGACCTCGCGCTGATCCTGCAGCCGGTTCACCGTGAGCGCAAAGTCCTCGGTCAGCGCTCGCCTGAGCATACCGGCCTTTATACCGGGCACAAGCACCACCCCCATGGCCGCCGGCGGCACACCAAACAGCCGCTGCACCCGGGCCGTGGTCATGACCAGCTCGCCTTTGGGGTTGCCGTAATCCGGGTAAATGCCCGCTACCGTGACCGTCTCTGCGCCACCGGACACCGCCATGCTCAGCCTGTCGCCAAGGGCAATGCCTTCACGCCGGGCCAGTTGCTCGTTGATAAAAACATCCCCCCGGCGCAACCCTTGCCAGGCGGCCTGCCGGGTCTCAAAGGCCAGCAGTGGCCAGTGCGCCACCAGCGCCGGTGCCGGGGTAATGCCGGAAACGGCCAGGGGCAAGCGAAGCTCGCGCCGAGTGCCGGCTGAGCGAATGGCCAGCAGTCCGGTCTCGGCGCTGGCGGTGGTGAGTATGGCCTGCACCTCCGGCCGCCGGCCCAGCCAGGCATGCAACCGGTCAAACTGCGCCGGCGGCGGCCGAAGGTACAAATCCGCCAGCAGCCGCTGATCGAGCCAGTCAAGAAAGGTCAGCCGAAACCCGCCCACCATGCTGCTCACCCCCAGGTTGGCCGACAGCGCAATCAGCAGGGCCATCATGGCCAGAGACAATCGCGGCAGTTGCAGCTGCATGTCTGCCAGCGCCCACTGGGTAAGTGGCCGGCGCTGAGCCCGCCGCAACAACAATCGCAAGAGCCCGGCCAGCAGCGGCGGCAGCCAGAGGGCGGCGGCCAGCAACAGGGCCGCCACCAGACCGAACCCGGCAAGCAGGCCCTGCCCGGGGGCCGAGCTCAGCAGCCGCAACCAGCACGCCAGCGCCAGCAGAGCGGCGCCACTCCCCAGCCGGGCCTGCCAGCGCAACTGACGCTGATACCCGGCCCGCCAGGCCTGCGCCCGTCCCAGCCCGAGCAGCGGCAACCGGCTGGCCCGCCAAAGCACGCCACTGCCGGCAATCAGCAAACCGCCTAAAGTCACCCCCAGGTTGCCCAGCCAGTAATGCCAGGGCAGACTGAGGGTAACGCTGACCCGGGCGCCATAAAGGCTTTGCAGGGTGGCGGCCACGTCCGGCAGCAGGGCGCCGGCCAGCCAGACCCCGCTTACCAGCCCTGCCAGCGCGCCGAGCAGCCCCAGCAGCAACAGCTCCAGCGCCAGGATTGCAATCAGCATGGGGGCCGGCACCCCAAGCGCCCGCAGGGTGCGCAACAAACCCAGCCGCTGCTCCAGCGCCAGGCCCAGCGCCGCCTGCACAATAAACAGCCCCACCAACAGCGCCAGCAGCGCCATGGCGGTGAGATTAAGGTGAAAACTCTCGGTCAGCTCACCGGGGCCGGCCCGGCTGTCGCGTTGCACCAGCCGGTAACCTGCGGGCACCGCCACCGGCTCCTGCTTGATGATCAGCGCCGTAATGTGCGCTTCGGCATTCAGCAGGCGGGCGGCAGCGGCAATGTCCATCACCAGCGTCCGGGGCGGCAGCCCGGGGGCAGTCACCATGGGCGGCAGCGCCCTGCCATTTTCAAGCCGCGGCGCGTCACCCAGTTGTGCCCGTGTGTCCGGCGCCAGCCGCACCTGCCAGGGCGGTGCAATAAAATCCTGCAACTGCCCCTCTGTACTGCCAAAAGAACTGCCGGCAGGCAGAGTGAAAGGATCAATACCCACCAGGGTAAGCCGAATGCCGCTCTCGGTGGTGATCTCCCCCTGCAGCAGCGGCGACACCGGCAGCCCGACCCGGCGCAAGTGAACAAAATCACTGTGGGTAAGCGGCTGGCCGTTATCGCGCTCAAGACGCACAAGATCAGCGCCCAGCAGTGCCTCGGCCCGAGCATAATTGTCCTTCGCCGAGGCGTTAATGGCCTGCACCCCGCTCCACAGCGCCCCCGCCACCCAGAGCCCCAGCAGCAGCATGGCCAGCTGCCCCGGATGACGCCGGTAGTGGGACAGCAAGGTAACCAGCACCACGCGGATCATGATGCCGCGCTCCCGTTTATCAGCCGGCCGTGATGCAGGGTTAAACAGGCGTCGAGGGGGGCCGCCACCCTGGGGCTGTGGGTCACCATCAGCAGGCTGCTGCCGCTTTCGGTCACCAGCTCCAGCAGCAGGGCCAGCACGGCGTCGGCGGTGGTTTCATCCAGATTGCCGGTGGGCTCGTCGGCCAGCAACAGCGCCGGGCGGGCGGCCAGGGCCCGGCCAATGGCCAGCCGCTGCTGCTGGCCGCCGGAGAGCTGCTCGGGGTAATCATGCTCGCGCCCGCTCAGCCCCAGCCGCGTCAGCAGGTGCGCCGACCAGGCGGCGCTTTCACGCCCCGCCAGCCGGGCCTGCAGCCGCAGATTGTCGGCCACGTTCAGGCTTGGCACCAGGTGAAACTGCTGAAACACCAGGCCAAGGACAGTGCGCCTGATCTGCGCCCGGCCCGCATCATTCAGGCCGGTCAGGGATTGGCCGCCAATCAGCACCTCGCCCCGGTCGGGCACATCCAGCCCCGCCGCCAGGTGCAGCAGGGTTGACTTGCCGCTGCCCGACTCCCCCATCAGCGCCAGACTCTCGCCGGCAGCCAGACTCAGATCCACCCCCTGCAGCACGTTCAGCGCCCCCTGGGGCGTGGCGTAGTGCTTGTGCACCCGGCGAAACTCCAGCATGGTTTTCATCCCCTCGTTGCCAACCCTGGTGTCTGGTAACCATAGGTGTTGAAAGGGCGAACATGGCCGCGCTTTCAGATACAATTCCGGTTTTTCATCATCGAGGGGAAAGCCGATATGCTGGTAAAACTGTTACGCAATGGCATTGGAGGTGTGGTGCAGGTGGGCGATATTCTCACCCGCCCGGCCAAAATGAAGCGCACGCCCGAGGCACAGCAGCAGGTAGACGAGGCCTGCCAGCAACTGGCGCTCTATCAGCTGCCCCGCTGCCCCTTTTGCATCAAGGTGCGCCGGGCCATGCACAAGCTGAACCTGCCCATTGAAAAGCGCAATGTGCACCCGGGCTCCCCCCACAGAGACGCGCTGCAGGCCGGCGGCGGCCGGGTAAAATCTCCCTGCCTGCGCATTGAGGAAAACGGCGACGTCCGCTGGATGTATGAGTCGAACGACATTATCGCCTATCTGCAGCAGCGGTTCGGTTAAGCTTTCTCGAATCCATGCAGGCCTGCCGGTAGCAGTACCCTTCCGATGAGAGATCGGGGGCTCCCAGCCGGCAGTGCTTGCAGATGCCGGGCCGCTGCGGGCGAGCGCTGGCTCTGGCCGGGGCGACCTGCCTTGGTCTGGAAATGGGCGGGAGCCGGGCCGGTTGCGGTTGCGGTTGCGGTTGCGGTTGCGGTTGCGGTTGCCATTGTTGCTGCTGTTGTCTTCGACGCAATTCGGCATCGCGCTTTTTTTGCGCCTCCCGCTCCGCCCGCATTTTTTGTGCTCGCGGATGATATAACCAGTGCAGGCACTTGCAGTGGGTGCTCATAATGCGCAGCAGCCAGCTGATGCTGTCCAGCCCGGCCGGTTTTTCTGCCTTGAACATCAGCCCGGCAAACACGGCGTAATCCACCGAGAGCACACCGGTGCAGCCATGGTCCTGGGTATATGCCGTTAACCAGGGCGGCGGTGCGGTTGCACAGCTGCCAGCCGGCGGCAGGTAAATGCCAAGCCTGTATCTGGCGTCATTCCCCACCTGATACAGCGCCGTGGGGCCTTCTGCCGGGCCGGATGACGGAATGTATTTCACCGTCACGGTTTTGCCCGCGCACACCGGCTTGTGAAAGCCGTCAATGCGCAGTGCCGGCGTGTTGAGGGATGCCACCCGATCCAGTTTATCCAGCAACATCAGACGAATGCTGGTTTCAAAGGCAAAGGCGCAGTCCCGCTCACTGCCCTTGTGGTGGCTGAAGTGATGGGCTTTTTGTTTGCCCTTGCGCGCGATCAATACCCCATTGCAACTGGGGCAATGACAACGGCAGCCAAGGCCGCTTTCCACCTCTTCCACAGAAACGATTTTCTGATCAGTATCCCTGACGGCGAAGGGAATTAAGGTTTTACCTGACATGGCAGCACTTGTCCGTATGCATAAGGCCGATATGCAGCCAGTGTGGCATTGGTTGGCGTGAATGGCGAACGGAAGAGTGAGCAAGGTTGCCGCTGCGCGCCAATATGCGGGCAGGCTGCCAGCGCTCCGGGCCATGCCGAGGCTTTAAATATCAACTGCCATTGCTTGAAGACGGCGACGTTTTACACGGCCACACAAACGCGATGCGCAGGTGTTAACAGACGTCAGAGGTTCGGCTTTCTGAATGAGAAAAGTAAAGAGAAGAAAAATCGAAGGGATTCGTAATGAATATTGGAGGTGGCGCCCGCCAGCCACATCCCGGCACTCGAAGGTCCTCGCCGTGGCTGCTCCCTTCCGGGCCTGACCAGGTAGACAAGGTTTCGATGCGGGAGGACCAACGGGGCCACCATCGAAGCGAGGCCAGTGTAACAAAACGGCCTTTCAATGCAACCACCCGAGAACCGACTGCGGGTTTATTGGCCGCTTTCAGTTCATAATCCCCTCACTCGATAAACCTTGCTGTGGTTGCTCTCTTCCGGGCCTGACACTACCCCCTCAAAACGGAAAGAACAACGGCACCAGGGTCAGCACGCCGGCACTGTAGAGCAGGCTGACCGGCAACCCCGACCTGATGTAGTCCATCACCCGGTAGCGGCCCGGCGAATACACCATCAGGTGAGTCTGGTAGCCAAAAGGCACCAGAAAACAGGCGCTGGCCCCAAAGGCCACCGCCATGATAAAGGGCATGGGATCCACGCCAAAGCCCTGGGCGGTAGACAGGCCAATAGGAAACGCCAGGGCGGCGGCGGCGTTGTTGGTGACGGTTTCGGTCAGCAGCAGGGTGATGAGATACACCCCCACAAAGGCGCCGACCACGCCGTAGCCGTTAAATACACTGCGCATGGCCTCCGCCACCAGAGCCGCGGCGCCCGAGTTCTCCAGCGCCTTGGCCACGGTCAGCGCCGAGCCGATCACCATCAACAATTCAAAGGGAAAACGCCGGCGCAGCTCCGACAGGGTAAGAATGCGGGTCAGCAGCAGCGCCGCCAGCAGCATCAGCAGGCCGTTCAGCAGCGGCACCAGGCCGACTGCCGCCAGACCGATCACCAGACCAAAACCACTGAAGGCAAACAGGCTCTGGCGCACGCTGAGCCTGGGCCGTTGCAGACTGTTGCTGAGCAGGTGAAAGTTGCGATCCAGGTTGCGGTGCTGTTTGAAGTCGGGCCCCACTGCCAGCAACAGGCTGTCGCCTACCCTGAGCGGTATCTTGCCCAGGGTGCCATAAAGCCGGCGGCCTCCCCGGCGTATGCCCACCACCCCGGCATTGAACATGGTGCGAAAGTCCACTTCCTGCAGGGTGCGGTTGGCCAGCTCCGACTCATTGGAAACCACCACCTCCACCAGGTTGGAAGCCAGCAGCCGCTCTACCCCATTGCCAAACAGCTCCAGACCGGCAAACTGCTGCAGTGCCTGCACCTTTTCCACTTCACCGGTAAACACCAGCACGTCGTCCGCTTCCAGCACTTCGTCCGGTGACACCGGGCTTATCAGCCGGTCATTACGGGCAATTTCCAGCAAAAACAGGCCATTTAGCCGACGCAGGCCGTTTTCCTCAATGCTGTGACCAATCAGCGGCGAGCCGGCTTCCAGCCGCGCTTCCAGAAAATAGGGCTGGGCGCTTTCCTTGTCCTGGATCTGGTGAGTGGGCAGCAAGCGCCGGCTGAACAACAGGCCCAGCAAACACAGCAGCGCCACCGGCAGCCCCACCAGAGTAAACTGAAACATGCCCAGCGCCGGCAGGCCGGCGTTGACCACAAAGGAGTTCACCACCAGGTTGGTGGAAGTGCCCACCAGGGTGGTAATGCCCCCCAGCACGGAGGCGAACGACAACGGAATAAGCAGGCGGGACGGCGGTATATGGCGCTGGCGGGAAATCACCCCCAGCAGCGACCCCACCACGGCGGTGTTGTTAAGAAAGGCCGAGAGCCCCGCGGTCAGCCCCATCAACCGCAGGCTGGCACGCCACTCCTTGCCCCTCAGCAGCGTATCGGACAAGCGTTCCAGCAAGGGCGAACGCTCCAGCGCCAGCGACACCAGCATCAGCACCAGCAGGGTGATGAGCGCCGGGTTGGAAAAACTCGCCAGCATGGCCTGCTCGCTGACTACACCAAAGATCACATATCCTATCGCCCAGGCGCTGAACAGCACGGCCGGCTTTATTTGGCCGTGAACCAGCAGCAGCAGCAGAGCGCCAATCGATGCTAATACCAAATATGCTGACATATATAACCACTCGCTCTTTAGCAGGGCTATCATTGTACGCATATATCAAATAGACTGGATACATGAAGTATCTATAACATTTTGCTATTAGCATAATCCATAATTGGGAGCGGTATCACAATGAATCTGACCCACCTGCAACGGCTGGAAGCCGAAAGTATCCACATCATGCGGGAAGTGGTGGCCGAGGCCGACAACCCGGTCATGCTCTATTCCATCGGCAAGGACAGCGCCGTGATGCTGCACCTGGCCATGAAGGCCTTCTACCCCTCGGTGCCGCCGTTCCCGCTGCTGCATGTGGACACCCGCTGGAAGTTCCGCGAAATGTACGAGTTCCGCG
>NZ_QAGM01000026.1 GCF_003049725.1 Oceanimonas marisflavi
GGAAGCAAGTCCTTGATCCGTTCCCACTGGTCATCTCTCAGTACTGTACGCTCACTCATTTACACTCCGAAGGCCCTGATGCAAGTGGCTATCGGTAGGAGTTTACACTAATTGAGAACGCCACCTAGTAAGCTCGGTGAATGAAAACCGCTCCGTGGATAACGGCTGCCGCCCACAGGCCCAAAAACACGGGCCTGCTGGACGGACGCTGTTACCCACCTCTCCAAGATCCTCTCTAAAAACCTTTTTTGGATCTTTAAACAATGGAGGTGAAGGCAATGAGAACTACAAAACGTCGTCCAGTGACAGTGGGGCGAATGCTTGCCACTGAATTCCTGGAGCCGATGAACATCGAAATCAGCGAGCTGGCTAATGCCATGGGTGTTCACCGGAACACGCTGAGTCGCATCGTACACGATAAGGGAGCCCTGACCGCCCCCATGGCGATTAAGCTGGCGGCTGCGCTGGGCAATACCCCCCCGAGTTCTGGCTGAATATTCAGCATGCGGTGGAGCTCTGGGATGTACGGCACAGCGCCTAGAGCATGAAAGCGAAAAATGT
Source organism: Oceanimonas marisflavi (assembly GCF_003049725.1). Classification (GTDB taxonomy): domain Bacteria; phylum Pseudomonadota; class Gammaproteobacteria; order Enterobacterales; family Aeromonadaceae; genus Oceanimonas; species Oceanimonas marisflavi. Next base: position 562 of record NZ_QAGM01000026.1, read on the forward strand.
GCGTCGGGTGGAGCCTCATTTTTCCCAAGGCAAGGCAATAGCCAGTTAAGAGGTGTTACAGCAGTGCCATCTGTTCCGACGTGACAAAGCGGTAGCCCATGGCCAGGTAGCCTTTCTCCCGCTTGTGGAACATTCTGAGCAACATGGGCAGGCCGGTGTCGACATAGTCATAGACAGTCACTTCCTGCTTGCCTGTGGCCTCCCTGTGAAGCCGGCCCGCATATTGGGCCAGGGTACCTTTCCAGGCGATGGGCAGGGCCAGAAACAGCGTATCCAGCCGGGGCAGATCAAACCCTTCGCCAATGTACTTGCCCGTGGCCACCACCACCTGCGCATCGGGCAGCATGGCCTCCACTTTTCTGCGTTCCTTCACGCCCATACCACCCCTGAGCACCACGGCGCTGAGGGCTGCATCAGACAGCATGCCGGCCAGCCTCTCGGCATGTTCCCGGCGTTCGGTCAGCAGCAGACAATTTCCGCCCTGGTTAACGCTTGCGATGACATCCTCAATAATTTCCTTATTGCGTATCGGGTTCTCGGCCAGCCAGCGGTACACAGTGGCAATATGGGGACGCTCTTCAGGCTGGCAGAGTTCGGCTGGCGGCGCTTCCTGGCGTTTTCGTACGATCACGTGCTGGTCAAAGCCTGATTGGTGATCGGACTGAGCCCGGTGACGGATTGAGCCGGCGGTCATCAGCATGATTTTCTGGTGTCCGTCCTGACGGTTTGGCGTGGCCGTCAGGCCAAGCACATATCTGGCGCTGATTTCATTGAGCAGCAACTCATAGCGAGGGGCCGAGATATGGTGGCACTCGTCGATAATGATCTGGCCGTAATCGCGAACGAACCCGGCAATGGTGTTGTCTTTTCGGTCGAGCAGGCTCTGATAGGTAGCCACATCCACCTGGCCAGTGGCCTTTTTCCTGCCGCCGCCGAACACACCGACAGTGACCCCTTCAAGAACGCTTTCCAGCCGCTCTTTCCATTGATCCAGCAGTTGCCGGCTGTGCGTCAGCACCAGAGTATTGACCTTGCGGCTGGCAATCACGCCGATGGCGGTGATGGTTTTGCCAAAGGCCGTGGGCGCATGAAGTATGCCGGTATCGTGTCGAGTGAGGGCATCGACAGCGGCTTGCTGGTTGTCTCTTAGCTGCAGCCTGAGCGTCAGCTGCGGCAAGGGCGAGCCTGTAACCCGGTGGTCTTCCATGTCCACCCGTATGTTCTGTTCGCGCAACAATGCCAGCACCTCGTCCAGACAGCCTCTGGGCACCGACAGGTAGCCCTGCTCGATGCGGGCGCAGGAGATATAGCGGGGAATGCCGTGGGTGGAAAAGCGCAGCGCCTGTGTCTTGAAGAACACCGGGTTGGCAAAGCTTGCCAGGCGCTTGATACGTGCCGCCAGTGGTGCAGGCATGTCGGCCAGCCTGATATACACATGATTGGCCAGGGTGACGGTGATGTGCTCAGGGCAGTTCGGCACCGGGCCCTTCTCTGTGTGCAGCCCCTGTTCCCAGGGAGCCGTGCCATCGTCGGTGGAGGCTGCATCGGGTGGCTCCCCCACCCATTCCTGCAGTTGGGCGGGGCTGACCCGTGTTAACTCGCGCAGAAATGCCCACTGGTCTTCATAAGGCTGCAGCTCGTCATTCACGAACAGGCTGCAGCCTTGAGCCCGAGCTTCGTATTGCAGGGGCAGGGCGATCAGGTTGCCAAAGCCACCCTGAGGCATCATGTCCTGATTGGGGAACAGGCGGTCGTAGGAGTCGAAGGATAAACCGGGGTGCAGCTCCATGGCCTTGTCGAGCAGTTTGAAGCCCAATGCCCGGGCAGACCATGCCGGCACCGGTGCCGAGAAAAATATCCATACATGGGCTCCGGCCCCGGAGCGGGATATCTCCAGCGCAAAAGGGATTTCCTCCTGGCGGCAGACTTGGGCCAGGGCTTTTACATCCGCCTGCCAGTCTGCCTTGTCAAAATCCATGGCCAGCAGATGGCAGTGATGGTCCGGCTGCAGAGGGTAGAGGCCGGCAACCAGTTTACCCGACAGGTGGGCGAACAGCACCTTGCTGTCCAGCGGAGTGAACCGGCGGTGAGGGCAGTCGCCGCACTTGATTTTTGGCTTTTGGCAGATGCCCTGAACCCATTCATTGCTGCAGACCACGGCATAACCAGCGCGGCCGTCGGCTTTCTCCCAGCGCACGGCGTGCACATCGGCACGACCGCGAAATAATCCCTGAAACAGCTCAACCTTTTGCTGCGGCGTCAGCTGCTCGGTAACAGGCTCAATCCGCAGTAGCTCTCGTCTGCGGGCAAGCAAAGCTGCCTTTTCACGTTCCAGTTCTGCAAGCCGGGTATTTATATTTGTTATTTCACTGTCTGGCTGAATATGTGGTTCCTTCCATCAGGCTGCTGGTTGTATGACATCACCAACTACTGAGTATCTACTGATTCCCCTGCAACTCTTAACTCGTTGCCTGTAAAGGCACCTGCTGCAGACGGTGCAGGGCCAGGCTCAGCTTGGGCCGGTCAAATAATCTGAGTTTACGGCGAGCCCATGGTTCACCTGCCGGCCATTTGCCAAGCCCTTCAATCAGGGCACCGGGCTCGGGTGTTGTGTGCTCTCTGGTCAGCAGCCAGTCTACGGTGGACAACAGCTCAAGCCCAAACGGAGACTCAAAACCGTCAATCAGCCGGGTTGCCTTGTTCAGCGCCGGTAAATAATCCCGGGCACTGGAGTTCAGATACGCTTCTATCTCGCTGCGTTTGGCATCGTTAAACCAGATGGCATCCAGCGGATCGCAGTCGTTGATGCGTTTGTCGCTTTTCAGGTAGCTGCCATCCAGCGCATTCAGCAGGTGGCGCAAACGGTCGGCATAAGGGCCATAGTTGTTGGCCTTGAAGCGAAGGTCGAGCGGGTTTTTCAGGCCTTCTGCCTCAATGGCCCGCTCCAGAAACCAGGCCAGCTTCTGAATTTCCAGCAGGCTGCATTCCATTCCCAGCACCCAGTAGCGGCGTACCAGTTCGGCAATCAGGGCGCGGGCGGGGGTGAGAGCTTCCACCCCCTTGGGCTTGGCAACATTCTGGTATTGAGCTGAAGGTTCATAGATAACAATCTCCACTCCCTCCAGAGCTCCCAGGGCCTGCTCGATATGAGGCTTAACGACTTCCCACTGAAGGCCGCCGTTGCCAGCGCCCAGAGGAGGGATGGCAATGCTTGTTACCTGGTTTGTTTCAATAAAGTGGCGCAGATCAGCCAGACCGTCGATAACCCACTGCAGCTGAGATTTGGCACGCCAGTGCTGCTTGGTGGGAAAGTTAACGATCCAGCGCGGGCCTATCAGCTCGCCGGTTTCGGTGACAAACATGCGTCCGGTCTGTACCTCGCCGGCCTTGCAGGCCCGGGCATAGGCGGCCATGTTGGCCGGAAAGCGCTCTTTGAACATCAGTGCGATGCCCTTGCCCATTACGCCAACCGTATTCACTGTATTCACCAGCGCCTCTACCTCGGCGTCGAGCAGGTTGCCGGTGGTGTAGCTGATCATTGCGTTCTCCTTCAAACGGCCTAGTTTCAAAAGTACCACTGAGGCATGCAGTGAATATCTAGTTGGACACCCAGTGTGGCCGTCTGTTCTTGTAATTCTGTCTTAATATCCGGGGTATAGCACACCGCGCCCAGCAGTGCCTTAACGGGCACATGACCATAAATTAGCGCTTCGGCCTGGTAGCGCTCTACCTTCTCGGGGTCGTTCGGGTCACGTTGAAAGTTGCGTTGCTGCAGTAGCGGCCAGTCGATGGCATTCAGCCGGGAGAGCTCATTGTAGTAATTTGCGGTTATGGTGTAGGCATGACGATCGGTAAACACGAAGGGCAGCCCCAGCCCGGTAATCCGGTGCAGACTGGACACCAGTATCACAATATCGGCGTTGGCAACATGGGCAACGCCACCCCGCCCAGTATGAATGTTGTACAACATGGGCGAAAAGGGTGTGAAGTAAAAAGGCACATAATCGTTCAGCATGCCGTGCGGTGGCAGCGGTACCGGCCGGTGTGCCCGGCGATCGATCAGCTCCTGGTTGCCGATGGTTATCCAGTCCGGTGCGCGGGCAAAACTATTGCCCGCATGCAGGCCGTTGCTCAGAATCCACGGCAGGTTGTGGCGGTGGGTAATTCGCCAGATCAGCGCCTTGCCGGGATTCAGATTTGTGTATGCCATCAGTAAAAAGATCTTGAGTTATTTGCCGATACAGAACGACGAGAAAATCCTTCCCAGCAGGTCATCGGAGGTGAATTCGCCGGTGATCTGGCTGAGCTGCTCCTGGGCCAGGCGCAGTTCTTCCGCCACCAGCTCGCCGGCCATGTACACCTCCAGCTGCTCTCTGGCCATGATCAGGTGCTGGTCGGCGTGGTGCAGGGCGTCCAGGTGGCGCTGGCGGGCGCTGAAGCCGCCCTCGCCACCGCCCTGAAAGCCCATGCAGGCCTTGAGGTGCTCCTTGAGCGCCTCCACCCCTTCACCGGTGCGGGCGGAAATGGGGTATACCGGGTGCTCGCCGTCGCTGCTGACGGTGAGCGCTTCACCGGTCAGATCCGCCTTGTTGCGCACCACCGTCAGGCCGATGTGGGCCGGCAGCCGGCCGATAAAGTCGGGCCAGATATCCTTGGGGTGCAGCGCCGTGGTGGTGGTGCCGTCCACCATAAACAGAATGCGGTCGGCCTGCTCGATCTCGGCCCAGGCCCGCTCGATGCCGATACGCTCCACCGCGTCGCTGGCCTCGCGCAGGCCGGCGGTGTCAATGATGTGCAGGGGCATGCCGTCCAGGTGAATGTATTCCCGCAGCACGTCCCGGGTGGTGCCGGCAATGTCGGTGACAATGGCCGATTCTTTGCCGGCCAGGGCGTTGAGCAGGCTGGACTTGCCGGCGTTGGGCCGGCCGGCGATCACCACCTTCATGCCTTCGCGCATAATGGCGCCCTGACGGGCTTCCCGCTGCACCTCGGTCAGCCGGTCCATGATGCCGTAGAGCTCGCCGGCGATTTTGCCATCGGAGAGAAAGTCCACTTCCTCGTCGGGAAAGTCGATGGCCGCTTCCACATAAATGCGCAGGTGAGTAAGCGCTTCCACCAGGCCGTGCACTCGGGTGGAAAACTCCCCCTGCAGCGACTGCAGTGCCGAGCGGGCGGCCTGCTCGCTGGACGCTTCAATCAGATCGGCAATGGCCTCGGCCTGGGCCAGATCCAGCTTGTCGTTGAGAAAGGCGCGTTCGCTGAACTCCCCGGCCCGAGCCGGTCGCAGGCCGGGCAGGGCGAGAATGCGGCGTACCAGCATGTCCAGCACCACGGGGCCGCCGTGGCCCTGCAGCTCAAGCACGTCTTCACCGGTAAAGCTGTTGGGGCCCTTGAACAGCAGGGCGATGCCCTGATCCAGCACAGTGCCCTGCTCGTCCCTGAATGGCAGATAGTCGGCGTAGCGCACTCTGGGCACTCGGCCCAGCACGGCCTGGGCCACGGCCTCGGCCTGGGGGCCGGATACGCGAATAATGCCGACGCCGCCGCGTCCGGGGGCGGTGGCCTGAGCGACGATGGTGTCGTTGGACATGGGTTCTGTTACTCCGGAATTAGCTGTTCAGTATGGCGGTGATGTCCGCTCAATAAAAAAGGCGGCCCTCAGGCCGCCCAGTGTATTGCGTTATCGCCCCTCAGGCCAGTCGCCTCAGGAGGCGGCCTTGCTGTGCAGGCCTTTCTTCTCCAGCTGGCGGAAGATATACCACTGCTGGGAGATGGTCACCACGTTGCTCACCAGCCAGTACAGGGTCAGACCGGCGGGGAACCACAGGAAGAAGAAGGTAAAGATGATGGGCATAAACTGCATCACCTTCTGCTGCATGGGATCCGTGATGGTGGTCGGGCTCATCTTCTGGATCATGAACATGCTGGCACCCATCAGGATGGGCAGCACGAAGTAGGGATCCCGCACCGACAGATCGTCAATCCACAGGAAGAAGGGCGCGTGGCGCAGCTCAACAGACTCCATCAGCACCCAGTACAGGGAGATGAAGATGGGCATCTGAATGAGAATGGGCAGACAGCCGCCGAGCGGGTTGACCTTCTCCTTCTTGTACAGCTCCATCATGCCCTGAGACATCTTCTGGCGGTCGTCGCCGTAGCGCTCGCGCAGGGCGGCCAGCTTGGGCTGCAGCATGCGCATCTTGGCCATGGAGGTGTACTGGGCCTTGGTCAGCGGATACATGATACCGCGTACCACAAAGGTGGTCAGAATGATGGCCAGACCCCAGTTGATCACAAAGCTCTGCAGGAACTGCAGCAGCTTGAACAGTGGCTGGGCAATAAACCACAGCCAGCCGTAGTCCACGGTCAGATCCAGGTTGGGGGCCACTACGGCCATTTCATCCTGCAGCTTGGGACCCAGCCACAGCCTGGCGGACAGGCTCTGTTCTGTGCCCGGGGCCACCGTGGTTGCCGGCGCCTTGAAGCCGATAATGCCCTGGCCCTGACCGTTCAGGAAACGGGTATAGAACTGGTTTTCGCCGTTTTCCGGAGCGACCCAGGCAGACACAAAGTAGTGCTGCAGCATGCCGATCCAGCCGCCTTCGGTAGTCTGGTTCAGGTTGGCTTCACGCACTTCCTTGAAGGCGTACTTGCTGTAGCGGGTTTCGCTGGTGGAGTAGGCCGGACCGCGGTAGGCAGAGGCCATCAGCATGCTGCCGCCGTCGTCACCGGGTTTGGTTTCGCTCTGCTTGAGCTGGGCGTAGAGCTGAGCCTGTACCGGCTTGTCGCTGCCGTTGCGAATATCGTAGTCAACACCCACTACGTAGCGGCCGCGCTCCAGGGTAAAGGTTTTGGTAAAGGTGACGCCGTCAGCGTTGGTGAAGGTCAGCGGCACGCTCAGGCTGTCTGCGCCCTCGGCCAGACGATATTCACGCTGCTCGCTCTGGTAAACCGGGCGACCGTCGGCGCTGGCGTCGGGGCCGTCACGACCGATCAGGCCGCTCTGGGCCACGTTGACGAAGTTGGTACCCTTGCTCAGCAGCACGAACTTGTCGTCGGAATTGAGCTCGTCGTTATGCTCCAGCAGCTCGGCGCGGACAATGTCGCCGCCCTGGGTGTCGATGGTCAGCTCCAGGGTGTCGGAGACGATGGTCACCAGCTGGCGACTGGCCGCCACGGAGACGTCGGTGGGAACTTCACCACCGGACTGGTCCGACTCGGGAATAAAGCTGTCATCGCCCGTGCTGGTTTGAGTGCTTTGCTGCGCCGTCTCTGGCTGGGGCGCCTTATCCGTCTGCCACTGTTGCCAGATGAGAAAGCTCACCAGCAGCAGCGCAATAACAAGTATGTTGCGTTGGGATTCCATAGTGTCAGTTTCTTCGCTTTGTCGGGACCGGGTCGTGGCCGCTTGGACCTAAAGGGTGGCATTTTAATAGACGTTTGATAGTTAACCAACCGCCTTTTGCAAAACCGTGGAGCTGAATGGCTTCTATGGCGTATTGAGAGCAGGTGGGAGTAAAGCGGCACCTGGGGCCGAGCAGGGGACTGATAACCAGCTGATAAACCCGGATCAGGCCTACGCCGAGTCTTTGCAACGGCGAGAGAGGGTGCGCCATAGCCTTTCCAGCAGCTCGAACAGTTCGTCGTTGGGCACGTCTCCGATACCTTTCTTGGCGATCACCACAATGTCGACCGGGGGCAGCTTGTGCTGCTTCAGGCGAAAGGATTCACGCGCCACCCGCTTTACCCGGTTACGCCATACGGCGCGCTTGAGTGCTTTTTTGGGCACGGCAAGACCAAGACGGGGGTGTTCCAGACCGTTGGGTTTGGCCAGCAGGGTAATATGGGGAGAGGCGGCTCGGACGGGATTGTCGAAGACGTTTTTGAATTGAGCGGGAGTTAACAGACGTAACTCCCGTGAAAAGGCGTACCGGGCCATCAGGCGCTCAGACGGGCACGACCTTTGGCGCGACGGGCACGCAGTACCTTGCGACCACCGGCAGTGGCCATGCGAGCACGGAAACCGTGGCTGCGCTTACGCTTCAGATTTGAAGGTTGAAAAGTGCGTTTCATTGTTATTACCGCTTCAGTTAACTGTACAGTTTGACCGCCGTGGCGAAAGGCGCGCTGCACCAACCATGACGACCCATAAAAGAGGCCGAATTCTAAACAGTTAAGTGCGTGTCGTCAATCGACATGGCATTGAATACCGAGCCGCCGCCGTTGCATGCATGGCAGAGCGGATCGATCCCGGATCCATGAGGATCGCGGGGCTGGCATTATACCCGCACCAGTGGTCTTGGCAACCAAAACCCCGCGATCGACCTTAGCCGGTGGGCAGCACCTTGCGCAAAAAGGCGCGGGTGCGCGGATCCTGCGGGTTGGTGAGCAGCTCGGCAGGCGGGCCCTGCTCAACAATACGGCCACCATCCATAAAGATCACCCGGTCGGCCACGTCCCGGGCAAAGCCGATTTCGTGGGTCACCACCACCATGGTCTGGTGCGCCAGCGCCAGCTTTTTCATCAGCCCCAGCACTTCGTCCACCCATTCCGGATCCAGCGCCGAGGTGGGCTCGTCAAACAGCATTACTTTGGCGTGGCTGGCCATGGCCCGGCCAATGCCTACCCGCTGCTGCTGGCCGCCGGACAGGGACGACGGATAGGCGCCGGCCTTGTCTTCCAGACCGATGTCGCCAAGAATGCGCAGGGCTTCGGCCTGGGCCTCGGCCTTTGGCTTTTTCCACACGGTGATCAGCCCCTCGGCGATGTTGTCCCGGGCGGTCTTGTTGGCGAACAGGGCGTAGTTCTGAAACACAAAGGAGGTGCGCTTGCGCAGCTCAATGGCCTGCTTGCCGCTGTGTCTGGCGAGATCGATGGCAAAGCCGTCTATCTCCAGACTGCCCGCTTCGGGGGTTTCCAGCAGGTTGAGGCAGCGCAGCAGGGTGGATTTGCCGGTGCCGGAGGGCCCCAGGATCACCACGATTTCGCCCTTGTTGATGTCCAGGCTGATGTCGTTCAGCACCGTCTGGCCATTATAGACCTTGGTCAGATTGCGTAACTTGATCATGTTGCCTCGGTTAATAAGCCGCGTTCAGGCGGCGTTCCAGCCGGCCCTGCAGGTGGGTAAAGAACACCACCACCGCCCAGTAGATCAGCGCCACGGCAATAAAGGACTCAAAGAACTTGAAGCTGCTGGAGGCTTCCTTCTGGGCCGTGGCCATGATCTCCGCCACCCCAAGGGTAAAGGCCAGCGAGGTGCTTTTGATCATGTCGATGAAGTAGTTCATCAGCGACGGCGTGGCAATGCGCGCCGCCTGGGGCAGAATTATGCGCTTCATCGCCTGGCCCCGGGTCATGCCGATGCTCATGGCCGCTTCCATCTGGCTTTTGTGAATGCCCAGAATGGCGGCGCGAATCGATTCGGCCATGTAGGCGGCAAAGTGCAGGGTCAGGCCGATCACGGCGGCGGTAAAGGCGTTCATGCCAATAAACACCGGAAAAATCTGGGGCAGGCCGTAATACAGCAAAAACAGCTGCACCAGCAGGGGCGTACCGCGGAAAAACGAGATAAACAGCCGGGCCAGGGCGTTCAGCCCCGGCAGCTCAAAGGTTCTGATCACCGCCAGGGTGCCGGCGATGATCAGCGCAAGAACAAAGCCCAGCAGCGCCATTTCCATGGTCGTGCCCAGATACTTGAACAGGATCGGAAACAGCGCCAGGGTGTAGTCGAGATCAAACTGCATGAGAGTTAGTCACTGGTGATGTCGGCGTTCAGCCATTTCTCGGAAATGGCCTTGAGGGTGCCGTCGGCACGCATCTCGGCCAGCGCCTGATTCACCTCGGCCAGCAGTGCCTGCTGCTCGGGCTTTTTCACAAAGGGAAAGGCGTTTTCCATGGTTTCAAAGGGCTTGCCCGCCAGCTGCAGGGGCAGACCGGCTTCGTTGATCAGCTGAATGGAGCCGACTCTGTCCATTACAAAGGCGTCAATCCGGCCCAAGGCCACGTCCTGCTCCAGATTGGTTTCGTAGGTGATGATATCGATCTCGTTATTGGTGTCGTGCTTGCGCATCAGCTGCTCAAAGTTGGAGCCCAGGTTGACCGCCACCTTCTTGCCCTTGAGATCGTCCAGACCCTGAATGCTGTCGTTACCCTTGCGCACCACGATCTGCACGCCGTCATACACATAGGGGTCGGCGAAGTCGTACTTTTCCAGTCGCTCGGGCGTAATGGTGATCTGGTTGGAAATGGTGTCGATGCGGCCGGTGTCGAGCATGCCGAACAGGCCGGAGAAGTTGGTGGTTACAAACTCCACATCCCGGTCGATGCGCTTGCCGATCTCGTTCCATACATCCACTTCAAAGCCCTGCAGTTCATCCTGCTTGACGAAGGTAAAGGGGAAGTAGCGGCCGGACATGCCCACCTTGACCGGATCGGCGGCCATGGCGGGGGCAATCAGGGTGGCGGACAGGGCCAGGGCGGCGCCCAGACGACGAAGGGATGCAAACATGATAACTCTCCTTATTATGAACCCGGACGAAAATGGCTGCGTCCGGCATCATTACAGCATAAATGACGGGGGTCTTTTTATACCAGCCGAAAGCATGAGGCCAGTTTTTTACCCTCATCGGTGTTAAAAAAGCACCGTATAACGGCAAGTGTGCAAAACGTATTCTTCCCGTGCTGGTAAGGGCTCACTGCGGCAGCAGCCAGCGCATAAACTGGCGGGCGGCCACCGAGGTGTGTCGATGGCTGGGCTCGAGCAGGCACAGATAGCCCTGACTGGGCATGCTCTCGGGCAGGGCCTGCACCAAAGCGCCCTCGCTCAGATAAGGCTCAAGCAAGCGCTCCCACCCAAGAGTAATGCCCTGACCGGCCAGGGCCGCCTGCATCAGCAGCAGGTAGCTGTTGGCCTTGAGAGTATGGGCCGGCGTGTGCCAGGGCTGCTCAATGCCGGCAAACCAGTCCCGCCAGGTGAGCCAGTCGTGGTAGTGATCTTCCAGCTCCAGCAGGGTGTGTTGCTTCAGCATCTGCTGTGGCTCGCCAATGGGGCCGTTTTGTTGCAGGTACGCCTCACTGCACAGGGCGATGACCCGCTCCGGGCCAAAGACCGGCCGAATGTTGACTCCTTCGGGCTCCCGCTCACCGGGCAGCAGATAATAGAGCGCCAGATCGAACTCGCTGGCATCGAGCCGGCGCGGATCTTCAGCCGTGAGAATACGAATATCCAGTTGCGGGCAGGCTTTTTTAAGCTCGGGCAGTCGGCGGGTCAGCCACATGGAGGCCACGGTGGGGCTTGACGCCAGGGTCAGCTGCAGGCTGCCCTGGCGCCGGGTCAGCTCGGCGGTGCCGCTGGCCAGCTGCCGCAGCAGGCCCTGCACCAGCTCAAAATAACGCTCCCCCGCCGGGGTCAGCGTTACGCTCAGGGCATCCCGGGTGAACAGAGGCCGGCCCAGACATTCTTCCAGCCGCTTGATTTGCCGGCTGACGGCGCTCTGGGTCAGGTTGAGTTCGGCGGCGGCCTGGGTAAAGCTGCGGCGGCGAGCCGCCGCCTCAAAGGCCTGCAGGCAGTTGAGGGGCGGCAGTGGCGAGATACGTTGAGACATGGCGGTGCGAGTACAGCTGGCAAATACAGTCATTACTCTACTCCCGCCAGTCGGTGATGGCTACTGGGCCTGGCGCGGAATGCGATATTCCCAGTGCTTGTCGTTAAAGGGCTCGTCATTGAGCCAGGCCTGCTGATGAGCCGTCAGGTAAAAGTACTGTTCATCACTGCGCATGTGGAGAGAGCTCTCCACCCGCACCTGCCAGTCATCCCGGCCGGCCCGGTACAGCCAGTGAATGTCGGCCTGCGTGGCGTCGGGATCCCAGGGGCGCGTGCGGTATTGCTCGGTGGCCTTTTGCTCCACCCAGAAGCCATGGTCGAGAAAGCGGTAGGTGCCCATGTCGTCGTCCACCTGCAGGCACACCTCGCCGGTCGCCACATCTTCGGTGATGGTGCGTTTGGGGGCGGGCTCGCGCAGATAGTCCATGTTTACCGGCTGCGCCGACTCGGGCCGCTCAAACGGATTGTCGATGGTCTCGCCTTCAAACACCGGCAGCAGCAGTTGCTGGGCGCCGGGAGCCAGGGTCAGGGTGGTCAGCTTGCGGCTGGGCCACAGCAGCGGGAAATGAGCGGTGGAGATGGCTACCCGCAGCTTGTGACCGGCGGGCACCTTGTAACCCATGTTGTCGAGCTCCACCTCGAACTCCATGTATTCGCCCGGCACCGGCGGGGTGACGTCGGCGCGGTCGTGACGCAGGCTCAGATTGAGGGTGCCGTAGCTTACCAGGGTGGCGCGGCCGTCGGGAGCCACGTCGCAGAGGCGCACCGTGACCTGGCCACAGTCCTGATCCACGGCAGCAGTCAGACGCACTCTGGGGTTGCCCAGCAGCGGCAGATCTTCGTTCAGAGGGGCGCTGTCAAAGCACAGCGACTGGGCGTCGTCCCGGCGCTGATCGGTGGGAAAGTCCGGACCGAACCAGATGGCGCAGTATTCGCCGCCGTGCACGCCCGTGGTCAGCGGCGAGCAAATGGACGCGGCTTCAGTCAGCGAGTGCTCACCTTCGCGCAGACCGCCGTCGGTCAGGCTGAAGGTTTTCTGGCGGACCTGTTGCGCCGGCCAACCCTCGGTCTGCACCCAGTCGCCGGCGCGGTGGGCGGCCATGGCCACCGGTGGCTGCGCTTCCTGCAGATAAAAGGTGCACTCGGGCTCGTCCATGATGCCGGTGTCGATGTCCTTGAGCCAGTGATCCCACCAGCGCAGCGCCTCCTGCAAAAAGCCGATGGCCGGATCGGGAATGGCAAAGTGGGGGTACTTGTGGATCCAGGGGCCAATCAGCGCCTTTTTCGGGCAGGTCAGATTTTCCATCATGCGTACTGGGGTGTTGCGGTAGGCATCGCCCCAGCCGCCAATGCAGTATACCGCGGCCTCGATATCGGCATAATTTTCACAAATGGAGCCGTGCTGCCAGTAGGTATCCCGGGTGCCGTGTTCGACCCAGGGATGGGCCATCAGTGGCATGTTCTCCAGCCGGTACTTCCAGCGATCCAGCCAGTCGTCACCCACCAGCCGCGGGTCGGGTACGGCAGCGGAAAAGCTCAGCATGGTGGCGGCCCAGCCCAGGTTTTCCAGCAGCAGGTTGCCGCCCTTGAAGTGCACGTCGTCGGCATAGCGGTCGTCGGTGGAGCAGATGGTGATAATCGCCTTCAGCGGCTCGGGCCGGCGCGCCGCCAGCTGCAGGCTGTTAAAACCGCCCCAGGAAATGCCCATCATGCCCAGCTTGCCGGTGCACCAGGGCTGGCGGCTGATCCAGTCAATCACCTCCAGGGCGTCGTCCTGCTCCTGTTTGAGGTATTCATCCAGCATCAGGCCATCGGACTCGCCATTGCCGCGAATGTCCACCCGCACGCAGGCGTAGCCGTGGCCCGCCAGATAGGGATGGGTGAGGGCGTCACGTACCGCGGTGCCGTCGAGCTTGCGGTAGGGCAGGTACTCCAGAATGGCGGGCACCGGGTTCTGCTCCGCGTCTTCCGGCAGCCAGATGCGGGCCGCCAGTTGGGTACCGTCCTTCAGCGGGATCAGGGTGTGTTCGATTTCGCGCACGTTACGGGGAAATTCATGCTTGATGTGCATTGGCCGGAATTCCTTCGGTGGTGGATGAATGAATGGTGCCGGTGTCGCGTGCGGCATGTGCGACCAGCGCCGGGTTGGACAGCCAGTGCCACAGTGAGCCGCTGGCCAGCAGAATAATGAACATGGCGGGCAGGCCGCCCAGATTGGACAGCATCTTGACGCCGTCGATGCCGACAAAGGACACCATCACCCAGGACACGGTGCCGATCACCGTGCCCCACAGCACCTTGATGCCCAGGCCGCTGTCGAGGTTGCTGTCGGCGGTCAGGCCCCGTGTACACAGGCCGCCAATGGCGTCTGTGTTGGAGTCGGCGGCGGTGACGTAAGAGATAAAGGCGATAAACAGCAGCAGCACAATCATCAGGTTGCTGCCCGGCAGCTGCTCAAAGATGTGGTAGAGCACATGCTCCACGCCCTTGCTGTTGAGCACCTCGTTGAGGCCGGCGGCCTGCTGCATGTCGAGGTAAATGGCGGTGCCGGAGAAGATGCAGATCCACAGAATGGCGAACAGCGCCGGATACACCAGGTTGATGTGAATAAACTCGCGCACCGTGTAGCCCCGGGCGATCTTGCCCAGAAACAGCGCGGTGACCGGGGCCCAGGCGAACCAGACCGCCCAGTAGAAAATGCTCCACCACTGGGGCCAGGCATCACCGGCGGCGGCGCCGGTAAACAGGCTGCGGGAGAAGAAGGTGTCCAGATACAGGCCCAGAGATTCTGTGCCCAGAGCGATCATGAAGACGCTGGGGCCGAAGATAAACATGAACACCCCAAGAAACAGCAGCAGCCAGGCATTGAGGGCCGACATGCGGGCGATGCCTTTCTTCAGGCCGCTGGCGGCGGAGAACACAAAGGTGGCCACGATCAGCGCAATGATCACGCCCAGACGAAACGGACTGGTATCGCCGCCCAGATATTGTCCGGCGCCGCCGGCCAGGGTGAGGGCGCCGGTACCCAGGGACGACGCCATGCCGGCCACCAGAGCATAGAGGGCGATGGCGTCGATCACGCTGCCAAAGCGGCGGGTGATCCGTGAGCCCAGCACCGGTTCCAGCATGCTGCCGATGGAAAAGCGCTTGCGCTGGTTATAGAAGGCCAGGGCGAACACCAGAGACGGAATGGTGTAGATGGCATAGGGGGTAAAGGACCAGTGCAGAAACATGGTGGCCATGGCAAAGCGGGCGGCGTCGGGGGAGCCGGCTTCCAGGCCGGCGCTTTCCGGCGGGCCAAACAGGTGGTAAAGGGGCTCGGCCGTGGTCCAGAACAGCACGCCCACCGCCAGGGTGGTGCACAGGGTAATGGAAAACCAGCGCCAGCGGCTCAGCAGGGGCGTGGCCTGGTCGCCGCCGATGCGAATGCGGCCCAGGGGCGAAAAGTACACCACCACCGCCAGCACCAGCAGGTAAAGGCTGCCCAGGCTGAACAGCCAGGAGAAATTGTCGAGAATGGCGCTGTTGAGCGACTTGGTGGTGGCGAGAAAGGTGTCCATATCCAGATAGCTGGCCACCAGGGCGCCCAGCAACAGCAAAAAGGTCGGCCAGAACACCAGAGGCCGTATATTGGTCAGTAACATAAAGAATCACTCCTTGATGGGATACTGCATATCCTGTTGATTCTGTTTGAAATAGAGTCAAACGGGCTGAAAAACCGGCAGCTATTTCAACATTCAGGCTCAGTGTGCAGAGCCGGCCTTTATGGCTCAAATGACATATGAGCACAAGGTCATGATCATTGAGAATGAGGGGCTCGTTGGAGGCTCTCTTGAAAGGATCTGCTTGCCGGACCGGATCCCTTGTTCAGGTGCCGGTATACAAAATGTGCGTAGCTTGTTTATAAAGCTGAGGATCCTGTGCATCAGGGTGTGACTTACTCACAGAAGTCAAGGATCATATTTTTCAGGATCGGCATGATCCGGCTAGAGATCCTCGAGGCTGGCAAGTAGAATGATCGCCCCCTAGATTGATCCCTTTTATTTCAGGAGTTCGAATGAGCGCTATGCTTTGGCAGCAGTGTCTTGCCCGGCTACAGGACGAATTGCCTTCCGCGGAATTCAGCATGTGGATCCGGCCGCTGCAGGCAGAGCAGGGCGACGACACCCTGACCCTGTTCGCCCCCAACCGTTTTGTGCTCGACTGGGTGCGCGACAAGTACCTGATCCGCATCAACGGCCTGCTGGGCGAGTTTTGCGGCAACCAGTGTCCCCAGCTCAAGTTCGAGGTGGGCAACAAGCGTGCTCAGGTGAACCTGATGGCCGGCGGCAGCAGCCATAAAAATGGCCACAGCAAGCCTCAGGCCCGGCCGCAGCTGGTGCCGTCCTGGAGCGAGCAGGCGGACGACAAGCCGCAGATCAATCACAAGAGCAACATGAACACCAACTACACCTTTGACAACTTCGTTGAAGGTAAGTCAAACCAGCTGGCCCGGGCCGCCGCCCGCCAGGTGGCCGACAACCCGGGTGGCGCCTACAATCCGCTGTTTCTCTATGGCGGCACCGGTCTGGGCAAGACTCACCTGCTGCACGCGGTGGGCAACGGCATTCGCGAGCGCAAGGCCGACGCCCGGGTGATCTACATGCATTCCGAGCGCTTTGTGCAGGACATGGTCAAGGCGCTGCAGAACAACGCCATCGAAGAGTTCAAGCGTTACTACCGCAGTGTGGACGCCCTGCTGATCGATGACATTCAGTTCTTCGCCAACAAGGAGCGCTCTCAGGAGGAGTTTTTCCACACCTTCAATGCGCTGCTCGAAGGCAATCAGCAGATCATTCTGACCTCGGATCGTTATCCCAAGGAGATCGACGGAGTTGAGGATCGGCTCAAGTCCCGCTTTGGCTGGGGCCTGACGGTGGCGATCGAACCCCCCGAGCTGGAAACCCGGGTGGCGATCCTGATGCGCAAGGCCGCCGAGAACAAGATCCACCTGCCCGACGAAGTGGCCTTCTTTATTGCCAAGCGGCTGCGATCCAATGTGCGCGAGCTGGAAGGGGCACTGAACCGGGTGATCGCCAACGCCAACTTTACCGGCCGCTCCATCAATATCGACTTTGTGCGCGAGGCGCTGAGAGACTTGCTGGCGCTGCAGGAAAAGCTGGTGACCATCGACAACATTCAGAAGACGGTGGCGGAGTATTACAAGATCAAGGTGGCGGATCTGCTGTCCAAGCGCCGCTCCCGCTCCGTGGCCCGGCCGCGCCAGCTGGCCATGGCCCTGGCCAAGGAGCTGACCAACCATTCACTGCCCGAGATCGGCGATGCCTTTGGCGGCCGGGATCACACCACTGTGCTGCACGCCTGTCGCAAAATTGGCCAGCTGCGGGAAGAGAGTCATGATATAAAGGAAGATTATTCCAACCTGATTCGAACCCTGTCTTCCTGATCGGAGAGCACCATGCAGTTTACCATCAGCCGCGAAGCCCTGTTGCGCCCCCTGCAACTGGTATCCAGTGCCCTGGGAGGCCGGCCCAACCTGCCGATCCTCAACAATATTCTGCTGAGCGTCGGCGACGACGCCCTGTCGATGACCGGCACCGATACCGAAGTGGAAATGGTGGCCCGGGTGCCGCTGGAAGGCAACGTCACCGCCGGCCGCACGACGGTGCCGGCGCGCAAGCTGCTGGACATCTGTCGGGGCCTACCCGACGGCGCCGGGCTGACCTTCAGCCAGGAAGGGGATCGTCTGCTGCTGCGCTCCGGTCGCAGCCGCTTCAACCTGTCCACCCTGCCGGCGGAAGACTTTCCCAATATCGAGGAATGGAGTTCTGAGCTGGAGTTCGACATCAACCAGCTGGCACTGAAGAAGCTGATTGAAGCCACCCAGTTCTCCATGGCCATTCAGGACGTGCGCTACTACCTCAACGGCATGCTGTTTGAAACCGATGGTCACAGCCTGCGCACCGTGGCCACCGACGGTCACCGTCTGGCTACCTGTCAGCGCGAGCTGGAGCAGGAACTGCCGGCTCAGCAGGTGATAGTGCCGCGCAAGGGCGTACTGGAGCTGGCCAAGCTGCTGGAGCACGAGGATCAGGACGTGCGCTTGCAGGTGGGCAAAAACAACCTGCGCGCCGTGACGCAGGGCTTTATTTTCACCTCCAAGCTGGTGGACGGTCGCTTTCCCGATTACCGCCGGGTGCTGCCCCGGGAAAGCGACAAGACCCTGATCTGCGATCGGGAAGGGCTCAAGCAGGCCTTTACCCGGGCGGCCATTCTGTCCAACGAAAAATTCCGCGGCGTGCGCCTCAACCTGCAGCAGCAGACCCTGAAGATCACCGCCAACAACCCGGAGCAGGAAGAGGCGGAAGAGGTGCTGGATGTCAACTATGAGGGCAGCGATCTGGAAATCGGCTTTAACGTCTCCTATGTGCTCGATGTGCTCGGCACCCTCAAATCGGAGCAGGTCAAAATCAGCCTGAAGGACGCCAGCAGCAGTGGCCTGATCGAAGCCGAAGACAACGGCGATGCCCTCTACGTGGTGATGCCCATGCGGCTGTAACATGGCCCTGCTCAACCTTCAGTTAAAAGACTTTCGCAATATTCGCCATGGCCGGCTGGTGCCGGCCTCGGGCATCAATGTGCTGGCCGGGCCCAATGGCAGCGGCAAGACCAGCATTCTGGAAGCCATTCACTACCTCGGCGTTGGCCGCTCCTTTCGCACTCATCTTACCGGTCGGGTTATTCAGCAGGGCGAGCCGGCCTTTACCCTGTTTGCCCGAGTGCAGCAGAGTGAGGGCGAGGGCCTGCCGGTGGGGCTGTCCAAAACCCGGGGGGGGGACACCCGGCTCAAGGTGGCGGGGCGGGTGGCCGAGCGCCTGGCCGATCTCGCCCATATTCTGCCCATTCAGTTGATCCACCCGGAAGGGTATAATCTGTTGACCGGCGGACCCAAATTGCGGCGGGCCTATCTGGACTGGGGGCTGTTTTATTCCCGGCCGGAATTTTTTGCCGACTGGGGGCGCTACCGGCGCTTGCTCAAGCAGCGCAACGCCCTGCTCAGGCAACAGCGGCCCTGGCGGGAGCTGGGCTACTGGGATCCGCAGCTGGTGGCGGCGGGCGAGGCGCTGAGCGCCCACCGCCAGGACTATGCCGACGCCATTGCGCCGGTCATTGCGGCCATTGCCGCCGACTTTCTGCCGGAATTCGAGTTCAGCTTCGATTTCTTTCGCGGCTGGGACCGGCAGACCGAACTGGCCACCGTGCTGGAGCAGGGCTTTGAGCGGGACGCCAGCCTGGGCTACACCCAGGCGGGGCCGCACAAGGCCGAAATAAGAATAAAAGCCCGGGGCATGCCGGTGCAGGATTTGCTGTCGCGGGGCCAGCTCAAGTTGCTGGTGTGCGCCATGCGTCTGGCCCAGGGGCTGTATTTAAAGCAGCAGTCCGGTCAGGACTGTATTTTTTTGATTGATGACTTTGCGTCCGAGCTGGACCAACACAAGCGGGGATTGCTGGCGGCGCGGCTGAAGGAGCTGCAGGCCCAGGTGTTTATCTCCGCCATCGACATCAGCCAGCTCGGCGACATGATCACACGGGATGACAGTAAGCTGTTTCACGTGAAACAGGGTGAAATCACCGAAACCCAGGAGTGCAAGCAAGCCAATGAGTGAACACACTTACGACTCTTCGAGTATCAAGGTATTGAAAGGTCTGGATGCGGTCCGCAAGCGTCCGGGCATGTATATCGGCGACACGGATGATGGCACTGGCCTGCACCACATGGTGTTTGAGGTGGTGGACAACTCTATCGACGAGGCCCTGGCCGGCCACTGTAAAGACATTGTCGTCACCATTCATGCCGACGGCTCTGTGTCCGTGTCCGATGACGGCCGGGGTATTCCGGTAGACATTCACGAAGAAGAAGGCCGCTCCGCCGCCGAGGTGATCCTCACCGTGCTGCATGCCGGCGGCAAGTTCGACGACAACTCCTACAAGGTGTCCGGCGGTCTGCACGGGGTGGGGGTATCTGTGGTGAACGCCCTGTCGGAAAAGCTGCAGCTGACCATCTGGCGTCACGGCAAGGTCCATGAGCAGACCTACCGCCACGGCGAGCCCCAGGCGCCGCTGACCGCCGTGGGTGAAACCAGCCGTTCCGGCACCCAGATCCGGTTCTGGCCCAGCCATGAGACCTTTACCGACACCAACTTCCATTACGACATTCTGGCCAAGCGTTTGCGCGAGCTGTCCTTCCTCAACTCCGGCGTGTCCATCAAGCTGCTGGACGAGCGTGACGGCAAGGAAGTGCACTTTCAGTACGAAGGCGGCATTCAGGCCTTTGTGGAATACCTGAACCGCAACAAGACGCCCATTCACCCCAAGGCCTTTCACTTCACCAGCGAGCGGGAAGACGGCATTGCGGTGGAAGTGTCGATGCAGTGGAACGACTCCTATCAGGAAAACATCTTCTGCTTTACCAACAACATTCCCCAGCGGGACGGCGGTACCCACCTGGCCGGCTTTCGCGCCGCCCTGACCCGTACCCTGAACGGCTACATGGACAAGGAAGGCTTCAGCAAGAAGGCCAAGACCTCCGCCTCCGGTGACGACGCCCGGGAAGGCCTGACCGCGGTGATTTCGGTCAAGGTGCCGGATCCCAAGTTCTCGTCCCAGACCAAGGACAAGCTGGTGTCTTCCGAGGTGAAAACCGCGGTGGAGCAGGCCATGGCCGAGCGCCTGCAGGAGTTCCTGCTGGAAAACCCCAACGACGCCAAGATCGTGGTCAACAAGATTATCGATGCGGCCCGGGCCCGGGAAGCGGCGCGCAAGGCGCGGGAAATGACCCGGCGCAAGGGCGCCCTGGATCTGGCCGGTCTGCCCGGCAAGCTGGCGGACTGCCAGGAAAAGGATCCGGCACTGTCCGAACTCTACATCGTGGAGGGTGATTCCGCAGGCGGCTCCGCCAAGCAGGGTCGCCACCGCAAGTATCAGGCCATTCTGCCGCTCAAGGGCAAGATCCTGAACGTGGAAAAGGCCCGCTTCGACAAGATGCTGTCGTCTCAGGAAGTGGCCACCCTGATCACCGCCCTGGGCTGTGGCATTGGCCGGGATGAATACAACCCCGACAAGATGCGTTATCACCACATCATCATCATGACCGATGCGGACGTGGACGGTGCCCATATTCGCACCCTGCTGCTGACCTTCTTCTACCGGCAGATGCCGGAGATCATCGAGCGCGGTTACGTTTATATTGCCCAGCCGCCCCTGTACAAGGTGAAAAAGGGCAAGCAGGAGCAGTACCTGAAGGACGAGCCCGCCATGCTGCAGTATCAGACCAGCCTGGCGCTGGACAACGCCACCCTGCATGTCAACGAGTCGGCCCCGGCCATCGGCGGCGAGCAGCTGGAAAAACTGGTGAACGACTACCGCAAGGTGCAGGAGCTGATCCAGCGTCTGTCCCGCCGGGCGCCGGAAGTGGTGCTGAACGAGCTGATCTACCAGCCCGAGCTGACCCTGGAGGCGCTGACCGATGAGAGCAAGGTAAACAGCTGGCTGGCGGCCATCAACCTGTCTCTGGAAAACAGCAACACCAACGGCACCCAGTACATTCTGGATGCGATGTTCTCGGAAGAGCGCAACTGCTACCTGCCGCGAGTGAAAGTGCGTCAGCACGGCATCGAGCGCGAGTTTCCGATCAGCTATGACTTCTTTGCCTCCGGCGAATACCGCAGCATTGTGGAGCTGGGCAAGGGCATCGCCAACCTGATCGAGGAAGGCGGCTATGTGAAGCGCGGCGAGAAGACCAAAACCGTGGACAGCTTTGCCGAGGCTCTGGAATGGCTGATGAACGAGAGCAAGCGAGGCCTCTATGTGCAGCGCTACAAGGGACTGGGCGAGATGAACCCGGAGCAGCTGTGGGAAACCACCATGGATCCGGAAACCCGCCGCATGCTGCGGGTGACCATCGAGGACGCCGTGGCCGCCGACCAGCTGTTCTCCACCCTGATGGGCGATCATGTGGAGCCGCGCCGCGACTTTATCGAGACCAACGCCCTGCGCGTGGCCAACCTGGATATCTGACAGCCGGTTTGTGCACCGACACAAAGGCAGCCTGCGGGCTGCCTTTTTTTATGTCTGTTGTAGGCGCCACTTTAGTTGGCGCAAACTCGCAGGCAATGGTGTATCCAAGGCCTGCTCCGCAGGCCCTGCCAGCTAAAGCGGCAGCTACAGAATGCCGTCACTCCGGTGCAGTGCGAAGCCGACTAGACTGGAATAAGCCACAGACTTAACGATAAGGGGAGCACCATGAGCAACCACAGTCGCAAGTATTCCAGCCGGGTAGTGGACGGCATTGAGCGGGCGCCGGCCCGGGCCATGCTGCGGGCTACCGGCTTTGAAAACGACGACTTTCACAAGCCTCAGGTGGGCATTGCGTCCACCTGGAGCAACCTCACTCCCTGCAACATGCATATCAATGGTCTGGCGGAGGAGGCGGCCAAAGGGGCGGACGGCGCCGGTGGCAAAAGCATTATCTTCAATACCATCACCATTTCCGACGGTATCGCCAACGGCACCGAAGGCATGAAATATTCCCTGGTGTCCCGGGAGATTATCGCCGATTCCATCGAGGCGGTGGCCGGTTGCGAAGGCTTTGACGGCCTGGTGGCCATCGGCGGCTGCGACAAGAACATGCCCGGCTGCCTGATCGGTCTGGCCCGGCTCAACCGGCCCTCGGTGTTTGTGTATGGCGGCACCATACTGCCGGGCGACAATCACACCGACATTATTTCAGTGTTTGAGGCGGTGGGCGCCCACGCCAAGGGCGACATGACCGCCATTGAAGTAAAGCAGATTGAAGACACCGCCATTCCCGGCCCGGGCTCCTGCGGCGGCATGTATACCGCCAACACCATGGCCTCGGCCATTGAGGTGATGGGCATGAGCCTGCCGGGCAGCTCGGCCCAGAACGCCACCTCCGACACCAAGCTGAAAGACTGCCAGCGCGCCGGCGAGGCAGTGCTCAACCTGCTGAAACACAATATTTGTCCGTCCGATATCATGACCAGGCCCGCCTTTGAAAACGCCATCACCCTGGTGATTGCTCTTGGAGGGTCTACCAATGCGGTGCTGCATCTGCTGGCCATGGCCCATGCGGTGGGAGTGGAGCTGACTCTGGATGACTTCTCCCGTATCGGCAAACGGGTGCCGGTGCTGGCGGATCTGCGCCCCAGCGGCCATTACATGATGTCGGAGCTGGTGGATATCGGCGGCATACTGCCGCTGATGAAAATGTTGCTCGATGCCGGTCTGCTGCACGGCGACTGCCTGACCGTGACCGGCAAGACCCTGGGCGAGAACCTGGCCGGGGTCAAACCTTACCCCGATGGCCAGAATATCATTCGCCCCCTCGATAACCCCATCAAGCCCGACAGCCATCTGCGCATTCTGCACGGCAACCTGGCGCCGGGTGGCGCCGTGGCCAAGATCACCGGCAAGGAGGGCCTGAGCTTTACCGGTCCGGCCCGGGTATTTGACTCGGAAGAGGAAACCCTGGCGTGTATTCTTGACGGCACTGTGCAGAAGGGGGATGTGGTGGTGATTCGCTACGAAGGGCCGAAGGGCGGCCCGGGCATGCGGGAAATGCTGAGCCCTACCTCGGCCATTATGGGCAGAGGACTGGGCAAGGGGGTGGCGCTGATCACCGACGGCCGCTTTTCCGGCGGCAGTCACGGTTTTGTGGTGGGCCACGTGACCCCGGAAGCACGCCAGGGCGGGCCGCTGGCCATTGTGGAAGACGGCGACATTATCACCATAGACGCCGAGCACAACCGGCTGGAGCTGGAGCTGACCGACAGCGTGATCGCCGAGCGGCTGGCACGCTGGCAGCCACCCGAACCCAGATATCGCCGGGGCGTGCTGGCCAAATATGCCCGCACCGTGGGCTCGGCCTCTTATGGGGCGGTGACCGATGGCCGGGAAGATGGTCACTGAATGAGCAAAAAATTATTACCATGACGCTTGAAAGCGAAAAAGGCCGTCCCTATATCTTTTAGTGAACAAGACGGGTCGCTCGGTTGAGGGCCCGCACCGCCCGTCCGGTTGGAGGGCAAACCAATATCGCTCACTGGAGGATAGATTTATGTCACGCTTTGATTTTTCACCCCTGTACCGCTCCGCCATCGGCTTTGATCGCCTGGCGTCTCTGATGGAAAACGCTGCCAGCAATGGCAACAACGGCAACAGCGGTTATCCCCCCTACAATATCGAGCTGCTCAGTGAGAACCAGTACCGCATTTCCATGGCGGTGGCCGGTTTCGCCCGGGATGAGCTGGAGATCACCAGCCACGAGAACACCCTGATGGTGAAGGGCCACAAGGCACCTGAGCAGGGCAGCAGGAACTACCTGTATCAGGGCATTGCCGAGCGTGGCTTTGAGCGTCGCTTCCAGCTGGCCGACCACGTCAAGGTGACCGGCGCCGATCTGGAAAACGGCCTGCTGCACATCGATCTGGTGCGTGAAGTACCGGAAGCCGCCAAGCCGAGAACCATCAGCATCGGCTGAGCCCGGATCTGACAAACAACTTGTACAACACCCATTGACCTATTGCTTGCGATTGGAGGATAGGATTATGAGTCGTTTTGATATGAGCCCCCTGTACCGCTCCGCCATTGGTTTTGATCGTCTGGTGGGGGATCTGGAGCACCTGCTGCACGGCAAGAGCGGTGAGCAGCCGCCCTACAATATCGAGAAGCAGGACGATGACCGTTATCTGATCACGGTGGCGGTGGCCGGCTTCGCCGAGCGAGAGCTGGAGCTGTCGGTAGAGCAGAATACCCTGCTGGTAAAGGGCAAGCGCGAAAAGCCTGCCGAAGAAAGCCGTTATTTGTATCAGGGCATCAGCGAGGGAGACTTTGAGCTGAAGTTCCGGCTGGCGGACCATGTTCAGGTAAAGGACGCCAAACTGGAGCACGGCCTGCTGCGTATCAGCCTGCTGCGGGAAGTGCCGGAAGCACTCAAGCCCCGCCGTATTGAAATCGGCCAGGGCCGTGCCCTGGAGCACAAGGGCAAATAACAAGTAGCGCGATAACACAACGCCGGCGAAAGCCGGCGTTGTTGTATGTGTCTTTAGTCTTTGGCCTCACCATAAATCGCCAGTACTTCCTTTGCCAGTATCTCGATGCCGGCTTTGACGTCCGCTTCCGGCTGGGCGTAGTTGAGGCGAATGCATTGCTTGCTGTGGGCCCAGTTGTCGTCTTCGATACCGGGGAAGAAGTAGTGCCCCGGCACCACCAGCAGGCCTTTTTGCTTGAGGCGCTGATACAGCTCCTGACAGTGCCCCGGCAGATCCTCAAACCACAGCCACAGGAACAGCGCGCCTTCCGGTTTGTGAATATGGAACTGGGGCAGGGGAATGGCCTGTTGCAGCCATTCCACCGCCTGTTGTGCCTTGTTCTGATAGAAGGGCTTGATCACATCATTGCTCAGGCGAATGATGTCGCCGTTCTGAATCATCGGCAGGGTCAGGGCCGGGCCCATGCTGCCCGGTGCCAGGTTGACGATGCCGCTGATGTTGGTGATGGCCTGCACTATGGTGGGGTTGGCGATCACAATGCCGCAGCGCACCCCCGGCAGGCCCAGCTTGGACAGGCTCATGCACAGTATGGTGTTGTCGTTCCAGAACGGGGTGGCGTTGCTGAAAATGATATTGGGAAATGGGGTGCCGTAGGCGTTGTCGATCAGCAGGGGAATGCCCTTGTCTTGGGCAATCTGATCCAGATGGCGAATTTCTTCGTCGGTGAGCACGTTGCCGGTGGGGTTGGTGGGGCGGGATACGCAGATAAGTCCGATGTCGTCGCCCACTTCCAGCCGGTCAAAGTCCACGTAGTACTTGAACATGCCATTCTCAAACTGCCGAATCTCCGGCTTGCAGGCCACAAAGTGGTCTTCGTCCAGGGCGCTGTCACCATAGCCGATGTATTCCGGTGCCAGGGGGAACAGCACCTTCTTTTTGCGGCCATCCGGGAACTCTCCTGCCAGCAGGTTGAACAGATAAAAGAAGGCGGTCTGGCTGCCGTTGGTCAGGGCGATGTTTTCCGGGCCCACCGGCCAGCCCAGCTCGCTGGAGAGGAGTTCGGACAGGGCGCGAATAAAGCTGTCTTTACCTTGAGGGCCGTCGTAATTGGCAATGGCTTTCAGCAGATCTCCGGTTTTAAGCAGTTGCTGGGCCTGAGTATCCAGATAGGCCATCACTTCCGGAATGGCGGCCGGATTGCCGCCACCCAGCATAATGGTGTTGGGGGCGCTCAGGCCCTGGTTGAGATCGTCCATCAGCTGGGTAATGCCGGAGTGACGGGTAAACTTCTGTCCGAAGGCTGAAAATTCCATGTTCGAGCTACCAATTGCGATACGGTTACCAAAGCTTCACGGTATCCGATATTGCCATGGGTGTCGACCGGACGAAGGTCGGTATGACCCCCTGTTTCACGTGAAACAGGGGGGTCATTCAGTAAGTGTAAGTCTGAGTGGGGCGGGCAAACTTGGACGGTTTGGCTTCGTAGCTGACCTTCAATGCCAGTACCGTGCATTTCTCGTCCTGCTCCAGCAGCGGCGCCAGTTCACTGAGCATGCGCTGGCGTTCCGGTGAATTCTGCCAGTGCTCCCAGCTTTCTATGCTTCGCCAGTTGGAGATCACATAAAAATGGTTGGGGTGGTGCACATCCCGGTAGGCATCACCTTTCAAAAAACCGGGGCGTTCGGTAATCTGCAGCATCAGATTGCGGATGGTTTCCTGATAAATGGCTTCCAGTCCTTCCGCTATCCGGCGTTCAATAATGACCTTGATCATCGGCATCGTCCTTGTGCGAGTTGAGTCACATTAATTATTAACACAAATCGGCGCACTATTGGTAAGACCAGAAAAACAAAAAGTCTGGGCTCAACGGGCACAAAAAAGCCCCGCGGGTGCGGGGCCTTGAATCACGGGTAAATGCTGCGGCTTATTGCAGCAAAGAAATATCGGCCACCCGCAGGAACAGGTTGCGCAGCTGGTTGAGCAGGGCCAGGCGGTTGAGGCGAATGGCCTCGTCGTCGGCCATTACCATTACCTGATCAAAGAAGGCGTCCACACTCTCGCGCAGTGAAGCCAGCTCGGCCAGGGCCTTGCTGTAGTCGCCGTCGGCAAACAGCGGCGCCAGACGCTCGGCCAGCTCGGCCACCTGAGCGGCCAGCACCTTCTCAGCCTCGTCCTGCAGCAGGCTGGCGTTTACGTCGGCGGGAATATCACCCTCGAACTTGGCCAGAATGTTGCCCACCCGCTTGTTGGCGGCGGCCAGGGCCGCGGCGGCATCCAGCTCGCGGAAGGCGCTGACCGCCTTCACCCGGGCGTCGAAATCGGCGGGGCGGGTGGGGCGGCGGGCCAGCACGGCCTGAATGACGTCCACGCCATAGCCCAGATCCTGATACCAGGAGCGGAAGCGGCCCAGCATAAACTCCAGCACATCGCTGGCGACGTTGTCATTGGAGATCTTGTGGCCGTAGAGGGCGCGGGCCTGATCGATCAGCATCAGCAGATCCAGCCGGTAGCCTTTCTCCACAATAATGCGCAGGGCACCCAGGGCGGCGCGGCGCAGGGCAAAGGGGTCCTTGTCCCCCTTGGGCGCCTGACCGATGCCGAAGATACCCACCAGGGTATCCATCTTGTCGGCCAGAGCCACGGCGGCGGACACATCCTGGCCGGGCAGCGAGTCACCGGCAAAGCGCGGCTGATACTGCTCTTTCAGCGCCAGCGCCACTTGTTCCGGCTCGCCATCGTGGCGGGCGTAGTGCATGCCCATCACACCCTGAGTATCGGTGAACTCGAATACCATGTTGGTGACCAGATCGCACTTGGACAGCAGGCCGGCGCGCTCGGCCAGTGCCTGATCGGCGCCGATGGCGGCGGCCACATAGCTGGCCAGGGCGCTGATGCGCTCGGACTTTTCCTTTACCGTGCCCAGCTGCTTCTGGAACAGCACGCTGTCGAGCTGCTCCAGGCGGGACGCCAGGGTGGTCTTGCGGTCGGTATTAAAGAAGAACTCGGCGTCGGCCAGACGGGGGCGCACCACCTTCTCGTTGCCCTGAACGATCTGGCTCGGGTCCTTGGACTCGATATTGGTGACGAAGATAAACTTCGGCAGCAGTTTGCCGTCGGCGTCGTACACCGGGAAGTACTTCTGATCCCCCTTCATGGTGTACACCAGGGCTTCGGCCGGCACCTTGAGGAACTCGTCTTCAAAGGAGGCGGTCAGCACTACCGGCCATTCCACCAGCGAAGTCACTTCTTCCAGCAGATCTTCTTCAAGGTCGGCCACACCACCCACGGCGGCGGCGGCGTCCTTGACGCCGGCTTCAATAATGGCTTTGCGGCGCTCAAAGTCGGCCAGCACCTTGCCACGCTGCTCCAGCTGTTCGGCATAGTGGTCGGCGTGATCCAGCTGAAATTCCTGCTCACCCATAAAGCGGTGGCCGCGAATGGTGCGGGCAGAATCCACGCCCAGAATGGTGGCGGGCAGCAGTTCTTCGCCCAGCAGCAGGGTCAGGGTGTGCACCGGACGAATAAACTGGGTGGTCTTGTCGCCCCAGCGCATGGCCTTGGGGATCGGCAGCCTGTTCAGCGCCTGCTCCACCATGGCGGGCAGCAGCTCGGCGGCGGGCTGGCCCTGAATGTCGGCCACATGCACCAGCCATTCGCCCTTGTCGGTTTTCAGGCGGCCGGCCTGCTCCACGCTGATGCCGTTGCCCCGGGCCCAGCCCAGAGCAGCCTTGGTGGGGTTGCCGTCGGCGTCAAAGGCGGCTTGCACCGCAGGGCCGCGCTTTTCGACCTGTTTGTCGGGCTGGGCGGCGGCCAGCCGGCTGACCTGTACCGCCAGCCGGCGGGGGGCGGCGAACCAGCGAATGGACTCAAAGGCCAGAGCGGCGCTGTTGAGTTCGTTTTGCAGATTGTCGGCAAAGGCCTGACCCAGGCTGCGCAGGGCCTTGGGGGGCAGCTCTTCGGTGCCGATTTCTACCAGGAAATTCTGTTCTGCCATGGCCTTATCCTTCCTTTTTGCACATGGGGAAACCGAGGGCCTCGCGGGACGCGTAATAGGCTTCGGCAACGGCCTTGGTCAGGGTGCGAATGCGCAGTATGTAGCGCTGACGCTCGGTGACCGAGATGGCCTTGCGGGCATCCAGCAGGTTAAAGGCGTGGCCGGCCTTGAGGATGCGCTCGTAGGCGGGCAGCGGCAGGGGCTGCTCCAGCTCCAGCAGGTGCTGGCATTCCTTTTCGCACTGCTCGAAAAAGCCGAACAGGAAGTCGACATCGGCATGCTCAAAGTTGTAGGTGGACTGCTCCACCTCGTTCTGATGAAAGATGTCACCGTAGGTGGTTTTGCCCAGAGGACCGTCGCACCATACCAGATCGTAGACCGAGTCCACGCCCTGAATGTACATGGCCAGGCGCTCCAGACCGTAGGTGATCTCGCCGGTCACCGGTTTGCACTCCAGACCGCCCACCTGCTGGAAGTAGGTGAACTGGGTCACTTCCATGCCGTTGAGCCAGACTTCCCAGCCCAGGCCCCAGGCGCCCAGGGTGGGGTTTTCCCAGTTGTCTTCCACGAAGCGGATATCATGTACCTGAGGGTCCAGACCCAGCGCCTCGAGCGAGCCCAGATACAGCTCCTGCAGGTTGTCGGGCGACGGCTTGATCATCACCTGAAACTGGTAGTAGTGCTGCAGACGGTTGGGGTTTTCGCCGTAACGGCCATCGGTAGGACGGCGGGAAGGCTGTACGTAGGCGGCGGCCATGGGCTCGGGGCCAATGGCGCGCAGGCAGGTCATGGGGTGGGAAGTGCCGGCACCCACTTCCATGTCCAGAGGCTGCACCACGGTGCAGCCCTGGCGGGCCCAGTAATCCTGCAATGTCAGGATCAGTCCCTGAAAGGTATTGATATCGAATTTTTGCATGATGTTAGCGCCTTGATATAGGTGCATTCTCTGAGTGAAACTAGGCTACCGAGTATACCCGCTGGCCCGGTGCGAATATAGGCTGAATTGGGGAGGAGCCATGGTGCAACGCTGCGCCTGGGTTAATCAGGACCCGCGCTACATTGATTACCACGACCACGAATGGGGCGTGCCCGAGCGCGACGGCCGGGCGCTGTTTGAGAAGCTGTGTCTCGACGGTCAGCAGGCGGGCCTGAGCTGGTTCACCATTCTGTGCAAGATACCGGCCTACCGTAAAGCTTTTGCCGGGTTTGAGCCGGCCCGGCTGGTGACTTTTACGCCCCAGGATGTGGACCGGCTGATGCAAAATGCCGGTATCGTGCGTAACCGGCGCAAAATTGAGTCCATTATCACCAATGCCCGCGCGTATTCGGCGATGGAGGAGGAAGGCATCGACTTCAGCCGATGGCTGTGGGCGTTCGTGGGCGGTAATCCGGTTATCAACCGCTGGCCCGATGCCGGCTCGGTGCCGGTGACCACGCCCGAGTCCGACGCCATGGCCCGGGCGCTGAAGAAGCGGGGCTTTGCCTTTGTGGGCAGCACCAGCTGTTACGCCTTTATGCAGGCCACCGGCATGGTGAACGATCATCTGCTGAGCTGTCACTGCCATCCCGACAGCGTCAGCTGCTGACCACAAGTCTCATTCTGAACTTGGTTTATGGCGAAAGGCGAGGCTATATTGTCGGTTACTTGTGCTTTTTTAACGGGAATTACCATGAAGAAGATTTGTCTGGCCGTGGCGGCGGCACTGGCTCTTTCCGCCTGTACCACCAACCCCTACACCGGCGAGCGTCAGGCGTCCAAGGCCGCCATCGGCAGCGGCATTGGTGCCTTGGCCGGCGCCGTGATCGGCGGCGCGTCCGCCAGCTCCAGCGACCGTGAAAAAGGCATTCTGATCGGTGCCGCCAGCGGCGCGGCCCTGGGCGGCGGTGTGGGTTACTACATGGACGTGCAGGAAGCCAAGCTGCGGGATCGCATGCAGGGCACCGGTGTCAGCGTGACCCGCAACGGCGATCAGATCATTCTCAACATGCCCAGCAACGTCACCTTTGCGGTAGACAGCGCCGATATTTCTCCCAGTTTCTACAACACCCTGAGCGGTGTTGCCATGGTGCTGAAAGAGTACGACAAGACCTGGGTAAACGTGGTGGGCCACACCGACAACACCGGCTCCGCCAGCTATAACCAGGCGCTGTCCGAGCGTCGCGCCGCCGCCGTGGGCCAGTTCCTGATCAGCCAGGGGGCCGCCGCCAACCGCTTCAATATTCGCGGTGTGGGTTTCAATCAGCCCATTGCCAGCAATGCCACCGAGCAGGGCCGCGCCCAGAACCGCCGGGTAGAGATCACCCTGAGCCCCATGGGTTAAGCGAAGTTAACTGCAAATTGAATAAAAATGCCCGCAAATGCGGGCATTTTTATGTGAAAGCAGCTGTAAGCTATCAGCCGTAAGCTGTAAGAAAAAGCAACACGGCATAACTGACAGCTTATAGCTGACCGCTTAAGGCTGTCAGTTGTCAGTTCCCTTTTTGGATCAGAAAGCGGTAGGGCAGCTCGTCTGTCTGGCTGGACAGCAGCTGGTGATCCATAAAGCGGCAGAAGCTGGGAATATCGCGGGTAGTGGACGGATCGTCGGCGGTGATCAGCAGGGTTTCGCCGGCGGCCATGGTGCGCACCTGTTTGCGCACCATCATTACCGGCTCCGGGCAGCGCAGGCCGGTGGCATCCAGGTGGTGGTGAGCTTCGGAAAGAGAAAGGGTCATATCAGTCAATCTGGTAGTAAAAACCCGCCTATCTTAATGCTGCCGAAAAAATGGTCAACCTTAAATCGGTAAGGAGACAAGCGAGAGGGGTGAGGCGACAATCAGAACTTCGTCTCACCCTTTACGTCCCGCGTCTCACGTTCTTTCAAGCACGGTGGCGATGCCCTGACCCATGCCAATGCACATGGTGGCCAGGCCCAGGGTGGCGTCTTTCTGCTCCATCAGGTTGATCAGGGTGGTGCAGATGCGTGCTCCTGAGCAACCCAGAGGGTGCCCAAGAGCAATGGCGCCGCCGTTGAGGTTGACCCTGTCCTCCATGGTGTCGAGCAGGTTCAGCTCCTTCAGCACCGCCAGCGACTGGGCGGCAAAGGCCTCGTTCAGCTCAATCAGCTCAATATCATCAAGAGTAAGGCCGGCGCGTTTCAGCGCCTTGTGCACCGCCGGCACCGGGCCCATGCCCATCACCGAGGGCTCACAGCCGGCCACCGCCATGGTCCGCACTCGGGCCCTGGGTTTGAGCTTGAGGGCGGCGGCCCGCTCGGCGGACATCACCAGCATGGCGGCGGCGCCGTCCGACAGCGCCGAGGAGCTGCCGGCGGTGACGGTGCCGCTGGCCGGGTCAAATACCGGTTTCAGGGCGGCCAGCGACTCCAGGCTGGTGTCGGGACGGATCACTTCATCGGTTTCCAGATAAAACGGCGCACCATCGGCATCGTGACTGTGAGTGGCCAGAATTTCGTGGTTGAAGCGGCCCTGTATCGTGGCTTGGTGCGCACGCTGGTGAGAGCGCAGGGCAAAGGCGTCCTGCTGTTCCCGGGTAATCTGGTGCATTCTGGCCAGCATTTCCGCAGTCAGGCCCATCATGCCGGCGGCTCTGGCCACGTTCAGGGCCAGCTTCGGGTGCAGGTCCACACCGTGATCCATGGGCACATGGCCCATGTGCTCCACGCCGCCCACCATAAAGATGTCGCCGTCGCCCACCATAATGCTGCGGGCGGCGTCGTGCAGGGCCTGCATGGAGCTGCCGCACAGCCGGTTAACGGTGACCGCACTCACCGATTTGGGCAGGCCGGCCAGCAGGGCGGCGTTGCGGCCAATGTTAAAGCCCTGTTCCAGGGTTTGCTGCACGCAGCCCCAGACAATGTCGTCAATGTCCTTGGCCGCCAGAGCCGGGTTGCGGGCCAGCAGCCCCTGCATCAGGTGGGCCGACAAGTCTTCGGCGCGCACATGGCGAAAGGCGCCGCCTTTGGAGCGTCCCATGGGGGTGCGAATACAATCCACGATGACTACGTCTTTCATGCTGTGCCTCCTGCCGGCTATCAGTAAAAGGTTTCACCGTTTTGCGCCATTCGGCGCAGCCGGTCGCTGGCCTGATAAAGCGGCCCGAGGTGGGTGTGACGTTCGGCTATGGACAGGTATTCATTCAGGCCAATGGTATCCAGCCAGCGGAATACGCCGCCACGAAACGGCGGAAAGCCCAGGCCATAAACCATTGCCATGTCCGCCTCGGCGGGTGAAGCGATAATGTTTTCTTCCAGGCAGCGCACCACTTCGTTGACCATGGGCACCATGATACGGGCAATAATATCGTCGGCTTCAAAAGGGCGGGGCTCACCAAACGCTTGTTTGAGCAGAGTTTGCCCTTGTTCGTTGGTGGTTTTTTGCAGCCGGCCCTTTTTGTCCTGTTGCCAGTGATAAAAACCGCTGCCGTTTTTCTGTCCCAGCAACTTGTGTTCAAACATCAGATCTATGGCGTTGTTGCCGGACTGGCGCATGCGTTCGGGAAAGCCCTCGGCCATGACGGCGGCGGCATGATGAGCGGTGTCCATGCCCACCACGTCCAGCAGCCGAGCCGGTCCCATGGGCCAGCCAAAGCGGCGCTCCATCACCTTGTCGATGTCGGTAAAGTCGGCGCCGTCCGCCAGCAGCCGGTTAAAGCCAAAGAAATAGGGAAACAGCACCCGGTTAACAAAAAAGCCGGGGCAGTCGTTCACCACTATCGGGGTTTTTCCCATGGCGGTGGCGCAGGCCATCACCCGGTTGATAGTATCGTCGCTGGTGTGTTTGCCGCGAATGACCTCCACCAGGGGCATGCGGTGCACCGGATTAAAAAAGTGCATGCCGCAGAATTGCTCGGGTCGTTTAAGGTTATTCGCCAGGGTGGAGATGGGAATGGTGGAGGTATTGGAGGCGATTACCGTATGTTCGCCGACCTTTTGCTCCGCATCGGCCAGCACTCGTGCCTTTATATCGGGGTTTTCCACCACGGCTTCCACCACCAGATCCACCCCGGCCAGCTCGTCATCACTCAGGGTTGGGCGAATATCGGACAGCACTTCGGCCAGGCGTGCACCGTCGATTTTGCCCCGTTCCAGTTGCCGGCCAAGCCGTTTGCCGGCCTCTTTCATGCCCAGGGCCAAGGCGTCGTTATTGATGTCTTTCATCACCGCGGGAATACCCTTGACCGCCGCCTGGCAGGCGATGCCGCCGCCCATGATGCCGGCGCCCAGCACCGCCATTCGCTGAACGGGGGCGGCGCTTTTCGCGGCCTGTTTGGCCTTGCCCTTCACCACCTGATCATTGAGAAAAATGCCCACCAGGGCCCGGGCGGCGTGAGTACGGGTGAGCTGAATAAAGTTGTCCTGCTCCACTCGCAGGGCGTCGTTACGGCTCATGGCGGCCGCGCTTTCAATGGTCGTGACCGCCATCATGGGGGCCGGGTAGTGGCGTCCGGCCCGGGCTGCCACCATGCCTTTGGCGGTGGTAAAGCTCATGGCGGCTTCCGTTTCGCTCAGGGTCAGAGGCGTGGTTTTTTGCCGGCGGCGGGCCTGCCAGTCGTGTTCATTGGCCTGTTGCAGCAAGCGCAGTCCGGCATCATGAAGTTTGTCGGTGCTTACTACGCCGTCCAGCAGACCCAGACGCAGGCAGTCGTCGGCGCCGTGATCCTTGCCTGTGGTGATCCACTCCATGGCGTTATCGGCACCCACCAGCCGGGGCAGGCGTACTGTGCCGCCAAAGCCGGGCATAATGCCCAGTTTGGTTTCCGGCAGGCCGATGCGGGCACTGGCGTCGCTCAGGCGAAAATCGGTGGCCAGAATGCATTCGCAGCCGCCGCCCAGGGCGTAGCCGCGCACCAGGCTCAGGGTGGGAAAGGGCAAATCTTCCAGGCGATTAAACAGGGTGTTGGCCCGGCTCAGCCAGCCGGCCAGTTCGGCTTCGGGCAGGTCGAACTTGTCGAGAAATTCGGTAATGTCGGCGCCCACAATAAAGGCGTCTTTGGCGCTGGTGAGCATCAGGCCGCGAATATCGTTCCGTTGCGCCAGTGTGTCCAGAGCCGCTTCCAGCGATAACAGGGTGCGGCTGTCCAGTTTGTTGACGCTGCCGGGGGCATCAAAGCACAGCTCGGCAATGTGGTTGTCCTGCAGGGTGACCGATAGGGTATCGCCTTGATAGAGCATGTCATTATCTCCTTGAAGTCCCCGACGCGGCGCCCGCAGACGCAGACGTGTGTCATTCACTATGGACAGTAAAAAGGCTCTTTTCAATGTGATTTAAAACGGGTGTTTGAAAGTGGGCGGGACGACCGCTGTTAACTGGCGGAGGCCGTTTATGGCTGTGTTATCATGGCCGGCCTTGTCAACGAGCCCCGCGAACGGGGCCGGTGAGATCTGTTCAGGGATGGTTTATGGCGTTTACCCCTTATGCGATTCCGGCGGCCCCCGTGGTGTGGGAGCAGGAAATCAAAAAAAGCCGTTTTATCGCCTGTCTGGCACACACGCCTGACGCCGATGCGGCCAAAGCCTTTATTGAGCGGCTGCGGGCCGAATATCCTGATGCACGCCACCATTGCTCTGCTTTTGTGGCAGGTGCAGCGGATGACTCCCAGGCGCTGGGTTTCAGTGATGACGGCGAACCGTCGGGCACCGCCGGCCGGCCCATGCTGGCCGTGCTGCAGGGCGCGGGCATCGGTGAAATCACCGCCGTGGTGGTGCGCTACTTTGGCGGCATCAAGCTGGGCACAGGAGGTCTGGTGAGGGCCTATGGCAGTTCGGTGAACGGCGCCCTGACCGAGCTGACCACCATCGAAAAAGTCATTGAAGGCCGACTGGCGCTGTCTGCTGACTACAGTGATATGGCGCAGCTGGAAAGCCTGCTGGCACAACACGGTGCCGGCTGGGAAAGTGTGGACTACGGCGCCGCCGTCAGTGGCGTATTGCGGGTAGACATACGGTTGCTCGATACGCTGGTGCGGCAGATAAAAGACAGAACCCAGGGAAGGGTGATTGCGCGTCCGATCACCGATTAATACTCGAGCTTTGGAACAAGCATGCATATTCGCACCATTATTCGCATTGTCGGCATTCTGGTCGCCCTGTTCAGCGTGACCATGCTGGCACCGGCGCTGGTCGCCTACATCTACCGGGATGGCGCCGGTCTCGACTTTTTCAGTGCTTTTGTACTCTGCCTGGTACTGGGGCTGGTGCTGTGGTTTCCCAACCGCGCCCATCATAAAGACCTGCGTGCCAAGGAAGGTTTTTTAATTGTGGTGCTGTTCTGGACCGTGCTGGGCAGTGTGGGGGCCATTCCGTTTCTGCTCAGTGAAGTGCCGGACATGACGGTGGCCGAGGCGTTTTTTGAATCCTTTTCAGGGCTGACCACCACGGGCGCTACCGTGATCAGCGGCCTGGACAATCTGCCCAAGGCGATATTGTTTTACCGGCAGATGCTGCAGTGGCTGGGCGGCATGGGGATTATTGTGCTGGCGGTAGCGATACTGCCGATTCTGGGCATTGGTGGCATGCAGCTGTTCCGGGCGGAGATCCCCGGCCCGGTCAAGGACAACAAGGTGGCGCCGCGTATTGCCGAAACCGCCAAGGCGCTGTGGTATATCTACCTGGTGCTCACCATTGCCTGCGCCCTGTTGCTGTGGCTGGCGGGCATGAACCTGTTCGACGCCATCTGCCATTCCTTCTCCACCATCGCCATTGGCGGCTTCTCTACCTACGACGCCAGTGTGGGGTATTTCAACAGCCCGGTGATCAACCTGATTATTGTGGTATTTCTGATCATCGCCGGGGTGAATTTCAGCCTGCACTTTGCCGCCTTTTCCAGCCGGGGCATGCGCTTGTCGGTCTACCGGCTGGATCCCGAGCTCAAGGTGTTTATCGGCGTGCAGCTGGCGCTCACCCTGATCTGCATGTCGGTACTGCTGGCGCACCAGGTTTACAGTGATCCCTGGCGGGCACTGGATCAGGCGCTGTTTCAGTCGGTGTCCATTGCCACCACCGCCGGCTTCAGCACCACCGGCTTTGCCGAGTGGCCGCTGTTTTTGCCGGTATTGCTGATGTTTGCCTCCTGTATCGGCGGATGCGCCGGCAGCACCGGTGGCGGCATCAAGGTGGTGCGTATCATGCTGCTCAACCTGCAGGGCATGCGCGAGCTCAAGCGGCTGATCCACCCGCGGGCCGTCTATCGAATAAAGCTTGGCAACAAGGCGCTAGCTGATAGAGTGGTTGAAGCGGTCTGGGGCTTCTTTGCCGCCTATGCACTGGTGTTTGTACTGTGCATGCTGGCGCTGCTGGCCACCGGCATGGATGAACTCACCGCCTTTACTGCCGTGGTGGCTACCCTGAACAACCTGGGCCCGGGCCTGGGTGAGGTGGCCGCCAACTTCGGCACGACCACCGACGGTGCCAAGTGGATAATGGTGCTGGCCATGCTGTTCGGACGTCTGGAAATATTTACCCTGTTGGTGCTGTTTACGCCGGCCTTCTGGCGCAGCTGATTGAGGAGTCTATGGAAAAACTGTTGGTGCTTTATTCATCCCGCAATGGTCAGACCCAAAAGATCATTGAGGCGATGCGGCCGGAATTCAGTGGTTACGAGGTGGAGCTGGTGGATTTGCACACCAACCCCAAGAAGAACCTGAGCAAGTACGACAAGGTACTGCTGGGGGCTTCCATTCGTTACGGTCGCTTTCACGACAGCCTGTACACCTTTATCCATACCCACAGTGAGCAGCTGGCGGTGGCCGACTCCGCCTTTTTCTGTGTATGCCTGACCGCCCGCAAACCGGAAAAGGCGGTGCCGGGCAATAATGCCTATATAAAGAAGTTTCTGGCCCGCTCTCCCTGGCGGCCGCGTACCATAGGCGTCTTCGCCGGTGCACTGAAGTACAGCGAATACAACTGGTGGCAGACTCGCATTATTCAGCTGATCATGAAAATCACCGGCGGCAGCACGGATACCAGCCAGGATCTGGAGTTCACCGACTGGGATAAAGTCAGAGAATTTGCTAAAAAAATCGCCGGCCGGGGCTGATCCAGCCTGATAAAAATACAGTAAAAAGCGGTTTTGGTATGTTTTTCATACGAAATCGCTTTTTTTAATAAAAATGTCAAAAAAGCCCTTGCGCAAAAATCGCGGCTCCCTATAATGCGCCCTCACTGACACGGCGGAACACGCCGACGGTCACAAGGGTTGAAAGCGAACAAAACAAAGTTCACATCAACGCTTGACGAACACAACGGAATGCGTAGAATATGCCTTCCTGATTCGAAAGAATCGAGCGCTCTTTAACAATTTATCAAGCAAACTGTGTGGGCACTCGCAGGATGTTGGGAGACAAAAAATATTGTTTTTCAATGTTGTGTGAAGTGCACTAGTAATAGCAGCAATTCAGATATTCATTGAGCATCAAATCTTTAATTGAAGAGTTTGATCATGGCTCAGATTGAACGCTGGCGGCAGGCCTAACACATGCAAGTCGAGCGGTAACAGAGAGTAGCTTGCTACTTTGCTGACGAGCGGCGGACGGGTGAGTAATGCTTGGGGATCTGCCCGGTCGAGGGGGATAACCGTTGGAAACGACGGCTAATACCGCATACGCCCTACGGGGGAAAGCAGGGGACCTTCGGGCCTTGCGCGATT
>NZ_QAGM01000027.1 GCF_003049725.1 Oceanimonas marisflavi
CGGCCTCGGCAATGCCCAGCACCGGCTTGTCGGTCAGCTCACGGGCGGCATACAGACCGGGGTCGCCGAAACAGGCCAGCACATAGGCGTCGATGTCTTCTTCCCGATCACCCTTGGCCACTTCTTCTAGCACACCGGGCACCGCCAGGGCTTCGTCGTAAAAGCTTTCAATGGAGGCCGGACCGCTGGCCGGGCTTACCGCCAGCACCTGGGTATCGGGCCGGGCCACGCTGTCGGCAAGCTGCTGCAGCGCATCGGTAAACGCCTGGGTGGTGTTGGGGTTGATAATCTTGATCCGCATACAGACTCCTTGTTTACACAAATATAAGTGAATCGTTAACGATCTGATTATGGATCAATCGTTAACGATGTGTAAACTATTTCGTGAATTTTTTTCTTCGCCCTGTAACGCCGCACGTTTCATAAGCCCCGCCAGCGCCCAATCGAAACAAATAAAAAGTTATTGATTTAAAAGGAAAAATAAAACAAATAAAGATAACCCCCTATTGATCAAGATTCATACAGAGCTAATTCAAGGTCATTAATTTCACAAAAATAAAAAATATTGTTATCAATTGTGTGATCCAGGGCACAGAATCCCGCTTTCTGAAAATCTCAAAAAAAAGGCCCCGCAAAGCGGGGCCAAAAGCACACGATTAACAACGATGAAATTGTCAGGATTCGGCAGCCACCTCGGGCAGCTCGGCCGGTTTGGCGATGGGTTTCATCAGCAGAGTGTAGCCCACCACGCTGATCACCAGGCCCACAAAGAAGGCCATGTCCATAAAGATCAGGCTGCATATGAAAGACACGCCGTACACCAGGAAAGCCCGCAGGTTGTAGTTGTTCTGGTATACAAAAGGTCCCTTGGGGTCGTAGAAGTCTTCCACCCGAATGCGGCCACGACGCAGCAGGTAGAAGTCGGCCAGCATGATGCCCGCTACCGGACCCAGCAGGCCGGAAGTTACCACGCTGAACCACAGCAGGTTGTCGGCAAACAGCCAGGGCATCATCAGCAGACCAATCACACCGGAGATGGATACACCCTGAGCAAAGGTGAGACGCGGAAACACGTTCATCAGGATCAGCGCCGACGGCATCAGGTTGGCCACGGTATTGGTGGACCACTGGGCAAAGGCGATGGTCAGCATGCTCAGGATCAGCACAATGGGCGAGCTCATGGAGTTGAGCACAATTTCAATGGGGTCCCAGGTGCCGGTGAGAATGCCGCCGATCATGCCCACCATCAGGATGCCGGAGCCGATCACGATCAGGCCGGCCAGCTGGGCGATAAAGGGCTTGCGGTTGCGCACAAAGAAGTTCTTGCTGCTGTGATCGCGGGAGCGTTCCAGCTTGCGGGTCAGATCCGGGCTGTTCAGACCCATGGTGATCCAGATGCCGGCAATGGCCATGACCGCAAAC
Source organism: Oceanimonas marisflavi (assembly GCF_003049725.1). GTDB lineage: Bacteria > Pseudomonadota > Gammaproteobacteria > Enterobacterales > Aeromonadaceae > Oceanimonas > Oceanimonas marisflavi. The sequence continues at coordinate 1,423 of NZ_QAGM01000027.1, forward strand.
ACGAAGGAGCCGTTGTCCAGAGAGGGCGCGGCCAGCACGTCACCAATGGTGGCGTTGTTGGTTTCCAGCAGCCAGAAGGTCACCAGACCGATGAGAATGGTCAGCGCAGGAATGGCAACCCAGTCAAACTTGGCCATGGCCTTCATGCCATAAATGGCATTCACCACCTGCAACACCCCGAAAATCAGAATAAGAATGGTGGTGTTGGTATAGCCCACCCACATTTCCAGCACCTTGCCGATGGCGACTGCCGCCACCCAGGTCTGAAAACCAAACCAGAAACAGGCCGGAATGGCGCGGAAGGCGGCCGGGATCTTGGCGCCCTTGTAGCCGAAGCAGCCACGGATATACACGGTAAACGGAATACCGTAGCGAATACCGATGTCACCGGCCAGGATCAGAATGCTGGTCACAATGGCATAGGCCGCCAGAATGGCACCGATAATGGTCCAGGGCGACAGGCCCGGATAGAGCTGGGCACCCATGGTGAAGGCCCCCATGTTGATGGTCATGCCCGCCCAGAGCATAGTGAAATCCCAGATATTGATGTCTCTGTCCTTGTCGGTGGACGGCATCAGCTCGGGATTGTTCATTTCATGTACAGCCATTGGCCTCTCCCTGTTAACTGCTGGATAAAGATGTTTAACAAACCGGCTTTATTTGTGAATTATTGCGCCGGTTTCGGGTGAACAAACTACCAACAAAATCGTTAACAATAAAATTTAAATTCGTTTACCTGATCGTTAATGTGATGTTAATCACATTTTTCATCGTAAGTCTGTCGCAGTTTGCAAAAAAAGCCGGCCCAGGGGCCGGCGATATCAGGAAGGGTTGAACAGCGGAGCAGACTCAATTGATGACAAATTGTGCCATAAAGTCGTGTACCGGCATGGCCTCAAGGCGGGCCTGATCCTGACAAAGCTCAAAAATATGCCGGCTTTGCCCTTGAGGAAAACGGCTGTGCAGATTTTGCAGAAACTTTTGCTTCAGCACCGGTATGCCATCGTGACGGCGCCGCCGGTGACCGATGGGATATTCCACTTCCACTCTGTTGGTGTGGCTGCCGTCCTTGAAGAAAATCTGAATGGCGTTGGCGATGGAGCGCTTGTCAGCCTCCAGATACTCGGCACTGTAACGGGGATCTTCCACTACCTGCATTTTGTTGCGCAGGACATCGATGCGGTCATCTCCCTGATGAAAGGCGTCTTCGTAGTGCTCGGCGGTGAGGGTGCCGTACAGCAGCGGCACCGCCACCATGTATTGCAGGCAGTGATCCCGGTCTGCCGGATTGGCCAGCGGCCCAGTCTTGGAGATGATGCGAATGGCCGACTCATGGGTAGTCAGCTCGATGCGGTCGATATCATCGAGCCGGTCCGAAACCTGCGAATGTAACTGTACCGCGCATTCCACTGCGGTCTGGGCGTGAAATTCGGCGGGATAGCTCAGCTTGAACAGCACGTTTTCCATGACATAGCTGCCCAGTGGCTGGCTTAGGCGAACAGGTTTACCCTTGAGCAGCACATCCTGAAACCCCCATTGGGGTGCACTCAGTACCGAAGGCAGGCCCATCTCCCCTTTCAGGGTGATCATGGCCAGCCTTACCGCCCGGGCGGTGGCGTCGCCGGCGGCCCAGGACTTGCGCGAACCGGCATTGGGCGCATGGCGGTAGGTACGCAGGGCCCCCCCATCGGCCCAGGCCTGGGACAGAGCATCCATAATCTGCTCTCTGTCCCCTCCCAGCAGGTGGGTTACCACCGCCGTAGACGCCACCCGCACCAGCAATACGTGATCGAGCCCCACCCGGTTAAAGCTGTTGTCGAGCGCCAGCACCCCCTGAATTTCGTGGGCCTTGATCATGGCGGTGAGCACCTCTCCCATGGAGATCGGCGCCCGGCCCTCGGCCACCGCCACCCGGCTGGAATAGTCGGCGGTGGCGAGAATGGCCCCCAGGTTATCGGACGGATGCCCCCACTCGGCGGCCAGCCAGGTGTCGTTGAAGTCGAGCCAGCGAATGATGCAGCCAATATTAAAGGCCGCCGTCACCGGATCCAGCTCGTGAGACGTTCCCGGCACCCGGGCACCGTGGCGTACTGTGGTGCCCGGCACCAGAGGGCCGAGGTGCTTGGTGCACTCGGGAAAACGCAGCGCCTGCAGGCCGCACCCCAGCGTGTCCATCAGGCAGTGGCGGGCGGTGCGCCGCGCCTCGGGGCTGCCGGTATCGGTATTGGTCACATAATCGGCAATCTGCACCAGCAGCCCGTCGGGCGCCGGCCGCCGATTGATATCCACATTCTTGCTCATGGTGAGTTCCTTGTTTAAACCGGGATCAGGAACTCGAGCCGTAGGTTGGGATGAGCAGAGCGAATCCCAACAAATACAGGTGCCGGCCGAATGTTGGAATTCGTTCCTCATTCCAACCTACCAACTATTCCCTAATCCCTATTCCCTAACCCCTGCAATCATCACCGCTTGTCGATGGGCAGCCAGTCCTGATGAGGCGGGCCCACATAGTCGGCGCTGGGGCGAATAATGCGGTTATGGGCCCGCTGCTCCATAATATGGGCGGTCCAGCCGGTAACCCGGCTCAGCACAAAGATGGGGGTGAACAGTTTGGTGGGAATGCCCATAAAGTGATAGGCGCTGGCATGATAGAAATCGGCATTGGCAAACAGCTTTTTCTCACGCCACATCACTTCTTCCACCCGCTCCGACACCGGATACAGCACTCTGTCGCCCACCGCTTCACCCAGTTTTCTGGCCCAGGGCTTGATAATGGCGTTGCGGGGATCTTTGGTGGTGTAGACGGCATGGCCAAAGCCCATCACCTTTTCCTTGCGGGCCAGCATGTCCAGCAGGGCCGCCTCCGCCTCGTCGGGGCTGCTCCACTGCTCCATCATCGCCATGGCCGCCTCGTTGGCGCCGCCGTGCAGGGGGCCGCGCAGGGTGCCGATGGCGGCGGTCACCGCCGAATGCAGATCGGTCAGGGTGGAGGCACAGACCCGGGCGGAAAAGGTGGAAGCGTTGAACTCGTGCTCGGCATAGAGCACCAGAGAGCAGTGCATCACTGTTACATCCAGCGCCGGCGGGGCGCTGCCCCGCAGCATGTGCAGAAAGTGGCCGCCCAGGCTGTCGTCATCCAGGGCGGTGTCGATGCGCTCGCCGTCGTGGGCATAGCGATACCAGTAGCAGATAATGGACGGCAGCAGCGCCAGCAGCCGCTCGGCGGCATCCTGCTGCTCGCTGAACCTGTGTTCGGTTTCCAGGTTGCCGAGCATGGAGCAGCCGGTGCGCAGCACGTCCATCGGGTGGGCCGAGGCCGGAATATGCTCCAGTACGGTGCGCAGCGCCGCCGGCAAGCCCCGGTTGGCGCGCAGCCGGGCCTTGAAGGCGGTCAGCTCCCCCTTGTTGGGCAGATAGCCTTTCAGCAGCAGAAAAGCCACCTCTTCAAACTCGGCGTGAGCGGCCAGATCTTCAATGTCGTAACCCCGGTAGGTCAGGCCGGAGCCGGTCTTGCCCACGGTGCACAGGGCGGTCTGGCCAGCGGTCTGGCCGCGCAGTCCTTCGGCGTTGCTCATCAAGCGTCTTCTCCTTTGCTGAACAGGGAATCGAGCGTCTGCTCGTAGTGGTGATAGCCCAGCGTCCGGTACAGCTGTTCCCGGGTCTGCATGGTATTAATCAGGTTACGCTGGTGACCGTCGGCGAGAATATGCCGGTACACGGTTTCGGCCGCCCGGCTCATGGCGCGAAACGCCGACAGCGGATAGAGCACCATGGCCACGCCCGCGCCGGCCAGCTCGGCCTGACTGAACAGGGGGGTCTTGCCGAATTCGGTGATATTGGCCAGCACCGGCACCCCCACCGCATCACAAAAGGAACGGTACTGCGCCAGAGTTTCCATGGCCTCGGGAAAAATCATATCGGCCCCCGCCTCCACACAGGCCTGAGCCCGTTCAATGGCACTGCTCATGCCTTCCACCGCCAGGGCATCGGTGCGGGCCATAATGGCAAAACGGGGATCGCGGCGGGCGTCCACCGCCGCACGAATGCGATCCACCATTTCGGCCTGAGAAACGATGGCCTTGTTGGGTCTGTGGCCGCAGCGTTTTTGCACCACCTGATCTTCAATGTGAATGGCCGCCACGCCGGCGCGCTCCATTTCCTGCACGGTGCGGGCAATGCCAAAGGCGCCGCCAAAGCCGGTATCCACGTCCACCAGCAATGGCAGAGCGCTGGCGGCGGTTATGCGGCGGGCGTCTTCCAGCACATCATTCAGGGTGGTAATGCCCAGATCCGGCAGTCCGAATGAGGCATTGGCGACTCCGGCACCGGACAGATACAGGGCCCGGTGACCGGTCTGCTCCGCCTGCATGGCACTGTAGGCATTCACCGCACCCACCACGGCCAGCGGCTGGCCGGCGGCGATGGCGTCGAACAAGCTTGCCCTCATGACAGTTCCTCCGGAAATTCATGAAACAGGTGCACCAGGGTACACACCAACAATAGCAGGCTTTTTGAACAGAAATGCTTGATCTGTAGACTAATTAAGGTCTGGAAGGCGAGGATGCACTCCCGCGCTGTGCGCGGGAGCCAGGGTGAGGGGGAAGTAAAAAAACGCGCCGTTAGCCGGCGGGTGAATAACGCCGCAAATCCTTTTCCAGCCAGCCGGCAACCTGCTCCGCCGGCATGGGACGGGCCAGCAGATAGCCCTGCCCCAGCTGGCAACCCAGCTGCTGCAGCCGCTGCTGTTGCTCGGGCTCTTCTATGCCTTCGGCGGTGACTTCCATCTCCAGGCTGTCTGCCAGCCGGATGATGGTGTGTACCAGATCAACGGCACGCTTGTCCGTGCTCAGATCCGACACAAAGGACTTGTCGATCTTGAGCTTGTTCACCGGCAACTGGCGCAGATGGCTGAACGAGGAATAACCGGTGCCAAAGTCGTCAAGGGCAATTTCCACGCCCAGCTGACGCAGGGCGGTCAGGTTATCGACGGAGCTGGCGGTATCCCACAGGCTGGTGTCTTCGGTGATCTCCAGCACCAGCGCGCTGGCGGGCAGACCGGTACGCTGCAGCGTGGCGGCCACGGTACAGCCAAGCTCGCCGCTCATAAAGATTTCCGGGCTGATATTTACATTGACCTTGAGCCAGTCAAAGCCCCTGCCATGCCAGTGCTGCAGCTGCCGGCAGGCGGTCAGCAATACCCACTGGTTGAGCAGATGGGCCAGACCGTGATGCTCGGCCACGGCAATGATCTCCAGCGGACCGATATGGCCGTGCTCCGGCGAATGCCAGCGCAGCAATGCTTCAAGGGATTCGATATGACCGCCATCCAGACGAAAAATGGGCTGATAAACCAGGGTCAGCTCGTCGTTCTCAATGGCCAGCTGCAGCGCCACCGCCAGCTTCTGACTGCGCAGCCGCTGTTCGTCCATGTCGGGCTCAAATACCCGGGAAGAAAACTTGGGATCATGCTTGGCGTAATACATGGCGGTATCGGCATGACTGAGCAACTCGGCCATGGTGGTGCCGTGATCCGGATACAGGCTGGTGCCAATGCTGGCCTGGGGAGTCAGGCAGCCGTCGGGCAGCCGTATTTCTCCCGACAGGGCCTGCAGCACCCTGGCTGAAGAGCGCGCCGCTTCTTCCCGATCGTCAAAAAACTGAACAACCACAAATTCGTCGCCACCCAGCCGGGCCACATGATCCAGGCGCTCCAGCATCACACACAGTCGTGAGGCCACCACCTTGAGTACCCGATCACCCACCTCATGGCCCAGGCTGTCGTTGACCGCCTTGAAGCCGTTCAGATCCACCATGTGTATGGCCAGGTAACGGCGCTCCCGCGCGGCCAGTGCCAGCGTTCGCTCCATCATCTGGTAGAAATTGATGCGGTTGGGCAGACCGGTGAGCATATCGTGGTAGGCCAGGTAGCGGTTGCGCCGGTTTTCCCTGATCACCAGCCACAGCATCAGGCCGCCACTGAGCAGCAGGCCGGCAAGGTAAATGGTGGAGCGCTGACGCACATCCCCGATAATATCCAGCTGCTGCCACACCTTTTCACCGGAAAAGCTGTTGACGTTGATTTCCCGGGCCAGCTGGCGATAGGAGGACAGCTCACGCTTCAGCTCCAGAATGCCCTGCCGGTCGTCCATGGTCAGGCCGTATATTTTCGGATCCCATTCCACCAGGCGTTGCCGCAGGTCCAGCAGCATTTCCCTGACCCCCGACTGTTCACGCACGGGCCGGCTTTCCTCGCCTTCCAGCAGGGTGTCTATGCGGCTCCACAGCAGCTCAAAGCGCAACTGCACATGACGCTCATTCTGGGTACCGGCGGCCAGGCTGGTGAGGGCATGGTCGAACTTGAGCACTTCCATTTCCAGCTCGGAGCTGGCCCAGCCCACTGCCTTGATGGTGGCGGACACATAGCGCACCACGTTCAGATCGCGGTTATAGCTGTACAGCGAGCTGGCGCTGAACAACAGGACGGCGATGGTGAGAACCACCATCTTGGCAGTTTTGAATGTCACTGAATTTCCAGGGCCTCAAGTTGCCACACCAGCATTTCATGATAGCGCTTGGTGTTGTATTTTTTGTTGTCACTCAGCGGAAGCATTAACCAGAGCGGGCCCTTATCCCTGATTTTCATGGTTTTTCCATCCAGGTGGGTCACCAGCAGAAAAGGCGTTTCCTGCACCAGCGCCATATCGATATCATTATGATAATCATTCAGCGCCACCAGTCGAACGGTTTTTCCCTCTGCCCCCACCCGCTCAAGCAAGTCAGTCAGCAGCACACCGCGAAAATGGTGCCTGCCCTCGGTCCAGGGAGTATCTGTAATGAACTCGTGCTGAGGCAGCTGGCCCAGCATGGCCAGATCAAAACGGGCCTCATCATTCACATTGGTCTGTTCGATATGGCCACGTATGGTCAGAATGACGCGATGCTCGGGCACAGGAAGCTCGCTGTTGGCCCAGGCGGACAGGCTCAGCAAAACAGAGCACACAAGGGCGAAGCAGGTTTTCAGGCGCATTGGATGGTTCCCTTAACAGCTTAGGATTCAAAAGAGTATAGACAGCCCGGTCTTTCCTGAACATGGCTTGCGACCCGTAAAGAGTAATGCAGACAAAAAATCAAGTCGAGTTGCAGCAGGTACTTGAAAGCCAACTGGTTTATTTTGCGCCAGCCTCTGACACGTTCGAGTCTTTTCTGTGCCGGCGACAGCGTTCCGAGCAATATTTGACCCTCTCCCAGTCCCGCGCCCACTTTTTGCGCCAGCTGAACGGCCGGCCGGGTTTAACGTCCCGTCATACCGGGCTTGACCCGGTCACGGCGACTTTCGTCAGGGTGATGGCCTGGATTGGCATGAAGGGGTTCCCACGCAGAGCGTGGGAACCTGGCAGGATTACAGCCGGTTCAGGGTAATACCGGTGTCACTCAGGGGAGTGACCAGCGGCCGCTGGTCACGAACATATTCCACAAAGGCACTGGCATCGGTATTGCATTGCACGCCCTGAGCCTGGCAGTTCAGGGGCTGGTTGATATAGTGCACTCGAATGGCGCCATCCTGGGTTTTGCTCAGGCGGGCCACCGGAAAGGCGGTGAGCCGCCCATTGACCCAGGCCAGATCAATTCTGTCGGTCAGCACCTGCTGAGCTTCAAACAAGGTGTTCCAGCCGTCATTGCCCGAGGCACTGTAACCGTTCATCACCACGTTGTAGCTGGCATTGGGATCCAGCCTGACCCACTCCTCCCCCTGGCGTACCTCGATGGAACGCAGAAAGCCGGAGCCCTTGCGGGTTTCATCAAACTGGTAACGCAGCCCGGCCAGATAGGGGAACCGGCCCGTATGGGCGCCTTCGGGCAGGGAGGTATTAATGGTTTCCAGCAGCAGGCCGGCGACTTGGCGACCGGTGAGCGACACCAGGCTGAGCGGGTTGGCAAAGGGCAGCAGCTCCAGGGTGACGTTGCCTTCCCTGAGCGCGCCCGGCTCCAGGCCGGTGCGCACTGCGCCGGCGTTGACCAAGGCAATATCGGCCCGGCGGCCGGTCACGGCCTGCACCCCGGGGGTGTTCATCCAGTACAGCTGGCTGGCCGCCACCAAAGGCGCCACCTGCGACTGGCTGCCATCCCGGCCGGGCAGGCGCCGGTGCTCAAGCATGGCCGGCACATGGCCGATCACTCGCCCATAGGCGGCATCCAGAGCGGGCTTGTACTGTTCATCGATATGGCGGCGCAGCCCGGCGTCTTCTTCCACCATGGCCATGCGCTCATCCTGCGCCACCAGCGCGGCCAGCCGTTGCTGCTCGGGCTCGCTCAGGCGGTGTTGCTCGCCCCGGCGAATATCACGGTAAAACACGCCATCGGTCAGCAGGGTGTTGCCGCCTTCACAACGGCTGACCCGGCCATCCGGCGTAAAGATCACGCTCACCCGGCCCATGGCCTGGGCAAACTGGCCGGCCTGCACCACACAGGTTTTGGCGCGGCCGTCCGGATTGGTCACCAGCTGAGCATAGGGCGGGTTGTTGCCCAGCCCCAGATCGGAAAAATCCCCCAGCAGGCTGTGGGAATGGCCGCCTACAATCACGTCTATACCGTTAACCCGGGAAGCCAGCCGCTGATCCCGCTCCAGCCCCAGATGGGTAAGGGCGATAATGTGTTTCACTCCCTGGGCACGCAGGGCATTCACGGTGCGCTGGGCGGCTTCCACTTCATGACCAAACACCAGATTGCCGGTATTGGGCGCGATGTCGGCCATGTCTTCCAGCACCAGCCCCATCACCGCCACCACGGGATCGCTGCCGGCGTCTTCCATGCTCTTCAGGCGTTCCTTGTCGTTGCCGTCAAAGGCATAGAGCACATAGGGATACAGGTTGGCGGCGTCTTTCAGGGCTGGCTCCCGGCTGGCGTCCAGATTGGCGGCCAGCACCGGAAAATTCACACTCTCAATAAACTGCGCCAGGCGCTGATTATCGAGTTCAAATTCATGGTTGCCGGGCACCATGGCATCCAGCCCGAGGCGGCTGAGCAGATCGGCGTTCATGGCGCCCTGATTGAGCTTGAAGTAACCACTGCCCTGCCAGGCATCGCCGCCGTGCACAAACAGCATGGGCTGATCCGTTTGTTTTGCCTGCTCGCGCAGGGCACTGGCCCGGGTCAGCAACCGCGGAAAACCACCCAGACGCGTGTACACCGGCCGGCCTTCCAGCATCAGGGGAACATCGCTGGCATCAAAGTGGGAATGAGTGTCATTGATGTGCGCCAGGGTCAGGGTAAAGGGCGCCTCGGGTTGTTGACTGGCACAGCCTGAAAGGGCCAGCGCCAAAGCGCCGGCCAGCAGAATTTTTTTCATTAATTAACCAACTCCATTGTGTAAAACCGGGCCGGGTGCACTCAGCTGGTAAACACCACTGTCTTGCCGTTATGCAGAAATACCCGTTGTTCAATATGATGTTGCACCGCCCGGGCCAGGGTGATGCATTCAATGTCCTTGCCCTTGGCGATCAGCTGCTCGGGATAATGGCTGTGATCCACCATCTCTACCCCCTGGGTGATGATGGGGCCTTCATCCAGATCGTTGTTGATGTAATGGGCGGTGGCGCCCACCAGCTTGACGCCCTTTTCATAGGCCTGATGATAGGGGTTGGCGCCCCTGAAGCCGGGCAGCAGGGAATGGTGAATGTTGATGGCCCGCCCCGTGAGCTCGGTGCACATGGCCGGACTCAGCACCTGCATGTAGCGCGCCAGCACCACCAGATCGGCGTCACATTCGTTGATAATGCCCAGGATCTGCGCCTCCTGCTCATCACGGTTTTCATCGCTAACCGGCAGATGGTAATAGGGAATATGATGCCAGTCGGCCAGCCGCTGCAGATCCGGGTGGTTGGAGATGATGGCCGGGATCTCCACCGCCAGCTGACCGGTGCGATAGCGGTAAAGCAGATCGTTCAGGCAATGATCCAGGCGCGATACCATGATCACCACATTGGGACGGTAGTGCCTGGCGGTGAGCTGCCACTGCATGTCAAACCCGGCGGCCCGGGACGCAAACTCACTGCAAAAGGCGTGTTCGTCAAAGAGGTGTTCCCTCGGCGGACGAAACTCGGCGCGAATGAAAAAATGGCGGCTCAGCACATCGTCAAAGGTCTGCATTTCTACCACGTAGCAACCCTGCTCGCGCAGATAGCGGGTTACCACGTCAACGGTGCCCAGGTTGCCCGGACAGTGGGCGGTAAGATAATAGGTGTCTTTTGGCATGGCCACAGCCGTTCTCCCGATTCCTGAAAAACACGCCGCCTGGCGGCGGCGCTATTGTGCGGCAAAGCCGGCCGTTTCGCCAGCCGGCGTACCCGGCATCAGCCCAGCTTTTTTTCCATGATATAGCGGGTAAAGGTTTCGCCGGCCTTGTGCACTTGCTGCTGATCCAGCAGGCGAAAGCCCCGTTGCTCAAACATGGGCCGCGACAGTACGCTGGCGTCTGTGGTCAGGCAGTCCACACCCCGCCGGCGGGCTTCCTGTTCCATTTCTTCGCACAGCCTGCCGGCCAGCCCCCGGCCGGAATGCTGCTCCAGCACATAGATCAGTGCCAGGTAGTGATCCGGATTCAGGGTGGCAAAGGCCACGGGAATATTGTGCATGGTCATGACCCGGGTATAGCCGCTGCGCACCAGGCGGCTGAAATCATCCCGGAACAGGTAGGGAAAGGCGGCCCAGAGCTGTACCTGTTCGTCGCTGTAACCGCGCCGCCCCTGGCCCATGACCGCATCGTGATAAATCAGCTCCAGGCTGCTGAAATCGGTTTCCCGATAGTCTCTGCTTGAATACATGACAACTCCGAATACAAACCCGTTCACCATCATCGCGCCATCATAACAAAGCAGAAGCAGGTGATCTGCGCTGCCACCGGGGATTTGCGTCATTTTATGTTTCATTTATTGATTGTTCGGATAAGCTGTCGAACATCAGTCAATCCGGAATGCATTCATGTTCAGAACCTCCTTAGTGGCCTGCCTGATCGCGGGCATCCTGGCCAGTGGCTGCACCAGCCACGCCACTCCTTCACAGCAAAACAAGGATACAACCCTCAACAGCGGTGAGCAGCCGTCCCGGGCCGAGCAACAGAGCTTTATCGCCTGGCGCGCCGGGTTTCGCCACCGGGCTCTGGCCGCGGGCATTGCCCCCGGGGTATTTGACGCCGCTTTTGAACATGTGACGCTTAACCAGCAGGTGATCAAGCTCGATCGCCGTCAGGCGGAATTCACCCGCCAGCTGTGGGACTATCTGGATACCGCCGTGTCCGCCACCCGGGTCAGTAACGGCCAGGAAAAGCGCCGGGCGCTCGCGGGAACGCTTGCCCGGATTGAACAGGGCTACGGTGTGCGGCCCGAAGTGGTGCTGGCGGTCTGGGGGATGGAAACCAACTATGGCAGCTTTCGGGGCAACACGCCCACCATTGAAGGCCTGGCCACCCTCGCCTTTGAAGGGCGCCGGCGTGAGTTTGCCGAAACCCAGCTGATCGCCGCCCTGCGCATTTTGCAGTCGGGGGATGTCAGCGTACAGGACATGCGCGGCTCCTGGGCCGGCGCCATGGGCCACACCCAGTTTATGCCCACCAGCTATCTGGAGTATGCCCGGGACTTTGACGGTGATGGCAAGCGCAATATCTGGAGTGACGATCCCACCGACGCCCTGGCTTCCACCGCGTATTACCTGTCCCGTTTTGGCTGGCAGCCGGGCGCGCCCTGGGGGCTGGAAGTCACTCTGCCCGCGGGCTTTGACTATGCCCAGGCGGATCAGAACAACCGCAGGCCGGTGGCTCACTGGCGCCGTCTTGGCGTGACCCGGGCCAACGGCACTCCCCTTCCCGACCATGGTGACGCCGCCATTCTGGTGCCGGCAGGCGCTCAGGGGCCCGCTTTTGTGGTGTTTAACAACTTTTATGTGATCAAGCGCTACAACAACGCCACCGCCTATGCCATGGCGGTAGGACATCTTGCCGATAAAATTGCCGGAGGCAGTGATTTTAACCGGGCCTGGCCCCGGCATGAGCGGGCCCTGAGCCGGGCCGAGAAACAGGAGCTGCAACAACGCCTGACCGAACAGGGTTTTGACACCAAGGGGGCGGATGGCGTGATTGGCCCCAATACCATGACGGCCATTCGTGCCTGGCAGCAGGCGCACGGACTCACCGCCGACGGCTATGCCAGCGCCAGCCTGCTGAACCGGTTACGTTAAGCTCACTCAACAGAGCCTGACACCAGGCTCTGCTTTACCAGTGGTTATTAGTTCTGCAAAAATACCTTTTTACCGCTATTTTTCATAAGCCATAACCAAACGGATTAACAGCTGAGTTTATTATGCTGTTAGCATCGCCACCTTTCATTATCATTTTCTGAATTCGGAGTTTTCATGCTGACCGTGCTTGCCAATCTGGCGATCTTTGTGTTGCTGATGCTGGTCCTGGCCCGCTTGTCCCGCCGGGGCCAGTCTCTTTCCCGCCAGGTGCTGACCGGCCTGGTCTTTGGCGTGGCAGCCGGCTTTGCCATGCAGGTGCTGTATGGTGCCGACACCATTGCCCGCACCCTGGAGTGGGTCAACGTGGTAGGCGGTGGCTATGTACGCCTGCTGCAGATGATCGTGATCCCGCTGGTGCTGGTGTCCATTCTGGGTGCGGTAGCACGGCTGCATAACGCCACTTCCCTCGGCAAGATCAGTGTGCTGACCCTGGGCGTGCTGCTGTTCACCACCGCCATCTCGGCGCTGGTGGGCGCCTTTGTGACCTATTCCTTTGGCCTCAGCGCCGCCGATCTGGTGCAGGGCGCCCGCGAACTGGCCCGGGCCGAGCAGCTGGAAGCCACGGTGGCCAGCGTGGCCAATCTCTCCGTGCCTCAGCTGCTGGTGTCCTTTATTCCCCGCAATCCCTTTGCCGACATGACCGGCGCCAGCCCCACCTCCATTATTGGCGTGGTGATCTTTGCGGTGTTCCTGGGCCTGGCGGTGCTGACCCTGCTGAAGGACGAGCCCGAGCTGGGCAAGCGCGTGGTGGGTGGCATTGAGGCCCTGCAGGCGCTGATCATGCGACTGGTTCGCCTGGTGATGAAACTCACCCCCTTTGGGGTGATGGCGCTGATGACCAAGGTGATTGCCGGCTCCAACCTGCAGGACGTGCTCAGCCTGGCCGGCTTCCTGGTGGCGTCCTACCTGGCCATTGCCATCATGTTTGTGGTGCACGGCCTGCTGCTGAGCCTGGTGGGCGTCAACGCAAAACGCTTTTTCACCAAGGTGTGGCCGGTGCTGGCCTTTGCCTTTACCAGCCGCTCCAGCGCCGCCACCATTCCGCTGAACGTGCAGGCACAGACCCAGAAACTGGGTGTGCCCGAGAGCATCGCCAACTTTGCCGCTTCCTTTGGCGCCACCATTGGTCAGAACGGCTGTGCCGGCATCTACCCGGCCATGCTGGCGGTGATGATCGCCCCCACCATGGGCATCGACGTGCTGGATCCGCTGTGGCTGGCGACCCTGGTGGGCGTGATCACCCTGGCGTCCTTCGGTGTGGCCGGCGTGGGCGGCGGCGCCACCTTTGCCGCGCTGATCGTGCTGCCCATCATGGGCATGCCGGTGGCGCTGGCGGCCCTGCTGATCTCCATTGAGCCGCTGATCGACATGGCCCGCACCGCCCTGAACGTGAACGGCGCCATGACCGCCGGCACCATCAGCAGCAAGCTGCTGGGCCAGACCGACGAAACCGTGTTTGCCGCCGATGACGACGGCGGGCAGACCCCGGCGGTGGCCTGAGCGCCGCTGCTCTGATACAGAGCTGCCACTGAAAAAGCGCCTGCGGGCGCTTTTTTTTGGCTAACATGGGCCCCTCTTGCCCTTTGTCCCGCTGACAAGGATGTTTCCATGCTGTGGATCCCCTTTACCCTGTTTGCCGCCTTTATGCAGGCCTGGCGCAACGCCTTTCAGAAGCGCCTGAGCCAGGACGCCGGCGCCACTGCCGTAACCCTGGCGCGCTTTGTGCTGGCCTGGCCCCTGGCCGGACTGTATCTGTGGCTGCTGTACCAGTGGCAGCCGGAACAAGCCCTGCCCGCCTTCACCACCCCCTTTACTTTGTTAATCGTGGCGGCGTCCATCAGTCAGATCCTGGCCACGGCGCTGATGGTGCGGCTGTTTCAGCTGCGCAACTATGCGGTGGGCGTGGGCCTGGCCAAAAGCGAGGCGGTGCTGGCGGCAGCCCTGGGGGTGTTCTTTTTCAGCGCACCACTCACGCTGCTGGGCTGGCTCGGGGTCGTGCTGGGTGGAGTGGCGGTATGGCTGCTGAGCGGGCTGCGCCGGGCGGCAGGCAAGGGGGTGCCCGTAAGCACTCTGGTCACCGGGCTGGGCAGCGGCCTGGCCTTTGCCCTTACCTCGCTGTGGGTGCGGGAAGCCAGCCTGGAACTGGCCCTGCCCTTTCCCTTTGGCGCCGCCTGGGTGCTGTTGCTGGTGATCAGCCTGCAAACCCTGCTGCTGGTGGGATGGCTGGGGCTGCGCAATCCGGCGGCGCTGCTGTCGTTATGGCAGCGTCCCGGACTCACCGCTCTGGTCAGCCTCACCAGTTGCCTAGGCTCCATTGGCTGGTTCACCGCCATGAGCCTGGAGACCGTGGCGCTGGTCAAGACCCTGGGGCAGGTGGAGGTGCTGTTTACCCTGATGATCTCGGCCTGGTATTTCAGGGAAAGACTGGGCCGCCGGGATCACGGCGGCCTGGTGCTGATCGTGCTGGCGGCCATCTGCGTCATGTGGGCCTGATGAACCAGGCCCGGGAAATTCGGCTTATGTCTGGGCGCTCTGTACCGGCGTCTGATGCGTCGCGCTCTGACGAAAAGGATAACGGCGGAACGCCAGCATTTTGCGCACCCCTTCCAGCACCAGCAACGCCACGGCAATCCAGATGGCGATAAAGGTGAACCATTCCTCACCGGCAATGGTTTCGCCCAGCACCAGGGACACCACCACCAGCAGCACCGGCTCCACATACCCCAGCAGGCCAAACAGACTGAACGGCAGGCTGCGGCTGGCGAGAATGTAGCAGGCCAGGGCCAGGGCGCTGATCATGCCAAGACCCAGCACCAGCAGGTAAAGCAGCGGCCGCTCGCCAAAGACCGCCATCGGCGCGCCGGAGGCGGACACAAACCAGGCCGCCACCGGCAGCATCAACAGCATGTCACACCAGAGGCCCCCGAGGGTGTCATTCCCCAGCCAGCGCCGCCACACAAAATAAAGCGGGTAACCCAGGGCCACCACCAGGGTCTCCCAGGAGACACCGCCGGCGTGCCACACCTCGTTGGCCACCCCCAGGGCGGCAAAGGCCACCGCCAGCCATTGCAGCCGGGAGGGCCGCTCCTGATAGAGAAACCGCCCCACCAGCACCAGCACCAGCGGCATCATGAAATAACCGAGCGACACCGCCAGCCCGCGGCCGTTGATGGGCGCCCACATAAAAATCCAAAGCTGCACCCCCACCAGAGCGGAAGACAGAGGCAGACCCAGCCACAGCACGGGGCGGGTTTTCAGTTGCGCAAACAGAGCAGTCACCAGGCGCCAGTCACCGCTGTAGAGCAGAAACAGGCCCAGACAGGGCATGGTCAGCAGCATGCGCCAGCCAAACACC
Source organism: Oceanimonas marisflavi (assembly GCF_003049725.1). GTDB lineage: Bacteria > Pseudomonadota > Gammaproteobacteria > Enterobacterales > Aeromonadaceae > Oceanimonas > Oceanimonas marisflavi. The sequence continues at coordinate 17,066 of NZ_QAGM01000027.1, forward strand.
ACCTCACCGCTCATGGGCGTCATCAGACTGGCGTAGTAATACAACAGTGCAAACAACACCGATGAAAACACCGATAACGCAACCCCTCTGGCCACTCGCTTTCCTCCTTTCTGATAATCAGGTCAAAATTTCGCGCGAAGCTTAACAGCTTTAAGTTGAAATATTGACCTGATTTAAAAAATAAAAGCAGGCATATTGCCGGCTTATAATAAAAACAACAGTGCATCATTTTCATTAACACCGGATTCACCAAAACATCATCACCGGCAACTTTCGGCTCGCCATACTGAGGAGGAACATGACGCTGCCGCCGGCGGTTTTCCCGGGCTGGTTACCGGTATAAGCTGACCCTGAATATTAGTCTGGAGATAGGTATGCTGCGTCACGGTTATATTCTGCTGCTGTTGTTACTCACCGCCTGTGCCGGCGCCGGTGACCGGCGCCTGGTGCTGGACGCCGCCGGCAGTTTTCCCGCCGCACTGTCGGAAAGCTCCGGGCTGGTGGCCTGGCCAGAAGGCGGTTTTATCAGCCACAACGACAGCGGCAAGGCCGCCGAGCTGTTTGTGCTCGATCAACAGGGCGGGCTCAGGTACCGGCTGCCGGTGGCCGCTCCCAACCGGGACTGGGAAGATATCGCCCGCCATGGCAACACCCTCTATCTGGCCGATACCGGCAACAACGGCGGCCGGCGCCGGGATCTGCGCATTTTCAGACTGGAGCTGAGCGCAGAGGATGCCGGCATACCGGTCACCCTGCCGGTCCGCTACCGGGAGCAACTCAATTTTCAGCCGCCCCGGTACCAGCACAACTTTGACGCCGAGGCCCTGGCCTGGGTCAATGGCGAGCTGTGGCTGTTCACCAAACGCTGGCTGGATCAGCAAAGTGCCCTTTATCGCCTGGATCCCGGCGGCAATTCAGACCCACTCACCGAGTGGCAGCGGCTCAATCCGCACATGCTGGTAACCGGCGCCGACTTTGACGCCGCCAGCCAGACCCTGCTGCTGGTGGGCTACAGCCGCAGTCTGTTCGATCGCCGGGCCTTTGCCTGGCTTTACCCGGTACGGGACAAACGGGTAGTGGAAAGTGCCGGACGACGCTTTCGCCTGAACGAAACCGGCCAGTTCGAGGCCATTGCTCTGGGGGAAGACGGCCATGTTTATCTGTCCCGGGAAGGCGCCGCTCCCCAGCTGTTTCGAAGCCGGCTGCCCCTGAGCCGGCTTCAGGCCCGTTAAACAAGGCATGCGTTCCTGTCATATTTAATTAACAACAACGCCATAAAGTGAAGGCATCTGCGCTCACCATTAAGTTTCAAATGTTTCCACTACAGAGTGTCGGCGACGATGTTGCCGGCCTGATCGCCGAGGGCCGGCTGTACCCGTTATTTCAGCCCATTATGGATGTCAGGGCCGGGCGTCTGCTTGGCCATGAGGCGCTGATCCGCGGACCCGCCGGCCACCGGCTGGAACGGCCGGTGGCCCTGTTTGCCGAAGCCGGCAAACAGGGCCTGCTGTCGGAGCTGGATCTGGCCTGTCGTCAGGCAGCCCTGCACCGTTACCACGAGCTGAACATCAGCAACAGCCTTTTTATTAACGTTAACCCCAATGTGCTGCTCGACAAGCGCCATCCCAGAGGCTGTACCCGACGGCTGGCGGAAGCGCTGAATATTTCCCCGGAGCGCATCGTCATCGAGCTCTCGGAGCAACATGCGGTACAGGATACCGATGCACTCAAGAAGGCCCTCAGATACTACCGGCAGCTGGGCTTTCGCATTGCCATCGACGATCTCGGCGCCGGCTATTCGGGACTCAAACTGTGGTCGGAAATCGCTCCCGACTTCATCAAGATAGACAGGCACTTCATTCACCAAATCAATCAGGATCCGGTGAAACGGGAATTTGTACAGAGCATTGCCGCCCTGGCCCGCAGCATGAACTCGGCCGTGATTGCCGAAGGTATTGAAACCCGGGCCGAGCTGGAGCAGTTAAAGGAGCTGGGCATCCACTACTGTCAGGGGTTCTGGCTGGGACGCCCTGAGCCCACCCCCATCACCTCGGTGCCGGCCTTTGTACCCACAGGCGAAGGCTTCGTACCCCATCGCCCCCAGGATACGGTGGAAAGCCTGGCCCGTACCATTCCTGCCATGGATGTGAGTGAGCACCTGGAAAGCGCCTTTGAGCGACTGCTGGCCGATAACCAGTTGTACTCCATTCCGGTATTGGCTCAGGGCATGCCGGTGGGCATGCTGCACCGTTCGCGGGTCATGGAGCTGTATTCCACCCCCTTTGGCCGGGCCCTGAACGCCAACAAGCCGGTGACCCGGGCCATGGATACCCAACCGGTTATCGTGGACCGGCACACCCCTCTGGAACGGGTCAGCCACCTGATCACCGATGACGACACCGTTATCGCCCGCCAGCATTTTATCATTACCCACAACGGCCATTATCATGGCCTGGGCTCGGTACGGGGCTTGCTGCGTACCATTACCGAACAACGGCTGCTGCACGCCCGTTACGCCAATCCGCTCACTCAGCTGCCGGGCAATGTGCCCATTTACCGGGAAATTGACGAGGCACTGCGGCAACAGCGGAATTTTTACGTGGCCTACTTTGATCTGAACCACTTCAAGCCCTATAACGACGTTTATGGTTACGCTCAGGGCGACAAGGTACTGCAATGGGTAGCACGGCTGCTGCTGCAGATCATTGGTGGCGCCGGCCAGTTTCTGGGCCATGTGGGCGGTGACGACTTTGTGGCGGTGTTTGACGCTCACTGCGACTGGCGGCAACTGTGCAGCGAAGTGATATACCGTTTTGACGAAGAAATTACCGGCTTTTACAAGGCCGAAGACCGGCTGCGCCGGGGCATGGTGGCGCCTTCCCGCAACGGTGAATTGCAGCGTTATTCGCTGCTGGGCATCGCCATTGGGGTGGTGCACCCGGATCCGGCCCGTTGCCATTCTCACGACGACGTGGCGCTGCTGGCCAGCGCCGCCAAGCACGCCGCCAAATGCAATGAACAAAGCGGTTTTTGTTTCAGCCCGGAGCGAGCCCCTCACCTGCAGACCCCCTTGCAGCCCCCCCTTACGGAGCTGCCGGATCAATGATCACAGATCTTGCCACTGGTAAACAGGTAGTCTTTCAGCTCCTTGTCAAAGGTGGGATCCCGGCGGCGTATCCATTCCAGCACCATGGCGGCGTGCTCTTTCTCTTCATCGCGGTTATGGGCCAGAATGGCCTTGAGTTCGGGATCCCTGCAGGCATCCACCCGCTGGTTATACCAGTCTACCGCTTCCAGCTCTTCCATTAACGAGGTGATGGCCCTGTGCATGTCCCGGGTGTCATCGCTGAGCTCGTCGATGGGCTCGTGATAACCTTCGTTCGCCATAATGGGCTCCTTGTGTTGGTGAGTTCACACTGTTATTGAGTCTGGCCAAGACCGGGGACTTTGCAACCCGAGTGAGTACAGCCGATCTGCGTTTACGGGAATACATTGAAAAAAGGCGCCTGACGGCGCCAATGCAGGCGAGCCGCCTGCGTTCCACTTTTTAAAGGTATTTCAGAACGCGGCCTTAAAGATGCCGACCACTTCATCGTGGCTGGGCTGCACCGGGTTGGTCAGGCCGCAGGCGTCCTTCATGGCGTTGCGGGCCAGCTCGGCAAAGTCGCTTTCCTTTACCTTGAGCTCACTGAGGCCGGCGGGAATGCCCACTTCCCGGGCCAGCCGTTCAATGGCGGCAATGCAGCGGTCCGCGCCCTGCTGCTCGGTCAGCCCCTGTACCTCTTCACCCAGGGCGGCAGCCACCTCGGCAAGTCGGGCGGCGGCCACCCGGCTGTTAAAGCGCTGTACGTGGGGCAGCAACACGGCGTTGCACACCCCATGAGGCAGATCGTAGAAGCCGCCCAGCTGGTGGGCCATGGCGTGCACATAACCCAGCGAGGCGTTGTTAAAGGCCATGCCCGCCAGCAGCTGGGCATAGGCCATGTTGTTGCGGGCTTCCATATCGGCGCCGTTGGCCACCACCCTGGCCAGGTTTCGGCTGATCAGGGTAATGGCCTTGATGGCACAGGCGTCGGTAATGGGGTTGGCGGCGGTGGACACATAGGCTTCCACGGCATGAGTGAGCGCATCCATGCCGGTGGCGGCGGTGAGCGACGCCGGCATGTTTTTCATCAGAAACGGGTCGTTCACCGACAGCACAGGGGTCACGTGCTTGTCGACGATGGCCATTTTGATGTGGGTGCGCTCGTCGGTAATGATGCAGAAGCGGGTGATCTCCGAAGCGGTGCCGGCGGTGGTGTTAATGGCCACCAGCGGCAGCTGGGGTTTGGCGGACTGATCAACCCCTTCATAGTCGCGAATATCGCCGCCGTTGCTGGCCACCAGGGCGATGGCCTTGGCGCAGTCGTGGGGCGAGCCGCCGCCCAGGGAGATCACGAAATCGCACTGTTTTTGCTGAAGCATAGCCAGGCCCGCCTCCACGTTGCCGGTGGTGGGGTTGGCCTGCACGCCGTCAAAGATGCTGGCCTGAATGTCCCTGGCCGCCAGTGCCTGCTGCAGCTGGCCGGCGTAACCCAGCTCCACCAGGGGCCTGTCGGTCACGATCAGGGCATGACGAAAACCGGACTCGCTGACCTGATTGACCGCCTGCTCCAGGGCGCCGTCGCCGATCAGATTGACGGAGGGCATAAAAAAGATTGCTGTGCTCATGGGTTTGCTCCTGTTATTGAGGCCGAAGCCTCAGAAAAAGCCCAGGGGATTGCTGCTGTAGCTGACCAGCATGCACTTGGTGAGCTGGTAGTGATCCAGCATCATCTTGTGGGTTTCCCGGCCGATGCCCGATTTTTTGTAGCCCCCAAAGGCGGCATGGGCAGGATAGGCGTGGTAGCAGTTCATCCATACCCGGCCGGCCTGAATACCCCGGGCCATGCGGTAGGCGCGGTTTACATCCCGGGTCCAGACCCCGGCGCCCAGGCCAAACTCGGTATCGTTGGCAATGGCCAGGGCCTCGGCCTCGTCTCTGAAGGTGGTGACCCCCACCGCCGGGCCGAAGATCTCTTCCTGAAACACCCGCATGTGGTTGCAGCCCTGAAAGATGGTGGGCTGAATGTAGAAGCCGTTTTCCAGCCCGCTGATGGAATTGGCCTGGCCCCCCAGCAGCATTTGCGCGCCTTCGGAGCGACCCACTTCCAGATAGCCGAGAATACGGTCGAACTGCTCCCGTGAGGCCTGGGCGCCTACCTGGGTTTCGGTGTCGAGGGGGTTGCCCTGCCTGATCTCCCGGCCCCGCGCCAGCACCCGCTCCATAAAGTCGTCATAAATGCTTTCCTGCACCAGCGCCCGGGACGGACAGGTACAGACCTCGCCCTGGTTAAAGAAGGTCAGCAGCATGCCTTCAATGCACTTGTCCACGAACTCGGGCTCAAAGCGCAGCACGTCTTCAAAGAAGATGTTGGGGGACTTGCCGCCCAGCTCCACGGTGGACGGAATAAGCCGTTCGGCGGCGGCCTTGAGAATGTGCTGGCCCACGGGGGTGGAGCCGGTAAAGGCCAGCTTGGCGATGCCGGGGTGGCGCAAAATGGCTTCGCCCGCTTCCGGGCCCAGGCCGTTGACCACGTTGATCACCCCCGGCGGCAGCAGATCGCCGATCAGCTCCATTAATACCAGAATGGAGGCCGGAGTCTGCTCGGCGGGCTTGAGCACGGTGCAGCAGCCCGCAGCCAGCACAGGCGCCAGCTTCCAGGCGGCCATCAGCAGCGGAAAGTTCCAGGGAATGATCTGCCCCACCACCCCTACCGGCTCGCGAAAGTGATACACGGCGGTGCCCGCATCCAGCTCGGCGGCGCTGCCTTCCTGAGCGCGAATGGCACCGGCGAAATAACGGAAGTGATCCACCACCAGGGGAATGTCGGCGGCCAGGGTTTCCCGCACCGCCTTGCCGTTGTCCCAGGTTTCCGCCACCGCCAGCATTTCCTTGTTTTGCTCAATGCGATCGGCAATGCGCAGCATCAGGTTGGCGCGCTCCGCCGGCGGCGTGGTGCCCCAGCCGGCAAAGGCCTGAGTGGCAGCCCTGACCGCCAGATCCACGTCATCGGCGTCGGAGCGGGGCACCTCACAGAATACGGCGCCATTCACCGGCGAGGTGTTGTCCATGTAGCGGCCATTGATCGGTGCGATCCACTCACCGCCAATATAGTTCTGATAACGGGCCTTGAAGCTGACAACGGCGCCGGGTTGACCAGGTTGCTGATAGATCATGGTGCTCTCCTTGCTGAGTGTGTTCAGTGACGGTCTGGACAGTGCAAGGGCGATGCCAGCTTTACATTTTCATAACAAACAAAGGCGCAGGCCTTATGTTGCAAGGCATTGCCGGCTACACTGGGGCACAAGATTCGCTGGCCCGTTTTCAGCGAGCTGTAGCGCGAGTGTACGGGTGTTCAGTACAAGTGTTCAGATTCCGCACAGGCGAAGAGAATGACCATGATCTATCCCGCTCCAACCCCGCAGCCCGGTGAGCTGCTTACCCGCTCCTGGCAACGCAGCCAGACCTTTGGCCTGCAACGCAACCATGCCGCCGATCCCTGCTGCCTGCCCCCGGCCGAGCTGCGCCGGCGCCAGCAGCGCCACCGCCATTTGCTGAGCCTGCTGCAAAAGGCCATGCCGCTGTTTGAGCAATGGCAGCAGGGCCGGGATTGCCGGCTGCTGTTTGCCGATGCCGAAGGCACCATACTGCTGAGCGCGGGCGACACCCGCTTTGGTGACCGGGCCCGGCGTCTGGCCCTGGCCACCGGCGCCCGCTGGCATGAGCAGACCATGGGCACCAATGCCATTGGCACCGCCCTCTCGGAGCAGCAGGAAGTGTCGGTGCTGGGCGAGCAGCACTATATGCATGCCAACGGCGCCATCAGTTGCAGCGCCAGTCCGGTGTTTTCTCCCACCGGTGAACTGCTGGGAGTGATCGACATTTCCAGCGAGGCCGGCGCCCACAGCGCCGACATGCTGCTGACCGCCCGGCTGATGGCGCTGACCATGGAAAACGCCCTGATCAGCGAGCAGCAGGACGCCTGCTGGCTGCTGAACCTGGCCAGTGATGCCGCCGGCCTGCAACAACCCTGGTCGGCGCTGATTGCCCTGCGGGAAGACGGCCGGCTGCTCGGTGCCAACCGCCGCGCCCGGCAGTGGCTGCCGGAGCTGGATACCACCGGTCTGCTAAGCCAGCTGCGCCAGGGTGAACTCACGCCCTGGGGGGATGGCATGGTGCTGCTGAGCCGAAAGCCGGCACCGGTCCACCCTTGCCCGGTCGCCAGCGCCGACAGCGCCGCCCTTAAGCTGCTCAACCACGGCGTGCCCCTGCTGCTGCAGGGCGAAACCGGTACCGGCAAGGATCACACCGTACGCCGGCTGCACCGGCAAAGCCGGCGGGCTCAGGGGCCGCTGATTGCGGTTAACTGCGGCGCCCTGCCCGCCGAGCTGGTGGAAGCCGAGCTGTTTGGCCATGCCCCCGGGGCCTTTACCGGCAGCCACAGGAACGGACGCACCGGCTATGTGCGCGCCGCCCACCAGGGCATTTTGTTTCTGGATGAAATCGGCGAGCTGCCGCTGGCGGCCCAGACCCGGCTGCTTCGCGTATTGCAGGAAAAAGCCGTGGTACCCCTGGGCTGCCATGAGCCCGAGCCGGTGGACTTTTGCGTGATTGCCGCCAGCCATAAAAATCTGGAGGCCATGGTGCAGGCGGGCCAGTTTCGGGAAGACCTGTATTTTCGCCTGAACGGCTACAAAATCACGCTGCCGCCCCTGCGCGAGTTTGCGCGGGTGGAGTTTGAGGCGATGGTGAAAAAATTACTGGAGGAGCTGCACGGTCATGCCTGCCGGCTGGCCGCCGGACTGATGGACACCCTGCACGGCTGCCCCTGGCCGGGCAATATCCGCCAGCTTCGGCAGGTACTGGAAGTGGCCGGCATTCTCGCCGACGGTGCCATTATTGAGGCTCATCACCTGCCCGAACTGCCCAGAGCACCAAAACCGGCGCCGGCCTCTCAGGATCTGAAGGCCTCCACCGAGCAGACAATAAAACAGGTGCTGAACGAGTGCGACGGCAATATCAGTGAGGCGGCGCGGCGACTGGGGATCAGCCGCACCACCCTGTACGCCCGGCTCAGGCGAAGCCGGAAATCGTAACTCCGGGCGCTCAGATATCTTCGTTACGAGGGTATTTGGCAAACTCCCGGGAGATATCGGCATAGAGCTCCACCGCCCAGCGTGGCAGGTTGGCGGCAAAGCCGTCGAGGGGCTCCCGACGGGGATCATGGGGGGCGATGATCACTGACGTATTGTCCACGCCAATGCGGCTGACCAGCACAAACAGCTCCTCAATGGCAATATCACCAATGGCCAGACAGCCCACCGACTCCGCCTTGCCGTGAATGTAGATATCACTGCCCGGCTCGGTGCGCCCTTCCTTGGCGGCGCGCATCAGATCGTAGGAATTGGGATAGTTAAGCCGCATCGACAGATGAAAACGGCTGTCGGGGTTTAAATGAGTAATACGATAGATGCCCTCGGGCACCTGTTTATCGCCTTCCCGCAGCTTGGGCCCGGGGCCGCCGCTGGCCTTGCGCACCGGGTAACTGCGAATAAAGCGAAAGGCGCCGTCGTCGTTGCGGGCCCACAACTCCAGGGCTTTTTCTTCCTTGGTGGCCAGCAAGACAATGTCTTTGGGCGGATAACTGACCTCGGCCCGCATAAAGTGCGGCCGCATGCGTATTTCGGCCAGCTCGCCATAGGCAGACATGACGTTGTCTATGCTGCCATGAACATAGGAAAAAGCAGGGCCTGACATAAGCAAAGTACCCAAAACAAAGGCTGGAGCAATAAATCCGGTTAAGCTGCGCATAAAGAGTAATAAACCCGTACTGACTTCCTTTGCTGCATGATAGCCCGTCCCCCCCGGGCTTGTAATCAAATTATACACCGCTATTGTCTAACAGCCCTCCCGGGGCCACACTTCAGAAGGGAAGATATGGCACGGAGGTTAAGGATGATCTCTTTTCTACGCGGGTGGCCCCTGCTGCTGGTGCTGCTGGCCGGTTGCGCCGAAATGACGGCGTTTGATCTGGGCAATGGCAATGGTTTCAGAGTAACCGACCAGACCCCGGGCGTGGCCGTCACTCAGGAGCGGCCCCCTCGCCTGGCCAGCCTGACCTTTTTTTCACCCCGCCCCTTCAGTGAGCAGGCGGCCGGCCGCTGCGCCGAGCGGCTGCTGGTGCCACTGGACGAGACTGCGCCGGTCATTCACTATTCCGGACGGGACATGCTGAACGCCGAAGGCATGGTGGAGCACAGGCCACGGCTCTACGGCCTGCTGCCGGTGCAGGACAAGATTCGGTTTGAGCTGACTCTGCTGGGCAAGGTAAAGGGAACCACCTATGGTTTTCGCCGCATCGAGTCGGCCCGCCGGGATCCGCTCGGGCTGAACGGCCATGACTACACCTCTCTGCCTTCGTCGGGTCAGGAAACAAGCCAGCTGTATCAGCGGCTGGAGCGGCTGTTCAGACAAATGGATGCCTGCATCGCCAGGGGTGACGACAACAGCGCCATGCATGGTTCACTGGCGCGCAGCCACAGCTGAAACGGGTGGCAGCCGGGAACTCGCCGAGGGGCGTAAACGGCGCAGCACAGACAGAGCCTAGACAGCACCAGATATTGCCACTTCAATCGCTGAGTTAAACGGGCTAGGCTATCAGCCGTTAATGCGGCAGATCCTTACCCTCTTTGCAGGCGCTGAGAAAAAGTGCCTGTTGCAGAACACCAGCACCTTCTGAATTGTCATCATTATATAACTCCCTCTCACGGAAAAACGGCAAGCGACAAAGCAACAAAAGGGTTTGATATGCAACATTTTGTCGCATACAATCCAGTTCAGTGAATCAGGGAGACACGACCATGGCCCAATCAATCAGACTGGACGACGAGTTCGTTGCAGATGTCAAAATGCACGCTTCCGTGGCACACCGCTCCGTTCCAAAACAGATCGAGTACTGGGCCAAAATCGGCCAGATGGTCGAGGAGAACCCGGATCTGCCCTTCAGCTTTGTGAAAGACGCACTGCTGGCCACCGAAGAGGTAAAAGCTGGAAAGGTAAGGCCTTATGCCCGCAGAACAAAGAGAGATTGATGTTTACGAGTCCAACCTCTTCACCAGGCAGCTTTCCAGGCTGAGCGTAAAACAGGTGAAGGTGGTGGAAGACGAGATCGACAAGGTAATAGAGAATCCGGAACTCGGTGAACGTAAGGTTGGCGATCTGTCCCATCTCTGGGTTCACAAGTTCAAGCTGGACGGCCAGTTGGTGCTGCTGGGGTATAGCTGGGTGGAAGACAAGCTGGAGCTTTACCTGCTCAGCGTTGGCCCGCACGAAAATTTCTACCAGGAAGCAAAAAAACGGCGCAAGGCCGATATTCGGTTAATGAAATAAGAAGAACGCTTACTGCGCCCCTTCCAGTTCCCTCAGCAAGTCTTTTGTGCCCCTGGCGGTAGTGCAGGGCAAGATCGCGAACACTTTACAACCAGTTTGGGGTGGTTTGACCCGCTGATCGACTTGTGATCTTATACTCCCTTTTGGGAGCACGACCATGAGCCTTGATGCCTTTTTCGAGTACTTTGGTGAACTGACAGATCCCCGCCAAACGGCCAAGATTAGTTACCCGCTGTTTGACGTCCTGTTCTTGACGGTGTGTGCGGTCATCGCCGGCGCTGAAGGTTGGGAAGACATCGAAGATTTCGGTGAAGCACACCTCGACTGGTTTCAGGATAAAGGCTTGTTTACCAATGGCTTGCCGGTACATGACACCATTGCCCGTATCGTTTCTGCCCTTGACCCCACCGAGTTTCAGCAATGCTTCGTTCATTGGGCACAATCAGTCAATGAACGCACTGGCAGTGAGCTGATAGCCATCGACGGTAAGACCTTGCGGGGTTCATACGATCGTGAGGACAGACGCTCTGCCATCCACATGGTCAGTGCCTTTGCGGTCGATAACAAGGTGGTCATGGGGCAACTGAAAACCGAGGCCAAATCCAATGAAATCACGGCCATTCCTGCCCTGCTAAGTCTGCTGGATATCAACGGCTGCCTGGTTTCCATTGATGCCATGGGTTGTCAGACCAAGATTGCAGAAACCATCATCAGCCAGGGTGGAGATTATCTGCTTGCGGTAAAAGATAACCAGGAACTACTGCACCGGGCGGTTCAGCGTGAGCTTCGTCCGGTACACAGTGAAGAAACCAAGCCGGACAACGTCATTATTGAGCATGGACATGGTCGCACTGAAGCCCGGGAGTACCATGTTCTGCCGGCCACCGCACTGCTTGCCGAGTTTCCCGAGTGGAAAGGCATGAAAACACTGGGCGTTGCCATTGGTTATCGCCAGGATAAATCAGGCAAGTCTTCGCTGGAGTACCGCTATTACATCAGTTCAGCTGAACTGGACGCCGCTCGATTTGCGGCTGCTGTTCGTGGTCATTGGGGGATTGAAAATAGCCTGCATTGGGTTCTGGATGTATCAATGAAGGAAGATAACTGCCCCATTTATCGCGAGAATGCCCCCGAAATCCTGGCCGGATTCCGGCACATGGCGTTAAATATGTTACGTTCTGAAACATCGAAAAAGGCCAGTATCAGGCGGAAACAGAAGATGGCGAGTATGAACAGTGCTTACCTGGAGAAAGTGATCATTGCCGGATTGGCGTCGCTGGGCAAAAAGTAAGCACTCATGCTCTCGCCCTGGGCGGTAGTGTCCTCACCAGTTGGAATGCCATCTGACTGGGTGGTAGGCGCCACCGCAGTGGGCACCATCAAGGGCAACCTGCAAAGCTTCACCGGCTACGCCCGGCACCCTTTACCCAGGCGGCCCAGAGCGGCCGCCTTCGCGTATTGATCTGAGGTTCAGCCACCAGTGAAGCAAATTGCACGAAAATAAAGAAATTACAGCGCTGGCAGGATCAATAAAGCCACGCTAAACCTGAAAAACACGAAAATGGGAGCTTCAATCAGCGTCACAGCACCGTACCACAACAGAGCAAAACATCGCTGTCGCCACTTTGTCGCCATTCAGGGCAAAAGTGAAAAGCTGAAAGAGTTAGAAATGTACTGTAAGTACTTGAGTTTCAATGGTGCCCGGAGCGGGACTTGAACCCGCACGCCCTTGCGAGCGAGGGATTTTAAATCCCTTGTGTCTACCGATTTCACCATCCGGGCGTAGACGTATTCGAAGAAGAATATGGAGGCGCGTTCCGGAATCGAACCGGACTAAACGGATTTGCAATCCGCTGCATAACCACTTTGCTAACGCGCCACAGGAAGGTCGTTGATATGGCTGGCATTTTAATGGCGAATGACGCTCAGTCAACCAGAATCTGTTTTTTCACGTCCATTCGCACATTTTTTATGCGCAATCCTGATTTTTATACTTTTTATTTGCTGCTGGTCAGGTCGCCCCAGGCCGCTCTCAGATAGTCGTAGGCCGAAAACAGGGTCAGGCCGGTGGCCACGTAAAGCAGCACATAGCTGCCCCAGATCATGTAAATGTTCTGCTGCCAGATAAGACCGATCAGCGCCAGCATCTGAATGGTGGTTTTCCACTTGCCAATCCAGCTGACCGCCACCCGCGAACGCTGACCAATCTCGGCCATCCATTCCCGCAGGGCGGAGATAAGGATCTCGCGGCCGATCATGAACATGGCCGGTATGGTCACCAGCGGGCTGCTGTAGTCTTCCACGATCAGCACCAGGGCGGCCGCCACCATCACCTTGTCGGCCACCGGATCAAGAAAGGCACCAAAAGGAGTACTTTGCTCAAGCTGGCGGGCAAGAAAACCGTCCAGCCAGTCGGTAACCGCCGCCAGGGTGAAGACTGCCGCCGCCCAGAAATAAGCCCAGTCAAACGGCAGATAAAACAGCACGATGAAGATGGGGATCAGCAGAATGCGAAAAAAAGTCAGGGAATTAGGGACATTTATCATTGTTGTTTAAACCAGGGTACGATGCCAATACATGGTGCATGATGAGCTTCAGTGATGCAACGCATCGTGGATCTTTTCTGCCAGCGCCCGGCTGATGCCCGGCACTTTGGAAAGCTCATCCACACTCGCCCGCTTCACTTCCTGCAGACCGCCCAGGTATTTTAGCAGGGCCTGGCGGCGTTTGGCACCAACCCCGGGAATACTCTCCAGGCTGCTGGTGGTGCGAGCCTTGCCCCGCTGAGCTCTGTGCCCGGTGATGGCAAAACGATGAGATTCGTCGCGAATATGCTGGATCAGGTGCAGTGCCGGCAGATCGGCCGGCAGGTGCCGTTCTTCGTGGCTGAAGCCCATGATCAGGGTCTCCAGCCCGGGCTTGCGGGTCACGCCCTTGGCCACCCCCACCAGCAGAGGCTGTTTCGGGCTGTCGGCCAGCGCCTCCTGCACCACAGCTTCGGCCTTGCTGAGCTGGCCCAGGCCGCCATCGATAAACAGCACATCCGGCAAACTGTCGGGATCGGCCCCGTCAAAGCGCCGGTTCAGCGCCTGCTCCATGGCCGCGTAGTCATCCCCCGGAGTGATGCCACTGATATTAAAACGGCGATAGTCGCTCTTGCGCGGACCGTCCTGGTCAAACACCACGCAGGAGGCCACGGTTTTCTCACCCATGGTGTGGGAAATATCAAAACATTCCAGGCGGGCAATGTCCGGCAATCCCAGCACCTCCTGCAATTGCGCCAGGCGCTGACGCTGTGTGCTGCGGTGGGCCAGCCGGCTGGCCAGGGCGGTGTCGGCATTGGTGCGGGCCAGCTTCACAAAACGCGCCCGCTCACTGCGCACGGCACTGCGCAGTCGTACCTTGCGGCCGTAATGCTGGCTCAGGGTCTCGCTGAGCACGGCTTCGTCGGGCAGGGTACGGTCCAGCAACACTTCCGACGGCGCTTCACGGCCGTTGATGCCGGAGAGGTAAAACTGCAGCACAAAGCTCTGCAGTATCTCCTCGGCCTCGGTGTCGGGGGCCATGCGCGGAAAATAGCTGCGCCCGCCTAGCACCTTGCCCTGGCGAATAAACAGCACCTGCACACAGGCCTGGCTGCGTTCAACGGCCAGCCCAATCACATCGAGATCGTCAAGCACATTGCCACTGACAAACTGCTGCTCCTGCACCCGGCGCAACGCCTGCAGCTGATCCCGGAACCGGGCGGCGTCTTCAAAACGCAGTTCCTGGCTGGCCTGCTCCATGCTGTCAGCCAGATCGGTCAGTACCTGCTGATTCCTGCCCTGCAGAAACAACCGGGCCAGCTGCACCTGATGGGCATATTCCTCATCACTGACCAGACCCTGCACGCAGGGGCCGGCGCAGCGCTTGAGCTGATACAGCAGACAGGGCCGGCTGCGGTTGGCATAGACACTGTCTTCGCACTGGCGCACAGGAAACAGTTTCTGCATCAGGTGCAGGCTTTCCCGCACCGCATTGCCATTGGGGTAAGGACCGAAGTATTCCCCCCGCTTTTTGCGTGCACCGCGGTGAATGCTGATACGCGGATGGGCATGGTCAGAAATAAGGATATAGGGATAGGACTTGTCGTCCCGCAGCAGCACATTGTATTTGGGCAGGTGCTGCTTGATCAGGTTGTGCTCCAGGATCAGCGCTTCGGTCTCGGTGTGGGTCACCGTCACCTGCACATCATGGATCTGGCGCACCAGAGCCCGGGTTTTCTCGCCGCTGACACTGGCGCGAAAATAGGACGACAGCCGTTTTCTGAGGTTTTTGGCCTTGCCCACATAGATCACCTCTCCCCCGGCGTCATACATCATGTACACGCCGGGCTGATCGGTCACCACCTTGAGAAAGGCCTTTGCATCAAAGGGCTGGCTCATACGGTATGCCGGGCTCAGATTTTTTCTGCGTCGAGCATGCCGTAACGAATGGCCAGATGAGTCAGCTCCACATCACCGTTGATATTGAGCTTGCTGAACAGCCGGTAACGGTAGCTGTTCACGGTTTTGGGACTCAGGTTGAGCTGCTCGGAGATGTCGGTCACCCGCTGGCCCCGGGTGATCATCAGCATGATCTGCAGCTCCCGCTCCGACAGCTCCTTGAACGGGTTTTCCTCGTTGGAAAACTGGCTCAGGGCCATGCGCTGGGCAATTTCCGGCGACAGGTAGCGCTGGCCGCTGTGCACCAGGCGAATGGCGTTGATCATTTCTTCCGGCCCGGCGCCCTTGGTCAGGTAGCCGGCGGCTCCCGCCTGCATCACCTTGGTAGGAAACGGGTTTTCGGTGTGAATGGTCAGGACGATGATTTTGACATCGGGATTGAAGCGCAGAATCTTGCGGGTGGCTTCAAGTCCGCCGATACCGGGCATGTTCATATCCATCAGAATGACGTCAGGGTGATGTTCACGACACCACTGCACGGCTTCCTCACCGCTTTTGGCCTCGCCCGTCACCTTCATTCCCTTGACGTCTTCCAGTATGCGTCGGATCCCTGTGCGCACTAACTCATGGTCATCAACCAGGAATACGTTTATCAAAGCTGTTCTCCGACTGCTGTAACCTGCTTAGCATATCTCAATTACCCATGCTTCGCATCTGAACGAAAAACGCAGGCCGAACAAAAACATTCGGCCGCGGGGGTTCCTTTAGTATCAAATTGGCACCGGCTTGGCAACTTTAACCCGAGCAAAAAGCGAGGCGAAACAGGAAGGACGTGAGAGGGAGAAGGGAGAAGGGAGAAGGGAGAAGGGAGAAGGGAGAAGGGAGAAGGAAAGCCTCAGAACCTGTTTACGATCTCCGTAATAGCAAAACCAAAAATGCCAAGTGGATGAACTGCAAGCTCGTATTGAGCTTGCGCTCGCAGTTCTTCCACAGCCTCCGACACTTCTCCAGCCAAGCAAATGAG
>NZ_QAGM01000028.1:0-1731 GCF_003049725.1 Oceanimonas marisflavi
GCTTGAAATGCTCTTTAAAGGCGTCGAGAGACATGGATTCAGACCTAAAAAGTAAGCATAAGATCACAGCCGGATGACTGCGTCAACCACCTATATTTGTTCAATAAACGTTCACGATCTCGCCCTGCTGCCTGTATGGCATCACCGAGGCTGCTATTTTGGCGGCCGGCTATGCACCGGCGATCGGCTTTATTCATACAGGAAAGCCATTGTCTTTTGTGTATGACATTGCCGATATCATCAAATTTGACGATGTGGTTCCCAAAGCCTTTGAGATAGCGAGCAAGTCTCCTGCCAGGCCCGATAGAGAAGTGCGGATTGCCTGTCGGGATATTTTTCGTAGCAGTAATACGCTGGGCAAGTTAATCCCTCTTATCGAAGAAGTGCTGGCCGCTGGTGAAATTACGCCACCGTCACCTCCAAAAGATGCTCAGCCTATTGCGATTCCTGAGCCAAAACCGCTGGGTGAAGAAGGACACAGGAGTAGCTGACAATGAGCATGTTGGTAGTGGTTACTGAAAGTGTGCCCTTCCGTCTCAGGGGCCGGCTTGCCGTCTGGCTGCTTGAAGTAAGGGCGGGAGTGTATGTCGGTGATGTGTCCAGGCGGATCAGAGAAATGATTTGGGAGCAGATCACCGAACTGGCTGAACAAGGCAACGTGGTAATGGCCTGGGCGACCAATACAGAATCGGGATTTGAGTTCCAGACCTATGGCCAGAATCGGCGCATGCCGGTGGACCTGGATGGGCTGCGCTTAGTGTCTTTTTATCCTGTTGAAAATCAGTAAGTTATGGATCTTTAAAAACACGGAATAATTGGTGGCTTTTTCATGCCTGGAAAAAGTCACCTAAATCAGTAATATACGTTTAGTCCGTTCCCCGCAGGCGCGGGGATAAACCGCCTGCCGGGGGCCATGCGCAGCAGGGCCACGGCCGTTCCCCGCAGGCGCGGGGATAAACCAATACCGATTTCACCCCTGAGCAGGTAGCCGCCCCGTTCCCCGCAGGCGCGGGGATAAACCGTCTGATTGCCCCACTGGCTTACCTTGCCTTCTCCGTTCCCCGCAGGCGCGGGGATAAACCGCACGCCATGGCTGCCAAGTGCAGTCTGGTGGACCGTTCCCCGCAGGCGCGGGGATAAACCGAAATCACCTTTCCCCCTCCTAGACCGCGCCCCCCGTTCCCCGCAGGCGCGGGGATAAACCGGTGGGCGGCGTGGCGTCGTTCCAGCTCAGGCCCCGTTCCCCGCAGGCGCGGGGATAAACCGCAATGCCGGCTTTTGCCTTGGTCTCATCGCCTCCCGTTCCCCGCAGGCGCGGGGATAAACCGAAGGTTATGGCAGCGTAGAGCTGAAAGGCAAACCGTTCCCCGCAGGCGCGGGGATAAACCGTAGCGCACCGGCACCGCGTTCAGCAGCTTGCGCCGTTCCCCGCAGGCGCGGGGATAAACCGTTCGGCGGGGTTTGGTTGTCCAGGGAACGCGGCCGTTCCCCGCAGGCGCGGGGATAAACCGCCATTAAGCCGTGATAAAACGCCTTTTTGCAGCCGTTCCCCGCAGGCGCGGGGATAAACCGTCATCCCCGGCACCATGAGGGACGGTCAGGGTCCGTTCCCCGCAGGCGCGGGGATAAACCGTACGTGGCGCTCACCGATTACGACCGCATGGACCGTTCCCCGCAGGCGCGGGGATAAACCGGCCACCAAACGACAGACCACCTCACTTGAATCCCGTT
>NZ_QAGM01000028.1:1831-32809 GCF_003049725.1 Oceanimonas marisflavi
CCGTTCCCCGCAGGCGCGGGGATAAACCGTACGTGGCGCTCACCGATTACGACCGCATGGACCGTTCCCCGCAGGCGCGGGGATAAACCGGCCACCAAACGACAGACCACCTCACTTGAATCCCGTTCCCCGCAGGCGCGGGGATAAACCGATATGCTGCCATTCGGTAACATGGCCGCGACCCCGTTCCCCGCAGGCGCGGGGATAAACCGCAGACCTCAACCAGTTTTTATATAAACAACAACCGTTCCCCGCAGGCGCGGGGATAAACCGCAGGAGTTCCACGACGGCACCGAAATGCTTGACCGTTCCCCGCAGGCGCGGGGATAAACCGGTCTGATCCAGGTAGTCATCCAGCTCGTCCCACCGTTCCCCGCAGGCGCGGGGATAAACCGTACGTGGCGCTCACCGATTACGACCGCATGGACCGTTCCCCGCAGGCGCGGGGATAAACCGGCCACCAAACGACAGACCACCTCACTTGAATCCCGTTCCCCGCAGGCGCGGGGATAAACCGATATGCTGCCATTCGGTAACATGGCCGCGACCCCGTTCCCCGCAGGCGCGGGGATAAACCGCAGACCTCAACCAGTTTTTATATAAACAACAACCGTTCCCCGCAGGCGCGGGGATAAACCGCAGGAGTTCCACGACGGCACCGAAATGCTTGACCGTTCCCCGCAGGCGCGGGGATAAACCGGTCTGATCCAGGTAGTCATCCAGCTCGTCCCACCGTTCCCCGCAGGCGCGGGGATAAACCGCGCCTGCTTGCCCTCGGTATCGACATCGCCCACCGTTCCCCGCAGGCGCGGGGATAAACCGCAGTAGCAGCAGCAAACCACCACGGGTTAAACCCGTTCCCCGCAGGCGCGGGGATAAACCGAAATCATGAATCTTGAAACAGAGGATACTGTACCGTTCCCCGCAGGCGCGGGGATAAACCGGGGCGGCAGGGTGAGTTCTATATGCCCACCTGCCGTTCCCCGCAGGCGCGGGGATAAACCGAAAGCCGCTGGCGGCATGTTCAAGATCCCCGACCGTTCCCCGCAGGCGCGGGGATAAACCGCCGCTGCAATACCCGCACGCTCACGGAGCTGGCCGTTCCCCGCAGGCGCGGGGATAAACCGGTGGCCGGCTCCGGCTCCGGTTTCCTGTACGACCGTTCCCCGCAGGCGCGGGGATAAACCGGGCTATCCCTATCTGTTCAGCGGGGTGACTCCCCGTTCCCCGCAGGCGCGGGGATAAACCGGCCGCCGGCTGCGAGCTCAAACGGCAGGGCAACCGTTCCCCGCAGGCGCGGGGATAAACCGGGCTATCCCTATCTGTTCAGCGGGGTGACTCCCCGTTCCCCGCAGGCGCGGGGATAAACCGTCGAGTGGCCAGCCGGTTTTTTCCCGCGCAGCCCGTTCCCCGCAGGCGCGGGGATAAACCGCTTCTGGTGTCTTTGCCTTGTCAAACACTGTCCCGTTCCCCGCAGGCGCGGGGATAAACCGGAAGTATCTCCATCTTGGTCTTGCAGGCGAAGCCGTTCCCCGCAGGCGCGGGGATAAACCGTGGTACTAAAGGGATCGGCGTGGACTGGGGTGCCGTTCCCCGCAGGCGCGGGGATAAACCGCATACCACGTCCCATCTGGTAAACCTATACATCCGTTCCCCGCAGGCGCGGGGATAAACCGCGCCGTTTGCACGGACGGTGCGCCGGTACGCTCCGTTCCCCGCAGGCGCGGGGATAAACCGTATGCAGTCCATGCTGAGAAATGAAAGATATACCGTTCCCCGCAGGCGCGGGGATAAACCGGGCCAGCCCACATACATGCGCCGCATTCCCAACCGTTCCCCGCAGGCGTGGGGATAAACCGTTGTTTTTGTACAGGGAGCATCCTGTATCGATCTGTTTTCCATAGACGCAGGGATCAACAGGATCACCCTGATAACCGCAGGTGATATCACGGCATCCTTTGTTGCACTATCTTTAACAGGCTGTCTGTAACAGAAGGAGGTAGTTATGCGTTCATTGTTTTCTGCTGTATTGGGCGGCGTGCTGCTGCTTGCCAGTGGGGCGGCATTGGCAAGCAGCTGCCCGAGTCATATGGCGGCTATCGACGCCAGGCTGGCGGAGAAGCCGGCCTTGTCACAGGAAGAGGCTGCAAGGGTTGCAGAGCTCAGGGCCGAGGGCGAGGCCCGGCACAAGGCCGGTGATCATAAGGAATCTGTGCGGCTATTGACCGAGGCAAAGAAAATACTGGGCATCTGAACCTGCTCTCAGCATCATGGCCCTGCCGGTTGCACCGGCGGGTTTTTTTTATTGTGGAGTAAAAATAATGAACGCAGTTCACCAGCATGGGGTGGCAGAGGGGTGTCACTTTCCCGCCATTGTCGAGAGCGCCGATACCCATGATTTTATTCATATTGCCCACGAGGAGGAGCTGAACGAGCATCACTGGCATGCCGGTGACCGGCTTATCGACGGCACCGGCCGGGTGCACCTTCTGTCGCAGGGCGAGGGGCAAGGGCTGTACTGGCAGGCGTTGCCGGGGCTAGTATGCCTGCCGGAACTCAACGCCAGCCTGCGCCACTTTGCCGCCGGGCTGGGTGTCTGCTGCATTTCCAAACTGACGGTGCGCTCCGCCGAAGAGGCGGTGGCGCTGGTCGCCTGGTTGGAAATGCATTGATTATCGTGGTGAGACGATCATGCGTTTATTTTTTCGCTGTTGCTGTGTGTTTGTGTTGTTTGGGCTGTCGGCCTGTGGCTCGTTGCCCGATGTGAGCAAGGCGCCCGAGCAGCAGTCGGTGTTTCTGAACGAGGGCATGGCATCCTATTACGGTGCCCGCCATCATGGCCGCAAAACTGCCAGTGGTGAGCGCTTTAACAAAAACGCCCTTACCGCCGCTCACAAAACCCTGCCGTTCGGCTCCAGGGTGCGGGTTACCAACCTGCGCAACCAGCGTTCTGTGGTGGTGCGCATTAACGATCGCGGACCCTATGCCAAACGCCGGGTGATCGACTTGTCCGAGCAGGCCGCCCGGGAAATTGGCATGATCAGGGCCGGTGTGGCACCGGTGAAGCTGGAGCTGCTTCAATAACCACCCGGGCCCGGTAGGCCACCGCCGGCGGCCAGTCGGCGGCATTGGCAGGCACGCCCAGGCCCGATGCCAGCAAACGAGCGGCATTCATCCAGCCGGCGTGGCCCACGGCCAGCACCGGCTCACCGGGCAGGGTGCTCAGCCAGCGATTTACCCGGGCAAAAAACGCCTGCACGGTTTCGCCGCCACCGGGGGCATAGCCGGCAAAATCGGCGCACCAGGCGTCCATTTCCTGCCTGCTTATCTCTGCCCAGAGGCGGCCGTCCCAGTCGCCAAAGTCCATTTCCTGCAACTCCGGCACCCGGTGCCAGCGCCAGCCCCGCCTGGCCAGCAGCCGGCCTACTCCGGCGGCCCGTTGCAGCGGGCTGGTATAAACCACTTTTGGCAGCCGGTGACGGCGGGCAAATTTCTGGATCTGGTTGGCCAGCCGGCGCAGCTTGCGCGGATCCACCGGGGCATCGGTGCGGCCCAGACAGATGCCCTGCACCCTTACCGGTTTGGGGTGGCGCCAGATATACAGGGTCACAGCTGGGCCGCCAGGCCGGCGTAGATGGCAATTTCCGCCAGTTGCTGGGTGGCCCCCAGGCCGTCGCCGGTATAGCCGCCCAGCCGGCGTTGCAGCAGCCGGTACATATAAAGGGTGGTCAGTAGTGCCAGCGCTGCGGCCAGCAGCCAGTGAGCCGGGGTAAAGACAGGCCACAGCAGCCACAGCGGCGGTAGCAGCCACAGGCTGGCCAGTGCCCACTGGCGGCGGGTCAGACGCTGGGCCATGGGTTTGGCCTTGGCGTGTTCCAGGTCGCCGCCATAGGGCAGCAGGGTGATCAGGCTGATGCAGGCCAGCCGAGAGCCGCCGTGGGCCAGCACCAGCGCCGTCATGGCGGCGGCGGGAGGAAGGCTGGCCAGCAGGGCAATTTTCAGCAGCAGTGCCAGCACCAGCCCAAGGGTGCCAAAGGTGCCCAGGCGCGAGTCTTTCATAATGGTGAGCGCCCGCTCTTTGGTGAGGCCGCCGCCCAGGCCGTCGCAGGTGTCGGCCAGGCCGTCTTCATGAAAGGCGCCGGTGATCACAATGCCCAGGGCGGTGGCCAGCACCGCTGCCGCCAGTGGCCCGAAGGCGAGCTCCCCCAGACCCAGGGCGAGGGCGCACAGGCCGCCCACCAGCAGCCCCACCGCAGGAAAGTGCCGGCTGCTCTGGTGCAGCCAGTCCGGATCAAAATGCTTAAGCGCCGGCAGCGGCAGCCGGGTCAGAAACTGGGTGGCCACCAGCAGCAGGGTCAGCTCGTGCTTCACGGGTTGGCTCCGCTGATGCCGGCACTGTCAAAGCTGGCCATCTCGTTGATAAAGGCGCAGGCCGACTGCAGCAGCGGATAGGCCAGTGCCGCACCGCTGCCTTCGCCCAGGCGCAGGTTCAAATCCAGCAGGGGGCTGGCCTCAAGCAGCCGCAGCACATGGCGGTGGCCGGGCTCGGCCGAGGCGTGGCCAAACACCGCATAGGCACGGGTGCCCGGCGCCAGCCGCTCCGCCACCAGCAGGGCCACGCCGGCAATAAAGCCGTCCATCAGCAATATGCGCCGTTCGCTGGCCCCCTGGATCAGGGCACCGGCCATCATGGCGATCTCCAGCCCGCCCAGCGCGGCCAGTGCTTCAAGGGGAGACTGTGCTTCAGAGTGATGGGCCAGCACCTGTTGCAGCACTTGCGTTTTATGGCACAGGCCGTGGTCATCCAGGCCGGTGCCGCGACCGGTGCACTCGGCCACCGGCAGGTCGCCCAGCCGGGCCAGCAGCAGGCTGGCGGCGGAGGTGTTGCCAATGCCCATTTCGCCCACCAGCAGCAGGTTGCCGGGCAGGTCTCGCACCAGCCCCATGCCCGCCTGCAGTGCCTGCAGGCACTCGGTGTCGGTCATGGCCGGCTCATGCAGGGCGTTGCGGGTACCCTTGCGGATTTTGCGGTCAATCAGCTGCGGGTGCGGGGCAAAACCGGCGTTCACCCCGGCGTCCACCACCTGCAGCGCCAGCTTGTGCTGGCGGGCAAACACGTTAATGGCGGCGCCGCCCTGCAAAAAGTTGTGCACCATCTGGGGCGTGACTTCGGCAGGAAAAGCCGATATGCCTTCTTCCACCAAGCCGTGATCGGCCGCAAACACCAGCACTTGCGGCTGGTCTATGCGCGGAGCTGTGCTTTGCAGTATCAGTCCCAGCTGCACCGCAAGGGCTTCAAGGGCGCCGAGGGAGCCGGGCGGCTTGGTTTTGTGGTTTACCTTCTGTTGCAGCCGCTGCTCAAGTTCGGGGTTGGCCAGGGATGCAATGGCAGGCAAGATGAAACGGTCAATGGGTTGCATGGCGGTGAGTGCTGAAAAGTCAAGGACTCATATGCTAGCAGACTGACTGGTGAAAGCTGAATTTTTAGCGCGAGGCAAGATGGACTCTGTTTCTCAAATGGCATTGGGTGCCGCCGTGGGCGTGGCGGTGATGGGCCGCCGGGCCGGCATTGGCAAGGCGGCGCTGGCCGGCGCTGTGCTCGGTACACTGCCGGATCTGGATGTGGTGATCGACTACGGCGATCCGGTCAGCAACATGACCCAACACAGGGGCGCCAGTCATGCGTTGTTTTATCTCACGGTATGTGCGCCCCTGCTTGGCTGGCTGCTGGGCCGATGTGCCTGCTGGCAACGTTGGACCCTGGCCATCTGGCTGATCTTTATGACCCACGTGGGCATTGATTTCATGACGGTGTACGGCACCCAGCTGGGCCAGCCCTTTACCGACTATCCCTTTGGCCTGGGCAGCATTTTTATTATTGACCCGCTTTATACCCTGCCGTTGCTGGCAGGGTTGTGGCTGGCGCTGCGCCGGCGAGGGGAGCGGGGTCTCAAGGCCAACCGCCAGGGGCTGTGGCTGAGCACCCTGTATCTGGGCTGGAGTTTGGTGGCCCAGTGGCAGGTCGGCATCAAGGCGGAGCGTCTGCTGGCGCAGCAGGGCATTGATGCCGAACAGGTGCTGGTGATGCCGGCGCCGCTCACCACCCTGTTGTGGCGGGTGCTGGCCATGACGCCCGAGGGCTATGTGGAAGGGTACATTTCCTGGCTGGACCGGGAGCCCACGCCTTTTACCCGGCATGCCGGCGGCCGTGAACTCTATCGCGAGTGGCAAGATCAGCCTTATGTGGCGCGCATGGCCTGGTTTACCAAGGGCTTTTTCAGCATGCACGAGCGGGGCCGCGAGCTGGTGATCACCGATCTGCGCATGGGTCAGGAGCCGGGCTATGTGTTCAATTTTGTGGTAGCGGAGCGTGACAAGCAGGGGGCATGGCAAACCCTGGACAAACCCCGTCAGTTCAGCGAAGGGCACAATCCGGCCCAGTTTGCCTGGCTGTGGCGCCGGGCATTGGGCCAGCCCGTTATGCCGCCCTCGAAAGCCGTAAGCTATAAGCTTTAAGCTGTCAGAGGTGGAGACCTGCCGAAGCGGCTTACAACGCCGGATGGCTACAGCTGATCGCTTATGGCTTTGGTTGGCTCGGGCCGGGCGGCAAATTGCTGCTGGCACAGGGTCTGACCGCCGGGCTGCAGATAGGGGCGTAATATGGGCTCCATGCCCTTGAGCACCTGCACCGGCAGGGCGGAGGTAAAGCGGAACTTGTCGGCCTGCTGGCCCGGCACATAGGCGGTAAGGGTGCCAAAGTGCCGTTCCCCCAGAAAGAACACAAAGGTGGCGGTGCGGTTGCGGGCCTGGGAGTTGATCACCTGGCCGTAGCGGGTCACGGTTTCAATGCGGTTGTCGCCGGTGCCGGTTTTGCCCCCCAGCACCAGGGGGGTGCCGTCATTCAGGGTAAAGCTGCCCTGCAGCCGGCGGGCGGTGCCGCCGTCCACCACCCGGGACAGCGCATTGCGCAGGGCGGCGGCCACTTCTTTTTCCATGACCCGCTGACCCCGGTCCGGGTGGGGCCCCAGATGCACTTCATAGGGCGTGTTATCGGCAAAATGCAGACCGTTGATACGCACCACCGGCAGGCGTATGCCTTCGTTGAGAATTATGCCCACCAGCTCGGCCAGGGCGGCGGGCCTGTCGCCGGAGCTGCCGATGGCGGTGGCCAGCGACGGCACCAGCTGCTCAAAGGGAAAGCCCACCTGCTGCCAGTACCGGTGGATCTCACTGAAGGCTTCCATTTCCAGCATGATGCGCATGCGGCTGTCCCGGGCACTGCGGTGGCGGGTTTTAAACAGCCAGCCATATACCTCCTGACGCTGTTCGGCGCTGGCGTTCACCACGTCGCTGAAGCCGGCGTCCGGATGCTGGCGCAAATAGCCCAGCAGCCACAGCTCCAGTGGGTGCACCCGGGCAATATAGCCCTGATCGGGCAGGCTCCAGGCCCCGGGGCCGTGCTGGTGATAGAGCTCGTCAATGCGCTTGTCGCTGAGACCGCCGTCCAGGGTCAGGCGGTTGCGCATAAAGCGGGCGAATTCCTCCACGCTGGCATCGGGCAGCAAATAACGGTGTGCCGCTGCAAACCGGCTGCGGTATGGGCGCAGGCCGTCAAAAAACAGCTGCAGCCGCTCGTCCTGAGTCTTGTCCTGATATTTTTTCCAGAACCGGCGCAGAAATACCGTGCCTTCCCGGTCGGCAAACTGCCTTAAATAGGTGAGCCGCTGGGGATCCTGATCGTCGGTCAGCAGCCGGGCCCGCTGCTCGTGCTGATACAGGGTATGGCGCACCAGCTCCCGCATCAGCCGGATAAAGGGCAGGTTAATGGACTCCTGCAGCGCTTCGGCCAGGGTGGGGCGGCGGCCGTTGTCTTCTTTGCGAAAGTTGGCAAAGGTGTGCAGGCCGGCACCGGTAAAAAAGCGCTCATAAGGGCTGGCGGAAAAGCGTCGTTCCAGGGCGGCGGCCAGCATGGTGTTCAGGTCGCGGTCGGGATGACGTATCAGGTGGTCGAGGGCCCAGCGACTCAGCTCGTCGTTGGGGTGAGGCGTGAGCTCCTGCAGGGCGGGCAGGGTTTTGTCGGCGTGCAGCCGGTGCAGCCCGGCCACCATTTGCAGGTAGGTGGTCAGCACCCTGAGTTTGGCGGTGGAGCCCAGCTCCAGCTTGCTGCTTTCGTTGATATCAAAGGGCTGACCGGTATTGTCGGTTTGTACCCGCACCTTGAAGCTGTGCTCGCCGCGTTCAAACAGGGTAAAGCTGTAACGCACCTCGGCGGTTTTTTCCGGCGACAGCAGACGCTCGCCATACAGGCCGATATTGCCGGCAAACTCAGGGTCGGCCAGCTGCTTAAGGTAGCGGCTGACTTCCTGTTGCAGCCGGGCGTTCAGGGTGGTTTCGGCCTGTAGATCGAGCCGGTCCAGCTCGTAGTAGCTCAGGCCCAGCAGGCTGGCCAGGCGGCCGCGTGAAGCGTGCAGCAGTTTGCTGCCTTCCACCCGCTGCAGCACCGGCTCCGTGCTGAAATTGCGAAAGCTGAGGCGCCGGGCCAGAGCGGCATCCCGCAGGGCGGGGGCTATCAGTCCGGCTTCGGCCTGCAGCCGCAGATAACTGTCGGTGACCGCTTCCAGCTCGTTGCGCCCGGCAAACAGATAATAAGAGGGGCGGCGCTGGGCGATCATCAGCGCCATCACCCGGCGCAGGGCCAGTCCCTGCTCAGTCAGTGGCAGTCCGGCATTCTGCGAAGGATCGAGCAGGGTGTTGACCCGCTCCAGATCGGCGCCAAACCAGATCCACAGGCCGTCCCCCAGACCATGCACCTCGCCATGTCCGGGGGCGGCGGCCAGGGGCACAGAGTTAAGGTAAGACAGCGCCACCTGCCGGCGTGCGGCCAGGGTGTAGGGGCCGAGCTGATAGGCGCGCACGCTGGCGGAAATCATTTGCCGGATTTTTTCGGCAGGAGTGTGGGTCAGGCCGCCGGGAGAATGACGGAATTTTTCAATCTGGGTGGCCAGGGTGCTGCCGCCGGCGGAGTCGTCCTGCAGTTCCAGCGCCCGGCCCACCTGTGACAGGGCCGCCCTGGCAAAGCGTGGCCAGTCTACTGCCGGGTTGGCCAGGGGCTGCTCGGTGCTGAGCAGGGTGCGGTTCTCGATAAACAGCAGGGTGTTGAGTATTTGCGGGGCAATGTCGTCAAAGCGGGCAAAATGACGCTGCGGATAGATATGCTCATACACCGGCTCGGCCCGGCAGTCGCTGAGGCTGAGGCCGGCACGGGTTTTTTCGGTATAGGGCACAAACAGGCCATGACGGCTGTAGTTAAGCAGGGCACCGGAAAACCGGGTTTGCTGCTCAATCACAAAATGATGTTGCTGCAGCCGGGCCAGCAGCGCCGGCAAGCGGGTGTAACCCAGCCGCTCGTCAAAGGGACCGGTCCCGGGAAAATGCACCGCCTGACTGGGGCCGGGCTCAAGCTGCCAGGTAAGGGTGGCGGCATAGCGGGAAAGCTCCCGGCTTTGCAGGTGCGAAGTGCGCAGTTCATAAATGAGGGCGCTCAGACCGGCGGTCAGCAGAACAAACAACAACAGCCATGCCAGCCAGCGCCAGCGGCGACCGGGCAAGGGGCTGACCTCAGACGGCTGATCCTTCAGCCGGCCCCGGGGTTGTTCCAGATGTGGTTTTGCGTCCATAGCGTACCTCTGCCCCTTTTTTTCGGGGTTCTTATGTGAAGAGTCTAGCCGCATCACCCTCGTTTTTTGTGCCGGGCAGGTGAATATTGTCGGTGGTGATGATAACGACCATGGGGCCGGGGGTTTTCATATGGTTTCAATCGGTTAGCATAGTGCTTCTGAAACGGGCCCGAAAATGTGAAAAAAGGGGGGCTGTGTGTACCGGATACTGATGTTGACGGCCCTGCTGTTGTTGCCCGGCTTTCATGCCAGGGCGGCCCAGGCGGTGTTTGCCGGCGGCAGCTTCTGGGTCATGGAGGCGCTGTTTGCCGGACGTCCGGCCATAGAGCGGGTTGAGCCGGGCTGGATGCGGGGAGATGCCCAGCTGCCCCGTCGCCAGGTGGTGCGGGTGCATTATAACGATGCGCTGCTTACCTATGGTGACCTGCTCAACCTTTACTGGCAGGCGGTGGATGCGTATGACTCGCAGGGCCAGTACTGCGATCGCGGGGCCGAGTTTACGCCGGCGCTGTATGTGCAGGGAGCACTGCAACTGAAATGGGCCCGGCAAAGCCGGGCGCGGCTTAATCTGGAGAGTGGACAGCGTCAGGTGGTGCGTATTTTGCCGGTCGGCCGCTTTGTGCCGGCGGCGCCACGCCACCGGCAGTATTACCGGCAGCAACCGTGGTTGTATTTTGCCTATCGCAAGGTCTGTGGTTATCCGGACGGACGCCGGCTCAGCATGCAACCCTTGTTAGCCGGCCCGTCGCCAGCCAGTCGCTGATGGCGGTGGCAATGCCGGCCGGCTGGTTGAGGTTGAACAGGGGCACGGCAACCGGCAGAGAAGCCACATCGGTGGCCACCGCCAGTATGTGCGGGTCGTGGCTGCACAGCAGCGGCTTGCCGTGGGCGGGTCTGTGTATTTCCAGTTTGGTGACGGGCTCATCACGAAAGCCTTCCACCAGCACCAGGTCGAGCCGTGTGGTATCGAGCAAGGCCAGCGACTCCTGAAGCGAAGGCTCACGGGGGGCGGGTTGCTCCACGGTCAGAATGCTGCGTCTGGGGCCGGCCAGCACCGTTTGAGTGCTGCCGGCGTGACGCAACTCGTAACTGTCCTTTCCGGGGGTGTCCTGCTCTACATCATGATGGGTATGCTTGACCACGGCCAGGCGCAGGCCCTGGGCCCGCAGCAGGGGCAGCAGGGCGGTAAGCAGGGTGGTTTTGCCGCTGCCGCTGTAACCGGCAATGCCCAGCAGGCGGCACCCTGAATGAGATGGGGTCATGTTCGGGCTCCAGTAATAATGAAGGGGGCAGTGTGCCATGTCCGGTGCATATTACCGATGTACGGGATCAAGAAAAGCCCTGTTAGCGGGGCAGCCATCAATCTGATTAGGCGGATGTTGCTATGAGCGTAACAAAATGGGGATTAATGGCGTTGATGCTGTTCAGCCTGACGGCCACGGCAGAGGAAGTCGAGCTGCGCCTGCGCGGACTGGACGGCGAGCTGGAAGACAACACTCAGATTTATCTTGATCAGCTGCCGGCCATCGAGGTGGAGCAGTTGCCCCGCTTTCGCAGGCAAATTATCACGGCGGTCACCGACAGCCTGCAGGCGCTGGGGTATTACAACCCGGAAATTGAACTTGAGCAGAGCGAAAAGGATCCGGAAGAGGTGACGGTGCGGGTGAGTGCCGGTGAGCCGGTCCGCATTCGCACGCTCACCGTGCAGTTGCAGGGCGATGCCGAAACCGACCCGGCTTTTGCCGAGCTGCGCAGCAACCTTGGCATTAAGGAAGGCGAGGTGCTGCATCATGATAAATATGAAAAGGCCAAGGCCAGCCTGCTCAGTCTGGCGCTGCGCCGGGGCTATTTTGATGCCACCTACCGCACCAGCCGGGTGCGGGTTATGCCCTGGGAAAAGGCGGCCGACGTGACCCTCGACTTCAACGCCGGCCCGCGTTATCGCTTTGGTGAGCTCAGAGTTGACTCGGATCGGCCGGCAGAGCGGCTGCTCAGGCCGCTGGTCGGCATTAAACCCGGTGATCCCTACCATGCCAGCAAGCTGGCGGAGTTGAGCCGTTCGCTGTCGTCCACCCGTTACTTCAAACAGGTGGAGGTGTTGCCCATGGTGTCCGAGGCCGACGAGCAGCAGCGGGTGCCACTGTCGGTGGTGCTGCGGGCCCGGGCCGATAACGAGGTGGAAGTGGGTGTGGGGGTCTCCACCGACGAAGGCCCGCGGGTGTCGCTGAACTGGGACAAGCCTTGGATCAACAGCCTGGGCCACAGCCTCAGTACCAGCCTCAAGGTGTCGGCACCGTCCCAGGATGTGACCCTGGTCTACAAAATTCCCCGTGGCCATCCGCTGGAAGACTATTACACCATTCAGGGCGGTTATCAGCGTCTGGATCAGGACGACACCCTGAGTGACCGCCTGGTGGCGGGCGTACACCGCTGGAATATTCAGGAAAATGGCTGGACCCGGGATGTGTTTGTGCGCAGCGAATATGAATCCTACACCCAGGGTGAGCAGGAGGATGAAAGCTTTCTGCTGATCCCGGGGGCCACCTTCAGCCGCACCCGGGTACGTGGCGGGCTGGACCCCCACTGGGGCGACAGCCAGACCGCGACGCTGGAGTTGTCCGAGCCCTGGTGGGGATCTGATACCCGCTTTGTGCGCTTCAGGGGCCGCAGCAAGTGGCTGCGCACCCTGGCCGAGGATCACCGTCTGCTGGCCCGGGCCGAGCAGGGCGCGGTGTGGGTGGAAGACGTGGAAGATCTGCCGCCCTCGCTGCGTTTCTTTACCGGTGGCGACACCACGGTGCGCGGTTACAGCTATCAGTCCATTACCCCGCTGGATGAAAACGGCGATCGTCTGGGCGCCAAGTATGCCACCGCCCTCAGCCTGGAATATGACTACCGCTTTGCGCCCAAGTGGCGGGTGGCCACCTTTGTGGATGGCGGTACCGCCACCAACGACTATCAGGACGACTGGAAAATAGGCACGGGTCTGGGCCTGCGCTGGCTGACGCCGGTGGGGCCGGTGCGCCTGGATCTGGCCTTTGCGGTGAGTGAAGAAGACCCCCCCTGGCGCCTGCACTTTACCCTTGGACCGGAATTATGATGCGATTGAAACGCCTGCTGCTGTGGGCCCTTGTTGTCCTGTGTCTGTTGCTGATGCTGGTGGCCAGCCTGCTGCTGACCCACACCGGCAACCAGTGGCTGTGGGATCTCGCCAAAAAACAGGTGCCCGGTCTTGAGGGCACCATGGTGTCGGGCCAGCTGCTGAGCGGCTGGGAATTTTCCGAGCTGGGCTATGAGCAGGACTCTTTGTCTTTTCGCGCGAAAGAAGTGACCCTGGACTGGCAGCTGGGCAAGCTGACGGACGGCCGTTTCTGGGTTCGCCGGCTGAATGCCGCCGATATCGACGTGGAAATCCGCGCCCTGCCCGAGGAGCAGGCGCCCGCCGAGGAAAGCGCACCCCTCATCAGCCTGAGTCCGCCCCTGAATATTGAGCTGGATGAGGTCCGTGCCGACCGGGTGACCATTTCCCTGCCCGGGCAACGCATTGCCTGGCAGAGCCTGCAGGTGGCCGCCCGCTGGAATGACGACGGCATGGTGATCACCGGTCCGCAAATGAACGGGTTGCGGATTGAGCTGGAGCCGGCCGCGCCGCCGGCAACCACGGCGGCGCCGGCAGGCAACAACAAGACCCTTGAACTGCCCGAGGTGGTACTGCCGTTTCCCCTTAAAATCGAACAGCTGGAGCTGACCGACAGCACCCTGGTGCAAAACGGTCAGGCCCAGGCCATCAGCCGGCTGGCGGTGGCGCTGGAAGGTGAAGGCAGCCGGGTGCGCATTGACCGGCTGGAGCTGGCCCATCCGCTGGCCGATGCCAGCCTGAAGGGCGACGTGGAGCTGACCGGTGACTATCCGCTCAGCGCCCGGCTCAACGCCACCCTGCATGAGGGGCTGATGGAAGGGCAGCTCAAGGGCCAGCAGCTGGCCCTTGAGCTGAGTGACAGCCTGGCCAGCCTGGCTGCCGAGCTCAGCCTCAAGGGTCCGGTCAGTGCGCGGGCCAGCGTCCGGGCCGAGCCGCTCAAACCCGAGCTGCCCCTGAACCTGACGCTCAGCTGGAAGCAGCTGGGCTGGCCGTTAAAAGAGCCCGAGTGGAAACTCACCCAGGGCAAGCTGAGCCTGACCGGCGCCCTCAATGACTACCGGCTGAAGCTGGACTCGGAAGCCGGCGGCCCCGAGCTGCCGCCGGTGGGCATTGCGCTGAGTGCCAGCGGCAACCTGGAACAGGCCCGCATTGAACCATTAACCCTGATCTTGCCCCAGGGCGAAGTCCGCCTTGCCGGGGATATTGGCTGGATCAAGGGCGTGCGCTGGCAGGGAGAGCTGGCCCTGAACGAAGTGGATCCGGGGGCCTTTGCCGAGGGCTTTGAAGGCCGGCTGAACGGCCGTATTGACAGCCGCTTTGAACTTGAGGGGGAGCAGTGGCAGCTGGACGCCGTGCCTGACGTGACCGGACTGTTGCGCAACCACCCGCTGTCGCTGACCGGCAGCCTCAGTCTGAACCAGGATCTGGAAGGGAAAATTGACAATCTGGTGCTGGCCAACGGCAACAACCGGCTGACGGCCGACGGGCGCATTGATCAGAGCTGGGATCTGCAAGGCAGTCTGAATGCACCCAAACTGGCGGTGTATGCCCCCGGGCTGTTTGGTGACATTCAGGGAGACTTTACGGTCTCCGGGCCGCGCAAGGCACCCCGGGTGCGGGCCAGCCTGACTGGCAGCAAGGCCGGATTCAACGACACCGAGGCCCGGCAGTTGGCGCTGAAGGCCGATATGGCACTGGGTGAGGCCCCGGCCGGTGAACTGAACCTGACGGTGCAGCGGCTGAACGCCGGCGGGCTGCGCTTTGACGATCTGGCCCTGACCGCCGATGGCGACAAGGATGCTCACCGGCTGACCCTGACGGCGGATGGCGAGCCGCTGGCGGTGGATCTGGCGCTGTCTGGAAGCCTGAACGAGCAAGGCTGGCGGGGCCGGCTGCAGCAGGCCGGGCTTGACACCCCCCTTGATGCCTGGCGCATCTCCGGACCGGTGGATCTGGCCTGGCGTCAGTCCGGAGGGGAGTTCAGCGTGTCTGCCCATTGCTGGCGTTCCAATGACGCCGCCGTGTGTCTGGATGCACTCGATGCCAGCGCCAAAGCCGGTCAGGCCGGCCTGAATATTCGTGACTTCGATCTGGCCCGGCTCAAGCCCTTTCTGCCCAGGGACTTTGCCTGGGAAGCGGTGCTGGAAGGACGGGTGGATGCCCGCTGGAAACCGAACGAGGCCCCCAGAGTCAATGCCCGCATCGGCACCACGCCGGGCACCTTTGTCAGCGGCGACACCCGGCTGGATTATGACCGGCTGCAACTGCAAAGCGAGGTGATCGACAATCGTCTGGTTGGCAATCTTGCATTTGACTCCCGGCCCTTGGGCCGGCTGCGCCTGAATGCGCAGGTAAATGGGCTGAATGCGGCCCGCAACCTGGACGGTGAGCTGAGCATTAACGATCTGCGCCTTGACTGGCTGACCCCGCTGTTGCCGGAAGTGGCCAGGCTGCAGGGCTCCCTGGCCGGTAATGTGCGGCTGGCCGGTACCCTGACGGCGCCGCTGATGTATGGCGACATCACCCTGAGCGGTGGCGAGGTGGATACCTACGCCGACATGGTCAAGGTGCGGGATCTGACCACCCGGCTGACGGTGCAGGGCAACAGGGCCTCGGTAAATGGCCGGTTGCGAATGGGCGAGGGGCCGCTCAATATTGACGGCGAGCTGGACTGGAGCAATCTTCCGGTAAGCGGTGAAATTCGCCTGAAAGGCACTGAGCTGGAAGCCGGTTACCCCGGCATGGGGCGGGTGAGGGTGAGCCCGGATCTGCAGATCAGCCTGGGTGAGCAGGCAAAGGTCAGGGGCGAGATCTTTATTCCCTGGGCCCGCATCAAGGTGAAGGAGCTGCCCGAAAGTGCGGTGAAAAAATCATCCGATGTGGTGATTGTTCAACCCTCGGGAATGGTGCCCGAGACCGGGCCGGCGTTGCCGCTGGATATTCGCGTCCGGGTGCGCCTGGGCGACAGTGTGCGGCTGCAGGCCTTTGGCCTGAATACCAACCTGGGCGGTCAGCTGCGTATTGTGCAGCCGCCGGGACGGATCATGCGCGCCAATGGTGAAATCCGTCTGGAGGAAGGGCGCTTCAAGGCCTATGGTCAGAACCTGCTGATCCGTGATGGCAGCATTCTGTTCAGCGGCCCGCTGGATCAGCCCAACCTGCGGGTTGAAGCCATTCGCAACCCGTCCAGCATGGCCGACAGCAGCATAGTGGTGGGGGTGCGGGTATCGGGCAATGCCAGTCAGCCGGAGGTGGAGGTGTTCTCCGAGCCCGGCATGCCCCAGGCCGAGCAGCTGTCCTGGCTGTTGCGTGGCCGTGGCCTGGAAGGCGGCGATGAAACCGACAGCAACGCCCTGGTGCAGTCCATGCTGCTGGGGGCCGGCGTGGGCCAGGTGGGCGGTCTGGTAACCGGCGTGGGCGAAGCGCTCGGGCTGCAGGATGTGGCGGTAGACACCAGCGGCTCCGGTGACAGTACCGAGGTGAACATCAGCGCCTATGTGCTGCCGGGGCTGCAGATAGGCTATGGCGTGGGCGTGTTCTCCTCCATTGGCGAGCTGCGGCTGCGCTACGAGCTGCTGCCCAGGCTCTACCTGCAGGCCACCAGCGGCCTGAACCAGGCCATCGATCTGTTCTACAAGTTCGAGTTCTGATAAAAGGGGTCGGAGTCAATTTTAAAATTGACTCCGACCCCTTTTATCCCGCGCGGCGGAATTTGCCCGTGAGGCACGCTTGTGCTCATGCTTTTTGAATCCGGCTTGGGTAAAGTAGGGGACTCTGTAACCGCCAACCGGCCCGCGAGTCTTTATTCCACATGATGTCTGTGCAATTGCTGAAACAGGAGCGTCTGGCCCGCCTTATGCTGGTGTGCGTGGCGGCCTACACCCTGTTTGGCATGCATCTGTATTTGCCGCATTTGCTGGGCACCGGGCTGCAGCTGCCGTTTAATATTGCCGGCTGGTTCTTCGTGGGTATCATGACCACGCTGGGGTTGTGGCACTGGCACCGGCGACGGTTGCTGACCAGCCGGTTCTGGCTGGGGCTGGTCACCGCCAGTGTGCTGTTGTGGCTGCCGTTTTTCTACTGGCACAACAATTCGGTGGCCGGTCAGGCGCTGCCGCGCATGCTGGGGCTGACCGGCGGCCTGCTGTTGTTTCTGGCCCTGCAGCAATGTCGCTTCAGCGAGCGCGGGCGCCGCTATCTGCTTTATGGTCTGTTGCTGGCAGTGAGCATGGAAATGCTGCTGGGCCTGCTGCAGTTTTTTGTGCTGGAACCGGGCAATATCTTTGGCTACAACACCAATGTGCGCTCCCCTTATGGCATTTTTCAGCATCGCAATGTGATGGCCAGTTTTGTGGCCACCGGTATGGTGCTGGCGGTGTATTTATGGCTGAACGAGGCCAAATCGCCCTGGCGCCCGTTTTTGTTCAAGTCGTGCTGGTTTGCCGCCGTGCTGGGCGCCGGCGCCATGCTGGTGGTGCTGCTGCAGTCCCGGGCCGGCCAGCTGGGGCTGCTGCTGGGACTGCTGCTGCTGTTGCCGCTCTTATGGCAAACCCTGGTTCGGACCCGCTCCAAGCGGCTGCTGGTCAGTCTGTTGCTGATTCCGCTGGGCGTGCTGGTGGGGGTGTTCGGGCTGGATGCCTTTGAGATGAGCAAGCGCAGCCTGGATATCTATACCCAGGCCGACGGCCGCTTCGACATTTACGCCCATGGCCTGCGCATGTGGCTGGATCGCCCCTGGATGGGCTATGGCTATGGCAGTTTTGAATCGGCGTTTTACCGCACCTATGCCCTGTGGCGGGAGCAGACCCCCGGTGCCCAGCCGCTGTTCACCGAAATGGGGCATCCCCACAATGAGTTTTTGCTGTGGGCCATTGAAGGCGGGCTGGCGCCCCTGATTGGCCTGGTGCTGATGATAGGCCTGGTGCTGCGGCTGTTAAGCCGGGTGCCGCTTGAGCGTTCACTGGCCTGGGTGGGTATTCTGATGCCGGTGTTTATTCACAGTCAGACCGAGTTTCCCGTTTATCATTCTCTGCCTCACTGGTTTACGGTGCTGGTGCTGCTGTATGTGATCGACGCCGAGCACGGCCAGCGCGTGCTGCTGCCAGCGCCGCCGGCCTGGAGCCGCTGGCCGGTGCGGGCCTGGGGCGTGGGCGTCATGCTGTTTATGGCCACCGGCCTGGTGGCCAGCCAGCAGATCACCGCCTATGCGCATCAGTCACAGCGGGATCCGGCACAACTTGAGCGGGTGCTGAACCCGCTGATCTGGCATGATCGCACCGCTTTTTATCGTCATCATGCCCGGCTTGAGGCGGGGCTGCTGAGCGGTGAGCGGGAAGTGCTGCTGGACTACGCCAGCTGGGCAAAGCGCTTTTTGCAGCACACCCCCAGGGCCGGCATTTATTACAATGCCTATCTGGCGCTGGTGCGGGCAGGAGAAGCGGAGCGGGCCGAAGCCCTGCTGAGTGAGGCGCGGCGGCTCTATCCCAATGTATTGCTGCTGCGAAAGGCCAGCATTGGACGGGCCCTGATGCACCTGAAGCAGGTGCATCAGAACATGAATACCCGCGATCTGAACAGTTTTATTCCTCTCTATGACAATCTGCGACCGGCCATTGGCGGCGCCTATTAACCGCGATGGGAGTGAGGTGCACAGGGACTGCTCGAACCCTATCAGGCAGTGGTTGGGCGGGTGATATGGGCTCCCGCCTTCGCGGGAGCGACAAATCAGGTTGCGCCGGGGCGAGGATTACCCCCGCTCGGGCAGCAGCCCAACACCGGTAAGGGAATCGCTGCTCTGCAGCGAAGTGACGGTAATGTCTTGCTGGCTCCAGTCCACCTGTTTGCCGGTGGCGGCGTACAGTGTCTGGTTAATGCTGTCGGGGGTCAGCTCGGGATGATGTTCGGCGCGGCCGCCGGGCAGATAGATGGTGCCGTTGGAGAAGTCCACCGCAAAGGCGATAACCCCGGGCACCAGAAAAATCAGCAGGCCCACGCCGTTGGCGATGGCGACTACGGGGTCGATGCGGCCGCTGCGCTGGCCCTTGCGCTCGGGGTAAAACACGGTGCCGCAGGCGGCAAGCTGAGTGGTGATAACGCCGGCCAGTGCCAGCGCCAGGGTTTTTTGTCGGATCCTGGCCATGGTGATACCTCGTTTAAAAGAAAAACAGCCTCTTGAGTGTATAAGATATCGGTGCAATCTGAATCCAAATTGGCGGTGTGACGGACAGAGTCTGGCGTATTTTCACTGGCCGGCCATCAGCGCCATCACCTCGGCATCGTCCACCTGGGGAAAGTCACGATAGCCCTGCCCGACGGAAAAAAAGGGATGGGGCGTCGACAGGCAACACACGCGATCCACCAGAGGAGCGAGTTCGGCAATGGTATCGGCCGGCCCGACCGGCACGGCCACCAGCACCCGGTCGGGGTGATGGGCGAGGGTGGCTTCAATGGCTACCCGCATGGTGGCTCCGGTGGCCAGGCCGTCGTCGACCAGGATCACCGTTTTGCCCGCCAGGGCAAGGGGAGGGCGCTGATGGCGGTATTTATTCTCCCGCCGGGCCAGTTCCCGCTGCTCCTGGTGAAGGGTTTGTTCTATCTGGTACTGACTGATGCCCAGTTGCCGGATAAGGCAGTGATTGAGAAAGTGGACCCCACCACTGGCCACGGCCCCCATGGCCAGCTCCGGATGACCCGGACAGCCCAGTTTGCGTACCATCATCAGATCCAGCGGAGCCGGCAGCGCCCCGGCCACAGGGGCGGCAACGGGAACACCACCCCGGGGCAGGGCCAGCACGATAAGCGGCGCCGGCCATTTGCATTTGTGGCGAAGGCGAACCAGCTCCCGGGCCAGTTCAACGCCGGCCTGGTGACGATCTGCAAAGGGCGGTGACATAAGGCCCCCGGACTGAATAAAGTGTATCTTTAAAGTTTATGTGCCTGAACGCAAAAAGCCCACCGCAAGATGCGGTGGGCTTTTTGAGGATGATTTGGTCGGCGTGAGAGGATTTGAACCTCCGACCCCTGACACCCCATGACAGTGCGCTACCAGGCTGCGCTACACGCCGAGAACGTCATTCGTGATGACGGGGCGCATAATAGAAAAGGCAGCCGGTGCTGTCAACACTCAATCTTTACTCCCCCGGTTCAAGTGCTGTTAATTTGCGCACAAGCGTCATGGCAGGGTGTTGTGCATCAAGGGGTTATCCATTCCCTTGCCGGCCCGACGAGCTATAATAGCCCATCCTGCCCAGTGTGGCAGGCGACTCATTCAAGGAGACAGGTTATGGCAGAAGAGACCATTTTCAGCAAAATCATTCGCAAGGAAATTCCCGCCGACATCCTGTATCAGGACGAGCTGGTTACCGCCTTCCGTGATATTGCCCCCAAGGCGCCCACCCATATTCTGATCATTCCCAATGTGGTGATCCCCACCGTTAACGAGGTGGAAGCCGAACACGAACAGGCCCTGGGCCGCATGTTTACCGTGGCACGCAAACTGGCCGCCGAGGCGGGCATTGCCGAAGACGGCTACCGCTTGATGGTAAACTGCAACCGGCATGGCGGACAGGAGGTGTATCATATTCACATGCACTTGCTGGGTGGTCGCCCGCTGGGCCCCATGCTGGCGCAATAAGGAGCCGGAATGACATCGTTTCGTATTGCTACACTGGCCTCGGCGGTACTGGCGCTGAGCGCCTGTACTCTGCCTAATCCTTACTCCTCCCAGCCGGCACCGGTAACGCCGGTCACGCCGGAGCCGGTACCGCCCAGGCTGCCGACCCCGGCACCCGCGCCGCAGCCGCCGGTGATCGACCTGCCCCAGGCTCCGCCCGCGCCCCTGCCCGAGGCCAACAACGCCACCATGCAGCGACTGGCAGACAGTCTGGCTGCCCGGCTTGGCGGCAGCGCCGCCATCAATGAAGTGACCGGCCCCGTGCTGCTGGACGAAATTCGAAACCAGGCCGGCAGTCCGGTGGACACCCGGGGTCTGACCGAGCGGCTGCAGGCGCAGCTGAGCGGCTCGCTCAACTTTGTCAGTGGCCCCGAAGTCAACAGTCTGCGTCAGCAGCTGGCGTTTCAGAGTGGCCGGGCCGACATGGCCTCGCTGGTGCGACTGGGCAAGCAGAGTGGCGCCGATTATCTGCTGTCCGGCAGTCTGCACCGGGCCGGCAGCGGCTTCAGCCTGCGGGCCCAGCTGATGGAGCTGGCGAGCGGCGAAGTACTCTGGTCCGACAGCGTCAGTGGACGCTGAGCTACTCAAGGTTCTGCCACCGGCCCTGCATGGCTGCCTGACGCCCCTGAGCGGCGGGCTGACCAACAGCAGTTACCGGCTGAC
This sequence comes from Oceanimonas marisflavi, assembly GCF_003049725.1. GTDB lineage: Bacteria > Pseudomonadota > Gammaproteobacteria > Enterobacterales > Aeromonadaceae > Oceanimonas > Oceanimonas marisflavi. The sequence goes on from NZ_QAGM01000028.1 coordinate 22,983, forward strand.
CACCGAACAGGGGCATTACTGGCTGCGCCGGGGACGTTTGCGGCCCCATGAACTGGGCATTGACCGTTATCATGAGCTCATTGCTCATCGGGCTGCGGCCGGGGCCGGGCTGGCCCCGGCCATTCGTTTTTGCGAGCCGCAGTCGGGCATTCTGGTGCTGGACTGGCTTGATGAGCCGGACTGGCGGCGGCAGCCGGGCTCCCTTGAGGCTCTCATGCCCAGAGTGGCGCAGTTGCATCAGCTGATCCCCGCCGGGCTGCCGGTGCTGAATTTGCCCGAACGGGTACGTCACTACCGCCAGCAACTCAGCGCGCCGCCATCCTGGCTGACACCTCTGATGGCCCATTTTGACCGCCCCGAACTCAACCCCGATTTTGTGCCCACCCTGTGCCATTGCGATCTGACCGCCGGAAACCTGATGGGCTCCCGGCCCTGGCTGGTGGACTGGGAATATGCGGCACTGGCGGATCCGGCCTTTGAGCTGGCGGTGATCGCCGACGACAGGGGGCTGAGCGAGCAGGACTGCACCGGGCTGCTGACGCACTACCGGGCCGCCGGGGGTAGCATGAATATGGCCCGGCTGCGTGCCCGCCTGCATTGGGTGAAGCTGCTCACCCTGCTGTGGGCCCTGGTGCAGTACCAGCACACCGGCGAGGCGGAATATGCAACTTGGGTTGACACCGCCCGAAAAAAACTAACCTCTTTTCAGTAGGTTGGTGATGAGCGTAGCGAATCCCAACATGCCGGTGGGCACGGCATTCATGCAGCAAATATTTATCTGATTTCAACACGGCCGCATGGCGGCCCCGGAGCAAATATGGGTCCCTTTATTCTTGATGTAAACGGCTGTGAGCTGGATGCGGAAGAGCGCGAGCTGCTGGCACACCCGACGGTGGGCGGGGTGATATTTTTCAGCAGAAATTATCATGACCGCGAGCAGCTGACGGCCCTGGTGCGCAGCATTCGGGCGGTAAAGCCTGGCCTGCTGCTGACCGTGGATCACGAAGGCGGCCGGGTGCAGCGCTTTCGCAACGGCTTTTTTCCGCTGCCGGCGTCGGGCAAACTGGCCGCCTTGAATCATCCCGAGCGCCAGGACCTGCTGGCCGACGCCGGCTGGCTGATGGCCGCCGAGCTGCTGGCCCACGACATTGATCTCAGCTTTGCCCCCGTGCTCGATCTGGAGCGGGGCAGCGAGGTCATTGGCGATCGCAGCTTTGGCTGTGATCCGCAGCCGGTGATCGATAACGCCGGGGCTTACCTTCGTGGCATGAGCGATGCCGGCATGGCGGCGGTGGCCAAGCATTTTCCCGGCCACGGCAGCGTGCGCGCCGACTCCCATAAAGAAAGTCCGGTAGATGAGCGGGAGCTTGCCGAGATTGAGCAGGCCGATCTGGTGCCGTTCAAGGCGCTGATCGCACAGGGGATGATTCAGGGCGTGATGCCGGCCCATGTGATTTACCGGAGCGTGGACGAACGCCCTGCCGGCTTCTCGTCATTCTGGCTGAACGAGGTGCTGCGCCGCCGGCTGGGCTTTAATGGCCTGATTTTCAGCGACGATCTTACCATGGAAGGGGCGGCCGTGGCCGGCGGCTATGCAGAGCGCGCGCGCCAGGCCCTGGCCGCGGGCTGCGATCTGTTGCTGGCCTGCAACCACAGGGCCGGGGCGGTAAGCATTATCGACAGCCTGCCCCATGATCTGCAGCCTAACCTGTCTTCATTGCGGAAAAAGGACAACGCCGGCCCGGCCCACCTCTATGGCAGCCGCCGTTGGCGCGAGGCCGCCGGGCGGCTGCGCCGCATTGGCGCAGAGCAGGGCTGGAATGACTGATTGGTAAGTTATTTTGATGGGAATATAAAGTTGTGCAATTGATGGCAACTTTTACAATGGAGGTCGCTTCGAGTGGAGCGACTCCAGAAGAATCTGCCGCTATGGAAACGCCATAGCCGCAGGTTTTTTCATTCTTAACGAGGTTTGAACAATGACACGCATTATTGTGGTCGGCGGTGGTGCCGGCGGTCTTGAGCTGGTCACCAAACTGGGCCGTCAGCTGGGCCGCAAGGGCAAGGCGGAAGTGATCCTGGTGGATCGTAACCGTACCCACCTGTGGAAACCGCTGTTGCACGAAGTGGCCACCGGCGCCATGGACACCGGCATCGACGGTCTGAGCTACCGCTCCCAGGCTCACAATCACGGCTTCAGCTTTCACCTGGGCACCCTGATCGACATCGACCGTGACAACAAACGCATCACCCTGGCGCCGCTGGCCGACGACAACGGCAGGCAGATGGTGGGCGAGCGCAGCCTGAGCTACGACATTCTGGTGATGGCCATCGGCTCTGTGTCGAACGACTTTGGTACCAAGGGCGTGCGCGACCACTGTATTTTCCTCGACAGCCCCCAGCAGGCCGAGCGCTTTCACGATGAGATGATGAACCACTTTCTGCAATACGCCGAAAGCGACACCGTGGACGAAAAAGTGGACATCGCCATTGTGGGCGGCGGCGCCACCGGCGTGGAGCTCTCTGCCGAGCTCTATAACGCCGTGGAGCACCTGAGCGCCTATGGCTTTAAAAAGCTCAACCGCGACTGCCTGCGCCTGACCCTGGTGGAAGCCGGCCCGCGTATTCTGCCGGCGCTGCCCGAGCGTATTTCCGCCATGGCGCACAAGGAGCTGCGCGAGCTGGGCGTGGACGTGCGGGTGGGCACCATGGTGGTGGAAGCCACCGCCGAGGGCCTGAAAACCAAAAGCGACGAGCTGATCCCCGCCAACCTGATGGTGTGGGCCGCCGGTATCAAGGCGCCGGATTTCATGAAAGACATCGCCGGGCTGGAGACCAACCGCATCAACCAGCTGGCGGTAAAGAACACCCTGCAGACCACCCGCGACGACAGCATTTTCGTGATTGGCGACTGCGCCTTCTGCCTGCAGGATGACGGCAAGCCGGTGCCGCCGCGGGCCCAGTCGGCTCACCAGATGGCGAGCCTGGCCTACGACAATATTATCGCCAGCCTCAACGGCAAACCGCTCAAGCCCTATGTGTACAAGGATCACGGCTCCCTGGTGAACCTGAGCCGCTACTCCACGGTGGGCTCGCTGATGGGCAACCTGATGCGCGGCTCCATGATGGTGGAAGGGCGCATTGCCCGCACCGTGTATGTATCCCTTTATCGCATGCACCAGGTGGCGCTGCACGGTTACACCCGCACCGGCCTGATGATGCTGGTGGGCCGCATCAACCGTTTTCTGCGCCCGCGGCTGAAACTGCACTGAGCCATGTCCATATCGCCCTCCGGTGCCCTGACCCTGATGGTGCAGGGCACCGCTTCCGACGCCGGTAAAACCACTCTGGTGGCCGGCCTGTGCCGGGTGTTTGCCCGTCGTGGTCTGCACGTGGCGCCGTTCAAGCCCCAGAACATGGCGCTGAACAGTGCCGTGACCTGCGATGGCGGCGAAATTGGCCGGGCTCAGGCGCTGCAGGCGGTGGCCTGTGGTGTGCCCGCCCATACCGACTTTAACCCGGTGCTGCTCAAGCCCCAGAGCGACACCAGTGCCCAGGTGATCGTGCAGGGCCGGGCGCTGTCGGTAGTGGAAGCCAGGGATTTTTTCGGCCCCGGCGCCCGTCACTACAAACAAAGAGTGATGACGGCGGTGCTCGACTCCTTTGAACGCCTGCGTCAGGCTTACCAGCGGATTCTGGTGGAAGGGGCGGGCAGCCCGGCGGAGATTAACCTGCGGGACAACGACATTGCCAACATGGGCTTTGCCGAGGCCGCCGACTGCCCTGTCATTCTGGTGGCCGACATCGACAAGGGCGGCGTGTTTGCCCAGCTTTACGGCACCCTGATGCTGCTGAGTGAGGCGGAGCGGGCGCGGGTCAAGGGACTGGTGATCAACCGCTTTCGCGGTGATATTCGCCTGCTGGAAAATGGTCTTACCATGATTGAGCAGCTCACCGGCAAGCCGGTGCTGGGCGTGGTGCCTTACCTGGACAACCTGGTGCTGGACGCCGAAGACGCCATTGTTCATCACAGTGCCGCCAGCAGTGACGAACGGCCACTCCGGGTCGTGGTGCTGGTCACCCCGCGTATCAGCAATCACACCGACTTTGACGCCCTGCGCCTGCATCCGCGGGTGGATCTTGCCCTGGTGCACGCGGGTTCGAACCCGGCGCAGTGCCCAGCCGCCGACCTGGTGATCATTCCCGGCAGCAAGGCGGTGCGGGACGATCTGGCCACCCTCATGGCCAATGGCTGGAAGGCCTGGCTGGATCGCCACCTGCGCTACGGTGGCAAGCTCATTGGCATTTGTGGTGGCTATCAGATGCTGGGGGAGTTGATTGACGACCCTCAGGGCCTTGAAAGCGCCGCCGGCCGCAGTGCCGGGCTGGGCTATCTGCCCATGACCACCACCCTTGAAGCCGGCAAGCAACTGCGTAATGTCACCGGCACGCTGAGCCTTGCTGGCGCCTCTTGCGCCGTACATGGCTATGAAATTCACTGCGGCCGAAGCCAGCCGCTGGTTGAACACCGGGCGCCATTGACGCTGGCCGCCGACGGCGCCGCCCCCCAACCGGACGGCATGGTCTCGCACGACAATCAGGTGCTGGGCACCTATCTGCACGGCCTGTTTGACAGCGTGGAGGCCTGTAACGCTCTGCTGGCCTGGGCCGGTCTTGAGCACAGCCGGCAGGCGGTGGCCCTGGACGCGCTGCGTGAGGCCAGCCTCAACCGGCTGGCCGATACCCTTGAGCAGTACCTGAATATGGATTTACTCGAACAATGTATGCAACCGAACAGCCAACAAGGAAATCACCATGAGCCATGAGCAGAATCGCGAGCAGGTAAAAGCCGAGCGCCATCAGCAGCGCCAGCAGAAGGTAAAGGAAGCGGTCGATGCCAAAGTGGCCGCCGCCACCGAAGAGCGCGGTGTGCTCATGGTGATCACCGGCAACGGCAAGGGCAAGAGCACCGCCGGCTTTGGCACGGTGGCGCGGGCCGTGGGCCACGGCAAAAAGGCCGCCGTGGTGCAGTTTATCAAGGGCGGCTGGGACTGCGGCGAGCGCAATCTGCTGCAACAGGTGGGCGTGCCCTTTGTGGTGATGAACACCGGCTTTACCTGGGAAACCCAGAACCGGGAAAAGGACATAGAAGCCTGCGAGCAGACCTGGCTGCCGGCGGAGCAAATGCTGGCCGACCCGAGCATCGATTTGGTGCTGCTCGACGAGCTGACCTACATGGTGGCCTATCATTACCTGGATCTGGACAGAGTGCTCACCGCCCTGAAAAACCGCCCGGCGCACCAGCATGTGGTGATCACCGGTCGCGGCTGTCACCGCGCTATTATTGAACTGGCCGACACCGTAAGCGAAGTGCAGTCGGTGAAGCACGCCTTTGAAGCCGGGGTAAAGGCCCAGCAAGGGTTTGATTACTGAGAGCGAGGTTCAGGACGGCTGATCATTCTCCCGCTTCATCAGCACAAAGGTGAGATACATCTTGGTGGGCAGGGAGAGCACCATGCCCACGGCCACACAGCCGGCGCTGATCAGAATGCCGTTTACGCCCAGCGCCTCCATGTGGCTGCTGTTGTGCAGGTAAACCCCCAGCACGATCAGGGCTATGCCGATGCTCATGGCGATTTTCATTATCCGGATCAGCATGGTGCTGGTCATAACACCTCCCGTGCCCTGGCTGCTCTTTCTACAGACTAGCTCAGCCGGGCAGGGGAGTATTGATACAGATCAGCGGTTATGGGGCATTGCGCTGAGAAGGGTTTCTTTTGAAGCTCTTGATCAGTGAGTGCGGGTCAACCTGAGCGCGATGCTCACCGGCGGCCCGGGCCCACCAGAGCAGCTGATTAAAAGTACGATCAAAGTAATCAGACCAGGCTTGCTCGTCTTCCCCCGCCTGCACGGCGCCATTTGCTGCAAATACTTCCTGCGCCCTGGGCACATGGATCATGGCCGACACCGGCAGGCAGCCCAGCTCGGAGAGAAAGGTGCGCATGCCAACGGCTGCCCGCATGCCGCCCCATTGCCCTGCCGAATAGGTCACAATGGCGCTCGGCTTGTAGGAGAACAGCGAGCTGCCGAAGTGGTTCAGCAGGTTGGCCAGTGCCGGGCTCATGGAGTGATTGTACTCCGGGCTGACCATGATAAAGCCATCGGCGGCGGCGATTTTCTCTGCCAGCCGGTTAAGCGGCTCCGGCGCTCTGCCGCTGGCATAGGCAAAGTGAGGCTTGAACATCGGCTCCAGTGGGTAGTCCAGGGCATCGATCAGCTCTACTTGGTGATCACCATGGTTGCCTTGCAGACAGGCCAGACACGCCTTTGCCACACGCTCACCCAGACGGGCCGGCCGGGGTGGCGTGCTGTTTCTTACACTGCCCAGAAAAACCAGTAACTTCACTTGAAAATTCTCCTTATCGACGGTTAACAGCAAGGGGCTCATTAATAAACTGTGTTGACCCGGATCAGAGCGGACAGGTACGTAACCAAATCCTTTAGCCGTTATCAAGCTGCGCCTCGGCCAGCGTCAGCACGGTATTCACCCGGCTGGGCACTGGCTTGTGGCGATGGGTGGCGGCATAAATGGTTTCGCTGACCGGGTGGGGCAGGGCATGGACACGGATCAGCTCCGGCTGTGCAAAGGCCGCCACCGCATGGGCCGGCAGCACGGTAAAGCCCAGCCCCAGGCTCACCGGCGCCAGGATCAGCCCAATCTGGTTGGAAAAGCCGCTCTTTCTGAACTGACTCACATGTTCAAATTCGGGGTAGTTGGCGCCGAGCAGCAGGCCGGCATGATGGCTGCCGTCCGGGTGATCGATAAAGCCCAGCTGGAGCAGGGCGGGCCAGTCGGGCTCGGCCACGACGGCCGGGGTGACCAGCAGCAGGGCTTCTTTGGCCATGGCCCGGCAATGCACCGCTTCATGGGTGGAGGGGCGCGTCATCAGCCCCAGATCCACGGTATTGTTTGCCACCGCCTGCTCCACGCTGACGTTGGGAGCAAAGCGATAGTCGATCGCCAGTGTGTTGTGCCGGCGCTGCAGCTCCAGCAGCTGCGGATACAGCTTGAGGCCCACACTGCCCGGCGACATGAGCCGCACCAGCCCGGCAACCGGATCATCGAGCCCCACTTGCTGCTTCAGACCCGAGAGGGATTGCAGAACAGGCCGGCCCCCGGCATACAGCCGCTCACCGGCATCGGTCAGGGTAAAGCCCTTGCCTTGGCGCATCAGCAGTGGCACGCCAAAATACTCTTCCAGTTTGCGCACCTGCTGGCTCACGCCCGACTGGGTCATGTGCAGCCGCTCGGCGGTGTGGGTGAAATGCCCCACCTCCACCAGGGTGCAGAAGCTGCGCAGCCACACCGGATTAATCATCACAAAATGCACTCATAATAATAAAAAACGATAATTTTTAATGATTAAAGCATGTGGTTAAGCTCACCTCAACCACAACACAAGAGGTGAGCGTGATGAGCAAGGTTTATCCGAGAAATTTTTCCCATATTGGCATTTCGGTGCCGGATCTCGACAAGGCGGTGGCGTTTTATACCCAGGTGATGGGCTGGTATCTGATTATGCAGCCCACCGAGATCACTGAAGACGACAGCGCCATTGGCGAAATGTGCAGCGACGTGTTCGGCCCGGGCTGGGGTCGCTTTCGCATTGCTCATCTGTCAACCGGCGACCGGGTAGGCGTGGAGCTGTTTCAGTTTCAGGGACAGCAAAACCCCGACAACAACTTTGAATACTGGAAAACCGGTGTGTTTCACTTCTGCGTGCAGGACCCGGACGTGGAAGGCCTGGCCGAGCGCATTGTGGCGGCGGGCGGCAGAGCGCGCATGGCAAAACCGCGCTACTACTATCCGGGAAAAAAGCCCTACCGCATGATCTATATGGAAGACCCGTTCGGCAATATTGTGGAAATCTACAGCCACAGCTATGAGCTTATCTACAGCGAAGGCGCTTATTAAACAAAACAGGCCGGGAGCCCGGCCTGTTTGTCAGTACACTGCAGCGCTCAGCGCGGGTGCTGCAGCCAGTTCAGATAGCCCTGCATAAATTGCTCAAGCCGCTTTTGATGATCGTCACTCTTCAGCTCGCCATCGTTGTTAAAGGCGGTGTGGGCAGACGCCAGCAGGTAATCGGGTGCCTGATAAACCGGCGACAGCGTGCCCGCCAGCACGCTGCGCAGGTGCGTTTGTGCCCGGGCGCCGCCAAGCGCGCTCATGGAGGCGCTGAGCAGGGCGCAGGGCTTATGGGTAAGCACGGCATTGAACGCCGGCCGCGAGGCCCAGTCGATCACGTTTTTCATCACCCCGGAAAAGCTGTAGTTGTACTCCGGCGTGACCAGCACCAGGCCATCGGCCGCTGCAATGGCGTCCAGCAGCGCCTGCACCGGCGCGGGTTTGACGTCGCCGTCCAGATCCCCGTTATAAAGTGGAATGGCCGAAATATCATGCACCTTCAGCTCGGCGCTCTCGCTGGCCGCGACCCTGGCCGCCGCCTTCAACAGCAGGGTATTGAACGAGCCGGCCCTCAGGCTGCCGCTGATCCCCAGTAGTTTCATGGTTACCTCCTGCACAGTGTGTTTGAAACTGGCTTGCGGATTTACAGGAGTAAGCGTAGGCGCTGACTGACAGGGCAGGGAACTTAACAGTGGCTTATGTCACGAAAAGTGACGCCACAAATGGCTGTGCGACTGTTCAAACTCTAAGCTGACCAGATAAAGGGCCGGTAACCGGATTGTAAAGGGATAAGGGGAAAAGATGCTGGTACGCTGGTTACTGATGCTTTCCTTTTTTGTGGTTTTTTCTGCCATTGCAACCAGCCCGACGTCACAGCGCTGGGAAATGGCAAAAAATAAAGATGGTATTACCATTCAGACCCGGCACCATCAGGCTGGCCTGGTAGAGATTCGAGCCCGGACGTTTGTCGTTACCCGTTATGCGGCCTTTATGGCACTGCTGGAAGACAGTGCAAATATTCCCAACTGGATAGATAACGTCTCCTCAAGCCGGGTACTTGAACAGATCTCACTTACCGAAAATATTGTCTATACCCGCTTTCGGGCGCCCTGGCCGGTGCAGGACCGCGATATGGTCACCTATTCAAGGTTTGAGCAACCGCCGGGTGCCCTGGTTCTGACCATTGAGGATGCTTCTGATGCCTATCCGCAGCAACAAGGTTATATTCGAATCAAGGCCGTTAAAGCCACCTGGACCCTGGCAAAACTGACCAATGGGCTGACTCATATCGAATATATCGCGTTTGCCGATCCCGGTGGCAATTTACCCGGCTGGATGACCAACCAACTCTCGGTGACCAGTGCATTCAACACCTTTCAGGGACTAAGAGAGCAGTTGCCCAAGTATCAGAACCGGACCCACCCCGAAGTGAGAGATTGAAGAAGGAGAGTTTGAACGTGCAGGTCGGCATAAACAGCAGCTTTACCCAGCCCCTCATCCAGGCTGCTGATGGTAACTCAATATCACTCCATGCCTATCAGGGCAAGAGCATACTTTGCTGTTAATTTAACCAAAGAATAATTGAGCCCGGTAATCGTCGTTCCAACTGGCCCGCTTCAGCTTGTTGCGTTGACTCGGTGAGCCACACTCGCTTTGCTTGAGGATGTTCATGATAAACCGCCGGAACAACGCCATGTTCTCCACAGCGTCTCCCGTGGCAATCCGTGAAGCATCTTCGTTAAACACCACATCAAGAATGTAGTGTTGGCTGTTTTCTATACGCCAGTGCTGACGAATATAGTGCCCCAGCAGCTTGTGTTTCGGCGACAGTGAGCTGACATAATAAGAGGTATCAACT
>NZ_QAGM01000029.1 GCF_003049725.1 Oceanimonas marisflavi
TTACCGCTCGACTTGCATGTGTTAGGCCTGCCGCCAGCGTTCAATCTGAGCCATGATCAAACTCTTCAATTAAAGATTTGATGCTCAATGAATATCTGAATTGCTGCTATTACTAGTGCACTTCACAAATCATTGAAAAACAATATTTTTTGTTTCTCAATCGACTGCGAGTGCCCACACAGTTTGCTTGATACTAATTTTTAAAGAGCGATGCTCTGCAGCTCAAGGCTGCTTAAAGAGCGTTGACCGCTTTCGCTGGTCAGGGCTGCGTATTTTACGCAATCCTTTTTGTTCGTCAAGCGTTGCTTTGAACTTTATGTCGTTCGCTTTCAACCCTTGTGACCGTTGGCGTGTTCCGCCGTGTCAGTGAGGGCGCATTATAGGGATCCGCGATTTTTGCGCAAGGGCTTTTTTGACAAAAATATGACTCTCGGCACCGAATGTTCATTAACCCAGCAAAATCACATGTTAACCACAGAGTTATGCACAAATCAGTGCATTGTATGGTTATTTTGATTGATTTTATCCAGCCTCAGCTGGTCAAAACCCAGTACCTCGCCGCCATATTGACTGGCAAAGGCGTCGGCCACGGCTCTGTCACCAAAACTGGCCAGAGTCGGCCCCATGGCGCCGGTCTGACTGGAACCCACTACATACCAGGCGCTTTCGGCATTAATAAAATGTTCGTCATCGGGCTGGTCCCAGGGAACCTTGCTCATGTCATGTACCCACATTTGCTGACGGGCATGGCGGTTTTCAGGCTCCAGCGCCCAGTTCAGCAGATCCCGGGTGGAGCAGAACTTATGAACCTCTTCCACGCCCTGCTCATAGGCTTCACCCTTGGGCCCGGAAAACTGGCTGATCACCATGCCGCACAAATGACACTCGTCTCCCCGCTCGATGGCTACGGCCTGCCGTGCCAGCACATTTGTATCCTGCTCTCCACACCCGGTCAGCAACAGGGCCGCCAGCATCAATCCGACTATTCGCATGCTTATATCCTTGTCAGTGAACGTTGAAACAGAAAACGGGCCAGCCCCACCAGGGCTGTCAGCCACACCAGCAGGCAGGCCAGCAGCCCGGCCGAGCCCAAGGCCAGCCCACTGCTTGCGGCCATGACCCCGGTTTTGACGTCACTGTCCGACAGCAGCTCCAAATTGAAGATACGGAAGACATCCGCCGGGTTAAGCAGCATCAGGTAGGGCAAGGAAGCAAAGTCGAGTTGGTCCGGCAACCCCACCAGCAGACCCAGCATCAGCAGATCGAACACCACCACAAAAAAGAACCAGAGCAGCAGCGAGGCACCGGCCGCCCTGCCCTTTTCACTGACCCAGGCGCTGAGAACGTATGCCATGGCCAGAAAGATCCAGCCCAGCAGAATGGCGGAGAGGATCAGGGCGCCGAACAACCGGGCTACCAGTACAGCATCGAGTCCATCGGTAAACAGCAGCAGGGTCAGGGCGGCGCTGCCAAACCCCAGCCCGGTGGCTGCCGCCAGCATCAGCGCCTGGCCGGCGAATTTGCCGGTCAGCAGTTGCCCTGGGCTGAGCGGATAGGTCATCAGCAATAACAAGGTGCCTCGCTCCGCCTCACCAATAAGGGCATCGTGGCCCAGCATCAGGGCAATCAACGGCAATATCACCACCGCCAGACTGGCCAGACTGGCCAGAGTGGATTCAATGGAGGTAAAGCCCACCAGGCCGGAGGCGACACCGCCAAAGTAGGCCAGCCCCACCGCCATGGCCCACAGCACAAGGGCAATGGCCAGTATCCAGCGGTTGCGAATGCCATCCAGCCATTCCTTACGGGCAATGATCAGCAATGTGCGCATCGGCGGCTCCGTAGCAGATATGTTGATACAGTTCAGGCAGATTGGGTTGCTGCCAGTGAAATTGCTCTATGTCGGGCAGACTGCAGATCACTTCTGCCAGAACCCGCTGTCCGGTGGCGTCCGTTTGCAGCACCAGCTGTTGCTCATTCGCGTCGGTCACCAGTCCGTGAAAACGCTCAGGGAGCGCAGGTAACAACTCTTTTCCTTTTAACGTCAGGGTCACCGGCAAACGGGACTCGGCACGCAAGGCATCGAGACTGCCCGACGCCAGCAGACGCCCCTGCCCCATTACCGCCACTCTGTCGAGGTAAGGCTCAACGCCCGCCAGCACATGGGAGCACAGCACAATGGCGCAGCCCTGCCGGCGCAGTTCGTCGATTTGCTCATAAAAGTGGTGAGTCGCCACCGGATCCAACCCTACAGTGGGTTCATCCAGTAGCAGCACTTTGGGTTGTCCCAGCAGGGCCTGAGCCAGACCCAGCCGCTGCCGCATGCCCTTGGAATAGGTTTTTACCCGGCGGTAAGCGGCCTCGGCCAGCCCCAGCCGCTCCAGCAGCGCCATGCCCTGAGCCGGCGCCATGCCCTTGAGCCTGGCCAGATAGGTGATTACCTCGGCCCCGCTGAGCTGATCGTAAAAACTGACGTTTTCCTGCAAAAAACCCAGGTGCCGGCGCAGCTCGCGAAAATCACTGCTTGCCGGATCCTGATCCATCACTCGTACTTCGCCGTCATCGGGCTGCAGCAAACCAAGGATCAGCTTGATGGTGGTGGTCTTGCCGGCGCCGTTATGGCCCAGCAGCCCCAGCACCTCGCCGGGCTGAACCTCCAGCGAGATGCGTTTCAGTACTTCACGACCGGCAAAGCACTTAATGACCTGCCGCAAGCGAATAATGCTCATCATGCCTCCCTTCGGCCATGGTGTCCGGCAATGCCATTAACGGGTAAGAGTCGGTGACGCCCGGCCCCCGGAATACCGGAAACTGTTGTTGTATCCAGCGCAGCAGGCTGACCACGGGCGCATTGAGCAGCCAGCGAGCCGCCGGATATTGCCACAAGACCCTGTCCATGCCGTCGTTGGGCTCATAAGGAACGTCCCCCAGGCCGTTCTGATCCAGATCCCAGCCCAGATAATCGCTCCAGTAGTTTCCCCGGCCATCCCGGGACCACTCCTGAGGCCGGTTGGAGACATAACGCACCTGAGTGCGGTTGCCCACCAGGGCATTGCCAAAAATCTGGTTCTGCTCCGAGCCGGCGGTCATGTGCAGACCCAGATCACTGTGAGCCAGCCAGTTGTCGCTGATCTCGTTACCCACCGCCTGATAGGCAAACATGGCCTTGCCCTCGGCTCCCCTGGGGTTAATCAGCCGGCTGTTGGACCGTACACCACTGACCCGGTTGCCGCTGATGGTGGAGTAGGTGATGTAGTTCATCAGAATGCCGTAGTTCTCATCCTGCTCAGAGACATTCCCGGTGACCGTCAGCTGCCGGGACTGCATAAGCGCGTAGCCGGTGCGGGTATGCTCAGTGACGTTCCCGGAGACTTCGTTATTGTTGGAATACATATAGTGAATGCCGTAGCGCAGCTTGCTCATGCGATTGCCCATCAGGCGGTTGTGATGGCTGTAATTGATATAAATGCCGTCGCGAACCCGGCGAATGCGGTTGTGTGCCACCAGACTGTCGCCCACATCAAAGAGATGAATGCCGTTGCCCCTGTCCTGAGAGCGCAGCGAGGTGTCCCCTTCAATATCGTTATGGTGCAGGTACAGCCGCTTTGCACTTTCGGCCCAGATGCCAAAACCGGGGCCGTTAAACTGCACTCGGGCCACTTCGGTATCACTGGCCTTGCCACTGATAAAAATGCCCGCGTCCAGTGCGCCCAAATCCGCGCCCCAGTTGCGAATGGCCAGATCAAACACGCGAATACCGGGCGCATTCAGAAAAAGGCCATGGCCCTTGCCGCCGGCGTCGATGACGGCACCGGCTTCCCCTTTCAGGGTCAGGGTTTGGGACAGGCGTAAAGCCGGGTAGATACCCGGCTCCAGGATCACTGTTTCCCCCGCCGCCACCTGATCGAGGGCGGCAACGGAGGCCGGCGTCAGCCGCATCTCCGCCGCCTCCGACCCGGCCACCAACAGCAGCAACCATAGCCAACGCTTGACCATGACGGACCTTACGCCGGCTCAACCAGCATGCGACCCACCATTTCCATGTGCAGGGCGTGACAGAACCAGTTGCAGTAGTACCAGTGCACCCCGGGCTTGTCGGCAATAAAGGTCACCGACGAGGTCTGCTGGGGGCTGATCTCCATGCTCACACCATGGTTCACCATGCAGAAGCCGTGACTCACATCCTCAATCATGTCCAGGTTGGTGACGGTCACAGTGACTTCATCCCCCTGCTTCACGGTAAACTCGGTCAGACCGTAGTTGGGAGCCACCGAGGTCATGTACACCCTCACCTTGTTGCCATCGCGGATCACCTTGTTATCCCGCTCCAGAGTCACGCCGTCTGCTTTCGCCATGGCCACGGTCTCTGCAAAGAAGGGATCATTACGCTCCCAGATCTTTTTGGGACTCAGTACATCGCGACGCACCAGAATACAGTCGTGAGGCTCGGCATAGGTGGGACCGTCGTGCACCAGCTTCATTTCCTCGCCGGAAATATCGATCAGCTGGTCATTTTCCGCATGCAGCGGGCCCACCGGCAGGAAGCGATCCTTGGAGAACTTGCACAGCACCACCAGCCATTTGCCATCCGCATCCCGGGCTTCGGTATGAGAGGCATGGTTGTGGCCGGGCTGGTACTGCACATCCAGCTTCTGGCGAATATAGTCCACGTCTTCGCCGTTATAGGCCCTGACGGCATCCGCCATGTTCCACTTCACCACCTGACTGTCGATAAACAGTGTGGTGTAGGCATTGCCACGACCGTCAAAGGTGGTGTGCAGCGGCCCCAGGCCCAGCTCAGGCTCGGCGGCGATCACCGCCCTCGGATCGTCAAACTTGTCGTTAAACAGATCCTCCAGCTTGTCGATTTCGATCATCGACACGGTCGGCGACAGCTTGCCGTTGGCGATAAAATACTTGCCGTCCGGCGAGGTGTTTAGGCCGTGAGGGTTCTTGGGCACAGGCACATAACGGGTCAGTTTGGAGCCCTTGCGACCGTCCAGCACCGGCACTTTGGCGTCCCCGAGGGTAACGAAGTCACCGGCCTTGATCGCCGCTTCAATACGGGGAATGTTAAATACCGTTACCCAGTCACGCTCCTCGCGCATCATGCCACCCAGGGTGGTGGCGCCTTCCGAGTTGTAACAGGTGGCGGCGGCATACCTGCCGGTGTAGCAGGCGTCGGTGTTGTCCAGGTTGCCGTCCACCATTACCTGAAACGCCACCTCCATGGTCTCGGCATCCACGGCGTTGAACATGGTGTACTGCTCGGCGGCGTCCAGGTTTTTCAGATTGCTGCCGTCATTGGGATGGGGAATGATAAATTCGGCGTTGCAGAACACATATTTGGTGTGCGGTACCTTCTGCAACCGCAGGCCGTGAATGGCCTGCACATTGGGAATGGTGACCATCTTGTCGCACTTCATGATATCGAGCCGAATGCGCGCCACCCGGGTATTGGCCTTGTCGTTGATAAACAGATACTTGCCGTCGTACTTGCCATCGGTCATGGAAATATGAGGGTGGTGGCAGTCGCCATTTAGATACTTGCTGCTGTCACCCATAATGCGCCGGCTTTCATTGGTAATGCCCCAGCCGGTGGCCGAGTCCACGTTAAACACCGGAATGCGCATGATTTCACGCATGGAAGGCACGCCCAGTACCCGCACCTCGCCCTGATGGCCACCACTCCAGAAGCCGTAATACTCATCCAGCTCACCGGGGGCCACATTGCCAGTCTGGCCGGTGGCCGCCAGTGCCGGCGATGACGCCAGACTCAGGCCGCCGCCGGCCGCCGCCGTGGCCAGCAGGGCGGACGATCCGCCCAGAAACAGGCGCCGGCTCAGTTTGACGTGTTCGCTCGGCTCTTGATGCTTGTCATTCTTACTCATTCGACTCTCCTTGTGGTGTTGTGGCACCCACATTGGTGACCTTGATTCGGGCGGCTTCCCGCTCCAGTTCACGACGACGGCGATTCTTCGCCTTCATCACCAGTGGCGGGCACTTTCGCTCGTTAAAGTAGGTGATCTGACAATCCAGACAGTAGTGACACTCGTTGGCATTGATGCGGCCGTCCGGGTGAATGGCCTGCACTTCACATTCCTTGGCGCAAAGCTGGCAGGGGTTGCCGCATTCGTGGCGGCGCTTGAGCCAGTCAAACAACCGCAGCCGGGCCGGCACCGCCAGCGCCGCGCCCAGAGGGCACACATAGCGGCAATAGGCCTTGCGTAAAAAGAGGGAAATCACCACCCAGCTCAGGGCATAGGCCACATAGCCCCACTCCCGCATAAAGCGCAATGTCATGGCGGTTTTAAAGGGCTCGACTTCCGCCGCCTGCTCGGCCAGGGCCAGAGACTGCAGCGACAGACCAAACAGACCCAGTAAAATCAGGTATTTAAGCGCCCACAGCCGCTCATGAACAGCAAAGGGCACGGTAAATTGTTTGATCTTCAGCTTGCGCGCCGCCTCGTTCACCAGCTCCTGCAGGGCGCCAAACGGGCACAGCCAGCCGCAGAAGATGCCCCTGCCCCACAGCAGCAGGGTCAGGGCCACAAAGCTCCACAGAATAAACATCATGGGATCGAGCAGAAACGACGACCACTGAAAGCCGCTGAACAGCGCATGCAAAAAGGTAAAGACGTTGACCACCGACAGCTGGGCCAGGCTGTACCAGCCGATAAAGAACAGAGTAAAACACAGATAACCGATACGTACCCGGTGCATCAGGGCCGGATGCTGCACCAGCCAGTCCTGCAGAAACAGTATGATCATCAGCACCGCCAGGCCGGTGAGCAGCACCACTATCTGCACCTGCTTCATTTGCCACAGGCTGATCCACAGCGGGGTTTCTTCTTCCAGGGCCAAATCGGAAGCTGAGGGAACTTCCGGTGCCGGCAGGCTCAGATAGGCTTCAGGCAGCCGGTAATCGGCATAAAAGCTGGCAAATTCACTGTCCAGCGCGCCCACCTGACGGCGCACCATCAGCTCAAACTGCCAGGGCTGACTCAAATCCAGGGCGCCGTCGCGGGCGATAAAAATCGCCAGCTCACCAAAGCGGGGCGTGTTTTCAGCCTTGAGATCCGACGGGGCCAGGCGGTAGTAGTCCATATCCCGAAAGGCAATTTCTTCCGGCCCCTGCCAGGCCCGTACCCGGTCGAAAATGCCACCACGTACAAAGCCATTGCCGCGAAAGCTGTAATCACTGTTGGCCACCACCAGAATGGGCTGGTCATTCGGTCCAAGATCGGCCAGCAACTTGTCGTACCGGGTCTGGCCCAGCAGGTTGATACCGGCCTCGGCCGGCCGCAGCGGCGCAAAATACAGATCCATAAAGGCCGTATCAGGGTTTTCAGAAGGCTTGTGTGAGGCGGCACGGGTGCCGGCAAAGGCGCTTTCCACTTCACCTTCAGTCAGCACAAGGGAACGGATCAGTTGCTGCTCTTTAAGGGTCTGCCAGCTGCGCGGCTGCCAGTCTGTTATCAGGATGGCCGCCTCGGCAGCAGGCGCGGCGGTTACCCTCTGTCCTTGTGCCAGCGCCTGGTGGGCAGCACGCAGGGCGCGCATTACCGTCTGGTTGATCACCATCACGGTCACGGTCGCGCCGGTAACGCCGTCCACCGAGTGAATGTCATCCCGGCGGGACAGGCCCACCTGCACCCGCTCATTAAACCCGACTCCCTCATACTGGCTGACAAAGGCGGTGAGTTTGCTCTCGGGAATACCTATCAGCAGTATGGGCTCGTGGTGCTCCACCACCAGGCTGTGCTCCAGCCGGCCCTGCTCGTCCATGGCCAGCAACATCTCCACCGGTTTGCCGGAATAGGCGGAAATATCGGCAAACTGCCGGGTAAGAAAGGCATAGCGGGTGCTATCGCCACTGGTGATTTGCCAGCCGGCAAAGGGCTGCTCAATGGCGCTGATGGTGGAGTCGGGGTACCAGTCTGCCAGCCGCTGCTCGGGAACGGGACTTTCTGCGGCAAGTACCAGACTCACGCACAATCCCCACAGAGAAAACAGCCGGAAAAACAATGACATCACGCCACCAAAAGTTGCATTCCATTTGCTTAATAATAACCACACACAAGTCGCTCCGGCTTGATCCAGATCAGTGATGGTTCAAAGGTATAGCAGAAGGGTGGGATTCAGGTGGGAATTACAGAAAAGAAAAAGCCGGGCGAACCCGGCTTTTGATTTTTACTCTTCAGAAGCAGCTGCTTCTTGCGCTTCAACGTCGCGACCTACCAGCTCAATGTAAGCCATAGGGGCGTTGTCGCCAGCGCGGAAACCGCACTTCAGGATGCGGGTGTAACCACCCGGACGCTCCTGATAGCGGGGTCCCAGTTCGTTGAACAGTTTGCCAACTACTTCGCTGTCGCGAGTGCGGGCAAATGCCAGGCGACGGTTAGCAACGCTGTCGCTCTTGGCCAGTGTGATCAGAGGTTCAACCACACGACGCAGCTCTTTTGCCTTGGGCAGAGTCGTCTTGATAACTTCATGACGAACCAAGGAGCTGGCCATGTTGCGGAACATGGCCTGACGGTGGCTGCTGTTCCGGTTCAGTTGACGACCACTCTTACGATGGCGCATGACCTAATCCTTCCTAACTAAATCGGTAAAACCCGTGATCCGGTTTATTCATCAGCGATGCTGGCAGGCGGCCAGTTCTCCAGGCGCATGCCCAGAGACAGACCACGAGACGCCAACACGTCTTTAATCTCGGTAAGAGATTTTTTACCCAGGTTGGGAGTCTTCAACAACTCCACCTCGGTACGCTGTACCAGATCACCAATGTAATGGATCGCTTCTGCCTTCAGACAGTTCGCAGAGCGAACTGTCAGTTCCAGATCGTCGACAGGACGCAGCAGGATAGGATCGAACTCAGGCTTGTCTTCTTTCTCTTCAGGCTCGCTGACGTCACGCAGATCCACGAAGGCTTCCAGCTGTTCGGCCATGATGGTGGCCGCACGGCGGATGGCTTCTTCCGGATCCAGAGTGCCGTTGGTCTCCATGTCGATAACCAGCTTGTCCAGGTCGGTACGCTGTTCAACACGGGCCGCCTCTACATTGTAGGCGATACGAACCACGGGGCTGTAAGCCGCATCCAGCAACAGGCGGCCAATCGGACGCTCGTCGTCTTCGCTGTGTGCACGGGCGGAGGCGGGTACATAGCCACGGCCACGCTGCACTTTCAGACGCATGCTGATGTCGGCGTCGTCCCCGGTCAGATGACAGATGACGTGCTCTGGGTTAACGATCTCGACGTCATCACCATGGGTGATGTCGCCTGCAGTTACGGGACCTGCACCAGTTTTGGTCAGTGACAGGGTAACCTCGTCCTTGCCTTCCAGCTTGATGGCAACCTCTTTGAGGTTGAGCAGGATTTCCAGAATGTCTTCCTGGACACCTTCCTTGCTGCTGTACTCGTGCAGCACACCGTCGAGTTCAACTTCGGTGATGGCACAGCCAGGCATGGAAGAAAGCAGAATACGACGCAGCGCATTACCCAATGTATGACCAAAGCCACGCTCCAGCGGCTCGAGAGTCACTTTGGCATGAGTCTGGCTGATCTGTTCAATATCAACCAGACGCGGCTTAAGAAAATCTGTTACAGAACCCTGCATTGTGTCCTCTCTTAGAAGCCAGCTTTACTTGGAGTAAAGCTCGACGATCAGCTGTTCGTTAATCTCGGCAGACAGGTCGCTACGCTCAGGCAGGCGCTTGTAGGTGCCTTGCATGTTGGTAGCGTCAACTTCTACCCAAGTCGGCTTTTCACGTTGACCGGACAGCTCCAGGGAAGCTTTGATCCGGGCTTGCTTCTTGGCCTTCTCGCGAACGCTGACTACGTCTTCGGGAGAAACTTGGAAGGAAGGAATGTTAACAACCTGACCGTTTACCAGGATGGCCTTGTGGCTCACCAGCTGGCGAGACTCGGCGCGGGTAGCACCAAAGCCCATGCGGTATACGACGTTGTCCAGACGACCTTCCAGCAGCTGCAGCAGGTTCTCACCAGTGTTGCCTTTCAGGCGCGCAGCTTCTTTGTAATAGTTGCGGAACTGCTTTTCCAGCACGCCGTAGATACGACGAACTTTTTGCTTTTCACGCAGCTGTACACCGTAATCAGACAGACGGGGCTTGCGAGCGCCGTGCTGACCGGGTGCGGTATCAATTTTACACTTTGAATCGATCGCGCGAACACCTGACTTCAGGAAGAGGTCAGTGCCCTCGCGACGGCTCAGTTTGAGCTTGGGACCCAGATATCTTGCCATGTTCTTTCTCCAACTATCCTACAAGAAGCGTTATACGCGACGCTTCTTGGGAGGACGACAACCGTTGTGCGGGATGGGAGTCACATCGGTGATGTTGGTGATGCGGAAACCCGCAGCATTCAACGCACGGATGGATGACTCGCGGCCCGGACCCGGACCTTTAACCATTACTTCCAGGTTCTTGACGCCGTATTCCTTGGCAATTTCACCGGCACGCTCGGCAGCTACCTGAGCCGCGAACGGGGTGGACTTGCGGGAACCACGGAAACCTGAACCACCGGCAGTTGCCCAGGACAGAGCATTACCCTGACGGTCGGTGATGGTTACGATGGTGTTGTTGAAAGAAGCATGAACGTGGGCGATACCGTCGCTCACCTGCTTTTTGACGCGCTTGCGAGCGCTACGAGCCGGAGTTTTAGCCATGATCTACCTTCCCGTTATTTCTTGATCGGTTTACGAGGACCTTTGCGCGTACGAGCATTGGTCTTGGTGCGCTGACCGCGAACGGGGAGGCTGCGACGATGACGCAGGCCACGGTAACAACCCAGGTCCATCAGACGCTTGATGTTCATGGAAACTTCGCGGCGCAGGTCACCTTCAACGGTGAACTTGGCCACTTGCTCACGCAGAGATTCTACCTGAGCTTCATCCAATTCTTTAATTTTCACATTCTCGGCGATACCGGCTGCGGCACAGATGGCCTTGGAGCGGGTACGACCGACGCCATAAATAGCGGTCAAAGCGATGACGGCATGTTTATGGTCAGGAATGTTAATGCCAGCGATACGGGCCACTATGCACTCCTACATATTAACGAATAAAAAGCCATTACAAAGCCCGTCGAGGATACGTAATGGCTGAACTTTTCACCTAACGAAGGTGGCTGGCTACTTTAGCCAGCCTGCCTTCAATTTTCAAGCTAAACCGTAACTTTTTTAGCCTTAACCCTGACGCTGCTTGTGCTTGGGGTCAGAGGTGCAGATCACGCGAATCACGCCGTGACGCTTGATGATCTTGCAGTTACGGCAAATAGCCTTAACGGAAGCACGGACTTTCATTGCTTAACTCCGTAAATAACCGAACCTTAACGGTTGTAGCCCTTCAGGTTCGCTTTTCTCAGGACATCGCCATACTGATGAGACATCATGTGGGTTTGCACCTGAGCCATGAAATCCATGATGACGACCACAATAATTAACAGCGAGGTTCCGCCAAAGTAAAACTGGACGTTCCAGGCTGTCATCAGGAACTGTGGAACCAGACAGATAAAGGTAATGTACAGGGCACCGACCAGGGTCAGGCGAGTCATTACTTTATCAATGTAGCGCGCTGTCTGTTCACCCGGGCGAATACCCGGAATGAAGGCACCGCTCTTCTTCAGGTTGTCTGCCGTCTCGCGCGGATTGAACACCAGCGCGGTATAGAAGAAACAGAAGAAGATGATGGCAGCGGCATACAACATTACGTACAGCGGCTGGCCGGGTTGCAGCGTGAGCGACAGCTCCTGCAGCAGGTTGGCAAACCACCCTTCGCCCTGACCGAACCATGAGGCCACGGTACCCGGGAAAAGAATAATGCTGGATGCAAAAATCGCTGGAATAACCCCCGCCATGTTCACTTTCAGGGGCAGGTGTGTACTCTGTGCCGCGAACACCTGGCGGCCTTGTTGACGCTTGGCGTAGTTCACCACAATGCGGCGCTGGCCACGTTCAACAAATACCACAAAGTAAGTCACAGCAAACACGATCACGGCCAGCAGCAACAGCAACAGAATGTGCAATTCCCCCTGACGCGCCTGCTCTGCCGTGGCACCGATGGCCGAAGGCAGGCCGGCAACAATACCCGTGAAAATAATCAACGAGATACCATTACCAATGCCTCGTTCGGTAATCTGCTCACCCAGCCACATGAGAAACATGGTGCCGGTGACCAGGCTCACCACTGCCGTAAAGTAAAATGCAAGACCCGGATTAATCACCAGGCCCGGCATCATGTTCGGCAGACCGGTGGCAATACCGATGGCCTGAATGGTGCCCAGAACCAGCGTACCATACCGGGTATACTGACTGATTTTGCGGCGACCCGCTTCACCTTCCTTCTTGAGCTCAGCCAAGGGAGGGTGAACCACAGTCAGCAGCTGAATGATAATGGACGCAGAAATATACGGCATTATCCCCAGCGCCAGTATGGACGCTCGTTCCAGGGCGCCACCACTGAACATGTTGAACATTTCAATGATGGTACCCTGTTGTTGCTGGAACAAGTCGGCAAGTACGGCGGCGTCAATACCAGGAATAGGCACGTAGGAGCCGGCGCGGAACACGACAATCGCGATCAGAACGAAAAGCAGACGGCTTTTCAGTTCACTCAGCCCGCCCTGTGCGTTTTTAGCTTCTAATCCTGGTTTCTTGGCCATAGTACTTATTATTCCTCGATTTTACCGCCGGCGGCTTCAATGGCAGCACGGGCACCTTTGGTGACACCCAGGCCGACCACAGTCACTTGACGGTCAATGGTACCGGACAGTACAACCTTGGCAAACTGGATGTTCTTGGTCAGAACGCCAGCCTGCTTCAGGGTGTTCAGATCCACCACGTCGCCTTCAACTTTCGCCAGTTCACTCAGACGAACTTCAGCACTGACCAGAGACTTGCGCGAAGTAAAACCAAACTTCGGCAGACGCTGTTTCAGCGGCATCTGACCGCCTTCAAAACCGTTGCGAACCTTACCACCGGAACGGGACTTCTGACCCTTGTGGCCGCGGCCGCCGGTCTTGCCCAGACCGGAACCGATACCACGGCCTACGCGCTTGGCGGAAGGCTTGGAGCCGGCGGCAGGAGACAGAGTATTCAAACGCATGCGATTACTCCTCTACCTTAACCATGTAGTAAACCTGGTTGATCATACCGCGTACACAAGCTGTGTCTTCCAGCTCTACGGTGTGACCAATGCGACGCAGACCGAGGCCACGCAGCGTTGCCTTGTGCTTAGGCAGACGGCCGATGGAGCTGCGGGTCTGAGTAACTTTTACAGTCTTGTTAGCCATGGCGCATTACCCCAGAATTTCGTCAACGCTCAGACCACGCTTGGCAGCGACTTGCTCGGGCGACTTCATATGAGCCAGAGCGTCGATGGTAGCGCGAACGACGTTGTTCGGGTTGGTGGAACCGTAGGTCTTGGCCAGTACGTTGTGCACGCCGGCTACTTCCAGAACGGCGCGCATGGCACCACCGGCGATGATACCGGTACCTTCGGAAGCAGGCTGCATGTACACGTTGGAGCCAGAGTGACGACCCTTGACCGGGTGGAACAGGGTGCCGTTGTTCAGGCCAACGGTACGCATGTTGCGACGAGCCTGTTCCATCGCCTTTTGAATGGCGGCGGGTACTTCACGGGCCTTGCCGTAACCAAAACCAACGCGACCGTTACCATCACCTACCACAGTCAGTGCGGTGAAGGAGAAGATACGACCACCTTTTACAACTTTTGATACACGGTTTACTGCAATAAGCTTTTCTTGCAGTTCACCGGCTTGAGCTTCGATTTTTGCCATTTTCGACTCCACCCTTAGAACTGAAGACCAGCTTCACGGGCAGCAGCAGCCAGAGCGGCTACACGACCGTGATATTGGAAACCGGAACGGTCAAAAGCGACCTCTTTAACACCTTTCTCGAGCGCACGCTCAGCGATGATTTTACCGATCAGCGCGGCGGCATCGATGTTACCGGTAGATTTCACCTGTTCGCGAACAGACTTCTCGACGGTAGACGCGGAAGCCAGAACAGCAGAGCTGTCCGGTGAAATAACCTGGGCATAGATGTGGCGCGGAGTACGGTGAACCACCAGGCGAGTAGCACCCAGTTCCAGCATCTTTTTGCGTGCTTTAGTAGCACGGCGGATACGAGCTGCTTTTTTGTCCATAGTGTTACCTTACTTCTTCTTAGCCTCTTTGCTGCGAACCTGCTCGCCAAAGTAGCGAACACCCTTGCCCTTGTAGGGCTCCGGCTTGCGGTACGCACGGATGTTGGCAGCAACCTGACCGATCAGCTGTTTGTCGGCAGACTTGAGAACGATCTCGGTCTGGGACGGACACTCAGCAGAAACGCCTTCAGGCAGCGCATGCTCAACCGGATGAGAGAAACCCAGAGACAGGGCAATTGCATTGCCTTTCATCTGAGCACGATAACCCACACCAACCAGCTGCAGCTTGCGTTCGAAGCCTTGGGTAACACCGATAACCATGTTGTTGACCAGAGCACGGGCAGTACCGGCTTGGGCATTGGCGCCGTCCACGTTTTCACGGGGGGCAAAGGTCAACTGGTTGTCGTTCTGGCTGATTTCAACGGCGGCATTGATGGTACGGTTCAGTGTACCCTTGCCACCCTTGATGGTGATTTCCTGACCGTTCAACGCCACTTCTACGCCGGCAGGAATTTCGATAGGTGCCTTAGCAACGCGAGACATATCTACTCCTTAAGCAACGTAGCAGATGATCTCACCACCCATACCGGCTTTACGCGCGGCACGGTCGGTCATCACACCTTGAGACGTGGAAACGATGGCCACACCCATGCCGGCCATAACCTTCGGCAGTTCGTCGCGCTTCTTGTAGATGCGCAGACCGGGGCGGCTTACACGCTGCAGCAGTTCAACCACGGGGGTGCCCTGGAAATACTTCAGAGTAACTTCCAGTTCGGCCTTGGTGTCACCGGATACAGCGTAGTCAGTGATATAACCTTCTTCTTTCAGGACCTTGGCAATCGCTACCTTGACCTTGGAGGAAGGCATGGAGACAGCAACTTTGTTGGCTGCCTGACCGTTGCGGATGCGGGTCAGCATATCCGCGATCGGATCTTGCATGCTCATTGTGTATTACTCCCGTGTTCGCTTACCAAGAAGCCTTCTTCAGGCCCGGAATTTCACCCTTCATCATCAGTTCGCGCACCTTGATGCGGCTCAGACCGAACTTCCGCAGGAAACCATGCGGACGGCCAGTGATGTTGCAGCGGTTACGCTGACGAGAGGGGCTTGCGTCACGGGGCAGTTGCTGCAGCTTGAGCACTGCATCCCAACGGTCTTCATCAGAAGTCTTGACGTCGGAAATGATGTCTTTCAGTGCCTGACGCTTGGTTGCATATTTGGCAACCAGCTTTGCGCGCTTGACTTCGCGAGCTTTCATTGATTGTTTTGCCATAACCCTACACCTTACTTACGGAATGGGAAGTCAAAGGCAGCCAGCAGAGCACGACCTTCTTCGTCTGACTGGGCAGTGGTAGTGATGGTGATATCCAGACCACGTACACGATCTACCTTGTCATAATCGATTTCAGGGAAAATGATTTGCTCACGCACGCCCATGGAGTAGTTACCACGACCATCGAACGACTTAGGGTTCAGGCCACGGAAGTCACGGATCCGGGGGATAGAGATGCAAATCAGACGCTCCAGGAACTCCCACATACGCTCGCCGCGCAGAGTTACTTTACAACCAATGGGGTAGCCTTCACGGATTTTGAAGCCAGCAACGGATTTACGAGCTTTGGTGACCAGCGGCTTTTGACCGGAAATGGCAGCCAGATCGGCAGCAGCATTGTCCAGGATCTTTTTATCAGCCAGTGCTTCACCCACACCCATGTTCAGGGTGATTTTCTCAATCCGAGGGACTTGCATGATAGACTTGTACCCGAACTGGCTCTTCAGTTCATTTACTACAGTTTCGTTGTAGTAATCATGCAGTTTCGCCATCGTATTACTCCAATTACTTCACAAGTTCGCCGGTGGATTTGAAGAAGCGGACTTTCTTGCCGTCTTCAATCCGGAAACCTACGCGATCAGCCTTGCCAGAGGCAGAGTTGAACAGCGCTACGTTAGAAACGTCAATCGGTGCTTCCTGGTCGATGATGCCACCAGCCTGACCCAGTTGGGGTACGGGCTTCTGGTGCTTCTTGACCATGTTGATACCAGAGACGATTACCTTACCTTCCTCGGTCAGGACCTGGGTGACAGTGCCACGCTTGCCCTTGTCCTTGCCGGTAAGAATGATGACTTCGTCATCGCGACGGATTTTAGCTGCCATCAAAGACTCCTTACAGTACTTCCGGTGCCAGTGAAACAATCTTCATGAACTTCTCAGTACGAAGCTCACGAGTCACCGGGCCAAAAATACGAGTACCGATCGGCTGGTGATTGTTGTTAAGAATCACGGCCGCATTACGGTCGAAACGGATGACAGAGCCGTCCGGACGACGAACGCCTTTACGGGTGCGTACGACCACCGCGTTCATTACATCACCTTTTTTAACCTTACCGCGCGGAATTGCTTCCTTAACGGTAACTTTGATGATGTCGCCGATGCCGGCATAGCGACGGTGCGAGCCACCCAGGACCTTAATACACATTACGCTGCGCGCGCCGGAGTTGTCGGCCACGTCCAGCATACTTTGCATTTGGATCATGTTAGTGCTCCGCTAAAATTACTACGTTAAAACCCCTTTCAGGGCATGTTGGCTGCCAAAGAAGGCGCGGCATTATAGCACTGCCAAATGTGAAAGGGTAGCGTAAAAAACAAACGGCCCATCGCTGGGCCGTTTGACCGGGTTAGTATATCAGAGAACGTTAGGCCTTGACCGGACGCTCAATGATTTTTACCAGGGTCCAGGACTTGGTCTTGGACAGAGGACGGCATTCGCGAATGGTCACGATATCGCCGGCCTTGCACTCGTTGTTCTCGTCATGAACGTGCAGTTTGGTAGTACGCTTGATGTACTTCCCGTAGATCGGGTGCTTCACGAAGCGGTTGATAGCCACAGTGATGGACTTGTCCATCTTGTCGCTGACTACACGGCCCTGCAGAGTACGAATGTTTTGTTCGCTCATCTTAGGCACCTGCCTTTTCATTCAGAACAGTCTTAACACGCGCGATGTCGCGACGTACCGTTTTGAGGTTGTGAGTCTGAGCCAGCTGGCCAGTGCTCGCTTGCATGCGCAGGTTGAACTGCTCACGCAGCAGGTTCAGCAGTTCCTGGTTCAGCTCTTCAACACTCTTCTCACGCAGATCTTGTGCTTTCATCACATCACCGTCCGAGTTACAAAAGTGGTTCTTACGGGCAGTTTGGCAGCAGCCAGGGCGAAGGCTTCACGAGCCAGCGCTTCCGGTACGCCATCCATTTCGTACAGAACACGACCCGGCTGGATCTGTGCTACCCAGTACTCCACGTTACCCTTACCTTTACCCATACGTACTTCCAGGGGCTTTTCGGTAATCGGCTTGTCCGGGAAGATACGAATCCAGATCTTGCCCTGACGCTTAACGTGACGAGTCATGGCACGACGGGCTGCTTCGATCTGGCGAGCAGTGATACGTCCACGAGTGGTCGCTTTCAGACCAAAGGAACCAAAGGATACCTGGTTGCCTGAGGTCGCCACACCGCGGTTACGGCCTTTGTGGACTTTACGGAATTTCGTACGTTTTGGTTGCAACATGTCCGAGTCTCCTTACTTACCGCGGCCTTTGCGCTTGGGCTTGGACGGAGCGGGTTCCTGAGCCACGGCCTGCAGGCCGCCCAGTACCTCACCCTTGAAGATCCAGACCTTCACGCCGATGATGCCGTAAGTGGTAGATGCTTCAGAAGTTGCGTAGTCGATGTCGGCACGCAGGGTGTGCAGGGGCACACGACCTTCACGGTACCATTCGGTACGCGCGATTTCAGCGCCGCCCAGACGACCGCTCACTTCTACCTTGATGCCCTTGGCGCCGATGCGCATGGCGTTCTGAACCGCGCGCTTCATGGCACGACGGAACATTACGCGGCGCTCCAGCTGGGATGCGATGGAATCGGCAACCAGCTGACCGTCAAGCTCGGGCTTGCGCACTTCGGAAATGTTGATCTGAGCAGGTACGCCAGCCAGTTTGGCGACGTGCTTGCGCAGTTTTTCAACGTCTTCGCCTTTCTTGCCGATCACCACGCCGGGACGAGCGGTGTGAATGGTCACACGGATGCTCTTGGCCGGACGCTCGATAACGACGCGAGAAACGGAGGCGTTCTTCAGTTCCTTGTTCAGGAACTGACGTACCTGAAAATCGCTGTGCAGGTTGTCAGCGAAGTCCTTGGTATTCGCAAACCAGGTCGAATTAAAAGGCTTGGTGATACCTAAGCGAATACCATTCGGGTGTACTTTCTGGCCCATTGCTTGTCTCCTAGCCTCTTAGCGGTCGGACACAACCACAGTGATGTGGCTGGTACGCTTCATGATACGGTCCGCGCGGCCCTTGGCACGAGGACGAATACGCTTCATGGTGGGACCTTCGTCAACGAAGATCTTGGTCACCTTCAGCTCATCGATATCCGCACCTTCGTTGTGCTCGGCATTAGCAATGGCAGATTCCAGTACCTTCTTGACCAGAACGGCAGCCTTCTTGGGGCTGAACGCCAGGACATTCAGTGCCTTGTCTACGGACAAGCCGCGAACTTGATCGGCTACCAGGCGCGCCTTCTGGGCAGAAGTACGAGCAAAGCGGTGTTTAGCTATAGCTTCCATCTTTTACCCCTTAACGCTTCTTGGCCTTCTTATCAGCGACATGGCCGCGATAAGTACGAGTCGGTGCAAATTCACCCAGCTTGTGACCGATCATTTCATCGGAAACGTAGACAGGTACGTGCTGACGACCATTATGGACAGCGATGGTCAAACCGATCATGTTCGGAATGATCATTGAACGACGGGACCAGGTTTTAATTGGCTTTTTATCCCCGCTTTCCACCGCTTTCTCTACCTTCTTCAGCAAGTGCAGGTCGATAAACGGACCTTTCTTGAGAGAACGTGGCATGGTGATACCTCTAAAAAACTATTACTTGTTACGGTGACGTACCACGAACTTGTCGGTACGCTTGTTTTTACGGGTCTTGGCGCCCTTGGTCGGTTTACCCCAAGGAGTAACCGGGTGACGGCCACCAGAGGTACGACCTTCACCACCACCGTGCGGGTGGTCTACCGGGTTCATCGCCACACCACGTACGGTAGGACGAACACCACGCCAGCGCTGTGCACCGGCTTTACCCAGCTGACGCAGCATGTGCTCAGCGTTGCCCACTTCACCCAGGGTGGCGCGGCACTCGGCCAGCACCTTGCGCACTTCACCGGAGCGCAGACGCAGGGTCACGTAGTTGCCTTCGCGAGCCAGGATCTGGGCGTAAGTACCGGCGGAACGGGCGATCTGCGCGCCTTTGCCAGGCTTCATTTCAATCGCGTGAACGGTGGAGCCCACGGGAATGTTGCGCATCGGCAGGCAGTTGCCGGCCTTGATCGGAGCAGCGTCACCGGACAGCAGCTGGTCGCCGGCCTGAACGCCTTTCGGGGCCAGGATGTAGCGACGCTCGCCGTCTGCGTACAGCACCAGAGCGATGTTGGCAGAACGGTTCGGATCATACTCAAGACGCTCAACCTTGGCCGGAATACCGTCCTTGTTGCGCTTGAAGTCGATGATACGGTAGTGCTGCTTGTGACCACCACCGATGTGACGGGTGGTGATGCGGCCAGCGTTGTTACGACCACCAGACTTGGACTTTTTGTCCAGCAGGGCGGCGAACGGCTTGCCTTTGTACAGTTCCGGGTTGCTGATCTTGACTACATGACGGCGACCCGGAGAAGTAGGCTTACATTTTACGATTGCCATTTTGAATTACTCCTCTCTTACTCGGCAC
This sequence comes from Oceanimonas marisflavi, assembly GCF_003049725.1. GTDB lineage: Bacteria > Pseudomonadota > Gammaproteobacteria > Enterobacterales > Aeromonadaceae > Oceanimonas > Oceanimonas marisflavi. The sequence continues at coordinate 19,967 of NZ_QAGM01000029.1, forward strand.
CGCCGATGAAGTCGATGTCCTGACCTTCTTTCAGGGTCACGTAGGCCTTTTTCCAGTCGGAACGCTGGCCAACACGCATGCCGGTACGCTTGGTTTTACCCTTTACCAGCAGAGTGCGAACATCTTTTACTTCAACTTCGAACAGCTTCTCGACCGCAGCCTTTACTTCGGCTTTGGTAGCATCCTTGGCAACCTTGAACACGATGGTGTTGGTCTTTTCGGCAACCATGGTGCTTTTTTCAGAGATATGCGGCGCCTTCAGAACTTTCAGAATACGCTCTTCACGGATCATGCCAGCATCTCCTCGATTTGCTTAACTGCGTCGGCAGTTACCAGTACCTTGTCGAACGCGATCAGAGAAACCGGGTCGATACCGGCCACGTCACGCACGTCAACCTTGTACAGGTTGCGGGCGGCCAGGAACAGGTTCTCGTCCACTTCGCCGGTGATGATCAGAACGTCGTTCAGATCCCACTGCTTCAGCTTGGCAACCAGTTCTTTGGTCTTCGGCGCTTCAACACCGAACTTCTCTACCACGATCAGACGCTCTTGACGTACCAGCTCAGACAGGATGCTCTTGATGGCACCACGGTACATCTTCTTGTTGACCTTCTGGCTGTGATCCTGCGGCTTGGCCGCAAAGGTCACACCACCGGAACGCCAAATCGGAGAGCGGATGGTACCGGCACGGGCCCGGCCGGTGCCCTTCTGGCGCCACGGCTTCTTGCCGCCGCCGGACACTTCGGAACGGGTCTTCTGAGCACGAGTACCTTGACGAGCACCAGCGGCATAGGCCACAACAACCTGATGCACCAGAGCTTCGTTGAACTCACGCCCGAAGGTAGTTTCGGAAACTTCAAGAGCGCCTTGCGCGTCTTTCATTACCAATTCCATTACTATCTCCTCAGACGTTACGCTTTAACGGCAGGTTTAACGATGACGTTGCCGTTAGTCGCACCCGGGACTGCACCTTTGATGAGCAGCAGGTTACGATCAACATCAACGCGAACCACTTCCAGGTTCTGAGTGGTTACCCGCTCAGCACCCATGTGACCGGCCATTTTCTTGCCCTTGAACACGCGACCCGGAGTCTGGTTCTGACCAATAGAACCCGGAGCACGGTGAGACAGAGAGTTGCCGTGAGTCATGTCCTGAGTGCGGAAGTTCCAGCGCTTAACGGCGCCAGCGAAACCCTTACCCTTGGAAGTACCGGTAACGTCTACTTTCTTGACATCAGCAAAGATGTCGACTTTCAGCTCGGCACCCACTTCGATGCTGTCGCCTTCGCCTTCACCCAGGCGGAATTCCCACAGACCGCGGCCCGCTTCAACACCGGCTTTGGCAAAGTGGCCAGCTTCCGGCTTGGTGATGCGGTTCGCTTTCTTGGTGCCAGCGGTCACCTGGATGGCAGCATAGCCATCCTGTTCCAGTGTTTTCACCTGGGTAACACGGTTGGCATCTACTTCGATAACGGTGACCGGGATGGACACGCCGTCTTCGGTGAAGACACGGGTCATACCCAGCTTACGACCTACTAGACCGATTGCCATTGATAAAACCTCTTTCCGTTATTAGCCCAGGCTGATCTGGACGTCGACGCCAGCAGCCAGATCCAGACGCATCAGCGCATCGACAGTTTTGTCGGTGGGCTCAACGATGTCGACCAGACGCTTGTGAGTACGAATTTCGTACTGATCACGTGCATCTTTGTTCACGTGTGGAGATACCAGTACGGTGTAGCGCTCTTTGCGAGTCGGCAGCGGGATGGGACCGCGAACCTGGGCGCCGGTGCGCTTGGCAGTTTCTACGATCTCCGCAGTAGACTGGTCGATCAGACGATGATCGAACGCCTTCAGGCGGATACGAATTCTTTGGTTCTGCATTACCAGAGCTCCAATTGGATAAAGAACATAAAATCAGCACCGCCTGCTCCTTCATATGAAAGAGGGGGTGTGATTTAACAACGGTGCCCACCATATCGGGGGCCTGTAAAGAGCCAGGAGCTACCTGGCATGAACCTTTCGGTTCGCTTGGTAAAGTTAACCAAGCGAGCGGCATTATACGGTAATGGCGCTGTGTTGCAAGTCTGCTTTGTTATTTTTTAACCAGCGATAGAGTGGGGGGTGAGGTGTCTGGAGTGAGGAGGCAAGTTCTCGCTCCTACGCTCTACGTGGGAGTGTATATCCGGCTTCAAAGCCCGTATGCGTTCCCACGCAGGAGCGTGGGAACGAGATCCAAGAGAGGAAGTCAGTTACCGGCTTACTTGCGCGCCTTCAGGTGCTGTTCGGCGTTGGTCAGGGCCACTTCCACCTGCTCCGGGGCCACGCCGCCTAGGGCACAGCGGCTGGCCAGGCTGGACTCCAGAGTCAGGCGCGGATAGACGTCGTCTTCAATCACGTCGCTGAACTGTTTGAAGTCTTCCAGGGGCAGCTCTTCCATCGGCAGCTTCTTGCCAATGGCATGCACGACGATGGCGCCCACAATATGGTGGGCTTCGCGGAACGGAATGCCCTTGGATACCAGGTAGTCGGCCATTTCGGTGGCGTTGGAGTAGCCGCCCTGGGCCGCTTCCCGGGTCTTGTCTTCGTTGACCTTGAGGTCGTGCAGCACCATCTCGGACATTTCCAGGCAGTCGTACCAGGTGTCGAGGGCGTCGAACAGGCCTTCCTTGTCTTCCTGCATGTCCTTGTTGTAGGCCAGCGGTAGCGCCTTCAGGGTCATCATCATGCCGGCGTAGGCGCCGAACACCCGGCCGGTCTTGCCGCGGATCAGCTCCAGCGCATCCGGGTTTTTCTTCTGGGGCATCAGCGAGGAGCCGGAGGTCACGGCGTCGGACAGCTCCAGGAAGCCGGCTTCACCGGAGTTGTAGAAGATCAGGTCTTCGGCAAAGCGGGACAGGTGCATCATGGAATTGACGGCACAGTTGATCAGCTCCAGCACGTGATCCCGGTCGGAGACCGAGTCCAGGCTGTTGCGGGTGGGGCCATCAAAGCCGAGGGATTTGGCCAGCTCATGGCGGTCTACCGGAAAACCGGTGCCGGCCAGGGCGCCGGAGCCCAGCGGGCAGGTGTTCAGGCGGGCAGCGGCATCCTGCAGACGGCTGTAGTCCCGCTCCAGCATTTCCACATAGGCCAGGCACCAGTGGGAGAAAGTCACCGGCTGGGCGCGCTGCAGGTGGGTGTAACCGGGCAGCACGGTACCCTGCTGCTCCCGGGCCACGGTCACCAGCTGGTTTTGCAGGGCGTCGATTTTTTCCAGCAGCAGCGGCACCTGGGCCTTGCACCACAGCTTGAGATCGGTGGCGACCTGATCGTTACGGCTGCGGCCGGTGTGCAGTTTCTTGCCCAGATCACCCACGGCGGCAATCAGCTCCCCTTCCACCCAGGAGTGAATGTCTTCGGCGTCGGATTGCAGGATCTGCTCCGGATCGGCAATCACCCGCGCTTTCAGGTCATTCAGCGCCTGCTCCAGCTGCTGCTGCTCCTCGGCAGTGAGCACGCCCACCTTGGCCAAGGCACGGGACCAGGCCACCGAGCCCACAATGTCCTGCTCCGCCAGCCGGTAGTCGAACCGCAGCGAGTCGTTGAACTGCTGAAACCGGGTATCTGCAGCCTGAGTAAAACGTCCACCCCAAAGTGCCATAATTCTGTTACTCCTATCTAAAACATAGCTATCAGCCTTAAGCTGTAAGCTATCAGCAGCCCGAGTGGCTGGAAGAAAATGTCTTCCGCCCGCCGGTCCGGCATGGCTGTAAAAATGGTGAATATAACGTGTTTTTTCTTACAGCTGACAGCTTATAGCTTAAAGCTGGATAAAAAAGGGGCCAAAGGGCCCCCTTTTTTATTCCATCACTTCTGCTGGTCTTTCAGCGCCTTGATGCGGCTGGCCAGAGAGTAAAGACGGATAAAGCCTTCGGCGTGGCTCTGATCGTACACCTCGTCTTCGCCAAAGGTGGCGAACTCTTCGGAGTACAGGCTGTTGGGCGACTGCTTTTTGATGGCGGTCACCTGGCCCTTGTACATCTTCAGTACCACTTCACCGGACACGTCTTCGGCAATGGCTTCGGCAGAGGCCAGCAGGCCCTTGCACAGCTGGGTGAACCAGCGGCCGTCGTACACCAGGTGAGAGAACTCGGCACCCACCTTTTCGCGCCAGGCGCGGGTCGGCTTGTCCAGCACCAGCTCTTCAATGGCGCGCAGGGCGGCCATCATCACGGTGCCACCGGGAGTTTCATAGCAACCGCGGGACTTCATGCCCACCAGGCGGTTTTCCACGATATCCACCCGGCCCACGCCGTGCTTGGCGGCACGCTCGTTCAGGTGAGTCAGCACCTCGTAGGGAGACATGGTCTTGCCGTCCACGGCCACGATGCGGCCCTTTTCAACGGTCAGCGACACGGTCTCGGCCTTGTCGGGGGCCTGCTCGGGCGACACGGTCCAGGTCCAGGCCTGTTCGGACGGCTCGTTCCAGGTGCTTTCCAGCTCGCCACCTTCGGTGGAGATATGCCAGGCGTTGGCGTCACGGGAATAGATCTTGGTGGCGCTGGCGGTGGTCTTGATGTTGCGCTCGGCCAGGTAGTCGAGCAGATCTTCACGGCTGCGCATGTCCCAGATCCGCCACGGGGCGATCACGGCCAGCTGCGGAGCCAGGGCGGCTACGGCGCCTTCAAAGCGCACCTGGTCGTTGCCCTTGCCGGTACAGCCGTGGGAGATGGCGTCGGCGCCTTCGGCCAGGGCCACTTCCACCATGGCCTTGGCGATCACCGGACGGGCCATGGAGGTACCCAGCAGGTAAGTGCCTTCGTAGATGGCGCCGGTGGTCAGGGTCGGGTAAACGTAGTCGCTGACAAACTCGTCCTTCAGATCGGCCACGATGCACTTGGATGCACCGGAGGCGATGGCCTTTTCTTCCACGCCTTCCAGATCTTCCGCGCCCTGACCCACATCGGCCACGAACGCCACCACTTCACAGCCCTCGTAGTTTTCCTTCAGCCACGGAATGATGGCGGAGGTATCCAGGCCGCCGGAATAGGCCAGCACGATCTTTTTGAATTGGCTCATTAACAATTATCCCTTCATCAATGTCAGCAGCACGGCGTTCTGGGCGTGCATGCGGTTTTCGGCTTGGTCGAGGATCAGGGAGGCAGGGCCATCCATGACCTCGGAAGTGATTTCCCACTCCCTGTGGGCGGGCTGGCAGTGCAGCACCTTCTTTGCTCCGGTTTTGTCGAGCAGGGCCTGGTTGATCTGATACGGCATGTAGATCTCCTTGACCTGCTCCAGCGGCGTATTATCACCCATGGAGACCCAGGTGTCTGTATAGATCACATCCACGCCCTCAATATCGTCCAGGCTGTCGGTCACTCGAATGTTGGCGCCGCTGACGGCGGCCAGGGCCTCGGCTTCCTTCAGGATCTGCGCGTCCACGTTGTGGCCACGGGGGCTCACCGCGGTGACGGTGGTGCCCAGAATGGCGCCACACAGCAGCAGTGAGTTGGTCACATTGTTGCCGTCACCCACATAGGCCAGATGCACCTTGCTCAGATCATCGAAGTGCTCGGAGATGGTCAGAAAATCCGCCAGTGCCTGGCACGGGTGATAGAGGTTGCACAGGGAGTTGATCACCGGCACGGTGGCGTGCTCGGTCATCTCCACCAGGGTCTGGTGGTCGTAGACCCGGGCCACGATGGCATCGCACCAGCGCGACAGGTTGGCGGCGAAGTCCTGCACGGTTTCCCGCTTGCCCATGGCGCCGTTCTGGCTGTCCAGGTACACGGCATGGCCGCCCAGCTTGTTCACGCCGATGTCAAAGGTCACCCGAGTACGCAACGACGGCTTCTCAAACAGGGTCACCACGCTCTTGCCCTTGAGGGCCTCGGCGTACTTGGCCGGATTGGCCTTGACGTCTTTGGCCAGCTCGAGGATCTGCTCGATCTGCTCCTTGCTGTAGTCCTTCAGGCTCAGTAAATGCTGCATGGGGCTTCCTTAATGAGAAATACGGGTGCCGTGCTCGGACTCACCGGCCAGCAGCGACAGCAGCTGCTCCGGGTAACGCCAGCTGCCCACGGCCACCGGCCGGCCCAGGGTCTTGGTGGCCTTGAGCGCCGCCTTGACCTTGACCGCCATGCCGTCCTTGATGATGTTCTTTTCCATCAGCTCAAAGGCCTCGGTTTCGGTCAGATGGGCAATGCGCTGGCCCTTGCCGTCGAGAATGCCGCTCACGTCGGACAGCATTACCAGCTCGGCATCGAGAATTTCGGCAATGGCGGTGGCGGCCTGATCGGCGTTCACGTTCATCAGCTTGCCATCAAAGGTAATGCCGATGGAGCTGACGATGGGCAGAAAGCCACCGTTCAGCAGGCTGGTCACCAGAGTGGCGTCGCCGCCTTCAATCTGGCCTACCGCACCCAGCTCGGGATCCAGCTGGCTGACCCGGCACAGGCCGCCGTCCGCCAGGCACAGCCCCACGGAGGGGATTCCATGAGCGATGGCCTGGGCCAGCAGCAGCTTGTTGGCGGTGCCGGCCAGGGCACCGGCAATCACCGGGATCTGTTCAAAGGGGGTCACCCGCAGGCCGTTTTTCTTGGTGGAAGTCAGGCCCATGGCCTTGAGCTGGTTGTCCACCAGCACGCCGCCACCATGCACCAGCACCAGCTGGCGGTTCGATTCATTGACAAAGGCCTTGAGGGTGGCAAACAGCGCTTCCAGCGCCTTGTCGCTTTCCAGCAGGGTGCCACCCAGCTTGACCACCAGCGGTTGTTGCTCAGACATGCGTTGTTACTCCTTGACCAGACCCGCCAGCGGCGAGAATCCCTGATGAATGTTGATGCACTGAATGGCCTGACTGGCGGCGCCCTTCAGCAGGTTGTCGATGGCCGACACCACGATCAGCTGGTCGTCATCCCGGCTCCAGTGCAGATCACAGAAGGGGGTGCCGGCCACGTCGTTGATCTGGGGCCACTGGCCTGCCAGCCGTACGATGCGCTGACCGTCATAGGCCTGATGGTAGGCGGCGGCGATCTGCTCGTCGGTCACGCCGTCCTTCAGCTGCACATAAATGGTAGCCAGAATGCCGCGAATAAAGTTGCCCAGGTGCGGCTGGAACACCACCTGGGTGCCCAGATGATGGCTGATCTCGGGCTGATGGCGGTGGTTGAACACGCCATAGGGCTTGAGGCTGACTTCACAGAAACTGTTGGCCATGCTGGCTTTGCGGCCGGCGCCACTGACACCGGACACGGCACTGATAATGGGGCGGTTGCCGTCGGCAATCAGCCCGGCCTGCTCCAGCGGCTTGAGCGCACTCAGCGACGCGGTGGGGTAACAACCGGGCACGGCAATCAATTGAGCGGCCTTGATGGCCTCCTGATTCCACTCCGCCAGACCGTAGGCGGCATTGGCCAGCCAGTCGGCATGCTGGTGGGCAAAACCGTAGAACTTGTCGTAAAAGCCCTCGCCGGGCACGCGAAAGGCGCCGGACAGGTCAAACACCGGCAGCCCCTTGGCCAGAAAGCCCGGCGCCAGATCGTGGCTCACTTCATGGGCGGTGGCCAGCAGCACCAGATCTGCCTCGGTATGAATGCGGCTCAGGGCCTCGTCATCCAGCGGCAGCAGCGGCTGATCGATCACGCCACGCCAGCGCGGATGCAGGCTGGCAAACGGCTTGTGGGCATCCTGGCTGCCCTCGGACACATAGAGTCCGGCCAGTTCCAGATGGGGATGGCCGTGTATCAGTCCGGCCAGCTCGGCGCCGGTATAACCACTGGCACCTATGATTGCAGCTTTCAACATGGTCGTGTCCGTAGTCTCGATTCAGCTTGTTATAAATCAGCTTGTTATAAATAAGCAGGCATCAGCCTAGCGTGTTTACAGGGCCTGTGTCACCCTGAGGAAAACGTGCTGGGCCAGGCCATACACTCTGGTGGGAAAACCCGGTCAACAGGTACCGCTGGCTAACCAGAATGACAGAGTGGCAGACTAGCAACAAAAAAATATTTATGCAATTGTACTGAATTTAAATTTGACCACTTTCAACGGAGGATCCATGTCATCTCTCAATTTTATGGACATGTACCGCAACATCATCGCGCTGCCTTCCATCAGCAGCACCGAAAGCAGCTGGGATCAGAGCAACGAACAGGTCATTCGTCTGCTGGCCGACTGGTTCAGTCAGCTTGGTTTTGAGGTGGAAGTGACCGAGCTGCCCGATCTGCCGGGCAAGTTCAACCTGCTGGCCACCAAAGGCCAGGGCGACGGCGGCCTGCTGCTGGCGGGCCACACCGACACCGTGCCCTTTGATCCGGGCCGCTGGAACAAGGACCCGTTCAAGCTCACCGAAGAAGGCGACCGCATCTATGGTCTGGGCACCATCGACATGAAGGGCTTCTTTGCCTTTATTGTGGAGGCGCTGAAAGATCTGGATCTGAGCAAGCTCGACAAGCCCATTCGCATTCTCGCCACCGCCGACGAGGAAACCACCATGGCCGGCGCCCGCGCCATTGCCAGCGCCATGGCGATCAAGCCCGACTATGCGGTGATTGGCGAGCCCACCGGGCTGGTGCCGGTGATGATGCACAAGGGTCATATGTCGGAAGCCATTCGCGTCACCGGCAAAAGCGGCCACAGCTCGGATCCCGCCAACGGCGTCAACGCCCTGGAGATCATGAATCAGGTGATGGGCCGGCTGCTGGATCTGCAGCGCCAGCTGAAAGAGAAATACGCCAACCCTCACTTCAAGGTGCCCCAGCCCACCCTGAACCTGGGCCATATTCACGGCGGCGACAGCCCCAATCGCATCTGCGCCTGCTGCGAGCTGCACTTCGACATGCGCCCCATTCCCGGCGTGGGCCCCGACGAGCTGCTGGGCCTGCTGCACCATGCCCTGGCTCCCATCAAGGAGCAGTACCCGGACGCCCTGGAGCTGACCCACCTGCACGAGCCCATTCCGCCCTATGGCACCGATCCGGATGCCGAGCTGGTGCGTGCCGCCGCCGAGCTGACCGGCCACCCGGCCGAGGCAGTGAACTACTGCACCGAGGCGCCCTTTATCAACCAGCTGGGCTGCCAGACCATAGTGCTCGGCCCCGGTCATATCGCCCAGGCGCACCAGCCCGATGAATATCTGGATCTGTCCTTTGTCAGACCCACGGTGGAGGTATTGCAGCGCCTGGTGAGCCGCTTCTGTTTAAGTAACTAAATTACAAAATGTGAAGTCAGACAGGTGGTCAGGGCGGCGGAAGGATTGACCACCTGGGGGAAAACTGGCTGAATGGAACGCGGAAACGTGGCTATTTTGTAATAAACTGACAAAAGAGGCAGATATGGATAATCATGCGGCACTCAGGGCCAATGTGGGCCTGCTGGGGCAGTTGCTGGGCGATGCCATTCGCGAGCATCACGGGCAGGCCTTTCTCGACAAGATCGAAACCATTCGCCAGCTGGCCAAATCGGCCCGCCAGGGCAATGACGCAGATCAGCAGCAACTGCTCACCACCCTCAAACAGCTGAGTGACGACGAGCTGCTGCCCGTGGCCCGGGCCTTCAGTCAGTTTCTTAACCTGGCCAACGTGGCCGAGCAGTTTCACACCATTTCCCGGGGCTATCGCCAGGACGCCGGCCCCAACCCACTGGACGAAGTATTTGAGCGCCTGAAAGGGGCCAACGTGGGTGAAGACGCCATTCGCGAGGCGGTGGCGTCCCTCGACATCGATCTGGTGCTCACCGCCCACCCCACGGAAGTGACCCGTCGCACCTTTATTCACAAGCATGTGCAGCTCAACGACTGCCTGGCGGCGCTGGAGCTGGAACTGCCTGAAACAGAAAAAACCGATCTGCTGGCCCGGGTCGATCAGCTGATCACTCAGGCCTGGCACAGCAACGAAATCCGCGCCCAGCGCCCCACTCCGGTAGACGAGGCCAAATGGGGCTTTGCGGTAATAGAGAACAGCCTGTGGCCCGCCCTGCCCCGCTTTCTGCGCCAGCTCGACCAGCGCATGCAAACCGAGCTGGGCGAGCGCCTGCCCCTGGATGCGGCGCCGGTGCGCTTTACCTCCTGGATGGGCGGCGACCGGGACGGCAATCCCTTCGTGACCGCAAAAGTGACCGAAGAAGTGCTGCTGCTGGGCCGCTGGATGGCCAGCTCGCTGTTCCTCAACGACATTCAGGAGCTGGTGTCCGAGCTGTCCATGTCCGAAGCCAGCACCGAGCTGCGCGCCGCCAGCGGCGACAGTGACGAGCCCTACCGGGCGGTGCTGCGCCGGCTGCGGGAAGATCTGCGGGAAACCCTGCTGCACCTTAACGCCCGGGTTCAGGGTCAGAAGACCGATGCCCGGGATCTGGTCACTCAAACCGAGCAGTTGCGCCAGCCCCTGGAGCTTTGCTACCGCTCACTGCAGGAGTGCGGCCTCGGCAAGATTGCCGACGGCCTGCTGCTGGACGTGATCCGCAAGGTGTCCTGTTTCGGCATTCATCTGCTCAAGCTCGACATTCGTCAGGACGGCGAGCGCCATACCCAGGCTCTGGGAGAAATCACCCGCTACCTGGGGCTGGGCGACTACGGCGAATGGAGCGAGGCCGACAAGCAGGCGTTTTTGCTCAACGAGCTCAACTCCCGTCGTCCGCTGCTGCCGCGCCAGTGGCAACCCTCCCACGACACGCAGGAAGTGCTCGACACCTGCGCCGTGATCGCCCGTCACCCGCGGGACGCCTTTGGCATCTATATCATCTCCATGGCCGGCGAGCCGTCGGACGTACTGGCAGTGCAGCTGCTGCTGAAGGAATGCGGCGTCGACTTCCCCATGCCGGTGGCACCGCTGTTTGAAACCCTGGATGATCTCAACCATGGCGCCGCCGTGATTGAGCGGCTGTATCAGCTGCCCTGGTACCGGGGTTATATGCAGGGCCGCCAGTATGTGATGATCGGCTATTCCGACTCCGCCAAGGACGCCGGCATGCTGGCCGCCGGCTGGGCCCAGTACAGCGCCATGGAACAGCTGGTCAGTATCAGCGAGCGGGAAAAGGTCAAACTCACCCTGTTCCACGGCCGCGGTGGCAGCCTGGGCCGGGGCGGCGGTCCCGCCCGTCAGGCCATTCTGGCCCAGCCCCCGGGCTCCACTCTGGGAGGACTGCGGGTCACCGAGCAGGGCGAGATGATCCGCTTCAAGTTCGGTCTGCCTCAGGTGGCCATCGACAGCCTGGCGCTCTATGCCAGCGCCGTGCTCGAGGCCAACCTGCTGCCGCCCCCCGAGCCCAAGCCCGAATGGCGCCGGCTGATGAACGCCATGGCGGAAGTCTCCTGCGCCCATTACCGCAGCCTTATTCGCGGTGAGCCCGACTTTGTGCCCTATTTCCGCGCCGCCACCCCCGAGCTGGAGCTAGGCAAGCTGCCCCTGGGCTCCCGCCCGGCCAAACGCAAGCCCAACGGCGGCGTGGAAAGCCTGCGCGCCATTCCCTGGATCTTCGCCTGGACCCAGAACCGGTTGATGCTGCCGGCCTGGCTGGGTGCCCACAAGGGCCTGGAAAAGGTGGTGGCAGACGGCCAGGAAACCACCCTGCGCGCCATGAACCAGGGCTGGCCCTTCTTCCGTGCCCGCCTCGACATGCTGGAAATGGTGTTCCTCAAGGCCGACTCGGGCCTGGCCGCCTACTACGACAGCGTGCTGGTGCCCGAGGAGCTTAAACCCCTGGGCAAGCGACTGCGGGACGAGCTGCGCGCCAGCACCGAACTGGTACTGAAGCTGAAGGAAAAATCCGAGCTGCTGTCGAGCGAGCCCTGGATTCAGGAGTCCATCAAACTGCGCAATCCCTATACGGATCCGCTCAACGTGCTGCAGGCCGAATTGCTCAAGCGCTCCCGGGAGCAGGACGATATTCACCCTGTGCTGGATCAGGCGCTGATGGTCACCATCGCCGGCATCGCAGCGGGAATGCGTAATACCGGTTAAACCCAGCCATAAGCTTGAAGCTTTAAGCTGTAAGAAATGCGTAGTAGCTGCAGGTACCATCTGGTGCCTGCAAACTTACGCAGGGCGGCTTAAAGCTGACGGCCTGTCTCTTGGTCACAAGTTTTTCTTGACATAACTTGCAAATAAAAGGTTGGCCGTAGTGCGCTACGGCCAACCTTTTCCACCTAACGTTCTTCTCAAATGCCCTATCACTATGATCTAATGGCA
>NZ_QAGM01000003.1 GCF_003049725.1 Oceanimonas marisflavi
GGCTTCCTTCAGGCCCTGCCGTTGGCCAACAGCGCCCTTGCCATTCGGATTATCTTCCCCTCAGTCAGGGTGATTCAGGTTTCTTTCAACCTGACGGGTTTGCCAGCTTCGCTGGGCAAACAAAAAACCCGCGACAAGCGCGGGTTCTTTAATAGCTACACCTGAACTCAGGCAGCAACCACCTGAATGGTTACGGTAGCTTTAACGTCTGCGTGCAGCTGAACACCGATTTCGTATTCACCTACGTTGCGCAGAACGCCGTCATACAGGCGAACTTCGCTCTTGGCCACTTCAACACCGGCAGCGGTGATGGCATCGGCCACGTCACGGGCACCGATGGAGCCAAACAGCTTGCCTTCGTCGCCAGACTTGGACTCGATAACAACGGCTTCCAGAGCAGCCAGTTGATCGGCGCGGGCCTGGGCAGCAGCCAGCTGGTCGGCCAGCTTGGCTTCCAGCTCGGCGCGGCGGGCTTCAAAAGCCGCTACGTTGTCTTTGGTAGCCAGTACTGCTTTGCCCTGGGGCAGCAGGAAGTTACGGGCATAACCGGACTTTACGGTTACCTGGTCACCCAGGCCGCCCAGCTTGGCGATTTTATCCAGCAGAATTACTTGCATGATTACCTTTCCTCTTTACAGGTACGAGTTAGGCCGCTGCTTACTTGTGCAGATCGGTGTAAGGCAGCAGGGCCAGGTAACGAGCGCGTTTGATCGCACGGGCCAGCTGGCGCTGATATTTAGCGCGGGTGCCGGTGATGCGGCTCGGTACGATTTTACCGGACTCGGTGATGTAGTTCTTCAGGGTAGCGATGTCTTTGTAATCGATCTCGGTAACACCGTCAGCGGTGAAACGGCAGAACTTACGACGACGGAAATAACGTGCCATGATTCTCTTCCTCTACTAAAACGTGAATTACTCGGCAGCGGCTTCGGCGCGAGCATCGTCGCGACGGGGCTGACGCTCTTCCTTGGCCTTGGCCATTTCGGAAGGCTCGGTAACGGCTTGCTTGGTGCGCATGATCATGTTGCGCAGCACGGCGTCGTTGTAGCGGAAGTTAGTTTCCAGCTCGTCGATCACAGCCTGGTCAGACTCAACGTTCATCAGAACGTAGTGAGCTTTGTGCAGTTTGTTGATCGGGTAAGCCAGCTGACGACGGCCCCAGTCTTCCAGACGGTGGATTTGACCACCGGCATTGGTGATGGCGCCGGTGTAGCGCTCGATCATGCCGGGAACCTGTTCACTCTGGTCAGGGTGAACCATAAATACGATTTCGTAATGACGCATGGATTGCTCCTTACGGGTTATAGCCTCGGCGCGGGCTCAGTCACACCAGCGGAGGCAAGGAACTTGATTTTAACGACTGATTTCAAGGCGGCGTAGTTTAAGGGATAACCAACCGGCCGGCAAGGAATTAAATGCGGGGACTGGGGACTGGGGACTGGGGACTGGGGTGTTTTTACCAATCCCTAATCCCAAGTCCCTATTCCCCGGTGTTTTCAGCGCAAGCGGCGCTGTAACCCGATGGCGGCAATCACGATTAACGCGCCGAGGTAGACGTTCCAGTCGGGGAACTCGGCAAACAGCACCATGCCCATCAGGGTGACGAAGATCAGCCCCGAATATTCGCTGGCGGCAATCTTGCTGGCGTCGGCCATGGCGTAGGCCATGATGCAGATGCCCTGATAGATAATGCCCACCAGGGTGGAGCCAATCAGCAGCCACCACACCTCACCGGGAGTGGGCTGCCAGCCAGGAATCGCCAGCGCCAGACTGGCGGGAATGGCCAGTGCCTGGGTCATAAACAGGGTGGCCAGCACAGAGCGACCCTGGGGCAGCCGGCGCACCAGCACATTGGAGGCGGCCATCGACAGCGCAGTGAGCAGCGCCACCCAGGCGGCCCAGTGCCACTCGGCGGGGTTGAGCACCACCAGTATGCCGCCAAAGCCGAGCAGGCTCACCCCGTAGGTGGCCGGACGCACCGACTCCCGGTTGATCAGCGCCGCCAGCGGCAGGGTCAGCAGGGGTGCGGCGTAAAACACCGCATTGGCGGTGGCCAGAGGCAGGTAGATCAGGCTGACAAACACGCAGGCGGAGCCCATCAGCAGCAGGTGGCCGCGCAGACAATGGATCTTCCACTGCCCCCAGCCTCTGTGTTCCGGCGCCAGCCGCCACCAGAACGGCAGCAGCAGCAGCGAGGTCAGGGTAAAGCGCAGAAACACATACTGGTAGGGCGTGATCTGGCTCTGCCCCATGAGTTTCACCAGCACATCGCCAAAGGAGATCATCAGGTTGCCGAGCACCAGCAAAAAAATCGCCAGCAGCTGGCTGTCGGCCCGCATACGGCCCACTAGCTGTTGCATGTCAATTCCATCACCCGATTAGCCCCTTGGGTCATTTGTTGTGAAGCGTGTAAGGGTGAGGAGCTGGAGTACCCCTCGTGTTGGGATTCGCTGCGCTCATCGCCAACCTACGTTTTACTCGTGAGGAGTGAGTGAGTAAGGAGTGAGGCATCTCCTCCCCCCCTCTCCCTTCACCCCTCACCACCATTACCCGCGCTGGCGCACCATTTCAAACAGGCAGACGCCGGTGGCCACCGATACATTCAGGCTGGATACCGAGCCCGCCATGGGAATGCTCACCAGCTCGTCGCAGTGCTCCCGGGTCAGGCGGCGCATGCCCTTGCCCTCGGCGCCCATCACCAGCGCCAGCGGCCCGGTAAACCTGGCCTGATAAATGCCGTGATCCGCCTCGCCGGCGGTGCCCACCACCCAGATGCCCTTGTCCTGCAGGGCGCGCAGGGTGCGCGACAGATTGGTCACCTGAAACAGCGGCACCACCTCGGCGGCGCCACAGGCCACCTTGCGCGCCACCGGCGTCAGGCTGGCGGACTTGTCCCGGGGCACAATCACCCCGTGCACACCGGCGGCGTCGGCGGTACGCAGGCAGGCCCCCAGGTTGTGGGGGTCGGTGACGCCGTCCAGCACCAGCAGCAGCGGCGTCTCGGTGCGGGCCAGCAGGGCATCGAGATCCGCCTCGTTCAGTGCCGGCAATGCCTTTATCCGGGCCACCACACCCTGGTGCTGGGCGCCGCCGGCCTTGCCGTCCAGGGTCTGGCGATTAGCCAGCTGGGCGCGCACGCCCACGGCCTGCAACTGCGTCTGCAGCTGCTGCAGACGGGCATCGTCCCGACCCTTGAGCAGCCAGACTTCCAGAATGTTTTCGGGGTGGTTTTCCAGGGCGGCGTTCAGGGCATGAATGCCGAAGATCAGTTCACTACTCATGTTTTTTCTCGGGGAATAGGGAATGGGGATTAGGGAGTGGGAAATGGGCTCAGGTATTAACTATTCCCTGCTCCCTATTCCCTACTCCCTGATAGGATCAACGGCGCTTGCGACCGCGGCTGCGGTTACGGGAACGGGGCTTGTCGCTCTTTTCGCCTTGTTCGCTCTTTTCGCCGCCCTTGCCGCCGGTGGGCTTGGCGCGCTTGCGCGATTTCAGGTTTTTGGCGCCCTTGCCGCCGTCAAACTCGGCCTTGGGGCCTTCCTCCACCAGCTCAAAGTCGATCTTGCGCTCGTCCAGGTTCACCGCCATGACCTTGACCTTGATCTTGTCGCCCAGGCGATAGCGGCGGCGGAAGTTCTCGCCAATCAGCTGCTGGCGGGCCGGATCGAACTGGTAGTAGTCGTTCTGCAGGCTGGAGATATGCACCAGACCGTCGATATGGAACTCGTCCAGACGAACAAAGAAGCCAAAGCCGGTCACGTTGGCGATGGTGCCGCCAAACTCGTTGCCCACATGATCCAGCATGTATTCACACTTGAGCCAGTCGGCCACGTCGCGGGTGGCGTCGTCGGCCCGGCGCTCGGTCATGGAGCAGTGCTCGCCCATGGGCGCCACTTCGTCATACTGGTAAGGCACGCCACCGGTCTTGCTGCGCTCTCCGCCGTGCATTTTGGCCAGCTGGGCCTTGATGGAGCGGTGCAGCACCAGATCCGGATAACGGCGAATGGGTGAGGTAAAGTGGGCGTAGGACTTCAGCGCCAGACCAAAGTGACCGTTGTTTTCGGCCTGATACATCGCCTGCTTCATGGAGCGCAGCAGCATGGTCTGGATCAGCTCCGCATCGGGTCTGTCCTTGATCTGCTCGGCCAGCAGGGCGTAGTCCGCCGGCTCCGGCTCCAGACCGCCTTTCAGCTCCAGGCCCAGTTCACCGAGGAAGCTGCGGAATCCGGTGAGCTTTTCCTCGCCCGGCTTGTCGTGTACCCGGAACAGGGCGTGAGCCTCCTGCTTTTCAATAAAGCGGGCGGCGGCCACGTTGGCCATGATCATGCACTCTTCAATGATCTTGTGAGCATCGTTGCGTACCACGGGCACGATCCGCTCGATCTTGCGCTGGGGGTTGAACACAAAGCGGGTTTCTTCGGTTTCAAACTCCACGGCGCCGCGCTGGTGGCGGGCTTCCTTCATCGCCAGATACATGCGGTTCAGCTCTTCCAGGTGCGGCACCAGCGGCGCGTAGCGCTCCCGCAGGGTTTCGTCCCCTTCCAGCATGGCGGCCACCTTGGTGTAGGTGAGACGGGCATGGGAGTTCATCACCGCTTCATAGAATTTGAAGCCGGACAGCTTGCCGGTGGCGGAGATGGTCATTTCCGCCACCATGCACAACCGGTCCACCTGGGGGTTGAGGGAGCACAGGCCGTTGGACAGCACCTCGGGCAGCATGGGGATCACCTGCTCGGGGAAATACACGGAGTTGCCGCGCTGATAGGCTTCCGCATCCAGGGGGGAATTGGGGCGCACATAATAGGACACGTCGGCAATGGCCACCCACAGGCGCCAGCCGCCGGAGCGCTTGGGCTGACAGTGCACCGCATCGTCAAAGTCGCGGGCGTCTTCGCCGTCTATGGTCACCAGCGGCAGATCCCGCAGATCCTTGCGGCCCGCCTTGGCTTCTTCCGGCACCTCTTCGGTGAGATTGGCAATCTGCTGCTTCACCGCTTCCGGCCAGTCGTGGGGAATGTCGTGGGTGCGCAGGGCAATTTCAATTTCCATGCCCGGATCCATGGTTTCACCCAGCACCTCGATGACCTTGCCGATGCCGGTCATGCGCTTGGTGGGGCGCTGGGTAATGGTGATCACCACCACCTGGCCCATGCGTGCGCCCATGGTCTCGCCCTGGGGAATAAGAATATCCTGGGCGATGCGGCTGTCGTCGGGCACCACATAGCTGACGCCGTTTTCCACAAAATAACGGCCCACCACGTCCAGGCTGCGGGACTCCAGCACCCGCACCAGACGGGCTTCGCGCCGGCCGCGGGAGTCAAAACGCAGGGGCTGCACCAGCACATAATCGCCGTGCATCACCGCATCCATCTCGCGCTGAGCCAGGAACAGATCGTCGCCGCCGTCTTCCGGGCGCACAAAGCCAAAGCCGTCGCGGTGGCCGATCACCTGGCCCTTGATCAGGTTCAGCTTGTCGGGCAGGGCGTAACACTTGTTGCGGGTAAACACCAGCTGGCCGTCGCGCTCCATGGCGCGCAGCCGGCGGCGCAGGGCTTCTTCCTGCTCTTCGCCGGCGAGGCTCAGCTCGGCGAACAGTTCGTCCCGGTTGGCCGGCGTCTTGCGCTGTTTCAGATGCTCAAGAATAAACTCCCGGCTGGGAATAGGGTTGTCGTATTTTTCGGCTTCCCGCTGCTGGAAAGGATCTTGTTGTTGTGACATAAGAGGGTCCGTTTGGAGCACTGTGATACAGGGTTTATATCAACAGTGTAAGAATAACAAGTGACAACACGCCCGGTTAAGCATTAACCGGGCGTGTTGAATATGAGGGAAGCCGCCGGGCATTACAGATTTTTCAGCATCTCTTCCGGCAGCGCCAGGCTCTGGTTGCTGTTGATGCCGATGCCCCGCTCAAGAATATTGCGGGCGATGGCCTTGGCCTCGTCCAGGGAGTGCATCACATAGGTGCCGCACTGATATTCGTTGAGCTCGGGGATCTGGGACTGATTTTCCACCTTGAGCACGTCTTCCATCGCCGCCTTCCAGGCACTGGCCACGCGCTGCTCGTCGGGCGCGCCCACCAGGCTCATGTAAAAGCCGGTGCGACAGCCCATGGGAGAAATATCGATGATCTCCACGCCGTTACCGTTGAGGTGGTTGCGCATAAAGCCCGCAAACAGGTGCTCCAGGGTATGAATGCCCTTTTCGGACAGAATTTCCTGGTTGGGCAGGCAGAAACGCAGATCAAACACGGTAATGGTGTCGTTGTGGGGGGTGGCCATGGTTTTGGCAACCCGCACCGCCGGGGCTTCCATACGGGTGTGATCGACGGTGAAACTGTCCAGCAGTGGCATGAGTAACTTCCTCAATTCAAATTCAATCAGTCATTGTGGCAAAAAAACCGCAAGGTTGAAACAAAAGAGCGGGGATTGGGGAGCCGGTGCCGTGCTGTGCTCGGTGCGAACCAGTCCCTATTCCCTAATCCCCAGTCCCTAAAGTTACACCGCTTCTTCGTTCTGCTCGCCGGTGCGAATGCGGATCACCTGGCCCACGTCGAGCACAAAAATCTTGCCGTCGCCGATCTTGCCGGTGCGGGCCGTGTTTTCAATGGCTTCGATGCAGGACTCCACCAGCTCGTCCTGCACCACCAGCTCCAGCTTGACCTTGGGCAGAAAGTCCACCATGTATTCGGCACCCCGATACAGTTCGGTGTGGCCCTTCTGACGGCCAAAGCCTTTTACTTCCGATACCGTCATGCCGGTAATGCCGCGCTCGGCCAGGGCCTCGCGCACGTCGTCCAGCTTGAAGGGCTTGATAATGGCTTCAATTTTTTTCATCGGTGGCTCCTTACCAGTTTGTTTTGCCAAATCCCGAGGTAATGGGGTAACGCCGGTCCTTGCCGAAATTGCGCGCGGTAATGCGCGGGCCCACGGCGCTCTGGCGGCGCTTGTATTCGTTGATGTCCACCAGCTTGATCACCCGGCGCACATCGGCTTCATCAAAGCCGGCGGCCAGCAGATCCTCCAGGGATTTGTCCTGCTCCACATAGCCTTCCAGAATGGCGTCGAGCACATCATAGGGGGGCAGGCTGTCCTGGTCGAGCTGATCCGGTGCCAGCTCGGCAGACGGCGGCCGGTCAATCACCCGCTGGGGGATCACATAGCCCAGGGTGTTGCGGTACCGGCACAGCTCAAATACCAGGGTCTTGGGCACGTCCTTGATGGGAGCAAAACCGCCCACCATATCGCCGTAGAGAGTGCAATAGCCCACCGCCACTTCACTCTTGTTGCCGGTGGTCAGCACCAGCCGGCGGCGCTTGTTGGAAATGGCCATCAGCAGCACGCCCCGGGAGCGGGCCTGCAGGTTTTCTTCGGTGGTATCGCGCTCGGTGCCTTCAAACATGGGAGCCAGCTGGCCCATAAAGGCGTCGAACATGGGCTCGATGGAGACGATATCGAACTCCACCCCCAGGCGCTCGGCTTCTTCCTGAGCGTCTTCCACACTGATGGAGGCGGTGTAGCGGAACGGCATCATCACCGCCTGCACTCTGTCCTTGCCCAGGGCATCCACGGCAATGGCCAGGGTCAGCGCCGAGTCGATGCCACCGGAGAGCCCCAGCACAGCACCGTTAAAGCCATTTTTGTTGATGTAATCCCGGGTGGCCAGCACCAGCGCCTGATACACCTCGGCCAGGGGCTCAAGGGCGGGCTGAATGGCACCGGGTACAGGCGCGCCCTGCTCAAACCGCACCAGTACCAGGTCGTCGGCAAAGGCGGGCAGGCTTTGAGTGAGTTCGCCCTGGGCGTTAAACACCTTGGAGCGACCGTCGAACACCAGCTCATCCTGACCGCCCACCTGATTGAGGTAAACCAGGGGCAGGGCATTGTCGCGGCTGCGCTGGGCCAGCAGATCCTTGCGGATCCAGGCCTTGCCTCTGTGGTAGGGCGAGGCATTAAGGCTGAGCAGCAGTTCGGCCCCCGCCGCCTTCGCCGACGCCGCCGGACCGGCTTCCCACACGTCTTCGCAGATCAGCAGGCCCAGCTGGTGGCCTTTAAACTCGATGACGCAGGACTCGGTGCCGGCGGTGAAGTAGCGCTTTTCGTCGAAAACACCGTAGTTGGGCAGCAGTTGCTTGAAATAACGCCCCTTCAACTCGCCCCGGTAAAAGAAGGAAGCGGCGTTATACAGCTTGCCGTTTTCCCGCCAGGGGTGGCCCACCACCAGGGCGATATGCTGACTGGCTGTGGCAAGCGTATTCAGCGCGGCGTCTACCCGTGCGTGCAGATCGTCGCGATACAGCAGATCTTCCGGCGGATAACCAGTCACCGCCAGCTCGGGAAACAGCACCAGATCGGCGCCCTGCTCAGTCGCATTGGCGGCGGCGGTCAGCATCAGTTGGGTATTGGCTTCAATGGCACCGACGGTCGGGTTAAGCTGGGCCAGCGCCAGGGTAAGGGATGAGGACATGATTGTTCTGTGGTTCAAAGGGCAATAACCGCCATAGTAATAAAAGACGGGGGCCTTGTCAGGCCCCCTGTATTCCATGGCTTAGGTACAGTTGCCCGGCAGAGCCGTACCCGATGGTCGCCCGATCACCACCAGCAGGCAGCCACCGGACACACTCTTCTGACCACTTAATGAAGCCGTCCAGGCGCCTGAAGGAACCGACTCGTACCCGCTGGGCAGGCTCGGGGACAGGGTAGCCGAAGAGCCAGGCGTCACATAGCAGTTATAGCTTATGCCCTGGTTATTGGCCTGCTTCCCTCCGTTGCCTCCTCCCTGGCCGGGAGAAGACTGAGTTTTACCACATACATCACCGTTGTACATGACTGACACACTGGTGTAGTGGCTATCGTTACAGGCGGCTTCCAGGTAATTCCCCGCCGCATCCTGAGCATAAGTCAGGCATTTTATCGGTCCACTGACACTGGCCAAGCCATTTATATCCGGCACCGTCACCTTCAGTTTCGATGTCTTGCGGTGTTTGTCATCATCCTTGTTTTCATCGGGCGACAATGGTTTAAAAGCGGTAATGCCGCTGTTACCACGCCGAATTGTAGCGGTGATGTCTGCATCCCCTTTCTCCTTGGCATTTACCACACCACGGCTGTAGGTACCATAATAGTTCTGGTTGGAGTCCACTATGGTCCGCACCGCTTCGTTGCTGACTGAGGCCACAGTGGTTGCCTTGTTAGAAGTCCAGTCCGCCAGCAGGGTCAGGTTTACCTCGTAAAAGGGCACATATTTCAACAAATTTGAAGGCGGTGTTTCGCTTTCACCGATGATTTCCTCGTCCAGATACTGGCGGTATTCCGGCGAAACGATATCTACATAAATACCCCTGGCCATCAGCTGCCGCAGACCGGGCTGCAAGCCATCAATATCCGTAGTGATCGGTGCATTCGAATCCAGAGCCAGAATTTCCTCCTTGTGATCGTTGAGGTAATTATCAAAGGTATCAGGTGAGTAATAACTTTCTCCCACCACCTTGTCGCCTTTTTCTACCTGGCTAAGAATGTATGCAATCACCACCTCATTTACATAATCCTGATAAGCCTGCCGTACGGCCGTGTTGGACAGAAGGGAGGCATCGAAAATATTCAGCGCCACCAGATTCCAGTCATTGGCCATTTCATAGATGCCATTGATGCGCACCATACGGCAGGCCTCAACATAGGGCAGAGACAAGGCAGCTGGAGTAAAACTATATACTTTAGTCGTGTTGTTATAGGTTGCATTGTAATGAGTACCGATGGGATCATCATCCCGCTTGACAATATTATACCAGTGGCTGAATTGAGTGCTGTCCGGGCCATCGAAGTGATTGGCGCAACACTTGGTGCACAAGGGATCCTGATTCTGCGTTGCCGGCACACCGGTCACCTTGCTGGCAGTCTCCCCCTTGACCCAGTATGAAAGCCCGGATACAACCGAACGCACCGACGGCAGGTCGGCGACGCCGGTGCTGCCGAGTTTGCAGTTGCAGGCCACCGTTGCCATGTCCTGCACCTGAGACTTCTTGTTGCCGGTGTCGTAGGCATTGGTATTGAATGCCACCCTGAGGCTGTCTGAACTGCCCTGCTGCACCAGCTTGGGCAAGGGGCGGCTGGTTTCCTGGGTAATGCCATCCCCAAGGGTGATGGGGATCACATTGGGAACCGTACCCGGGGTATGGGATACCTCGGGACCACCCAGCCCCAGCCCAATATTGCCCCCGCCGTTGCCCCCGCCAAAGCCGCTAAACGATTGCTTGGGGGACACCACAGAGGACAGGGTAAAGCTTTGAGGCTGTCCGGTATCATCCCAGTTAACGGTAACCGCGATTTCCTTTTTGTCCGAGGGCACTCCGGTCGGGGGAGGAGTCACCCACTGGCTATTGGCTTCGTCCCAGCCGTAGTCATTGACGGTCCAGGCCAGATCGTAGGAGATCTCGTCCACCGCGCGGGTTTCGGTGCCCCCGGAAATATTCTGGTAGCTCAGCTGATCCCTGAATTGCCGGAACTCATCCAGCTTGGACTCGGCCAGCCGCACGGCTACCTCCCGGTTGAGTCCGTCCCGGCTGTATTCCAGATAACTCTTGTTCAGCTGCAACAGGGCGCCCGCCGTCACCGCCACAATCACAAAGGCGATCAGCGCCTCTACCAGACCAAATCCTTGGTGCCGTTTCATGCCGCCTCCTGCTACCAGTCTTTCCAGCTGCCGGGAATGACATCAATGGAAATAAAGGGATTACTGCTGCCGCTTCCCAGGCCGCTGCTGGCGCAGGCACTGAGATCACAGATAATGTCTTCGTTATAAATAAAGCTGAAGGTGCCATTGGCCATGGTCACACTGTCGTGGTTGGCCAGCAGGCTGCCATAAAACTCGGCGCCGCCGTTGACCTTGATGTTATAGGCCGGAGCGGCGGCGGGATCTGAGTCATAGGAAAACAGTATGCCGTAGAATTTACTGCTGGCATTCATCACCACACTACTGTCCTTGACCAGCAGAATCACAGGGGCAGTGCTGGAGCCAATGGTGTCAAAAGTGCAGTTTGCCGCGCCCTCAACGATAAAAAAACCGGCGCCGCCGCTCAGCAGGGGATCCGTGCAGCTGCTGACAATGGCGGTGGCCTTGGCATTCAGCTTTTCCCAGGCAGCGGCGGAGTCCGGCTCGCCAAACACATAGTCGAACATGTCACTGGGAAAGCCGGGATCATTGTCAACAATATCGCTCCTGATAACCGTACTTGAGCCCTGCTTGTGGCTGTAGGCATTATTGGTGGTGCAGCCGCCATTCTTGTATTCGTGCAGGCCACAGGTCAGGGCACTGCCGCCTATGGTGACCGCGTCCTTGCTCCATACCGACACCGGCACTCCCTTGCCGCTGCCATTGGGATTGGCCACTATGGTGATATTACCGTTCAGGGGGGCCGTGCCACTGATGATCAGGGGGGCTGCCGGCCCGGAAGTATTGGGGTTGAGCACACCGCTTTCAGCCACCTGCACACTGACCCGGCTCTGCGCACCGCTCGCCAGGGTAGCGGTGGAAACTATCTCTCTGACGCCGTTTATCGGCACATCCTCGGCTATGGTCACCTGATAGGTGGCCGTGCCCGACGAGGTGCTGACCGTGCCGGCAGGAAGCGTCGTGACCGAGTCGCTGACATTGAGCCAGGCGATGGCCTCGGCCATGCCCTGCTCCGCCGCCGCCATGGCCACCCGGTAGTCGATTTCGTTCAGGGTAATACGCTTTTCCGATACCAGCACCTTGCCGATAAAGGCCGATACCGCCACCAGTATCGACACCAGGATCAGGGTGACCGCCAGAGTGGTAAATCCGTTGTGTCTGTTCATGGTTCAGTACCCGTCGTTACGCAATTTGATTTGTCGCTGCAGGCTGACGGACAGCCCCCCCCGTGAAGCATGGGACGCAGACACCGCCAGCTCGATGGCCCGCATGCCGGTGGTGCTGCTGCCGGATACCAGGGCAAACCCCAGATGATCGATCAACACTTCCTGGTCCGATATCAGCCGGCTCCAGCCGGTGGTGCTGTCGCACAGGCTGGCCATCGAGCCCGTAGCCACAGAGGCCGTGATGGAGTTGCTTTCCTGATATTCCAGCTGCTCGTTGGCGGCATCGTAATGATAAACACGGATCACCGGCTCACCGTCCCAGTAGCGGACGCGGATACAGTCCGGCGCCGTGGCGCCACTGGAGGCGTAGAGATCCGCCGAAGGAGAGAAGACATAGGCGGTTGAAGGCGCAGAAGATGGCGGCGTTCCGCTTTGTGCGTCTTCGGCGGCGCTGGGGTGGTAGCCCGCCCGGCGTATGTCACGCATCATGACATCGGCCATGCCCTGCACATCCTGATTCAGGCGCGACAACATCAGGGTGGTGTTGCCGGCGGCGATCACCGAGGCAAACAGCGAGGTCACGCCCGCCACCACAATCAGGCCAGCCACCAGCGACACCAGCATTTCCACCAGGCTCATGCCCTGTTGTAAGCGGCTGGCTAGCATGATGGCACTCCCATCAAATCATCAGCAGAGCAGGTTCTGATACGGCCGACATTAGACGTAATTAGCTTCATCATATGGTTGCCGTTAGAAAGCTGAATATTGCCACTGGAAAGACTGTTTCGTCTTGGGCCAAAGGTCAGGCGGCTGGGTGAATAGGAAGCCGTCAACATCATAGATGGATAGTTCTGGCTGCTGACGGCTTCAATAATATCTCCGGTGCAGTCACCAGATTCATGAAGTGTATAGCTCCAGCTTGTCGAGCCCGAATTGGTAAAACAGACGGTGACCTCACTGTTGCGCTTGATCGCCTCGCTGCGGGCCAGCTGCAGATCGGCATACACCGCCATGCCGGCGCTGCGCACCGTATATTGTTCGCGCAACCCTTGAAAGCTGGGCACGGCAACGGTCAGCAACACTGCCATCACGGCAAGGCCGACCAGCAATTCAACAAGGGTGAGACCGGACTGCTCTCCTGGCATGCTATCTGATTCCTCCATGAATACAGAGATATACTGCCGCAAGACACAAGTTGGGTTAAGCTTGAACCACTTACGGAGTTTAGACAAGGATGTTCTAAATGCGCAGATATAATGGTTTTACGCTGACAGAGCTGTTGATCACGGTAGCCGTGCTGGCCATCATCACTGCCGTGGCCTACCCCTCCTTTTCCAGCCACCTGCTAAAAAGCAAGCGTATTGAAGCCATACAGGCGCTGTACAGCATGCAGTTAAAGCAGGAAGACTGGCGCATCACCAACCCCTCCTACACCAGTTCGGCGACCAATCTGATAAGCCCGGTCAGCAACGCCCGCTATACCTTTAGCGCCTCGGTTTCCGGCAGCAGCTATACCCTGACCGCCACCGCCAAAGGCAGCCAGCTGAACGACAAGGAAGGCAGCACCGTCTGCTCACCGCTTACCCTGAACCGGGACAACAGCAAGTCTCCGGCCGCCTGCTGGCAATAAAAAACCGCCCCTCGGGGCGGCCTGATTATACCGATTTGATTTTGAGCTCGGGCGGTACTTCAAACACGATATTTTCTTCCCGGCCCGGGTGCTCGGTCACGGTATGACCGCCCAGCGACTGCAGATGGGAGATCACCTCCTGCACCAGCACTTCCGGGGCCGAGGCACCGGCGGTGACGCCAATGCGCGCAGCACCCTGCAGCCAGGCCGGCTCGATCATTTCCACACAGTCGATCAGGTGTGCTTCGGTGCCGATCTTCTCCGCCAGCTCCCGTAACCGGTTAGAGTTGGAGGAGTTGCGCGAGCCCACCACCAGCATCAGATCCACCTTGGCGGCCAGTTCCCGCACCGCGTCCTGGCGGTTCTGGGTGGCGTAGCAGATATCGTCCTTGCGCGGCCCTTCAATGGTGGGAAAGCGCGCCCGCAGGGCGTCGATCACGTCCGAGGTTTCATCCACGCTCAGGGTGGTCTGGGTGACAAAGGTAAGCTTGTCGGGGTGCTTCACCTGCAGCGCCGCCACGTCTTCCGGGTTTTCCACCAGATACATGCCGCCATCAATGCTCTCATACTGGCCCATGGTGCCTTCCACCTCGGGGTGGCCGGCATGGCCGATAAGAATGGTTTCAATGCCCTTGCGGCTGGCCCTGTGTACTTCCATATGTACCTTGGTCACCAGCGGGCAGGTGGCGTCAAACACCTTGAGGCCGCGCCGCTTGGCTTCTTCCCGCACCGCCTTGGACACGCCGTGGGCGGAGAAGATCACAATATTGCCGTCGGGCACCTGATCCAGCTCGTCCACAAACACGGCGCCGGCATCCTTGAGCTTGTTGACCACATAGCGGTTGTGCACCACTTCGTGACGGACATAGATGGGGGCGCCGAACTTTTCCAGGGCGCTCTGCACTATGCTGATGGCTCTGTCTACGCCGGCACAGAAGCCACGGGGGTTGGCGAGCAGGATTTGCATGATCAGGCTCCGTTTTCGTCGTCTACGCTCAGGATTTCCACCTCAAAGGTGACATTCTGACCGGCCAGAGGGTGGTTGAAGTCCACGGTCACCGAGTCGCCGGCCACACCGCGAATAATGCCGGGGATCTCGGCACCATTGGGCTGGGTGAACGACAGAATGGCCCCTTCTTCCAGCTCCAGATCGGCGCCAAAGCGGCTGCGCTCCATATGGTGAATGTTGTCCGGGTTGATCGGACCAAAGGCATCGTCCGGGGTCAGTTCAAACACCTTTTGGGCGCCGCTTGCCAGCCCCAGCAGGCAGGCCTCAAAGTTGTCGGTCAGGCTGCCATCGCCCATCTGCAACCGGGCGGGCTTGCCGTGCACCTGAGTGCTGTCGGCCACGGAGCCGTCTTCCAGCTTGATGGTGAAATGAAACAGCACCGTGCTGTTGGGGCCGATAAGTTTGCTCATTGGGGGCTGTCCTTTTTAAAGCTGTCGATAATGATCATGGCGGCGCCGATGAAAATAAAGCTGTCGGCCAGGTTGAACGCCGGCCAGTGCCAGTTGCCCACGTAGAAGTCGAGAAAATCGACCACATGGCCAAGCCAAAGCCGGTCAATCACGTTGCCGATGGCGCCGCCGATGATCAGCGCATAGGCCACCGGCAGCCAGCGCGCGGTGCGCGGCGCCTGATACATCCACCAGCCGAGCAGCCCGGTCACGGCAAAGGCCAGGCCGGCAAAAAACCAGCGCTGCCAGCCGCCCTGATCCGCCAGAAAGCTGAACGCCGCCCCCGGATTGTAAACATGCACCAGGTTAAAGAAGGGGGCGATCTCCACCCCCGGATAACCGTAATCCAGATAGTTTACGGTCAGCCATTTGCTCAGCTGATCCAGCACTATGGTGACCAGCGCCAGCCACCACCAGCGCAGGCCGCTATTGCGCACTGCCCGCATCAGGCAAACCGGCGAACTTCGCCGTCTCCGGCCACGTTGGACACACAGCGGCCGCAAATGCCGTCGTGGCCTTCATGGCTGCCCACATCGTCCACATGGTGCCAGCAGCGGCCGCACTTGTCGGCACCGCTTTTGGTAACCTTCACTTTCAGGCCGGCCAGCTCGGTGTCGGTGGCGTCCGCGGCGTCGGCAAGCGGCGCTATGGTGACCTTTGAGGTCAGCATCACAAAGCGCAGCTCATCACCCAGCTGGGCCAGCTTGCCGGCCAGGGCGTCGTCGGCATAGAGGGTAATGTCGGCTTCCAGCGCGCCGCCAATCACCTTGTCGCCCCGGGCGCTTTCCAATGCCTTGTTCACCGCCTGACGCACTCTGAGCAGCTCGGCCCAGTAGGCATCGTTCAGCTGCTCGCCTTCGGCCAGACCAAACAGGCCGTCGTAGAACTCTTCGGTAAACACGAAGCGCTCGCGCTTGCCGGGCAGCAGGGCCCAGATCTCGTCGGCGGTAAAGCTCATGATGGGCGCCATCCAGCGAACCAGGGCTTCCACAATATGGTACAGCGCGGTCTGGCAGGAGCGGCGCGCCTGACTGTCGGCCTTGGCGGTGTACTGCCGGTCCTTGATCACGTCCAGATAGAAGGAGCCCATCTCGATGGAGCAGAACTGCATCAGTTTCTGGGTGACCAGGTGGAAGTTGTACTCGTCGTAGGCCTGGGTGATTTCCTGCTGAATGGCCTGGGCGCGGCCCACGGCCCAGCGGTCGATCACCACCATGTTCTCCGGCGCCACCATGTCGGTTTCCGGGTTGAAGCCGTTGAGGTTGGCCAGCAGGAAACGGGCGGTGTTGCGAATACGGCGATAGGCATCGGCGCTGCGCTTGAGGATCTCGTCGGACACCGTCATCTCGCCGGAATAGTCGGTGCTCGCCACCCACAGGCGCAGAATGTCGGCGCCCAGCTTGTTCATCACCTCCTGGGGGCTGACCACGTTGCCGATGGACTTGGACATCTTGCGGCCCTGGCCGTCCACGGTAAAGCCGTGGGTCAGCACCTGGCGGTAAGGAGCATGGCCCTTCATGGCGGTGGAGATCATCAGGGACGACATAAACCAGCCACGGTGCTGATCCGAGCCTTCCAGATACATGTCGGCGGGGTAACCCTGAAACTCGGGACGCACGTCAACCACAGAGGCGTGGGTGGAGCCGGAGTCGAACCACACATCCAGGGTGTCGAGCACCTTGTCGTACTGATCGGCTTCCTCGCCCAGCAGTTCGGCCGGGTCCAGATCCCACCAGGCCTGAATGCCGGCTTTTTCCACCCGCCTGGCCACTTCTTCCATCAGCTCGGTGGCGCGGGGGTGCAGCTCCTGAGTGTCTTTATGCACAAACAGGGCAATGGGCACGCCCCAGGTACGCTGACGGGAGATACACCAGTCCGGACGGTTTTCCACCATGGACTGAATGCGGTTCTGACCCCACTCCGGCACCCACTGTACCTGTTCGATTTCGTTCAGCGCCTGACCGCGCAGACCGGCCTGATCCATGCTGATAAACCACTGCGGCGTGGCCCGGAAAATAATCGGGGTCTTGTGCCGCCAGCAGTGCGGGTAGGAGTGAGTGTAGGCCTCGTGGTGCAGCAGGGCACCGCGCTCCTTGAGCACCTCCACCACGGCGTCGTTGGCCTTGAATACGTGCTGGCCGGCAAACAGCTCGGTATCGGGCAGGTAAACGCCGTTGCCGCCCACCGGATTGGCCACTTCCAGGCCGTAGTGCTGGCCGACCGCAAAGTCTTCCTGACCATGGCCGGGGGCGGTGTGCACGGCACCGGTACCTGAGTCAGTGGTGACGTGATCACCCAGAATGGCGGGCACATCGAAGTCGTAGAAGGGATGCTTAAAGCGCTTGAGCTCAAGCTCGGCGCCCTGACAGTAACCCAGGTTGTGGTAATGAGTGATGCCGGCGCGGTCCATCACGTCCTTGACCAGATCGGCGGCCAGGATCAGCCGCTCGGGATGGTCGCCTTCCACCTGCACCAGGGCGTAGTTCAGCTCGGCGTGCAGCGCCACCGCCCGGTTGGCGGGCAGGGTCCAGGGGGTGGTGGTCCAGATCACCACAGACACCGGGCCCTTGCCGGTATGGCCCTCGGCGCAGTCAAAGCTGGCGGCCACGGCGGCTTCGTCAACGGCCCGGAAGCGCACGTCAATGGCCGGCGAGCGCTTGTCTTCGTATTCCACTTCGGCCTCGGCCAGCGCCGAGCCGCAGTCGGTGCACCAGTGCACCGGCTTGGAGCCCTTGTGCAGGTGACCCTTGTCGATGATCTTGCCGAGGGCGCGAATGATGTTGGCCTCGGTGTCGAAGTTCATGGTCAGGTAGGGATTGTCCCAGTCACCCAGCACACCCAGGCGAATAAAATCGGCCTTCTGGCCTTCCACCTGCTCTTTGGCATAGGCGCGGCAGGCTTCACGGAACTCGGCGGCAGACACCTTGACGCCGGGCTTGCCGACCTTGCCTTCCACCTTCAGCTCAATGGGCAGGCCGTGGCAGTCCCAGCCGGGAATGTAGGGAGAGTCGTAGCCCAGCAGGCCCTTGGACTTGACGATGATGTCCTTGAGGATCTTGTTGACCGAGTGACCGATATGAATGCTGCCGTTGGCGTAGGGAGGGCCGTCATGCAGAATAAACGGCTTTTTGCCGGCCTTGGCGCGACGCACGGCACCGTAGAGATCTTCATCAATCCAGCGCTGCAGCATGTCCGGCTCGCGTTTGGCCAGGTTGCCGCGCATGGGAAACTCCGTTTCGGGCAGGTTCAGGGTGTGTTTATAGTCGCTCATGGATCCTACATTCCGTTCGGTTCTGACACCGCCAGGCCGAACCATTTTCGGGCACTGGCGGCATCGCGTTGAATCTGCTCCTTCAACAGCGCAAAGGAAGCGAATTTTTGTTCATTTCGCAGCTTGTGGCACAGCTCTACTTCCACCTGCTCGCCGTATATCTCACCGGAAAAATCAAACAGGTGCACTTCCAGCAGGGCCTTGGTGCCGTTCACCGTGGGCTTGTGGCCGATATTGGCCACCCCGGGATAGCGCTGCTTGCCCAGTTTCAGTTCCACCGCATAGACCCCCGCCACCGGAATGACCCGGCGCTTGAGCGCCACATTGGCGGTGGGAAAGCCGATGGTGCGGCCCAGCTTGGCCCCATGGGCCACCCGCCCGCACAGACTGAAAGGGCGGCCCAGCATGCGGGCGGCATCGTCCAGCCGGTCTTCCGCCAGCGCCTTGCGAATAAGGGTGCTGCTGACCCGGCGGTTTTCCATGCGCCAGCTTCGCGTGCTGACCACCTCAAAGTCAAAGGCACGGCCGGCCTGGGTGAGCAGCCGAAAGTCTCCGCCCCGGTTGCGGCCAAAGCGAAAATCGTCCCCCACCACCAGAAAGCGCACGCCCAGCTTGTCGACCAGCAGACCGCGAATAAAGTCATCCGGACTCTGGGCGGCAAAACCGGCGGTAAAACGCACGCACAGCAGCCGGTCGATGCCGAGCCGGGCCAGCTGAGCGTATTTTTCCCGCAACCGGGTCAGCCGGGGCGGCGCATCGTGACCGGCAAACAGCTCCTGAGGCTGAGGCTCAAACACCATGACACAGGCGGGCACGCCCAGACGACGCGCCTGCTCCACCAGGCCACGCAGCACCGCCTGGTGCCCAAGATGCACGCCATCGAAGTTGCCAATGGACAGCACGCAGCCCTGATGCCACGGTTTGATGTTGTGAATGCCGCGAATTAGCTCCATAAGTCTCGCTGCCGGCCCCTGCAAATCGGCGGATTATAACTCAGCCGGCCCCCGGGATCAGCCCTTGATGGACAGCGACGCGATCGGGTGCAATCCCGTTGCACTATTCAGCCGCCCTGAAATGGCGGGGCCGCACGCCCAGCAGCAGCAGCAGCACACCGTAACACAAGGCGCCGGCTCCTATGTAGCCCAACAGATGCAGTGCACTTTGGGCCAGGTTCCACCCGGCCCAGATATCAAGAGAGGGTGACAGCCACCACAGCAACAGCGCCATGCCGGCGCCCGCTCCGGCCACCTGCCCCATAAAGACCAGGGTGGTTCTGCTCGGACTGTATACGGCCCGCTGGTGCAGCCCCCAGCCCAGCAGGCCGGCATTGAGCATGCCCGACAGGGCCGTGGCCAGGGCCAGCCCCACATAGCCCAGGGGAAAGATCAGCACGGCATTGAACACCATATTGGCCACCATGGCGATAATGCCAAAGCGCACCGGCGTTTTGGTGTCCTGACGGGCGTAATACCCGGGCGCCAGCACCTTGATTAGCATAAAGGCCTGCAGCCCCAGACCATAGGCCACCAGGCTTTTGCCCGCCGCCGCCACTTCTTCCACGCCGAACTCACCACGCATAAACAGCACCCGCAGCATGGGCTCGCTCAGCATGATCAGCCCCAGCATGGCGGGAAAGCCCATCAGCAGCACCATGCGCACACCCCAGTCCATGGTGGCGGCAAAGCCGTCTCTGGCTTCATCCACATGCCGGCTGGACAGAGCCGGCAAAATCACGGTGGCGATGGCAATGCCGAACAGCCCGAGAGGGAACTCCAGCAGCCGGTCCGAGTAATAGAGATAACTGATGGAGCCGGTGGCAAGAAAGGACGCCAGCATGGTGTCGAACAGCAGGTTCACCTGACTGACCGACACCCCGAACAGCGCCGGTATCATCAGGGTACGGATTTTCACCACCCCGGGGTGATGCCAGGCCCAGCGCGGCCGCACCAGCAATTTGAGCCTTGCCAGAAACGGAAACTGAAACAGAAACTGCACCAGGCCGCCGGCAAACACCCCCACCGCCAGACCAATTTCCGGCTGGGCCAAGTGAGGCGACAGCCACCAGGCTGCGGCAATGATGCACACATTGAGAAACACGGGAGTAAAGGAGGATACCGCAAACTTGCCAAAGGTGTTGAGAATGGCCCCGGCCATGGCGGTAAAGCTGATG
Organism: Oceanimonas marisflavi; assembly: GCF_003049725.1. GTDB lineage: Bacteria > Pseudomonadota > Gammaproteobacteria > Enterobacterales > Aeromonadaceae > Oceanimonas > Oceanimonas marisflavi. The sequence continues at coordinate 20,364 of NZ_QAGM01000003.1, forward strand.
AACCACAGATAGGGAAAGGTGATCTTGAGCAGCAGGGAGGCCAGTTCGAACTTCTCCGCCTCGGGGCCGTCCTGCAGCCACTCCATAAACCAGCCGGCGCCAAACAGGGCGGTCACCACCCCGGAGCCCAGCATGCCCGCCAGGGTGACCAGAGTGACGATCAACCCCAGGGTGCCCGATACCGCCGCCAGCAGATCCTGGGTGTCCTTGAAGCTTCTGGTCTGCTTGTATTCGGTCATCACCGGCACAAAGGCCTGGTTAAAGGCACCCTCGGCAAACAGCCGGCGCAGAAAGTTGGGAATGCGGTTGGCAAAAAAGAATACGTCGGCGGAGGCTCCCGCCCCCATCAGGTTGGCGATCACCACGTCCCGGGCCAGTCCCAGCACGCGGGAAACCAGGGTCATGGCAGAGACAATCATGCCCGACCGCAACAGCGCCTTGCTCAAAATGAAAACCTCACGGTAAGAAATTGCTGAACGCAGGTGAATACTGCTAGAATTCGGCGGACAGTTTAACCCCCTGCCCTGTGCCACGCCACAGGGCGGTGTTTATTTGCACAAATCAATTGACAATCAGCGGTGAAAAGGGCATATTCCTCGGCCTTTTATGAGCACTCGCTAAGACAGATTCAGGAGTTATACCTTGGCTAACATCAAGTCTGCTAAGAAACGCGCGATTCAGGCTGAGAAGCGTCGCAAGCACAACGCCAGCCGTCGTTCCATGGTTCGCACCTACGTGAAAAAAGTCATCGCCGCCATCGCTACCGGTGACAAGGCCAACGCCCAGAAGGCGTTTGAAGCCGCTCAGCCGCTGCTGGACCGCATGGCCACCAAAGGCCTGATCCACAAGAACAAGGCCGCTCGTCACAAGAGCCGCCTGAACGCTCAGATCAAGGCTCTGTAAGAGTTCTGACCAGGCGTTAAAAAAACCGGCTATATGCCGGTTTTTTGTTGCCTGTTTCTCGGTGAGGGGGGAGGTGTCAGGAGTGAGGCGAATACCTCCTCACGCCTCTCTCCTAACTCCTCACCGGCAGTACAGCCGGTGCAGCAGGGCGATCATTTCCCGCACTTCCTCACTTTTCAGCGAGTAATACACGGTCTGGGCTTCCTTGCGGGTGCTCACCAGGTTGTCGTTGCGCAAAATCGCCAGATGCTGGGACAGGGCCGACTGGCTCAGGCCCAGAAATTGGTTCATCTCCCCTACCGACAGCTCCTTGTCGAGCAGATGGCACAGAATAAACAGCCGTCGCTCGTTGGCCAGGGCCTTGAGCAGCTTTACGGCCTGAGCGGCATTGGCTTCCATGTCTTCGATATTCATGTGGTTGGTCGAGTTCACGTTTGGCTCTCAGCTGAATTCATCATCAAAGGTGGCAGGTGGCGTAACCGCCGAAAAGTCGTCAAGCCCCGAGAACAGTGAGCTGAAGTCGCTCTCGCACAGCCGCTTTACCGCCGGATGCTGGATCATGCGCTCGGCAAAGATCACGTAGTACTCTTCTTTCAGCTCAGAAGCCCGGCCAATCTCAACCACCGGCTGATACTGCAGTATAGCGTCCCGGTAAATGGCGGGGGCCACAAAGATACCCTGATTAAAAAAGCCAAAGGCCTTCATCAGGGCGGCATCGTCAAACTCCCCCAGGATCTGCGGCTTGAGCCCCTGCACCTCCAGCCAGTGGCGCAGCTGGCGACCCATGGCGGTACGCCGGCCAGGGATAAGCAGCTTGCGCTCTTCCAGGCAGGCGGGAAAAGGCTTTACCGGCAGCGGCTCGCGGCAGTAAAAGCCCATGTCGCACTCCCCCAGTTTCTTGGACAGCAGGCCGGCGTGCTGGGCCGAGTCCACCGGGCAGTCGGACAATATCATGTCGAGCTTGTGCTGGCTGAGCTGCTCCAGCAGCATTTCATGGGTGGACTCATAGCAGCGCAGGTGAATGGAGCCGTCATTGGGGATCACCGACAGCAGCACCCGGCTGGCCAGTCGCTTTGACAGGGCATCGGCAATGCCCACTTCAAACACCAGATGATCTTCCTTGCGGTAGTTGACGATATCCAGCATCTCGTAAGACAGGCTGAACATGCGATCCGCATACTGATACACCAGCTGACCCAGCTCGCTTGCCTCCAGCTGCCGGCCCTTGCGCTTGAACAACTTGCCCCCCAGGCGTTCTTCCAGCTGGCGGATCTGCCCGGTTACGGTCTGGGGCGTCAGAAACAGGGCTTCGGCCGCCTTGGTGACCGAGCCTTTTTTCTGGGTCATCCAGAAATAATAGAGATGGTTGTAGTTCAGGTGTGACAAGATGCCGTCTCCACGAATTCAATATTTCATCATAAAGAAACCGGCCGGGTTTTTACACCCGGCCGGCTCTGTCGATAAGGCATGTCTGGTTACACCAGCTGAGTATGCACCGATACCTTACGGCGCACCGGCTCTTTTTTTGGCAGTACCCTTCTCAGCATGATATAGCCACTCACTGCCGCCAGACTTGATCCCATCAGGATCCCCAGTCGCGACAGGTTGGCCAGCTGAGCCTGGTCGGCAAAAGCCAGTGACGAAATGAAGATCGACATGGTAAAGCCGATACCACACAGCACGGATACCGCAAATATCTGTTTAAAGCACACACCCGCCGGCAGCTGGGCATAACCCAGGCGTACCGACAGCCAGCTGACCAGGAAGATCCCCATGGGTTTGCCCAGCAGCAGACCCGCCATCACACCCAGGGGCAGCGCCGAGGTCAGATCGGCCAGGGACAGCCCTTCCAGCGACACGCCGGCATTCACAAAGGCAAACAGCGGCAATATCACAAAGGCGCACCAGGGATGGAGGAAGTGCTCCAGCTGCTTGGACGGCGAGAAGCGGTGGCCATAAAGCGGAATAAGGAACCCAAGGATCACCCCGGCCAGGGTGGCATGCACACCCGACTTGAGCACGGCAACCCAGATAATCCAGCCCAGCAGCAGGTAAGGCACCAGATTGCACACCCTGGCCCGGTTCAGCCATACCAGGCCGACGATACCGAGCGCGCCCACCGCCATGGCGGTGAAGTCCACACCATGGTTATAAAACAGCGCAATAATGATGATGGCGCCCAGATCGTCGATGATCGCCAGTGCCAGCAGAAACACTTTAAGGGTAAGAGGCACGCGCTTGCCCAGCAGCGCCATCACCCCAAGGGCAAAGGCGATGTCGGTGGCGGCGGGAATGGCCCAGCCACTCTGGTTGGCAGGCTCACCCAGATTCAGCAGCATAAACCACAAGGCCGGAAACACCATGCCACCAATGGCCGCCAGGGCCGGAAACATGGCTTTTTCACGGGTAGACAGGGCGCCTTCCACCATCTCGCGTTTGACTTCGAGACCCACCAGCAGAAAGAACACCGCCATCATGCCGTCGTTCACCCACAGCAGCAGTGGCTTGTCGAGGTTGAGATCGCTGATGCGCAGCTGAATGGGCATATTGAGGAAGTCCTGATACATACCGGACAGGCCGGTATTGGCCATCATCATGGCGATCAGGGCAGCAATAATTAACAGAATTCCACCGGCCGACTCCATGGCCAGGAAGCGTTTAAGCACATGAGACATATCGAGCTCCTTCTCAAAGAATAGCCCGAGTGTAATCAGCTTGTTACAGAGGTAATAATCGATTGTTTCTGATCAACACCTCGGGAAAAACGAAAGAAAGTGCATTACAACTTACAAATTCCGATGAAATTGAAATGTTAAACTAAAGTATAGCTTTATTTACAAACAAACATCTGTCAAATGGCAACTGGTGCTTTTATATGCGGGTGCGGATGGTACTCCTCCAGAATAAAATCCTCATAAGCATACTCAAACAGTGAATCCGGGCGGCGCGCCAAGCGCATTCTGGGCAATGCTCTCGGCTCTCGTCCCAGCTGCAGCCGGGCCTGCTCCAGATGATTGCTGTACAGGTGCACGTCGCCACCGGTCCAGACAAAGTCTCCCGGCTCAAGGTCGGCCTGCTGGGCCATCATCATAGTCAGCAGCGCGTAGCTGGCGATATTGAAGGGCAGACCGAGAAAGACATCACAGCTGCGCTGATAAAGCTGGCAGGACAGCTTGCCGTTGGCCACGTAGAACTGAAACAGGGCATGGCAGGGCGCCAGCGCCATTTGCTCGATTTCCCCCACGTTCCAGGCGGAGACGATAATACGACGGCTGTCGGGGTTGGTTTTGATGGTCTCCAGCGCCTGGCTTATCTGATCGATTACCCGGCCGTCGGCGGCTGCCCAGCTGCGCCACTGCTTGCCGTAAACCGGCCCCAGCTCGCCGTTTTCATCGGCCCATTCGTCCCAGATGCTGACGCCGTTTTCCTTGAGGTAGGCAGTGTTGGTGTCGCCGTTCAGAAACCACAGCAGCTCGTGAATAATGGATCTGAGGTGGCACTTCTTGGTGGTGACCAGCGGAAATCCGTCGGCCAGATTAAAGCGCATCTGGTGGCCGAACACCGACAGGGTGCCGGTGCCGGTGCGATCCTCTTTGCGCTCACCATGATCAAGAATATGCTGCATCAGCTCGAGGTAGGCTTTCATGCGGTTTTTGCTCCGTTACCAAACCAGTGAGGGCGGCGACAGGCCGCCCATAACATCAATACGCCACCGACCATCATCGGCAGCGACAACAACTGACCCATACTGAACAGGTCCAGATAAAGACCCAGCTGAGCATCGGGCTGGCGTACGAATTCCACCAGGAAGCGGAACAGGCCGTAGCACAGCAGAAACAGCCCGGAGATCACGCCCCGGGGCGGCCGGGCGCGCCAGGCCAGATTGAGGATAATCAGCAGCACCACCCCTTCCAGGGCAAACTGATAGAGCTGGGACGGATGCCGGGGCAGCTCGCCTGCTGCGGGAAAGATCACGCCCCAGGGCACATCGGTCACCCGGCCCCACAGCTCGCCGTTAATAAAGTTGCCCATGCGCCCTGCGCCCAGGCCAAAGGGGATCAGCGGAGCGATAAAATCGGCCACCGCAAAGAAGGTTTTATTGTGTTTGCGGCCAAACAGCCAGAAGGCGGTGAGCACGCCCAGCAGGCCGCCGTGGAACGACATGCCGCCGGACCAGATCTTGATGAGGTAAACCGGGTCGGCCAGAAAGGTGTCGAACTGGTAGAACAGCACATACCCCAGCCGGCCGCCGACAATCACCCCGAGAAAACCGTAGAAGAGCACATCGGAGACCTGGTCTTTGGTCCAGCCGGAGCCGGGTTGCGCCGCGCGCCGGTTGCCCAGCCACCAGGCAAACAGAAAGCCCAGCAGGTACATGAGGCCATACCAGTGCACCGCCAGCGGCCCCAGCTCAATGGCGACGGGATCGAAGCCGGGAAACACCCAATGAGAATCAGACATGCGCTTACCCCGAAAAATGGAAAGCGGGTATTGTAAGGCAAACCGTGATGAGTGTCTGTGGACCTGTGCATTTCGTCGGGCAAAGGGCAGGGTTATAAAGTGGCAGGCGCTGCTTTAGCTGGCGCAAACCTGAAGGCGACGGTGTTCCAGAGGCCTGTTGCACAGGCCCCGCCGACTAAAGTGGTGGCTACAATCCTTGCTGTTGCTTCAGCTACGATCGTTTAGACGATGCGCTACAACCCGGAGCGCAGCAGGCCGCCCAGGCCGCGCTCTTCCAGATAGCGGCCAAAGATGCCTTTAAAGGCGCCGACATGGCGGTGACTGAGGGCTTCCTGCAGCAGCTTTTGCAGCTCGTCGATGCGGGACTGCCGCACGATATACTTGATGCGCATGATGTTGCTGTTATTCATGCTGAAACGGCGATAACCCATGGCCATCAGCACCAGCACGCCGATGGGATCCCCCGCCAGCTCGCCACAGATGGACACGGGCCGGGCGTGCTTGCGGGCGGCGTCAATGATCTGCTGCAGGGCGCGCAGCACCGCCGGATGCAGGGAGTCGTAAATATCGGCCACCCGGCCGTTGTTGCGATCCACCGCCAGCAGATACTGGGTGAGGTCGTTGGTGCCCACCGACCAGAAGTCCACCAGCGGCGCCAGTTCGGCCAGCTGATACAGCAGCGACGGCACTTCTATCATCACCCCCAGGCTGGGATAGCGGATAATGCCCTGCTCATCGGCGGTTTCTGCCGATACCTCGCGCCAGGCCCGGTCCAGCAGCCGGCGGGCCACCCGCACCTCGTCCAGACTGCCCACCATGGGCAGCATGATCGACAGATTGTCGAGGCCGATGCTGGCTCGCAACATGGCCTTGAGCTGCACCAGAAAGATCTCGGGATGATCCAGGGTCAGGCGAATGCCACGCCAGCCAAGAAAGGGGTTTTCCTCGACGATGGGAAAATAGGGCAGCTGCTTGTCGCCGCCCACGTCCAGGGTGCGCATGCACACCGGCTTGCCCACATAGCTGGTGAGCACCCGGCGATAGCTGTGCACCTGCTCCTGCTCGGACGGAAAGCGATCCCGCATCATAAAGGGGATCTCGGTACGGAACAGCCCGACGCCGTCGGCGGCATCGTTCATGGCGATATCTGCGTCGGCACTGAGGCCGGCGTTCAGCAGCAGGGAGACCTGCACGCCGTCCAGAGTCCGTGAGGCTTCATGGCGCACGGTGGCAAAGAGCTCGTCCATCTGGGCTTCTTCGGCGATCACCCTTCGGTATTCCTTGAGCACCGAAGAGGCCGGCTCCACCAGCAACTCGCCGGTGTAGCCGTCCACCACCAGCAACCGATTTTCCAGCAGTTCAAAGGAGTGATCGATGCCCATGACCGCCGGAATGCCCATGGCCCGGGCCAGAATGGCGGCGTGGGAATTGATGGAGCCCCTGGCCGAGACGATGGCCATCAGCTTGTTGCGGGGAATTTCGGCGATCAGGGTGGCGCTGATCTCGTCGGCCACCAGAATGATGGGCTCCGACAACGCCAGCGGGCCGTCGTCTTCATGAATAAGCCGGGTCAGCAGGCGCTGCCCCAGATCCCGAATATCCGCGGCCCGTTCACGCAGATACAGATCGGACATATTGGCGAACTGGGCTATCTGTTTTTCACAGACCCGTTTAACCGCGCTGCCGGCGGTCCAGCCATGTTCAATCTCTTCGCGTATCAGGCCGATAAAGACCGGATCCTTGAGAATGTACTGGTACACCTCAAACACCGCCACCGACTCACCGGAGGGTGACTCCTTGAAACGCAGCGCCATGCCGTCGAGCTCAGCCTCCACCTGCTGCAACACCTTCTCGAGGCGCTGATGCTGCACCGGCAGATCGTCGGCACGGCGCAGCCGTACCCGATCCAGCTCGACCTTTGGCCGCCATACCCAGGCCTTGCCAATGGCCACCCCGGGCGAGCCGGCCAGGCCCCGCAGCATGCCGTGCCAGTTGCGGGAGCTGAGGTTGCCTCTGGCTTCGGCGTGGGCGATCACGGTGGCCAGCTGAGCCGCCAGGGTCACCAGAAAGGATTCTTCTCCTTCTTCAAACAGGCGCACCTGTTTTTGCTGCACCACCAGCACTCCCAGGGTTTTACGCTGGTGAATAATGGGTGCACCAAGAAAGGATCTGAACTCGTCTTCGTGGGCTTCGGGCAGGTATTTGAAACTGGGATGGTGCTGGGCGTCGGCCAGGTTGATCAGCTCTTCCTTTTCACCAATCAGGCCAACAATGCCTTCTCCCAATGGAATGCGGGCCCGGCCCACCGCCTCGGGGGCCAGGCCATCAGTGGCCGCCAGCAAATAAAAAGGATCTTCTTCCCGGCGTAAATAAATGGAGCAGCAGTCTGCCAGCATGACCTGACGGGTCTGTTGTGCCAGCTCCGCCATGGCCTCGTTCAGATCGGAGCTGGCCGTGACCCGCTGGACTATTTCCCTCAGTTCCCTTAACACGCTGCTCCCCCTTGTGCTACCTGTGTCGCCTGCGTCCGTCCCGCTGGCGCCCCTGATCCGCCCTGTGGCGGCCATGATCGCTTCGGTGACGGCCCTGCTCTGCCATTACGATGGGGGCGAACTCCCGCAGAACCCGCCGGTATACTTCCCGTTTAAAAGACACCACCTGACGCACCGGATACCAATAGCTGACCCAGCGCCAGTCATCAAACTCCGGATGCCCGTGGCAACCGAATTCAATGTATGATTCATGATCCGGGTCCAATCGCAGCAAAAACCATTTCTGTTTCTGACCAATGCAGACCGGGTTGCTGTCCCACCGGACCAGGCGCTTGGGCAACTTGTACTTGAGCCAGTGACGGGTTACCGCCAGCAGGGTCACATTTTCGGGCTTGAGCCCGATTTCTTCGTACAATTCCCGGTACATGGCCTGCTCGGGGCTTTCACCGTCGTCCACGCCCCCCTGGGGAAACTGCCAGGAGTGCTGACCATAGCGCCTGGCCCACAATACCTGGCCTTTGCGATTGCAGATCACTATGCCTACATTGGGACGAAATCCGTCACCATCTATCACGCAATCACCAGACTATAAAGCTAACATGGCAACGATTGTTCCATATTACCCCATTCCCGGCAAATCAAGCCTGCAGTCATAATCAGAGAGAGCCACTGAATAACTCACACTCATGTCAACAGTTATAAACAAAAAAAGCTGACTCTTCGAACCGTTTCCCCCAGAACATGTGGATAACATTGTGATCAAGTCGGTATAGTTGAAAGTGGCACCCTTGATTCTTTTACCTACGGTTTGTGATCAGCATCAACATAAAAATAAAAAAACCTTATTAAACAAAAAAATAAAAACATGATGGTGGATCAAGCTGGATCTTTGATCAGGCTGTTCTGCCATCATATCAATGTTGATAAGTTCACAAGCTCAAGAATCCATCACTAAAATGTTATCCACAGGGCGTTGTCGACTTTGCCTTTGCCGGCCATGAGAAAATCCTGTTTTTTTCTTCTCGTGAGCAGGCAGTCTGTTTTTTAGCAAGGTACTACCAGTTATCCAGTTTTTCTGTGGATAAGCTTGTGCAACGGCATGTTCATACTTGAGTAAAACGGGTATATGATCGGCCCCCGCCCCATGGGTACAGGCACCGCCCTGACACACAAAAGGTGAGCAAATTTTGAACATAACCGTATCCCGCCCGGACAGCCTCGATATTCTGCTGAATCGCGCTCAGGGGCTGGCCGGCCTGCCTCTGGCGGAGCTGGCCGGTGAACTGGGCCTGGCGGTGCCGGCCAGTCTGCGCCGGGACAAGGGCTGGATTGGCCAGCTGCTGGAACTGAGCCTGGGCGCCAGCGCCGGCTCAAAGCCGGAGCAGGACTTTCCCGAGCTGGGCGTCGAACTCAAGACCATTCCGCTGGACACCGCCGCCCGGCCGCTGGAAACCACCTTTGTGTGCGTGGCGCCGCTGCTCGACATCGCCGGCCTGACCTGGGAGACCAGCAATGTGCGCAACAAGCTGTCCCGGGTGCTGTGGGTGCCTGTGATTGGCGAGCGAGACACCCCCCCCGGCGAGCGCCTGATCGGCCAGCCGCTGCTATGGATGCCGAATGAAGAAGAAGAGTGGCTGCTGCGTCAGGACTGGGAAGAGATCATGGAGCTGATAAGTCTGGGCCGGGTACAGGAGATCACCGCCCGCCACGGCCAGGCCCTGCAGTTGCGGCCCAAGGCCGCCAACGGCCGCGCCCTGACCGACGCCATCGGCCCCGATGGCGGCTATATACAAACCCGCCCCCGGGGCTTTTACCTGAAAACCGGCTTTACCAAAGCCCTGCTGGCCCGGCATTTTATGCTTTGAGGCCGTGAGGGGTGAGGGGTGAGGGGCGATGAAATGTTGCAATTCGCTGCGCTCATTGACAACCTACGCCGCCACCGGCTCCTGAGTATTGAGTCGCCAGATCAGCATTAATACCAGCAGGATCCAGGGCACGGCGAACAGGTTCAGGCCGGTCCAGCCGAGCAGGGTCACGCCCTGACCGGCAAACAGGCTGCCAAGGGCCGCGGCGGTAAATACCAGAAACTCGTTAATGCCCTGCACCCGGGCCTTTTCCGCCGGCCGGTAACAGCGGCTCAGTAAATGAGTGGCGCCGATAAAGGTAAAGTTCCAGCCTGCGCCCAGCCACAGCATGCCCCACCAGTAGTGCCAGAAGCCAATACCGGACAGGCTCGCCGCCACGCTCAGCAGCAGGGTGGCACAACCCCAGAGGATCACGCTGCGGGTGCCAAAGCGGCGAATAAGGTGGCCGGTAAAAAAGGACGGCACAAACATGCCCAGCACATGCCACTGGATCACCAGGGCGGTATCGGGAAAGTCGTGGCTGTGATGCGCCATCGACAAGGGAGTGGCGGTCATCAGCAACACCATGATGCCATAGCCGATCATGCCCGAGGCCACCGCCGCCAGCAGCAGCGGCTGGCGAAACAGCTCCCCATAGGATCTCACCCGCTCACCGGGCGCAACCACGGTCGCCGCCGGCAGCGGCAGCAGCAGGATCAACAGCAAGGCCACCGCGTAAAGACCAAGCAGGCCATAAAAGGCACCGGCATACGCGCTGGCGTCATGCCAGTGCTGCGACCAGATCGCCAGATTGGGCCCGATCACCGCCGCCAGTACGCCACCGGCCATCACCAGGCTGATGGCCCGGGCATGCTGACCGCTGTCACAGGCTTCCAGCGCCGCGAAGCGGTATTGCTGGCCAACCCCAATGGCGATGCCGGTCAGAAAGGTGCCACAGGCAAACAGCCCGAGACTGGTCGCCACCAGCCCCTGCAGCGCCACCCAGGCGCCCAGCAGGCCAAACAGGTTGCCGAGCACAAAACCGGTCTTGCGACCCAGCCGCTGCATCAGGTGCGCCGCCGGCAGGGTGGCGGTGATCAGCCCGGCAAACTGACAGGCTACCGGCAGGGTGATCTGCCAGGCTTCAGCGGCCAGCTGCTGGCCGATCAGCGCCGACACCGACACCAGCAGAATATTGCCCGACATCAGCAGCGCCTGGGCAATGGCCAGCCCCCATACGGTAATCGGCATGACACATCCTTGGTTACATTAGAAACAATTAAAGCATCTTAACCCGCCCGCCAAAAAACAAAAAGGCCCGCAAATGCGGGCCTTTTTCGACAGCCGGTTCGGCTTATTTGGTGGCGAGACGCTCTTTGATCCGAGCGGACTTGCCGGAACGATCGCGCAGGTAGTAAAGCTTGGCACGACGCACGGCGCCGCGACGCTTCACTTCCACGCTGCCGATCAGCGGGCTGTGAGTCTGGAAGGTACGCTCAACGCCTTCACCGCTGGAGATCTTGCGAACGGTGAAAGAAGAGTGCAGACCGCGGTTACGCTTGGCGATAACAACGCCTTCGTAAGCCTGCAGACGCTCTTTGCCGCCTTCTACAACACGTACCTGTACGCGCACGGTGTCACCCGGTACGAATGCGGGGATATCGCTGCGCAGTTGTTCTTCTTCAAGCTGCTTGATGATGTTGCTCATGATATTTCCTTACCTAGGGTAAACTGAAAACTCTACTGCTTGTCCTGCTGTTCGCGGACAAATTGGGCAAGAAGCTGTTCCTGCTCGTCAGTCAGAGCTAGGTTGTTAAGCAGTTCCGGCCTTCTCGACCAGGTACGGCCCAATGCCTGCTGCATTCTCCAGCGTGCTATGTCTGCGTGGTTGCCACTGAGCAACACCTCGGGAACGGCCATTCCCTCCAGTTGCTCGGGACGCGTGTAGTGAGGATGATCCAGCAGACCTTCACTGAAGGAATCCTGCTCCGCACTCGCCATGTCGCCCAGTACGCCGGGCACCAGACGGGCCACCGCATCAATCAGCACCATGGCCGGCAATTCGCCGCCACTGAGCACGTAATCGCCCACCGACCATTCTTCATCGATATCGGCTTCAATCACGCGCTCGTCCACACCTTCATAGCGTCCGGCCACCAGGATTAATTTTTCCTGATTTGCCAGCTCGCGCACGCCCTGCTGATCCAGCCTGCGGCCCTGGGGTGAAAGGTAAATCACCTTTGCTCCCTCGCCCGCCGCTGCCCGCGCCGCCGCTATGGCGTCGCGCAATGGTTGCACCATCATCAGCATGCCCGGTCCGCCCCCGTAGGGTCTGTCGTCGACAGTGCGGTGTTTGTCCCGGGTGAAATCCCGCGGATTCCAGCTTTCAAATGTCAGCAGACCGTCTTTAACGGCCCTACCGGTGACCCCGTAGTCACTGACTGCCCGGAACATCTCCGGGAAGAGGCTGACGACCCCTATCCACATGATTCTCTCCGTGCAGGACTACCGGGATTAAAAATCCGGATCCCACTCTACTTCGATGATTCGGTCCTGAATATTCACGGACTTGATCACCTGTTGCTCCAGAAACGGAATCAACCGTTCCCGTTGACCAAATGCGTCGTTGGCATTGGCTTTGACCACCAGCACGTCGTTGGAGCCGGTTTCCATCAGCTGAGACACCACACCGAGGTCATAACCCCGGGTATTGCTCACTCGACAACCGACCAGATCGCGCCAGTAAAATTCATCCGCCGGCAGCGAGGGCAGAGCCTCGGCGCTGACTGCGATGTCGGCACCGGTCAGTGCCTGAGCCTCTTCGCGCAGGTCGATATCGGCCAGCTTGCAAATCAGGCTCTTGTTGTGGCGCTTCCATCCAGTGACCTGAATTTCACGCCAGCCTTTGCCATCGTTTATCAGCCAGGGCTGATAATCGAAAATGCCATCGGGCTGTTCGGTAAAGGAGTTGACTTTCAGCCAGCCCTTGATGCCGTACACGGCGCCCAGGCGGCCTACTATGACAGGTTCACTCACCTTACACTCCTCGCCCGACCGGCTCAGGCAGCGGCCTTGGAAGCGTCTTTGACCAGCTTGGCCACGCGCTCGGAAAGGCTTGCACCCTGGGCTACCCAGTGGTTGATGCGCTCGAGGTCCAGACGCAGTTTTTCTGCCTGGCCGGAAGCGATCGGGTTGAAGAAGCCTACTTTCTCGATGAAACGACCATCGCGAGCGTAGCGGCTGTCAGCAACTACTACCTGGTAGAACGGACGCTTTTTCGCGCCACCACGTTGTAAACGAATGGTTACCATACCGTCCTCTATTTACTTGAAACAAACAAGGTTCGCGAACAATGCGAACCCCGGCTTAAAATAAGCCGCGCAATTGTACTCCGATCAGGTGAGAATGCAACCAAAAGGGGGATGCGCGGCCCGTGTATGCCACCGGCCGAGGCCGGTGGCAAATTCGTGGTGACTCAGAACGGACCGCGACGGCCACCGCCGCCCAGACCGCCCGGCCCCATCATGCCCTGCATCTGGCTCATCATCTTGCGCATGCCGCCCTTGCCGGACATTTTCTTCATCATCTTCTGCATCTGGGTGAACTGCTTGAGCAGCTTGTTCACTTCCTGCACCTCGGTGCCCGAGCCCAGAGCGATGCGGCGCTTGCGGCTGCCCTTGATCAACTCGGGATGGCGGCGCTCCTTGGGGGTCATGGAGTTGATAATGGCCTCCATGCGCACGGTGAGCTTGTCGTTAACCTGATCCTTGACGTTGTCGGGCAGCTGGTTCATGCCCGGCAGCTTGTCCATCAGGCTCATCATGCCGCCCATATCACGCATCTGCACCAGCTGGTCGCGAAAGTCCTCCAGATCAAAGCCCTTGCCCTTTTTGAGCTTCTGGGCCATTTCGGCGGCCTTGTTCTTGTCCACCGAGCGTTCCATCTGATCGATCAGCGACAGTACGTCACCCATGCCCAGAATGCGCGAGGCCACCCGGTCCGGGTGGAAGGGCTCCAGAGCATCGACCTTCTCGCCCATACCGATAAACTTGATGGGCTTGCCGGTAATGTGACGCACCGACAGGGCGGCGCCGCCCCGGGCGTCACCGTCGGCCTTGGTGAGGATAACGCCGGTGAGCGGCAGCGCCTCGCTGAAGGCCTTGGCGGTGTTGGCGGCGTCCTGACCGGTCATGGCGTCGACCACAAACAGGGTTTCCACCGGCTCGATGGCGCTGTGCAGCTGCTGGATCTCGGTCATCATGTCTTCATCGACATGCAGACGACCGGCGGTATCCACCAGCACCACATCAAAGAATTTCTTGCGGGCGTAATCGACGGCGTTGCGGCCGATGTCCACCGGCTTCTGGCTGATGTCACTGGGGAAGCATTCCACCTCCAGATCCGCCGCCAGGGTTTCCAGCTGCTTGATGGCCGCCGGACGATAGACGTCGGCACTGACCACCAGCACCTTTTTCTTTTCGCGCTCTTTCAGGTATTTGGCCAGCTTGCCCACCGAGGTGGTTTTACCGGCGCCCTGCAGGCCCGCCATCAGCACCACGGCCGGCGGGCTGACCGCCAGATCCAGGGCCTCGTTGGCCTCGCCCATCACCGCCACCAGCTCGGCGTTGACGATCTTGATAAAGGCCTGGCCCGGGCTCAGGGACTTGGACACTTCCTGGCCCACTGCCCGCTCCTTGACCCGGTTGACGAACTCCCGCACCACCGGCAGGGCCACGTCGGCCTCGAGCAGAGCCATGCGCACTTCGCGCAGGGTTTCCTTGATATTGTCTTCGGTCAGGCGTCCGCGACCGCTGATGTTCTTCAGCGTGCGCGACAGTCTTTCGGTGAGATTCTCAAACATGAACTGCGTCCGCAAATGGCGAAAATTGCGACCAGTATAACCAAGTTGCGCCCCGAACTTAAGCGAACCCGGCTGGCGATGGGCGAGGCCTTGGGGGTATACTGCCCTTTCTTTTTATATTTCCGATAAATGGCTGACATTCATTATGGAATTGCTTGCTGTTCTGGCGATGGCATTTTACCTGTTGGCGGCCTTTGCCTGCGTGCACAATCTGTTTAATCCGCACAACAAGGGCCGCCGTTACGGCCTGATGGCAGCCGTCTGCGCCCTGCTGCTGCATGGCGCCTGGCTGATCAATACGGTGGTGCTGGTGCCGGGGCAGAACCTCAGCATGCTCAACGTGGCTTCCCTGGTCAGCCTGATGGTGGCCGGCCTGATGTCGCTGCTGGTGACCCGCTTCAACGTCTGGGTGCTGATGCCGGTTGTCTATGGCTTTGCCTTTCTGTTGCTGGTGGCCGACATGCTGCTGCCCGGTCACTACACCATGCATCTGGAAACCCGGCCCGAGGTACTGGTGCATATCGGTCTGGGGCTGATGTCCTATTCACTGCTGGGCATTGCCTGCCTGCTGGCCATTTTGCTGGGTTTTCTCGATCACCGGCTGAAAAAGCACAAGCTGACCAACCTGCCCGCCATGCCGCCGCTGATGACCCTGGAACGTCACCTGTTCCGGCTGATCTTTGCCGGCGTGGTGCTGCTGACCCTGTCCATTTCCACCGGCCTGTTCTTTCTGCAGGAAATGTTCAGCCCAGGCAAGGTACACAAGGCGGTGCTGACCATTATCGCCTGGTGCGTCTATGTGGGGCTGCTGTGGGGCCACCACCGTCTGGGCTGGCGCGGCCGCAAGGTAATATGGACCAGTGTGGCCGGCAGCCTGCTGCTGACCCTGGCCTATTTTGGCAGCCGCTTTGTGCGGGAAGTTCTGCTCGGTTCTTGACAGGCTTTCGGCAAACTCGTAGAAATTGATCAGGTTTTTTACACAGGACGGTCTGTTTGGACGACATATCGACGGGTGCCCTTGGCGGCATCCTGATTGCACTGCTGTTTGTTTCCGCCTTTTTCTCCAGCTCCGAAACCGGCATGATGTCGCTCAACCGCTACCGGTTGCGGCACCTGGTGCAAAGCCGCCACAAGGCCGCCACCCGGGTTGAAAAGCTGTTGTCCCGCCCGGACAGGCTGATTGGCCTGATCCTGATCGGCAACAACCTGGTCAATATTCTGGCCTCCGCCATCGCCACCCTGCTGGCCATTCGGCTGTTTGGCGACTATGGCGTGGCCGTGGCCACCATAGGACTGACCCTGGCGGTGCTGATCTTCTCGGAAGTGACCCCCAAGACCCTGGCCGCCCTCTACCCGGAAAAGGTCGCCTTTCCCGCCTCCATTATTCTGCGGCCGCTGATGGTGCTGCTGTATCCGGCGGTGTGGACCATCAACGCCATTTCCAACGGTCTGCTGGTGCTGTTTCGCATCAACCCCAAGGGCGGCGAAGATACCGCCATCAGCTCGGAAGAGCTGCGCACCATCGTCAACGAGGCCGGTGGCCTGATCCCCCGCCGCCACCAGGACATGCTGGTATCGATTCTGGATCTGGAAAAGGTGACGGTGGACGACATCATGGTGCCGCGCAACGAGATCTACGGCATTGACATCACTCAGGACTGGCGGAGCATCAACCGCCGGCTGCTGCAGAGCCCCCACACCAAGGTGCTGCTGTACCGGGACAATATCGATGATGCTCTGGGCTTTATTCACGCCCGGGACGCCCTGCGACTGCTGGGCCGGGAAGAGCTGTGCAAACCCAGCCTGATGCGGGCGGCACGGGAAGTGTATTTTATTCCCGAGGCCACACCGCTGAACGTGCAGCTGCTCAAGTTTCAGCGCAACAAGGAACGCATCGGCCTGATTGTGGACGAGTACGGCGATATTCAGGGGCTGATCACCCTGGATGACATTCTGGAAGAGATCGTCGGCGACTTTACCACCACCATCAGCCCTACCCTGAGTGACGAAATCCAGCCTCAGGATGACGGCTCCTACCTGATTGAAGGCTCTGCCAGCATTCGGGATCTGAACAAGGAGCTGAACTGGAACCTGCCCACCGACGGCCCCCGCTCGCTGAACGGCCTGATCCTGGAGTATCTGGAAGACATTCCCGAGGCCAATATCGGCCTGCGGGTGGCGGGTTATCCGATAGAAATTCTGGAAGTGGAAAACAATGTAATCAAGCAGGTGCGGGTGCAGCCCCAGTATTATCTGCCGGGGCCTTGATGACCGTCCATTCCTGCCAGATTAAAGACGCACTCATTGTATGCGCGGCCTGTAGGCGCCGCTTCAGCTGGCGCAAGCCTGAAGGCTACGGCGCATTCAAGGCCTGTTGCACAGGCCCTGCCGACTAAAGTGGCAGCTACAACGGAACCGGAATGCACTCAGCCCGCGCTGCGGCGCAGGCTTTCCGCTTCCAGATGAGTAAAGATGGTCATCAGCTCGTCCCGGTTTTCCACCAGATCCGCCAGGGTGTACTGCTCCATCACCTGCAAAAAGGCTTCCATGGCCTCGGCCAGGGCATTCCGCAGCCGGCAGGCCGGTATCAGATGACAGGCCGGGCTGCCACAGTCGATGCCCCTGAGGTTATTTTCCAGCAGCCGGATCACTCGGCCCGCGTTGATATCCCTGGGCTCACGGGCCAGACGAATACCCCCATTCTTGCCGCGCAGCGCCTCCACATAGCCCTCACGGGCCAGCTGATTGATCACCTTGACCATGTGATTGCGGGATACATCATAGAGCGCCGATACCCGGGCCACGCTGGTCAGCTCTCCTCTGGGCAGAGTGGCAAGGTACATCAGGGCCCGCAGGCCAAAATCGGTATAGGTGGTCAGCTTCATGAGCGATGTGTCCTGACAGTGGGCACTAACATATATACATAATACACATTCATGAGCACACTGACATTAAATGTCAGCCCTGGTCACGCTTGACCCGGTTCCAGTAACCATCCAGCTCTTCCAGGGAGCAGGCGCGACTGTCCTTGCCATCGGCGGCCAGGGCCTGCTCCACGGCGCGAAAACGACGCTCAAACTTGTCGTTGGCCCGGCGCAGCACGCTTTCCGGCTCCTGCTTGAGATGGCGCACCAGATTGACGGTGGCAAACAGCAGATCCCCGAGCTCGTCGGCAATGCGGTCATCATCACGTTCGGGCTGGTTGAGCTCTGCCATGACCTCGTCCAGCTCTTCGTGGATCTTGTCCACCACCGGCGGCAGCTCGCGCCAGTCAAAGCCCACGGCGGCGCAACGTTTCTGCATCTTGTGGGCCCGGGTCAGTGCCGGCAGTGCCAGGGGAATGTCATCCAAGGCGCTGGTGGCCGACTCATTACGCTGCTTGCGTTCCTCGGCCTTGGTGGCCTCCCAGTTGGCCTTGATGGCCGCCTCGTCGTCAAAGCGGACATTACCAAAGACATGGGGATGGCGGCTGACCAGCTTGTGGCTGATATTCTGTACCACATCACCAAAATTAAAGCGCGACTGCTCCTCGCCGAGACGGGAGTAGAACACCACCTGAAACAGCAGATCCCCCAGCTCTCCGGGCAGCTCATCCCAGGCCTCACGGGCAATGGTGTCGGCCACTTCGTAGGCCTCTTCCAGAGTGTGAGGCACTATGCTGGCAAAGTCCTGCTTCAGATCCCAGGGGCAGCCGTTTTCCGGATCCCGCAGCGCGGCCATGATCGCCAGCAGATCGGTCAGTGAATATTGATGTTGTTCCATGTGTCTCCCTAAAGCCGCCGGGCTTCCAGAATATCCGGCAGCTGACTGATCCTGGCCAGAGTACGGCTCAGGGTGTCGATATTGTAGACTTCCAGCTCCATGTCGATGGTGGCGGTCTGCTGCTTGCGGTTGGAGCTGCTGTTGACTCCCATCACATTGATCTTCTCATTGGCCAGTATGGTGGTGATATCCCGCAGCAGACCGGAGCGGTCGTTGGCCACCACCCGCAGGGTGAGGTGATAGCCACCGCCGTTGTCTTCGCCCCAGACCGCATCCACCATGCGTTCGGGGTGCTGGGCCGCCAGCTCCTTGAGCTGATCGCAGTCGGCCCTGTGGATGGAAATACCCCGCCCCTGAGTAATAAAGCCGATGATCTCGTCGCCGGGAATGGGCTGGCAGCAGCGGGCGGTATTGGTGAGCAGGTTGCCCACCCCCTGCACCACAATATGGCCCCTGGGCTTGTGGTCCTGATGCTTTTTCGCGGCCTTCTGCTCCAGCTCCCGCAGCACCTGTTCATCCTGCTCTTTGCTGGTGGGCTTCTTGTGCTGGCTCTGCAGGTAGTTGAGCAACTGGTTAATACGCAGATCGCCGCCACCAATGCCCGCCAGCAAGTCATCCAGGTGAGTGACATTGAATCGCTCCAGGGCCTTTTTATCGACCTGGGACAGGGTCAGCCCAAGACGCTCCAGCTCCTTGTCGAGCAGCTCACGCCCGGCGTGAATATTCTTGTCCCTGTCCTGTTTCTTGAACCAGGTCGCCACCTTGGAGCGGGCGCGCGAAGTGCGCAGAAAGCCCTGATTGGGGTTCATCCAGTCACGGCTGGGATTGGGCTGCTTCTGGGTGATGATCTCCACCTGATCGCCGGTCTGCAGCTGGTAGGTAAAGGGCACGATGCGTCCGTCCACCTTGGCGCCGATACAGCGGTGACCCACCTGACTGTGCACATAATAGGCAAAATCGAGGGGCGTGGCGCCGGCGGGCATGTCCACCACGTCGCCTCTGGGTGTGAACACATAGACCCTGTCTTCAAATACCTGGCTGCGCAGCTCGTCCACCAGTGAACCGCTTTCGGCCATGTCTTCCTGCCAGGCCAGCAGTTTTCTGAGCCAGGCGATTTTTTCTTCGTATCCGCCCTGCTTGCCGCCGGCAGCGCCTTCCTTGTATTTCCAGTGAGCCGCCACCCCCAGCTCCGCATCCTGGTGCATCTGATCGGTGCGGATCTGGATTTCAACGGTGCGCCCTTCCGGTCCGATCACCACCGTATGTATGGACTGGTAGCCGTTGGGCTTGGGATTGGCGACATAGTCGTCGAACTCACGGGGAATATGGCGCCACTGGGTATGCACTATGCCCAGCGCAGCGTAGCAGTCCTGCAGCCGGTGGGTCACCACCCGCACCGCGCGCACGTCAAACAGCTCGTCAAAGTCCAGATCCTTTTTCTGCATTTTGCGCCAGATGCTGTAGATGTGCTTGGGCCGGCCATAAACCTCGGCCTCCACGCCGGCTTCATGCAGGGCGTTTTTCAGGCTGGTGACGAAATTGGTGATGTAAGCTTCCCGGGCCAGCCGCTTTTCATCCAGCAAGTGAGCGATACGCTTGTAAGTGTCCGGGTGCAGATAGCGAAACGACAGATCCTCCAGCTCCCACTTGAGCTGGCCGATGCCCAGCCGGTTGGCCAGAGGCGCGTAGATATTGGCGATTTCCTTGGCCACCAGCACCCGGGTTTCCTCGTCGGCGCTTTTGACTTCGCGCAAACAGGTAATACGTTCCGCCAGCTTGATGACCACGGCGCGAACGTCTTCCACCATGGCCAGCAGCATGCGCCGCACCTTGTCGACCTGATCTTCGTTGCCCTTGTCGCCATGCACATGCTGCAATGAACGAATGGCCTCCATGTCGGCCACCCCCCGCAGCAAATGCTGAATATTGTTGCCGAAATCCTCGCATACCTGCTCAGGACCCAGGGCGCCATATTCCACAAAGGGATAGAGCAAGGCCGCTTTCAGGGTGTCGGCATCCATGCTCAGGGTCAGCAGAATGCCGACCATTTCCACCCCCTGGGCCAGCAGCCGGTCCCTTGCCTCGGCACACAACTCCAGTCGCTGGCAGTACTCGTAAACCGCCTTTAGCCGCGTCCGTTCATTGGCGTCCAGCGGCAGGCCATCGGCCCATTCCTGCAGGCAAAAGGTCGACTTGAGATGAGTTTCGCGCACGGCAACCATAAGCGTCCTTAACTGAGTTCAAACAACGCCATCGCTTCGCAATGGGGCGTATGGGGGAACATGTCAATCAGCCCGAGCCGGCTGAGGCGGTAACCGGCCGCCAGCAGCACTTCACTGTCCCGGGCCAGGGTGGCCGGATTGCAGGAGACATACAGCAGCCGCTCCGGCGCAAGCTCCGCCAGATAGGGCATGACCCGTTCGGCCCCGGCCCGGCCCGGGTCGATCAGCACATGGCCAAAGCCTTGCGCCACCCAGGGCTCTTGGGTGAAGTCGGTGGCCAGATCGGCCCGGTAAAAGCGGGCCTGGTTCAGCCGGTTGTCTTCGGCATTGCCCCGGGCCTGCTCCACCATTTCCATCACGCCTTCCACCCCTGTCACCGGATGACCGGCAGCAGCCAGCGGCAGGCTGAAATTGCCGATGCCGCAGAACAGATCCAGCACGGGAGCGCCGGGGTCCGGGGCCAGCCAGTCGATGGCCTGGCGCACCATGCGTTCGTTAAGGGCTGCATTGATCTGAATAAAGTCCCCCGGCGTAAACGAGAGCCTGAGATTATCTATCTGATAATAAAGCGGAAATGGAACATGTAAAGGGCGCCGGGCAGTATCGTCCTGTAAAAACAGCGCCAGCGTCCGCGCCTGGGCAAAGGCCAGCAGGGCGTCCAGATCCGGCGCCGGCAGGTGTCCCTTGTGACGCAGCAACAGGGCCACGCCTTCGGCCGAGTCATAGAGCTCCAGATGGCCCAGCTGACGCAGGGCTGTCAGCCGGTTCAGCAGCTGACGCAAGGGAGCGATCAGCGCCGACAGTACCGGCGTCAGCACTCCACAATGCTCAATCTCTGCCAGTTCGTGAGACTGGGACCGGCGAAATCCCAGCGCCACGCCCTTGCCCCGGCGGCGAATGGCCAGCCGGGCCACCCGGCGGTAGCCCTGCCCTTCCCCCTGCAGCCATTCCGGCTCGGGCAGCTCATTCACGCCATGACGGCCAAACAGGCTGAATACCGCCTTTTGTTTCAGCGTCCGCTGGGCTTCGAGCGGCAACTGCTGCAGGTTGCAGCCGCCACAGTCGGCCACATGGGCACAAAAGGGTTTTATTCTGTCGGGCGAGGCCTTGAGCACTTTCTGCAGGGTAGCGGTGGCGTAACGGCTGGTCTGGGTAGTCAGTTTTACCCGCACTTCCTCACCGGGCAACACGCCTGCCACAAACAGGGGTTTGCCCTGATGGCGGGCGACCCCCATGCCATGGCTGTTAAGCTCAAGAATGCGAATATCAAGTGGCGTTTGCACCGGTGCTGCGGGCTTTTTGACCTTGAAGAACTGAACCATAAAACGTGGAGCCCTCGAACCGGCTATGTCATCATAAGTCTACTGTCTTTTGAACGCGCATTGTCCCACATAAGCCCACTATGACCAAATACGGCCTGCGAGCCCGGGTACTGGCCTTTACCATTATTCCCACCCTGATCATCGGCATTTTGCTGGCGGGTTACTTTTCCGTGAACCGCTATCAGCAACTGGAAGAAGCGCTGATCAAGGAAGGCGTCAACGTGATAGAGCCCCTGGCCCTGGCCAGCGAGCTGGCGCTGACCGGCCGCAACCGGGAAGCCCTGAATCGCCTGCTCAGCAATATTCACCGCAACAATACGCCGCTGGTCAACGCCATTGCGCTGTTCGACCCCGAGGGCCGGCTGCTGGTGACCTCCAACTATCACCGGAATTTCAGCACCCTGCGTCTGCCTGACGGCACGGCCATTCCCGCCACCACTCAGGTGGAAACCGGTGAACACGGCATTATTCTGCGCACGCCGGTACTCACCGACGCATCCCGGCCCGATGCCCTGTGGGAAGAGTCCTCCACCCAAGCCCTCGGTTATGTGGCCATGCAGCTAACCGACGACTCGGCCATGCTGCTGCACTACCGCGACACCTTTTTTGCCGGCCTGATCGTGCTGCTGGGCGTGTGTCTCAGTGCCCTGTTCGGGGTCAGGCTTATCAAGGGCGTGTCTCAGCCCATCACCGACATGGTGAGCGCCGTGTACAAAATTCGGGAAGGCCGGCTCGACACCCGGGTCAGCGGCGAGTTTACCGGCGAGCTGGAAATGCTTAAAAACGGCATCAACGCCATGGCCAAGTCGCTGTCGGAATACCACGATGAAATGCAGCAGAACATCGATCAGGCCACCTCGGATCTGCGCGAAACCCTGGAGCAGATCGAGATACAGAACATCGAGCTGGACATGGCCAAGAAACGGGCCCAGGAGGCGGCCCGGGTCAAGACCGAGTTTCTGGCCAACATGTCCCACGAGCTGCGCACCCCGCTCAACGGCGTGATCGGCTTTGCCCGGCAGCTGCAGAAAACCAAGCTCACCTCCAGTCAGCTCGACTACCTGAAGACCATTGAAAAGTCGGCCCAGAATCTGCTTGGCATCATTAACGACATTCTCGACTTTTCCAAACTGGAAGCGGGCAAGCTGAAAATGGAGCAGATCCCCTTCTCCCTGCGCGACACCCTGCAGGAGGTGATGACCCTGCTCGCTCCCAGTGCCCACGACAAGGGACTGGAGCTGTCGCTCAGGGTGGATGCGGCGGTGCACGACAGCCTGGTGGGGGATCCGCTCCGGCTGCAGCAGGTGCTCAACAACCTGGTGGGCAACGCCATCAAGTTCACCGAGCAGGGCAACGTGGACGTGCGGGTGGACGCCCGGCCCGCCGGCCAGCCGGAACGCACCGGTCTGTGCATTCATGTGCAGGACACCGGCATCGGCATTTCCGACAGCCAGCGCCGTCAGCTGTTCCAGGCCTTTAACCAGGCCGACTCCAGCATTTCCCGCCGCTATGGCGGCACCGGGCTGGGACTGGTGATCACCCAGAAACTGGTGCACCAGATGGCCGGCGATATCGAACTTTACTCCGAGCCGGGTTCCGGCTCGGTATTCAGCTTTACCCTGGAGCTGGACAAGGCCGCCCTGCCCCTGGCCGAGCCCCTGCCACTGGCGGAGCTGACCGGCAAAACGGTGCTCTATCAGGAAGAAGACAGCTTCAGCCGGCGCGCTACCAGCGCCCTGCTGCGGGAGTGGGGCATGCAGGTGCTTTACGAGCCATCGGCCGAACAGCCCGTCGATATGGCCCTGCTCGGCTTTGGCCCCCATGCCCTGCCCAGTCAGATAGAGCAGGAACTCAGACGCCAGCTGGCCTTTGACAACAAGACGGTGATCCTGCTGAGCTCCACCGATCCGACCCTGAGCGACTCCCTGCTGGCGGCCGGGGCCGCCCATTGCCTGAGCAAACCGGCCCACTACCATAAACTGGCTCAGGCCCTGACCGAACAACGCCGGCCCGCCGACGAGCCGGTGACGCCCATCGCCCTGCCGCCGCCCGACTCCCGTCTTCCGTTGCGGGTGCTGGCGGTGGACGACAACCCGGCCAATCTCAAGCTTATCAGCGCCATGCTGGGCGAGCTGGTCAACCAGGTGGATACCGGCCGCAACGGTCAGGAGGCGCTCAACCTGGCCACCGTCAACCAGTACGACATTATCTTTATGGATATTCAGATGCCGGTGCTGGACGGCATTCAGGCCACCCGGGAAATCCGCGGTCAGGGTGGGCCCAACGCCACCACGCCCATCGTCGCCGTCACCGCCCACGCCATCGCCGGTGAACGGGACCGGCTGCTGGAGCAGGGCATGGATGACTACCTGGCCAAACCCATCGACGAGACCATACTGACCCGCATTATCAGCCACTTCGCCCACAAGCCGGAAACCCGTGGTCAAATCGACTGGTCGCTGGCATTGCAGCGGGCCGGCGGCAAGGAGGCCCTGGCCAGGGAAATGCTGAGCCTGCTGCTGCAGAGCTTTGACGAGTTTACCCCGCGCCTGAGTGCGGCATTGGCCGGTGAGCTGGGGGAGAGTGCGCTCTATGGTCCGCTGCACAAGTTGCACGGCGGCGCCGTGTATTGCGGTGTGCCTCAGCTGCAGTCACTGCTGGCCGCTCTGGAGCAGGCCCTGCTCGACAAGCAGCCCATTGACGACCTTGAGCCGGAGCTGCTGGAGCTGGAAGAGCGTATTGAACAGATACGGGAAGAAGCGAAAGCTTTTTTATAACACCAGGGATTGGGGATTAGGGACTCGGGACTGGCAAAGAACGGGACCTTTCCAGTCCCCATTCCCCAGTCCCGAATCCCCGGGTTTACACGCCCTGTCTGGCTTCGCGCAGCAGCCGCTTCATGTCGCGCACCGCCTTTTCCAGGCCGTCAAAGGCGGCCCGGGCGATGATGGCGTGGCCGATATTCAGCTCCAGCATCTCGGGAATGGCGGCGATGGGTTTGACGTTGTGGTAATGCAGGCCGTGGCCGCCGTTGACCTTGAGCCCGGCATCGTGAGCATAAGAAGCAGAGGCGGCAATGCGCTTGAGCTCGGCCAGCTGTTCGGCTTCGCTGGCAGCATCGGCGTAATGGCCGGTGTGGATTTCAATGTAGGGGGCACCGGCAGCCACCGCCGCATCGATCTGGGTCCGGTCGGCATCGATAAACAACGACACCAGAATGCCCGCTTCCCGCAGCCGGGTAACCGCATCTGTGATCCTGTCGAGCTGGCCGGCCACGTCCAGGCCGCCTTCGGTGGTCAGCTCTTCACGCTTTTCCGGCACCAGACAGACAAAGGCTGGCCTGGTACGACAGGCGATGTCGAGCATCTCCTCGGTCACCGCCATTTCCAGATTCATTCTAGTCTGAATGGTCCGCGCCAGGATCTCCACATCCCTGTCGGTAATATGCCGGCGATCCTCGCGCAGGTGCACGGTAATGCCATCGGCTCCCGCCTGCTCGGCCACGGCGGCGGCATAGACCGGATCCGGATAGCTGGT
The DNA here is from genome assembly GCF_003049725.1 of Oceanimonas marisflavi. GTDB lineage: Bacteria > Pseudomonadota > Gammaproteobacteria > Enterobacterales > Aeromonadaceae > Oceanimonas > Oceanimonas marisflavi. The sequence goes on from NZ_QAGM01000003.1 coordinate 45,768, forward strand.
GCCCCGGGCGTTGCGCAAGGTGGCGATATGATCGATGTTCACACCCAAATACAGTTCACTCACTGGGACTTCCTCTCTTTCCTTTGATAAACAGGGCCCGGCTTTTCAGCTCCCGCCCTTCCAGATAAGGCGCCAGCGCCAGACGACTGAAACGCTTGGCCGCCGCCAGTACCTCCGGGCTGCTCAGCTCAAGCTCGGCCAGGGCATACAGCCAGTCGCCACGAAAGGCGCCGGGCTCGGCCCGCTCCAGCGCCACAAAGCCGGCTTCGGGCAGGTAAGCATACCAGCCCCGGGAAGATACCGCTGCCCCGGTGTGAGCCTCCTGAGTAAAATCCACCCCATAGCCGAGCACATTCAGCATATAAAACTCGAAATAACGCAGACAGGGCTCAAGAGCACTGCCAAGCGCCAGCTGTTGCAGGGTGTCCTGATAGACGTCAAACACCTCGTCAAAGGGGGTCTGCACTTCCAGCAGGTAATAGATCAGCTCATTGAGATAGAGGCCACTGTAGAGGGCGGGGCCGGCCAGAGCAATGGCCGGGCCGGTGGCTTCGGCACTGTACAGGGTTTTCAGCTCGCCCTTGCCGCCAAAGGTCAGTCGCAAAGGCACAAAGGGCTGCAACAACCCCTTTAAAGAAGAGCGGGGCTGACGACTGCCCCGGGCCACCAGGCTTTGCCGCCCCTGCTCACGAGTGAACACCTCCACCAGCTGGCTGGTTTCCCGGTAGGGACGGCTGTGAATGACAAAGGCGGCGTGCGCCATGCTCAGTCGTCGCCGTAACCCAGGCTGCGCAGGGCACGCTCGTCATCGGCCCAGCCGGACTTGACCTTGACCCACAGTTCCAGATAGACCTTTTGCTCCAGCAATCGCTCCAGATCGAGGCGGGCTTCGGTACCTATGGTGCGCAGCTTGTCACCCTTGTTGCCGATCACCATGCGCTTCTGGCCACTGCGCTCCACCAGGATCAGGCCGTTGATATGCACCACGCCCTTGTCATCCACCTGGTAACGCTCGATCTCCACGGTGATGGAATAGGGCAGCTCGTCACCGGTAAAGCGCATCAGCTTTTCGCGAATGATCTCCGCCGCCATAAAGCGGGAAGAGCGGTCGGTGATGTAGTCTTCCGGAAAATAGTGCAGCGAGGGCTTGAGCCGGGACTTCGCCAGTTTGGCAATGGTATCCACATTGGTGCCCTTTTCCGCCGAAATCGGCACGATATCGGCAAAGTCCATTTGCTGGGCCAGCCACTGCATATGGGGCAGCAGCGCCTCCTTGCTCTCGACGTTGTCGATCTTGTTGATGGCCAGCACCACGGGGCAGCTCATGCGGCGCAGCTTGTTCAGCACCATGTCGTCGTCCTTGGTCCACTGGGTACCATCCACCACGAACACCACCATTTCCACATCACCCAGGGAGCTGGAAGCCGCCCGGTTCATCAGCCGGTTGATGGCACGCTTTTCCTCGATGTGTAGGCCCGGGGTGTCGACATAGACCACCTGATGGGCGCCGTCGGTGTCGATACCCATAATGCGGTGACGGGTGGTCTGCGGCTTTTTCGAGGTAATGCTGACCTTCTGCCCCAGCAGCCGGTTCAGCAGAGTGGACTTGCCCACATTGGGCCGGCCGACAATGGCCACAAAGCCACAATAGGTTTGCTTTTGATCTGTCATAACAAGGTATCCAGGGCCTGCTCGGCCGCCGCCTGCTCCGCCTTGCGGCGGCTGGTGCCCACACCCACCACGGGCTCGTCCAGGCCGTCCACAATGCAGTGCACGGTAAATTTCTGATTGTGGGCTTCGCCAATAACGTCGACCACTTCATAGCTGGGCAGCGGCTTGCGCTTGCCCTGCAGCAGCTCCTGCAGCCGGGTCTTGGGATCCTTCTGCTCCACGCCGGGCTGAATGTCGTTCAGCCGGCTGTCATACCAGCTCAGCAGCAATTGAGTAATGCGCTCGATGCCGCTGTCGAGGTAGATGGCGCCGATCAGGGCCTCCACCGCGTCGGCCAGAATGGACTCCCGGCGGTAACCCCCGCTTTTCAGCTCGCCGGGCCCCAGGATCAGGTACTCACCCAGTTCAAAGTCCCGGGCCAGCTCGGCCAGGGTCTTTTCCCGCACCAGGGTGGCGCGCATGCGCGACATGTCGCCTTCATTGACCTTGGGAAAGCGGTGAAACAGGGCATCGGCGATCACCATGCTGAGTATGGAATCGCCGAGAAACTCCAGCCGCTCGTTATGGCGGGAGCCGGCGCTGCGGTGGGTCAGCGCCCGTACCAGCAGCGCCTCGTCATTAAAGGTATGGCCCAGTTTTTTTTGCAGGTTGTTCAGTTTTTTCATTAATGAATTGCGCCTATTCGGCTGAAACGCACATCACTGGGCACCCACTCAGGCAGCCAGCTGTCGGCGTTGCGATCAAACTCAAAGCTTATCCAGATGGCAACCGCTTTGCCCACCAGGTTGGCCTCGGGCACAAAGCCCCAGAAACGGCTGTCGGTGCTGTTGTCACGGTTGTCACCCAGGGCGAAGTAGTGTCCTTCCGGAACGACCCATTCATTAATGGCCGTGCCCGGCTGGCGGTGATACATGGATACGCGATCCGGCAGCAGCGGGTTTTGCAGAACGTCGTGAGAACGCTCGGTCAGGCTTTCCTGATAGCGGGCCAGAGGAATGCCCATCTGGGTAAACTCGCCGCTTTGTTCAAACTTGAGCGGCACCGGTAGCGCTTCATCAGCACAGTCGTTTCCATTGCAGGCTGGCTGAATATACAGCTGCTTGTCGCGGTATACGATACGATCACCGGGAAGACCCACAATACGCTTGATGTAGTCGATGCGGGGGTTTTCCGGATATTTGAACACCGCAATATCGCCCCGTTCCGGCTTGCCGGTGGGAACCAGGGTGGTGTTGGTGACCGGCTCCTTCAGCCCGTAAGAGAACTTCTCCACCAGAATAAAGTCCCCCACCAGCAGGGTGGGCATCATGGATCCGGAGGGGATCTGAAACGGTTCATAGATAAAGGAGCGCAGCACCAGTACCGCCGCGATCACCGGAAAAATGGATCTGGCCTGCTCAATCCAGCCCGGAGTGGCGGCGGCCTTGGCCAGCGCCGCCGCGTCCACCTTGTTGCCGTGGCTGGCTTGTGCCTCTGCCAGCCGGCGCCCCCGCTGGGGCGCCCAGATCCACTTGTCACAGGCCCAGATGATGCCGGTGACCAGAGTCACCAGCACCAGGATCAGGGCAAAGGTACTTGCCATGGTTACTTGTCCTTACCAACGTGCAGAATGGCGAGGAAGGCATCCTGCGGAATGTCCACCCGGCCCAGGGACTTCATTCGCTTTTTACCCTCTTTCTGCTTGGCCAGCAGCTTTTTCTTGCGGCTGACGTCACCGCCGTAACACTTGGCGGTCACGTCCTTGCGCAGGGCCTTGACCGTGCTGCGGGCGATAATCTGGTTGCCGATGGCCGCCTGAATGGCGATATCGAACATCTGCCGCGGAATAAGCTCGCGCATCTTCTCCACCAGCTGACGGCCCCGGAACTGGGCGTTGTCCTTGTGGGTGATGATCGCCAGGGCGTCGACCCGGTCGCCGTTGATCATGATGTCGAGACGCACCATGTCGGCGCCCTCAAAGCGCTTGAAGCCGTAATCCAGAGACGCATAGCCCCGGCTGGTGGACTTGAGCCGGTCAAAGAAGTCGAGCACCACTTCCGCCATGGGAATATCGTAGGTCAGCGCAACCTGATTGCCGTGGTAAACCATGTTGGTCTGCACGCCGCGCTTCTCGATACACAAGGTGATGACGTTGCCCAGGTATTCCTGAGGCACCAGAATGTGACACTCGGCGATGGGCTCGTGAATTTCTTCAATATTGTTCACCGCCGGCAGCTGGGACGGGCTGTCGATATAGATGACTTCACCGTCGGTCTTGACCACTTCGTATACTACCGTGGGCGCCGTGGTGATCAGATCCAGATCGTATTCCCGCTCCAGACGCTCCTGAATGATCTCCATGTGCAGCATGCCGAGGAAGCCACAACGGAAACCAAAGCCCAGCGCGTTGGAGGTTTCCGGCTCGTAGAACAATGAGGCGTCGTTCAGCGCCAGCTTGTCGAGCGCGTCACGGAAGGCTTCATAGTCGTCGCTGGAGATGGGGAACAGGCCGGCATACACCTGGGGCTTGACCTTCTGGAAGCCGGGCAGCGCTTTTTCTGCACCGTGTTTGGCATGGGTCAGGGTATCCCCCACGGGCGCACCGTGAATGTCCTTGATGCCACACACCACCCAGCCCACTTCGCCGCAGTTGAGGCCGTCGGTGTCCTTTTGCTTGGGCGTAAAGATACCGATGCGATCCACGCCCCAGACCTGACCGGTGCTCATCACCTTGATCTTGTCGTTCTTCTTCAGGCTGCCGTGCTTGATGCGCACCAGCGACACCACCCCCAGGTAGGAGTCGAACCAGGAGTCGATGATCAGCGCCTGCAGCGGCCCTTCCGGCTCACCCACGGGCGACGGAATCTTCTGAACTATGGTCTCCAGCACCTGATCCACGCCCAGGCCGGTCTTGGCAGAGCAGCGCACCGCATCGATGGCGTCGATGCCGACGATGTCTTCAATCTCTTCCGCCACCCGCTCCGGCTCGGCCTGGGGCAGGTCTATCTTGTTCAGTACCGGCACCACTTCCAGGTTCATGTCCAGCGCGGTGTAACAGTTGGCCAGAGTCTGTGCCTCAACCCCCTGACCGGCATCCACCACCAGCAGCGCCCCTTCGCAGGCGGCCAGCGAGCGGGATACCTCATAGGAGAAATCCACATGCCCGGGCGTGTCGATGAAGTTGAGCTGGTACTGGTTGCCGTCCTGCGCCTGGTAGTTCAGGGTCACACTCTGGGCCTTGATGGTAATGCCGCGCTCGCGCTCCAGATCCATGGAGTCGAGTACCTGTTGCTGCATTTCCCTATCGGTGAGGCCGCCACATACCTGGATCAGGCGATCGGACAGGGTCGATTTGCCGTGGTCGATGTGAGCGATGACGGAGAAATTACGAATATGCTTCATGATGCGATAAGGCGTCCGTAGTCAATGGCGACAATAAAGACGGGATTCTACCGGATTCGCGGCACAGTGACCAATCCTTAGTCTGCAGGGGCGGTACTAATCTTCACTTCGGGCCAGCGGTATCAGGGCATCCAGTATCACCGGATGATCCTTTTTGCCTCTGTGGCGGGACAGCCGTGATGCCAGACCAAAACCCAGCACTCCGCCGGCCAGCGCTCCCGCTATGCTGCCCCCATCCGCAAAGCCGGCCCAGCTTGCCAGCAGCCCGCCCGCCAGCAGGCACAACAGCGGCAGCAGATACACCAGCAGGGCGCCGGTAATGAGACTGTGCTCGGGAATACCGATGCGTACCTGCTGGCCGGGTCTGAGCTCGAGACCGGTGGCGATCACAAACCGGTGATCCCGTCCGGGCAGCGCCTTTGACACCAGGCCGGTGCCACAGCTGCTGCTTTGCCGGCACTGGCCACAGGCCGATTTGCTGAAACAGCTGACTTCCACCGCTCCCGTGTGCACTGTGGTAACGGTGGCGATTTCTTCAATCATTCTTTTGCCTCCACCGCCTCACTGGGCGCTATCGACTCGGCAATGCGGCGGGCGGTATCGGCGGGTACATCACCCACCACGGTCACTTCCACCCGCCCCGGACTGACCAGGCTGACCAGATGAGTCGCTCCCTGGCGCACCAGCTGCTGACGGGATTCATTAACCTGCGACTCGGCCACATACACAGAGATATCAACCACACCGTTGGATGCCATCAGGTATTCTACCGGCTGTTCCGTCAGCGGCAGACGGTGGCGATTTTGAGTGCGGATCTCAAACCCTGCCGGCAGCCAGCCGGCCTGCCAGGTTGCCGGCGCCCCGGCCGCCGGCTGTGCATCGGCCAGTGGCATGGCCGGAGGCAGGTGAATATTCTGCAACTCCTGCAGCAAAGGCGCCGGTTGCTCACTGATGGACAGTGCCACCCCCATGCTCTGTGCCACCAGTGACGCTTCATGATCCAGGGTGTCGAGGCGCAGCAACAGACCGCTCTGCTGATCCAGCCATAATACATAGCCATAGCAATGCTCGGCCTTTGGCAGCAGCCGTACCAGATTGGCGGTGCGCCCCAGTACCCGGCTGCGTCCGGCGATCACCGCCTCGTAATGCTCAAGCAGGTGTGTGAGCGGCAGATGCTGCACACGCGTGAACAGCCCTGGTAAACGGGCATTGCGCAGGGTGTAACCTTCGGAGCTGTAATCGAAGAAACTGGTTTCATCGTCCCGCTGCAGGAATTCCCGGGGACGACCATTCAGGTGCAGCAGGTGGGTCAGGGTCTGACCATCGAGGTGACCCCGGGTCAGTCTTTTGGGCTCGGGCTCACCGAGACCGGACTCGACCAGCGTCAGTTCGAAGTTGAGTTGATGATAGGCCTGCTGCATGTTTTTCAGCAGTGCCACAGGATCGGCTTCAACCGTGGCCCGGGCGGGCCACGCCATGACCAGCAAAAATACCAGTGCCGTCCGCAATCCGTTCTGAATCAAGAAGCTGTCACCTCAGTCCTGACGCAGCCGTTGCTGCAGCTCATGATCCATCAGTACCGCATTGATGCGCCGTTCCTGTTCCAGCAACCGCTGCTCATTTACCCGCTGCGGCATATCAGCCTGATAGTTCAGGCTGACCGGCGCAACGCCACCACTCATGGGCACGGTATTGAGCACCGGCGACTGGATGGCCGAAGGCTGACTGTATTGCTGTACGCCAAAAATCACCGCCGCCGACACCGAAGCGGCAATGGCAAACTGACCGGCATGACGCAGGGCAGGCTTGAGCCGGCTGAAACCAAAGCGCGGCCGCACCACCTTTGCCGGCTCCCGGGCAACCGAAGCCGGCTCTGCGTTACTGTCGTTAGCCGCAGTCAATGGGGCATCCTGCTCCAGCGCCGCCATAACACGGTCGCTCAGATCAAATGGCAGCCGCTCGGGCAGCTCGTTACGCAGGGCATCGCCGTACAGGTGATAGCGGCCAAAGGCGTCGGCCAGCTCCTTGTTGCCGGCAACGTCTTCCAGTAACACCCTGTCCTGAATTTCTCCGTCTACCAGTGCCGATATTTGCTCTTTGTTAGCCATAACACTTCCCCGTTCAACTCCGAAGCAAGGGGGTTACCCGCTTGTCTATTGCTTCCCGAGCCCGAAAGATACGTGAACGCACGGTGCCTACCGGACAATCCATGACACTCGCAATGTCTTCGTAGCTCATTCCTTCCAGTTCCCGCAACGTAATCGCCGTTTTAAGATCGTCCGGCAGTCCGTCTATGGTGTCAAAAACGGCCCGGCGGATTTCTTCGGTCAGCATCAGATTTTCCGGTGAGGCCTGCTCCTTGAGCGCCTCGCCTCCGCCGTAATACTCGGCGTCTTCAATCTCCACGTCAGAACCAGGGGGGCGCCGCCGCTGCGACACCAGATGATTCTTGGCGGTGTTGACCGCAATGCGATACAGCCAGGTGAAAAAGGCACTTTCACCGCGAAAGCCGGGCAATGCCCGATAGGCCTTGATAAAGGCCTCCTGGGTCACATCGGGCACGTCTCCGGGGTTGGACACGTAACGGGACACCAGGTTCGCCACTTTGTACTGATATTTTTTCACCAGCAGGTTGTATGCATTCTTGTCACCCCGCTGAACCCGCTCGATCAATTGCTGATCCGTCAAATTTTCGCTCATACGAGCCGTGTAACCTCCGATTCTTCCGGTGCTCGACCACCAGCCCGTCACAAGCGTACCTTAATGGACTCCAACGGCGGGAAAAAGTTCTGAACTCATTTGGAAAAGCCAATTACGGCTGCGCAAAAGGGACGCATGGGATAACATGCAATGATTCTCCATTTCAAGCCAATGATACTTTATGAAGGATCCTGTTGAATATCTCTGCGATGTACTCATCATTGGCAGCGGTGCCGCCGGCCTGTCTCTGGCGCTGAAACTGGCCAGTCATGCCCGTGTGCATGTGCTGTGCAAAGGGCCGCTTGCCGAAGGCGCCACCCTGTATGCTCAGGGTGGCATTGCCGCCGTCTTTGATGAAACCGACAGCATCGAATCCCATGTGGCCGACACCCTGATCGCCGGCGCCGGCCTGTGCGATGAGCAGGTCGTGGAACTGACCGCCCGCAACGCCCCCGACGCCATTCGCTGGCTGATCGGACAGGGAGTACCCTTTGATACCGAAGAAACCGAACAGGGAGAGCCCAGCTATCACCTGACCCGGGAAGGCGGACACAGCCACAGACGCATTTTTCACGCCGCCGATGCCACCGGCCGGGCGGTACAGACCACGCTGATCGAGCAGGTGAAGCGCCATCCCAACATTCATGTGCTGGAACGGGTCAACGCCCTGGATCTGATCACCTCCGCCAAAGTCGGCCTGCCCGGCAACCGGGTGCTGGGCGCCTATGTCTGGAACCGCAACAAGGAGCGGGTGGAAACCGTGCGGGCCAAATTCGTGGCCATGGCCACCGGCGGCGCCTCCAAGGTCTATCAGTACACCTCCAATCCGGATGTCAGCTCCGGCGATGGTATCGCCATGGCCTGGCGGGCCGGCTGCCGGGTGGCCAATATGGAGTTCAACCAGTTCCATCCCACCAGTCTGTATCATCCGGACGACAACAACTTTCTGCTGACCGAGGCTCTGCGCGGCGAAGGAGCTCACCTGCTGCGCCCGGATGGCAGCCGCTTTATGCCCGACTTTGATGACCGTGGCGAGCTGGCGCCGCGGGACATAGTGGCCAGAGCCATCGACCACGAGATGAAACGCCTCGGCGCCGACTGCATGTACCTCGACATCAGCCACAAACCCGCCGATTTTATCATCAGGCACTTTCCCACCATTTATGAGCGCTGCCTGAAAGTGGGCATCGATATCACCAAACAGGCCATGCCGGTGGTGCCCGCCGCCCACTACACCTGTGGCGGCGTGATGGTCGACCACAAGGGCCGCACCGATATCGACGGTCTCTATGCCATTGGCGAGGTGTCCTACACCGGTCTGCATGGCGCCAACCGCATGGCGTCAAACTCGCTGCTGGAGTGCATTGTGTTTGCCCGCGCCGCCGGCGAGCACATGCTGGCAAACCTGGCCACCACCCCTGAGCCGCCCATGTTGCCGCTGTGGGATGAAAGCAAGGTGACCGACTCCGACGAGGAAGTGGTGATCCACCATAACTGGCACGAGCTCAGGCTGTTTATGTGGGATTATGTGGGAATAGTGCGCTCCAACAAGCGGCTGGAGCGGGCCAAGCGCCGTATCGAGTTGCTGCAGCAGGAAATTCAGGAGTACTACGCCAACTTCCGGGTCAGCAACAACCTGCTGGAGCTGCGCAACCTGGTGCAGGTGGCGGAGCTGATTGTGCTGTCGGCCATGGAACGCAAGGAGTCCCGGGGACTGCATTACACCCTGGACTATCCGGACCAGCTCGACAACCCGCAGCCTACCGTACTCACTCCCGTCAACTACTGCGGCCGTCAGCCGGGGTAAAGCAGTTGCCGTGCCAGGCGCCGGTACACGGCGTCGGGCACCGCATCCTGAAACAGCCACAGCGGTGGCCAGGGATCGTCCTTCAGCACCAGCAGCAAAAAGCCGGGACCGGCCCGGCTGTAACGGGACAATTCGCCGCGGCGGCCGTTAAGGCTGAGCACGCCTTCATGAAATTCGCCCTGCAGCCGGTAACGCCGGCTGCCACGCCACATCAGCACCACCGCCAGCAACCAGCCGGGGACAAGCCAGGGCAAACGGTCGGCACTCAGCAACAGCGAAGCGGGCAGCCATAACAGCAAGGCCAGCCCCAGCAGGTAGAGCTGGTGCAACCGTGAGGGCTCAGCGTTGATTGCGAATCTGGTTACGCTCAAGAATGTAGCTCACCATGCTCTGCAGGGCCGCATCCTTTGAGCGGTCGTGGCCCATAAACCAGGCGAACAGATCCGGGTCATCACATTCCAGCAGGCGGCGGAAGGTCGCCTGCTGCGCCTCGTCAAGGGCATCGTATTCGTGCTCCACAAAAGGCGCGAGGATCACATCCAGCTCGAGCATGCCCCGGCGGCATGCCCAGATCAGGCGGGGTTTGTCAGTGCTAGTGAGCATGTCGGCTTCCATGTAACAAAACAAAGCTCATGGTATAAGGTCGAATGAGTACTGACAAATAACTTGGCCGTCTTTACCATAAGGGTCACATTTTAGGAATGAAACAGAGGGTATTCCCGTGTTTAGCATCGCCTCATCTCCCCAACTCTACCCGCTGACCGACAGGGCCGTGATCAGCCTGACCGGCGACGAGCGGGTCAAATACCTGCAGGGTCAGATTACCTGCGACGTGACCGCCCTCAACCCCGGTGACGCCAGTCCCGGTGGCCACTGCGACAGCAAGGGCAAGCTGTGGGCATCCTTCTGGGTGGCCAACCAGGGTGAACAGCTGTTGCTGGTGCTGAACCGCTCGCTGGTGACCCGCCAGCTGCCGGAGCTGAAAAAATTTGGCGTCTTTTCCAAAGTGGATATCGATGATGCCAGCGAACGCTGGCAGGTCTGCGGTCTGGCCGGTGAAGGACTGTCTCACTGGCTCAGCCACGAGGTCGGCGACGGCAACCTGTGGCAGGGCGGTGTGATTATTCCGGTGGCCGCCGAGCATGCGCTGCTGGTGCTGCCCAAAGACGCCGCTCTGCCCGACCTGCCCCGGGGCAGCGAGCAGGAATGGCAGGGTCTGATGATCCAGGCCGGACTGCCGGACATGAGCGCCGAGCATCAGGGCGAATACATTCCCCAGATGCTCAACCTGCAGGCCATTGGCGGCATCAGCTTTAACAAGGGCTGCTACATGGGTCAGGAAACCGTGGCCCGGGCCAAGTATCGCGGTGCCAACAAAAAGGCCATGTTTATTCTGGAAGGCGAAGCGGAAGCCGAGGTAACCGTCAACCAGGATCTGGAACTGCAGCTGGGCGACAACTGGCGCCGGGCCGGCACCGTGCTGAGCCTGTGCCAGCAGGGCAACCATTGCCTGCTGACCAGTGTGCTCAACAAGGATCTCGACGCCGACACCGTACTGCGCATCAAGGATCAGCCCGGCAGCCGGCTGCGGCTGCGCGCCCTGCCCTATAAACTGACCGACTGAGCCCTCCCCCGCCGGCAACGGCGGGGGGCTTTTCTCATTCGCAAGGATACCGCATGCGCACCACCAAAGATCGCATTCGCCACACCATCGGCTTTGAGCTGCTCGGTCTCGTTATCTTTACACCGCTGGCAAGCCTGGTGTTTGGCTTTGAACTTCATCTGATGGGCGTGCTGGCGGTCGCGGGGTCGCTGATTGCCACCGTCTGGAACTATCTTTACAACCTGCTGTTCGATCACGCCATGCTGAGATGGCGCGGGGATGTCCGCAAGACCACGCTGATCCGCGTGTTTCATGCCCTGCTGTTTGAAGGTGGTCTGCTGCTGCTGTTTTTGCCGATGATCGCCTGGTATCTGGGCATCAGCCTGTGGGATGCTTTCGTGATGGACATTGCCATGGCAGCCTTCTACCTGGTGTACGCCTTTTTCTATAACCTGGCCTACGACCGCATTTTCCCCATTCCCAATCCCACCGCTCAGGGATCCTGATCAAAAAAACCGCCCGAGGGCGGTTTTTTCAACAAGAAGTGAATATTACTTGCCGCGGGCCGGCTCTGCCTCGGTGTCATCGATGGTGTCGGGATTACCTTCCATCTTCGCCACTATGGTGTTGACGGCGGTATCGCCCACCACGTTGGACGAGGTACAGAACATGTCGTTAATGCGGTCTACCGCCATGATGATGGCCATGGCCTCCACCGGCAGGCCCATCTGGTGCAGCAGTACACCGGCCATCACCACGGCGCCACCAGGTACACCACCCACGCCTACCGACATCAGCAGCACGGTCACACCCACGGTCAGCAGATCGCCGGTGGGAATGGGCGTACCCGAGATATTGGCGGCAAAAATGGCGGCCAGGGTAATATAGATGGCAGAGCCGGACATATTGATGGTGGCACCCAGGGGCACACCAAAGCCGGCGATGGCCCGGGATACACCCAGCTTCTCGGTCAGGGTACGCATGGTCACCGGAATGGTGGCGTTGGAGCTGGCGGTGGACAGGGAGAACAACAGCTGCTCTTGAGTGGCCTTGCGGAACACGCCCGGCTTGATACCGGTGGTCAGCCAGACCGCCAGCGGATACACCACCAGGATCCAGAACGCCAGCACCATCACCACCATGGCCACATAACCGGCCACCGACATCAGGGTATCCGCTTCCAGAGTCGCGCCCAGGCTAATCATCAGGGCGAACACACCGTAAGGCGCCAGGGTCATCACCAGACCCACCAGCTTCATCATCACCTCGTTGGCCATGCGGAAGGCGCGGGCCGCCGGTGCCGCAGTGGCACCCAGGCCCTGAATGGCCAGGCCGGTAAGAATGGCCATAAAGATAATCTGCAGCATGTCGCCGGAAGCAAAGGCCTGTACCGGATTGCTGGGCACAATGTTCACCAGCATGGCCCCCAGATCCGGGGTTTCGGTGGTGGTCAGCTCCACCGCGCCGGTAGCACCGTGAGGCAGGGTGGCGCCCAGGCCGGGCTGGAAGATCACACCCACCAGAATGGCGGCGGCAATCGACAGCATGGTGTTGATGATATACAGGCCAAAGGTCTTGCTGCCCAGACGACCGAAGCTGGCGATATCCCGCAGCTCGCAGATGCCGGTGACGATGGAGATGTATACCAGAGGAACCACCATCAGCTTGATCAGTGACACAAACATGCCGCCCAGGCCTTCGGCCAGGCCGACCAGCCCGTCGTTAAGCAGGGATACATCCTTGAACAGGTACTGGATGGCGCTGCCGATCAGCAGGCCAACAAAAAGCCCGGTAAAGATCCGGGTGGAAAGAGAGCCTTTCATTTCTACATCCTCAGAAAAAGCCAAATCATTTATCTGCTATTTATTATTTTTGTAGATAAGTTAACCAGTCGTTCCGTAAGCGCCCGGATTTTACATTCAAAAAACAGGGCAGCAACCACAATGATCCACTTCATGCCCCTGCGCGTGACAAAGATCACAAAAACAAGCCTTGGTGAAATGGAGGGCTGCACAGGAAAGCCTACCCTCCCGACCCCTTTTCAAGGCTCCCGGGCGGTGCCGAATAAAAGTGCTGGTATGGGGCTTCGGGTTGACACTGCAGCCGGGGCTGACTGTACTGGGGTGAGTCCCGTTCGCGGACATGGATGTTTCACTTTCCACGCATCACAGGGGGCAGGCATGCATACACAGATCCCCAGCTTCTCACTGGATGAATACCGGCAGCGTCTGGCCAGAGTCAGGGCCGCCATGCACGAGCAGGATATACAGACCCTGATCGTGCACGATCCGGCCAATATTGCCTGGATCACCGGCTACGATGGCTGGTCCTTTTACACTCCTCAGGCTGCCGTGATCACCCTGTCCGGCGAGCCCATGTGGTTTGGCCGTCAGATGGATGCCAACGGCGCCCGCCGCACCGTCTGGCTGCAGGAAGAAAATATTCTGTGGTATCCGGACTACTATGTGATGAACCCGCCGATGAACGCCATGGAATATCTGGCCAACCAGTATCTCAAGCCCCATGAATGGGCCTATGGCCGTATCGGTCTGGAAATGGACAGTTACTACTTCACGCCGGCCGCCTGGCAGGCGCTGAGCGAAAACCTGCCCGACAGCGAGCTGGTGGACGCCACCGCCCTGGTCAACTGGTGCCGGGCCATTAAGTCGGATGCCGAGCTTCGCTACATGCGCATTGCTGCACGTATTGTGGAACGCATGCACGCCGCTGCCCTGGAGATGATAGAGCCAGGCCTGCCCAAGCACCTGCTGGTGGCGGAAATATACCGGGTGGCCATGGAAGGATACGAAGGGCACTTTGGCGACTATCCTTCCATGGTGCCCATGCTGCCCTCGGGTCCGGACGCCTCGGCGCCACACCTGACCTGGGACGACCGGCCCTTTTGCCGGGATCAGGGTACCTTCTTCGAACTGGCCGGCTGTCACCGCCGCTATCACTGCGTGCTGTCACGCACCATCTATCTGGGCCGGCCCACCGATAACTTTCTGCGTGCCGAAGAAGCGCTGAATGCCGGACTGGAAGCCGGGCTGGCAGCTGCCCAGCCGGGCAACCGCTGCGCCGACATTGCCAACGCCCTCAACGCCACCCTGGCCGAATACGGTTTTGACCGGGAAGGCGCCCGCTGCGGTTATCCCATTGGCATGGGCTACCCGCCGGACTGGGGAGAGCGCAGTATGAGTCTGCGCAATACAGATCACACCATATTGCAGCCGGGCATGACTTTTCACTTTATGCCCGGCCTGTGGCAGGAAGACTGGGGGATGGAGACCACCGAAAGCATTGTGATCACCGAAAACGGCGCCGAGCCCCTGTGCAACTATCCGCGCCAGCTGTTTGTAAAAAAGTAATTACCAACAGCCAGGCGAACACATGCAACAGGATCGCGATGACATTCGAATACTGCACATTCTGCAGCGAGCGAATACAAGAAAGGGGCCGTACGGCCCCTTTCTTTTACAGGATCTGACGGATCACCCGGCCAAAGCGGCTGATACCCTCTTCAATGGTAGCGGCATCGGACCCGGAATAACTGAAGCGGGCGGTGTTGAGTATGTCCGGCCGCACATAGAAGGGCTGGCCGGGCACAAAGGCCACGTTTTCCTTGATCGACAGGTTGAACAGCTCCATGGCACTGATGTGCTCGGGCAGACGAACCCACAGGAACATGCCACCTTCCGGACGGGTGAAGTCGAGTCCCGGGCAATGGCGCAGCAATGCCTGCTCCATGGCGTTTTTCTGCTCGCCGTAAACGGTACGAATGCGATCGATATGGGCATCCAGGCTGTTGTCCTGCAGATAGCTGTACAGCACCTGCTGGGCAAAACCGTTGGTGTGCAGATCGGAAGCCTGCTTGGCAATGGTGATCTTCTGGCGCAGCCAGCCGGGCACCAGCATCCAGCCCAGGCGGAAGGACGGCACCACCACCTTGGAGAAGGAGCCCAGCAGCACCACGTTTTCCGGCGCCAGTTTGGCGATGGGCGGCAGGTGCTCGCCTTCAAAGCGCAGCTCGCCGTAGGGGTTGTCTTCCACCATCAGTACATTGTTGCGCACCAGCCGCTCGGCCACCGCCTTGCGCTTTTCCAGGCTGTAGCTCAGACCCGACGGATTCTGAAAGTTGGTCACCCCGTACATCAGCCGGGCATTACCGGGCTCGGCCAGCAAGGCATCGAGCTCATTCAGATCGGGACCGTCATCGTTGAGCGATACGCCCTGAAACTCGGGCTGATAGACCGACAGCGCCTGAATGGCGCCCAGATAACCCGGCTCCTCGATGATCAGTTTGGACCCCTCGTCCACCAGCACCTTGCCGATAAGATCCAGCGCCTGCTGGGAGCCGTTGGTGATCAGAATATTGTCGGGATCCACCTCCATGCCGTGCTGGGTGCGGTAGCGGGCGGCGATATACTCGCGCAGCGGCCCGAAACCCTCGGTAGCGGCATATTGCAGCGCGCCGTTGCCCTTGTTCTGCAGCACCTTGGCGGTGGCCACTTCCAGCTCTTCGTTAGGAAAAAATGCCGGATTGGGCAGACCGCCGGCAAAGGAGATCACTTCCGGATTGACGGCGACTTTGAGTATTTCTCGAATAAAGGAAGGCTCTACCTTGGCAAAGCGCTTGGCAAAAAACGGCTGCATAGGGGTCTCTCTGAATTACAACGCATGGCGGGCGCCAACAAAACCTTTCTTTTGTATCAGAAAACAGCTCAATAACAAACCATAAACATCACCCGGTTTGCGCCGGGGCCGGCCTTGTGGTCGAATGCGCCCATGCCAAACAACCTTGCCATTCCAGTGAACTCTTCTTCCTTTTCCCGGCGCATTCTCGCCTGGCACGACCTGCACGGCCGCAAGACCCTGCCCTGGCAGCAAAACAAGACCCCCTACCGGGTGTGGGTCTCGGAAATCATGCTGCAGCAAACCCAGGTCAGCACCGTTATTCCCTATTACCAGCGCTTTATGGAACGCTTTCCCGATGTGGTCAGCCTGGCCGATGCCGACCAGGATGAGGTGCTGCACCTCTGGACCGGGCTGGGCTACTACGCCCGGGCCCGCAACCTGCACAAGGCCGCCCAGGTTATTCGCGATCACTATGACGGACGTTTTCCCGAACGCTTTGAGGAAGTGCTGGGCCTGCCCGGCATCGGCCGTTCCACCGCCGGCGCCGTGTTGTCTCTCTCGCTGGGGCAGCATCACGGTATTCTCGACGGCAACGTCAAGCGGGTGCTGACCCGCTGGCTGGGGCAGAAAGGCTGGCCGGGCAAAAAGGAAGTGGAAAACGCGCTCTGGGACAGAGTGGCCGAGCTCACCCCCAGCGACGGTGTAAGCCAGTACAACCAGGCCATGATGGACATGGGCGCCACCATCTGCACCCGCAGCAAGCCCGCCTGCGAACGCTGCCCGGTGAGCACCGACTGCCAGGCAAGACTGCTGGGCACCCCCACAGCCTTTCCCGAGCCCAAACCGAAAAAGACCGTGCAGCCGGAAAAGCGCGCCTGCTTTGTGCTGCTGCAGAGCGGCGAGCAGCTGCTGCTGGTGCAAAGACCGCCGCAAGGGTTATGGGGCGGACTCTACTGTTTTCCCGAGTTTGCCGGCGAGGACGAAATGCGCCGCTGGCTGGCCCGTTTTCCCGATGCGAGCGAGCCCGATCCCCTGCCCGGCTTTCGCCATACCTTCAGTCATTTTCATCTGGACATTACCCCCTGGCGGGTACAATTGCCGCACATTCCCGCCGAGGTCATGGCGGGTGACGAGCGTCTTTGGTATAACTTGCGTCAACCGGCACCGGTAGGTCTGGCGGCCGCCACCAAAAAGCTGCTCGCCTACCCGCAACTGCACAAGAGGACATAATGAGCCGAACCATTTTTTGCCAGCGTTTACAGAAAGAAGCCGAAGGTCTGGACTTTCAGATGTACCCGGGAGAGCTGGGCAAGCGCATTTACGACAACATCTCCAAGGAAGCCTGGTCCGAATGGCAGAAGAAGCAGACCATGCTGATCAACGAGAAAAAACTGAACATGATGAACGCCGATCATCGCCAGTTGCTCGAAAAGGAAATGGTCGCCTACCTGTTTGAGGGCGCCGATGTTGATATCGAGGGTTACACCCCCCCTTCCGGCAACTAATTCACCGCTTTGCTCAAGCCTTGAGCGAACGCACTCAAGGCCGGAAAAAGCGGTTGACTTGCCTGGGGCGATCGATTTAAATGACGCCCCGTTGCCCAGATAGCTCAGTCGGTAGAGCAGGGGATTGAAAATCCCCGTGTCGGTGGTTCGATTCCGCCTCTGGGCACCATTTTTCGGTGTCTTTTCAAGTAAAAGCCCAAACGCCCAGATAGCTCAGTCGGTAGAGCAGGGGATTGAAAATCCCCGTGTCGGTGGTTCGATTCCGCCTCTGGGCACCATTTTTCGGTTCTTTTTCAAGAAAAAGCCCAACGCCCAGATAGCTCAGTCGGTAGAGCAGGGGATTGAAAATCCCCGTGTCGGTGGTTCGATTCCGCCTCTGGGCACCATCCTGAAAGCCTCGCGAAAGCGGGGCTTTTTTGTTTTAACCCTCTCCCCCGCCTGATCACGAAAAGCCGGCCTGAGCATGGTATTCCCCCCCACGATTTTCTAGGATAGAAAAAAACAGGCAAGGGATGCCACCATGAAACGTTTTGCACTTCTGCTGTTGCTGGCTCTGGGGCCGGCCCATGCCAACCATGAGCACGACGATTCCGATCTGCCTCACTGGATGGTGGAAAAAATCACCCCCATGCACGACAGCGTCACCGACTGGCTCGACAATAACGCCCGCAATATCGACAACTTCTTTGGTACCGATGACAGCCTGACCATTGAAAATGACTCCTACCTTCGCTTCAGCCAGGAGTTCACATGGCATGAGCGGGATCGCTATGACTGGGACACCGCACTGCGGCTGAAGCTGGATCTGCCCACCACCAAGGAGCGGCTGCGCATACTGATAGAAAGCGATCCGGAAGAAACTCAGGGCACCCTGGCCGAGCAGGGTGCCAACACCGCCCGCAGCAATAACAATTTCAGAACCGAGGACTTTCTGATCGGCCTGCGCCGCCTGAGCGACCGGGACAAGCGGGAAGACTGGCGTTTTGACGCCGGGGCCGGTATCAAGGTCAAGCTGCCGCTGGATCCTTATGTGCGCTTTACCGGTGAACGCCTGTGGCAGCTGGGCGACAGCCCCTGGCAACTCGACTCCTGGAGCCGGGCTTCATGGTTTAACGAAGAAGGCTACTCGGTGCGCAGCCGCTGGGATCTGGGCCGGCCCCTCAGCGACATTTATCACCTGCGCTTTATTACCAATGTACAGTGGCAGGAACAAGTCGATACCCTGGAGTATTCCGAAGGCATTGAGCTCAACCAGCTCCTCGGCAGCCGCAGTGTCATTCGCTATGCCGCCGTGGCCGTGGGCCGCAGTGCGACAAATCCCCGGCTGCACGACTACTACCTGCTCAGCCACTACCGGCGCAATCTGCACCGGGAAATCCTGTTCGTGGACTTTATTCCCGAGCTGCATTTCCCCAGGGAGCAGAATTACGATGCCGAGTTTGGCGTAACCCTGCGTCTGGAATTGCTGTTCCGGGGAGACCTGTCCTGGAACAGGTAAGTCGCCGGAGCCCCCTCTCCCGGCTTGCCACCTTCTACAGGAGACGATGAAAGTTTTGTGAACCCGCTACCGGTCACAAAAATACCTGTTGACCCCCATCAGGGAACCGGTTAGAGTGATTTTGGCTCTGAGAATACCGCTGAATTTATGTTCATTACGAAGTTCCTAGTAGTACCTCGTCCTGTATTTCATAAGTCAAGGCCGTGTTTTCAAGTCGATTTTTCTAGCAAGTTTGTTTACAGGATTTAGGTATGTCTAACACTGTTAAAGGTAAAGTAAAGTTCTTCAATGAAGCCAAAGGTTTCGGTTTCATCGAGCAAGAGCAAGGCCCTGACGTATTCGTACACTTCAGCGCCATTCAGACTCCGGGCTTCAAGACCCTGGCTGAAGGTCAGTCCGTTGAGTTCACCGTAGCCCAAGGCCAGAAAGGTCCTCAGGCTGAGAACGTAGTACCTCTGTAAGAGTCTGCGTTAAAAAGAATTCCAAAGCCGCGCTCTTCGAGCGCGGCTTTTTTATGAGTGCTTTTCGGCATTGACTAGAAGCGCCCGACTGCGAAAACCGACAGCCCCTTCAGCACCAGCGCTCCCACGACCACACACACTCCCAGGCTGAAGGCCGTATCTACCCCAGCTTGAGCCAGCACCGCCGTCAGCAGGCTGGCCGACAACATCTGCATTGCCCCCGACAGCGCCGCCGCCGAGCCAGCCAGCTCCCGGTAAGGATCCAGCAGCCGGCTCATGGCGTTGGGAAAAGCCATGCCATTGCCCAGCGCCTGAATAAAAACCCCCGCCACCATCAGCCAGGGTTCAAGGGGCATCAGCATGATCCACAGCCCTGCCGCCAGCTGAAGAAAAGGGCTGAAGCGCAACACCTGCTCGGCCCGTACCCAAAACTGAATACGGTTGTTGATGATGCCCCCCAGCAATAACCCCAGCGCCGGCAGCAAGGCCCAGCGACCATACTCAGCCGCGCTCATGCCAATCTGATGCTGCATCACATAGGGCAGCACAGATATCGAGGTCATCATCAGGGAAAACTGCCCCCAGAGCATGCCACCGTGACCAAGAAAGTGGCGCTGACCTATCAGGCTCAGATAGCTTCTGATAATACGCCCGGGATGAAGACTGAGACGCGGGCCTGTGTGAGTTTCCCGAAAGCGCGCCAGCAACACCAGCCACAGCAGACCGATATAAAGCATCATGGCGGCGAACACGCTTTGCCAGCCGCTGACGTCACCCAGCATGCCTCCCAGCGCCGGCGCCAGCACCGGAGTAATGGCCGCCGCCATGGCCATGTATGACAGCGCGTTACGCAGTGCCGGCCCTTCAAAGCTGTCCCGCAGCATGGCCCGGGACACCACGGCACCACAGCCAGCCCCCAGCCCCTGCAACAGTCGGCCCGCCAGCAGCCACTCAAAAGTGACACCAGGTAACAGGCACAGCCCCACTCCGCACAGGGACAGGGCCAGTCCACCCAGCAGCACCGGACGCCGCCCTCTGGCATCGCTGAGCGGGCCATACAACAGTTGCACCGGTCCAAAGGCCAGCAGGTAGGCGGAAATCAGCCACTGTACCCGTTCCGGATCCTCGGCCAGTGCCTGGCTGATGCCGGGCAGAATGGGAAATACCAGCCCCAGACTGAACTGACCCATACTGACAATAAGGCAGGCCAGCACCATAATAGTGGTGCCGGAGACAGAAGAGATCACTTTGGCTCCTTTCGTTCGTATTGGTATTGGTAAAAATAGCGAGGGTAATGCCTGCGGCTTGCTTTCCCCAAAAGAGACATCGCCGGGGAACAGAACATTTAATTTGCGCTTTACTTTGACAAGGCAACCGTTCATTAAGCACAATCAAGACTGAAAAATAACAAAAAGGACTGACCGACATGACCGCCCCATCATCGAACCCCCAATCGCTGCAACAAGCCTTTTCATTGGGTAACGGGCAGGATGCGGCACTGAACTGGTTGCGCAAAAATCAGACCCACTGCGCCATTTTCCTGACCAATGGTATCAAACTTGAAGGGATGATCAGTGCCTTTGACCAGTACAGCATTCTGCTGTCCGATCCCCGTGGTCAGCAACAGCTGATCTACAAGGCCAAAATTTCCACCATTTCTCCGGCCAGCCGCCGGCCGCCGCGTACCGGCGTGATCATCAACAAGCCCCGTCGTCCGCGCTACGACAGCCATCATGATCACCATGGCCACCGGGATGATCATTCCGGCAACGACAATAACGACAACGATCACTAATACATCGTTTCGGTTGTTCAGACCAAAAAAATGGCCGCTTGCGCGGCCATTTTTTATATCAGTTCCAGCTCTTCCATTACCCGGCGAATGCGCGCCTTGGTGTCCTGCTGCAGCGGCACCACCGGAATTCGGCAGTGTTCCCTGGCCAGGCCCAGCAGCGACAACGCATATTTGGGGCAGGCCGGGTTTGGCTCGGCAAACAGCACCTGGTGCAGGGGCATCAGCCGATCCTGCAGGCCGCGGGCTTCTTCCCACTTGCCGTTCAGGGTCAGCTCCTGCAGCTGGGCACACAGCCGGGGCGCCACGTTGGCGGTCACCGAAATGCAACCCTGGCCACCGGCCACGTTGTAAGACACGGCGGTGCCATCTTCACCAGAGAGCCAGGCAAAGGGCTTTTTGATCAGCTGACGCTCGGCCCAGGGACGGTTCAGATCGCCGGTAGCATCTTTTACGCCGGCAATGCGCGGCAGCTCGGCAATACGGGCCATGGTGGCCGGCTGAATGTCGACCACGGCGCGGGGCGGAATGTTGTAGACGATGATCGGCAGCTCGGTGGCGTCGTGCAGCATCTTGAAGTGAGCGTACAGACCTTCCTGATTGGGACGATTGTAGTAACCGGCCACATGCAGGGTGGCATCGGCTCCGGCTTCCTGGGCACAGATACTGTATTCAATGGCTTCAACCGGGTTGTTGGAGCCGGCACCGGCAATCACCGGCACCCGGCCGGCGGCCTGTTCGGCCACAATTTCAATTACCCGGCAGTGCTCGTCGTGAGTCAGAGTCGGACTTTCCCCGGTGGTGCCCACCGGCACAAGGCCGTGAGTACCCTCCTCGATGTGCCAGTCGACCAGACGACGCAGGGCCGCCTCGTCAAGACGGTCACCGTCAAAGGGGGTAAGCAGGGCAACTAATGAACCGCGAAACATGGAAACTCCTTCTCCTGATCAGAGGATTGAATTTTTAATTAAAAAACCCCGGGCGCATGTGCGTAACCGGGGTTTTGACAAAGACGGGTCTGGACAAGTCAGGCGTCGGTCACGCAGGGGAAAGGGCCGCTTCACGTTTAAGCGGTTTTGCCGGTATGCGTTTGACGATAAACACCATAAATAACACCTGTATGAACCTTGAACTGCATCTTTTGCCAACCACCGGCAAATGTCAAGGGGGGACTCCCCATGTATAATGCGGATTTTGGCAATTAAAGCAGGAACACCACATGTATGAGGCCCTGACCCCGGTCAGCGAAATGCTGAGCCGCAACCTGGACATGCTTAGCCACCAGCCACTGCTGGTGTGCGGCCTGCTGGAGGACGATCTGCCGGGGCTGCTGGCAGAGCAAGGCCCGGCCCCCCGTGTTTTTACCACCGACTTTCGCTATTTTCAGTGGCTGAACGCCAGAAAGGGCGTTAAAGCAGAATTTGGCGCCCTGCCCGCCAATGAGCCTGCCGCCGGCCTGCTGCTGCTGATGCCCAAGGCCAAGGCCGAGGCCCAATATCTGCTGGCCGCCTGCCTGCCGCTGCTGGCTCCCGGCGCGCCCGTATTTATCGCCGGCGACAACAAGGGCGGGGTCAAGGCCGCGCCCAAACTGCTGGCGCCCTGGTGCGACCAGATCAACAAGGTCGACAGCGCCCGCCGTGCCAGCCTGTATCAGGCGGAGCTGAGCCGACCGGCCCCGGCCTTTGCCGCCAGCGACTGGGTCGGCCGTTATCCGCTGGCAGAAGAAAACCTGACCGTGTGCACCCTGCCCGGCGTGTTCAGCGCCGATCATCTGGATGCGGGCACGCGCCTGCTGCTGGATAACGCCGGCGCCCTGCATGGCCGGGTGCTGGACTTTGGTTGCGGCGCCGGCGTGATCGGCGCCAGCCTGCTGACACGCAACCCCGGCATAGAGCTGGAACAGATCGACATCAATGCGCTGGCACTGGAAGCCAGCCGCCTGACCCTGACCGAAAACGGCCTGCAGGCAAGGGTATATCCTTCCGACGGCCTGAGCGAGGTGCAGGGCCGCTTTGACTGCATTATCAGCAACCCGCCCTTTCACGCCGGGTTAAAGACCTTTTACAGCACCACCGAGACCCTGCTGCGTGAGGCCAAGGGTTACCTCAGGCCCGGTGGCAGCCTGTTGCTGGTGGCCAATGCCTTTCTGCCCTACCCGGAGCTGATTGAGCAAAGCTTTGGTCACTGCGAGACCCTGGCCGCCAACGGCCGTTTCAAGATCTACCGGGCGCAGACCTGAATATGGCAAAACTGACCCTTTTTTAAGCAAACGGCTAGCAAGGCTGTTTTTTTTATGTTTTTACAAAAAAAGCGTATTGACGGCCGGTAAAAAATCTATAGAATTCGCAGTCCTCAGCACGGGCGAGGGTGGCGGAATTGGTAGACGCGCTAGCTTCAGGTGTTAGTGTCCTTCGGACGTGGGGGTTCAAGTCCCCCCCTTCGCACCACTGAGAAAATGACGGCCTCATTTTAAACAGCCGAACAATTTGAGCATGCGAGGGTGGCGGAATTGGTAGACGCGCTAGCTTCAGGTGTTAGTGTCCTTCGGACGTGGGGGTTCAAGTCCCCCCCTTCGCACCAAGCTTAACGGCTTGCGAACGGCTCAAATATCAGCATGGTGGCCCATGTAAAACAGCCGGACAATCAGGTATGCGAGGGTGGCGGAATTGGTAGACGCGCTAGCTTCAGGTGTTAGTGTCCTATGGACGTGGGGGTTCAAGTCCCCCCCTTCGCACCAAGATTGTTGAACTCCCTGAATAAATTCCCCTTCTGCTTTTCAATCCAAGTTCCCTTTTGTAAAAAAACCGTTACTACATATTGCAATCGCTTTAGTGCGCCCGCATCATCATTGTCGTGTTAATGATTTGTTGCAGGTGAGTCCATGCGTTGGATGTTGTGCACACTGCTGTGTCTGTTGCTGTTGCAACCCGTCTTTGCCCTGGGCAAGGGGGCGTTCAACTCGAGTGATCACCAATTTGCCCCGCAGAGTCAAATCACCGACAACATGCCCTCACCGGGTGGTGACGAGCCACAACACACATTGTCGTTCATCCCCTCCCAACTCGATGGCCCGTGCCCTGACGCGACCATTGCTCCCCTCAGCGCTCACCGTGGTATTCGCCTGCTCGCGCTGCGACAGGCCCGAGGCCCACCTCACTCTTTCTTCGTCTGAACTCCGCCGGCAAACGCTGGCAGCAAACACCCTATTTAACCCGGCCGCCAAGAGACCGGGAACCGACGAGGAAAGAACCATGAGAACACTGCCCCTGTATACCGTAGAAGCCGCCGATCACCTGGTCATGCCCCGCCAGCTGAGCCATGCGGATCTGAGCTCACCGGCGCTGGAACTGGTTGAAGATTTCGGTCACAGCTCCCCCGCCCTGATCGATGCCGACACCCCTGCCGCCTATACTCAGGAAATGATGCTGCGCGAGCACAGCCGCTACAAGCTGGTGGTGGATACCAGCGGCGAGCTGGTGGGACTGCTGGCCCGGGAACACCTGTCCGGCCAGGTGATGATACGCCGGGTGGCCAATGGCGATCTGCGCCACGAGATAATGGTGTCGGATCTGATGCAGCCCCGAGAGCAATTAAAGGCCCTGGCCTATGAGCAATTGCTGGACTGTACCATCGGTGAGGTAATCGCCACCCTGCAACACAGCGGCGAGCAGTACTGCCTGATCCTGGATAGGGATCAACACCAGATCCGCGGCGTGATCTCGGCCCGGGATCTGGCCGAGCGGCTGCATATCGATCTGGATATCAGCAAGGCCCCCACCTTTCTGAACATCTTCGACTCGCTGTCCGACTGATACAAAAACGGGGCGCTCCAGAGAGCGCCCCGTTTTTCTTTACCTCAGCTCCAGGTGGGCACGGCAAGCATCAATCCCAGCCCGGCCAGGCCACCCACCGGCAGCCAGTACCAGTGCCTGCTCACCGACGGCATGGCCAGCATCAGGGCAAACAAGGCAAAGCCGGCGCTCAGCCACAGAGTGAGCGACGACGCCGGCACCCACCACACCAGAGTTAACCATCCCAGAACCAGTAACACCACCATGACCACCTCCTTTGCCAAAGGTGATAATAATTATCAGTTGTGTTACTGGCAAGAGTTTATTGAATCAGGGTAAACAGCGCTACTGTCTCCACATGCATGGTATGGGGGAACATGTCCACCGGGGTGGCCTCGGCCAAGGTAAAGCCGTGGGCTTTCAGCCAGGCCGCATCCCGGGCCAGGCTTTTGGGGTTGCACGACACATACACCAGCCGCGCCGGGCGCATTTCGGCCAGGGTATTGAGCAATTGCTCATCGCAGCCCTTTCGTGGCGGATCCACTACCACTACGTCTGCGGTCACGCCCTGATGATAAAGATCCGGCACCAGCTGCTCGGCGGCACCGCAGTGAAAGCTGACATTCTCTATGCCATTGCGCACGGCACTGCGCCCGGCGTCGGCCACCGCCTCGGGCACAATCTCGATGCCGTGCACCCGTGCGGCATGGGGCGCCAGAAACAGGCTGATGGTACCGATGCCACTGTAGAGATCAAACACCGTCTCGCTGCCGGACAGCGCCGCCAGCCGCACCGCTTCCCGGTACAGGGTTTCAGTCTGGCGCGGGTTAATCTGATAAAACGACAGCGCCGAAATATCGAAATCCAGCTCACCGAGGCGATCGCTGATGGTTTCTTTTCCCCACAAGGTGCTCACCTGCTCGCTCAGTATGCGGTTACCGGCGGCGTCGTTCAGGCACAGCTGAATGCTGGCCATGTGCGGAACCTGAGCAAGCTGCTCAACCAGCGCCGTCAATGCCTTCGCTTCCGGTTCTTCCGCCACCACCAGCACCACCATCAGCTCACCGCTGTGCACGCCGTCCCGCACCATCACATAGCGCACACAGCCACTGTGATGGGCTTCATTAAAGGCCGCTACCGCCTGGTCCCGCATCCACTGGTGCACCAGGGCGGTGATCTCGGCAGTGACCGGCGCCTGTACCCGGCACTGCGCCACTTCCACCAGCCGGTGACTGTGCTTGGCGTAAAAACCGATGGTCGGGCCGGGCTGCACCGCATATTGGGCCTTGTTGCGGTAATGAAAGGGCTCGCTCATGCCCAGGGTCTCGCCCACCGGGCAGGTCAGCGCCTGCTCCTGCAGTGCACCGAGCAGCAGCTCCCGCTTGAGCGCACGCTGGGCGGCATAGTCCATCACCCTGAGCTGGCAGCCGCCGCACTCGGTGTGCGGGCAAAAGTCGGCGCGCCGCCCCGGTGCCGGGGTCAGCACCCGTCTGAGCTCGGCCTGGGCATAACGGGGTTTGGCCAGGGTCACCCGCGCCTCCACCTCGTCGCCGGGCAGCGCCCCGGCCACGTAAACGGGCCTGCCGTCATGGCTGGCAATGCCATCGCCCTTGTCGGTAAGGCTGTGAATGGAAAGGGTAAGCAACTGGCCGGTCTTGAACATGATATGCACTCTGGTAACTACAAACACCGGCCGAAACCGGACAAGGGGCAATTTTACCCGAGCCGCCGCCCGGGCAACAGCCCGCCGGCCTCTGCAATGAAAGTGCGGCTACAAGTGACGCCAGTGCTGGGCTATGCTGGCAACCGAGCACACATAATATACAACGACAAGGACTTCTCATGGGCACCCAGCGCGACACCCTTTTTCGCTATCTCAGCATGCTGCAACTCATTCCCCGAGCCCCTCACTACCGGGCCACTACCACCCTTAAAGACATGCTGGAAGAGCGGGGCTTCAAGGTGGAGCTGAGAACCATTCAGCGGGATCTGGAAAAGATGTCGAGCCATTTTCCGCTGCACTGTAATCAGAGCGAGCGTCCCTTTCGCTGGTCATTTGATGCCGGTTTTAAAAGCGGCCTGCCGGCCATGGACACCGCCACCGCCCTCACCCTGGTGCTGGCGGAGGAATACCTGAAGAGCCTGCTGCCGTCCATCGCCGTAGACCGGCTCGGTCAACAGTTCGACAGCGCCCGCAAGTTTCTCGATGGCCTGCAACAAAATGGCTATGCCGACCGGGCCCGGCGAGTGCGCGCCATTCCCGATGGCAAGGCGCTGTTGCCGGCACAGGTGGATGCCGGCGTGTGGCAGGGCATCAGCGATGCCCTGCTCCATCACCAGGCCGTGGACGTGCACTACCTCAGCCGGCAAAAAGGCGAAATCCAGCAATACACCCTGCATCCCCAAGGGCTGGTGGCACGCCACAGCGTCAGCTATTTGCTGGCCACAGTGAACGACTACGATGACGTGCGTCAGTTTGCCCTGCACCGGATCAGGCAGCTGAGCCCAAGCCGGATGCCGTTCCGGCAACAACCGGAATTCAGCGTGGAAAGCTATATCACCCATGGTGGCTTTGATTATCCTCTGGGGGCCAGGCAGGTAGAGCTGGTGGCTCGTATTTCACCGGATCTGGCCTGGCGGCTGAGAGAGACACCGCTCAGCGAACAACAACAGCTCTCTGCCCCCGGCGATGATGGCCGCATCACCCTGACCGCCACCGTGCCCAACGATCAGCAAACCCTGTGGTGGCTGACCGGATTTGGCCCCAGAGTGGAAGTAGTGCAACCGACCGAGTGGCGCCGTATCCTGGCCGAGCAGGCCCGACAAATGCTGAAACAATACACCGGGCCGGCAGACGATACACAGGGTCGCCTGGATCGAACAGCATAGCCGCACCATCCCACCACCTTATGCAGGAGGCCATCATGCCCTTTAATCCGCTGGAATGGATAGTATCCACCAATGCTCACTACCAGCCACAGCGTCGCCCTTGTCTGGAGCTGAAGGCACAGCTGGGTGGTTTTTTCAGCGACGAACTGCTCGCTTCCGCCGGCTTTGTGATCCTTGATGAACTGCCCTCGCCGCCCCGCGCACAGGTAGCAGCACTGGGCCTGGATGAATTGCTCTCGCCCTCGGCCATAGGCCTGACCCTGGCCGATACCTATTACCTCAAGCCTCCGGCGGCCGGACAGCTTCGAGTACATTTTCACGAGCTGGTGCATGTGGTGCAGTGGCAAGCCCTGGGCCCCGCCCGCTTTGTGGAACGCTACTTACAGGAAATTCGTCAGCATGGTTACCGTCAGGCACCACTGGAGCGCATGGCCTACGAACTGGAACACCGCTTTGCTCTCAACCCCGATGGCCATTTTGATGCTCAGGCGCGCGTACTGAGTCTGCTGGGACAATAGCGCTGGCAGGGCCCTGAGCTCATTGGCGTGACCATGAATATCACCAATCAGATCGTACATGCGTCCCCTTTAATGATGAATGCTGTGTTCGGCTTATCCTGTTCCCTTCAGGCGACGCCGGGTGTCGCCCAGGCGATAAAGAATGGTTGTATGGCCAATCCGCCATCGTACAGATACCTTAAACATTAAAGTCTCAAACAGGTATGGCCCACCAACATCAAGCGCCTGCACAAGGAGAGTCACCATGAACCAGATCACGCCACCAGCCCTGTTCGTCTGCCTGCAACACCGCCATAACGGCCAGCAACTCAGGGTAATCCAGCACAGTCCCGATAGTTCTGCTCCCATGCTATGGGCCATGGATGCACAGGGGAAATTGCATGAGCTGCCCATGGGTCCCGAGCTCGCCGGAACCTGGCATCTGCACGATGCTCCTGTCTTGTCTGCCAAGGATCCCGCCCGCATTCTCGGCTGCCTGCTGGCCGGTGCCGCCGGCGATGCCCTCGGAGCGCCGGTGGAGTTTATGAGCTGGTCCGAGATTGAGCGTATCTTTGGCCCTGGCGGCATTCGCACCATGGCCGAGGCCTATGGCCGGCGCGGCGCCATTACCGATGATACCCAGATGATGCTGTTTACCGCCGAAGGCCTGCTGCGCGCTCAAGTGCGGGCGGAAGCTCACGGCCTGTGCCACCCGCCCTCGGTGGTGCACCATGCGCTGCTGCGCTGGCTGCTGACCCAGGGCCAATCACCGGAAAAGGAAATGGAGCCGGACGGCTGGCTTGTCAAGGAGCGCCGGCTCTGGGCCAGGCGGGCGCCGGGCAATACCTGTCTGAGCGCCCTTGCCGCCAGCAGCCACTTTGGTGAACAGGCACAAAACAACAGCAAGGGCTGTGGTGGCGTCATGCGGGTGGCGCCCTGTGCCTTTTTCGATAATGCTTTTGAGCTGGCCAGCGACAGTGCCCGGTTTACCCATGGCCACCCCAGCGGCTATCTGGCAGCCGGGCTGTTTGCCGATATTCTGCATCGTCTGTGGCAGCACGGTTATTCTCTGGAAGCGGCCTGTACCGCTGCTCTTGCTGCCCACGGAGACCTGCCGGGCATGGAAGAAACCCGGTTGTTGGTTGAACGGGCGCTGCGGCTTTACCAGAGCGGCGAGCAGCCTACCCCCCGGCGCATTGAGGAATTGGGCGGCGGCTGGGTGGCGGAAGAAGCCCTGGCCATCGGCCTGTG
Source organism: Oceanimonas marisflavi (assembly GCF_003049725.1). Classification (GTDB taxonomy): domain Bacteria; phylum Pseudomonadota; class Gammaproteobacteria; order Enterobacterales; family Aeromonadaceae; genus Oceanimonas; species Oceanimonas marisflavi. The sequence goes on from NZ_QAGM01000003.1 coordinate 75,249, forward strand.
GTGCGCCTTGAGTGCCAACAGCCTGGAAGAAGGCATTATTCTGGCGGTCAACCATAGCGGCGACAGCGACAGCACCGGCCTGATTGCCGGCAACCTGCTGGGTCTGATCCATGGCCCGCAGGCCATTCCAGCCCACTGGCTGAGTGAACTGGAGCTGAAAGACGTTATCACTCAAATAGCGGCAGATCTGTGCTTTGTCCCGTTAAGGTACTGGGATTATGACGACACCGATGTGTCCGACTGGATCTGGCAGCGCTATCCGGGCTGGTAAGCCTGCCCTGGTGTCAGCTTGAGCCGGTCAAGCCCGCTTCCTGCACCCAGTGGGGAATGCTCCGCCGGGTCCAGCGTGCAAATTTGAGTTTTTCACCCAGGTAAAAGTTGCGGTAGGCCTGTACGGCATCACCGGGCACCTTGTACTGTTCCGGCATGGCCTGGGCAAATTCGGTCAGGCCGATGGACGGGTACTCGAACTGCTGTATCTGCGCCAGCACCGGCATGGACCTGTGATCCTGCTCCTTGCGGTAGCGATAGCGGTATTCGGCATTCAGGGCATGAGCAAGCTGGGCCAGCCACTGAAAGTTGTCATACGACTCTTCCACCCAGAGCACGCTGGGGTGCTTTATATGGGTGGGTTTGTAGGGCGTATCAAAGCCCTTCTTGTTCAGCGCGGTGCACAGTATCTGCACGCTTTCCAGGATCATCTTGACCACATGCTGATCGCAATGATATTCGGCACAGCGCTCTATGTCATTGTCCAAAATGAAAATATTCACAAGTGTCGTCCCGTCGGGTCACCGAATTATTGTGAAAGGGAACAAGAATCGGCGCAACGGCCAAAAGCGCGAAATGGTCAGCAAAACGCGAACGGCGGGCACAAAAAAACCCGATAAAATCGGGTTATTTGTTGGTAGCAGTGGCCGGACTCGAACCGGCACGCCCGAAGGCAAGTGATTTTGAATCACTCATGTCTACCAATTCCATCACACTGCCACCGGTAGACTCACCATGAGTGAGCGGTTGCATTATACCCCTCCTCCCTGCCCCCGCAACCGGATTATGAGCCGACAGGCGCCGAGTGAGCATTATTTGCGCGGCCAGCTTTGGCTTTTTCACGCCGCCGCTTTTGCTAGAATGCACCCCTTCGTTAACCAAAGGAACATGACTGGTGGCTTCTTCTTATGCGGGTTTGCCCCGGGCCGGGGTGCTGCGTCGCCTGGGCGCCTGGCTGTATGATTTTCTGGTGGTGGTGGCGCTGCTGATGGTGGCGGGCTTTGTCTGCTTCGGGCTCACCGCCCTGGCGCTGCACCTGGGCTGGATAGGTCTGGGGGAGCATGAAGACACCGCCGCCCTGCTGAGCGCCAGCCGGGGTTATCAGCTGATTTTGCTGGGGGTGGTGCTGGGCTTTTACTGCTGGTTCTGGCGTACCAGCGGCCAGACCCTGGGCATGCGCGCCTGGCGGCTCAGGGTGCAAAACACCGATGGCTCAAGGCTGAGTCTGGGCCAGTGTCTGGTGCGCGCCGTGGCGGCGCTGCTGGGGCTGGGAAATTTCTGGATATGGCTCAACCCGCGCAGCAAACTGGCGCTGCAGGACAGGCTGGCCCACTGCGAAATGGTGGTGCTTACCAAGGAGCAGAACAAGGAACTGCTGAGCCGCTGATGTGGTGAGGGGTGAAGGGTAAGGAGTGAGGAGCAAAAACACGCCTCTCAGCCTCCTCACCCCTCACCCCTCACTTTTAAGCCCGGCGATTGAGCAGAAACAGCGCCACGCCAATAAACAGCAGGCTGGGGCCGAGCGCTCCCAGTATGGGCGGAACGTTATAGACCAGGCTGATGGGCCCGAACACCTCGTTGGCCACATAAAAACCAAAGCCGAACAGAATGCCCAGCAGCAGCCTGGCCCCCATGGTCACACTGCGCAGGGCACCAAACACAAAAGACGAGGCCAGCAGCATCATGGCGATCACCATGACCGGCTGCAGCGCCTTGCGCCAGAACTCAAGCGCATACAGGCTGCCGTCCTGGCCGTTGTCTTCCAGATAGTTTTCGTATTCCCACAGGCCACGCATCGACAGCTCGTCCGGATCAATGGCCACCACGCCCAGTTTGTCGGGCGTGAGACTGGTTTTCCAGCGGCGGCTGGCCTGCTGCTCGGTAACAATGGACTCGCCGTGATTAAACAGGGTGTCGGTCAGGTTTTGCAGGGTCCATTCGCCCTCCCGGTAATCGGCGCTGGCGGCCTGGGTAATGCGCTCAAGGCGCAGCTTATCGTCGAAATAATACAGGGTAATATTGCGCAGGGTGCCGTCGCGCCGGGCCTGCCCGATATTGATATAGGCCTCGCCGTCCCGGGCCCAGACCCCGTGCACCGACAGCACCACCTGGCCGCCGGAGCGGGCCTGGGTGCGCAGATCGTCCGCCGCCAGCTTGGTGGCCGGTGCCAGGTACTCACCGATCAGCATGATCACCAACATCAGCGGCACCGCGGTTTTCAGGGCGCTGGCCACAATGTTGAAACGGGAGTTGCCCGCCGCCTGCATCACCACCAGCTCGCTGGAGCTGGCCAGCTGGCCCAGGCCGATCAGGCCCCCCAGCAGCGCGGCGATGGGAAAGAACAGCACGATTTCCTTGGGCATGGACAGCAGCACGTAGTAAAAGGCGGAGAGCAGGGTGTAGCTGCCCTCACCCACGCTGCGCAGCTGCTCCACGTAACGGATGATGGCCGACAGGCCCACCAGCACAAACTCGCACAACAGCATGGCCATCAGTACGGTGCGGCCAATGTAACGATCGAGAATATTGAACATCAGGCAGCCCTGCTCCGTGTGAGTTTTTCCCGGGTGCGGTTCCACCAGGCGGTTTCCGTCAGATTAAGCGGCAAGGCCACCAGCAGCAAAAAGACCAGGGGCACCACATAAAGACCGGGCAAAGGCGGCAGGCTGCCCCCTTCCACCGCCGAGCGCGACGCGGTTTGCAGCAGAAAGTAGGCCAGGTACAGCAGAATGGCCGGCAGCAGTTTGGCATAGCGTCCCTGCCGCGGGTTGACCACCGCCAGCGGCACCACCACCAGGGTCAGCACCAGCATGGACAGCGGCAACACCAGCCGCCACTGCAGCTCGGTGCGCTGCAGCAGCTCGTCGGCATGCAGCAGCTCGTGGCTGGGCATGGCCTCAATGCGGCGCTGGGCGGTTTCCACTTCTGACGGACGAATATAAGCGCTGTATTCGTCAAACTCGGCCACGTCGAACTCCCGGTTGCCGGGCGTACCGCTGTAACGGCGCCCCTGCTCCAGGGTCAGCCACTGGCCGCCGTCCCGCTCATGCAGCCGGCCGCCGTCGGCCACCACGATGGCGGGCTCGCGCTGAGCCTGCCCCTGCTGCACCACAAACAACCGGTTGAGCCGGTTGCCCTCATCGTCCTCTTCCAGCCCTTCCACATAGCCCACAATGCGGCCGCCATCCAGACTCATGAAACGGGCCTCGCGCAACACCGCAAAACCCGGGTCGGCCTTGACCTCTTCACGCAGCTGATAGACCCGATCCTTGGCCCAGGGATTGAGCCACAGCGAGTTGAACAGCGCCACCGCCGTCCACAGCAAGGCCAGCACCAGGGTGGCCCGCATAATGCTGCCCGGCCCCATGCCCACCGCCTTCATCACCGTCATTTCGCTCTCGGCGTAAAGCCGGCCATGGGCGAACAGAATGCCGATAAACAGGCTGATCGGCAGCATCAGGGTGGCCATTTCCGGCAGGTTGAGCAGCAGCAGTTTGCCCACCAGGGTACCGGGGATCTCGCCACTGGCCGCCTTGCCCAGCACGTCGATAAAGTTCTGGCTGATAAAGATGAGCAGGAGCACAAACAGCACGGCCAGCTGAGTCTTCAGGGTTTCCCGAAACAAATAGCGGAATGCAATCACGGTTAATCCCAGTGTAAACTTGTCTTTTTTAATGGAAACGCTTAACAATAAGCGTAAAATCACGATTTTCGCATATTAACTGTGCGAAATACGACGCCTTTTCGATGTCCGTCATTATCGTTCATTCGGCGTCCATTGTCTTCAGGCTCAGGAGAATCCATGGAGTTCAGTGTAAAAAGCGGTAGTCCCGAGAAACAGCGCAGCGCCTGCATTGTGGTGGGTGTGTTTGAACCGCGCCGGCTGTCACCGGTGGCCGAGCAGCTCGACAAGGTCAGCGACGGCTACCTCAGCTCGCTGCTGCGCCGCGGCGATCTGGAAGGCAAGCCCGGCCAGACCCTGCTGCTGCATCAGGTACCCGGCGTGCTGGGCGAGCGGGTGCTGCTGGTTGGCTGCGGCAAGGAGCGCGAGCTGGATGAACGGCAATACAAACAGATCATTCGCAACACCATCAGCACCCTGAACGACACCGGCTCCATGGAAGCGGTGTGCTTCCTCACCGAGCTCCACGTCAAGGGCCGCGATACCTACTGGAAGGTACGCCAGGCGGTGGAAACCACCCTCGCCAGCCTGTATACCTTTGACCAGTTCAAGACCAACAAGGCCGAGCCGCGCCGCCCGTTGCGCAAGCTGGTGTTCAATGTGTCCACCCGCCGTGAGCTGACCATAGGCGAGCGCGCCATTGCTCACGGTCAGGCCGTGGCCCGGGGTGTGCGCGTGTGCCGCGATGTGGCCAACATGCCGCCCAACGTGTGCAACCCCGCCTATCTGGCTTCTCAGGCGCGCCAGCTGGCCGACGCCTGGGACAACATCAGCACCCGGGTGATCGGCGAGGAAGAAATGGCCGAGCTGGGCATGAACGCCTACCTGGCGGTGGCCCGTGGCTCCCACAACGAAGCCATGATGTCGGTGATCGAGTACAAGGGCCATCCGGACCCCGATGCCCGCCCCATCGCCCTGGTGGGCAAGGGCCTGACCTTTGACGCCGGCGGCATCTCGCTCAAGCCCGCCGAAGCCATGGACGAAATGAAATACGACATGGGCGGCGCCGCTTCCGTGCTGGGCACCATGCACGCCCTGGCCGAGCTGCAGCTGCCGGTGAACGTGGTGGCGCTGCTGGCCGGATGTGAGAACATGCCCGACGGCAACGCCTACCGCCCCGGTGACATTCTCACCACCATGTCCGGCCAGACCGTGGAAGTGCTCAACACCGACGCCGAAGGCCGGCTGGTGCTGTGCGATGCCCTCACCTTTGTGGAGCGCTATGAGCCGGAAGCGGTCATCGACGTGGCCACCCTTACCGGTGCCTGCATTATCGCCCTGGGTCACCATACCTCCGGATTGCTGGCCAACCACAATCCCCTGGCCCACGAGCTGCTCAATGCCTCGGAGCAAGCCGGTGACAAGGCCTGGCGCCTGCCCATGAGCGACGAATATCAGGAGCAGCTGGAAAGCCCCTTTGCCGACATGGCCAATATCGGCGGCCGGCCGGCAGGCACCATTACCGCGGCCTGTTTCCTGAGCCGGTTCACCAAGAAATACAACTGGGCTCATCTGGATGTGGCCGGCACCGCCTGGCAAAGCGGCAAGAACAAGGGGGCCACCGGTCGTCCGGTGCCGCTGCTGACCCAGTTTCTGCTGAACCGCGCCGGCGCCCTGAACGTCGAAGAATAAAATGAGCACCGGCTGTTTTCACCTGTTGCCCAACGACGACGACACCCTGCTGCAACAGCGGGTGTGCCGTCTCGCCACCGACTGCTACCGCCAGGGCCAGAGCGTGTTTATTTACACCACCGATCAGGCCATGGCAGAAGCCATAGACGAGCGCCTGTGGCAACAGGAAGCCGACAGCTTTGTGGCTCATAACCTGCAGGGCGAAGGCCCGCGTCAGGGTGCGCCCGTGATGATTGGCTGGCAGCCGCCGGCAAACGGCCGTGCCGTATTGATCAATCTGGCTGCTGAAGCGCCCGCCTTTGCCCGCCGTTTCGGTAAGCTGCACGACTTTGTGCCGGCCTCCGATGCAGGCAAACAACTGGCCCGGGAGCGCTTCAAGGCCTACCGGCAGGCCGGTTTCGAGCTGACCACAGAGCCGGTACCACCCCAAACTCAAGATGTATAACACCATGGAAAAAACGTTTAATCCCAACGCCATCGAGCAGGCCCTGTACCAGCAATGGGAAAGCAAGGGCTACTTCAAGGCCCACGGCGATACCAGCAAAGATGCCTACAGCATCATGATCCCACCGCCCAACGTCACCGGCAGCCTGCACATGGGCCACGCCTTTCAGGACTCCATCATGGACACCCTGATCCGCTACCAGCGCATGCAGGGCAAGAACACCCTGTGGCAGGTGGGCACCGACCACGCCGGCATCGCCACCCAGATGGTGGTGGAGCGCAAGATCGCCGCCGAGGAAGGCAAGACCCGTCACGACTACGGCCGTGACGCCTTTATCGACAAGATCTGGGACTGGAAAAAGGAATCCGGCGGCACCATCACTCAGCAGCTGCGTCGCCTGGGCGCCTCGGTAGACTGGGAGCGCGAGCGCTTCACCATGGACGAGGGCCTGTCCAACGCGGTGAAGGAAGTGTTCGTGCGCCTGTATGAAGACGATCTCATCTACCGCGGCAAGCGCCTGGTGAACTGGGATCCCAAGCTGCACACCGCCATTTCCGACCTGGAAGTGGAAAACAAGGACAAGAAGGGCCACATGTGGCACTTCCGCTATCCGCTGGCCGACGGCGTCAGGACCGCCGACGGCAAGGACTACCTGGTGGTAGCCACCACCCGTCCGGAAACCATGCTGGGCGATACCGCAGTGGCGGTGAACCCGGAAGATCCGCGCTACAAGGATCTGATCGGCAAGGACATTATCCTGCCCATCGTCAACCGCCGCATTCCCATCGTGGGCGATGACCACGCCGACATGGAAAAGGGCACCGGCTGCGTGAAGATCACCCCGGCCCACGACTTCAACGACTACGAAGTGGGCAAGCGTCATCAGTTGCCGATGATCAACGTGCTCACCTTTAACGCCGCCATTCGCAACCAGGCCGAAGTGTTTACCACCACCGGTGAGCCTTCTGACGTCTACAGCCCCGAGCTGCCCGTGGCCTATCACGGCCTGGATCGCTTTGAAGCGCGCACCGCCGTGGTGGCCGAGCTGGAAACCCTTGGGCTGCTCGACAGCATCAAGGATCACGATCTCACCGTGCCCTACGGTGACCGCGGCGGCGTGGTGATCGAGCCCATGCTCACCGACCAGTGGTACGTGCGCGCCGCGCCCCTGGCCAAGGTGGCCACCGAGGCGGTGGAAAACGGCGAAATCCAGTTCGTACCCAAGCAGTACGAAAACATGTACTTCTCCTGGATGCGCGACATTCAGGACTGGTGCATCTCCCGCCAGCTGTGGTGGGGTCACCGTATTCCCGCCTGGTACGACGAGTCCGGCAAGGTCTATGTGGGTCGTGATGAGGCCGAAGTGCGCGCCGCCCACAACCTGGGTGATGATGTGGTGCTGAGCCAGGACGACGACGTGCTCGATACCTGGTTCAGCTCGGCACTGTGGACCTTCTCCACCCTGGGCTGGCCGGAGAAGACCCCGGAGCTGGCCACCTTCCATCCGTCCAGCGTGCTGGTCACCGGCTTTGACATCATCTTCTTCTGGGTGGCGCGCATGATCATGATGACCATGCACTTCATCAAGGACGAAAACGGCAAGCCACAGGTTCCGTTCAAAACTGTTTACGTCACCGGCCTGATCCGCGACGAGAACGGCGACAAGATGTCCAAGTCCAAGGGTAACGTGCTCGACCCCCTCGACATGATCGACGGCATCGATCTGGAGTCGCTGGTGACCAAGCGCACCGGCAACATGATGCAGCCCCAGCTGGCCGCCAAGATCGAGAAGCGCACCCGCAAGGAATTTGCCGACGGCATCGAGGCCCACGGCACCGATGCCCTGCGCTTTACCCTGTGCGCCATGGCGTCTACCGGCCGTGACATCAACTGGGACATGAAGCGCCTGGACGGCTACCGCAACTTCTGCAACAAGCTGTGGAACGCCTCCCGCTATGTGCTGATGAACACCGAAGAGCAGGACTGCGGTCAGAGCGGTGGTGAGCTGCAATACTCGCTGGCGGATCGCTGGATCCGCGCCCAGCTGCAGGCCACCATCGCCGATGTGCGCAGCGCCCTGGACGGCTACCGCTTTGACCGCGCCGCCAGTGCCCTGTACGAGTTTATCTGGAACCAGTTCTGCGACTGGTATCTGGAGCTGACCAAGCCGGTGCTGTGGCACGGCTCCGAGGCCGAGCAGCGCGCTACCCGCAAGACCCTGATCGAGGTGCTGGAAACCCTGCTCCGTCTGGCGCATCCGATCATGCCCTACATCACCGAGGAAATCTGGCAACGGGTGGCCCCGCTGGCCGGCCGTGGCGGCGACAGCATCATGCTGGCCGCCTACCCCGAGGTGGACGCCGCCGAGCAGGATGAGCAGGCCATGGCCGATCTGGAGTGGGTGAAACGCTTTATCGTGTCCATCCGCAACCTGCGTGCCGAGATGAACATTCCCCCGGGTCAGGCCCTGAGTGTGCTGCTGCGCCCTGCCGGCGACGATGCCCGCCGCGCCACCGATAACGACGCCTTCCTCAAGGCCATGGCCAAGCTGGAGAGCATTACCCTGCTGGCCGCCAGTGAGGAAGCCCCCGTGTCCACCAAGCAGCTGATCGGTGACACCGAGCTGCTGCTGCCCATGGCCGGCCTGATTGACAAGGACGCCGAACTGGCGCGCCTGCAAAAGGAGCTGGGCAAGGTACAGGGTGAAATCAAGCGCCTCGAAGGCAAGCTCAACAACCAGGGCTTCGTGGCCAAGGCCCCCGCCGAGGTGGTGGCCAAGGAGCAGGAAAAACTGGCCGACTATCAGGCCACCCTGGCCAAGCTGGAGCAGCAGCGCGACCAGATCGCCAGCCTGTAATCCCGGCGGTAGCCCCTAAAGTAACAGCCCCGGCACATGCCGGGGCTTTTTTGTGGTGTTTTCGACCCCTCGCCCTTAACCTGAAAATATAACGTTTACCAATGGAGCAGCCTCATGAAAATACATTATGCAGTCTGGCTGACAGGACTGCTGGCCGGTACCGCAGCGGCCGGCGACATGAAACAGGCGCTGCTGGACGCCCACAACAGCGCCCGGGCCGAAGTGGGTGCCGGCCCGCTGCTCTGGTCGGTCCGGGCCGAGCAACAGGCCGCAAGCTGGGCACGGGTACTGAGCCGGCGCTGCGATATTGAGCACAGCCAGGGCTCGGGCTTTGGCGAGAATCTGTTTATGGGTACACGAGGCTATTACGACGAGCTGGACGGGGTAAAAAGCTGGGAAGACGAGAAGCGGTATTATTCGGGGCAACCGCTCAGCCGGGCGCTGGTTCCCAAAGTGGGCCACTACACCCAGATGGTATGGCCGGATACGCGTGAACTGGGCTGCGCCACCAGCACCTGCAACGACATCATGATACTGGTGTGCAATTACTATCCGCCGGGAAACTACCTGGGCGAAAGCGCCTGGTAAACGGGGCCGGCAGGCCCCATTTACGCCAGATTCATTTTACGTCCGGTTAATCATCGTCGTCGGTATCCACCTGGTTACCGATAACCCCTCCCACCACAGCTCCGCCCAGCGTACCCATGGTGCTGCCGCCGGTCAGTACCGAACCACCCACGGCGCCGGCACCGGCACCAATGGCGGTATTGCGATCCCGCTGGGACATGTTGCTGCAGCCCGCCAGCCCCAGCAGCAGTACGGCCGCCAATGTGACCGTCTTCATTTTGCCATCGATCATCATGGTACATTCCCTCTGTTCGCGAGGATCATTATCCTCACTTTTCAGTGTAAGCCGTGAGGTCTTCGCTTTCATGTCAGGAACACCGATACCTGCTGGAGGTTGTCGCATAGATCAGGGAGCCAGCCATAACAGCCGCACCACGGCCACATTGGCAATGCTGACCAGCAGCAGAAAGCTCACGTAGATCATCACCAGATAACGAAAATAATTGTGCCGGCTGTGCTGAATCAGCCCCAGCTTTTCCTGATGAGCGCGGTGGGCCTGAGCGATTTTGCCAAACAGGGTCAGCTCAAAGTGCATCAGCGCCAGGCTGATCAGACTGAGCACGGTGCCCAGCAGCGGCGCTATCAGTATCCAGCCCCTGAGCACCTGGGTGATTTCGGGCTTGAGATAAGGCACGGCGCCCAGCAACACCACGGCCACGGTAATGCGAAACAGCTTCTGCCAGATATGATCGTGGCGATACTTGTACTCGTCCCACAACTGCATGTGGGGATCCGGCGGTGGATACATAACAGCGCTCCCGGTAACGGTTTGCGCCACTATAGCATGGCCTTGAGTCCCATCTCCCCATTACCCGGCCGCCCCTGATCGCCCTGAGTGAAATCACAGACTCCTTCGGGAAAGACCGTCTGCAACATGGCCATATGCGGCCGCATATCGAGCCCGCCGTAAAATCCCCGGGCCACCGCCTTTTCCACCGGGATCAGGGCGCACTGGAACAGCTCACCGGTCAGCGGTGCCCCGGCCACATTGCGGGGCGAACGGTAGGGAGGATAGCGCTGCAGGCAGGCGCCGGTGTCGGCATCCCCGCGCCATGGGCCATTCCATACATTATCTCCCTCGGCGATCAGTTCACCGCTGTCGGTCCAGCAGGCATCCTGGGCGCTGGCCGGGCGCTGGCCGCTGGTCAGCCATTCATCCAGCACCTCAAAGGCCCTGTCGCTGGGATTAAAGGGCTTGCCGCTTTGCCAGATCACCATGTTGTCGACCTTGCCTCTGGCGGCCTGCATACGCAGCCATACCGACTGGGTGGCGTAGGAATGGTGCATGTCGAGCTCGGGGTCCAGGTAGTGACGTACATCGATCACCGGAATATCGATATTGCCCAGAAACACATGACCGGAACGGTAGGCGGCGGCAATGGCGTCACGGTTACCCCGGCTGCGGGGCGCCACTTTTACCATATCGGCCCGGTTGCGCTCAAACACCCACAAGGGCACCGGACTGCCCGGGGTTTTCTGCATATTGTGATCACTCCAGATGGATACGCCGGCCAGGCTGTCGTCACCGGTCAGAACCCAGAGCTTTTCCTGCACCATCTCGGCCGGCGGTTTCCAGCTGCCAATATTGGCGTTAAGGTGAAAAAACTCGGCAGGGGAAATATCTCCCCGTTTCAGGGCATCCAGCCCGTACTGCACGCCTGTGTTGTCATGGGTGCGGTGGGCGTAGCCGTTTTCATCCACGCCGTAAACATGGGCCAGATCGTGCCAGTGGCTGAAACGCGCTTTTGCTACCACCGCCGGCGAATAGTAATGGGCACGGTGGGAATAGTGCGGGTTGTTGGTCAGCGGCGCCAGCCCGCGCCAGCTTTTGGAGCACTCGGTGGCGCCCGGTGGCAAGCCGGGCAGACGCAGTCCCAGCCCGGCCATGCGCGCCCAGCGATAATACTTCTTGAACTCGTGCTCCACCTCGCTGCTGGCCGACACTCCCATCACCAGCCCCCGGTTTTCCTGCACCTGCCAGCGCTTGTTCTCCCGGGCGGTCACATCGAAGTAATATTCAAACAATTCACAGTCCAGCGCCCAGATGCTCTGGGTGATCATGTCCGGGTAGCTGTACTGGGGAATAAGGGCGTCGAGCAGGCCCGGCTTGTTCTGGGCAAACAGGTATTGCTGTACGGCGCCGCCGGATCCGCCGATGCCCACGGTATAATCGGGCTTGCCGTAGCGGGCCACAAACTGCGCCTTGACCATTTCGGCGGTGTTGGCCGCCAGCCACATATTGTAGTGATTACTGGTAACATTGCCGCTGGAACCTGCCAGGGCATAGCCCTGGGCCAGCTGGGTGATCAACCGGCTGCCTACCCGGCCCAGGCTCATCTTGCCCTGGCGCTTGCCGATGCCGACGCCGCCCTTGAAATGAAAGATCAGCTTGTTGTTCCAGTAGGGGCTGTGGGTATCGGTGACCGGCGTCCGTGGATCCGCCAGCATGGCCAGCACATACACAAAACGGTTGATGGTGCCCTGCTCCACCCTGAGCACAAAGGGAATGCGCAGGCCGTCGCGCTCTATCCAGTCCATGTCCTCGGGGTAGTCACCGTCGGGCAACCGCCGGAAATCATTTTTGTCTTTCACCCGGTAGTAGTAATCGAGCCGGGTTTTCAGCAGGCAGTCCTTGCTGTGGCCAAGCAGCTTCTGCTTGTTCTTGATGCCCTTTTCCTCGGCATACACAGGGGTGCCGATGCCCTCCTGATTATCCACCAGCGGCTGTCCCAGGCCGGACTCTTCGGTATTGCAGGAAAACGGATACTGCAGCGGACCGAGAGAAGTGTCCACGGGCCCGACCTCGCCGGGCTGCACCGGAAAATCAAAGGCGGAAAGATCGAGCTGTACCAGGGAAGCGTGAGGCCCGTCATAGGGCGGGCGGGGGTGAGCCGGATCATAGTCCGGTGGCAGGCTTTCCACCACCACTTCGGGCGGGTCCGGCAGCAGGTGCCGGCCCAGGCGAGCCTGGATCTCACTGCAACCGGACAGAACAACCAGAAAAGGCAGGAACAACGGCAGGAAGGCGGCGCGCTTGCACATGGTACTCTCCTTGATCCATGCATGTATGGATCAAGCTTAGCCGAGCCCGTCACGCCATGCCGAGGTTGTTACTCGCCGGCCTCCTCAAAGTAGGTGCCCCAGCCATCGTAATCGATGCCGTATTTCTCGGCGATGGGCAACAGCTCGGCCACCTGCTGCATGATCTGCTCCTCGTCGAGGGCGCTGTCGGTCACTGCGTCAAAACACAGCAGGGTCTGGCCCCGCTCCAGGGTCAGCTCCTCGGCATCGGTTACCTCGTAGCCGGCCTTGAAGCAGTCCACCGCTGCCTTTTCCAGCCGGGCAAAGTTCTGGCCGGAAAAGTGGTGCTCTATGGTGTATTCGGCATCGGGGTTACTGCCATCATTCAGCAGGGATTCAATGATTTCGCGGGTCTCTGCCCGCCAGTCGGTGGCTTGGCTCATGATTCGGCTCCGGTTTGGGTAAGAGAGTCAGGGCGGCGGACTTCCTTGTCGAGCCGGGCAATGCCATCGGCAATCTGCTTGCGGCTCTGCTTGAGCAGGTCGCGCAGCTGTGCCGGCTCAAGGTCGCTCACGTCGATGGGCGGCATAATTTCGATAATCACTTCACCATTATCCCAGCGGTTGAGATCCACCTGACCAAAATAGCTGGAGCAGGCAATGGGCACAATGGGCACCCTGGCCTGCAGAGCAATATGAAAGGCGCCGGTCTTGAACGGCAGCAGCCCTTTGCCCTTGCTGCGGGTGCCTTCGGGAAACATCCAGATGGACAGCTTGCGGCTGCGGATTTTTTCCACCACCTTGCCGATGGTACTGGCGGCCTTGGCCTTGTTTTCACGGTTGATCAGCAGATTGCCACTGAGCCAGAACAGGGGGCCGAACAGAGGGATCCAGAACAGGCTGTTTTTGCCGATGGCCACGGTACGCGGCGACAGCACTCCCGGATGGGTAATGATGTCCCAGTTGGTCTGGTGATTGGCGATATAAATGGCCGAGTCGAGGCTCCTGACATGTTCACGGCCGCGAATGCTGACCTTGAGGCCAACCAGCGGGCAGGCCAGGTGAAACAGACGACCGAGCAGATAGACGTTGTTCGGATGACGAGGACGAACCAGGCACACCAGGGTACCCAGCACAAACACAACGACCATGGCCAGACCAAGCAACAATATCCGCAACAGCTTTAACATGAACAATCCTCGCAATTTGAGACACGGCAGTATACTGACCGCTTTCCAGGGGAACAAGGCCGGAGGACTCATGCAGGAGCCAGGGCTTCAGTGCCCAGCTCTGCAGCCCGTTCCCGGCACCAGACGTTTTCCATCCGGTTCATTGCTACAGAGCCACCATCCCAGGCCCACACCAGCCAGGGCCAGCAGCAGAGACAGGATCACCATGGCTATGGTGGCGTAGTGGTTTTGCATGCGCTGCTGTTCGATGCTTCGTTCCAGCCTGGTCTGTAGCAGGCTGATAAACTGGCCAACCGACTCACTCATCACATCACTGTAACGATCGTAATCGGCATTGAACACCTTCCCCCGGGCCCGGGAGTGGTTTCCCGACTCCATCAACCGCAGCGCCTCCGCCTCCAGCCGCGCCAGAGTCAGGGTAGCCTGGCGCGCCCTTTCCAGCAGGTTGAGCTCTTCCCGGCTAAGCATCATTTCGCGCAGCAGCTGCGCGTTCGAGAGCAGCCTGCCATTGGGGCGGGCCATGCGCCCCTCAGTAACCGCCAGGGTATGATAGTAGGAAGCAAGGGCCCGCTCAGAGCCGGTGTAGACATAGTCGCGAATGCTGGCGCTGAGCTGCTCTGACAGTAACTGTATCTGGTTGGCGGTGCCGGTATACTCAAACCGTATTTGCTGGGCCTGCTCCAGTCCCTTCTGGGACTGCAACAACAGGTATAAGGCTCCCCCGCTCATAAGTAACAACGCCGGAGCCAGGCACAGTGTCAGCCGCAGAATTACTCTGTAATGCATATCAGCCCCTTTTCTTATCCCGTTTTATTGTTTTGTATATCCCTCGTAGGGGAAGGGAATTATCGGCCAAAGTATTGCCAAGTGAAACCACCCCTATCACTGCCACAGGGATTTGGCGCGAAACGCTCACAAGACGGCCTGCCGCAGGGAGATATGTCAGAAAAGTGATGTTTAGCGGAGCAAAAAAAGGCCGCCCAAGGGCGGCCCGTGTATTCAGCAGCGGCGTACTCAGCTCAGCTTGCCATGACACTGCTTGTATTTCTTGCCCGAGCCGCAGGGGCAGGGATCGTTACGACCCACCTTCTGGCCTTCGCGCACAAAGGGGGCCCCCTCACCGGTCGCGGCAGCGGATTGTCCTTCTTCGGCCAGCGGGTTTTCCGCCTCGGCATGGCTGTAGCTCTGGGGCAGGCGCTCGGCTGCCTCACGCCGTCTGGCTTCGGCCTCCTCCACTTCTTCCTGGGACTGCACCCGCACCCGGCTGAGAATGCTGACCACTTCCCGCTTGAGGTTCTCCAGCATCTGGGTAAACAGCTCGTAGGACTCGCGCTTGTATTCCTGTTTGGGGTTTTTCTGGGCATAGCCACGCAGATGAATGCCCTGGCGCAGATGGTCCATGGCCGCCAGATGTTCCTTCCACAGGTTGTCGAGGGTCTGCAGCATCACCGAGGTTTCAAACTGGCGCAGCACGTCGGCGCCGACCACGGCTTCCTTCTCTTCATAGGCTTTGCCGGCTTCGGCCAGTACCCGTTCCAGGATCTGCTCGTCGTGCAGTTTGTCGTCCTGCTTGAGCCATTCAGTGATGGGCAGCTCCAGGGCGAAATCGCTTTTCAGCCGCTGTTCCAGGCCGGGCACATCCCACATTTCTTCCAGAGACTGGGGCGGAATGTATTCATTGACCACGTCGGTAAGTACGTCTTCCCGGATCACCGCGATGGTGTCGCGAATATCACCGGAGTCGAGCAGTTCGTTGCGCTGCTCATACACGACTTTGCGCTGATCATTGGCGACATCGTCAAACTCAAGCAGATTCTTACGAATGTCAAAGTTGCGGGTTTCCACCTTGCGCTGGGCGTTTTCGATGGCCCGGGTTACCCAGGGGTGCTCGATGGCCTCGCCTTCTTCCATGCCCAGCTTTTTCATCATGCCGGTGACTCGATCCGAGGCAAAGATGCGCATCAGGGCGTCTTCCATCGACAGATAGAAACGGCTGGAGCCCGGGTCGCCCTGGCGGCCGGCCCGGCCCCGCAGCTGATTGTCGATGCGGCGGGACTCGTGACGCTCGGTGCCGATAATATGCAGGCCGCCGGCGGCCAGCACCGCCTCGTGGCGCTGCTGCCAGTCGGCCTTGATGGCGGCGATTTGCTCCTCGGTGGCGCCTTCACCCAGGGCCTCGATTTCCGTCTGCCAGCTGCCGCCGAGCACAATATCGGTACCCCGGCCCGCCATGTTGGTGGCGATGGTCACGGTGCCGGCACGGCCGGCCTGAGCGATGATCTCCGCCTCCTTCTGGTGGAACTTGGCGTTGAGTACCTGATGCCGAATACCCTGCTTGTCGAGAATGGAGGAGATCAGCTCGGAGTTTTCGATGGAGACGGTGCCCACCAGCACCGGCTGGCCCCGCTCCACACAGTCCTTGATGTCGGCGACAATGGCCTGGTACTTCTCCATGGCGGTCAGGTACACCAGATCACCCATGTCCTTGCGGATCATCGGCTTGTTGGTGGGGATCACCACAGTATCCAGACCATAGATATGCTGGAATTCAAAGGCTTCGGTATCGGCGGTGCCGGTCATGCCCGCCAGCTTGTCGTACAGGCGGAAGTAATTCTGAAAGGTAATCGAGGCCAGGGTCTGGTTCTCGTTCTGGATCTTCACCCCTTCCTTGGCTTCCACCGCCTGGTGCAGACCCTCGGACCAGCGACGGCCCGGCATGGTGCGGCCGGTATGCTCGTCCACAATCACCACTTCATCGTTCTGCACGATATAGTCAACGTTGCGTTCAAATAAAGTGTGGGCGCGCAGGCCTGCGTTGACGTGGGCCAGCAGGGTAATGTTGCCGGCAGAGAACAGGGAGTCGTCTTCCTGCAGCAGGCCCATGCGCTTGAGCTCGTCTTCCACGAAGATCTGACCGTTCTCGGTGAGCAGCGCCTGCTTGTTCTTTTCATCCACCGTGTAGTGGCCATCACCGGTATATTCCTCAGTATCTTCCTTGTCCTGTTTCACCAGTTTGGGGATCAGGGTGTTGATGCGAATATACAGCTCGGAGCTGTCTTCCGCCGGACCGGAGATAATCAGCGGCGTACGGGCCTCGTCGATCAACACAGAATCCACTTCGTCCACCAGAGCGTAATTCAGGGGCCGCTGCACTCGCTGCTGGGGCGAAAACGCCATGTTGTCCCGCAGATAGTCAAAACCGAATTCGTTGTTGGTACCGTAGGTGATGTCGCAGGCGTAGGCGGCCTGTTTTTCCTGGTGGCTCATGCCCGGCAGGTTGCAGCCCACGGTCAGGCCCAGGAATTCAAACAGCGGCCGGTTGCCTTCGGCGTCGCGCCGGGCCAGGTAGTCATTCACCGTCACCACGTGTACGCCACGGCCACTGAGGGCATTCAGGTACACCGGCAGGGTACCGGTCAGGGTCTTGCCTTCACCGGTTTTCATTTCGGCTATCTGGTTGTTGTTGAGCACCATGCCGCCGATCATCTGCACGTCGAAGTGGCGCATGGCAAACACCCGCTTGGAGGCCTCGCGCACCACCGCAAAGGCCTCGGGCAAAATCTGCTCCAGGGTTTCACCCTGCTCCAGGCGAGCACGGAACTCCACCGTTTTGCCCTGCAGCTCGGCGTCCGACAGGGCCTCGAACTTCGGCTCCATGGCATTGATTTCATTTACTACCTTGCGCAGTCGCTTGAGGGTACGGTCATTACGGCTGCCAATTATTCGAGTGAAGAGTTTGGTAATCATGCTTGGCCAATTGTGATGTTGAAAAAGGATGCCTCACGCGCCGGCGAGGCCATAACGAAAATAGTGCCGGTAAGGCATGGCCCCGGGTGGCCGGCCCTGTTCTGACATTTCATCATGCAAATGTAACCCGTTGGGGCACAGGGTAAAAGAGTCTGCCGCCGAAGAATGGCACTCATCTGTGCTGGCGGCATGCCGGTATATGCTCGGAACGGAAATTATATGGTGATGAAAGGGCTGTTATTCAAGGGGAGCCGGCACCAAAAGGGGGAGGCCTGAGCCAGGCGAGATAAAAACTGACGCGCTTTGTAGCAGAAATCGCGGAAAAACCACGCCGGCGCGGAGAGGTGCCGGCGTGTGCATACAGGATCAGGCGGGCTGAAAGGCGGTGTCGTAGTAACGGATCGGCGATTCGGCGCCTTCATCGCCAAAGGTGACCATTTCCCAGGCATCGGTCTGCGCCAGCATGGCCCGCAACAGATTGTTGTTCAGGGCATGACCGGTCTTGTAGGCACAGAACTCACCCAGAATGCTGTGATTGCACATATACAGGTCGCCGATGGCGTCCAGCATCTTGTGCTTCACAAACTCGTCGGGATAGCGCAGGCCGTCCTCGTTGAGCACCTTGTACTCATCCAGCACCACAGCGTTTTCCAGGCTGCCGCCCAGCGCCAGGTTCTGGGAGTGCAGATACTCGATATCACGCATAAAGCCAAAGGTTCTGGCCCGGCTCAGTTCTTTCACAAAGGAGGCACCGGAAAAATCCAGTACCAGATGCTGACTGCGGCCTTCAAACACCGGGTGCTTGAAGTCGATGGTCAGATCCATGCGAAAGCCCTTGTTAAAGGGGCGCAGCTCGGCCCACTTGTCACCGTCTTCCACCCGTACCGGCTTTTTGATGCGAATAAAACGCTTGAGCGCGTTCAGCTCGCGAATACCACCGGACTGCAGCAGGTAAATAAAGGGATGAGAGCTGCCATCCATCACCGGCACCTCGGGGGCATCCACCTCGATATAAAGGTTGTCGATACCCAGCCCCGCCAGGGCGGCGGAAAGGTGCTCAATGGTGGATACCCGCACACCGGCATCGTTTACCAGGGCAGTGCACAGCATGGTGTCCTTCACCAGATCGGCGTCGGCCCGAATCTCGACCTGCGGATCCAGATCGGTACGACGAAACACAATACCTGTGTTGGCCGGCGCGGGAACAAAGCGCAGCTGCACCTTGTGACCGGAATGCAGGCCGATTCCGGTGGCCTGCACGGTATTTTTCAGAGTTCGTTGTCTAATCATAGGATTGTCCGTTAGTCAGATAGCCCGATTCGAACCATATAAAATGGCCACATATGCTAACACATTTTTGCCCGGTCACGCCAATTCAGCGTATTTTTCAGTCAGCCTGCTTGCGCAGAAAGGCCGGAATATCCAGGTAATCCAGATCGGTTTTGACCTGAGTATTGTCGGCATTCACCGCCAGCTTGCCGGGCTGTTCGTCGTGGCCGCTGTCGGCACGGCGCAGGCCGTTGTCGTCGCGGCTGTTACCGGACTTCACCAGGGTAATATCGGGCTTGCGCTCGGCACCGATGCCGGTGGCCACCACGGTGACCCGCAGCTCGTCGGTGATTTCCGGATCCAGTACGGTGCCCACCACCACGGTGGCGTTCTCGGAAGCAAAGGCCTTGACCGCGTTGCCCACGGTTTCAAACTCTTCGATGCTCATGTCGAGACCGGCGGTGATGTTGACCAGAATGCCCCGGGCGCCGGCCAGATCCACGTCTTCCAGCAGCGGGCTGGAAATGGCCTTCTCGGCGGCTTCCTCGGCTCTGTCTTCACCGGTGGCGTGACCGGTACCCATCATGGCGGTACCCATTTCCCGCATCACGGTACGCACGTCGGCGAAGTCGACGTTGATCAGGCCCGGACGGGTGATCAGTTCGGCAATGCCCTGAACCGCACCCAGCAGCACGTTGTTGGCCGCCTTGAAGGCATCCAGCAGGGAAATGCCCCGGCCCAGCACCTTGAGCAGCTTGTCGTTGGGAATGGTGATCAGCGAGTCAACGTGCTTGGCCAGCTCGTTGATGCCCTGCTGGGCGTAGTTCATGCGCTTTTTGCCTTCAAAGGCAAAGGGCTTGGTCACTACCGCCACCGTCAGAATACCCAGCTCCTTGGCCACCTCGGCCACCACAGGGGCGGCGCCGGTACCGGTGCCACCACCCATGCCGGCGGCAATAAACACCATGTCGGCGCCGTCCAGCAGATCGCGAATGGCGTCCTTGTCTTCCAACGCCGCATCGCGCCCTACTTCCGGATTGGCACCCGCGCCCAGGCCTTTCGTAATGGCGCTGCCGACCTGCAGGGTATGGTGGGCGCTGGCATTACGCAGCGCCTGGGCATCGGTGTTAATGGCCAGGAATTCAACCCCTTCCAGGTTTTCCCGCACCATGTGTTCAACGGCGTTACCGCCGCCGCCACCGACACCAACCACTTTAATGACGGCTTCCTGCTCGTGATCATTCATCAGTTCAAACATAGGATTACCCCTCTCTCCGCTTTGGTCCTGGTTTCCTGCCAGGATTAAAATTCACCACGCAGCCAGTTGCCAACCCGCTTGAGCAGGCCGCCGACACTGGACTTGCTGCTGTATTCCTGCTGAGGCATGGACTGATGTTCCTTGCCGTATTGCAACAAGCCTACGGCGGTGGAATACACAGGTGTCTCAACATAATCCGATAATCCCTTGACGCCACCAGGCTGACCGATGCGCACCTGGCACTGGAAAATCTGCTCGGCGCACTCCACCAGGCCTTCAATCTGGGCGGCGCCGCCGGTCAGCACCAGGCCGGCGGCCAGCTGATGCTTGACCCCGGCCTTCTTCAGCTCATGCTGTACCCGGGTCAGCTCCTGGTTGATCATGCCCAGCAGCTCGCTGTAGCGGGGCTCGATCACCTCCGCCAGGGTCTGGCGCTGCAGGCTGCGCGCCGGCCGGCCGCCCACACTGGGCACTTCGATGTTGTCTTCCTTGCTCACCAGCCGACTGAAGGCACAGCCATGGCGTACCTTGATGGCCTCCGCATCCAGGGGCGGCGTGCCAAAGGCGTAGGCGATGTCACTGGTCACCGTGCTGCCGGCATAGGGAATCACCCTGGTGTGACGCAGGGCGCCACCGGTAAATACCGCCATGTCCATGGTGCCGCCGCCGATGTCCACTACGCATACACCCAGCTCCTTTTCATCTTCGGTCAGCACCGCATAGCTGGACGCCAGGGCGCTGAAAATAAGCTGGTCTACCCGCAGCCCCAGGCGCTCCACGCACTTTTCAATGTTGCGCGCCATGTCGTTATGGCAGGTGATGAGATGCACCTTGGCATGCATGCGCACTCCCGACAGACCGATGGGGTTTTTGATCCCCTCCTGAAAGTCGATGGAGTACTCCTGAGGGATCACATGCAATACCCTGTGCTCATCGGACAAGCGCACCGACTTGGCGGTGTGGATCACATTGTCCATGTCTTCCTGGGTCACTTCCTCGTCGGACACCGGCACCATGCCGGTTTCGTTACGGCACTCGATATGCTTGCCCGACAGCCCCAGATACACGGAGGTGATCTGGCAGTCGGCCATCATTTCGGCCTCGTCCACCGCCCGTTTGAGGGATTTGACCACCGACTCGAGATCGTTCACGCCGCCCTTGTCCATGCCCTTTGCAGCATGGCTGCCCAGACCGATGATGTTCAGATCACCGTCCGGTAGCACTTCGCCCACCAGGGCGGTGACCTTGGCCGTGCCGATATCAAGCCCGACGATCAGATTTCGTTCCGCGCTCTTGGTCATTCTTCGTCTCTTCGTCCTGCTTCCATCCCACTGCCAGTCCGGTATCGTAACGCAGGTCGAGATAAGCCACTCGCTCGCGTCCGGTAATGCCCGGATAGACATTCACAAATCGTTGCAGACGGGCTTCGATGTCGTCCCGCCCCAGTATCAGCCTGACGCCGTCACTCAGGGTCAGCTCCCAGGAAAACCGTGGCGTCAGGTGCAGCCGGCTGATGTCATAGCCTTTGGTTTCCAGCAACGGCTTTAATCTCCGGTATTCTTCCAGCACACGAGCGGCTTCTTCGTCCGGGCCCGACAGCGCTATCAGCTCAAGCTCCCCTCTGTCGGCCTCAAACACCTCGCCATGAGTATTGACCAGGGCATCCTCGTTCCACAATGCCACCACCGGCTGCTCGACAATATAAACCCGCAGGCTGTCGGGCCACTGTTTGCGCACCGAGGCCTGGTATACCCAGGGAAGCTGCAGCAGTTGCTGTTGCACCCGGTCCACCTCCAGAGTGAAAAAGTTACCCACTTCGGGCAGCGCCAGCACCGACTGACGAATATCATCCCGGCTGACAAAGCGGTGCTCGCCCTGCACAATCAGGCTGTTTACCGGCACCTGGTTGGCCGCCGTGGCCCAGATCACCGCCTGCCAAAGGCTCCATAGCAGGCCGCTCAGCACCAGCAGAAAGAACACCAGACCAGACAGAAAACCCAGCCGGGTACGGGGAACAGCGGCCTCGCTCATGTCAGTCCGCCATTTCCAGCACGCGCACCACCAGCTGGTCAAAGTCGAGGCCGGCCACCCGGGCCGCCTTGGGCACCAGACTGGTTTCGGTCATGCCCGGCACCGTATTGACCTCCAGCAACCACCACTGACCGCTGCGATCACGCATCAGATCCACCCGGCCCCAGCCACTGGCGGCCACCGCGTCAAAGGCGCGCAGGCACAGCTCGCCCAGCTCCTGCTCTTCCGGCTCACTCAGGCCACAGGGGCACAGGTATTCGGTGTCGCCCGACTGGTATTTGGCCGAGTAGTCGTAAAAGGTGTGGGGTGTGCGCAGACGAATGGCTGGCAGCGCTTGCTCACCGAGAATGCTGACGGTGTATTCATCGCCGTCGATAAAACGCTCCAGCAGCACCTCGTCATCAAATTCAAAGGCTGCGTCAATGGCTGCGGCCAGCTCAGCGGCACTTGCCGCCCGGGCCATGCCGATACTGGAACCCTCGTGAGACGGCTTGACGAACACGGGCCCGCCAAAACGAGCCATCAGCTCACCGGCCTGCTCGGAGCGATAATGCTTGCGGCGCACGATTTCAAAATCGGCGGTGGGCAGCCCCATGGCGCGCCACACCTGTTTGGTGCGGATCTTGTCCATGGCCAGCGCCGCCCCCAGCACCCGGGAGCCGGTGTAGGGAATGCCCAGATGCTCCAGCGCACCCTGCAGGGTGCCGTCTTCGCCGCCCCGGCCGTGCACCACGATAAAGGCGCGGTCAAAGCCCTCTTCCTTCAGTTGCGCCAGGGGGTAATCCCGGGTATCTATGCCGTGGGCATTGACTCCCGCCCGCTGCAGACCGGCGAGCACGGCGGCGCCGGAGCGCAGCGACACTTCCCGCTCGGCGGAACGTCCGCCAAAGAGCACAGCCACCTTGCCGAATTGTTCCATCATTGCTCTCCTTGCTGTTTCATCGCCTCGACCGAGAGTTTAAAGGCACCCAGCTTGCGGGCCAGGGCGCCCACGTTGCCGGCGCCCTGAGTCAGTACAATGTCGCCGTCCTGCATCAGGTCCGCCAGCACCATGGGCACCTCATCGGGGGTGGCCACGTAAATGGGCTCCTGGCCCCGGCTGCGAATGCTGCGGCACAGGGCCCGGCTGTCGGCGCCGGGAATGGGTGATTCGCCTGCACTGTACACTTCCAGCAGGATCAGCACATCGCTTTTTGACAGGACATCGACAAAATCCTCATACAGATCCCGGGTGCGGGTGTAACGATGAGGCTGGTAAATGGTCACCAGCCGGCGCTCGGGCCAGCCGGCGCGCACCGCCTTCTGGGTGGCGCGCACCTCGCTCGGATGGTGGCCGTAATCGTCCACCAGCTTGACCCGGCCACGGCCGGTGTCGAACTCGCCATATTGCTGAAAGCGCCGGCCCACGCCCTCAAATTTTTTCAGCGCCGCCAGAATGGCTCCGTCTTCAATGCCATCTTCGCAAGCCACGGCAATCGCCGCCGCCGCATTCTGGGCATTGTGCCGGCCCGGCAGGTTGAGCTGCACGTCCAGGCAGCTGCCATCGGGACGGCACACGCGAAAACGGCTGTGATCCGCGCTCTGCTGAAAGTCTTCTACCCGGTAATCGGCTTCTGCATTAAAGCCATAGGTCACAAACTGACGGCCGATACGCGGCAGCAGGCTCTGCACCACCTCGTCATCGATACACAGCACCGCCAGGCCATAGAAGGGCAGGTTGTGCAGAAAATCGATAAAGGTGCCTTCCAGCTTGCTGAAATCGCCGCCATAGGTGTCCATGTGATCCGCTTCAATATTGGTGACGATGGAGACCATGGGCTGCAGATGCAGGAAGGAGGCATCGCTTTCATCGGCCTCGGCGATCAGATAGCGGCTGGAGCCCAGGCGGGCGTTGCAGCCGGCGCTGTTGAGCAGACCACCAATCACAAAGGTGGGATCCCGCTCCGCCTCGCCGTAGATGCTGGCCACCAGGCTGGTGGTGGTGGTCTTGCCGTGGGTGCCGGCCACCGCAACGCCGTGGCGAAAACGCATCAGCTCCGCCAGCATTTCGGCCCGACGCACCACCGGAATGCGCAGATCCCGCGCCGCCAGCAGCTCGGGGTTGTCGGCCTGAATGGCGGTGGACACCACCACCACGCTGGCTCCGGCTACCTGCCGGGCATCATGGCCCAGAAAAATGGTGGCCCCCATGGCCTGCAAGCGGTCGGTCACCGGATTATGGGCAATATCAGAGCCGGTAATGGCATAGCCCTCGTTGGCGAGCACCTCGGCAATCCCCCCCATACCGGCGCCACCGATGCCGATAAAGTGAATGCGTCTGACCCTTCTCATCTCGGGGATCATGCTTCTCAGTTTTGCCAGTTCAACCTTGGTCATGCCAGTCTCTCGTTTATTTCGCCAGGGCGCGCAGGCAGTCCGCCACCCGCACCGCCGCATCGGTAATCGCCAGTTGCCGGGCTCTGCCGGCCATGTCCAGCAGCTGCTCACGGCTGCCGGCCAGTTGTTCCAGTTGTTGCGCCAGTGCTGCCGGCGTGAGCATGCGCTGCGGCATCAGCAGGGCCGCGCCTTCATTCACCAGCGCCTGTGCATTTTTTGTCTGGTGGTCGTCCACTGCATGAGGCAGGGGCACAAAAATGGCGCCAATGCCCGCCGCAGCCACTTCCGATACCGTCAGCGCACCCGCCCGGCACACCACCAGATCGGCCTCGCCGTAGGCGGCGGCCATATCGGTAATAAAATCACTCACCTCGGCCTTCACCCCCTGCGCCTGATAGGCGGCCTGTACCGCCGTGCTGTTGCCCCGGCCGCACTGATGGCGCACCGTCATCCGGGCCTTCACCAGTGCCAGTGCCTCGGGCAGGGTCTCGTTAAGCACTTTCGCGCCCAGGCTGCCGCCCACCACCAGCAGCCGCAGCGGCTGCTCCCCGGTGCCTATCCGTTCGGCCGGGGCCGGCAGGGCCACCACCTCAGGGCGAACCGGGTTGCCAACCACCTCGCCCTCGTCAAAGGCACCGGGAAAGGCCATTAGTACCTTGCTGGCCATGCGTGCCAGCAGCCGGTTGGTCATGCCGGCGGCGGCGTTCTGTTCGTGCAGCACCAGCGGAATACCTGCCAGCCTGGCCGCCAGCCCGCCCGGGCCGGCGGCAAAGCCGCCCATGCCCAGCACCACATCGGGCCGGGTTTGCTTGAGTATGCGCCGGGCCTGGCGCACGGCATTGGCGATTTTAAACGGGGCTGAAAGCAGACGTTTGACCCCATTGCCACGCACGCCGGAAATACTGATGGTATGCAGCGGATAGCCATGCTTTGGAACCAGCTGAGCCTCCATCCGATCGGCAGTACCCAGCCAGTGAATGGTCCAGCCTTCCTGCTCCAGCAAGTCTGCCACCGCCAGTCCGGGAAAAACATGGCCGCCGGTACCGCCGGCCATCACCAGCAGGGTTTTGTTTTCGCTCACAATGCCTCCCGCTGTCTGGCCTGCATATGATCACGCCGCCATTCAAAGTCGATGCGCACCAGAATGGCCACGGCGGCACTCATCACCAGCAGGCTGGAGCCGCCGTAACTCACCAGGGGCAGGGTCAGGCCCTTGGTGGGCAGCATGCCCGAAGCCGCGCCCACATTGACCACGGTCTGAAAGCTGAACCAGATGCCGATGCCCATGGCGAGATAGCCCTCATATTGCCGGCCGCCATTGAGTACCTTCTGACCAATGCGCAGGGCCTTGAACGCCAGCCAGCACTGCAGCAGCAGCACCAGCATCACCCCGGTAAAGCCCAGCTCCTCGCCGAGAATGGCAAACACAAAGTCGGTGTGGGCCTCGGGCAGGTATTCCAGCTTCTGAATGGAGTTGCCCAGCCCCTCCCCAAACCAGCCGCCCCGGCCAAAGGCCATCAGCGACTGGGTCAGCTGATAACCGCTGCCAAAGGGATCGTCCCAGGGGTTAAGAAAGGAGGTCACCCGCTTGACCCGGTAGGGGGCCATGGCGATCAGGCCCGCCACCAAGGCGGCCCCCAGCAACACCAGGCTGATAAACTGGCCCATTCGTGCGCCGGCGATAAACAGCATGCCCAGCGTGGTCACAAACAGCACCACCACGGATCCCAGATCCGGCTGCATCAGCAGCAGAAACGACAACATGCCCATGACCGCCAGCGGCTTGAGAAACCCCTTCCAGTGACCACGCACCTCGTCCTGCTTGCGCACCAGAAAGCCGGCCAGAAAGGTAAACAGGGCCAGTTTGGCGATTTCCGCCGGCTGCACGTTAAAGAGGCCCAGCGCCAGCCAGCGCTTGCTGCCATTGATTTCGCGGCCGGCCACCAGCACCAGCACCAGCATGAGCAGCGCCAGGATCAGAAAGCTGCCGTTGTACTGTTGCCAGCGCTCCATGGGCACCTGCAGCACCAGCACACTGAGAAACAGACAAATCAGCAGAAAGCTGCCGTGACGCTTGACGAAATAAAAGGGATCGTCTCCCACCGCTATGCCCTCGGCAATGGAGGCGGACGACACCATCACCAGGCCAATAACCATCAGTGCCAGCGACAGGATCACCAGCTGACGGTCATAGATATGGCCCTGAGACGGGCGAAGCAGCCAGTCTGCACTCAAGGAGGGCAGCAGCCTCATAGGGCCTCCACCAGCGTGGCGAAGTGATCGCCCCGGACCAGGTAGCTGGAATACATGTCGAGGCTGGCGCAGGCCGGAGCCAGCAGCACCCAGTCACCGGGCTGCGCCTGCTGTGCGCACCACGATACAGCCTCACTCATATCGGCCACTTCATGGGTATTGTCACCCAGCTCAAGCAGCTGCGCCCGGTCCTGACCCAGGCAGGCCATACCGGCAATTCGCGTGCTGAGCAGCGGTACCAGAGGTCCAAAGTCCTGGCCCTTGCCCTGGCCGCCGGCGATCAGCCAGAGCCGGCCGGTCAGGCCATCGGCGATGCCGTCGATGGCCGCCAGGGTAGCCCCCACATTGGTGGCCTTGGAATCATTGATCCAGCGCACTCCCTGCTTCTCGGCAATAAACTGGCAGCGATGAGCCAGACCGCCAAACCGGCGCAGCACCGCCAGCTGGGCAGTGCGGGAAATGCCCGCTTCATCCGCCAGGGCCATGGCCGCCAGGGCGTTAAGCTGGTTGTGGGCACCGACAATACGCAGCTCGCGCACCGGTAACACCGGCTCGCCATGCACCGCCAGCCAGCGCTCACCCTGATGCTCGACGCGGCCATAGTCCTGCTCGTTCAGGCCAAAGCTCACCGCCCGGCTGCCGGCCGGCGGCAGCGTCTCACCGTCTTCCCGGTTATATACGCACAGACCGGCGCCATGATAGATGCCGAGTTTGGTGTCTCTGTAGTGGGCCAGGGAGTCGTAACGATCCAGGTGATCCTCGCTGATATTGAGCACGGTGGCGGCCAGTGCGTTGAGACCGGGGGTGGTTTCGAGCTGAAAACTGGACAGCTCCAGTACCGCCAGGTTGAGCGGCTCCTTCAGCAGCTCCAGCGCCGGCGTGCCGATATTGCCGCCCACGCCCACCGCCAGGCCCGCCTCCGCGGCCATCTCGCCCACCAGGGTGGTGACCGTGCTCTTGCCGTTGGAACCGGTAATCGCAATCACGGGAGCCCTGCACTCGCGCAGAAACAGCTCGACGTCCCCGATGATCTCAACGCCGGCCCCGGCCGCCTGCTGCAGCCCGGGGGTCGCCAGGGGCACGCCGGGGCTGGCGATGATCAGTTCGGCATTGAGCAATACCCCGGCATTGAGGCCACCAAAGTGGCACTCCAGCCCTTCAGGCAGCTGCTCGGCGCCCGGCGGCGCGGTCCGGGTGTCCATCACCACCGGGCGCACGCCCCGGCGCATGCAGTAATGCACACAGGAAAGCCCTGTCTGACCCAGTCCGATAATCACAGTGCGAGCAGGGATCATGGCGTTATCTCAGCTTGAGGGTGGCCAGGCCGGTGAGCACCAGCATCAGGGTAATGATCCAGAAGCGCACAATCACGCGAGGCTCTGGCCAGCCTTTCAGTTCATAGTGATGGTGAATGGGTGCCATGCGAAAGACCCGCTGGCCGCGCAGCTTGTAGGAGCCCACCTGCAGGATCACCGACAGGGTTTCGATCACGAAAATGCCGCCCATGATCACCAGCAGAAACTCCTGACGCACCAGCACGGCGATCACGCCAAGGGTGGCCCCCAGCGCCAGTGAACCCACATCGCCCATGAATACCTGAGCGGGAAAGGTGTTGAACCACAAAAAACCCAGGCCGGCACCGACAATGGCGGTACACACCACGGTCAGCTCGCCGGCATTGGCTACGTAGGGTATGTGCAGGTATTCGGCAAACTTGACGTTGCCGGTAGCCCAGGCCACCAGCGCAAAGCCTGCCGCCACCATCACGGTGGGCATAATGGCCAGGCCGTCGAGACCGTCGGTCAGGTTGACCGCATTGCTCGAGCCCACGATCACGAAGTAGCTGAGCACCACAAAGAACAGTCCGAGCTGGGGCATCACATCCTTGAAAAAAGGCACCACCAGCTGGGTCTGGGCCGGATCCTTAGCAATCCAGTAAACAAAGCCCGCCGCCGCCAGCGCCGCCGCCGACTGCCAGAAGTACTTCCAGCGGGCGATCAGACCGTCGGTATTCTTGCGCACCACCTTGCGGTAATCATCCACAAATCCGATAGCGCCAAAGGCCCCCAGCACAAACAGCACCACCCATACATAGGGGTTAGACAGCCGGGCCCACAGCAGCACAGACACAAAAATGGCAATCAGGATCATCAGGCCGCCCATGGTGGGCGTGCCCGCCTTGCTGAAATGGGACTCTGGACCGTCGTTGCGCACCACCTGGCCAATCTGCAGTTTCTGCAGCCGGCGAATAAGCCGGGGACCGATCCACAGCGACACCAGCAGACCGGTCAGAATGGAAATGATGGCCCTGAATGTGAGATAGGAAAAAACATTAAAAAAGCTGAAATGGGGAGTCAGCCATTCCGCCAGCCAGACTAGCATAGCTCTCCCTCCTGAATGGCCCGGACCAGTTGTTCCATCCGGGCACTGCGTGCACCCTTGACCAAAACGACCACCTTGTTGTGTGCAGCCAGGGCTGCTTTCAGCTCCGGCCACAGTTGTTGCTTGTTGTCAAAATGGCGACCCTGAGCCGCCGTTGCCGTTTGCCGGCTGTCCTCACCCACGGTCAGTACGGCATCAATGCCGAGCCGGCGGGCATGCTCACCCACCTTGACGTGCATCTCGCGGCTGTAATCACCGAGTTCGGCCATGTCGCCAAACACAAAAATACGGTAACCCGGCAGGCTGGCCAGGGTATCCAGACCCGCCAGCACCGAGGCGACGCTGGCGTTATAAGTATCATCCAGTACCGTCAGACCGGGTCGCGTCCATACCTGCA
The DNA here is from genome assembly GCF_003049725.1 of Oceanimonas marisflavi. Lineage (GTDB taxonomy): Bacteria > Pseudomonadota > Gammaproteobacteria > Enterobacterales > Aeromonadaceae > Oceanimonas > Oceanimonas marisflavi. Next base: position 104,685 of record NZ_QAGM01000003.1, read on the forward strand.
ATCGCCCCTTTGCCTGCGCGAAGGCGGCAAGTCCGGTCGCAATCTCTGCCAGGGTGGCGCCCAGCTGCTCGGTGCCGGCGGCCGCCGCCAGGGCATTGGCCACATTGTGTTTGCCGGGCACCGGCAGTTGCACTTCCACCTCACCCTGAGGCGTCAGCAAGCGGAAACGGGCGCAGCCGGCAGCATCGAGACTGATATCACGGGCCTGATAGTCACGCCGATCGCCGAAATACGTAAGCTCCACCTGCTGTTTCCACAGGCTGCAGAAGGGACTGTCGCCGTTGGCGATGGCCACGCCATCAGGCTCCAGGCCGCTGTAGATTTCTCCCTTGGCCTGGGCGATACCTTCCAGGGAGCCAAAGCCTTCCAGGTGCGAGGCTTCCACATTGTTAATAAGCGCCACATGGGGCCTTGTCAGCGAGCTGGTCCAGGCGATTTCACCGATGTGATTGGCGCCCAGCTCAATCACCGCATAGTCGGTGCTCTCGCTCAGTTCGCACAGGGTCAGGGGCACGCCAATCTCATTGTTGAGGTTGCCCCGGGTGGCCAGCACTTCCCCTTTCTGGCGCAGTATGCTGGCAGCCATTTCCTTGACCGTGGTCTTGCCACAGCTGCCGGTAATGGCCAGCACCCGCGCATGGCTCTGCGCCCGCACCAGGCCACCGAGCACCCCCAGGGCCAGCCGGATATCGGCCACACGGACCTGGGGCAGGTCCAGATCCAGCCAGCGTTCCACCAGCAGGGCGGCAGCGCCCTGCTCCACCGCCTGGATAGCAAAGTCGTGGGCGTCAAAACGCTCACCGGACAGCGCCACAAACAGGCAGCCCTCATTCATGGGCTGACGGCTGTCGGTAGACACCGCCAGAATATCGCGGTCGGCACCGCGCAGCTCGCCGCCGGAGGCGGCGGCCAGCCGGTTCAGGGAAATCGCAATCACCGGGCGTCTCCCAGCAGGGCGGCCACGGTTTCCCGGTCGCTGTAATGGATGGTTTGCGTGCCCACTATCTGATAATCCTCATGACCCTTGCCTGCTACCAAAATGATGTCCCGCTCGTCCGCTGCGCCCAGAGCATGGGCAATGGCCTCGGTCCGGGAGTGAATAACGATGGCCTCCTCCGGCACATTCAGCCCGGCCTGCATGTCGGCGATGATGGCTTCGGGCGACTCGGTGCGCGGATTGTCATCGGTCAGGATCACCACGTCGGCGGCACTTTCTGCCGCCGCCGCCATCAAGGGGCGCTTGCCCCTGTCCCGATCGCCACCGCAGCCGGTCAGACACCACAGCCGGCCCCGGCAATGCTGACGCAAGGCCTGCAGTACCTGTTCCAGGGCATCCGGTGTGTGAGCGTAATCCACCACCACCAGGGGTTTGCCCGGGGCGGTAAAGGGCTCCATGCGCCCGGCCACCCCCACCAGTTTCGGGGCCGTTTCCAGCAGCCGTTCAAAAGACTCACCCAATACCAGCAGCGCGCCCATGGCGGCCAGCAGATTGGCGACGTTGAAACGGCCGATCAGGGGGGCGGATAATACACCATTCCCCCAGTCGGAGTTAATGGTCACTTTCACTCCGTCGCCGTAAAAATGTACCGTTTCCGCCACCAGCTGACGGCCGGGAAAATCTGCCAGCCGGCCATGCAGGCTGTAGGCCACGGCATTCGGGTAACGCCCCAGCCAACGCCGCCCGAGCACGTCGTCGGCATTGATCACTCGGCCCCCTTGGCACAGCTCAAACAGGCTGCGCTTGGCCTCGCCGTATTCGGCCATGGTGCCGTGATAATCCAGGTGATCCCGGCTCAGATTGGTGAACACCGCCACGTCAAAATCGAGCGCGGCCACTCTGTGCTGGTGCAGGCCGTGAGACGATACTTCCATGGCCACTCTGTGCGCACCTGCTTTCAGCATGGCTGCCAGTTCCGCCTGCACCTCCAGCGCCGAACCCGTGGTATTGACCGCCGGTCTGAGCTGGCCACAGAGGCCATTTCCAAGGGTGCCCATCACGCCGGTACTAGTGCCCAGCAGCTGACTCCAGTGGGCGATCAGCTGGGAGACGGTGCTTTTGCCGTTGGTGCCGGTGACCCCCACCAGCTGCAGTTGCCCGGAAGGCTCGCCGTAAAAGGCCCCGGCCAGCCGCGACAGCTGCTCCGGCAGCCGGTAAACCCCCAGCAGACGGTGGTCCTGAGCATTCAGGCCGGCCAGCTCGGGATCGTCGACCTGATACATCACCGCCGCTGCGCCCTGCTGCAGGGCGCTGTCGATAAAGCGGCGACCGTCGGTCTGATGACCGTTAACGGCAATAAACAGACAGCCGGGGGTGACACTCCGGCTGTCGAGGGTAATGCGATCAATGGCGATAGCCGGAGCCGAATGGCCCAGGGGAATCGCCAGTTCTCTAAGTGTGAGGGACAACGGCTGCCTCCTGTCCTGCCAGCTGGAATTGTTCTTCGGTAGCCGCATCGGGGCGAATGTTGAGCAGCTGCAGGGCACCACTCATCACCTCGGCAAATACCGGGGCCGCCACCTGGCCGCCATAATACTGATCGCCCTGGGGCTCGTTGATCACCACCACCATGGCCAGGCGGGGATCGCTCAAGGGAGCCACACCGGCAAACAGACCCACATAGTCGCTGCCATAGCCGCCGGCGATGGCCTTGCGAGAAGTCCCCGTCTTGCCCCCCACCCGGTAACCGGCAATGGCCGCATTGGTGGCGGTTCCGCCCGGCTTTACCACGCTTTCCAGCATGTGCAGCACCGCCTCGGCATGACGACGGGGAATCACCTGTTCCCCTGCCGGCCGCTGACTGCGCTTGACGATGCTCAGCGGATAACGCATACCGCCATTGGCCAGAATGGCGTAGGCCTGGGCCAGCTGCAGCGGCGTGACGGTAACACCGTAACCAAACGACAGCGTGGCCTGCTCGATATCGGACCAGCGCCGGCGCTGGGGCACCATGCCGGTGCTCTCGCCCACCAGCCCCATGCCCGAATCGATGCCCAGACCAAAGCGGTAAAGGGTATCGAGCATCTGGGCCGGCGTTTCTTCCATGGCCATGCGCACCATGCCCATGTTGGAAGAGCGCTGAAGCACGGTTTCCACGCTGATATTGCCGAGGTTACGGTGATCCGATACCCGTTTGCCGCCCAGCCGCATCCAGCCCGGATTGGTATCGATCATGCTGTCAGCCTTGATCACGCCGTTTTCCAGGGCACTCACCACTATCATCGGCTTGAGGGTGGAGCCGGGCTCATAGGCATCGGTTACCGCCCGGTTGCGGGCACGAAAGCCCTGATACTGGCTGCGGTTGTTGGGGTTGAATGAAGGCGCATTGACCATGGCCACCACTTCGCCGGTCTTGACATCCAGCATCACCAGCGAGGCCGAGGTGGCCCGGTGGAATTCAAAGGCGCGTTTGAGGGAACGGTAGGCCAGCGCCTGTACCCGCTGGTCTATGGTCAGCTCGATATTGTTGGCCTGACGCGCTTCCGATACCACTCCCAGATCCTCGATAACCCGGCCCAGGCGATCCTTGCGCACCTTGCGTTCGCCGGGCTGAGCGGTGAGCCAGTCGTTAAAGGCGCGCTCTATGCCTTCTATACCGGCACCGTCGATATTGGTCATGCCCACCAGGTGAGCATTGATCTCACCGGTAGGATAAAAACGCCGTTCTTCCGGCCGCAGGTGCACCCCCGGCAGGCGCAGCTTGCGAATATATTCGGCCACCGCCGGTGTCACCTGGCGCTGCAGGTAGACAAAACGTCGTTTGGGATCCTGCACTCTGGACAACAGCTTGTCGTGCGGCACCCCCAGCACTTCGGCCAGCGCCCGCCAGGCCTGCTCCTTGTCGAGGCTGTGCTCGGCATGGATCTGTTTGGGATCCGCCCACACCGCCTGCACCGGCACCGATACCGCCAGCTCTTCGCCGTTGCGATCCATGATCATGCCCCGGGAAGTATTGCTGACCGCAGTGGAGCGCAGGGAGCGCAGATCCCCTTCCAGCCGCAACCGATCCGGCGAGATCACCTGGATCCAGGCGGCCCGGGCAAAAAGGGCAAAAAAGGCCAGCAGGATGACGCCGCAGGTAAAGTAAAACCGCCCGCGGGCCAGCATGGGCTCTTTTTTCTGCTTTTTGCGCCAGCTCATGGTTGCATCACCAGTTTTTCCTTGCCCGGCTCGGGCCGTTTCATGCCCAGCTTCTCACGGGCCAGCGCCTCGATGCGGCTGTGCTCCATCAGGGTATTCTGCTCCAGCAAGAGATTGCGCCACTCAATATCGAGCTTGTCCTGCTCGGCCATCAGTTCGTTGTATTCACTGGTCAGCTGCCGGGTGCCATGGGTTACCACGATCACCGTCATGGCCGATACCACTGTCATGATGGCAAGCCCCAACAGCCATTTGTAACGCCACAGATCCAGCCCGATCTCCCGGGCCAGGTTGATGCGGCTGTCCATTACTCACCGGTCTCCAGCCGCTCGGCTACCCGCAATACCGAGCTGCGCGCACGGGGGTTGGCTGCCACTTCCTCAAGCGACGGCTTTTGCGCCTTGCCCACGCTCTTCAGCGTGCGACCACCGGCCAGCTGGGCTTCCGTCAGCGGCAGACCGGGAGGCACCTCGGGGCCCTTTTCCTGCTTGCGAATAAAGTGTTTGACCAGACGATCTTCCAGGGAGTGAAAGCTGATCACCGACAGCCGGCCACCCGGTGCCAGCACATCCAGCGCTCCTTTCAGCGCCTGTTCGATCTCGTCCAGCTCGCTGTTGATATAGATGCGAATGGCCTGAAAGCTGCGGGTGGCGGCGTGCTTGTTCTTTTCCTTGCTGGGGTTAACCCGGGCGATCATCTCCGCCAGCTGGCGGGTACGGGTCCAGGGGGTAGTCTGGCGGTCGTGCACGATGGCCCGGGCAATCTTGCGGGCATGACGTTCTTCACCAAAGGTTTTCAGCACCCAGGCAATGTCATCCATGTCCGCATGGTTGAGCCAGTCGGCGGCACTTTGGCCACTGGAGGGATCCATGCGCATATCCAGGGGACCGTCTTTCTGAAAACTGAAGCCGCGCTCGGCGTCATCCAGCTGAGGCGACGACACGCCCAGATCGAGCAGAACGCCGTCGACCTTGCCGGTCAGCCCTTCGGCTTCCATCATTCCGGCCAGACGTGAAAACGGTCCGTGCAGTATGCGAAAGCGGGGATCATTGATTTGCTCTGCCACGGCAATGGCCGCCGGATCCCGGTCAATGGCCAGCAGCCGGCCGTTGGGACCCAGTTTTGACAGAATATGGCGAGAGTGCCCGCCCCGACCAAAGGTACCGTCGACATAGATGCCGTCGGGGCGAATATTAAGACCGGCCACTGCTTCTTCAAGCAGAACGGTAATGTGTGCCTGTTGTTCACTCATGGTTATAGCGAAAAGTCCCGCAATCGTTCGGAGGATTCCCAGCCTTCGCTTTCCAGCGCCTGCAGGTCATCGTTTATTTGTTGTTGCCAGCGGGCATCGCTCCAGACTTCAAAACGATTGAGCTGCCCCACCAGCATGATTTTTTTCTCAAGCCCCGCATGCTGCCTGAGAGTGCCGGGAACCAGAAGACGTCCATGACCATCCAGCTCGCACTCGGTAGCATGCCCCAGCAGCAATCGCTGCAATCGCCGTTCCTGAGGGTGAGTGCTCGACAGACTACGCAGCTTTTTTTCTATCAGCTCCCATTCGCCAAGCGGATACAGCAACAGGCAGGGATGACTGATGTCGATGGTGCACACCAGCAGGCCGTCGCACTCTTCATGCAATGGCCCGCGATATCGGGTTGGTATGGCCAGCCGCCCCTTGCTGTCCAGGCTGATGGCATGGGCACCGCGCAGCATTCAGAGTCCTGTTGATTCCGCTTTGTTCCACAAAGATCCACTTTTTCCCACCGCACCAAGTGTAAGGAGCCAATACCGGCATTTCAAGCAAGGAAATAACGGCTCACGACAAAGGACTCTGTGGGCACTGGCCTTCAACGGGGCCGGTGAAGATATAAAGCAGAAAAAGAGGAAGGATTAAAATAAGGCGGAAAGCAAGCAGCGCAGCCATAGGCTGCGCTGCTGATAGAAAGTGGTTGAGCTGGCCTGTAAGCCGGGTTCTGTATCGGGCAAGCCCGATTGACAATCATTCCTCTAGGCCGGCAATCGCTCGCCGGCTCCAGCAACCTACCCGCCTCCAGCGCGGGCCGCGCCTGTAGGAGGCCTATTTGGTCTTGCTCCGGGTGGAGTTTACCGTGCCACGGACTGTTGCCAGCCGCGCGGTGCGCTCTTACCGCACCCTTTCACCCTTACCTGTGCCCTAAGGCCATCGGCGGTCTGCTCTCTGCTGCACTGGTCGTGGGCTCACGCCCCCCAGGCGTTACCTGGCACCCTGCCCTGTGGAGCCCGGACTTTCCTCCCCCTCGCCCGTCTGCCAAAGGCACAACGACGAGGCAGCGATTGTCCGGCCAGCTCGGCGCGCAGTGTACCTCAGCCGGGCCAGCGGTGCCAGTGTAAATCCTTCCCGGTTACAGCCCCGCTTCCAGACCGTATTTGTACAGGGCGTTCTTTTTCAGGCCGTGGATCTCGGCGGTCAGGGCGGCAGCCTTTTTCAGCCCCAGGTCGGCGCTGAGCAGCGCCAGGGTCTTCAGCGCCGGCACCGGCAGGGCATCGGCCTCCGCCTTGTGCCCGGCCACCATCAGCACGATCTCGCCACGGCAGCGGTTGGCGTCTTCCTTCAGCCAGCCGAGCATCTCTCCGGCCGGCAGGCCATGAATGGATTCAAAGGCTTTGGTCAGCTCACGGGCGACCACCAGACGGCGTTCCGGGCCCATGATGTCCACCAGTGCCGTCACCGTATCGAGCAGGCGGCGGGGGGATTCGTAAAACACCATGGTCCTGGGCTCATCCTTGAGCGCTTCCAGCTTGTCGGTACGCGCCTTGTCTTTTGCCGGCAAAAAGCCTTCGAACACAAAACGATCCGTGGGCAGACCGGCTGCCGACAGGGCGGTGACCGCCGCACAGGGTCCGGGCAGGGCTACCACCTGTACACCGGCCTCGCGACAGCGGTTGACCAGGTGATAGCCCGGGTCGCTGATAAGCGGCGTGCCCGCATCCGACACCAGGGCGATGCTCTTGCCTTCCAGCAGGCGGCCAACAAGCTGCTCGGCCTTGTGTTGCTCGTTATGATCGTGCAACGCCCAAGTGGGTGTGCCAATCTGGTAGTGAGACAGCAGCTTGCCGGTATGCCGGGTGTCCTCGCAGGCGATCACGTCCACCTGGCTCAGAATATCCAGCGCCCGCTGGCTGATGTCTCCCAGGTTTCCGATGGGGGTAGGCACAATATAAAGGGCGGCAGCCTGGCTCATAAGGACTCCTGTGCAAGCAATTGTTTCACCGTCCCGGCCCGATTACACTTAGGACCAGAATGACTCAGCATGGGAAATAAGGGATTGGCAACTCAAACTCAATGGGCCAGTGTAACACGACTGCTGTGCACCCTGGTGCTTTCATCCGTACTCGCCGCCTGTGGTACCGGGCTAATGCAACCAAAGGTGACTCCCGAACCGGCCCCCGACATGTTCAGTCCCCTCAGCCGGCCCGTGGAGCAGTATTTGGCTCAGGCCGACGTCGCCACCGGTGACAACGCCTTCGCCTGGCGAGTGCTGACGGTACGGAGCCTGCTGCAACAAAATCACGTTGCCGAAGCAAAGGCCCGGTTGCAGACCCTGCGTACCGGCGCCACCCTGCAACAAATACCCGTTGTCAGCCTGCTTGAAGCCGCCACCCTGCTGCAGGAAAAACAACCGGGCCAGAGCCTGCAGCGGCTGCTGAGCATAGATGCCCGGCGTCTGCCCTCATCGGGTCAGGCCTATCTGTGGCTGCTGCAAGCCAATGCCTATGAGCAGCAGCAACAGACTCTTGAAGCCGCCAAAGCCCTTGTCGCCCGCCATTCGCTGCTGACCGGTCCCGCCCAGAACAGCAACCGGGAACGTATTTACCAGCTGCTGAGTACCCAGTCCCCCTCCGCCCTGCGTCAGGCACAGGGCAGAAGCAATTCGGCCGACGCCAATGGCTGGTTCCGGCTGATGGCCATTCTCAATGCCGAAGGACTGCCCGCCGCTCAGCGCAACTGGCAACTGCAGTCCTGGAGCAGCAGCTATCCGGAGCACCCGGGCCGGGCTTATCTGCCCGAATCCCTGAGCACCGCTCAGGGACAGTCATTTGATCCTGCCCATATCGCCGTGCTGTTACCCCTGTCCGGTCGCCTGGCCGAACAGGGAGAAGCCATTCGCAACGGCATTCTCAGCGCCAGTCAGGGCCAGTCGGCCCGGGTCAGCTTTTTTGACACTCAGGGCACCGGCATGGCCGCGCTCTACCAGCAGGTCATGCAGGCCGGCGCCGATTTTATTCTCGGCCCCCTGCTCAAGGAAAACGTGGATGCCCTGCTCAAGCAGGATCCGGCCATGCCGGTACTGGCCCTGAACCAGCCAGCCTATCAGCCGGAGCTGGCCGCCTTTTACTACTTTTCCCTGTCCCCCGAAGGAGAAGCTGCCGATGCCGCCCGCCGCATGTGGGACGACGGCCATCGGCAGCCGCTGGTATTTGCACCGGCCAACGAGCTGGGCCGGCGGGTAGCCGCCGAGTTCGATCGTCAGTGGCAGGCCCAGAGCGGCCTCCCCGCCATTCTCGCTTATTTCAGTGATCAGGCCGGCATCGAAGGCGATGTCCGACGGGCCCTGAGCCGCCGGCCCGCCACCGCCGGTCAGGTATTGCCGGTGAACGGTGAACCCGGCCTGGTACCCGAGGCCCGACCGGCCGATTCGGTGTTTATGGTCACCAACGCCGCCGAAACCCGCTATATTCTGCCTTACTTCGATTTTGTGCGGGACAGCCGGGCCGAGCGTCTGCCCACCTATGTCATCTCCCGCAGCTATATTCCTGCCGGTGAAGCCCCCATGGGTGAGCTGGCCGGATTGCGCCTGGCGGACATGCCCTGGCTGTTTGACGGCACGCCTCGGCTGAAGGAAGAAGTGCTGGAGCTGTGGCCCGATGCCGACACCGCCTGGCTCAGGCTGTTCGCCCTGGGTTTTGATGCCAGAACCCTGATACCGCAGCTGCCAGCCCTGCGCCAGGGCGCACCGGCAATACCCGGGCTGACCGGCGAGCTGACGGTATCGCCCGAGGGCGTGCTGCAGCGCCGCCTGCAATGGAGGGAGTACGTCAATGGCAACTGGATTTCCATCGGACAAGAGCCCGGGCAGCAATAAACGCGCCTACGGCGCCATTCACGAGCGCCGGGCCGAAGACTATCTGCAGGCTCAGGGGCTGCAGCCGGTCACCCGTAACTATCAGTGCAAACTGGGTGAGATCGACCTTATTATGCGCCAGGGCAACACCCTGGTGTTTGTGGAAGTACGCTTTCGCCAACGCAGTCAATTTGGCGGCGCGGCGGTGTCGGTTACCCGGGCCAAACAGGCAAAATTGCGCCGCACCGCACTCTGCTATCTGCATATGAAGGGACTGAACGAAGCGCATCAGTCCTGCCGTTTCGACCTGGTCGCCTGTGACGGCGACCAAATCAACTGGATACAAAACGCCTTTTAAGGAGCCTCATGCAGGAAGAAATAAAAGCCAGCTTTACCGAAAGCATTCAGACCAAGATTGCCGCCGCCGAGGCGCTGCCCGACGACATTCTGGCCGCCGCCCAGATGATGGTGATGTGCCTGCTTAACGGCAACAAATTGCTGGTGTGCGGCAACGGCGGCTCCAATGCCCTGGCCCAGCTGTTTGTCAGCGAGCTGATTAACCGCTATGAAACCGAACGCCCGGCATTGCCGGCCATCTGTCTGACCCTGGACACCAGCAGCATCAGCGCCGTGGCCGTGGATCACCACTTCGATGACGCCTATGCCCGCCAGATCAGGGCCCTGGGTCAGGCCGGCGATGTGCTGGTAGTGATTTCCACCAGCGGTCACAGCCGCAACCTGATCAAGGCCGCCGAGGCGGCGCTGAGCCGGGACATGACCATAGTGGCCCTGAGCGGTGGCGACGGCGGCGAGCTGGCGGGCCTGCTTGGCCCCAACGATGTGGAAATACGGGTGCCGGCCCTGCGTGCGCCACGTATTCACGAGGTAAACCTGCTCACCCTTCATTGTTTGTGTGACCTGATTGACCGCACCCTGTTTCCCAGCCAGGAGGACTGACTGAATGAACAAGACACTGGCCGTTATGCTGACGTCACTCACCCTGTTGCAGGGCTGTGCCGGCCTGGTGGCCGCGGGCGGCACCACCGGCGCCAATATGATTACCGACAGACGTACTCTGGGTACCCAGATCAGCGATCAGACCATTGAAATGCGCGCCCTGCACCGCCTGGGTGAAGAAAAACCCATGTGGAACGAAAGCCGCTTTGCGGTGATCACCACCAATGGCAAGGCCCTGCTGATCGGTCAGACCCCCACCGAGGATTACCGGATACGGGCCGAGGAAATTGTACGGAGCGTGCCCGGGGTAAAAGAGGTGTTCAACGAGGTTCGCATCGGCCAGCCCCTCACCCTGACTCAGCAGAGCCGGGACACCTGGCTGACCTCCAAGGTCAAAAGCACCCTGCTGGCGGAAAAGAACATCGACGGCTCCAAGCTCAAGGTAGTGAGCGAGAACGGCGAGGTGTTCCTGATCGGTCTGGTTACTCAAAAGGAAGGCAATATCGCGGTGCAGTTGACCCGCAGCATCGCCGGCGTGCGCCAGGTCATGACCATGTTTGAATACGTGCAGGCGGCGCCCTGAGGCGTGACACATAATAAAAAACGCAGCCAGATGGCTGCGTTTTTTATTACTTGATGACCTTGAGGTTGGGTCTGCCCTTTTTGGGCTGAGGCGATTCCATCTCGGGTGGCGAGGCCGGCTGATCTTCCTCACTGGCCGCTTCCAGCCAGGCCTCATAGGCCGGCTCCGGCGGAAAGAAGGTGCCGGCACCGTTTTCACGGGCCTGAATGGCCACCACTGCCGCCATGGGAATATAGACCTGCAGCGGCTGACCGCCAAAACGGGCATTAAAGCTGACCGCTTCGTTGTCCATGTGCAGGCCCACCACGGCACTGGGTGAGATATTCAGCACAATCTGACCGTCATTCACATACTGGTGTGGCACCTCGGTATGAGGAACCTCGGCGTTTACCAGCAGGTGCGGGGTCAGTTCATTGTCCAGCAGCCAGTCGTAGAAGGCCCGCAGCACATAGGGACGACTGGGGGTCATCTCTTCCATGGTCAAACCTTGCCGCCCATATCGCGCTCGGCTTCGGTGAGCGAGGCCTGGAAGGAATCACGCTCAAACAGGCGAACCATGTAGGCCTTGATCTCCTTGGCACCACGACCGGACAGCTCGATCCCCAGAGAAGGCAGCCGCCACAGCAGCGGAGCCATGTAGCAGTCGACCAGGCTGAATTCTTCACTCATGAAGAAGGGATACTCGGCAAATACCGGCGCAATGGCCAGCAGCGCCTCACGCAGCTCCTTGCGGGCCTCATCGGCCTTGTCACCACGCTGAATGCGGGCCACCAGCGAATACCAGTCCTGATCGATGCGGTGCATCATCAGCCGGCTGTTGCCCCGGGCCACCGGATACACCGGCATCAGCGGCGGATGAGGAAAACGCTCATCCAGGTATTCCATAATGATGCGAGACTCATAAAGCACCAACTCACGGTCAACCAGGGTCGGTACGGTACCGTAGGGGTTCAGCTCCAGCATGTCCTCGGGCAGGCTGTCAGGCTCAACCTGACTGATCTCTACACTGACGCCTTTTTCCGCCAGCACAATACGAGCCTGATGGCTGTAGATGTCATCGGCGCCCGAAAACAGCGTCATAATGGAACGTTTGTTGGCCGCAACTGCCATTGAATCCTCCAGAAATCAAAAATGGGAACGGCAATGGAAGCATTATACCCCCATTGCCGTTCACCTGCTCAGCTCAGACGACGTCTGTTCAGTGAACGTCCCGCCAGTATTCCTTCTTCAGCAAATAGGCAATGACGAAGAAGATGGCCAGGAAGCCCAGTACCCAGTAGCCGAGGCGCTGGCGCTCCAGCTTGACCGGCTCACCTGAATACACCAGGAAGTTGACGATATCCAGTACCGCCTGGTCATATTCGCCGGCGGTCAGTTCGCCGTTGCCATCAGATTTGATGCCTACCGGAGTCACCACTTCCACACCGTCAACGGTACGGGTCTCGGTTTCCAGCCGGGCACTGCCCTGCAGCGGCTCCAGCACGTGAGGCATGCCCACAGACGGGAACACCAGGTTGTTCACACCAAACGGGCGGCTGTCGTCCTTGTAGAAGGAACGCAGGTAGGTGTACAGCCAGTCGGCACCACGAACCCGGGCCACCAGAGTCAGATCCGGCGGCGCGGCGCCAAACCAGTTGGCGGCATCCTTCTCGGGAATGGCATTCTCCATCAGGTCGCCGATGGCCACGCCGGTGAAGTTCAGGTTGGCCTGCATCACGTCTTCCGGAATGCCCAGATCCTCGGCCACGCGGTTGTAGCGCTGATACTGAGTGCTGTGACAGCCTGAACAGTAGTTCATGAACAACTTGGCGCCGTTTTGCAGCGAAGCCTTGTCGGTCAGGTCATAGTCCGCCTCGTCGAGGTGAACATTGCTGCCAGCGGCAAAGGTCAGGGCCGGCAACAGCGCAAATAATGCAACAACTATCCTTTTCATTTGAACGTTACCCTCTCTGGCAGCGGCTTGGTTTTTTCGTTTTTGCTGTAGAAGAACAACAGCACGAAGAAGGCGAAATAGCCGAACGAAGTCACCTGGGCCAGCAGCGTCAGTACCGGCGTGGACGGCAGTGCGCCCAGAATACCCAGAATGATAAAGCAGATCACAAACTGAACGATGTTCAGCAGGTGCAGCTTGCTGCGGTAGCGGAAGGAACGCACCTTGCAGCGATCCAGCCAGGGCAGTACGAACAGCACGGCAATGGACAGGCCCATCAGGATAACACCCATCAGCTTGTCGGGTACCGCACGCAGAATGGCGTAGAACGGAGTGAAGTACCATACCGGCGCAATATGCTCGGGGGTCTTCAGGCCGTTGGCTGCCTCAAAGTTCGGCGCTTCCAGGAAGTAGCCGCCGCCTTCGGGCATAAAGAAGATCACAAAGGCGAAGAAGAACAGGAATCCGGCCACACCCACTATGTCTTTTACGGTGTAGTAGGGATGGAAGGGAATGGCGTCTTTCGGCCAGCCGTTCTCGTCCTTGTTTTTCTTGATGTCGATACCGTCGGGGTTGTTGGAGCCCACTTCGTGCAGCGCGACGATGTGCAGGAACACCAGGATCACCAGCACCAGCGGCAGGGCAATCACGTGCAGCGCGAAGAAGCGGGTCAGGGTGGCACCGGAGATAACATAGTCACCACGGATCCACAGGGTCAGATCGTCTCCGATCACCGGAATGGCGCCGAACAGCGAGATAATGACCTGAGCACCCCAGAACGACATCTGACCCCAGGGCAGCAGGTAGCCCATAAAGGCTTCCGCCATCAGCACCAGGAAGATCAGCATGCCGAACAACCACAGCAGTTCGCGGGGCTTCTGGTAGGAGCCGTAGATAAGACCGCGGAACATGTGCAGGTAGACCACCACGAAGAAGGCGGAGGCACCGGTACTGTGCATGTAGCGCAGCAGCCAGCCGTATTCCACGTCCCGCATGATGTATTCGATAGAGGCAAAGGCGCCCTCACCGGACGGGTTGTAGTTCATGGTCAGCCAGATACCGGTGAGGATCTGGTTCACCAGTACCAGCATGGCCAGGGAGCCAAAAAAGTACCAGAAGTTGAAGTTCTTGGGCGCGGGATACTGACCTACGTGCTTGTTGTAGGTCGCTGTCATCGGAATGCGCTCGTCGATCCAGCTTACGAGTTTACCCAGCATGGTGTTAGGCTCCTTCCTTGTCTTCACCCACCAGAATGGTGGTGTCGTTGACATAGTAATAAGGGGGGATGACCAGGTTCAGCGGAGCGGGAACCCCCTGGAACACGCGGCCGGCCATGTCAAACTTGGAGCCGTGACAGGGGCAGAAAAAGCCGGCGCTTACGCCCTGCACCTGCTCGCCAAAGCTGTCTGGCAGATAGGTGGGCGAACAGCCCAGGTGAGTACACAGACCCACGGCCACAAACACCTCGGGCTTGATGGAACGGTAGGCGTTCTGGGCATAACCCGGCTGTTGCGGCTGCTCGGAGGCAGGATCCCGCAGCTGGTTGTCATGCTTGGGCAGGCCGTCCAGGATCTCCTGACTGCGGCGCACGACCCACACCGGCTTGCCCCGCCACTCTACCCGGATCAACTGACCGGGTTCCATTTTGCTGATATCAACTTCTACCGGGGCGCCGGCGGCTTTCGCCTTGGCGCTGGGGTTCCACGATGCGATAAAGGGCACAGCGGCAAAAGCAGCTCCGACCCCACCCACAACTGTGGTTGACCAGGTCAGAAACCTGCGGCGACCGGTATCAACTGGCGCATTGCTCATCCAAAAACTCTCCCATTTGGTCTCCGCACATTTATTTTTTCATTCCATGCATTGATACTGCGATGTGACAATCGCGGCGGATATTCTGGTTTCAATTGCCACAAAAAACCCGGAAATTCTAATGAAAAGCGCGCTCTTTTACAAGGACGCGCACTGTGTCACAGCTCTCGAATATCGGGCCTAAAGTTGTTTCAAATCAACACATAAACAACAAACTTTCATACTGCCCAAACAACGTCAGACAATAAAAAAGCCCGGATAAACCGGGCTTTGAAATACAAGACTGCTGTCCCAATTAACGCTTGGAGAACTGGGGACGCTTGCGCGCCTTGTGCAGACCAACTTTCTTACGCTCAACGCGACGGGCGTCACGGGTCACGAAGCCGGCCTTGCGCAGGGCACCGCGCAGGGTTTCGTCATACTGCATCAGCGCACGGGTAATGCCGTGGCGGATGGCGCCAGCCTGACCGGAGATACCACCACCGGATACAGTGATGTACAGGTCCAGCTTCTCGCTCAGCTCGGTCAGTTCCAGCGGCTGACGAACCACCATGCGGGCGGTTTCACGACCGAAATACTGATCCAGTGAACGCTGGTTGATAACGATGTTACCGCTGCCCGCTTTTACGAATACGCGCGCAGTGGAGCTTTTGCGACGGCCGGTACCGTAGTATTGAGTTTCTGCCATTTGCCTAATCCCGCCTTAGATGTCCAGTACTTGAGGTTGTTGCGCAGCATGGTTGTGCTGGCTGCCCGCATAGACTTTCATCTTGCGGTACATGGCACGACCCAGGGGGCCGCGGGGCAGCATGCCGCGTACGGCAGACTCGATTACCATCTCGGGCTTGCGGTCGATCAGCTTTTCAAAGCTGATGGACTTGATGCCACCCGGAAAACCGGAGTGGGAGTAGTAAATCTTGTCAGAGGCCTTGTTACCGGTAACCTGTACCTTCTCGGCATTGATTACGATGATGTAGTCACCGCAGTCAACGTGAGGAGTAAATTCCGGCTTGTGCTTACCGCGCAGGCGGCGGGCGATCTCGGTGGCCAGACGACCCAGAGTTTTGCCCTCTGCATCAACAACATACCAGTCACGCTTGACGGTTTCTGGCTTAGCAACAAAAGTTTTCATGGATGAACCCAAATTACTGAAAATGAATCCTACACTTGCGCACATGCGCAAAACACGACCAGACCCCCTACCCCTTCGAGTAGTTGTCTGCTTACTGTGATGCCACCTTATCGGCGGCTGTGTAACGTGGGCCGGGCGATTATAGGTAAAGTTGCCTTAAAAATCACCTGCTAATTTCAATGCCCGTTGAAACCGGCCGGCTCGCCCGCCCTTCCCCCGGTCATGCCTCGGATCGGGGGCGCATATTGTGACTAAGGAAGGTGCTCTCTGGCAAGATATTCGTGGGACTGCATTTCGGTCAGCCGCGACAGGCAGCGCCGGAATTCAAAATTGAGCCGCCCTTCTCCGTACAATTGCTCCATGGGCACCGCCGCCGAGATGATCAGCTTGACGTGGCGCTCATAGAACTCATCCACCATGGCGATAAAGCGCCGGGCGGCATCGTCGGTGTCCAGCCCCATGGGCTGCACGTCCGCCAGTAATACCGTGTGATAGCAGCGGGCCAGCTCGATGTAGTCAAGCTGGGAGCGGGCGGTGCAGCACAGCTCCTCAAACCCGATATAAAGCACGCCGTCCCCCTCGGCAATGGTGGACAACCGGCGGTGATTGACTTCAATGACGCCCCCCCAGCGCCCCGGCTCGTTACTCAGGCGGGCAAAATACTGCTCCAGATTGGCACTGGCCTGAGCGTCGAGGGGGTAATGATAAATTTCCGCCTGTTGCAGGGTGCGCAGCCGGTAATCGGTACCCGAGTCCACGTTGACCACCTCGCAGTTGGCCTTGATCAGGGCAATGGCCGGCAAAAAGCGGGCCCGCTGCAGGCCGTTGCGATACAGCTCGTCCGGGGGAATATTGGAGGTGGCCACCAGGATCACGCCGTGGCCGAACAGATATTCAAACAGAGTGCCGAGGATCATGGCATCGGTGATATCCGACACGAAAAACTCGTCAAAGCAGATCACCCGGGCGTCCCGGGCCAGCCGCTCGGCCACGGTTTTAAGGGGATCCGGCTGTCCCTTCAGGCTTTGCAGCTCGTCATGCACCCGCACCATAAAACGGTGAAAGTGCACCCTGAGCTTGCGATCAAAGGGCAGACAGTCGTAAAAGGTATCCATCAGATAGGTCTTGCCCCGCCCTACGCCGCCCCAGAAATAGAGGCCGCGAATGGACTGGGCCGGCGCTTCGCCGCGGCCGGTGAGCCGCTGCCACAGGCTGGGCCGGGGCATTGCGGCCGGAGGCGCGGTCAGTTCATCATAGAGGCGCTGCAGATGGGACACCGCTTCGGCCTGAGCCGGGTCGTGAACAAAATCGGAGCGGGCCAGATCCGCCTGGTATTTGCTGCTCGGAGTCATGCCTGTCAGTAAAAGGATGCGTGTGGTCACCAGTGTATGGTCAGCTTGATAGCCGGGCAAGAAGTGGGCGGCAGAGGCTTGATCTTCCACACAAAAAGCACAATTAATGAAAACAGCGCCGTTTGACACGCCGGCACGGAACTCTGCTCACGGCGGTGAGTCTGAACACTCAATTTACGGCATTTATCTTTTTGAATATTGAGGAGCATGTGCATGAAAGGTCGACTCCCCCTGGTTTCCGCCCTGGCCCTGAGCATGGGTCTGGCCATCCTTCCCTCGGCTCAGGCCGCCCTGCCCTTTGGCGCCGGCAGCGAGATCAACAGCCTGGCGCCGGTGGTGGAAAAGGTCAGCCCCGGTGTGGTCAATATTTCGGTATCCGGCAGCAAGGTCAGCCGCCAGGTACTGCCCGAGCCGTTCCGCTTTTTCTTTGGCCCCAATGTGCCCGGCGAACAGGTGCGGGAGCGACCCTTTCAGGCTCTGGGCTCGGGGGTGATCATCGATGCCGACAAGGGCTATGTGATCACCAACAATCACGTCATTGAAGACGCCGACAAGATACTCATCACCCTGATCGATGGTCAGGAATACGAAGCCGAACTGATCGGTGCCGACAAGGAATCCGACATCGCCCTGCTCAAAGTGGATGCAAAAGATCTGGTGGAAATCGGCTTTGCCGACTCCGACAAGCTCAGGGTGGGTGATTTCGCCATCGCCATCGGCAATCCCTTTGGTCTGGGCCAGACCGTGACCACGGGCGTCATCAGTGCGCTGGGTCGCACCGGCCTGAACGTGGAAAACCTGGAAAACTTTATTCAGACCGACGCCGCCATCAACTCCGGTAACTCCGGCGGCGCCCTGCTGGATATGGAAGGGAATCTGGTCGGTATCAACACCGCCATTCTCGGTCCGGGCGGCGGCAACATTGGTATCGGCTTTGCCATTCCCGCCAACATGGTAAAAAACCTGGCGGATCAGATCCTGGAATACGGTGAAGTTCGCCGGGGCGTACTGGGTGTGATGGGCGGTGAACTCACTTCCGAGCTGGCCCGCACCTTTGGCTACCGCAGCCAGCACGGTGCCTTTGTCAGCCAGGTGCTGGAAGACTCCGCCGCTGACAAGGCCGGACTCAAGGCCGGTGATATCATCATCAGCCTGGACGGCAAACCAATACGCTCCTTTGGCGAGCTGCGCGCCAAGGTGGCCACCATGGGGGCAGACCGCACCGTCAAGCTGGGCCTGTTCCGGGACGGCAAGGAAAAAACCGTCGAGGTCACCCTGGATCATGCCAGTGAACAGAAAGTCGCGGCCAACACCCTGCACCGGGCACTGGAAGGCGCATCCCTGGCCAACAGTGACAGCAAGGATGGCGTACGTGGCGTCAAGGTCACCGAGGTCACGCCACGCACGCCCGCGGCAATGGCCGGCCTGGAAGAAGGCGACATCATTATCGGCGTTAACCGCCAGCGGGTGAAAGAGCTGGGCGAACTGCGCCAGATCATCGACGCCAAGCCGGAGGTGCTGGCCCTGAATATTCAGCGCGGCAACTCTTCCATCTATCTGGTTCTGAGATAACTTACTGACTGTAAAGGGAGTCTGCCGCCGGCTGACTCCCATCTCCGGCCGGTTATGTTATGCTTGGTGGACCCAGAAACCACCACGTCATGCCATGCGGCCAGCCACCCTTTTCAAATACAGTCTTCAGGGCGTGTTCTACGGCGTGCTGATGGCCGTGCTGCTGTTATTACTGTTTCCCCAGCTGCGTACCCAGTCCCTTGAGCACTGGTTGCGCAACCCCCAGAGCAGTGTCACCAGTTTTGCCTATGCCGCCGCCCGGGCCGGGCCCGCCGTGGTCAATATCTATACCCGCAGCTTTCAGCATCAAGGGTCCAGCCCGGAGCTGAGCGCCACCGGCCTGGGCTCAGGGGTGATCATGTCGCCCAAAGGTTACGTTCTCACCAATTTTCATGTGATCGCCGAGGCCGATCAGGTCATAGTGGCACTGCAGGATGGCCGCATTATCGCCGCCAAGGTGATCGGTTTTGATGTGCCCACGGATCTGGCGGTGCTGAAGATCGATGCCGACCGGCTGCCGGCCATTCCCCAGAGTCAGGATCTCAACCCTCAGGTAGGCGATATTGTGCTGGCCATCGGCAACCCCTATAACGTGGGCCAGACCATTACTCAGGGCATCATCAGCGCCACCGGCCGCACCGGCCTGTCAAGCATGGGCCCCGACAGCAACGGCCGTCAGGATCTGCTGCAGACCGACGCCGCCATCAACGCCGGTAATTCCGGCGGTGCCCTGGTCAATGTGTATGGTGAGCTGGTGGGCATCAATACCGCTTCATTTCAGAGCGTGGCCCATCAGGAAAGCTACGGCATCAGCTTTGCCATTCCCTACGCCCTGGCGACCCGCATTATGGAGGAGCTGATCGCCAACGGCCGGGTCATTCGGGGCTATCTGGGCATCGGTGGCGCCGATATTCCGCCGGTCATGGCCCGGCTGCTGAATCTGGAGCAGCAGGCCGGTATCTATGTCGACAATGTCAGCCCGGATGCGCCGGCAGATCGGGCCGGCATCATCAGCGGCGATGTGCTGCTGGCCATAGACGGCAAGGAGATCGTCAATACCCGGCACGCCATGGACATGGTGGCGGAAACCCGCCCGGGCACGGAAGTCAGTATTACCCTGCTGCGCGAGGGAAAAATGCTGACCCTGCCGGTGCAGATCGAGGAAGATCGCCGCTTTCAGCGCCTGAGGTAAGTGAGATGAGAGGAGTGAGGGGTGAGGCAGAGATGGTTTGGCACCTGTCTCCTTACGCCTCACTCCTCACGATAGATTACGCCTTGATACGCTCGATTTGTCCGCCCAGGGCGGACAGCTTGTCTTCGATAACCTCGTAACCGCGGTCGATATGGTAGATGCGATCCACGATAGTGGTGCCTTCCGCCACAAAACCGGCCAGCACCAGGCTGGCAGAGGCGCGCAGATCCGTGGCCATCACGGTGGCGCCGGTGAGTTGCTCGGTATCGCCGCAAATGGCCAGGTTGCCATTCAGCTCAATGTTGGCGCCCATGCGGTTAAGTTCGGGCACGTGCATAAAGCGGTTTTCAAAAATGGTCTCGGTGACCCGGCCCACCCCCTTGGCCACGGCATTGAGCACGGTGAACTGGGCCTGCATGTCGGTAGGAAAGGCCGGATAGGGCGCGGTCTTGATGTCCACCGGCTTGAGAGTACGGCCGGTCATATCGAGGCGAATCCAGTCTTCTCCGGTTTCCACCAAGGCACCCGCTTCCCTGAGCTTGACCAGCACGGCTTCCAGCAGGTGCGGATCCGTGTTGCGGCAGGTGATGTCACCGCCGGTGACCGCAGCCCCCACCAGAAAGGTGCCGGTTTCAATGCGATCCGGCTGCACGCTGTAACTGCCGCCGTGCAAGGCCTCGACGCCGTCGATAATCAGGGTGTCCTGACCAATGCCCTGAATGTTGGCGCCCAAGGCATTGAGGAAGTGAGCCAGATCCACCACTTCCGGCTCCCGGGCCGCGTTTTCGATAATGGTCCGGCCTTCCGCCAGCACCGCCGCCATCATCAGGTTTTCGGTGCCGGTCACGCTGACCATATCCATCAGAATGTGAGCGCCTTTCAGCCGGCCATCAACCCGGGCCTTGATATAACCGTCTTCAACACGGATCTTCGCGCCCATTTGCTCCAGGCCGTGAATATGCAGGTTGACCGGGCGGGCGCCGATGGCGCAACCGCCGGGCAGGGACACATCGGCCTTGCCGAATTTGGCCACCAGCGGCCCCAGCGCCAGAATGGAGGCGCGCATGGTGCGCACCAGCTCATAAGGGGCAATGTGGCTGTTGACCGCGCCGGCAAGCACGGTGACATCACCATTGACCTTCACGTCCACGCCCATGGAGGCCAGCAGCTGAAGCGTGGTGTCCACGTCTTTCAGCCGGGGCACGTTGGCGAGATGTACCGCCTCATCACACAGCAGGGTGCCGAACAATATGGGCAGGGCGGCGTTCTTGGCGCCGGAGATGGTCACTTCACCGGCGAGCCGGCAGGGGCCCTGAATTCTGAACTTGTCCATTCGCGCTCCTGTCAGGACGGCATGATAAATTTACGCTCCCGGGCCCACCGCTCGGGAGTAAAGGTCTTGATGCTGAGGGCATGAATGGCGTTCTGGGCAATCAGATCCGCCAGCGGGCCATTGATGGCCTGCTGACACTTGACCCGGCTCATGTCGGCGAATATTTCGGACACGGCAATCACCTGAAAGTGGTCACCTTCGCTTTTGACATACAGCTCGTCCAGCTCCAGGGCTTCGCGCAGCCGGCGTTCTACTTCGTTATTCAGATCCATGTTGGCTCCGGGAATCGTTCTTGGGCAGGTCAAACAAGGAGCCTACCCCATACAAATCGGCAAGGGGATAAAAACTGTCGGGAGGTGAGCTCAGCGCCAGCCGCTTGTCGCGGCTTGCCAGCGCCTGGCTCCACTGTACCAGCAACGCCAGCCCGACCGAGTCGATGCGTTCGACGCCACTCAGATCGGCCGTGGTGTCGGCAAACAGGGTATCACGCTCCGCCCACCAGGCGGGCAATTGCTCACGGGTCAGGGATCGGGTGAGTTTCATTGCACTGTTTCCAGCGGGGTCACCGGCTTGCTGGTCAGCTCACGCAGCTGACCACTGACCGCATCAATGCCCTTCTGGCGGATAAGACCACTGAGCTCCGACTGCTTGGCGGAGAGCAGGCTGATGCCTTCGGCGATCATGTCGAACACCTTCCATTCGCCGGTGCGCTTGTTCTTGCGCAACTTGAACTCCAGCTTGATCTCGGGCTTGTTCGGTTCCAGCACAGTAACCGGTACCGTGGCCTGCTCATCCTTGGGACCAACCTGCCCCTTGCCGATGCTCACTGTCTGCTGCTTGTAGGCAGCCAGGGCATCGGCGTAGGTCACCACCAGATAGTCGCTGAAAGCCTCGACAAAACGCTCACGCTGTTCGGAAGTGGTCTGTTTCAGCTGGCTGCCAATCACACGAAAGGCGGAATAGCGCACGTCCACCGCCGGCAGCATTTCTTCCCGCACTATGGTGCGCAGGTGCTCGGGATTGGCCGAAATCTCACTCTGTTCCTGCTCGAGCCGGTCAAAGGTACGCTGGGCCACCTGATCCACCAGCACATAGGGATCGCTGCCGGCCATGGCCGGCAGCGCAAACAGGCCGGTCAGCACCAGCAGCCAGGACATCAGTTGTCTTTTCATGATTCCTCCTCGGGAATACGCCGGTTCAGTCTTTACCGATGGAATAAATAAACTTGCCGATCAACTCTTCCAGCACCAGAGCGGACTGGGTATCGGCGATCATGTCACCATCCTTGAGCATGCCGATGCCCATGTCCTCATCGGCAAAGCCGGGGGTAATACCCAGATACTGCTCGCCCAGCAGGCCGGAAGTCAGAATGGCGGCGGTACTGCTCTCGGCAAACTCGCCGGCGTCCCTGTTCACCGCCAGGGTCACCACCGGCACCTGGCTTTCTGCATCCAGGCTGATGCCGGCCACCCGGCCCACCACCACACCGCCCACCTTGACGGGAGAGCGTACCTTGAGGCCACCGATATTGTCGAAACGGGCATACAGGGTATAGGTTTCGCCCTGGCCGTTGACACTGACACCGGCCACCTTGAACGCCAGCAGCAGCAGAGCCCCGATGCCGGCCAGCATAAAGCAGCCGACGCTGAATTCCAGTTTGCTGTATTTCATTATCCCTTACCCGAACATGATGGCGGTGAGCACGAAGTCGAGCCCCAGCACCGCCAGAGAAGAATGAACCACGGTGCGCGTGGTCGCCTGACTGATGCCCGCCGCCGTGGGTCTGGCATCAAAGCCATTGAACAGGGCAATCCAGGTCACCACCAGGGCAAACACCAGGCTCTTGATAAAGCCCTGCATAATGTCTTCCTGCCAGTCCACCGCCGCCTGCATGGCAGACCAGAAACCGCCCTCGTCCACCCCCAGCCAGTCTACCCCCACCAGCTTGGCACCCCAGATACCAATCATATTAAAGAGAAAGGCCAGCAGGGGCATACTGATAAAACCGGCCCAGAACCGGGGGGCCACCACCCGCCGCAGTGGATCCACTCCCATCATTTCCAGACTGGAGAGCTGCTCGGTGGCCTTCATCAGACCCAGTTCGGCAGTCAGTGCCGAACCGGCCCGGCCGGCAAACAGCAGGGCGGTAACCACAGGTCCCAGCTCCCGCAGCAACGACAGCGAGACCAGCGGCCCCAGACTGCCTTCGGCACCGAAGTCCACCAGTACGTTGTAGCCCTGCAGGGCCAGCACCATGCCGATAAACATGCCCGATACCAGAATGATCAGCACCGATTGTACGCCGACCACATGCAACTGCTGCACCAGCAGCGGAAAGTGCTTTTTCGGCTCGGGCCGCCCTACCAGAGCATGCATCAGCATGATGGCGGCCCGTCCCAGCGCGGTGAGGCCGGACACCCCCTGCCGGCCCAGCCGGCCAATTCCGTCAATCAGCATATGCCAGTGACTCCCTGTAGTCCGGTGCGGGATAATGAAAGGCCACGGGGCCATCGGCGTTTCCACGCAGAAACTGGATCACCTGAGGGTCCTGATGGGCTTTCAGCTCTTCAGGGGTGCCGGCCGCAATCACCTTTTTATTGGCGATGATGTAGGCATAGTCGGCGATGGTCATTACCTCGTCCACATCGTGGGTCACCACGATGGAGGTCAGCTGCTGGGCCCGGTTGAGTTCGGAAATCAGCTTCACCAGCACCCCCATGCTGATGGGATCCTGACCGGCAAAGGGCTCGTCATACATGATCAGCTCCGGATCCAGCGCGATGCTGCGGGCCAGGGCCGCACGCCGGGCCATGCCGCCGGACAGTTCGGACGGGAACAGCTGCGCCGCGCCCCGCAGCCCTACCGCTTCCAGCTTCATCATCACCAGGGTGTGAATGATGGCTTCCGGCAGGCCGCTGTGCTCACGCAACGGAAAGGCCACATTGTCGAACACCGACAGGCCGGTAAAGAGGGCACCGCTCTGAAACAGCATGCCCATGCGCCGGCGCACTTCATAGAGCCGGTTGCGCCCCAGAGAAGGGATGGACTCGCCGTCAAACAGCACCTCGCCGCTGTCGGGCTTTATCTGGCCACCGATCAGGCGCAGCAGCGTGGTTTTGCCGATGCCACTGGGCCCCATAATGGCGGTGATCTTTCCGCGCGGAATGGCCATGCTGATGCCCTCATAAAGAGTGCGATCACCATGGCTGAAGCAAAGATCCCTTATCTCGACAAGGCTTTGGCTCACATTGTGTCCCCGCAAAAAAGAAAAGATTGTATGGGTTCGGCCGAATATCGGCAACCGCATGATACCGAATTTGCGCCACCCGCTGACCCGCCGCGACAGTCGCGGTCTCAGGGCATTGTGCCGGTCGCTTCTCGGCCCGGGCTTTTCTATAATGGCGCGGCCTTAGTGTGGAGAAAGCCATGTCAGCAGAATTTGATTATCGTACCACCGCCCAACGCGTCCTCGATATTGAAAAGGCGGCCCTGGACGGCCTTTATCAATATTTGGATGAGTCTTTTAACCGTGCCTGCCGGTTGATGTTTGAATGTCACGGCAAGGTGATAGTGACCGGCATGGGCAAGTCAGGCCACATCGCCAACAAGATCGCCGCCACTCTGGCCAGCACCGGTACGCCGGCCTTTTATGTGCACCCGGGGGAAGCCAGCCACGGTGATCTGGGCATGATCGACAGCAAGGACGTGGTGCTGGCCCTGTCCAATTCGGGCGAAAGTGAAGAGATCATCGCCCTACTGCCGGTGCTCAAGCGCCGTGGCCTTCGGCTGATTTGCATGACCGGCAAGCCCGAGTCCACCATGGCCCGGGAAGCGGACGTGCACCTGTGCACCCGGGTCGAGCAGGAAGCATGCCCGCTGGGGCTGGCGCCCACCGCCAGCACCACCGCCACCCTGGCCATGGGCGACGCCCTGGCGGTGGCGCTGCTGGAAGCCCGCGGCTTTACCGCCGATGACTTTGCCCTCAGCCATCCCGGTGGCGCCCTGGGCAAACGGCTGCTGCTGCGGGTGGCAGATATCATGCACAAGGAAGAGCGGGTTCCCAGAGTGGGCCTGGACACCCTGATCATAGAGGCACTGCTGGAAATCGGTCGCAGCGGCATGGGCTTTACCGCCGTGGTCGACGCCGAAGGCCGGCTGGCCGGCATCTATACTGACGGTGATCTGCGCCGCACTCTGGATCACAAGATAGATGTGCACAACACTCGCATCGCTCAGGTAATGACCCGCAGCTGCACCACAGTGCCTGCCGGCATGCTGGCGGCAGAGGCGGTCAAACTGATGGAAGAGAAAAAAATCAGCGGCCTGCTGGTGCTGGATGACGAACAGCGCCCGATCGGCGCCTTTAACATGCACGATTTGCTGCGCGCGGGAGTAATCTGATGACAGTACAAACCCTGTACGGTGCCGTGACCAGGGAGGTCTGGCGGCAACTGAAAGACATTCGCCTGCTGATCTGCGATGTGGACGGCGTGCTCTCCGACGGCATGATCTACCTGGGCAACGAAGGCGAGGAATACAAGAGCTTTTGCACCCGGGACGGCTTTGGCATCAAGGCCATTCTTAACGCCGGCATCGAGGTGGCGGTGATCACCGGGCGCAGTTCACGCATCGTCAATGACCGTATGACCGCCCTGGGCGTGCACCATATTTATCAGGGTCAGAGTGACAAGATGCAAAGCTATGGTGAACTGCTCGCACAGCTCGATCTCGTGCCTGCTCAGGTAGCCTATATCGGTGATGACGTGGTGGACCTGCCGGTGATGCAGGACTGCGGCCTGGGGGTGGCGGTGGCCGATGCGCACCCGCTGGTACTGCAACGGGCCGGCTACACCACCCGCACCATTGGTGGCCGGGGTGCAGTGCGCGAATTTTGTGATCTGTTACTGGACGCCAGGGGACTGCTGGAGCGAGCCGAGGGCATGAGCGTATGAACCGCCAGACCTGGCTGTTTGGCGCCCTGTTTGTGGCGGCCCTGGCCACCTGGCAATGGTTTCGCGACAGCAGTGATACGCCGGCCAGAGAACAGGACTTTCAGCCCGATTTTGTGGCCACCAACCTGACCAGCGTACAGTACAACCGGCTGGGACTGCCCTACAGAGGCATGCAGGCGGCGCATGCCGAGTACTACGAGCCCCTGTCCATGACCCTGATGAAAAAACCTGTTATCTTGCTTTATTCCCCCGACGGCCAGCCCCAGTGGCGGCTGAGCGGGGACGACGGCACCATCAATACCGGCGATAATGCCGTGCTCACCGGCAATGTGGTGGGCAAGGGGCTGCAACCGGATGCCCTGGTGGAAACCCTGACCACCGAATATCTGGAAATGGACTTTATCAACAATCGGCTGCGCTCCAACCAGAGAGTGCGGCTGGAAAGCCCGCAATACCAGGCGGAAGGCATGGGCCTGCGGGGCAGGCTTGATCAACAAACGGTGGAATTACTGAATGAAACCCGGGCAACTTATTTCAATCCTTAGCCTTGGCGGCCTGCTCGGCCTGGGTCAGGTGCAGGCCAAAGACAGCGATTTTCGTCAGCCGGTGACCATAGATGCCGGACGTCAACTGGTGGAGCTGGCCGACAACAAGGTGACCTTCAGTGAACGGGTGGTGGTCAAGCAGGGCAGCATAGACGTGCGCGCCGACGAACTGGTGGTGATCCGCAATGAGCAGGGGCTGCAGTCGATGACTGCCAAAGGCAATCCGGCCACCTACCGGCAGATCCTGAACAACGGCAAGCCGGTGCAGGCCGAAGCGCGGGAAATTCACTACGATATGCGCGCCCGCACCATTACCCTGATTCGGGACGCCGAGCTCAAACAAAACGACAATATCGTGACCGGCTACCGCATTCGCTACTTTATCGACAAGGAGCAGATGGAAGCCGAAAGCCAGGGCGGCAAGGACAGGGTCACCACCATATTCCTGCCCGAACAGGTGCAGGACTTCGACAAGCAGGACAACAACTGAGCATGGCGATACTGAAAGCACGCGGGCTGCAGAAAAGCTACAAGGGCCGCAAGGTGGTGGCCGATGTCAGCCTGACCGTGAACACCGGCCAGATCGTGGGGCTGCTTGGTCCGAACGGCGCCGGCAAGACCACGTCCTTTTACATGATTGTAGGCCTGGTGCAGCGGGATGCCGGCAGCATTACCATAGATGACAAGGACATCAGCCATGAGCCCATGCATGTGCGCGCCCGGGCCGGCATCGGTTATCTGCCTCAGGAGGCGTCCATTTTCCGCCGTCTGAGTGTGGCCGACAACCTGATGGCGGTATTGCAGACCCGCAAGGATCTGAATGCCGACGGCCGTAACGAGAAGATGGAACAGCTGCTGGAAGAGTTCAATATCACCCATATTCGCGACAGCCTGGGCATGAGCCTGTCCGGCGGGGAACGGCGACGGGTGGAGATCGCCCGGGCACTGGCGGCGGATCCGCGTTTTATTCTGCTGGATGAACCCTTTGCCGGTGTGGATCCCATCTCGGTGATCGACATCAAAAAAATTATTCTGCACCTGAAAGATCGGGGACTGGGCGTGCTGATCACCGATCACAATGTGCGCGAAACCCTGGACGTGTGCGAAAAGGCCTATATTGTCAGTCATGGCCATCGCATTGCCGCCGGCACCCCGGCAGAGATACTGGCCAACGAGCAGGTCAAAAAGGTCTATCTCGGCGAACAATTCAGCCTTTGACGGCACCGCTGCGTGCGGTTGATATGGAAGGACGTTTGCACACATGAAGCCTACTCTTCAGTTACGCCTTGGCCAGCAGCTGACCATGACCCCCCAGCTGCAGCAGGCCATTCGTCTGCTGCAGCTGTCCGGCATGGAACTGCAGCAGGAAATCCAGCAGGCGCTGGACAGCAACCCTCTGCTGGAGCAGGAAGAAACCGGCAGCATCAAGGTCGACGACAACCGCAATCAGGAGCAGATGGCCTCGGATACCGCCATGGAGCGCAACCAGCTGTCGGAAGAGCTGCCCATGGACACCAGCTGGGAAGAGGTATACACCGCCTCGCCCGTCAATGGTGGCGCCGGTCTGCCGGAAGGAGTGGAAGATACCGTCTATCAGGGCGAGACCACCGAGAGCCTGCAGGACTATCTGACCTGGCAGATGCACCTGACTCCTTTCAGCGACACCGACCAGGCCATCGCCATGGCCATTATCGATGCCGTGGACGATGCCGGTTACCTCACCGCCGGTATCGATGACCTGCTGTTGGCGGTGTCGGCGGAAGAGCTGGGCATTGATGCCGACGAAGTGGAGGCGGTGCTCAAGCGCATTCAGCATTTCGATCCCATCGGCGTGGCCGCCCGCAGCGTGCAGGAGTGCCTGTGCATTCAGCTGGATCAATTCCCGCCCGAGACTCCCTGGCTGAGTGAGGCCCGTATGGTACTGGGGCAGCATATGGATCTGCTCGGTAACCGGGATTATCGCAGCCTGCAGCGCAAAACCAGACTGAAGGAAGACGAACTCAGGGAAGTGCTGGCGCTGATCCAGCAGCTGGAACCCCGCCCCGGCAGCAGCATCATTCAGGGCAACTCCGAATACGTGATCCCCGATGTGGTGGTCAGCAAGCGTCAGGGGGTCTGGGTGGTAGAGCTCAACCCCGAAGCCATGCCCAGGGTACGGCTCAACCAGACCTATGCCGCACTGGCCAGCAAGCCGAGAAACAGCGAGGACGGCCAGTTTATCCGTAACCATCTGCAGGATGCCAAGTGGTTCCTCAAGAGCCTCGAAAGTCGAAATGAGACCCTGCTCAAGGTTGCCAATTGTATTGTTGAACAACAACAGGCATTCTTTGAGTATGGAGAAGAGGCCATGAAGCCCATGGTGCTGAACCATGTGGCCGAAGCGGTGGAAATGCACGAGTCCACCATTTCGCGGGTGACCACCCAGAAGTTCATGCACACTCCCAGAGGCGTGTTTGAACTCAAGTATTTCTTCTCCAGCCATGTGGGCACCGACGATGGCGGTGAGTGTTCTTCCACGGCAATTCGTGCCCTGATCAAGAAACTGGTCGGGGCGGAAAACCCGGCCAAGCCGCTGAGCGACAGCAAAATCGCCCAGTTGCTGGCCGACCAGGGGATAAAGGTGGCCAGGCGAACCATCGCCAAGTACAGGGAGTCACTGGCCATTCCCCCCTCCAATCAGCGCAAACGCCTGGTTTAAAGGCAACGACAGAAGGAAGACGTTTATGCAAATCAACCTGACCGGACATCATGTCGAAATCACCGATGCACTCCGTGATTATGTAAACAGCAAGTTTTCCCGGCTGGAACGCCACTTTGATCACATCACCAATGCGCACGTCATCCTGAATGTGGAAAAAATGCAGCAGATTGCCGAAGCCAAGCTGCATGTCAGCGGCGGCGAGCTGTTTGCCAACTCCCAGCATGAAAACATGTATGCGGCCATCGACAGCCTCATCGACAAGCTGGATCGTCAGATCATCAAACACAAAGAAAAGCTCAAGCAAAAATAACCATGGAAGTCGCCGACATACTCAGCAGGGACTGCACCCGCAGTGCAGTTCCCTGCACGAGCAAGAAACGTGCTCTGGAAATTATCAGCGAGCTGGCTGCCGAACACCTCGATATCGGCAGCCAGCCGCTTTTTGACTGCCTGCTGGCCCGGGAAAAAATGGGAACGACCGGCATAGGCAACGGCATTGCCATTCCCCATGGCCGCATCGGCAATGACAACAAGGCGACGGCCGTATTGCTGACTTTTGCCGAACCGGTGGAGTTCGACGCCATCGACAACCAGCCGGTCGGCCTGGTGTTTGCCCTGCTGGTGCCGGAGCAGGAGTGCAAACAACACCTTAAAACCCTGTCGCTGATCGCCGAAAAGCTGAGTAATAAACAGGTATGCCGGCAATTGCGCCAGGCGGGCAGCGACGACGAACTCTATCAAATCATGATTTCAGCCTGAGGAAACCAAAATGCAGCTGGTAATCGTCAGTGGTCGTTCCGGATCGGGCAAGACAGTGGCGTTGCGGGTGCTGGAAGATCTCGGCCACTACTGTGTCGACAACCTGCCGGTAGAACTGCTGCCGGAGCTGGTGCGCCTGCGCCGGCACAAGCCCGGTGCCGTGGCGGTGAGCATAGATGTGCGCAACCTGCCCGACAGTCCCGACAAACTGGAAGCCTTTCTGGCCGAGGTCCGGGCCATGGACGACGTTCAGGTTTCCAGCATTTTTATCGATGCCGACAATGCTGTACTCATTCGCCGCTTTGGCGATACCCGCCGGCTGCATCCCCTGTCCCGCCACAGCCTGACCCTGGACGAAGCCATTCGCGAAGAAACCCATCTGCTGGCACCGCTGTCGTCCGATGCGGATCTGCGTATCGACACCTCAAGCTTGAGCATTCACGATCTCAGCGAGATCATTCGCGAGCGCATTCTCGGCAAAAAGGAAAAAGAGCTGAACTGGGTGTTTGAGTCCTTTGGCTACAAGTACGGTGTATCCAAGGACGCCGATTTTGTGTTTGACGCCCGCTTTCTGCCCAACCCTCACTGGGTTGCCGAGCTGCGGCCCTATACCGGCCAGGATCAGCCGGTGGCCGACTATCTGAGCAGCCAGCCCGAGGTGATGAAATATCTGTGGCAGCTGGAGAACCTGCTGATCACCTGGATGCCTCATCTGGAGCGCAACAACCGCAGCTATGTGACCGTGGCCGTTGGCTGCACCGGCGGCCAGCACAGATCCGTGTTTATCGCCGAACAGCTGGCCCGGGTCTTTGCCCAGATGGGCAAGAGTGTGCAACTGCGTCATCGCACCCTGGAAAAACGCCATGCCCAAAATTGAACGCAACCTGAAAATCGTCAACAAGCTGGGCCTGCATGCCCGGGCTGCCATTCAGCTGGTGCAACTGACCCAGCGCTTTGATGCAGAGCTGACCGTCTGCAACCAGCAAAAGGAAGCGCCCGCCAACAGCGTGATGGGCCTGCTGATGCTGGAAACCGCCCAGGGACAGGCCATTCGCGTGGTGGCGGAAGGGCCGGAGGCGGAAGCCGCCATGAACGCCGTGGCCCGGCTGGTGGCGGATCGCTTCAACGAGTCGGAATAATCTTGCGGTAAACACTGAATGACAGAGCCAGCAGAACACACAGGCACCCCGGATCATCTGGAGACCATTACCCAGGCACTGAACAGCGGCATGTTTGTACATGTACGCCGCATGTTGCAGCAAATGCGCTCGGGGGATGTGGCCTGGCTGCTCGAGTCCTCTCCCGCCCCCAGCCGCAAGGTGCTGTGGCAGCTGATCGATCCCGACGATTACGGCGAGATCCTGGAAGAGCTGTCGGAAGAGGTGCGCGACGGCATCATACGGCTGATGGAGCCGGAAAAGCTGGCCAGTGCCCTGGAAGACATGGAGTCGGACGACCTGGCCTATGTGCTGCGGGATCTGCCGGAGCAGCTGTTCAACCAGGTGCTTACCGAAATGGACGAGCAGGACAGGCACAGGGCCGAGCTGGCCCTGTCCTATCCGGAAGACACCGCCGGCTCTCTGATGAACACCGAGTTCATCTCTCTGCGCCCCGACGTCACCATAGACGTGGTGCTGCGCTATTTGCGCCTGCACAACGAGCTGCCGGAGGGCACCGACACCCTCTATGTGGTGGATCAGCACAATCACCTGCTGGGGGACATTTCCCTCGCCAGTCTGGTGGTGCAGTCCCCCACCACCACGGTAGCGGAGGCCATGGACACCACGGTGGAAGCCATTCCCCTGACCATGGCCGATACCGATGTGGCCAACCTGTTTGAACGCCACGACTGGCTGTCGGCGCCGGTCGTCGACGAAAACAACCAGCTGCTGGGACGCATCACCATCGACGACGTGGTCGACATCATTCGCGAGGAAGGCGAGCACTCCATGATGGGCATGGCCAAGATGGATGACGACGAGGACACCTTTGCCCCCGTGCTCACCAGTGCCCGCCGCCGCTCCTTCTGGCTGACCATCAACCTGGGTTCGGCCCTGGTGGCTGCCAGCGTGTCCAATATGTTTGAGGAAACCCTGTCCCAGCTGGCCACCCTGGCGATTCTGATGACCATAGTGCCCTCCATGGGCGGCATTGCCGGCAACCAGACCCTGGCGCTGGTGATCCGCGGCATGGCGGTGGGCCATATCGGCGACAGCAACGCCCGCTGGCTGCTCACCAAGGAGGCCCTGGTGGGTCTGCTCAACGGCATGCTGTGGGCGGTGGCGATATCCGTGGTGGTGGCGTTATGGAAGGGCAGCTGGGAGATTGGTCTGGTGATCGCCGCCGCCATGTTTATCAACCTGTCGGTGGCGGGCCTGGCCGGCGCCAGCATTCCGCTGATCATGAAACGCTTTAATATCGATCCGGCCCTGGCCGGCTCCATGGCCCTGACCACCATTACCGACACCGTCGGCCTGCTGTCGTTTCTGGGGCTGGCCACGCTGATCCTGCTGCACTAAAGCGGAAAGTAGGTTGGCGATGAGCGCAGCGAATCCCAACATCTTGCGGCCTGCTGAATTGTTGGGATTCGTTCCTCATCCCAACCTACGCACTGAATAAGAAAAAGGGGGGGACTGGGGACTGGTGATTAGGGACTTGCTCCCAAACCTCCATTCCCCAGTCCCTAATCCCAAGTCCCCTGCCGTTATTGTCCTGCAATCTTCATATTGTCGATCAGCACGGAGCCGGTATGCAGGCTGGAGCGGGTTTCCACATCGGTGCCAATGGCCTGAATGCCGGCGAACATGGTTTTCAGATTGCCGGCAATGGTGATCTCTTCCACCGGATAGGCAATTTCGCCGTTTTCCACCCAGAAACCGGCGGCGCCGCGGGAATAGTCGCCGGTGACGATATTCACTCCCTGGCCCATCATTTCGGTCACCAGCAGACCGGTACCCATTTGCTTGAGCAGTTCGTCGTGACTCTGGCCGCTGCTGGACACCGTCCAGTTGTGAATGCCGCCGGCATGGCCGGTCACCGGCAGCCCCAGCTTGCGGGCCGAGTAACTGGTCAGCAGGTAGGTCTGCAGCACACCGTTTTCGATAATATTGCGTTCAAGGGTGCGCACGCCTTCGTTGTCAAAGGGCGCACTGGCCAGCCCCTTGTGAAGATGGGGCTGCTCGTGAATGGTGAGCCAGCCGGGAAAAATCTGCTCGCCGCAGGCATCGAGCAGAAAGGACGACTGGCGATACAGGTTGCCGCCGCTGATGGCCATCACCAGATGGCCGAACAGGCCCGCCGCCACATCCGGGTGAAACAGCACCGGGGCCTGGGTGGTGCCAATTTTGCGCCCGCCCAGCCGCCCCAGCGTGCGGCTGACGGCCTCGTCGGCCACCTTTTCAGGCGTCCACAAGTCGTCAAAGCTGCGGGCCGAGGTATAGCCGTATTCCCGCTGCATGTCGCCGTTTTGCTCACCGATAAGCACACAACTCATGCCGTAGCGAGAGCCGGCAAAGCCCTTGATAAAGCCGTGACTGTTGCCGTAGACCCGAATGCCCACATTGGCAGAAAAGCTGGCGCCGTCGGACTGCTTGATACGCTTGTCCCGGCCCAGCGCCGAGCGCTCGCACTGCAGCGCCAGCTCAATGCCTTCTGCCGGCTCCATGGCCCGGGGAAAACACAGCTCAAGTTCGGGGGATTCCCAGGCCAGCTGGTCGGCGTCGGCCAGGCCGGCGTGAGGATCGGCGGTGGTATAGCGGGAAATATCCAGCGCCGCCGCCACGGTGCGGGCAATGGCATCGGGGCGCAGATCCGAGGTGGAGGCCGAACCCTTGCGGCCGTCCCGGTAGACGGCAATGCCGAGAGCACCGTCCTTGTTGAACTCGATGTTCTCCAGCTCGGCATTGCGGGTGTTGACCGACAGTCCGGTCTGCTTGCTGATGGACACCTCTGCCGCGTCGGCACCCAGGCGCTTGGCGCTTTCCAGCGCCTGCTCTACCGCCAGCTCAAGCTGACGCTGTTCGTTGTGAATCTCTTCGGGAGTCATAGTGAATTCGCTGGTTCCGTTTGCCGTTAGCATAACAGACCCCTGCGCCCCTTGGGAGAAGCTGGTAATATATTCACCATCACCGATTTGCAAGAGAAATACCATGCGCCATCACGACGACCAGCCCGATCACGACGACGACATCGAATGGGTCAGTAAAAGCGAAATGAAACGGGAAAGCCAGGCCCTGCAGCAGCTTGGCATGGATCTGGTCAAGCTGAATCCGAGCGAGCTGGCCAAGGTGCCGCTGGATGAGGAGCTGAAGGACGCCATCGCCCTGGCCCACAAGCTGGCCAACAAGCGGGAAGCCCAGCGCCGCCATCTGCAGTTTATCGGCAAGCTGATGCGCAGCCGGGACGTCACCGCCATTCGCGAGGCCCTCAACGCCTTTGATCAGAAAAGCGCCGTGGCCAATGCCCACTTTCACAAACTGGAGCAGTGGCGGGACCGGCTGATCAAGGAAGGCGACAAGGCGGTCAACGATCTGGTGGCCCAGCACCGCCAGCTCGACCGTCAGAAGCTGCGCCAGCTGGCCCGCACCGGCCGCAAGGAGCTGGCTGCCGGCCTGCCCCCCAAGGCCTACCGGGAACTGTTTCAGTACCTGAAGCAAAACCTGGCACCGTAAGCAGACCCATACTACGAAACTACAGCAGGGTTGCACTCCGCCGACACGCTTCGAGCCCATCCTTGGGACGCTCGTCAAATGCCATCCATGGCATTTGACGGTCGGCTCCGGCAATCCCTGCTGCAGCTTCGTGAAACATCGGCGTTGCCTGCCAGTGACTGTCTGACAACTCTGTATCGAAATACGCAGGACAAAGGGTGTCTGCTTCGCCGCGCCCTTCGCGCCAGGGATGGCGCGACGGAGCCTACAGGGAGGTATTCACGGCGTGCCGGCGAAGTAGTGCCCTTTGGCCGGCGATATGCACAGCTCAGCAGACATTACTGACCAAACAACAACGCCGGCAGCATGCCGGCGTTTTTTGCTTTCAGGGGAGGCTTACTGAGTGCCGCCGACCGTCATGCGGTCCAGCTTGAGGGTAGGCTGGCCCACACCGACCGGCACGCTCTGGCCGTCCTTGCCGCACACGCCCACACCGGCGTCCAGACTCAGATCATTGCCCACCATGGACACCTGACTCATGGCTTCGGGGCCGTTGCCGATCAAAGTTGCGCCCTTGATCGGCGCGGTCAGTTTGCCGTCCTCGATGAAGTAGGCTTCCGAGGCGGAGAACACGAACCGGCCCGAGGTGATGTCCACCTGACCGCCGCCGAAGTTGGGGGCGTAAATACCCTTTTTTACACTCTTGATGATCTCTTCCGGCGGCGTCTCACCGGGCAACATATAGGTGTTGGTCATGCGCGGCATCGGCAGGTGGGCATAGGACTCACGCCGGCCGTTGCCGGTGGGCGCCATGCCCATCAGCCGGGCATTGAGCTTGTCCTGCATATAGCCCTTGAGCACGCCGTTTTCGATCAGCACGTTATAGCCGCTGGGGGTGCCTTCGTCGTCGATGGTCAACGAGCCGCGGCGATCCGCCAGGGTGCCGTCGTCCACTATGGTGCACAGGGAGGAAGCCACCTTTTCACCAATACGGCCGGAGTAGGCGGACGAGCCCTTGCGGTTAAAGTCCCCTTCCAGGCCGTGGCCCACGGCCTCGTGCAACAGCACCCCGGGCCAGCCGGCACCCAGCACCACCGGCATGGTGCCGGCTGGGGCGTCTACCGCTTCCAGGTTGACCAGGGCCTGTCGCACCGCTTCCCTGGCGTAGCCCATGGCTCTGGGCTGACCATCAATCTCTTCCAGAAAATAGTCATAGCCGATGCGGCCGCCACCGCCGCTGCTGCCGCGCTCACGGCGACCGTTGCGCTCGGCCAGCACAGAGCAGTTCAGCCGCACCAGGGGGCGCAGATCCGTGGCCAGGGTGCCGTCGGTGGCCAGCACCAGCACCTCTTCATACACGCCGGAAATGGAGGCGATCACCTGAGTAACAGATGGATCCAGGCTGCGGGCAAAGGCATCCATTTGCTGCAACAGGGCAATTTTCTGCTCACGGCTCAGGCTGTCGAGGGGATTCACGCCCATATAACGGGCGGTTACCGGCTGTTGCTGGCCCACCTTGAAACGGCCGTCACCGCCGTGGGCGGCAATGCCCCGGGCGGCGCTCACCGCCTGGTCCAGGGCGGTGGCGGTGAGCTCGTCGGAATAGGCGAAGCCGGTCTTCTCGCCGCTCACCGCGCGCACGCCCACCCCCTGCTCTATGTTGTAGCTGCCGTCCTTGACGATACCGTCTTCCAGCACCCAGGACTCGTGCACACTGTTCTGAAAATACAGATCGGCAAAGTCGATCTGGTGGCGGCTCAGCCGCGCCAGCTGGGCGTCAAGCAGAGCCATGTCCAGCTCGTTGGGCACCAGCAGGCTCTGGTTGATCTGTTCAATACTCATTTTTTGTCTCTCCATACCGCCCGCAGGCGGGCATGTTGGGCCACTGGCATCTGGCGGCGTATACTGTCGAGGCGTTGCCGGTCGAGGGAAGCGACAATCAGGCCCTCACCATTGGGCAGACAGGCACAAATTTCGCCCCAGGGATCCAGGATCACCGAATGTCCCCAGGTCTGACGTCCGCCGGCATGCTCACCCACCTGGCCGGCGGCCAGTACATAACACTGGTTTTCAATGGCCCGGGCCTGTAACAGGGGCAGCCAGTGGGCCTGTCCCGTTACCCGGGTGAACGCCGCCGGCACCATTAATATGTCGGCCCCCTGCTCGCGCAGAGCGCGATACAGCTCGGGAAAACGCAGATCATAACAGATCGACAGGCCCAGACGACCAAAGGGGCTGTCCACCACACAAAGTTCATTACCCGGGGCAAAGGTATCGGACTCCCGGTAACGGCCATGGCCATCGGCCACGTCCACATCAAACAGGTGCAGCTTGTGATAGCAGGCGATCCGCTCCCCTTGCTCATCATACACCAGGCAGCTGGTGTGCAGTTTGTCACTGCCTTCAATGCGGGTAGGCATGGAGCCAACCACCAGCCAGATCCCCAGGCGTTTCGCCCAGTGGGCAAAACAGTCCTGCACCGGACCTTCCCCCAGCGGTTCGGCCACACTCAGTACCGCCTTGCGACCGCCAAACACCACGGCATTTTCCGGCAGCTGCACCAGCAGGGGGCGGCTGACGGGCAGCCGCTCCAGCAGGGATTCAATCCGCTGCCGGTTAGCATTCCAGTCGGCGCCAGCGTTCAGTTGCAGGGCTACCAGTTCCATTTATTGCTCCTTGTTGGTTTGCAGCAGGCGAATTTGATCCCGCTCCCGGCCCAGCTCGCTGACTTTCGGGTTGGCAAGCGGACCGCTCACGCGATATCGAATACGGGTGAATACATCTACCACAGGCCCCAGCACCTTGGACAGGGCCAGCACATAAAGGCCGGTCACCGGTGTAACGGCAAAGGCGGCCAGCACCGGCAGATTACCGGTGAGGTTGGGAGTGAATTCAAAGCGGTAATCAAGCTGCTCCGTCGCCATATTCACCCGGCCCCGTCCGGTCAGATTGCCGGCCGCCCCTTTCAGCAGAAAATCGTCATTGTGCAACGCGCCATTTTGAAACTCACCGGTGGCACGAATGCTGTCAAAATAGAACCCTTCCTCAAACACATCGCGAAAGTCCAGCCGCAGCCGGCGCAATACCGAATCCATACTCAGCACCGACAGCAATCCCGCTCCCCGATCGCTGAGCTCGGTGAGCACGCCGGCACCGGTTTCCACGCTCACGGTGCCGTTCAGGGTAGCAGGCTCAGGCTGCCAGGGCAGCCCGGGCCAGCTCAGCTCGCCTTCCAATAACGCCTGGGTATCCCGGAACGGCGAGGTTTCCCCCATGGCCTGCCACAATGCCTGCAGGGACTGCGCGCCGCCCTGCCACTGCAGCCGGCTGATATCACCGCTCTCGTGCTGCAGCCAGCGCCCTTGCGCCCGTCCCTGCAGCTGCGGGCCGTCCAGCCAGAGGTCATCCAGCTGCACGCCGTTTTCCGCGGTTAGCGGCGACAGCTGAAAACCGGCCTTGCCCAGAGCCAGATCGCGCCAGCGGCAGTCATCGCAACGAAACACCAGCGCCGGTATGCTGGATGGCTCGATCCGCCCGCTGGCAGCCCCCCCTTCGGCAGGTCCGGGAGCCAACCACAAGCGCTCAAAGCGGGCCGTTACCGGCTCATGGTTACCCCAGGCAAGCTCTCCTTTCACCTGCCGCGCATTGACCGCCAGCCGGTGCCGGCCGGCCTCGGCCGGCGTCAGCGTCAGGCTCAGATCACTGAGCGGCTGACGCCACAGTTCACCGCGATCGGCACGTATGGCCACCCGGTAACGCTCAGGCCAGTGCAGCGCCACTGCCGGCGTCTGATCATGGTGCCCCGGGCGCAGCGCCAGCCAGTCATCCAGTCTGAGCTCGGCCAGATGGGCCGCCACATCCAGGGTTGCCCGGGGAGGTCTGGCTTCGGCACCGCCACTATTCACCCAGAGCCGCTTGATTTGTACACCGCCGGCGTCAAAGCCCAGCCGCAGCTCGGCGTCGATGTCCGGTGCCATATCCAGTCGCGCCTGAGCCTGAGCCGTATCACCGGACAGGGTCAGGCGCAGTGGCCGCTCCCGCTGCGCATCCTTGCCCAGAGGCGGCGGCAGACGGCTGGCCAGCCCGGCCAGCTCCGAGCCCAGCTCGGCGGTGTAATTCACCCGTCCTTCGGCCATGTTCAACTGCACTCGGCCCTGCCAGCCGGCCTCGCCCTGCAGCCCTCCCAGCCAGGGCTGTGCCCGGCCCAGGGCATCGCCCTGCAAGCGCCCGGCCAGGCCGATATCGGCGCGGTAGCCGGCCTCGGTCACCCTGCCCTGATAATCCACCGTCAGCGGCTGGTCCAGCCAGCGGGCCTGCAGCCCCTGCAGGCGGGTGTTTTTTTCATCAAAAACCAGTTTTCCGTTCACTTCGCTCAGCGGCATGGCCAGGGGAGCAACCCATACCTCGTTGCCGGCAAAGTCCACCTCCCCATGCACACCCACGGGACCACCGGTCAGGGGAATATCAAGGGCCAGTTTGCCACTAAGTGGGCCGGAGACCTGCACCTGCTCCAGGGTGGTACCTACCGAGCCGGCCAGAGGTGATTGTTGCAGATAAGTGGTCACCGCTTCTCCGGCCCCCTGAATGCCGGCATTCAGCGCCAGCCGGGCGCTGCGGTCGAGGGGAGCAATGCGGGCATCGATGTCGCTGGCCTGCACCTTGCCCAGCCGGCCGCTCGGTCCGCTCATGTACAGACCGTCATTCTCAAACAACAGGTTCAGGCCGAGATCGGTCAGGGGCTGCCAGTGGGGATCAAAGCGGAACTCGGCGTCACGCAGGGGAACCCGCGCCTGAAAGATGCCGCTGCCGTCGTGATAGGGAAATCGGTTGAGGCGACCGTACCAGAGCACCTCGGCGTGCTCTGCATGACCATCGCGAATGGCCCCCTGCAGATAATCCACCAGCCGGGATCCCATCACCGGCTCGGGCAGATAGCTGCCGGCGCGCCCGGCCCGGTGCAGATCCACCCGGGCAGAAGCGCTGAGCAGGGGCGACTGTTCCGGCGCCAGCTGCAGGCTGAACCAGGCGTCGAGGCTCAGGTCATCCCCTTCCACCTCCAGCCGGTCACTCCACAGCCACCAGCCATGAGCGCGTTTTTGCCATTGCAGGGCAGCGTTGAGCCGCCGTATGGGCCAGGTACCGCGAAAGGCCTGGTCCCATTGCCAGCCAACCGGCTCGGACTGCTGAAATGTCAGCCTTCCATGGTCGGCGGCAAAAGAAAAACGGCCATTGAGCCCCTGTGTTTGCGGCGCCCAGCCAAAGGCCCGGGTACTGACATCATCAAACTCACCATCCAGATGCCAGTCGCTGCCATCGACACCGGCGTCAAAACGCAGCCCCGACAGCCGGCCCCTGGGCGCAATGCCCGCCAGCTGGTGAGCGGCGGCAGGCCAGTAGTATTCTCCCCACTGGGCCAGCAACGCCAGATCGGTAAAGCTGAGCCGGTCCAGATAACCACTGAGCCGATCGTCATGGCGATCAAGCTGTACCCGCCAGCTGGGCCAGGCTTCACCGTCGACGCTGATGTCGATATTGCTGCTGGCCAGCTGCCAGCCCTGAGCGGTGGGTTGCCACTGAATACGACCGCCATTTACCGCTATGGTGTGGCTGTCTCCCCAGCCGGCGCGGTTTGCTCCCAGGGTCAGCAGGGCCGCCTGCGGCTCGCCCTGTTGCCATTCCAGCCAGGCTTCAAAAGAAACCTCAGCAGACACCCGCTCATCCCCGGGGCGGATTCGGGCCAGCGCCGGACCGGCATCGACGCCGTCGGCCTGCAGGTAGATACCCCCACTCAGCTCGTCAATATCCCCCTCTAGACGGCCTTTAAACACAAATTGCTGACCATCACCGGTGCCAAAGCCCAGGCGGCCTTCGCCCTGGTGCAGACCGGGCCGGTTGTGCCAGCTCAGGGCGGGAATATACAGCTCCAGCAGGGGGCTGCCCGGGCTGGCCAGCACCAGCTGCGCGTCCACCAGGGTCAGCCGCTCCACCCCCTGCAGCGCTAGGGTTCTCAGAGTCTCCAGATCGGTGCCACCGCCCTGCGGATTCTCCTTCGGCCTCAGGGGAAGACGCAGTCCGTCGAGGGTGACCTCGTTGAGCACCGGCCGCCACTGGCGCAGGCTCTGCCACAGCTGAACGTCGATCAGTGCCCGCCGCAGGGTCAGATCCGGCTGTGACGGACGCTGCAGGCGCACCTCTTCCAGCACCAGCACGGGGCCATAATCCTGCCAGTCCAGGCCCAGACCGCCGATGTTCAGGGTCAGGCTGTGTTCGCTGAGCAGATGGTCGAGCCACTGCTGTTGCAGGGTAGCGAGCCAGGGAGAGCCAAAGCGCAGCAGGGTGACCAGCAGGGCCACCACCACGGCGGCGCCGGCCAGACCAAACCAGGCCCAGCTCAGGCTGCGTTTTATCACTACATCATTACCACGTCGAATTGCTCCTGATTGTACAGGGGCTCGTTGTTGACCCTGACCTGCTTGCCGATAAAGACTTCCAGCTCGGCCAGCATATGGGATTCGTCTTCCTGCAGCGCGTTGGCCACGGCGGTGGAGGCATAAACCACAAATTTGTCGGCGTCGTAGGCCTTGTTGACCCTGAGTATTTCCCGCAGTATTTCGTAGCTGACGGTTTCCACAGTTTTCACCCGGGCCCGGCCATTGCACTCGGGGCAGGCATCACACAACACATGCTCCAGGCTCTCCCGGGTGCGCTTGCGGGTCATCTCCACCAGTCCCAGCTGGGAAAAACCGTTAACGTTGGTCTTGGCCCTGTCCCGGGACAACGCCAGCTCCAGACTGTGCAGCACCCGGCGCTTGTGATCCTCATCGTACATGTCGATAAAGTCGATAATGATGATGCCCCCCAGGTTGCGCAGCCGCAACTGGCGGGCAATGGCCTGAGTCGCCTCGATATTGGTGTTGAAGATGGTTTCTTCCAGATTGCGGTGGCCGACAAAGGCGCCGGTGTTGATGTCGATGGTGGTCATGGCTTCGGTCTGATCGATGATCAGGTAACCGCCGGACTTGAGCTCGACCTTGCGATCCAGCGCCCGCTGGATCTCGTTTTCCACATCGTAAAGATCGAAAATGGGCGAGTTGCCATGGTAGTACTCGATGCGTCCGGACAGCTCGGGCACGAATTCGTCCACAAAGGTACGCAGGCTGTCGCAGGTTTCCCGGGAGTCGACCCGAATACGATCCAGCTCGGCACCGACAAAATCACGCACGATGCGAAACGCCAGCCGCAGATCCTGATACAGCATGGAGCAGGACGGATACTTGCCCCGGCGCTCCAGGATCTTGCGCCACAGCCGCTTGAGAAAGGCCGCGTCCTGGGCCAGCTCCTGCTCACCGATGCCCTCGGCGGCGGTACGAATGATAAAGCCGCCCAGATCGTCCACATGCTCCGCAGCCAGGGCCTTGAGCCGCTCCCGCTCCTGCTCCGAGTCGATGCGCTGGGAAACGCCCACATAGGCGCTGCCGGGCATAAACACCAGGTAACGGGACGGCAGGGTAATGTCGGTGGTCAGGCGGGCGCCCTTGGTGCCGAGGGGGTCCTTGACCACCTGTACCATGATGTCCTGGCCCTGACGCACCAGCTCGGCAATGTTGCCGGCCTGAAAATGGGCCTGCTCCCGGGTGTCCACACACTCGGTGTGGGGCACTATGTCGGAGGCATGCAGAAAGGCAGCGCGCTCACCGCCAATGTCCACAAAGGCCGCCTGCATGCCGGGCAGCACCCGGCTGACCTTGCCCTTGTAAATATTGCCAACGATACCGCGCCGGGCCTGGCGCTCGATGTGCACTTCCTGCAGGATACCGTTTTCCACCAGGGCCACCCGGGTCTCCGCCGGGGTCATATTGATAATCAGTTCTGCAGACATACAGGCTCCGCCAGTCTGGATAGAGAATGTCTTAAATTAACACAGAATGGCGGCGTTCAAGAGCCGGAATCAGCCCGTTATCACGCCGTTGCGGTGCAGCAAAGCCTCGGTTTCCACCAGCGGCAGACCCACCACGGCGCTGTAGCTGCCATTGATGCGTGACACAAAGCGCCCCCCCAGCCCCTGAATACCGTAGCCACCGGCCTTGTCGGCGGGCTCACCGGTGTGCCAGTAACGGTCGATGTCTCGATCACTCAGGGCGCGAAAAGTCACTTCGGTGGTGACCAGCACCGTCTCACAGCCGCCACCTGTGGCCAGCGCCATGGCGGTCATCACCTGATGAGTGCGTCCCGACAGCCGGCGCAGCATGGCCTTGCCGTGAACCTCGCTTTGAGGCTTTTCCAGCACCTCGCCGTCCACCACCACTATGGTGTCACCGCCCAGCACCGGCAGCGGCTGTGGTGCCAGCGCCACCCCCGCCCGCGCCTTGTCCCGGGCCAGCCGCTGCACATAGTCGGCGGCGGCCTCGCCCGGCTGCCGGCATTCCTCCACCTCGAGGCGAACCAGTGCAAAGTTCACCCCCAGTTGGGCCAGCAGTTCCCGGCGGCGGGGCGAAGCAGAAGCGAGATACAGGGCAAGTGTCATGACACCTCCTCAGGTCAGGGAGAACTGCCGCCGGCATTTGCGTAACAGCAGGAAAATCCAGGGCCAGAACACCATGCTGCTGACAATGGACCAGAAGTAATGGTAATCCACCTGAATATCGCGGTTGAGGTAGGCAGTCCAGAAGATCAGCAGCTTGTTGAGCATCACCAGCGCGCCCACCACAAAGGCCTGCTGCCACACCGAGTAATTGCGCATGCGCTGAAACTGGGATGCCGCCAGGTACACCGGGATCACCAGTGCCAGGGCGCGCACTCCCAGCACCGACCCCAGCAGCAGATCCAGCAGCAGGCCGGCCACAAAGGCGGTGCCCACATTGGCCCTGTGTGGCAGGGCAATGCTCCAGTACAGCAGGGTGATCAGCAGCCAGTCGGGCCGAAAGGGAGCGATCGGATCCGGCAGTGG
This sequence comes from Oceanimonas marisflavi, assembly GCF_003049725.1. Taxonomy (GTDB): domain Bacteria; phylum Pseudomonadota; class Gammaproteobacteria; order Enterobacterales; family Aeromonadaceae; genus Oceanimonas; species Oceanimonas marisflavi. The sequence goes on from NZ_QAGM01000003.1 coordinate 148,341, forward strand.
CAGAATGGACAGCATCAACGCCAGTGCCAGACTGAGTATGATGCCCAGACGGCTGCGCAAGGGAAAGGCGCTCATGGTTTATCCTCGGTGAGCGGTTCGGCCTCGGGTTCTGTTATTCTGGGCTCGGGCCACAGCAACAGCAGGTAGCGCACCCGGTCCAGCGCGGCAAAGGGCGTGACGCGTATATCGGCAAAGGGCTGACCTTCCTCATAACCCACATGAGTCACCCGGCCTACCGGGTAGCCCTCGGGAAAGCGCCCGGCCAGACCGGAGCTGAGCAACACATCGCCTTCCCGAATATCGGTATTGCGGGTAATGTTGTCGAGCACCAGCCGATCCAGCCGGCCGCTGCCACTGGCGATGGCACGAATGTCGTTGCGCGCCACCCGCACCGGAATACCGTGGCTGGCATCGGTGATCAGCAATACCCGGCTGGTGGTTTTGCCCACCGAGATCACCTGGCCGACCACCCCCTGTTCGTTCAGCACCGGCTGACCTTCAAACACGCCCTGCAGGCTGCCCTTGTCGATCACCACCTGATGGGAAAAAGGGTCGGTATCCACCGCCATGATCTCCGCCACCATGCGCCGGGCATCCCGTCGCACCGGCGAGCCCAGCAGCTCACGCAGACGCTGGTTTTCCTGCTCCAGGTGACGCAGCCGCAGCAGATCGTCCTGCAGCAGGAACAGTTCCCGTTTCATGCGCTCGGTCTGATTAAGCAAGGCCTGGCGAGACATCAGCTGGGTAGAGGCGGAGTCCAGCAGCAGTCGCGGACTGTTGGCCATGTACTGCAGCGGACTGACCAGGGAATTGAGGTACAGCTTGATATCGGTAAAGGACTGGTAGCGACTGTCCGCTACCATCAGGGCAAGACTGGCCAGCACCGCCAGAGTCAGGCGAATGGGCAGGGAAGGTCCACGACCGAAAATGAGTTTCATGAAAACGAAGCGAGCCGGTCACCCGGCCCGGTTTATCAGTCGTAGTGAAACAGGTCGCCGCCGTGCATGTCGATCATCTCCAGCGCCTTGCCGCCGCCACGGGCCACACAGGTCATGGGATCATCGGCCACCACCACGGGAATACCGGTTTCTTCCATCAGCAGGCGATCCAGATCCCGCAGCAGGGCGCCACCGCCGGTCAGCACCATGCCCCGTTCGGAGATGTCTGAAGCCAGCTCGGGAGGCGACTGCTCCAGCGCCACCATAACGGCACTGACAATACCCGACAGCGGTTCCTGCAGGGCTTCCAGGATCTCGTTGGAATTGAGGGTAAAGCTGCGCGGTACCCCTTCGGCCAGGTTACGGCCGCGAACTTCAATTTCCAGCACTTCCTCGCCCGGGTAGGCGGAGCCCACTTCGTGCTTGATGCGCTCGGCGGTGGCTTCCCCGATCAGCGACCCGTAGTTGCGGCGTACATAATTGATGATGGCTTCATCAAAGCGGTCGCCCCCCACCCGTACCGACTGGGAGTAGACCACGCCGTTCAGGGAGATAATGGCCACTTCGGTGGTGCCACCGCCTATGTCCACCACCATGGAGCCGGTGGCTTCGGAGACCGGCAGGCCGGCACCGATGGCAGCGGCCATGGGTTCGTCGATCAGGTATACCTCACGGGCACCGGCGCCCAGGGCCGATTCCTTGATGGCCCGGCGCTCCACCTGAGTGGAGCCGCAGGGCACGCACACCAGCACGCGGGGGCTGGGGCGGAAAAAGTTGTTATCGTGCACCTGCTTGATGAAATGCTGCAGCATTTTCTCGGTGACGTAAAAGTCGGCAATGACGCCGTCCTTCATCGGACGAATGGCGGCGATATTGCCGGGCGTGCGCCCCAGCATCTGTTTGGCAGCATGGCCGACGGCGGCAACGCTCTGGGCCGAGCCGGCTCTTTCCTGGCGAATGGCCACGACGGAGGGCTCGTTCAGAACTATGCCCTGATCCTTGACGTAGATAAGGGTATTGGCCGTTCCCAGATCGATCGACAGATCGTTGGAGAACATGCCTCTGAGCTTCTTGAACATATGCTGAAGGGGATCCTGGGTTGAGAAACCGGAAAATTCGGCTAACTTTACCAACGCAACCAGCCCCTAGCAAGGCGCATCCCCGCTCAAGAGTGGTCACAAACGAATACGAGTTTTAATAAATCAATAAGTTCCCTACACTTGCATCAATACAATTCCTTTTCTCTGTTTAACGTGCCTTCACTGCAACACTGGCAATTGCTCTTTCAGCATCACCTTTCGCCTCTTCAGCCGGTTTGCCACCCTCTGCTGAAACGACACGGGCTGACCCTGCAAATCAAGCGGGATGACCTGTTACATGCTTCCATTTCCGGCAATAAATGGCGAAAGCTGAAATATGTGCTGCGCCAGGCTCTGTCGGACAAGGCCGCCGGGGTGCTCAGCTTTGGCGGCGCCTGGTCCAATCACCTGCATGCCCTGGCCGCCGCCGGTCACCTGCTGGGGCTACCGACGATTGGCATCGTGCGGGGCGAGCCCGAGTATGCCGGCAACCCCACGCTTTCCGATGCGCAAGGCTGGGGCATGAAGCTTGAGTTCATCGACCGGCAAGGCTACCGCCGCCGTCACGATCCCGACTTTCTGGCCGGGCTGGCAAACCGTTACCCCGGCTTTTACTTCATTCCCGAAGGGGGCAGCTGCGCCCTGGCCCTGCCCGGCGTGGCCGAGCTGTGGCAAGAGTTGCCCCCCTGCGATGAACTGATATTGCCGGTGGCCAGCGGCGGCACCCTGGCCGGCTTGCTGTCTGCCCGCCCGGCAGGCACCCGGGTTACCGGGTATGCCGTACTCAAGGGCAAAGGCTGGCTGGCCGATACCGTGTCCGGCCTCCATCCACCTGCAGCCGGTGATCCGGGCTGGCAGCTGCGGCTGGACCATCACGGCGGTGGCTATGCCAGATGCAATAACATGGACAGACAGGCCATCTCGGCCTTGAGCGAGGCGCTGGCGGTGCCGCTGGAGCCGATCTACAGCGGCAAGGCCCTGCTCGGCCTGTTCCGGGATATCGAGGCCGGCCATTACGCTCCCGGCAGCCGGCTGATTTTTCTGCATACCGGCGGCCTGCAGGGCGCCAGAAGCTATACCAGTTCAAAACGTTCGGGGCAGGAGAAGTAATAGCCCTGGCCGGCGTGCACCCCCAGCTGACCGAGGCATTCCCACTCAGCCTCGGTTTCCACTCCCACGGCAATCACGCGGGTACGGTTGCCCAGACAGTTTCCCAGCAGGCTGCGCACCGCCATCTGGTTGACCGGCTTTTTGTCTATTTCCCGCACCAGACTGGGGTGCAGCTTGAGGTAGTCGAGGTCGTAATCCTTGATATATTGAGTACTGACCACATCCTGGCCCGCATGATCCACCGCCAGACGGCACCCCAGCGCCTTGAGCGCGCGCAGCGGCTTGTCCAGCTCCAGAAAATGCCGGCTGACACCGGCTTCCGACAACTCAATCACCAGCTCACCCAGCAGGGCCTTGGGCAATTGGATCAGTTCGAACACCAGCCAGCGATGAAATCCCCGGTTAAGCAGGCTGGCCACCGACAGGTTGACCGCCAGGGTGGCGCGACGATCGCTTTCCTGCAGCAGGGTCAGACAGCGCAACAATATGCAGCGATCCAGGTCCTGCAACAGGCCACATTTCTCCGCCATGGGCAGAAAGTGACCCGCCGCCAGCTCCCGGCCCCGCTCATCGTGAATACGCGCCAGCAGCTCCAGGCTTTCGGGCTCACCGCCGCGCAGGCTGTAAATACCCTGCCGGTCCAGCATGACGGCATCCTGCTCCAGCAAGCGTCCCAGCAGGGTACGCCAGCGCACCGTGCCCTTGCCGCTGCTCTCCTCGGTCAGCCCCTTGTAATACATAAAGTAACCGTCACCACCCTGCAGGGCGGCACTGCGCAGGGCCAGCTCGGCCTCTTCTTCCACCTGATGCAGTTGTTCGCCAAAACGGAAACAGACACCGCCGATAAACAGGGAGGGATCACGCACCTCGTCGGGCCAGTGCAGCCGGCGCAGCAGCTTCATGACCTGGCGGGCGGCATCGAGGGCTTCACTTTCCACCTGGTTGGGAAACAGCAGGGCAAAGGTGTTGCCGGTATAGCGGGCCTGCAGGGCACCCGGATAACGGCGGATCAGATGGCCCAGATAGACAGAGGCCGACTTGAGCAGCTCGTCGCCCCGCTCAAACCCCAGCTTCTGGTTGATATGCTCCAGATCCTGCAGCTCTACCAGCAGCAGGGCGCCGGAATGGCTGGCGGAATCGTTGAGGGCCGCTTCCAGACGATTGTCAAAAAACACCCGGTTGCCGATACCAATCTTGCGGTCAACAAACACATTGGCGCGAATAAAGGTATCGAACCGGCTGCGCTCCTTGCGTGCCTCACGCAGATCCGCCATCAGCTTGTCCAGAGCCTGGCTGGCGCTCTGGGGCCATTCTTCACGGGGCTGGTGCTGCAACATGCTGAGCCGGCCAGACAGGATCAGACGACCGCGCTGATCGAGCAGTTCGGCCCCGCGCAACTGGCGGCGAACCCAGCGCAGGCTGAACAGCAGGCCGGCAAACACCAGCATAATGGCACCGGTCAGCCCGGAGACCGCCGCCAGGGAATGATCGATATCGTAAAAAGGCGGCCGCAGCACCAGCTGCACCGAGAGCTGCTCGTCACTGCTCAGGCTGCGATGGTATTCCCGGTAAATATCGCTCTCGGAAAGAGACTGGGTGGCCTGATAGCGATAATACTCCCGCTCTCCCTTGCGCACCGTAAACTCGATAATGTCATTCACATCGAGCAATGCCGGCAGCCAGCGGTCGATGGCCGGCTGCGCTGCCGCATCCGGTTGCCATGCCTCATCGACCATGCGCACCACAGAATCGACCTGGCGCTGCTGGTAGGCTATTCCCATCTGGTAAAAACTGATTCCGGCGCCAACCAGCACCATCAGCACGGCCGCCAGCACGCACAGGGTGATGGTGGTAATAAACTGATTGGTGAATTTCATTTGCTGTCCCTGCCGCCACCGGCATGGTGCCGGCGGCTCCTGTCTTCCCTACATTCAGGTGAAGCCTTCACCTTTATATTATTTCCGTGTCACTCAGTGTTATCGCGCGGCCAAAACAACAAAAGGCCCCGCCGAACGGGGCCTTTAACTTCCAACTTAGAACGGAATATCGTCATCAAAGTCCATCGGCGGCTCGTTGTACACCGGCTGACTCTGGGGCTTTTGCTGCGGCTGACTCTGGGAAGGCTGCTGTGGCTTGTTGCCGCCATACTGGGACTGACCGCCCTGCTGACCATACTGGCCGCCGCCCTGCTGCTGACCCCAGTTGCCCTGTTGCTGACCACCACCCTGCTGGCCCTGACTCCAGCCGCCCTGAGCCTGCTGGCCACCACCCTGAGGCCGGCCGCCCAGCATCTGCATGGTGCCGCCCATGTCCACCACTACCTCTGTGGTATAGCGATCCTGACCGCCCTGGTCCTGCCACTTGCGGGTCTGAAGACGGCCTTCCACATACACCTGAGAGCCCTTGCGCAGGTACTCACCGGCGATCTCGGCCAGCTTGCCGAAAAACACCACCCGGTGCCACTCGGTACGCTCACGCTGCTCGCCGCTCTGCTTGTCGCGCCAGGTTTCGCTGGTGGCCAGGGTAATGTTGGCGACGGCATTGCCGTTAGGCATATAGCGCACTTCGGGATCCTGACCCAGGTGCCCGATCAGGATGACTTTGTTGATGCCTCTATTGGCCATAACTTGCTCCGTACTCACAGGTTGATCAGGCGTTTGGCCTGATCCAGTTCAAAAATATTGCCATCTACCTTGAGGTAGGCAGCGCCTTCATCGGGAATGATCAGCGCCTCATGCACACCCGGCAGCGCCATCAGCCGCTGCAGCAGCTGACTGCGGGCAGACTCTGACTCTATCTTAACACCGATGGGCAGAATATGAGACCGCACCCTGCTGACATTGGCCATGCCGGTCGACAGCCAGAACCAGAACACCATGGTCAGGGCGACCAGGATAAAGACACCGGCCCCCCCCAGCAGCTGGAACAGGCCGCCGCCCAGCACGCCGCCGAGAAAGGCACCGAAAAACTGACTGGTGGAATAAATGCCCATGGCAGTGCCCTTGCCGCCGGCCGGCGCCAGCATCGACAGGAACGCCGGCAACGAGGCTTCCATAAAGTTAAAGGCGGTAAAATACAGCACCATGGCCACCGCCAGCAGCCACAGCTGGCCCTGGCCCAGCGCCATCAGCACCAGCGCCACCATCATCACCAGAATGGAGGCCTGAAACAGCACCTTGTTCATATTGCGCCGGGCGCCGAGGATCAGAAAGGGAATGATCAACACGAACGACAGTATCAGCGCCGGCAGATACAACCACCAGTGGTGCTCCGCTACCAGGCCGGCCTCTTTCAGCGACAACGGAAAGGCTACAAACACGGCCGTCAGGGTCATATGCAGCAGCATGATGCCAAAGTCGAGGCGCAGCAGCTGCTTGTCCCTGAGCAGGCGGCCAAACAGCTCGGGGGCGGCGGTCACGTCCCGGATCTGGCCCTTGCTCACCGAGTCCGGCAGCATAAAACGCACCATGACGATACCCACCAACGCCAGCAGCGCCGTGGCCCAGAACACCCCGGACAACCCGAACAGCGCCGCCAGCACCGGACCGGCAACCATGGCGGCGGCAAAGGAAATGCCGATGCACACGCCGATAATGGCCATGGCCTTGGTACGGTTCTCTTCCCGGGTGATGTCGGCGGCCAGCGCCAGTATGGCCCCGGCAATGGCGCCGCTGCCCTGCAGCACCCGGCCAATCACCACGCCGTACACCGACTCGGACAGGGCCGCCACCACAGAGCCGGCGGCAAACAGCGCCAGGCCGGCGTAAATCACCGGTTTGCGGCCAATGCGATCCGACAGCCAGCCGGCGGGGATCTGCAATATCGCCTGGGTCAGGCCATAGGCGCCGATGGCAATGCCCACCCACAGGGGTGAGAAGCCTTCCAGGCTGCTACCGTACAGGGCGAAGACCGGCATGATCATGAACAGGCCCAGCATGCGCATGCCAAAGATACTGGCCAGAGTAAAGGACGCCCGCCGCTCCTGCGGGCTGAAGCCTTGCTGATCGCTCATGAGAGATGGTTCCGCTGTTATTGTTCACAAAAGAGCGGCAGTTTAACACGGAGCGCCGGTCAAGATTAATCCCCTTAATGCGCCCTTGGATGGCCATGCATCCGGTGCCATACTAGCCGGTCTGGTTAAAGACTTGGTCAAGCTGCAGATGGATAAAATCGACGTTCGCGGAGCACGCACCCACAACCTGAAAAACATCAGCCTGGAACTGCCCCGGGACAAACTGATCGTGATCACCGGCCTGTCCGGCTCGGGCAAGTCGTCCCTGGCCTTTGACACCCTCTATGCCGAAGGTCAGCGCCGCTATGTGGAGTCGCTGTCTGCCTACGCCCGTCAGTTTCTTTCCCTGATGGAAAAGCCCGATGTCGATCATATTGAAGGGCTGTCACCGGCCATCTCCATCGAGCAGAAATCCACTTCACACAACCCGCGCTCCACCGTGGGCACCATTACCGAAATTCACGACTATCTGCGTCTGCTGTTTGCCCGGGTGGGCGAGCCCCGCTGCCCCACTCATGGTCTGCCACTGGCGGCCCAGACCATCAGCCAGATGGTGGACAAGGTGCTGGAACAGCCCGAAGGCAAACGGCTGATGCTGCTGGCCCCTGTGATCCGCAACCGCAAGGGCGAACACAGCAAGCTGCTCGACAACCTGTCGGCCCAGGGCTTTATTCGCGCCCGCATCGACGGCGAAGTGTGTGATCTGTCGGATCCGCCGGCGCTGGAGCTGCAGAAAAAGCACACCATCGAGGTGGTGGTGGACAGGTTCAAGGTGCGCGCCGATCTGCAGTTGCGGCTGGCCGAGTCCTTTGAGGCGGCGCTGGAGCTGTCCGGCGGCATCGCGTCCGTGGTGAGCATGGACGACGAGCAGGACGAGCCGCTGGTGTTTTCCGCCAATTTCGCCTGCCCCGAATGCGGCCATTCCATTGCCGAGCTGGAGCCGCGCATCTTCTCCTTCAACAACCCGGCAGGCGCCTGCGAGCAGTGCGATGGCCTGGGGGCCCAGCAGATCGTCGATCCCGACAAGGTGGTGTCCAACCCGGAACTGAGCCTGGCCGGTGGCGCCATTCGCGGCTGGGACAAGCGCAGCTATTACTACTATCAGATGCTCAAGTCCCTGGCGGACCACTACGACTTCGATCTGGAAGCCCCCTTTGAAAGCCTGTCGACCCCCGTTCAGAAAGCGGTGCTGTACGGCTCGGGCCGCACCAGCATTGAATTCCGCTATATGAACGACCGCGGCGATGTGCTGGTGCGCAAGCATCCCTTTGAGGGCATAGTGCACAATATGGAGCGCCGCTACCGGGAAACCGAGTCCAACTCAGTACGGGAAGAGCTGGCCAAGTACCAGAGCAACCGGGCCTGCCCCGGCTGCGGCGGCACCCGGCTGAAGGAAGCCGCCCGCCATGTGTTTGTGGCGGATCACAACCTGCCCAGAGTGTCGGACATGGCCATCGGCGAGGCTCACGCCTTTTTTACCGGGCTCAGCCTGCCCGGGCAGAAGGCGCAGATCGCCGACAAGATCCTCAAGGAGATCACCGAACGGCTGGGCTTTCTGGTTAACGTGGGGCTTAACTACCTGACCCTGTCCCGCAGCGCCGAAACCCTGTCCGGGGGCGAGGCCCAGCGCATTCGCCTGGCCAGCCAGATCGGCGCCGGCCTGGTGGGGGTCATGTATGTGCTCGATGAGCCCAGCATCGGCCTGCACCAGCGCGACAACGAACGGCTGCTGAGCACCCTCACCCACCTGCGGGATCTGGGCAATACGGTAATCGTGGTGGAGCACGACGAAGACGCCATTCGCGCCGCCGATCATGTGCTCGACATCGGCCCCGGCGCCGGCGTGCACGGCGGCCAGATTGTGGCGCAAGGCACGCCGGAAGAAGTCATGGCTAACCCGGATTCGCTTACCGGTGCCTATCTGTCGGGCCGTGAAGCCATTGCCATACCCGCACAGCGCACGCCGGTGGGCGAGCACTGGCTGACACTGGAAGGAGCCAGCGGCAACAACCTCAAACAGGTGGATCTGGCACTGCCCCTGGGGCTGATGACCTGTGTTACCGGCGTGTCCGGCTCGGGCAAGTCGACCCTGATCAACGACACCCTGTTTCCCCTGGCGCACCGGGAGCTGAACAAGGCCACGGTCAGCCAGCCGGCGCCCTACACCGCCATTCACGGCCTCGACAGGCTGGACAAGGTAGTGGACATCGATCAGAGCCCCATCGGCCGCACCCCCCGCTCCAATCCGGCCACCTATACCGGCATTTTCACCCCCATTCGCGAGCTGTTTTCCGGCACTCAGGAGGCCCGCTCCCGGGGCTACAAGCCCGGCCGCTTCTCCTTTAACGTCAAGGGCGGCCGCTGCGAGGCCTGCCAGGGCGACGGCGTGATCAAGGTGGAAATGCACTTTCTGCCCGACGTCTATGTGCCCTGCGACGTGTGCAAGGGCAAGCGCTACAACCGGGAAACCCTGGAGATTCAGTACAAGGGCAAAAGCATTCACCAGGTGCTGGAAATGACGGTGGAAGAAGCCTGTGACTTCTTCGCCCCGGTGCCGGCCATCGCCCGCAAGCTGCAGACTCTGATGGATGTGGGCCTGTCCTATATTCGTCTGGGCCAGTCCGCCACCACCCTGTCCGGCGGCGAGGCCCAACGGGTCAAGCTGGCCCGGGAGCTGTCGAAGCGGGACACCGGCCAGACCCTGTATATTCTCGACGAACCCACCACCGGCCTGCATTTTCATGATATTCAGCTGCTGCTGACGGTGCTGCACCGGCTGCGGGATCACGGTAATACGGTGGTGATCATCGAGCACAACCTGGACGTGATCAAAACCGCCGACTGGATCGTGGATCTGGGCCCGGAAGGGGGCAGCGGCGGCGGCCAAATCCTGGTCACCGGCACCCCCGAAACAGTGGCCGAGCACCAAGCCTCTCACACCGCCCGTTTTTTACGGCCCATGCTCAATGGGCGCTGATAACAACCAATAAAGGAGTCAGGGAATGACCCGAGTTACACTGCCTTACCTGTGGTTCTGGTGTTTTGCCGCCTGGGCCCTGGGGGGCATGCATTTTTTTATGCACAACCCCGGCGGCTCCGGCCTGTATCTGCCCTTCAACATGACCGGCTGGATCCTGGTGTCACTGATGATCGGCCTGGGGTTGTGGCAGCTGACTCTTAACCGGGCCGTGGTATACAGTCGCTTTCACCTGGGGTGCTGGCTGGCCTTTGCCCTGCTGATGGTACCCCTGCTCTACCCCGGCGCAGAATTTGCGGATCGGGCCCTGCCCCGGCTGGCCGGACTGGCTGGTGGCCTGCTGTTCTGGTTTGCCCTGCTGCAGTGCCGCTTTGACGAGCACGGCCGCTGGCGTCTGCTCTACCTGCTGCTGGCGGCGGTCAGCCTTGAAGCCTTGCTGGGGCTGGTGCAGTACTACCTGCTGGAGCCCGGCAATCCCATTGGTTACAACACCAAAACCAACCGGCCCTACGGTATTTTTCAGCAGCCCAATGTGATGGCCAGTTTTATGGCCACCGGACTGATGCTGGCCTGGTATTTGTGGCTGGAAGACAAACGCCCTGTACCCGTTATTCGCCGGGTCTGGCTGGGAGCCGTGCTGGTGGCCACACCGCTGTTGCTGGTGGTGCTGCAATCCCGGGTGGGGCAGCTGGGCGGCCTGGTGGGCGTGCTGTTGTTGCTGCCGCTGAGCTGGCAGCACAGCCGGCGTCATACCTTTGTCTTGCTTGGACTGGTGACGCTGGGCATGACGCTGGCGCTGGTATCCATGGCGTGGGTGGAAGGCGTGCAGCGGGGCGCTGAAGTCTATAACGATGCGGGTATGCGCAAATACTACTGGCAGCAAAGCCTGGCGCTTATCGGCCAGCATCCCTGGACCGGCACCGGCTACGGCGACTTTGAACGGCAGTTTATGGAATTTTACGCCAGCCAGAGAGAGACCCAGGCCGGCCTGCCGCCCATGGAGCCCAATCTGGATCATCCCCATAACGAGCTGCTGTTCTGGGGGGTGGAAGGGGGCCTGCTGCCGGTATTGGCCATAGCAGGCATCGCGCTGGCCTTTGTGAGGCTGCTGTGCCGGGTCCCCTGGCGCCAGGCGCTGGCGCTGGCGGCGCTGGTGTGGCCCATCGCCCTGCACAGCCAGACCGAATATCCCTTCTATCATTCCCTGGCCCACTGGGTGACGCTGCTGGTGCTGCTGTACTGGATCGATCAGCGACTGCAATCCCCCCGGGAAGCGGCCTATGGCCACCGGCTGCTGGCCCGCTTTACCGCCCTGCTGATCCCGGCACTGGTGGTGCCCTTTATGGCCACCGGTTTGCAGACGGCAAAGGTGATCACCCAGTATGAACGAAGTGGCGGCAAGGATCCGGCCCTGCTGCTGGAGGCCAGCAACCCCATGGCCTGGCTGACCCGGCTGGAATTCAACTCCATGTCGCTGCAGCTGGCCATCGCTACGGCGCAGCAGGACAGCGACGCGTTGCAGACCTATCTGGACTGGGGCCGGGAGTTCGTGCGCCATACTCCCCGCATCAGTATCTACCACAATATGGTGCTGGCACTGCAGCAGCTGGACCGGCCCGAAGAAGCGCAACGTTTACTGCAACAGGCCCGCACCTACTATCCCGGTGCGGAACAACTGAGCGAAGATACCATGAGCCAGGCCATGCTCTCGGTCGACAGCAGGCGCTCGGCCGGTGCTCAGCCGGGCGCCTGAACAAAGCGCACCCGGAACAGCCGGGGCCACCATTTGCCGGTGAGGTAAAACTCACCGGTGTTCTCATTGTGAGCAATGCCGTTAAGTACCGCTTCCCGGTGCCGGACCCGGCCACTCAGCGGCAACAGCGGCGAGGCGTCGATGACCCCGTCCACTTCTCCGCTGTGTTTGTTGATACGCAATATATGCGCTTCTTTCCAGACATTGGCGTAGATATGTTCACCCACACAGGCCAGATCGTTTAGTCTGCCCTGAGGATAACCGCCGAGGTGAACTTCCAGCCGCTGTTGCAAGGCGAAGTCTTTCGGGCTGCGCTGCTGCAGGGCCGTGCTGCCATCACTCATCCACAGACTGTCACCGTCAAAACACAGGCCCCAGCCTTCCCCCTGATAGGAAAACGCCCTGCTCAGTTGCAACTCCGGCAACCGCCATACCAGCGCCACACCTTCCCGCCAGGTCAGCTGTACCAGCCGCTTCCCCACCCTCGCCAGCCCTTCGCCAAACAGGCTGTCTGACAATGTGATCATACGTTCCGGCGCAGCGGTGTCGTGACCGAGCCGGCGCAGACTGGACTGGCCATAAAGACCGGTACTCTCGAACAGCCGGCCATCGTGCCACTCCAGACCCTGAGTAAAGGCGTTAATGTCATGGGGCAAGGCCTCCAGCACCTGTACCGTCATCCGCTCTACCGCCAGAGCCTGGGCACTCAGCCAGAGCAACCCCCACAAGCACCCGCTTTTCAGATTCACTTTACCTCACCCCTGCCCGAGTCCAGCAACCACTGACTCAGCGCCAGCACCAGCCGGTCGGCAGCCCGGCCCATCGCCATCACCACGGTATCGGCATTCAGGTTTTCAACAGGCTCACGCTGCTCAAAGCGCCGGCTGGCCACCAGATGACGGTCACTGGTGCGCAACAGCTGGGCATCAAAGCGGATCACCGCCTGCTGCCGGCCTGCACCAAGGTCCACTTCAAAGGCCCGCAGGGTGCCGCTCAGCTCCCACTCAGCCGCAATCCCTTCCTCTTCACGGCTCAGGCCACCCTGGTGCCCGTTCTGCCACAGGGCGTCCAGCAGCCAGTCCTGCCACAGCACCGGCAACGGCGCAGCCCAGCGAACACCGCCATAGGCCTGATAGGACTGTTGCCCGGTCAACACCAGCAAGCGGTTGCCGTTCAGCACACCGGTCGCCTGAGGGCGGGCCAGACGCAGCCCGTTGAGCAGAACCTCATTGTCACCGCCTGCCAGGGTCGCCGGGGGCAGGCGATAGAGGCTAACCGGCTCGGCCGGCGGCAGTACCGAGCAGCCCGCCCCCCCCAGTAACCACATCAACACCAACAGACCTCTGTTCACGGCTTGAATTCCTCCATCGCATCACGCTCCAGCAAGGTGCCGGCGGGATCCTGCTCCAGTTGCCGGGCAATATCACCCAGGGATCTCAGGGTACGGCGCAACTCCCGCAGCGCCGGCTCCAGACCGGCCAGCCCCTGAACGCCGGCCTCCAGTGCCGGCTGCTGTTGCACCAGCAGACGATCCAAGCGCCGGGTTAGCTGCCGCAGGCTGGCAGCGGTGGCGGCGGCATCGGCCAGCAGTGGCTCGCCATGCCTTGCCAGCTGCCGATCCAGCCGGACCAGCATGGCATCGAGCCGGGCGGCGGCCGTATTCAGTGACGCCACACCGTCACTCAGGTTTCCCTGCTGCTGAGCCAGCGCGGCAGTGACCGTATCGAGACTGGCCAGAATATGGCCCACATGAGCCGCATTTTGCGGGGTCAGTACACGGTTGGCATTGTCGAGCAGGGAATTCAGGCTCACCATCAGCTCCTCACTGCTGCCCCGCAGCCGGCTGAGCGGCGAGGGCTCGGCCCGAATCACCGGAATGTTATCGCTGCCGTCAGCCAGCAGCGCACTGCCGGGAGAACCGTGGCTGAGGGCAATATTGGCGGCCCCGGTAATGTTGGCCAGCGCCAGCCGGGCCTGAGTGTCGGCTTTGACCGGAGCATCGGCGGCAATGCGTACCCGAGCCCGTACCTGGCGAGGATCCTGCGGATTCAGGGTCAGGCTTTCCACCTCGCCCACCCGAATGCCGCTGTATTGCACCGCGCTGCCCACCGACAGTCCGGATACCGGCTCGCTGAACACAATATCGTAGCGGCGCAGCTCGCGGTCGTCGCCGGCCTTCGCCAGCCAGAGCGCAAAACCCAGGGCGGCGGCCGCCACCAGCAGGGTAAAGAAGCCAATCAGCACATGATGAGCCCGGGTTTCCATGTCTTACTCCTTGTTGCCTTGCGCAGCGTGCCGGGCCGCCCTGCCCCGCGGACCGTGAAAATAATCCCGAACCCAGGCATCGTCGGTAGCCGCCACTTCATCGAGTGTGCCCACTGCCTGTACCCGCTTTTGCCCCAGCACCGCCACTCTGTCACAGCAGGCATACAGGGTATCCAGATCGTGAGTGACCAGCACCACCGTCAGCCCAAGAGCCTTGCGCAGGGTCAGCAGCAGGCGATCAAAGGCCGATGCCGACACCGGATCCAGCCCGGCGGTGGGCTCGTCCAGAAACAGGATCTGCGGATCCAGCGCCAATGCCCGGGCCAGGGCTGCCCGTTTGACCATGCCACCGGAAAGGTTCGACGGGTAACGTTCACCCGCCACCGCCGGCAGCCCCGCCAGCGCCAGCTTGATCTCGGCCAGCTCAGCGGCCTGCGTTCCGTTCAGGCCGGCATGCTCCTTCAGCGGCAGGGCAATGTTTTCCAGCACCGTCAGGGAGGAAAACAGGGCCCCGCTCTGAAACAGCACCCCCATACGCCGCTCAAGCCGGCTGCGTTGTGCCGCCGGCAGGGTCAGCAGATCCTGCTGCCACAGCCGCACCTCGCCGGCATCAGGCCGGTGCAGGCCGATGATGGAGCGCAGCAGCACCGACTTGCCACTGCCGGATCCTCCCACCACCCCAAGAATCTCCCCCTCGAATACATCGAGATCCAGATCCTGATGCACCACCTGGGTACCAAAGCAATTAAGCAGGCCCCGCACTCGAATAATGGCCCCGCTCACCAGCCCATCTCCATCAGAAACAGGGCGGCAATGGCATCAAGCAGGATCACCACAAAGATCGACTGCACCACGCTGGAAGTGGTGTGCTCTCCCACCGACCGGGCGCTGCCCGAGACCTTGAAGCCTTCCAGACAGCCGATCAGTGCAATCAGCAGCGCAAACAGCGGCGCCTTGCCCAGCCCTATCAAGAGGTGGCGCACCGGTACCTCCTGCACAATGGCCAGATATTGCGCCGGCGATATGTCCAGCGACAGCAGGCCCACCACGGCCCCGCCCAGCAGGCCGCTGAGCATGGCGATAAAGGTCAGCAGCGGCAGGGTCAGCAACAGCGCCAGTACGCGGGGCAGTACCAGCAGGGCAATGGGATCCAGCCCCTGGGCGCGTAGGGCATCCAGCTCCTGATTGACTTTCATCGAGCCCAGCTGGGCGGTAAAGGCGCTGGCGGTGCGCCCGGCCAGCAGAATGGCGGTCAGCAGCACCCCGAATTCGCGTAGAAAGCTGTAGGCCACCAGATCCACCGTATAAATGGTGGCGCCGAAATTGGCCAGCACGGTAGCACCGAGAAAGGCCACCACAGCGCCCACCAGAAAGGTGAGCAGGGCCACAATGGGCACGGCATTCAGGCCACACTGGTGCATTTGCACCACCAGAGCGGTAATACGCCATTGCCGGGGATGAAACAACAGGCTCAGGCCGGTGCTCAGGGTCAGGCCGGTAAAGCCGAGCAGCATGCGGCCCTGCAGCCAGGCCGAGAGCACGTATTCACCCAGCCGGGCCAGGCCGTCACTCCAGTGTGCCTTGAGGCTGGAGGAAGATTCTCGTCCATTCATGCCTTCGGCCACCGCCAGCAACAACGCCAGCTGGCCGTCACCCAGTCCGGAGGCGTTATTCAGCAGCACCAGCAATTGCTCACCCAGGCGCTGCCACAGCAGGCCGGCACCGGCAGTGTCGAGCCGGTTGAGCTGACTGCCATCCAGCGAACGGATCTCTGGCACCATCAGGGACGCGATGCCGGCATGCAAGCGCGCGTAATGAGCCAGGGTCCAGTCGCCATAAAGAAGCAGCCGGCCTTCATGCAGACGCCAGCCAGGTTCATTATCACTCAATACAGGCCTCCTTCTTCGGTGAGCATGCGCACCAGCCGGCCCCGGGTCACCAGCCCACGCCCCCGGCGCACCGGCACCAAAAAGCCGGCTCCGGCCTCACCCTGCAGGGTACGCAGCGCCTGCAGCAGCGACATGTCCCGTTCCAGCAGCTGCAGGCGGCGGGCGGGCGTCAGCAAGGCTTCGAGTGCTTCCGGGGCCACTTCATCCTCAAGCTGGGCCGGTTTGAGCAGGTAATATTCCTTATCTCGTCTCACTATCAGCGCAGAGGCGTCGGTGCGCGGCAAGGCTCCCTCGCCATTCCACTCCACCAGACTCATATCAGCCAGCTCCGACAAATAACGCTGAGCCAGAGCTGTCTGCAATGGATGGGTCTGCAACTCCTGACCACGCACGCGCAGCTGAGTAATCACCAGTGAAGGCAGATGAAAACCGTGCTGACACAAGAGGTTGGCCCCCAGCACCACCACCATGGCCGGCAGCATGGCCTCGGCGCTGAGGGACAGTTCCAGCACGGTGGCAATGGCCGCCAGCGGCGCATGCAGCACGGCGCTCATCATGGCCGCCATGCCCAGCAGGGCATACAGGGCCGGATCGGACGTGCCGGGAATGAGCGCACCGGCCACACCACCGGCACACACCCCCAGCATCAGGGTCGGCGCAATCTGGCCACCGGGCACACCCAGACCAATGGCCGCTGCCGTGGCCAGCAGTTTGGCCCCCAGTATGCCCAGCAGCAGCAGCCAGGGCAGTTCCTCTCGCAGGGTCATGTTGATGGTGTCGTAACCGGAACCAAGGATCTGCGGCACCCCCAGCGCCAGCACGCCGGTAAGCGCCCCGGCCAGCAGCAGCCGCAGGGCACGGTCTCTGACCGGCAACCGCACAAATACCAGCACCAGCCGCTGAAACAGCGCCGCCAGCAGGCCTATGGCCAGGCCGGTCAGCAACAGGCCGGGAATGTCCTGATAGGACGCCAGCGACAGACTGACCGGTGCCAGCACCGCATGCTCACCCAGCAGGGCAGCGCTGAGGGCCGAAGCGGTAATGGCGGCGGCGATAATGGGGGCAAAGCCCAGCAGGCTGTACTCCATCAGCACCACTTCCATGGCGAACAGCACCCCCGCCAGGGGCGTGTTAAAGGCCGCCGAAATCGCCGCCGCCGTGCCGCAGCCCAGCAACAGCCGCAGCTGGCTGGGCGGTCGCCCGCTGAGCTGGCCAATCTGGCTGGCAATGCCCGCCCCCAGATGCACAGTGGGCCCTTCACGCCCCACACTGTGCCCCGAGCCCAGGGCGATCAGCGCCGCCACAAACTGAAAGCCGATGGTGGCTGCCGGTATCCTGCCCTGGCCAAACTGAAGCCGCTCCAGCACATAGGCCAGCCCCACCGACTGGCTCGCCGGCGGCGTCAGCCGGTAAAGCAGGATCAGCAGCAGACTGCCGGCCAGGGGCAATCCCAGCTGCCAGTACCAGGCCAGCGATTCAAAGTCTTCGAGGTTTTTTCCGTTCAATCCGCCCAGCATGGCGTTAAGCAAAAACAGAAAACTCGTCATCACCAGGCTGGCGGCAACGCCTGTCAGCACGCCCAGCAGCACCAGTGGCAGCAGGCTGCCGGGGCGGCGTGAAAACAGGCGCTGGAGCAGGTTGTCCGTCTGCTTCATAGACAGGCTCCGAACACATCAGTGATTTTTCATTATCCCCTTCAGCTGCGGTACAAACCACTTTTACAGCAAGTATTTATGTTATATTTCACAGACTTTTAGCGGGAGGTATTATGTACAAGCTGGTATTTTTTGTGCCCGAGACCCATGCCGAAACCGTAAAGCAAGCGGTGTTCTCCACCGGCGCCGGAAAAATCGGCGACTATGAGCAATGCTGCTTTGAAACTCAGGGCCGGGGACAATTCAGGCCGCTGGCCGGCGCCAGTCCCTTTATCGGTGACGCCGGCGTGCTGGAGCGGGTGGATGAACTGCGTATCGAGCTGGTGTGCGAGGATCACCTGATCCGTGAAGCCGTTGCTGCCCTGCGAGATGCCCACCCCTACGAAGAGCCTGCCTACGACGTCTGGCCTCTGGCCGGGATCTGAATCAGCGGGTCAAGTCCACTCTGGGCGGCTGCGGCACACAGCGAATACAGGCTGGCGGCAGGCAGGCCAGTATCTCCTGAGCCAGGCCATAATTCCGCCGCCGCCCTTTCAGCTCAAGCCAGGGGGAATAAAAGGAGTCTATCTCCAGCCGTTCCCGGCCGTGGCAGCATTCCACCCAAATCCAGTCATCTCCCTGACGGCCGTACTGCAAGTGATCAAAACGCCGCTGCAGCGCCGTCACTATGTGTTCAAAGCAGTGTGCATCCAGCTCGGCAAAAATCACATATTCTTTCTGATCCATTCCCTCGGCCACCATATACTAACCACCATAGCCCATTACCCCCGACCGCCCCATGCATTGTATTCAGCCCAGCCCCTGCGGCCCCCTGCGCCTTGAGGCAACCGACAACACCATCACCGGCCTGGGTTTTGCGCCCGATACCACGCCAGCCCTGGCGCCGGCCTCGCCCCTGCTGCGGGAGGCCTGCCGTCAGCTCGATGCCTATTTCGCAGGCAGACTGCACGGCTTCAGTCTCCCCCTGGCCCCACGGGGAACCCCCTTTCAGCTACAAGTATGGCAGGCCCTGCAACAGATTCCCTGGGGCGAACGATGCAATTATGGCGATATCGCCACCGCCATCGGCAATCCGAATGCGGTGCGTGCAGTGGGCGCCGCCAACGGCCGTAATCCCATCGCCATCATCATTCCCTGCCACCGGGTGATTGGTGCCGATGGCCGCCTGACCGGCTACGCCGGCGGGCTGGAGCGCAAGCGGTGGTTGCTGGCCCATGAGGCCTCTGGCCGACATTAACCCCGGCACCCTGTGCGAGATCTCTCAAGCTGAACGCAGACAATGCGTTCTCATACATGGGGCTTTATCGCTCAGCATGATTATTTTAGATTTAAAATCATAAACTTGCTGTTTTTTGTTCCATTCTGACACGCAGGACAGCTTAAAAACCCGCCTTGAGAGAGTATGGTCCCGGGTTATTATCTTTCCCGCTAGGACGCAGTAAGGCCGGTCAGGAAGGCAGGCCTGCCAGGAATGGCAAACGGACACCGCGGGGAAGGCGGCAAGGACACCTTCAGGACTGAAGATGTGAAGCGGATCAGGATGATGCGCGGTCAGGAACGACCAGGACACCCCGATGGATCGGGAAGAGGAACATTTCACGGAGTGAAATACAGTCAGGGATATGGCAGGGAGCCATGAGGTTCACGGAATCGAGCCGTCAGGACGACCGAAAAAGGGGCAACAGCAATGTTGCCCCTTTTTCGTATTGGCCTATTTCCGTTACAGCCGGACCACCAGACAGTCCATTCCCTGACGGGACAGGTGCTGACAGGCATTTTGGGCCTGTTGCTTTTCAAACCCAATCAGCCGCGCACGAAACAGCTTGCGATTGCTGATTTCCACCTCGGTTACCGCCGCTCTGGCCTGCGCCAGATTTCCCAGCCGGCGAGCGGCATCAGACGCTCTGCTCTGGGCCTGCTCCGGCATTCGGAATGAGCCAATCTGCACCGCCCAGCCCAGGCTGTCATCTGTCATGGTCTGTGCCGTGGGCAAGGTTCTGGCCACCGGCGACAGCCGGACCGGCGCTTGCGCCTGGGAGCTCTGTTTTATCGCCTGCCGAACAGCAAGCGTGCTGACTTCGGTGGGAGTCGCAGTGGCCGTCATGCCGGCAGAAGCCCGGGCAACCTGAGTTGCCCGGCCTATGCTGCGGTCAATCAGCGAGGCCATTTGCTGATCCCGGGACTGAGCGGTCTTGCCCCCCATCACCACCGCTACCACCCGGCGATCATCCCGCAGGGCCGAGGTGGCCACGTTAAAGCCCGAAGCGCGAATATAGCCGGTTTTCATGCCATCCACCCCCGGCAGGTTCTGCACCATGCGGTTATGGCTGTGATAGGTTCGCCCCTTGTAGGTAAATGACGGCGTGGAGAAATAATGATAGTAGGCCGGGTAGTCCTTCATCAGCCGTAACGACAGGGTGGCCAGATCCCGGGCGGTGGCAATCTGCTGACTGTCGGGCAGGCCGGAGGCGTTGCGAAAGGTAGTGTTGTACATTTTCAGCTCCCGGGCCTTGGCGGTCATGCGTCGGGCAAAGCCACTTTCGCTGCCGGCCAGGGCCTCGGCCACCACCACCGCCACATCGTTGGCGGAACGCACAATCAGTGCCGGTATGGCGTCCCGCACCCGCAAGGTGTCTCCCTTTTTCAACGAGATATTGGTCTGGGGCATGGAGGCGGCGTGGGCCGACACCGGCATGGCGGTATTCAGGTTCATGCGTCCCTGCTCCATGGCCTCAAACAGCAGATAGAGGGTCATCATCTTGGTCAGGGACGCCGGATACCGGCTGGCATCGGCATTGGCCGCATGGAGCACGGTGCCGTTTTCCGCATCGATCACAATGGCCGCATAACGTGGATTGGCCTGCGCCTGTCCGGCCAGCGTAACCAACAACAGCAACCCAAACAGGTGAGCAATGGCTTTCCCCGGGCGGAATACAGCAAACATGGGATCCTCCTCCCACTGTTGAACGAAAACCGGCAGAAGCTACGCCAAGGCGCGAAGCCTGTCCAGTCCCACCTTGACGCTCAGGCGACAGGACGACACGCGGAGGAGCCAAGCTGGCTGCGATAACATTAAATCCTTTTATATAATCAAGCATATATGCCTTGAGCCCGAGGCAGAACAAAAGGACAAAAATTTTTATGAAAAAGGCGCCGAAGGCGCCTTTTAATCAGTCACTCAGGTTGGGGGCCAGCCATTTTTCGGCCTCGTCGCGGGTCATGCCTTTACGCCCGGCGTAGTCCAGCAGCTGATCTTCCTGAATGCGAGCCACCGCAAAGTAGCGGGTATCCGGGTAGGAGAAATAAAAGCCCGACACCGCCGCCCCCGGCCACATGGCGTAGGATTCGGTCAGCTTCATGCCGATACGCTTTTCCACGTCCAGCCACTGCCACAGGGTGCCCTTTTCGGTGTGCTCGGGGCAGGCAGGGTAGCCCGGCGCCGGACGAATGCCCTGATATTTCTCGCGAATAAGGGATTCGTTGTCGAGGTCTTCGTCCGGAGCATAACCCCAGTATTCCCGGCGCACTTTCAGATGCATGTATTCGGCAAAGGCTTCGGCCAGGCGGTCGGCCACGGCGCTGGCCATAATGGCGTTGTAGTCGTCGTGGGCATCCTTGTAGCGCTTGACGATGTCGTCTTCGCCAATGCCGCCGGTCACCGCAAAGCCACCGATATAGTCCGGCTTGCTGCCTTTGGGGGCCACATAGTCGGCCAGACAGTAGTTGGGGAAACCATCCTTTTTCTCGGTCTGCTGACGCAGAAAACGCAGGGTGTGCAGCACTTGCGAGCGGCTTTCGTCGGCGTAAATTTCCACGTCGTCACCTACGCTGTTGGCCGGGAACAGGCCGATCACCCCGGCACAGCTCAGCTCACCCTCGGCTTCCAGCTTATCGAGCATGGCATTGGCATCATGGAACAGGCGCTTGGCTTCCTCGCCCACCACCTCGTCTTCCAGAATGCGCGGGTACTTGCCCGCCAGCGACCAGGTCAGGAAAAACGGCGTCCAGTCGATATATTCCCGCAGCACCGAGATGGGCACATCGTGAAACTCGTGAATACCGGGCTTGGCCGGCACCGGCGGCGTGTAGGCGTTCCAGTCGATATTTACCTTGTTGGCTCTGGCTTCGGCCAGGGTCACAGGCCTGGTGCGGGGCTTCTTGCGGGCATGCTGATCCCGCACCACCTCGTATTCCTTGTTGAGCCGCTCCACAAAGGCCGGCTTGTTGGTTTCGCTCAGCAGGCTCTGCACCACGCCCACGGCACGGGATGCGTTGGACACATAGACCACTGGCTCGTCGTAGTTCTGCTCGATCTTGACCGCGGTGTGCGCCTTGGAGGTGGTGGCGCCACCGATCAGCAGCGGGATCTTGAAGCCCTGACGCTGCATTTCCTTGGCCACATGCACCATTTCATCCAGCGACGGGGTGATCAGGCCTGACAGGCCAATCATGTCGGCGTTGGTTTCCCGGGCGGTCTTGAGAATGGTTTCGCAGGGCACCATCACGCCCAGATCCACCACCTCGAAGTTATTGCACTGAAGCACCACGCCGACGATGTTCTTGCCGATGTCGTGCACATCACCCTTGACCGTGGCCATGACGATCTTGCCATTGCTCTGGCCCACCGCCTTGGTCGCCTCAATGTAGGGGTTGAGGTAGGCCACCGCCCGCTTCATTACCCGGGCCGATTTCACCACTTGGGGCAGGAACATCTTGCCTTCTCCGAACAGATCGCCGACCACGTTCATGCCATCCATCAACGGGCCTTCGATCACATCCAGCGGACGCGCCGCCTGCTGCCGGGCTTCTTCGGTATCTTCCTCGATAAAATCGGTCAGCCCCTTGACCAGAGCGTGCCCAAGGCGCTTGTTCACCGGCCAGCTGCGCCATTCCAGATCCCGGGCATCGTTGGCCTGGCCACCGCTGTCGCGGTAGCGTTCGGCCAGCGCCAGCAGGGTTTCGGTGGCGTCGTCGTTCTGGTTGAGCACCACGGCTTCCACACTGGCCTTGAGCTCGGGATCGATGTCTTCATAGATGGCAAGCTGACCGGCGTTGACAATGCCCATGTCCATGCCGTTGCGAATGGCGTGATAGAGGAACACGGCGTGAATGGCTTCCCGCACCGGCTCGTTGCCCCGGAACGAGAAGGACACGTTGGACACGCCGCCGGAGATCATGGCGTGGGGCAGGTTGTCCTTGATGTCCTTGACCGCCTCGATAAAGTCGACGGCGTAGTTGTTATGCTCGTCGATGCCGGTGGCCACCGCAAAGATATTGGGGTCAAAGATAATGTCTTCCGGCGGAAAACCCACCTTGTCCACCAGCACCCGGTAGGCGCGCTCACAGATTTCGAACTTGCGCTCCCGAGTATCGGCCTGACCCACTTCGTCAAAGGCCATCACGATCACGGCGGCCCCGTAACGGCGCACCAGTCTGGCCTGCTCGATAAACTTGTCTTCCCCTTCCTTGAGGGAGATGGAGTTGACGATGCCCTTGCCCTGTATGCACTTGAGGCCGGCCTCGATCACTTCCCACTTGGAGGAGTCAATCATGATGGGCACCCGGGAGATATCGGGCTCACCGGCAATCAGGTTGAGGAAGCGGGTCATGCAGGCCTCGGCATCGAGCATGCCCTCATCCATATTGATGTCGATGATCTGGGCGCCGTTTTCCACCTGCTGCAGCGCCACTTCCAGCGCCTCGTCGTATTTTTCTTCCTTGATCAGCCGCTTGAACTTGGCCGAGCCGGTCACGTTGGTGCGCTCACCCACGTTGACGAACATGCTCTCGGCGGTGATCAGCACCGGCTCCAGGCCAGACAGCCGGCAGGCCACCGGCAGCTCGGGCAGTTTGCGCGGGGCAATGCCGTCCACCGCCTCGGCCATGGCGCGAATGTGCTCCGGGGTGGAGCCGCAGCACCCCCCCACCAGGTTGAGAAAGCCGCTTTCGGCCCACTCGCGAATATGGCCGGCCATTTCATCGGCTTCCAGATCGTACTCGCCAAAGGCGTTGGGCAGGCCGGCGTTGGGATGGGCGGACACATAGGTCTCGCTGATGCGCGACAGCTCGGCCACGTACTGGCGCAGCTCGTCCGGCCCCAGGGCGCAGTTCAGGCCAAAGGAGATGGGCTGGGCGTGGCGCAGGGAATGATAGAAGGCTTCCGTGGTCTGGCCGGTCAGGGTACGGCCCGAGGCGTCGGTAATGGTGCCGGAGATCATCACCGGCAGACGCACGCCGCGCTGGTCAAACACGCTCTCAATGGCAAACACCGCCGCCTTGGCGTTGAGGGTGTCGAAAATGGTTTCGATCATCAGCAGATCGGCGCCGCCGTCGATCAGCGCCCCGGTGGCCTCGGTGTAGGCTTCCACCAGCTGATCAAAGCTGACGTTGCGGTAACCGGGATCATTCACGTCCGGCGAGATGGAGGCGGTGCGGTTGGTCGGGCCCAGCACTCCGGCCACAAAACGCGGCTTGTGAGGCTCCTTTGCGGTCCATTCATCGGCCACCCGGCGGGCCAGACGGGCCGCTTCCAGGTTGATCTCCGCCGCCAGGCTTTCCATGGCATAGTCGGCCATGGCGATGGTGGTGGCGTTAAAGGTGTTGGTCTCGATGATGTCGGCGCCGGCGGCGAAATAATCGCTGTGGATTTGAGCGATAATCTCGGGCTGGGTCAGTACCAGCAGATCGTTGTTGCCCTTGAGATCACTGGCCCAGTCGGCAAAGCGTTCGCCCCGGTAGGCGGCCTCGTCCAGCCTGTATGACTGGATCATGGTGCCCATGCCCCCGTCGATGATCAAAATACGTTCGGCCAGGGCCTGTTCGAGCTGAGAAAACACGGGGGATCGGGACACTGCTAACTCCTGTTACAACCTGATTTCCTGTATGCGGCATTCATGCTACCACAATTTGTGCAATCGGAAATCCGGCCATCTGCATGGCCGATGACCAGCGTGAAAAACTAGGCGTAAAAATGCACGAATTTTCTGCATTTGCACTAGTGATGCCGAGGCTGATAGGGCAAAATATGCACCGCCGAATATATTCGGCTAACTCGGCTTGCAAATAATAAAATAACCTTTCGGAAGTGCCCTCTCATGAGCGTTTATTACACTCTGTGCTTTTTGGCGGCCATGGCAATCACCATTGCCTTCGTCAATCAGTACATCATGAAAATACAGACTACCATCGCCATCACCTCCGGCGCCCTCGCCATCTCCATTTTAATGTTGGTCCTCGGCAAAACCACCTGGCCGGAACTGCAGGAACATGCTGTAGAGGTGGTAAAAACCGTCGATTTCGGCTCTTTTCTGCTGCAGGGGATCCTTGGCTTTTTGCTGTTTGCCGGTGGCCTGGGTATTAATCTGCCAGCACTGAAAAGCCAGAAATGGGAAATCTCCGTGCTGGTAATAGTGGGTGTGCTGATCTCCACTCTGGTTGTGGCCGGTGGCCTCTGGTTACTCGGTTATGTGGCCGCCATTCCCATTCCCTTTATCTACTGTCTGCTGTTTGGCACCCTGATCTCTCCCACGGATCCCATCGCCGTGCTGGCCATCGTCAAAAAACTGGGGGCGCCGGAACAGATCGCCATTCAGGTCGAAGGGGAATCCCTGTTCAACGACGGCATCGGTCTGGTGGCCTTTCTTACCATCTTTGCGGTGGCTTTCAACGGTAACGAGGCCAGCTTCGGCTCGGTGATGGCCCTGTTCACTCATGAAGCCGTGGGCGGCATTATCTTTGGCGCCCTGCTGGGGCTGATGTGCCACATCATGATCAGCGCCACCGACGATGGCTCCATGGAGCTGCTGATGACCCTGTGCGTGCCCACCGCCGGCTTTGCCATGGCCAACATTCTGGGCGTATCCGGTGCCCTGGCCATGGTGGTGGCAGGCATTATCGTCGGCAACTGGACCCGCTACACCGGCTTTTCGGAGCAGAGCCAGAAGTACCTGGATCACTTCTGGCACCTGCTGGACGAATTCCTCAACGCCCTGCTGTTCCTGCTCATTGGCCTGGCCATGCTGCTGGTGGACTTTCACTGGCAAGCCTGGATCCTGATGGTGCTGTCGATTCCGCTGGTGCTCGCCGGCCGCTTCTTCAGCGTGGCCGTGCCTTATATCGGCTTTCGCCGGGTGCGCAGCTACAACAAGTATTCGGTGCGTATTCTGACCTGGGGCGGCCTGCGCGGCGGCCTGTCACTGGCCATGGCGCTGTCGATTCCGGCGGGCGTCAAGCTGGGCAGCGACGGCCAGGTGGAGCTGAGGGATCTGATTTTGATGATGACCTACGCCATCGTGCTGTTCTCGATTATCGTGCAGGGCATGACCATCACCCCGATGATCAACAAGGCCAAGGCGGCGGAAAAAGCCGGCTTTCCCATCGAATAACAAAAAGGGGCTTAAGCCCCTTTTTCATTATGTCGTCTGATGATCAGTGCAATTTCATCAGTCAAAGGGCACTACTTCGCCGACACGCCGTAAACACATCCATGTGGGCTCCGCTGCGCCATCCCTGGCGCAGAGGGCACGGCGAAGCAGACACCCTTTGCCTTCCTTTGTGCACTCAAAGCTGACGGAAAGCTAGCAAGCAACGCCGATGTTACCCGAAGCAGCAGTGGGGATTGCCGGAGCCGGCCATAAAATGCCATGGATGGCATTTTCGAGCGCCCCATGGATGGGCTTGAAGCGTGCCGGCGTAGCGCAACCGCGCTGATGCTTCGCCGAACAATAAATCAGTCTTCCCAGTCTTTGGTCAGGGTATCGCCGGCGGCACTCAGGGTCTTCAGATCGTACGGTGTCAGCTGGTAAACGTGGTAATTCAGCCAGTTGGAGAACAGCAGGTGACCATGGCTGCGCCAGGTGGCCCGGGGCGGATTGTCGGGATTGTTGTCAGGGTAATAGTTCACCGGCATGTTGGGCTCAATGCCCACGGAGAGATCCCGCATATATTCCTGATGCAGGGTATCGGGGTCGTACTCCGGGTGGCCGGTCACAAACACCTGCCGCCGGTCCGGACTGACTGCCAGATACATGCCCACCTGCTCGGAGCCGGCCAGCACCTTGAGGTTGGTTTTTTCCCGAATCAGCTCCAGCGGAAAGTCGGCGTAACGGGAATGGGGCGCCAGAAACACATCGTCAAAGCCGCGTACCAACGGCTCGAACTGGCCCATGTTCTGGTGTTCATAGACCCCTGACAGTTTTTCCAGCCGGGTGCGCTTATCCAGGCCATAGAGAATTTTCAGACCGGCCTGAGCCGCCCAGCACAGAAACAGGGTGGAAGTCACATGGCTCTTGGACCACTCCACTATCTGCTCGATCTTGTCCCAGTACACCACATCACAGAAGTCGGTCAGCCCCAGGGGCGCACCGGTAATAATCAGGCCGTCGTAGTACTGATCCTTGATCTGTTCGAAATCGAAATAAAAATGCTCCAGGTGAGACTGCGGCGTGTTCTTTGACGGCCGGTTGTCGATGCGCAGCAGATCCACACCAATCTGCAACGGCGAGTTCGACAGCATGCGCAACAGCTGGTTTTCGGTTTCGATTTTCTTGGGCATCAGGTTGAGCAACAGCACCCGCATCGGTCTGATATCCTGGTTGACCGCACGCGTCTCCGTCATCACGAAGATGTTTTCTCGGCTCAGGACGTTGGCCGCCGGCAGGCGATCCGGAATTCTGATGGGCATGTGCTCACTCCATGTACAGCATCGGTAGAAAAGTCTAGACATCTAGAAATCTACAATAAAGCACCGGCTCTTGTCATCTCTCTCATGGGTTGTGAGCAAAAGATACGTTAAAATTCGAACAACTTTTTTCAAGGATTTGCATATGGAACCCGTGATTGAACTGGTGAGCACCGGCGATGAAGTACTCACCGGCCTGATAACCGACACCAATGCCGGCTGGTTGTCGCAGCGACTGCTGGAGCAGGGCTGGCAGGTGCGCCGGCGCTTTACCCTGGGTGATGACAAGGCCGATCTGGTGGAATTATTTGAACAACGTAGCCACCATGCCGACATTGTTATTGTGAATGGCGGCCTGGGGCCGACCTCAGACGACATCAGCGCCGAAGCCATGGCCGAGGCCGCCGGCGTGCCGCTGGTGCTGAATGAGCACTGGCTTGGGGTAATGCAGGAAAAATACGCCAGCCGTGGCCGCACCATGCCGGAAAGCAATATCAAACAGGCCATGCTGCCCGAGAGCGCCGAGCTGGTGGACAACCCCGTTGGCACCGCCTGCGGCTTTGCGGTGCAATATAACCGGGCGCTGTTTTTCTTTACGCCGGGGGTGCCTTCAGAGCTGAAAAAAATGATGGACGAGGAAATTCTGCCCCGGCTGCGCACCCGACTGGGTCAGCAGGGACAGAGCCAGGTGAGACGCTACTTCACCTTTGGACTGTCGGAGTCAGGGCTTAGCGATCGGCTTGATGCCCTGAGCTGGCCGAAGGGCGTTACCCTGGGATACCGGGCCAACTCGCCGACCATAGAGCTGAAGCTGATTATCGACACCAGTGACAAGGACGCCATCACCCAGGCCGAAGCCCAGTTGCTGGAGCAGGTAGGCAGCCATGTGGTAGCCCGGGACGAGCTGAAATTCGAGGCGCTGTCGGCCCTGCTGCACAACCGGGATCTGGTCATTTTTGAAGACGCCAGCGGCGGTCGCCTGACCGATACTCTGCACACCCTGACCACGGAATTTGAAGGCCATTACCTGGCCGGCTTGCCCGATAGCGCCGAGGATCTGGCTCAGTGGCTGACGAGCTCGGGCCGGGCCACCACCCTGGCTATCGGCGCCGAAGGGCCGCAGGGCATACCACTGGCCCTGCTGACCGAGCAGGGCTGCCGGGCGCAAACCCTGAAAATGCACTTTCGCGATCCGCTGATGCGCCGCCGGCTGTTGGCCTTTGCCGCCTTTGACATGCTGCGCCGACAGCTGCAAGGGCTGCCGGTGATCGTCGACTATGACATTCTGCCCCGCAGCGAGCAGTTCAGCCTGCCACGGTAAGCATAAAGGGCGGCATGAGCCGCCATTTTGTTTTAACCCTGCAGCCGCCAGCGCCGCAGCAACTTTTCTGCCGGGGCCACCAGGGCTTCCGTCAGCCAGCGGGCCAGCGGCGTATGGAACAGCCAGGCGGCAGTGATCAGTGCCAGGGGAATGGAGCCGCAGAGAAAATCGGTAAACCAGTGGGCCCCCGACATCACTCGAGGCATGGCCAGTGCCAGCACCAGCGGCACCACGGCAAAGAGATAGCGACGCGGAAAACGATAGATGGCAAACACCAGAAAGGTGGCAAAACCAATGCCGTGATCGCTGGGGAAAGAACTGCCCGAGGCATCCTTGGCCTTGATATCCGGTACCAGCTGGCTGACCCGCTCCGCCTGCTCAAACACCAGGGTCGGGCTGGGCCGCTCCACCGGCAGCGCCTTGCCCACCGCCGCCTGCAGGGAAAAACAGCCGGCCATGATGATCAGCAGGCAGCAAATGCGCGCCCGCTCCCGTCCGGATGCCAGCCAGGCATGACGAAACACAAACAGTGCCATCAGCAAGGCTACGGCACCGTCAATCCAGCGTTGATTGACAAAAGCGACCAGCTCGGCAAAACCGGGCACCGTCACCAGACGCTGGTTAAACCACCAGAACACGCCCTCATCCAAGGGTTGCCAGTAACCCTGCCACCAGGAAAAAAACAGTGCACCAGCCAGAAGCTGTAATCCAGCCCAGCCTTTAATATCCCATCGCATCCTGAAACCCGTCTTGCAAAAAGAAAGGCTTTATACCAGAAAGCCCTTTGAAAGTCCGTGTAATGGCAAACCCTGTTCAATAAAAAAGAGTGCCGCAGCACTCTCTTGGTCAACGGTTTCCGATTCAGCGTAACTGGACCGATAACTTCCTCTGGCGTGATTTCAACGCTTCAAGATCAAGGCCTTCTATGGCACCGTCAGTCACCCGCCAGCGACCGGCCACCATGACCCGATCGGCCCGCTGGGCACCGCAAAGCACCAGGGCGGCCAGCGGATCGCCGGCCCCGGCAAACTGAATGTCATCGATCCGGAACAGGGCCAAGTCCGCCTGTTTGCCCACCGCAAGCTCGCCAATGTCATCACGGCCCAGACAGGCGGCCGAGCCTTTTGTGGCCCACTCGAGCACCTTTTGATGGGTAATTTTTCTGGCACCGTAACGCAACCGCTGCAGCAACAGCGCCTGGCGCACTTCCAGTATCATGTTGGAACCGTCGTTGGACGCCGAGCCGTCCACGCCAATGCCCACCGGGCAACCGGCCGCTTCCAGATCCAGCGTCGGACACATGCCCGAGGCCAACAGCATGTTTGAAGACGGACAGTGGGAGATGCCCACGCCGGCCTTGCCCAGGCGGCCGATCTCTTCCTCGTTGAAGTGAATACCGTGAGCCAGCCAGGTACGGCTATTGAGCCAGCCCACCGACTCCAGATAATCCACCGGCCGCATACCAAACATGCGCTGGCAGAACGCGGTTTCATCGTGGGTTTCCGCCAGATGCGTATGCAGCTGCACATCATGTTGCTCCGCCAGCTCGGCGGAGGCCTTCATCAGTTCACCGCTGACCGAAAACGGCGAGCAGGGAGCCAGGGCTACCCGCACCATGGCCCCGCCGGCATGATCGTGATAGCGACTTATCAGGCGTTCACTGTCGGCCAGTATGGTGTCTTCGGTCTGCACCGTGGACTGGGGCGGCAGCCCCCCCTGATCCTCGCCCAGGCTCATGGAACCCCGGGTCAGGTGTACCCGCACACCCAGCTTGTGCGCCTGCTCCACCTGAATATCAATCGCCTGCTCCAACCCTTGCGGAAACAGATAGTGATGATCATTGGCGGTAGTACAGCCCGACAGCAGCAGCTCGGCCAGGGCAATTTGTGTGGATACTTCTACCATTTCCGGCTGCAGCTTTGCCCATACCGGGTAAAGCGACGTCAGCCAGGAAAACAGCTCCTTGTTCAGTGCCACCGGATGGGCCCGGGTCAGGGTCTGATAGAAGTGATGATGGGCATTGATCAGGCCAGGTAGCAGCACATGCTCGCCGGCATCAAAGGTTTCGTCAATTTGACTGCCGGGCGTTTGCCCCTTGGCGACCAGTTCGACAATGGTATTACCCCTGATAACCACGCCTCCGGCACAGGCCGGATCCAGAGTGGCAAGGGGAGATTTAATCCAGAGTGTGTTGTTGGGGTTTTGCATCAGACTTTCAGCTCCATTTTTTGGGAAAGTTGGCATCCCCCGGATGTGAAAACCCCTGACGCACAATCCGGGAAGGTACGTCAGGGGATTGAGACAAATAAGGCCTCAATACAATAGTGAGTATTAACCAACCTCACCTAATTTTTTTTTACCGTCGTCAGTCTGGTCGGTAGAAGCGGCATTTTCTTCCTCTTCTGCAGGGCCTTCGGGCAGGATCAGGCTCAGCAGAATGGCGGTGATGGCACCCATGGCAACCGGAGACTTCAGAATGTTTTCAACGGTACCCGGCAGAGCCTGCAGCACTTGAGGTACGGTAGAGACACCGATACCCATGCCCACAGAGATGGCGATAATCATCATATTACGACGATCCAGATTGGCCTGAGACAGCACTCGAATACCTGCCACTGCCACGGTACCGAACATGATCAGGGTAGCGCCGCCCAGCACCGGCTTGGGCATGGTTTGCAGCACGCCACCGATGATGGGGAACAGACCCATGAGGAACAGAATGGCTGCGATGTAGATGCCCACAAAACGGCTGGCCACACCGGTCAGAGCGATAACGCCGTTATTCTGACTAAAGGTGGTGGACGGCATGCTGTTGAAGGTGGCCGCAATCATGGAGTTGATACCATCACCCAGTACACCACCACGAATGCGGTTGATGTAGATGGGGCCTTTCACCGGCTCGCGAGAGATGGTGGAGTTGGCGGTCAGATCACCTGTGGTTTCCATGGCGCTCACGCAGAACAGAATGGCCAGCGGAATAAAGGCAGCCAGGTCAAACTGGAAACCGAACTTGAACGGTACCGGAATGGAAACGAGGGGCAGACTGGCTACATGAGAGAAGTCCAGACGACCCATAAAGAAGGCAGCCAGCATACCCAGTGTCAGACCGATAACCACAGCAGCCAGGCGGATCATGGGATTTTTGGAACGGTTCAGCAGGATCACGCTCACCAGCACGATACCAGCCAGCAGCAGGTTGTCGAGCGAGCCGAACGCATCGGTTTTAAGGGCGCCAAAGCCGCCACCAATATCGGTCATGGCTACCTTGATCAGCGGAATACCGATAAGAATGATGATGGTACCGGTGACCACGGGAGTGATGATCTTCTGCAGTTTGTGTACAAAGCGGCTCAGGAAAATTTCGATAAAGGCAGCACAGAAGCTGACACCAAAGATGGTGGCCAGAATGTCTTCCGGCGTACCACCACGGCTTTTCACAATAAAGCCGGCAGAAAGCACCGCTGTCAGAAAGGCGAAACTGGTGCCCTGCAGGCACAGCATACCTGCGCCAACGGGACCGATACGACGACACTGAATAAAGGTACCCACACCAGATACCATCAGCGCCATACTGATCAGATAGGGGACATGTTCACCCAGTCCGAGCGCTCCCCCCACGATCAGGGTGGGAGTGATCACGCCAACAAGGCTCGCCAGAACGTGTTGCAATGCAGCAAACACGGACGGCACGAAGCCGGGTTTGTCGTGTAGTGAATAAAGCAAATCGTGATTTTTGCCTTGAGTGGCTTTTGCATTCTGGGTCATAACAGATCCCTTTGTTAATCGTTGCCAATGAGCGGGGCACCTGAGTGGCCGCCATTTTATTATTGGCCAACATCCTGTCGAGACGGTGGCACTGCCCTCCATTCTCCACTTCAAGGCCATTGCCAAGTGCGGAGCTGCATAGATAATACCGCAAAAAAAACACAGGTGTTATACCGTTGTGAAAATTTTGTACACAAAAATGACATCAATGTGATCTTGAACCAATTTGTAAATAACACAAAATAATGTTTCTGAAGCCAGTAACCACCACCAGACTGTATACACCTTGAGTTACCAGAGTCTCATTCCCGGAGTCACGTAACAACGCAACCGCCTGGCATCACGGCATGGACACAGTATAGATCCGAACGGGAACAGGTGAGGCCTGAGGTTGCTTTCCTCTCCACACTAAAAAGCCCTTCACCGGTGGTGAAGGGCTTTTCTGGCATGAGTATAAGTTCCTGACGTGGGCTGAGTAACCCCGCTCCGCTCGGTTTACCTTTGTCATGTGAAAGGTGCTGGCCGCAGAAACGAAAAAAGCCCGACACGTTCGTGTCGGGCTTTTCGGTATTGGGTGCCTGGCAGTGACCTACTTTCACATGGCAGCTGCCACACTATCATCGGCGCGGTTGCGTTTCACTGCTGAGTTCGGCATGGGATCAGGTGGTTCCACAACGCTATGGCCGCCAGGCATAAAATCGTAATTCGGAAAAAACTTGGTGATGAATTTTGTTGATGCTCTTGAGCCTGCAAGGTCTCACACTTCTTGGGTGTTGTATGGTTAAGCCGCACGGGTCATTAGTACAGGTTAGCTGCACGCCTCACAGCGCTTCCACACCCTGCCTATCAACGTCCTGGTCTCGGACGGCCCTTTAGAGGCATCAAGTACCTAGGGATGACTCATCTCGAGGCTCGCTTCCCGCTTAGATGCTTTCAGCGGTTATCGATTCCGAACTTAGCTACCGGGCAGTGCCACTGGCGTGACAACCCGAACACCAGAGGTTCGTCCACTCCGGTCC
>NZ_QAGM01000030.1 GCF_003049725.1 Oceanimonas marisflavi
GGCTTCCTTCAGGCCCTGCCGTTGGCCAACAGCGCCCTTGCCATTCGGATTATCTTCCCCTCAGTCAGGGTGATTCAGGTTTCTTTCAACCTGACGGGTTTGCCAGCTTCGCTGGGCAAACAAAAAAGGAGCCTTTCGGCTCCTTTTTCTTCCAGCTTCAAGCTTCGCGCTTCAGGCTTTCTTTTACCAGCCGGTCACTTCCCGCAGGGCAGCGCCAATGTCGGCCAGGGAGCGTACGGTTTTCACACCGGCGTCCTGCAGGGCGGCAAACTTTTCGTCTGCGGTGCCCTTGCCGCCGGAGATGATGGCGCCGGCATGGCCCATGCGCTTGCCCGGAGGAGCGGTCACACCGGCGATGTAGGACACCACCGGCTTGGTGACGTTGGCCTTGATGAAGGCGGCGGCTTCTTCTTCGGCGGTGCCGCCGATTTCACCGATCATCACAATGGCTTCGGTTTCCGGATCTTCCTGGAACAGCTTCAGAATATCGATGAAGTTGGAGCCGGGAATGGGGTCGCCGCCGATGCCCACGCAGCTGGACTGGCCAAAGCCTTCGTCTGTGGTCTGCTTGACCGCTTCATAAGTCAGGGTGCCGGAACGGGACACGATGCCCACCTTGCCCTTCTTGTGAATATGGCCGGGCATGATGCCGATCTTGCACTCGTCAGGGGTGATCACGCCGGGGCAGTTCGGGCCGATCATGCGCACGCCGGCTTCGTCCAGCTTCACTTTCACGTCCAGCATGTCGAGGGTGGGAATGCCCTCGGTGATGGTCACGATCAGCTCAATGCCGGCGTCGATGGCTTCCAGAATGGCGTCCTTGCAGAAGGCAGCCGGTACGTAGATCACGGTAGCGGTGGCGCCGGTGGCTTCCACGGCTTCGCGCACTGTGTTGAACACCGGCAGACCCAGATGGGTGGTACCGCCCTTGCCCGGGGACACGCCGCCGACCATTTGCGTACCGTACTCGATGGCCTGTTCGGAGTGGAAGGTGCCCTGACCGCCGGTGAAGCCCTGGCAGATGACCTTGGTGTCTTTGTTGATCAGAATGCTCATGCTGTCATTTCCCCTTGGCGGCGTTAACGACCTGAACCGCGGCATCGGTCAGGCTGGTGGCGGCGATGATGTTGAGACCGGATTCGTCCAGCTTGGCGGTGCCGGCTTCGGCATTGTTGCCTTCCAGGCGTACCACCACGGGTACTTTTACGCCCACTTCCTTCACCGCACCGATAATGCCTTCGGCGATCATGTCACAGCGCACAATGCCGCCGAAGATGTTCACCAGCACCGCTTTCACATTGCTGTCGGAGAGAATAATCTTGAACGCTTCGGTCACCCGCTCCTTGGTGGCGCCACCGCCCACGTCGAGGAAGTTGGCAGGCGAGCCGCCGTGCAGGTTGACGATGTCCATGGTGCCCATGGCCAGACCGGCACCGTTGACCATGCAGCCGATGTTGCCGTCCAGCGCCACGTAGTTCAGCTCCCACTTGGCGGCGTGAGCTTCACGGGCATCGTCCTGGGACGGATCGTGCATATCGCGCAGCTTGGGCTGACGGTACAGGGCATTGGAGTCGATGTTGATCTTGCCGTCCAGGCAATGCAGATTGCCGGCCTCGGTGATCACCAGGGGGTTGATTTCGAGCAGGGCGAAATCATAGTCCAGGAACATCTGTCCCAGGCCTAAGAAAATTTTGGTGAACTGCTTGATCTGGTCGCCTTTCAGGCCCAGTTTGAATGCCAGCTCACGACCCTGATAGGGCTGGGGGCCTACCAGAGGATCGATGGCGGCCTTGTGGATCAGTTCGGGGGTCTCTTCGGCCACCTTTTCGATCTCAACGCCACCTTCGGTTGATGCCATGAACACCACACGACGGGTACCACGGTCCACGACCGCACCCAGGTAAAGCTCCTTGGCTATGTCGGTGCACGACTCCACCAGGATCTTGGCCACCGGCTGTCCCTTGGCGTCGGTCTGGTAGGTCACCAGATTCTTGCCCAGCCAGTTTTCCGCAAACTCGCGGATCTCTTCCTTGCTCTTGGCCAGCTTGACGCCGCCGGCCTTGCCGCGACCACCGGCATGTACCTGACACTTTACCACCCACATGTCACCGCCAATCTTGCTGGCCGCTTCTACCGCTTCCTGCGGGTTGTCACATGCGTAGCCTTCGGATACGGGCAGACCGTATTCGGCGAACAGCTGTTTTGCCTGATATTCATGCAAATTCATGTTGTGTTTCCGTTGTTGTGTTGGGTTCAGGGCATGGGGCGGGACAGGCCCGCCCTCTTGTTATTGTTGGCTTATACGTCCAGCAGCAGACGGGTCGGATCTTCCAGCAGCTCCTTGATGGACACCAGGAAGCTGACCGACTCGCGGCCGTCGATCAGGCGATGATCGTAAGACAGCGCCAGATACATCATCGGCAAAATTTCCACCTTGCCGTCCACCGCCATGGGGCGATCCTGGATTTTGTGCATACCCAGAATGGCGCTCTGCGGCGGGTTGATGATGGGGGTAGACATCAGGGATCCGAACACACCACCGTTGGTGATGGTGAAGTTGCCGCCGGACAGCTCGTCCACGGTCAGCTTGCCGTCACGGCCCTTGATGGCCAGCTCCTTGATGCCCTTCTCGATGTCGGCCAGGCTCAGGCGATCGCAGTCGCGCAGAACCGGGGTCACCAGACCACGGGGGGTGGACACGGCGATGCTGACATCAAAGTAGTTGTGGTAAACGATATCGTCGCCATCGATGGACGCGTTCACTTCCGGGAAGCGCTTGAGCGACTCGACCACGGCCTTCACATAGAAGGACATAAAGCCCAGACGAATGCCGTGGCGCTTCTCGAAGATGTCCTGGTACTGCTTGCGCAGCTCCATGATCGGCTTCATGTTGACCTCGTTGAAGGTGGTCAGCATGGCGGTGGTGTTCTTGGCTTCCAGCAGACGCTCGGCCACCCGCTTGCGCAGGCGAGTCATGGGCACCCGCTTCTGATCGCGCTCACCCGGCGACACCAGCGGTGCTTCCGCCTTGGCCGCTACCGGCTTGTCAGCGGTTTTGGCCTTGCCGCCGTCCTTGATAAAGGCTTCCACATCTTCCTTGGTGATACGGCCGCCCTTGCCGGAGCCGGACAGCTTGCTCACGTCGATGTTGTGCTCGGCCACCAGACGGCGCACCGCCGGGCTCAGATCGTCGCCGTCACCGGCATCGCTCTTGGCCTCGGCCTTGGCTTCACCATTGGTGGCGGGCTTTTCCCTGGTTTCTTCACCGGCCTTGGCGCCCTGCTTGAGCTTGCCGATCACCTGCTGGCCCAGCACGGTGGCGCCGGCGTCTTCCATAATGGCTTCCAGCACACCGGCCTCGGGGGCCGGCACTTCCAGTACCACCTTGTCGGTTTCGATATCGACGATCACTTCGTCGCGCTCTACACTGTCGCCGGGTTGCTTGTGCCAGGTGGCGATGGTGGCGTCAGCAACGGATTCTGGGAGGTCGGGAACCTTGATTTCGATGCTCATCAATATGTCCTTAGTGCATTAAGCTTTAGGCGTCAGTGCATCTTCCACCAACGCTTTTTGTTGTTGTAAATGAACAGAGGTGTAACCCACCGCCGGAGACGCCGAGGCTTCACGGCCGGCGTAGCTCAGTTTGGCACCCTCCGGAATCGCGGCCCGGAAATGGTGCTGGCTGCAATACCAGGCGCCCTGGTTTTGCGGCTCTTCCTGACACCAGACGAAATCGGTCACGTGCTGGTAGTCAGCCAGAATCGCGGCCACTTCTTCCTGCGGGAAGGGATACAGCTGCTCAATCCGAATGATCGCCACATCGGTCTGTTCGTTCTTGCGACGCGCTTCCAGCAGATCGTAATACACCTTGCCGGCACAAAGAATCACACGCTTGACGCCTTTGGGATCCAGATCATCTATTTCGCCAATGGCGTTCTGGAATGTGCCCTGGGCCAAAGTTTCCAGCTCGGAAACGGCCAGCGGATGACGCAGCAGCGACTTGGGCGTCATTACCACCAGCGGCCGGCGCATGGGGCGCAGCACCTGGCGGCGCAGCATGTGGAACACCTGAGCCGGGGTGGTGGGCACACACACCTGCATATTGTGCTCGGCGCACAGTTGCAGATAACGCTCAAGACGGGCACTGGAGTGCTCGGGGCCCTGACCTTCGTAACCATGAGGCAGCAGCAGGGTCAGTCCGCACATGCGGCCCCACTTCTGTTCACCGGAGCTGAGGAACTGGTCGATCACCACCTGGGCACCGTTGGCGAAGTCACCGAACTGGGCTTCCCAGATGGTCAGGCCCACGGGCTCGGCGGTGGCATAGCCGTATTCAAAGGCCATGACCGCCTCTTCGCTCAGCACCGAGTCATACACCTGGAACTGCCCCTGATCTTCCGACAGATAGCACAGCGGGGTGTAAATGCTGGCATCGTTCTGGTTGTGCAGCACCGCATGACGGTGGAAGAAGGTGCCACGACCCGAGTCCTGGCCGGTGAGACGCACTTCGTAACCGTTGTCACACAGGGTGGCGTAGGCCAGTGTCTCGGCAAAGCCCCAGTCCACCAGCTTTTCGCCCTGAGCCATCAGCTTGCGGTCGGCGTAAATCTTGGCCACCTGGCGCTGCAGGGTATGGGTTTCCGGATAACGGGTCAGGCGATCGCCCAGATCCTTGAGCTTGTCGAGGTCATAGGTGGAGTCATAGGCCATGTCCCACTCGTGGCCCAGATAGGGTGACCAGTCCACCGAATGCTTCTGCATCGGCCGCCATTCCTTGACCACACATTCACCGTGATCCAGCGCATCCCGGTATTCGTTGATCATGGTGGTGACCTGCTCTGCCGAAACGGTACCGTTTTCAATCAGGCGATCGGCATAGATCTTGCGCGGTGTGGGGTGCTTTTTGATCTTCTGGTACATCAGCGGCTGAGTGGCGCTCGGCTCGTCGGCCTCGTTGTGGCCGTGACGGCGGTAGCACACCAGATCGATGACCACATCGCGGCCAAACTCGTTACGGAAGTCCAGCGCCAGCTGAGTCACCTGCACCACGGCTTCCGGATCGTCGGCGTTCACATGGAAGATGGGCGCCTGCACCATCTTGGCGATGTCGGTACAGTACTCGGTAGAGCGGGTATCGCGCGGGTTCGAGGTGGTAAAGCCCACCTGGTTGTTGATCACGATGCGCACGGTACCGCCCACCCCGTAGCCACGGGTCAGCGACATGTTAAAGGTTTCTGCTACCACGCCCTGACCGGCAAAGGCCGAGTCACCGTGAATGGTCACCGGCAGTACCTGACGGCCATCGGGGTTGTCGAGGCGGTCCATACGGGCGCGTACCGAGCCGATAACTACCGGGTTGACGATTTCCAGGTGTGACGGGTTGAACGCCAGCGCCAGGTGTACCGGGCCGCCCGGGGTGTCGAAGTCGGAGCTGAAGCCCATGTGGTATTTCACGTCACCGGAGCTTTGGGTGTCGTACTTGCCGGCAAAGGCGTCGAACAGGTCTTGCGGGCGCTTGCCCAGCACATTGACCAGCATGTTCAGACGACCCCGGTGAGCCATGCCGATCACCACTTCACGACCACCCTTTTCACCAAACCGGCGAATGAGCTCCTTGGTCATGGGGATCAGGGCATCGCCCCCTTCCAGGGAGAAACGCTTGGCACCCGGGAACTTGGCGCCCAAGTATTTCTCCAGACCCTCGGCGGCGGTCAGGCTGTCGAGGAAGCGCTGCTTGTCTTCGTCGGTGTATTTGGGCGCACCCACCACCGGCTCAAGCTGGCTCTGGATCCAGCGTTTTTCCCGAGTGCTGGTGATGTGCATGTATTCCGCACCCACTGAGCCGCAGTAGGTTTTTTTCAGCGCCGACACCAGATCCTTCAGCTTCATGGTCTCGCTGCCGATGGCATAGGAGCCCACGTTGAAGGTGGCTTCAAGATCGGCACCGGTCAGGTTGTGAAAAGCCGGGTCCAGCTCGGCCACCGGCTCGCGGT
Organism: Oceanimonas marisflavi; assembly: GCF_003049725.1. Taxonomy (GTDB): domain Bacteria; phylum Pseudomonadota; class Gammaproteobacteria; order Enterobacterales; family Aeromonadaceae; genus Oceanimonas; species Oceanimonas marisflavi. The sequence continues at coordinate 5,994 of NZ_QAGM01000030.1, forward strand.
TCCACAGATCCAGCGGGTCCAGGTTGGCATTCTGATGGCCACGAAAACGATAGGCGTTAATCAGCTGCAGTACCTTGACCTGCTTGGCGTCAGTGTGGGGATCACTGACCGGGGTGGCATAGCGGGAAGTGTCTTTGGCGAGGCGGCGGAAATAATCTCTCACTTGTGAATGAGGCTGATCCTGCACCGGCGCTTCGGCGGATGGCAGTCCGTCGAACACGGCGCGCCATTCCTCGGGAACGGAGTCGGGATCGGCCAGGTAGGCCTCATAAAGGTCTTCTACATAGGTCGCATTGGCACCGGCCAGGTGAGAAGAATCCAGCCAGGCTTGCATTACGCCGTTGTGCATCTTTATCCCTTTGTCACTTCGCGACAGGGCTACTGTCGTTCTGGTCGTCGAGTCAATGCCGCCCTTGCGGGCGGCAACTTTTTTATTCGGGACGTTTATACTGCCCGTTTCAGCAGCATGGACTTGATGTTGCCAATGGCCTTGGTGGGGTTCAGGCCCTTGGGACACACGTTCACGCAGTTCATGATGCCGTGGCAGCGGAACACGCTGAAGGCGTCATCCAGGTTGGACAAGCGCTCATCGGTGGCGGTGTCACGGCTGTCGATCAGCCAGCGGTAGGCTGCCAGCAGACCGGCCGGGCCGATAAACTTGTCCGGGTTCCACCAGAAGGACGGGCAGGAAGTGGAGCAGCAGGCGCACAGAATGCACTCATACAGGCCATCCAGTTTTTCCCGTTCTTCCGGTGACTGCAGACGCTCCCGCGCCGGCGGCTGTTTGTCTTCGGCAATCAGGAAGGGCTTGACCTTCTCCCACTGGGTGTAGAACTGGGTCATGTCCACCACCAGATCGCGCACCACCGGCAGGCCCGGCAGCGGGCGAATGACAACCTTGTTGTCCTTGCCCAGCAGATCGGACAGCGGAGTGATACAGGCCAGGCCGTTCTTGCCGTTCATGTTCAGGCCGTCGGAGCCGCACACGCCTTCGCGGCAGGAGCGACGGAACGCCAGGCTGGGCTCCTGCTCTTTCAGCTGAATCAGCGCGTCGAGCACCATCATGTCGGAACCTTCGGCCACCTCGAGCCGGTAGTCCTTCATATAGGGCTTGGCATCGGTTTCCGGATTGTAGCGATAGACGGAAATGGTAATTTGCATTATCGCCTCCCCTTAGTAGGTACGTGCTTTGGGCGGGAATGCGTCACGGGTAACCGGTGACATATTCACGGAACGTCGGGTCATGGACTCGGTCTCGGGGCTGTACAGCGAGTGGCACAGCCAGTTCTCGTCGTCCCGGTCCGGATAGTCGAAACGGGAATGAGCACCACGGGACTCGGTACGGAAGTTCGCGGCCACTGCGGTGGCGTAGGCGGTTTCCATCAGGTTGTCCAGTTCCAGACATTCGATACGCTGGGTGTTGAAGTCTCGGCTGGTGTCATCCAGGCGGGCAGACTTCAGACGCTCGCGAATTTCCTTCAGTTCAGCCAGACCGGACGCCATGGCGTCACCTTCCCGGAATACCGAGAAGTTGTTCTGCATGCACTGCTGCAGATCCTTTCTGATCTGCACCGGGTCTTCGCCGCTGCGGGTGTTTTCCCAGCGGTTATAGCGGGTCAGGGAGGCCTCCAGATCCGACTCGGACGCCGCGCGGCTGTCGCCCAGCTCGTTCAGGGCCTCGGTCAGGTGACGGCCCACGGCACGACCAAACACCACCAGATCCAGCAGCGAGTTGCCGCCCAGACGGTTGGCGCCGTGCACCGATACGCAGGCGATCTCGCCCACCGCGAACAGGCCTTTCACCGGTACGTCGTTGCCGTTGGCGTCCTGCTTCAGGGCCTGGCCGTGTACGTTAGTGGGAATGCCGCCCATCATGTAGTGACAGGTAGGAATCACCGGAATCGGCTCTTTCACCGGATCCACATGAGCAAAGGTACGGGACAGCTCGCAGATACCGGGCAGACGGCTTTCCAGTACGTCCTTGCCCAGGTGATCCAGCTTCAGCTTGATGTGCGGACCCCAGGGGCCATCGCAGCCGCGGCCTTCACGGATCTCGATCATCATGGAGCGGGCCACCACGTCACGGCCGGCCAGGTCCTTGGCGTTGGGGGCATAACGCTCCATAAAGCGCTCGCCGTCCTTGTTCAGCAGATAACCGCCCTCGCCCCGGCAACCTTCGGTCACCAGCACGCCGGCACCGGCGATACCGGTGGGGTGGAACTGCCACATTTCCATGTCCTGCACCGGTACGCCGGCGCGCAGCGCCATGCCGACACCGTCACCGGTGTTGATGTGGGCGTTGGTGGTGGACTGGAAGATACGACCGGCGCCGCCGGTAGCCAGAATGGTGGCCTTGGACTTGAAGTAGACCACTTCGCCGGTTTCGATGTCGATGGCGGTACAGCCCACCACGTCACCATCCTGGTTTTTCACCAGATCCAGCGCATACCACTCTGAGAACACGGTGGTTTTGTGTTTAACGTTCTGCTGGTACAGGGTGTGCAGCAGCGCATGGCCGGTACGGTCAGAGGCGGCGGCAGTACGGGCCGCCTGCTCGCCACCAAAGGCCTTGGACTGACCGCCAAAGGGACGCTGATACACCTTGCCGTTATCGAAACGGGAGAACGGCAGGCCCATTTTTTCCAGCTCGAGGATGGCCTCGGGGCCGGTCTGGCACATAAACTCGATGGCGTCCTGGTCACCGATATAGTCGGAGCCCTTGACGGTGTCGTACATGTGCCATTCCCAGTTGTCATCGTGGGCATTGCCCAGCGCCACCGTGATGCCGCCCTGAGCGGACACGGTATGAGAACGGGTCGGAAATACCTTGGACAACAGCGCACAGCTCTTGCCCGATTCAGCAATCTGAAGGGCGGCGCGCATACCGGCACCGCCGGCGCCGATTACCACGGCGTCGAATTCTCGAATAGCAATAGTCACCTTATACACCCCACAAAACAACGATACCGGTCAGCAGATAGGACAGCAGCAATACCACCACGGCGAACTGGGCGATGCCCCGCCACAACGCCGGTTTGACGTAATCGGACAGCACCTGCCAGGCGCCAATCCAGCCGTGCATCAGCACGCTGAACAGAGCCAGCAGCGTAAACACCCGGGTAAAGGTGCCTTCAAAAAAGCCGGTCCAGCTGGCGTAAGTGATGTCGTTAAACGCGATAAAGCCGACCAGATACAGGGTGTACAGGGTCAGAATGACAGCAGTCGCACGCAGCAGCAGAAAGTCGTGCACACCGCTGCGACCAAAGGATGCAGAATTGGTTACCATACCAGAACCCCCGCCAGCAGTGACAGAACGATAGTCACACCAAATACCACCTTGGCACTCAGTGCGCCCGATTCAAGCTCCTCGCAATAGCCCAGATCCATGATAAGGTGGCGAATGCCGCCTACAATGTGATAGGCCAGTGCGGTCAGCACACCCCAGAGGATGAAGCCGACAAAGAAGCCGTCCATAATTTCCACCACTGCATTGAAGCCCTGCTCGGAGGAGAGGGATTCACTGAGTAGCCATAACAGGATGGCCAGCGCAAACAGGGTGATCACGCCGGATACCCGGTGCAGAATGGAAGAGATGGCGGCGACGGGCTGGCGAATAGTCCGTAGGTCGAGGTTTACAGGTCTCTGTTTTTTAGTCACAGTCTTGCCCACTAGCTCGATTGAGCACGTTAGTTATTGTTTTGACAGACATTACCCGGATATATGGACTGAGGTCATGACCGAGAACAAGCTGCTGTGACTGCTTTTGCCCAGAGGCTGAAACAGCGCTGGCAGTACGACTGCGGCATGGCCACAACTGCGTCCTATACCCTCGGAAAACCAGTATAAGGAGGGAATCAACAAATACAACGAAGCGCCTGAATCAATTGCGAATTCTGTAAAGCCGATCGCACAACGGGGTTAACGGCCTGTTGCGCCTGTCGAGGAAAATTGACATTACCCCCTGCTTTGTTTTCAATATGCCGGCACCATGAGAAGCAGAAATGATTAAAAATTCAGTCGTTCTGTGTAAAAATGCTCTTACTCATGGACCTATTATAAAAAGCAAAGGAGACGTGCTATGGCTGACCAAAAGGCCACTCTGCATCTGCCCGGCAAGGAACCCGTTGAGCTTCCGATTGCCTCCGGCACCGCTGGCTATGATGTGATCGATATCAGTTCTCTCGGCTCACACGGCTACTTCACCTACGACCCCGGCTTTCTGGCGACCGCTTCCTGTCAGTCCGAAATCACCTACATCGACGGTGATCAGGGTATTCTGCTGCATCGCGGCTATCCCATCGAGCAACTGGCTCAGGACGCCAGCTACCTGGAAGTATGCTACCTGCTGCTCTATGGCGATGCCCCTACCGCCAAGCAGTATGAGAAGTTCAGCCGTGATATCATGCGCCACACCATGGTGCACGAGCAGCTGTCCTCCTTCTTCAAGGGCTACCGCCGTGACGCTCACCCCATGTCCATCGTGTGTGGTGTGATCGCCGGCCTGTCGGCCTTCTACCACGATCCCATGGACATCAATGATCCGGTACACCGCGAGCTGGCCGCCCAGCGCCTGATCGCCAAGATGCCGACCATTGCCGCCATGGCCTATAAATATTCCGTGGGTCAGCCGTTTGTGTATCCGCGCAACGAACTGAGCTACGCCGGCAACTTCCTGCAGATGATGTTTGCCGTGCCCTGTGAAGACTACCGGGTGAATCCGGTGGTGGAAAAAGCCATGGACCGCATCTTTACCCTGCATGCGGATCACGAGCAGAACGCCTCCACCTCCACCGTACGCCTGTCCGGCTCCAGCGGCGCCAACCCGTTCGCCTGTATCGCTGCGGGCATTGCATCCCTGTGGGGACCGGCTCACGGCGGTGCCAACGAGGCCTGTCTGCGCATGCTGGAAGAAATCGGCTCTGTGGATCGTATCCCCGAGTTTATCGAGCGCGCCAAGGACAAGGACGACCCCTTCCGTCTGATGGGCTTTGGTCACCGGGTATACAAGAACTTCGACCCCCGCGCCAAGGTGATGCGTGAAACCTGCCATGAAGTGCTGGACGATCTCAAGATTGAAGATCCGCTGCTGGACGTGGCCATGGAGCTGGAGCGCATCGCGCTGTCCGATGAATACTTCGTGGAACGCAAGCTGTACCCGAACGTGGACTTCTACTCCGGTATCATTCTGAAGGCCATCGGCATTCCCACCAGCATGTTTACCGTGATCTTCGCCCTGGCCCGTACCGTGGGCTGGATGTCACACTGGAACGAAATGATGTCCGATCCCAAGCAGAAGATCGGCCGTCCGCGCCAGCTGTACACCGGTGCGCCCGAGCGCGAGTTCAAGAGCCAGGTAGCCGACAAGTAAGTTGCGCTTTACCCTGCAAAAAGGCCGGCATATGCCGGCCTTTTTTGTGTCTGTTGTAGCTGCCACTTTAGTTGGCAGGGCCTGCGCAGCAGGGCGTTAATTCTGAGCCGCAGGTTGATTTGCGCCGGCTAAAGCGGCGCCTACAGCTCAGTGGGACGTTGAGTAAATGTTTTGCCCTTGCCTTTATTCCCCAGCGGGTTTGGAGAACTCGGCCATCAGGCTCTCCGCCTTTTCCACCATGGCGGTGGAGCCCACGAAGTAGGGCGTGCGCTGGTGCAGCTCGGTGGGCTTGATTTCCATGATACGCTGGTAACCGTCACTGGCCCTGCCACCGGCCTGCTCGGCCAGGAATGCCAGCGGGTTGCACTCATACAGCAGACGCAGCTTGCCGTTGGGCGCATTGGTGCCGGACGGGTAAATGTAGATACCACCCTTGAGCATGTTGCGGTGAAAGTCGGACACCAGAGAGCCGATATAACGGGAAGTGTAAGGGCGCTTGGTGGCCTCGTCCTGCTCCTGGCAGTACTTGAGGTACTTTTTCACCCCCTCGGGGAACTTGATGTAGTTACCCTCGTTGATGGAGTAGATTCTGCCCTCTTCGGGAATACGAATGTTTTCATGAGACAGACAGAAGGAGCCGAGTGACGGATCGTAGGTAAAGCCGTGCACACCGTTGCCGGTGGTGTATACCAGCATGGTGGACGAGCCATACACCACGTAGCCGGCGGCCACCTGATTCACACCCGGCTGCAGAAAGTCTTCCATCACCACGGGCGTGCCCGGCTCGCTGATACGGCGGTAGATGGAGAAGATGGTGCCCACAGACACGTTCACGTCGATATTGGAGGAGCCGTCCAGGGGATCCATCAGCACCACGTACTTGGCATCGCTGCGCTTGGCGCTGTCGAAACAGACGAAGTAGTCTTCTTCTTCCGAGGCAATGCCGCACACCTCGCCACGGGCTTCCAGGGCCGCCTTGAACTTGTCGTTGGCGAACACATCCAGCTTCTGCTGCACTTCCCCCTGCACGTTTTCGCTGCCGTTGCTGCCACCGATAATGTCGGTGACCAGACCGGCCCGGTTGATCTCGCGGTTGACGATCTTGGCGGCGCGACGAATGGACGACAGCAGCGAGGTCAGCTCACCGGTGGCGCTGGGGTGTTCGGACTGTGTCTTTACGATGTATTCACCCAGGGTAATCATACTTTTCCTCAAACATTTCCGTTGCGGGCGGCAGCGCCACCCCGTTTAGCGGGCAATGTACCCGTTTCACTTTTTTTTTGCAGTTAATTTAGTCAGCGAAGCAAGATAGCCGGCTCAGCGTCAAGCCAGATGCCTGCACACCGCCTCCAGATCTGCCGGCGTATCCACTCCCGCCGGGGGTACCTGCCGGGCCACCCCAAGCGCAATGCTTTCGCCGTGCCACAGCACCCGCAGCTGCTCCAGTTTTTCCAGCCGCTCCAGCGGGCCGGCGGGCAAGGCCACATAGCGGCGAATAAAGCCCGCCCGGTAAGCATAGATGCCGATATGACGCAGACAGTGTTCAAGGCAGGGCTGATCCGCATCCATGCCGTCCCGGTCAAAGGGAATGGCCGCCCGGCTGAAATACAGCGCCTGGCCGTGCAGGCTGTGCACCACCTTGACCACATTGGGATCGGTCAGCTCGTGCGCATCCAGCAGCGGCGTTCCCAGGGTCGCCATGGGCGCTGTGCTGGCCGCCAGCAGCTCCGCCACCTGATCCACCAGCACCGGCGGCAACAGGGGCTCGTCGCCCTGTACGTTAACCACGATATCGTCGGGGGCCAGAGCCAGCCGCTCCACCACCTCCGCCAGCCGCTCGGTACCGGACTCGTGATGACTGCCGGTAAGACACACTTCCACGTTACAACCGGCCAGGGCATTCTTGATGCGCTCGTCGTCGGTGGCCACCACCACTCTGTGCGCCCCGCTTTTCAGCGCCTGCTCCGCCACCCACTGAATCATGGGTTTGCCATGAATATCCGCCAGGGGCTTGCCCGGCAAACGGGTGGAGCTCATGCGGGCGGGAATGACAACAATGAAACTCATCCCGGCAGCTCGTCCAGATCCAGTTTGCGGGCCCGGCTTTCCAGCAGCACCGGAATATTTTCGGTGATCGGATAAGCCAGACGATCAAACCGGCACACCAGCTCGTTATGCTCCCGGTCCAGTTGCAGCTTGCCCTTGCATACCGGGCAGGCAATGATTTCCACCAGCTTGGCGTCAATCGCCATGATTCAGCTCCTTCAGTCGGTTAAGCAACAGATCTTCAAATTCGGGTGGCAGACAGGCGTTGACCGGCAGATACCAGCCGTTCTCATGCCCTCCCGGCCATTTGACGGCGTCCTTTTCGGTCATCAGCAAGGGCGCATCGGCAAGCCCCGCCAGCTGCGCCGGCAGGACCGCCTTGTGATCGGCCAACGCCAGTTGTTTGTCCAGTATAAAGCCCTGCTCGGTCAGGGTAGTAAAAAAGCGGGGCGGATGGCCAATACCGGCCATGGCGTGCACCCGCGCTCCCGGCACCGGCGGCTTGCCTGCAGTGTTCACCGGCTGCAGCTCGCCGGGGGTCAGGGTCATTAAATATTCACCGGGCGCACAGGGGCCGCCATTGTTGATCACCGCATCCACGCTGGCCAGGCGCCATCTTCCTTCCCGCAGTGGTCCCATGGGTAACAAGCGGTCATTGCCAAAGCGGCGTTTGCCGTCTACCACCACCAGCTCAATGTCGCGTTCAAGCGCATAGTGCTGCAGACCGTCGTCACTGATGATGATATCGGCGCCAAGCGCAGCCAGTTTTTCGGCGGCCTCGGCCCGCTTCGGCCCCACCACCACCGGGCAGCCGGTACGCTTGTAAATCAGTACCGGTTCGTCGCCGGCCTGGGCGGCTGTGGTATTGGCATTCAGCACCAGCGGATAGTGCTCGCTGTTGCCGCCATAACCCCGGCTGATCACCCCGGGGTGATAGCCCTGCTTCCGCAGCCAGTTCACCAGCCAGACCACCACGGGGGTCTTGCCGTTACCGCCTACGGTGAGGTTGCCCACCACCACCACCGGCACCGGTGCCCGGTAACTCTGTTTGACCCCGAGCTTGAACAGTCGCCGGCGCAGGCCGCTTATCAGCCTGAACAACAGACTGAGCGGCCACAACAGCCACAACCAGGGGGCATTCCGGTACCAGGCCTGCATCAGTGCTCGCCGAACTGAATGGCCCTGAGCTGGGCATAGGCGCCATGATGCGCCATCAGTTCACTGTGATTGCCCCGCTCCACAATGCGACCCTCGTCGATCACCAGGATCTCGTCGGCGTTTTCGATGGTGGACAAGCGGTGGGCGATCACCAGGGCGGTTCTGTCCTTGCGCAGCTCGTCGAGTGCCGCCTGAATATGGCGCTCCGACTCGGTATCCAGTGCCGAGGTGGCTTCATCCAGGATCAGCAAGGGCGCATTGCGCAGCAGCGCCCGGGCAATGGCGATGCGCTGACGCTGACCGCCAGAGAGGCTGGCGCCGTTCTCACCGATTACTGTGTCATAGCCCTGCTCCAGCTTGCTGATAAATTCGTCGGCGTAGGCCAGCTTTGCCGCCGCCTCGATCTGCTCACGGCTGTACTGACCCTGAGCGGCATAGGCGATGTTGTTGGCGATGGTGTCGTTAAACAGATGCACATGCTGGGACACCAAGGCAAACTGGCGGCGCAAATCGCTCAGCCGGTAATGCTGAATATTGACACCGTCGAGACGAATTTCGCCCTCGTCGATGTCGTAGAAACGGGTCAGCAGGCTGGCGATGGTGCTCTTGCCCGAGCCCGAGCGCCCCACCAGGGCAATGGTCTTGCCCGGCTCCAGGGTAAAGCTCACCTCCTTCAGCGCCGGCGCCTCCTTGGTGGGGTAACGGAAGGTCACCCGATCAAATTCAATGTGCCCCTTGGCGCGCTCCAGGGGCTGGGTGCCGTTATCGGGCTCGGCCTCGCTGTCGAGCAGCTCAAACAGGCTCTGACAGGCGGCAATGCCGCGCTGATAGGGGCCGTTGATCTGGGTCAGGCTCTTGAGCGGGCGCATCAGCATCATCATGGAGGTGACGATCACGGTAAAGGTGCCCGGCGTCAGTTGCTCCTGCATGTCGTCGAAGCTGGCCACATAGAGCAGAATGGCCAGGGCGGTAGACGCAATCACCTGCACCAGCGGCGTGCCGATGGCGTCGGCGGCCACCATTTTCATATTCTGCTGGCGAACCTTGTTGCTCACCTTGAAGAAACGGCCGCTTTCCACTCGCTGGCCGTTGAACATCAGCACTTCCTTGTGGCCCTTGAGCATCTGCTCGGTGCTGCTGGTAATGTTGCCCATGGCCGCCTGCATGCCCTTGCTGATGCGACGGAAACGGCGGCTGATCACCGCGATCATCACCCCCACCACAGGGCCGACCACAAAAAAGATCAGCGACAGTTGCCAGGAGTGATAGAACATCAGACCCAGCAGGCCGATAACGGTGGCGCCTTCCCGCACCAGGGTCACCAGCGTAGAGCTGGCCGCCGACGACACCTGAGAGGCGTCGTAGGTCACCTTGGACAGCAGGTTGCCGGTATTGTGCTTGTCGAAAAACGCCACCGGCATGGCCATCAGCTTGTCGAACACCTGCTGCTGCAGCGACATCACCACATGGTTGCCCACCCAGGCCATGCAGTAACCCGACAAAAAGGTGCAAAGGCCCCGCAGGAACACGATACCAATCACGAAAAATGGCATCCACTTGAGTACCGCTGGATTGTCACCGGTCAGGCCCTCGTCAATCAGCGGCTTGATGGAATACACAAAGGTGGTGTCAACGGCGGCGTAGCCGGCCATGCCGATAATGGCGGCCACCAGGCCGAGCTTGCGCTCCTTTACATAGGCCAGCAGGCGCTTTAGCACCGGCCAGGATGAGGAGTGTGCGTCTTGGGACATAAGGTCTCTGCCGTAAAAAACGAGGCGCTATTCTAACGGCTTCGCCGAAGTCCCGCCAGTTTCACGCCAGGCGGCCAGCCGGTTATACCAGGGGCCGGGCCGGCCATGGCCCTGCCGGCGCCAGTGCCCATCACCGGAAACCAGGTGGATCATGCCCTGTTCACCGGTGATCAGCTGGGTGACACCCGCCTGTTGATAACGGGCCACCACCTCGGCAGCGGGAAAATCCCAGCGGTTGGCAAAGCCGGCGGTGTGCACCACTCTGGCTGGCGACACCGCAGCGATAAATGCGTCGCTTGACGAGCTGCGACTGCCGTGATGAGGGCTCAGCAACAGCTGGGCCCGAAGCAGCGCGTTGCGCGCCAGCAACGCCTGCTCGGCCGGTTTTTCGATATCGCCGGTGAGCAGCACGGATAGCCGGCCGTCGGTGATACGCAGCACGCAGGAGTCATTGTTGCTGTGTCCGGTGAGGGTGACCGGCCACAACATTTGCAGTGTCAGCCTTTCCCATTGCCGCCGCTGGCCGGCCCGGCAGGGCATGCCCCTGGGCCAGGCTCCCCAGCGATATTGTACCGGCACTCGCATGGCCAGATAATCGCGGTTGGCACTGTGATCGCTGTCGTCGTGGCTGATCACCAGATAATCCAGCTTATTGATACCCAACTTCGCCAGCAGCGGCAAAATCACCCCATCCGCCATATTAAAGCCCGACGGAAAGCGGTTGCCGGTGTCATAGAGCAGCGCCCGCTTGCCCTGGGTCACCAGCACCGACAGCCCCTGCCCTACATCCAGCACCCGGATCTGCCAGACCGGGCCGGGCCAGAGCAATAATGCGCCCAGCAACAGAATGGGCAGTCCCAGCCAGCGGGCACAGGGCAACATCGGCAAAACGGGCAACAGCATCAGCAACATCATCAGCCCCTGAGTCATCACCGACAGCTCGGCCCAGGGTGAAAATGTCTCGGCCAGCCAGTGCAGCCCGTTCATCAATGGCGTAAATATCCTGTCCAGCAACCAGAATACCGGAGCTGCCACGACCGGACCAAACAGTAACAGGCCGCATGCCAGCAGCAAGAGCGGGATCAGCAGCACTGAAAACAGCGGGATCAGCACCAGATTGACTGGCACCGACAACCAGCTTACGCCGCCAAACAACAGCATGACCGGGGGCATCAGCAACAGACCCAATCCCACCTGAAGCCACATCATACGGTTGCGCCCCCGGCCACCGGAAAGCCAGATCAGGGCCGCCACCGCCAGCACCGACAACCAGAAGCCCAGATTGAGTGCCAGCCAGGGATTGAACAGCAGCAACAGCGCCATGGTCAGCAGCAAAATCCGCCGGCCGCTCCAGTACCGGCCCCAGGCGAGTAACCCCAGCAACATCACCAGCATCAGCAACGCCCGCTGGGTCGCTACCCCAAAACCGGCCAGCCAGGCATAGCCGGCAGCCAGCGCCAGGGCCATTACCAGTCCGGCAGTGTGATGACCCGTTAACCGCCCTGCCAGCCAGCCCAGTCCCGCCACCAGGCCAATATGCAGGCCGGAAATGGCGAACAAATGGCTCACCCCCAGTGCCCGCAGCATGGTCCAGTCATGCTGCTGCAGCTCGTCACGCTCGCCAAACCCCAGCGCCCGCAGCCAGGGCCTGGCCTCAAGCTCCCCGGCCGCCTCGTTAAAACGGGTCAGCAAGCGGGCCCTGACACCGGGGGAAGCCTGATCATGAGCAAGGGTGCCGGTCATATAGCCCCGGGCGGTAATGCCCTGCCCCAGCAACCAGCGGGCGCTGTTAAACGAGCCGGGGTTGGCCAGGGCATGAGGCGGATACAGGTGTGCAACAGAGCTGAAAGAGTCCCCCTGCTGAGGTGCCGGAACACGTCCGTACCAGCTGAGCAAGACCCGGGGCTTTGGTAAAAGTGCTTGACCATCAAGGTGTGACAGGCCGACAATCAGCCGGCTGGCGCCATCCTGCCGGGGCTGAACCTCGACTACACTGGCAGTAATCAGTTGACTGCGCTCACCCACACCCGGTAATTGCAGCCAGGCCAGCTGCCAGTGGCTGATGCATAACACCCAGACAAATCCCAGCAACAGGCCGGCTGTCGCCGGCCGGGTGCGCCAGCAGAAAACACCAATGACGGCCAGCGGTAACCATACATCCCTGGCCGGTAACCAGGGCCAGAAAAGGGTACTGGTTACCCCGGCACAAAAGAAGAACAGCCGCTTGTCCATCCGGTAAGTATTGCGGACCTGGAGCAGATGCCAAGAAAGATCCTGAAACGCCTGATGCCCGAACACGGAACCATCAGAAACCACAAATACCTGAGCCTGTTTGGCAACCGGCTGCACGACACCAACCTCTGGCACCTGAACCGTCACTCAGCCGCCGGCGCCTTTGCAGTAGGCCTGTTCTGTGCCTGGTTGCCCATTCCCTTTCAGATGGTGGCCGCCGCCGGTGGCGCCATGCTGTTCAGAGTGAACCTGCCGCTGTCGGCGGTGCTGGTGTGGCTGACCAATCCGCTGACCATGGCCCCCATGTTCTATTTTGCCTACCGGCTGGGCTCCTTTCTGCTCAACCGGCCGCCTCACTACGAGCATTTTGAAGTCAGCCTGAGCTGGCTGGCGGGCGCCATGAGCACCGCCGGGCCGCCCTTTTTGCTGGGCAGTCTGGTGCTGGGACTGGTGAGTTCGGCCGTTGGCTATATGTTTATTCACGGCCTTTGGCGCTGGTCGGTGTCGCGCCAATGGAAACGCCGGCGTCAGAGCCGCTGATGCTGCGCCAGTGGGTTCGGGGCAGAATGCCCAGTCAGGACACGCTGAAACAGCACAGGCTGCTGCGTATTTTTGGTGACCGTCTGCTCGACCCCGACTACTGGTTTTGTAACCGTCATTCCGCTGCGGTGGCGGTGGCCGCCGGCCTCTTTGCCGCCTGGCTGCCCCTGCCCATGCACACCTTGGTGGCCATCGCCTTGGCGCTGCTGATGCGCGGCTATATTCCCCTGGCCATTGCCATGGTGTGGGTCAACAACCCGCTCACCATTGCGCCCATGTTTTATTTTGCCTACCGGCTGGGCCTGCTGTTGCTGGGACACCCGGAAGTGGAATTCAGCGACACCTTTTCACTGGAGCACGAAGCCCTGGCCGTGGCCGTGCCACTGCTGACCGGCTGCCTGCTGCTGGCCCTGTTCTCGGCGGCCCTTGGCTGGGCACTCACCCGCCTGGGCTGGCGCTGGAAGGTACAGATCGCCTGGCGGCGCCGGCGCACACGGCGCGAGGTGTGAGGTGTGAGGTCTCTCATCCCTCACTCTTGACTCCTCACCCCTCACCTAAAAGTTGCCTTGGCAGCAGCCGCCCTGCGCGCCAGGCGGGATAGAGGGTGGCGATAAAGATCAGCACCAGGGCCGAGCCGGTCACCAGCCAGAGGTCCGCCCAGTGAAACTCGGTGGGAATAAAGTCGATAAAATACACTTCCGGGTTCAGCATGCGGTGACCGGTGAGCTGCTCCAGGCCCGCCACCAGCTCCGACAGCCGGTTGGCCAGCAGGGCGCCGAGCAGGCCACCGGCCAGTACGCCCACCACGCCGTTCAGCATGCCCTGCACCACAAAGGCGCCGCGGATCTGCCAGGGGCCGGCACCCATGGTCTTGAGAATGGCGATATCGCCCTTTTTCTCATTCACCGCCATTACCAGGGTGGAGACGATATTAAAGCTGGCCACCGCCATCACCAGCAGCAGCACCACTATCATCAGGGTGCGCACCAGCTGAATGTCCCGGTAGATATTGCCCTGGCTGTTCATCCAGCTGGTCACGTAAAAGGCCGCCGGCAGCGGCATGGCCGCATCAAAGCTGATGCGATCGGCACGCAGCACCTCGTTCACCTTTAAATGAAAGCCAAAAACACTGTCACCGAGCTCGCGCAGCGCCTGGGCGTCCTGAATATGGGTGTAACCCAGCAGGGTGTCGAGCTGGCCGCCAAGGCGCAACACCCCCACCAGAGTAAAGGCATGGCGGCGGGGCGAGCCAAAGCCCTGCTCACCGGGGGAAGGCAACAGCAGCGATACCGAATCTCCGACTGTCAGCCCCAGCTTGTCGGCAATGGCCTGGCCCAGAATAATGCCCCGCTCGCCGGGTTTGAGCGCATCCAGATTGCCGCCGTCAAGATAGGGCCCCAGCGCCGAAATACGCATCTCCCGCTCGGGGTCCACCCCCTGCAACTGCACCGCCTTCAGGGTAGAGCCCTTGCTGAGCAGGCCTTCCAGGGGCACAAAGGGCGCCACCGCTTCCACCCCGGGGGCGGCTTCAAGTTGCGCCTGCATGCTCTGCCAATCCGCCACCGGACCGTTGGCGGCATAAAGCTGACCGTGGGGCAACACCGACAAAATGCGGTTTTCGAGCTCACGCTGAAAGCCATTCATGGCCGACAGCCCCAGGATAAGCGCGCTCACGCCAATGGCAATGCCCAGAATGGAGGCCACCGAGATAAAGGAAATAAAACGGTTGCGCCGTCTGGCCCGGCTGAAACGCCAGCCCAGGTAAAGCGGTAAGGGCCGAAACATCACTGCTCCTCCAGGTGGCCGTCCACCAGCCGCGCCTGACGATTCAGCCGTCCGGCCAGGGCCAGATCGTGGGTCACCACCACCAGGCCGGTGCCCAGCTCACGCTGCAGCTCCGCCAGCAGCTCAAACACGTCCGCCGCGCTGTGGGCGTCCAGGTTGCCGGTGGGCTCGTCCGCCAGCACCAGCCGGGGGTTGTTCACCAGCGCCCGGGCAATAGCCACCCGCTGACGCTCGCCGCCGGAGAGCTGGGCCGGTCTGTGATCGAGCCGGTGCGACAGTCCCACCTTGCCCAGCAGGGCTTGTGCCCGCTCTTTGGCCTCAGCCACCGGACGACCGGCAATCATCAGTGGCATGGCGGCGTTTTCCAGGGCGCTGAACTCCCCCAGCAGGTGATGAAACTGGTACACAAAGCCCAGTTTCTGGTTGCGAAAGCGGGCCTGGGCCCGCCCCGGCAGCCGGTGCAGATCTTCCCCTTCCACCAGCACCCGGCCGGAGGTGGGGGTGTCCAGGCTGCCCAGCAGGTGCAGCAGGGTGCTTTTGCCCGAGCCCGAGCTGCCCACCACCGCCAGACTCTCGCCGGCGTTCAGGGTCAGGCTCACCCCGTGCAATATGCTGACCGAACGCTCGCCGTCGCGGTGGGTTTTGGTCAGGTTCTCAACCGTCAACAAGGGATTACTCATAGCGCAGGGCCTCGGCAGGTTGCACCCGGGACGCCCGCCAGGCCGGATACAGGCTGGCCAGCACGCACAGGGCAAGAGTGGAAAACAAAATGGTGACAAGCTGAGCGGGGATCAGCAGCACCGGCAGCTGACTGCCGCCGGCAGACGCATAAAAATTGATGCCAAGGGCATTGAGCACCCCATCCAGATTGAGGGTGAGCAGCAGCCCCAGGCCAAAGCCCAGCAGGCTGCCCAGCACGCCGCTGAAGCCCCCCTGAATCATGAACACCGCCATCACACGGCCGCGGCTCAGCCCCAGAGTCTGCAGCATGGCGATTTCGGCCTCCTTGTCGGTCACCACCATCACCATGGCGGAAAGAATATTAAAGGCCGCCACCAGAATGATCAGCGCCAGCATCAGGCTCATCAGCCGTTTTTCCATGGCCACCGCCTGAAACAGCTCCCCCCGGCTGTGCTGCCAGGTTTCGTATTTGAGCGTGCCGTCAAGCGCCGGCAACTGCGCCAGCTCAAAGGGGTCGTTCAGCCACAACCGCAGCCCCGAGGCCTGATCGGGCCGGTAGCGCAGCAGCCGGCCGGCGTCTTCAATGCGGGCCAGCACCAGCTGACGGTCCACATCCTGACCGGTGGCAAAGGTGCCCACCACGGTAAACAGCCGCTGGCTGGGCACCCGGCCCAGGGGGGTAAAGCGGCTGCCTTCGGTCACCGTGACCCGCACCTTGTCGCCGGGGCCCACCCCCAGCTCCCGGGCCAGCCCCGCTCCCAGCACCAGGCCGTAGGGCAGATCGCGAAAATACCCGAGTGTCTGCGCATCAAGCGAGGCCAGCAGGCGATCCGCCGGGTTGGCAGTGTCCACCCCATACAGCTCGGCGCCGGTAAGCCCGCCCGGTCCCTGTACCATGGCCTCGGCGCTGATAAAGGGGCTGGTGGCCACCACCTCGGGCACGGCGGCAAAGCGTGCGGCCTGCGATTCGGGCTCATTCAGGCGGCGGTCGTCATTGGTGACCAGAGCGTGAGGGATCACCCCCAGCAGGTGGCTTTTCAGCTGCTGTTCAAAGCCGTTCATCACCGATGACACCAGCATCAGCGCCGCCACCCCCAGCAAAATGCCGATGGTGGAAAAGCCGGAAACAAAAGAAGCGAAGCTCCGCCGCCCCCGGGCTCCGGCATAGCGCAGGCCCAGCATCAGCGTCAGGGGTTGAAACATGGCATAATCATCCGTTTTTCAAAGGGTTTTACGTCACCCGCAAGTTGCGGAATAATAAAGGCTTGTGACCAGCCAGACAACTCAAAGCGCGCCGAGCAGCGCGCCCAACAGGACAACACACCGCGCTCATGATTGAGATTTCCAGCCCGACTCCCAAACCCAGAGCCAGCCTGGGTGGCCTGACTGGCAGCAGCCTGGCCCTGGCCATTGCCGGCCAGGTCAAACAGCAATCCCAGCGCGTGCTGCTGGTGGTGCCCGACACCCCCACTGCCCTGCGCCTGGAGCAGGAAGTGCGACACCTGCTGGCCGACGACGCCCTGCCGGTGCGGCTGCTGCCCGACTGGGAAACCCTGCCCTTTGATCAGTTCTCGCCCCATCAGGACATTATCTCCCAGCGGCTGGAAACCCTTTACGGCCTGCCTGAATTAAGCCGGGGCCTGCTGATTGTGCCGGTGACCACCCTGATGCTGCGCACCCCGCCGCGAGACTGGCTGGAGCGAAACAGCCTGTGGCTTAAGGTGGGCGACCGGCTCGACCTGCACCACCTGCGCCAGCGCCTGGAGCAGGCCGGCTACCGCGCGGTGGAGCAGGTGCTGGAGCACGGCGAATTCGCCGCCCGGGGCGCGCTGCTGGATCTGTTCCCCATGGGCGCCATCGATCCGGTGCGCATCGACTTTTTCGATGACGAAATCGACACCCTGCGCCCCTTTGACCCGGACACCCAGCGCTCAAAGGACAAGGTCAAGGAAGTGCGGCTGCTGCCGGCCCGGGAGTTTCCCACCGACGGCGCCGCCATCGAGCTGTTTCGCGGCCAGTACCGGGAACGCTTTGCCCTGCGCAACGAGCCGGAGTCGCTCTACCACAGAGTGAGCCAGGGCCAGCTGCCACCGGGCATTGAATATTATTTTCCGCTGTTCTTTGAACAGACCCAGACCCTGTTCGACGCCCTGCCCGAGACCATGCTGGTGCTGGCGGTGGGCGATATTGAGCCGGCGGCCCAGGCCTTCTGGCGGGATGTGAACGAGCGTTATGAAGACCGCCGCCACGACCTGCTGCGGCCGCTGCTGGCCCCCGACGAGCTGTATTTAAAGCCCGATGCCCTGATGCAGCAGCTGAACCGCTGGCCCCGGCTGCAGCTGAGCCAGGAGCCGGTGCCGGAAAAGGGCGATCGCGTTAATGCGCCGGTGCGGGTGCTGCCCGAGCTGGAAGTAGAGCACCAGAAAACCGAGCCCCTGGCGCGGCTGCTGGCCTTTTGCCAGCCCTTTGCCGGCCGCATTCTGTTCTCGGTGGAAAGCGCCGGCCGGCGCGAGGCCCTGACCGAGCTGCTGGCGGGCTCCCCCCTCCAGCCCACACCGGTCAACAGCCTGAACGACTTTGCCGCCGGCAGCGACAAAGTCGGCCTGCTGGTGGGCCCGCTGGCCCAGGGCTTTGTGCTGGGTGACGAATTTGCCCTGATCTGCGAGGGCGATCTGCTCGGCGGCCGGGTGATCCAGCGCCGGCGGCGGGAAAAATCCGCGGCGCTCAGCCCCGACACCCTGATCCGCAACCTGGCCGAGCTGTCCATCGGCCAGCCGGTGGTGCACCTGGATCACGGTGTGGGCCGCTACATGGGCCTGCAGACCTTGAACGCCGGCGGCATGAAGTCGGAGTACCTGACCCTGGAATACGCCGGCGGCGACAAGCTCTATGTGCCGGTGACCGCCCTGCATCTGGTGGGCCGCTACAGCGGCGCCGACGAGCCCACCCTGAACCGGCTGGGCAACGACGCCTGGGCCAGGGCCAAGCGCAAGGCCGCCGAAAAGGTGCGCGACGTGGCCGCCGAGCTACTGGACGTATACGCCCGCCGGGCCGCCCAGCCGGGCCAGGCCATTACCCACGACAAGAGCGCCTACCGCCAGTTCTGCGACGCCTTTCCCTTTGAGGAAACCGACGATCAGCTCAAGGCCATCAACGCCGTGCTCACCGACATGACTCAAGCCAAGGCAATGGACCGGCTGGTGTGCGGTGACGTGGGCTTTGGCAAGACCGAAGTGGCCATGCGCGCCGCCTTTGTGGCGGTGCACGGCGGCAAGCAGGTGGCGGTGCTGGTGCCCACCACCCTGCTGGCGCAACAGCATTACGACAATTTCCGCGACCGCTTTGCCAACTGGCCGGTGAAGGTGGAGCTCATCAGCCGGTTCAAGACCGGCAAGGAGCAGGACAAGGCCCTGGAAGGGCTGGCGGACGGCAGCATCGATATTGTGATCGGCACCCACAAGCTGCTGAGCCAGGACGTGCGCTTTAAGGATCTGGGCCTGTTGATCGTGGACGAAGAACACCGCTTTGGCGTGCGCCAGAAAGACAAGATCAAGGCCCTGCGCGCCGACGTGGACATTCTCACCCTGACCGCCACCCCCATCCCCCGCACCCTGAACATGGCCATGGGCGGCATGCGGGATCTCTCCATTATCGCCACTCCCCCGGCCAAGCGGCTGGCGGTGAAGACCTTTGTGCGCGAGTCGGATCCGACCGTGGTGCGCGAGGCCATTTTGCGGGAGCTCAAGCGCGGCGGTCAGGTCTATTACCTGCACAACGAGGTGCAGACCATAGAAAACAGCCTGGAAGCCCTGCGTACCCTGGTGCCCGAGGCCCGCATTGGCATCGCCCACGGCCAGATGCGCGAGCGCGAGCTGGAAAAGGTGATGTCGGACTTCTACCACCAGCGCTTTAACGTGCTGCTGTGCTCCACCATCATTGAAACCGGCATCGACGTGCCCACCGCCAACACCATCATCATGGACAGGGCCGACAAGCTGGGCCTGGCGCAGCTGCACCAGCTGCGGGGCCGGGTGGGCCGCTCCCATCATCAGGCCTACGCCTATCTGCTCACGCCCCACCCCAAGCGCATGACCACGGATGCCAAAAAGCGGCTTGAAGCCATTGCCGCGCTGGAAGATCTGGGCGCCGGCTTTGCTCTGGCCACCCACGATCTGGAAATTCGTGGCGCCGGCGAGCTGCTGGGCGACGAGCAAAGCGGCCAGATCACCGCCATTGGCTTCAGCCTCTATATGGAGATGCTGGAGCAGGCGGTGAAGGCGCTGCAGTCTGGCAAGGAGCCGGCACTGGATCAGCTGCTGGGCAGCCAGACCGAGATTGAACTGCGCCTGCCCGCCCTGCTGCCGGACGACTACATTCCCGATGTGAACATGCGCCTGTCCATGTACAAGCGCATTGCCGCCGCCGAGGACGATGCCGCCCTGCGCGAGCTGCAGGTGGAGCTGATTGACCGCTTTGGCCTGCTGCCGGAGCCGGGCAAGAACCTGATTGCCCTCTCCGCCCTCAAGGCAAAGGCAAGTACCCTTGGCATCGAGAAGATCGACGCCGGCCCTCAGGGGGGCACCATCAGCTTTGGCCAGGACGCCAGAGTGGACCCCGGTTATCTGGTGGGCCTGTTGCAAAGTCAGCCGCGCATCTACAAAATGGAGGGCCCGAGCAAACTGCGCTTTGCCATTCCCAGTGCCGATGCCAAGGCCCGGCTGGCCCTGGTGGGCGACATGCTCAATGAATTTGCCGCGCATCAGGCCTGATGCGCACTCCCACGGACGGGATTAACGCACACGGTGCCGGCCACGCCGGCGCCACATCATCATCCTGACCGAGACGTAATGAACACAACATCCTGCGCCGCTTTTGCCCAGCGCCCGCTGCGAGTGGGCATTCTGGGTGGCGGCATTGCCGGCGCCACCGTCGCGCTGCGCCTGACCGACATGGGCATACATACCCTGCTGCTGGAAAGCAGCACCGGTCTGGTCAACGGCCCCCCCATCTGCCACCTGCATGCCGGTGGCAACCTCTACCGGGAGATCAGCGACCAGCAGTGCCTGACCCTGCTGCGCCAGTCCATTGCCTCGGTGCGGGCCTATCCCCACAGCATTAACCGCCGCCCTACCGTGATTGCGGTGCCGGTGACCGATGCGGGCGACCCAAAGGCCCTGCTGCCCCGGCTGCGCCAGGTAACACGGGAATATCAACTGCTGGTAAACGAAGATCCGGCCAACCGGGTGCTGGGCGAGCCGGACGACTATTACCGCTGTTATGAGCGCGACGAATTCGAGGCCCTGGCCAGCCGGCCGCTGCCGGCCCGGGCCCAATGTCACGACGACTGGATGATCCCGCTGGCCCGCCAGCTGGACGCCAGCCAGCTGAAGTTTCCACTTATTCTGGTGCAGGAATACGGCTGGAGCCTGTTTCGCATGGCCGCCACCGCCACTCTTGGCCTGAGCGACTCGCCCCTGTGTGATCTGCACCTGAACACCCGCGCCACGCACCTGGAGCAGCGCGAATGCAGCTGGCTGGTGCAAAGCGTGGGTCCCAGGGGAGAAAGCGTGGATGAAGTGGACTTTCTGGTAAACGCCTGCGGCTTTCGCACCGGCCTGGTGGATGACATGGCCGGCTATCGCCGTGAACGGCTGGTGGAATACAAGGCCGCCTACCTGGCCCGCTGGCCCGGCGCCGCTCACTGGCCCGAGGTGATTTTTCACGGTGAGCGCGGCACGCCTCAGGGCATGGCCCAGCTCACCCCCTACCCCGGCGGCCTGTTTCAGCTGCACGGTATGACAGATGCCATTACCCTGTTCAAAAACGGCCTGGTGGCCAGTTGCGAACGCAGCGCCCAGCCGCGCCTGCCGGAACCATATCGCCAGCAACTGGAGCTGGGCTGGAGTCAGGACGATACCCAGGCCCGCACGCAACGCGCCATTGATCACCTGGCCCGGCTGCTGCCGGACTTTTCCCGCGCCATCCCCGCCGGCAAGCCGCTGTTTGGCGCCCAGCAGATCCCGGGCAGCGATCCGAAACTGCGCGCCGCCGACGTCTCCTTTGAAGGGCATCATTACGCCCGGGTGGAAATTGTAAAGGCCAGCTCGGCGCTGACCGCCGCCGATCGCATCGTGGCCAGGCTCACTGAACTGGGCTGGCTGAACCACACAGGTCCGCTCAGCCCGGATCTGGCCCTGAGCCGGCAGCACACCGCCGCCGAAGTAGAAGCCACTGCCATTGAATTGGCTGAAGCCCGCGGCTACCCCAGAGAGCTGGCTGAAACAGCGGGGACTGGGGAATAAAACGCGAGCCCCGTCACAAAATCTGCTAAATTACTCACCCTCGACTGACAGCACATAAAGGAGTATCAATGCGCAGTCACCCGTTGCGGGAGCAGATTATTGCCGAGGTGCATGCCCGGCCGTTTCAGGAATTGCAGGGCCCGCTGGCCATGCGCCATATCGCGGTGACCTACGACGATACCCCGCTGGACGAAATCAAGGCCAGCGTGGCCCGGCTGAGCGGCCTGCTGCAACTGCAGGAAACCACCGGCAAATCGCGCTTCTGGCAGGGCGGAAATAACCAGCTGACCCTGCGCTTTGAAGCCCACCACGAGTTCTATACCCTTACCCTGACCGCGCTGAACACGCTTGAACTACCCGAGCTGCCAGCCGCCTGGCTGGATAAGGCCCCGGGCAGCTTTTTGTGCGGCGCCGAAATTCTGTTTCGCGACCATCAGCCCGGTGCCGACGAACACGCCTGGCTGGAACAGCATTTTGGTGAGCATCAGGTCAACAGCTCGCTGGTGATGTCGGAAGTGGGCCAGATCTGGACCGACTTTTACCCCCGGGAAGACAGCGGCCTGGTGCGGGTTTTGGTGGAAGACCGGGGTCTGCAACTGCGCCAGGCCGGGCGACTGCTGCAGCGCATTTACGAAATAGAAACCTATCGCCATATTGCCCTGCTGGCGCTGCCGCTGGCCAACAAGGTAGTGCCGGTGATCAACCAGCTGGAAAACGAGCTGGTAGAACTTTCCACCCGGGTGGCATCGGAAGAACCGTCCATACTGCTGCACCAGCTGATGGATCTGGCCGAGCGGCTGGAAGCCCTGTCGGCGCAAACCTCCAACCGTTTTTCGGCGGCAGACGCCTACTTTGCCTTGGTGAACAAGCGCATTGCCGAGCTGCGGGAAACCCGCATAGAAGGCCGACAGACCGTGGAGCAGTTTATGGACCGGCGGCTGGATCCGGCCACCCGCACCTGCCACGCCGCCGGCCAGCGCATAGAGCAGCTGTCCCGCCGGCTGGCCCGAACCACCCAGCTGGTGCGCTCCCAGGTGGATCTGTCGGTAGAGCAGCAAAACCGCGACATGCTCTCCAGCCTGACCAAGCGCGCCGGCGAACAACTGCGGCTGCAGGCCAAGCTGGAAAGCTTCTCCATTATCGTGGTGACCTACTACGCCTTTGACCTGATTGACCGCACCCTGCGCAACCTGGTGGAAAACGAGGAATACCGCCACCTGATGGAAGCGGGCCTGAGCATCTCGGTGCCCTTTATAGCCCTGCTGCTCTGGCTCTATATTCGCCGTCTGCTGCGCGGCGTGGGGGAAGACTGACAATCCTCCCCAGCGCACCCCGAAGTATCAAGGCAGCCTCATCCACGTGGAGCGCGGGCTGCCAGCCCGCTATGTGACGCGAAGCGGCAACCTTTCCCCTGTCAGTAGCAAGTACCCGACGGCTGGCCACACAGCCCCCCAGGCGTCAAATGGATCTGCACAAACACCACCAAACCGTGTTGCACCGCACTTTTCCATTTTCGCAATTGCCCTTTTCCATCCCAGCGGTCAGAATAGTCACACATGAAACCGTAGTGCCGGGTTGTCGGCCAGAAATCGGTTCACCCCGTAATCTCGGGCTATATGACAAAAATTACTCATAACAACAATAACAAGAATCAATTCACTTTCAGAAAATAAAATGGCACAGGGATATAAATGGACTTCTTTAGCATTTCATCAAACTACATGGCATACGTTTGGTACGCTCTTCCCATATTGCTTCTCGTTCTGTTTTTAAAGAGCGCCTGGTTTAAAGGATATTTTGGCGAGTTTCTAGTCAACCGTATGCTGGCACAGCTGCCGGAAAATGAATACACCATTTTGAAAAACATCACGCTGCCTTCCGGGGATGGTACCACTCAGATCGATCATGTGGTCGTGTCAGAGTTTGGTATTTTTGTGGTTGAAACCAAGAATATGAAAGGCTGGATTTTTGGTTCGGCCCATCAAAAGCAATGGACGCAGAAAATCTACCGCCATACTTACAAATTTCAGAATCCGCTGCACCAGAACTATAAGCACGCCAAAGAGCTGGAGTCGGTACTGAGTGTTTCACCTGAGTATATTTATTCACTTATTGTTTTTATTGGCGACAGTACTTTCAAAACCGAACTGCCACCCAACGTTACCCATGCCAAAGAAGGCCTGGCGTTTATCCGTTCATTCACACAACGGGTGTTAACGCAGCACGAAGTCAGGGAGGTGATCGCCATGCTGGATGCCATCAGGCTAAAGCCCGGCATCGCCACCGCACACCACCATAAAACATATGTGAAAAGCATTGTGGCCAAAAAGTCCACGGCAAAGATCTGCCCGCGCTGTGGCGCTAGCATGCTGCTGCGCGAAAGAAAACGGGGAGCCAGCGCCGGTGAGAAATTCTGGGGCTGCTCGCGCTTTCCCAAGTGCCGTGTTGTAGTAAAAGCACTCATCGATAAAGACGCAGCTTGATAAATCCTCGGCATTATTTCTGTTACTTTTGGAGTGCTGGCGGCGATCTTTGGCGGCATTTTTCATGGTATAGGCATGGCAGGGCGGGATCAAACTTTGTTAATGAAATTTGAACAGGCAGATCGTCTGTGATCTAATCAGCGCTTCTTGCTAAAGGAGCCTGTCATGACCCTGATTGAACACCTCACACTTGTTGAAGAAACTCGCTCAGATATCAATCAAAAGCATGATTTAGTCGATGTCATGTTCTTGGTTGTCAGTGCTATCATGGCCGGTGCTGAAGGTTGGCAA
>NZ_QAGM01000031.1 GCF_003049725.1 Oceanimonas marisflavi
GGAAGCAAGTCCTTGATCCGTTCCCACTGGTCATCTCTCAGTACTGTACGCTCACTCATTTACACTCCGAAGGCCCTGATGCAAGTGGCTATCGGTAGGAGTTTACACTAATTGAGAACGCCACCTAGCAAACAGCTTGTGTTGAGGCCCGCCCCGCTGCTCGACTACCAGGCCAATGCTTGCAAGGAGGGCAATGTAGGCCCGAATTTATTCGGGCAAAGATGCGTCATGCTGCACCTCTGCCCGCTTTCAGCCGCGGCTAACGCCGGGTCTACAAGGTTAATCCACCAGGCCGTACTGGTCGCGCAGAATGGCGATAATATCGGCCTTGGGGTTGTCGGAAAGCTCCAGCTTCTGGCCGGTGATCTTCTCGGCGATGCCCACATAGGTGCTGGATATTTTCATCAGTACGTCTACCGGCAGGGCGTTGTTCTCGGCCAGGGCTTCCCGTTCGTCCATGCGCTCCTTGTTGAGCAGAATGTCCGGATCGGGAAAATACTTGAGCAGCAGCTGGCGAAAGTCCTCTTTGGAGTTCTCCACAATGCGGCCTTCCCGGTAGGCCGGGCCGTCCCAGATGCGGGACGAGTCAGGAGTGCCCACCTCGTCCATGTAGATCAGCTTTTCATTGCCCTGATCGTCGGTGACATAGCCGAACTCGAACTTGGTATCCACGAAGATCTGATCGATCTTCGCCAGCTCGTTGCTGATGACATCAAAGCCTTCCTTCAGCAGCCGTTCATAGAGGGCGATATCGTCCCGGCTTCTGAAGTTAAAGGCGGCGAAGTTGTCTTCAATATTCTGGCGGGTAATATTGACGTCGTCCGCTTCCGGCACGCCGGGAATGCCCTTGAGAACGCCCTTGGTAGAGGGGGTCATCAGCAGCTCGGGCAGCTTTTGATCCCGCTTCAGGCCCTCGGGCAGACGAATGCCGCAGAACTCCCGCTCGCCCTTTTCATAGCTGCGCCACATGGAGCCGGTGATGTACTGACGGCAGATGGCCTCGATTTTTACCGGCGTGGCTTTCTGTACGATCCACACAAAGGGATGGGGAATGTCGAGAATATGGCTGTCGGCCAGGCCCTGCTCCTTGAACAGGCGGAACCAGTGATTGGAGATGGCGTTGAGCGCCGCGCCCTTGCCGGGTACGCCGTTAAGGCCCTCTTCGCCGCGCCAGATGCAGTCAAAGGCGGAGATGCGGTCACTGATCACCATGATCGCCAGGGGCGCATCGGGGGCGACCTTGTAGCCTTTTTCCTTAATCAGCCGGCGGCTGTCTTCTTCGGTCAGCCAGTAAACGGAGCGCACCTTGCCGCTGTGCACCGGCTGGCGGGTTCGAATGGGAAGGTCATTATTAACGGCCAAAACCTTGTCTGCGAGGCTCATCACTTGTGTCCTGTGTATGGGGGGTATTAAAGCGCCGCCATTCTACCAGATGTGAGAAACCGGCAATAGCCGCGCCAGCAGCACACCAAGGTCGGGCTGCGCCGGCGCCAGCCACCAGCCGGCACCCAACAGTGCCAGCAGCAGCAGGTTGGGCAGGGGCGCCGGCCACTCGATGAGCTTGAGCGCGGTGCCAAAGGACTTCTTGATGCGGCGCCCTTCCAGATCGATGCTGTAAAGCTCGTCCAGCAGCAGGTGAATGCAGGCACCAAGCACCACAAACAGGCCGGTGAACCAGGCCATGTCTGCGTCCAGTCCGAACAGCCGGTCCGCCACGACCACAGATAACAGGCCAAACACGGCATTGGCCAGCAGCGAGTGCAGGCTGGCCCGGTGCACGGTAAAGCGGGCAAAGACCCAGCACAACGGATAGCGCATCAGACCATAGGCCAGCGCCCCCAGCACCAGGGTATCGATCAGGGCAAGGTGTTGCCGGCCATACAGCAGTACCAGAATGGCCGCCAGGGCCCCGAACAGCCGGAACACAATATGAATGGAGCGGGAAGAGTCCGAGTCCATGTCCGGCAATATGCCACCCAGGCTGCCCGCCAGCCACAACAGACAGCCCTCGGTTAACGAGGCCTCACCGGCCCACACCATGCCGGCGGCCAGCAGACCGCTGACCGTACTGGCCACCTGCATATGGGTTCTGAAATTCGCCATCGACAACATTCCCGGCGTCAACAAAAAACCGAGTCTAGCACGGGGGTACTGGATAAAAAAACAGGGGCTGCCGAGGCAGCCCCTGAAGTAGTGCAAGAATGCGACCCGAATTGTCCGGATCAGAAACTGAGCTGGCCTTCCAGCATATAGGTACGGCCAGGCATGGGCACGCGGCCAATGGGGCTGACATCGGCGCCGCGGAAATAGGCATCGTCATCCAGCAGGTTGTTCACCCCCAGGCCCACGTTCAGGGTCATGTCGTTGCCCAAGGGAATATCCCGACCCAGGCGAGTGTTGACCAGGGTGTAGGCCGGCAGCTCGCCTTTACTGCCGTTGGGCGTTTCCTCAACGGTATTGGCGGCATCGCTGAAGCTCTCGGACGCATAGTGCGCACTGGCGCTGGCGGTCCACAGGCCGGTGTGGTAAACGGCATCGGCGCTCATATGGTGGCGCGGTGCGTTGGGCAGCTCATTGCCCGCCACACTGGACTTGCTGTCATTCAGTTGCTCGGTATCCAGGAAGGTATAGCCCAGGCCCAGGGCCAGCGTATCGGTTGCCTGCCAGCGGCCTTCCAGCTCAATGCCCTGCTGGCGGGTCTCATCCAAGCTCTCGTACCGGCTCAGGGCCTTGTTATAATGGATCTGATCCTCGTAGTCGATACGGAACAGAGTAGCGCTGGTTTCCAGGCTGTCGGTTAGCTGCCAGCGAGCGCCCAGCTCATAGTTCCAGGCGGTTTCGTTGGCAAACTCACCTTCCTCGGTCACCTGAGCGGTCTGTACCGGCACCAGGGAGCGCTGGGCATTGGCAAACAGGAATACCTGCTCGGTGGCCTGCAGACCAACGGTCAGGCCGGGCAGCCAGGCGCTGACATTATTGCTGTCGGTTTTGTTACCATTCCCTGGCTTTTCATCTACCCAGTCGGTACGCACTTCCTCATAGCGAATGCCAGGGGTAATGGTCAGACGCTCATCCCATAGCTTGATGGTATCGCTGATATAGGCGGCATAGGCATTGGTGGTGAAATCCCAGTCCCGCACATGGTCGTTGTAACTGCCATCGGCCAGGGTCAGGCGGTTGACGTCAAATTCCACCTCTTCCCGCACATAACGGCCGCCCAGCATCAGGGTATGGTTGCCCAGCTGTCTGGTCACCCGCGGCTCGGTGCCATAGACATTAAAAATGCGGGGCGAGTCGGCTACAACGGTGGAGGGGTTGGCAGGATCACTCCAGTTGTCCCAGTCGGTAGAGTCCTGGCCAAAGAAGAAAGTCCGGTCTGCCCGATGGGCAAAATTGCGCCACTGGAATTCCAGGTCGTCGCTCGGGGTATGGATCCAGGTCAGAGTGCCCCGCCACATATCGGCATCATAGCCATCGTGAGGGCGCTGGGACTGGTTGCGGTCGGCCTCATAGGCGGTGGGGCTCAGGGCGCCGGGCAGATCGGCGGTCACATCGTAATACTGCAGCTGGGCCCTGAACTCGTTGATCTCATCGGCGAAGTAGTCCGCATCCAGAATGTAGTTCTGCACCTCGGTGGCGGAATGATCCCGAAAACCATTGCCCTTTTGCAGGTTGGCCTGAAACTGCAGGCCCAGGTTGTCGGTCACAAAGCCGCCGGCCCGGTAATAGGTGTCGGTAAGCACATGGCCGGTGTCTTCGGCGATCAGCAGCCGCTCGCGCAGGGTCTGCTCCATTTGATTGGGAATGGGTTTGGTCACCAGGTTGAGCACGCCGCCCACGTTGTTGGGACCATAGTGCACGGCGGCGCCGCCCCGGGCGATGTCCACCGCCTCCAGGCTGGGCAGGGTCACCGGAAACAGCGATACGCCCACGTTGGTGTAGGGGCCAATGGCCACCGGGTAGCCGTCCACCAGCAGCTGCACCCGCTCGCTGCGCAGCGGGTTCAGGCCGCGTACGCCGATATTGGGCAGAATGCCGGTACCGGTTTCATCCAGCACCTGAATGCCGGGCACTCGGCGCAGGGCATCTTCCAGGTTAAGGGCACCGCGCTCGTGCAGTTCTTCGCTGTCCACCACATTGCGGGCACCGGTATACGTCTTGACGGACTCCTTGTCGGGGGTGCCCAGCCAGTCCCCTTCCACCACTATCTGATCCAGCTGGGTGCTGGCCACTTCTGCGGCGGCCAGAGGCATGACGGGCATCAGCGCCAGGCTGACAAACATGCTAAGAGGACGACGGCAGAAGCCGGCCGACTTCACTTTCCTTGCAGATGACATAAAATAAAACCAAATGAGAATAATTAAGGTTTGCGTATTGTTTTTTATGCCCCTGCCTTTTTCAATAAAAAATTGAACTTTTTTCACTTTTTATGACCCAGCGCAGACAGCGCCCAATAAAGAAAAAGAGGAGCATGTGCTCCTCTTTTGTTGGTGTGACTCTGTTATAGCCGGCTCAGTGGCTGGGCAGCAGTCCTACCGGCACCAGATGGCTGAGCACATTGTCCTTGAGCAGGGCGTTGGCCTGCTCGATATCCGGAGCAAAGAAGCGGTCCTTGTCGTAGTAGCTCACCCGTTCGCGCAGGGTCCGGCGTGCCTGTTCCAGCCGCTCTGTGGTCTTCATGCCGCCACGGAAGTCCAGTCCCTGACAGGCCGCCAGCCATTCGATGGCCAGCACGCCCCGGGTGTTTTCCACCATGTCCCACAGCCGGCGACCGCCGTTGGGAGCCATGGACACATGGTCTTCCTGGTTGGCGGAGGTGGGCAGCGAGTCCACCGAATGCGGGTGCGCCAGCGCCTTGTTGTCGGAGGCCAGTGCCGCCGCCGACACCTGAGCGATCATAAAGCCGGAGTTGACCCCACCGTTTTCCACCAGAAAGGGCGGCAGCCCCGACATATGGGTGTCCATCATCAGGGAGACCCGACGCTCGCTTAAGGATCCGATTTCGGCAATGGCCAGCGCCAGGTTATCGGCGGCCATGGCCACCGGCTCGGCGTGGAAGTTGCCGCCGGAAATCACGTCGTTGTCGTCGGCAAACACCAGGGGGTTGTCGGACACGGCATTGCCTTCAATCAGCAGCACCTCGGCGGCCTGACGCAACTGGGTCAGGCAGGCCCCCATCACCTGGGGCTGGCAGCGCAGGGAGTAAGGGTCCTGCACCTTGGCGCAATTCACGTGGGAACGGCTGATCTCGCTGGCCTCTCCCAGCACATGGCGATAGGCGGCGGCGGCGTCGATCTGCCCTCGCTGGCCACGCACGTCGTGAATGCGGGCATCGAACGGCCGGCGAGAACTCAGGGTCGCTTCCACCGTCAGGCCGCCCACGGCAATGGCGCCGGCGAACAGATCTTCCGCCTCAAACAGGCCGCGCAGGGCAAAGGCGGTGGACACCTGAGTGCCGTTGAGCAGCGCCAGGCCCTCCTTGGGGGCCAGCCCCATGGGCTTGAGCCCGGCGATCTCCAGCGCCTGGCCGGCGCTGATGATCTCGCCTTTATAACGGGCATGGCCTTCGCCCAGCAGCACACAGCTCATGTGCGCCAAAGGCGCCAGATCCCCGGAAGCACCCACGGATCCCTTGCCGGGAATGCAGGGGTAGACCTCATGGTTGACCAGGGCCATCAGGGCCTCCAGTACTTCCAGGCGAATGCCGGAAAAGCCCCGGGCCAGGCCGTTGATCTTGAGCACCATAATCAGCCGCACCAGCTCGTCGCTGACCAGTTCCCCCAGGCCGGTGGCGTGAGACAGCACCAGGGAGCGCTGCAGGGTTTCCAGATCCTCGGGTTTGATGCGGGTATTGGCCAGCAGGCCAAAACCGGTGTTGATGCCATACACGGTGCGATCTTCCGCCACCATGCGGTTAACACAGTCCACTGAGGCCTGAATGGCGCCATGGGTGGATGGATCCAGGCTCAGCTTGACCGGCTGCTCATAGGCCTGGCGCATTTGCGCCAGGGTCATTTTTCCGGGGTTGATGGTCAGTGTGTTCATCGTGCTCAGTCCTTGTTGCTCAATCCTGATTAACCATGGGCAGATCCAGGCCCTGCTCGCGGGCGCAGTCGATGGCGATATCATAACCGGCATCGGCATGTCGCATCACGCCTGTGCCCGGATCGTTGCGCAGCACTCTGGCCAGGCGGGCATCGGCGGCCTCGGTGCCGTCTGCCACGATGACCACGCCCGAGTGCTGGCTGAAGCCCATGCCCACACCACCACCGTGATGCAGCGACACCCAGGTGGCGCCGCCGGCGGTGTTCAGCAGGGCGTTCAGCAGCGGCCAGTCGGAGACCGCATCGGAGCCGTCCTGCATGGCTTCGGTTTCCCGGTTGGGGCTGGCCACCGAGCCGGAGTCCAGGTGATCCCGGCCAATGACGATGGGCGCCTTGAGCTCGCCGTTTTTGACCATGTCGTTAAAGGCCCGGCCGAGACGGGCACGATCCTTGAGGCCCACCCAGCAGATCCGCGCCGGCAGTCCCTGAAAGCTGATCCGCTCCCGGGCCATGTCGAGCCAGTTGTGCAGGTGCGGATCATCGGGGATCAGCTCCTTCACCTTGGCGTCGGTCTTGTAGATGTCTTCCGGATCCCCGGACAGCGCCACCCAGCGGAACGGGCCTATGCCCTGGCAGAACAGCGGACGAATATAGGCCGGTACGAAGCCCGGGAAATCAAAGGCGTTCTCAACACCCTTTTCCTTGGCCATCTGACGAATGTTGTTGCCGTAGTCGGTGGTGGCCGAGCCCCGCGCCTGCAGCGCCAGCATGGCGCGCACCTGAATGGCCATGGACTCCTTGGCGGCATCCACCACCGCGGCTTCGTCCTTCAGGCGCATCTCGGCGGCGTATTCCATGGTCCAGCCTTTCGGCAGATAGCCGTTCAGGGGATCGTGGGCGCTGGTCTGATCCGTGGTGACGTCGGGCACAATGCCGCGCTCAACGATCTCGGGGAAGATGTCGGCGCAGTTGCCGAGCAGGCCCACGGACACCGCCTCGCCTCTGGCCTTGGCCTCGTCGATCATCCCCAGGGCTTCATCCAGGCTGTAGGCCTTTTTGTCGACATAACGGGTGCGCAGGCGGAAGTCGATACGGGTTTCGTCACATTCCACCGCAATACAGCTGAAGCCGGCCATGGTGGCGGCCAGGGGCTGGGCGCCACCCATGCCGCCCAGACCACCGGTAAGGATCCAGCGGCCTTTGGCGTCGCCGTTGAAGTGCTGCTTGGCCATGGCCACAAAGGTTTCGTAGGTGCCCTGCACAATCCCTTGAGAGCCGATGTAGATCCAGGATCCGGCGGTCATCTGGCCGTACATCATCAGGCCCTTTTTATCGAGCTCGTTAAAGTGCTCCCAGTTGGCCCAGTGGGGCACCAGGTTGGAGTTGGCCAACAGCACTCTGGGGGCATCGGCGTGGGTCTTGAACACGCCCACCGGCTTGCCGGACTGGATCAGCAGGGTTTCATCGTCTTCCAGCCGGGTCAGCACCTCGGCAATG
The DNA here is from genome assembly GCF_003049725.1 of Oceanimonas marisflavi. Taxonomy (GTDB): domain Bacteria; phylum Pseudomonadota; class Gammaproteobacteria; order Enterobacterales; family Aeromonadaceae; genus Oceanimonas; species Oceanimonas marisflavi. The sequence continues at coordinate 7,542 of NZ_QAGM01000031.1, forward strand.
CGATCAAAGCAGGGCCAGTTGCGGGCGGCGCGGCCGATGCCGCCATACACCACCAGATCCTCGGGGCGCTCGGCCACATCCGGGTGCAGGTTGTTGTGCAGCATGCGGTAGGCGGCCTCGGTGAGCCAGCTTTTGCAGATTTTATTGACACCGGTGGGCGCCTTGATCACGCGGCTGGAATCGTGACGGTTGTTGTGCTGAGACATGAAAATTTCCCTCTTACAGTGTCAGTGTATGGATCAACCGAGCCGCCAGACGGGCCGTGTGGCCGTCCACGTCGTACTCGGGATTGAGTTCTGCCAGATCCGCCAGCCGCAGCTTGCCGCTGGCGCGTATGTGTTCAATCAGGGGCTCGATCACCTCCAGCCCCACGCCCCGGGGCGCCGGCGCACTCACGCCGGGAGCCTGGGCGGCGGGAAAGACATCGATGTCCACGGTCAGATAAAGGTGATCGCAGCCCGCCATAAAGTCATTCAGATCCTCGACCAGCGCCGGCAGAGCGGCGGCGGTCATGGCCCTGTCTTCCCGTACCAGCACATTCAGTTGCCCGGCCCGTTCAAACAACGCCTGGGTATTGGCGGCCCGGCTCACGCCCAGACAGGCGTAGGCAAAGGGCCAGCCCTTCTGCTCGCAGGCGTTGGCGATCTGGGCAAAGGGGGTGCCCGACGACACCACAAACTGCGGATCCCGCAGATCGAAATGGGCGTCGAAATTGATGATGCCGATACGAGGGCATTCATCCTGCGTTTCCAGATGCTGTGCCAGGCCACTCCAGGAGCCAAACGCCACCTCGTGCCCGCCGCCCATCACGATGGGAAAATGGCCGGATGCCAGCATTTGCGCTACCCGCTCCGCCAGCGCCCGGTGAGCGCCGTCCAGATCCTCGCCCCGACACACCACGTCTCCGGCATCATAGGCCGGCGCACTCTGGTGCCAGGCCAGCGGACCCAGGGCCCGGCGCATCGCTGCCGGGCCGCCGGCGGCACCTGTCCGGCCCTTGTTGCGGCGCACGCCTTCGTCACTGCAAAAGCCCACCAGGGCGGTGCCCGGGGCCGCGCTCCCGGTCAGGGGCTGTACTCGCTGGTGCCAGCGCGGGCTGTTGGTTTCCGGATCGGTACGCCCGCTCCAGTTGCTCATGTCGATATTCATGCCGGCTCTCCCGCTACCATGCGTTGATTCAGGGTCGGCAGACCCACACTGTAGGCCAGCTCCGCCGGGTTGCTGGTGTTCCACAGGCACAGATCCGCCCGCAGGCCGGGAGCGATGCGCCCGATCTGCTGCTGTAGCCCCAGGGCTTGAGCACCGTGGGCGGTGACCCCGCTCAGGGCCTCCTGTGGCGTGAGCCGGAACAGGGTGCAGGCCATGTTCAGCATCAGCCGCAGGCTGAAAATCGGCGAGGTGCCCGGGTTGGCATCGGTGGCCAGGGCCATGGGCACGCCATGGCGGCGCAGCAGTTCAACGGGCGGCACTTGAGTTTCGCGCAGTATGTAAAAGGCGCCGGGCAGCAGAGTAGCCACGGTGCCGGCCTCGGCCAGGGCCTGTACGCCGGCCTCATCCAGATATTCGATATGATCCACCGACAAGGCCCCGGCCCGGGCGGCGGCGGCGCTGCCGCCGAGATTGGACAGCTGCTCGGTGTGGCCCTTGATGGCCAGACCATGAGCCTTGGCGGCGGCATAGACCCGCTGGCACTGGGCCACCGAAAAGCCGATGCCCTCGCAGAACACATCCACCCCATCCGCCAGCCCTTCGGCGGCCGCAGCCGGGATCATGCGGTTGCACACAAGCTCGATATAGCCGTCGGCATCGTCCTTGTATTCCGGAGGCAGGGCATGGGCCCCCAGCAGGGTGGTCACCACCCGCACCGGCCGCTCACGGCCCAGACGACGGGCCACCCGCAGCATCTTGAGTTCGTCTTCCACGGTCAGGCCGTAACCGGACTTGATCTCCACCGTGGTCACGCCCTCGGCCATCAGCGCCTCAAGGCGCGGCAGGGCAGCCTGATAGAGCTCGTCTTCACTGGCCGCGCGGGTGGCTCGCACCGTGCTGATAATGCCGCCGCCGGCACGGGCGATCTCTTCATAGCTTTTGCCTTCGAGCCGGGCTTCAAACTCGCCGGCCCGGCTGCCGCCAAACACCAGATGGGTATGGCAGTCCACCAGTCCCGGGGTCAGCACCCGGCCCTGGGCGTCGATGATCTCGCCGGCACGCTCAGCAGCCGGCAGCTCGCTCATGGGGCACACCCGCTCGATCAGGCCATTTTTTACCGCTACCGCCATGGGCTCGGCGGCGGCGCTCAGGCCGTCAAACAGGGTGACGTTGATCCAGAGGCGATCCGGTTGTGACATGACAGGCTCCTTGCAGGAATATTTGTATATACATTTAAATCTAAACCAAATGTTCGGCAAGACCAAAATACAAAAACAATCCATTTATTGACAAGGATCACATCATAAACAAACAGAACATTAACAATAGTGACGGTTATGTATATACATTGGTATCTGTTCACATGGAGGTAGTTTTATGCAGTACGCCACCACCGGATCCCGCACCTCACTGAAGGCATCCTTGCGCCTGCTGGGGCTGAGCGCCGTGGGTATTTTTATCTTTTTTATTCCCGTCACCCTGAATGACAAAACCAGCATTCCACTCGATCACATGGTGGGCTGGCTGCGCACGGCACTGGGGGAAAGCGGGGCCGGCTGGTATGCCATGGCCATAATACTGGCGGGCGCCATCTATCCGCTGGTCACCGGTCACTGGCGGCGCAGCCTGACCGACCGCATCTTTCTGGGGCTGAAGTGGCTCGGCGTAATCGCCGGTGCGCTGGCCCTGACCGGCATGGGCCCCGCCGCTTTGCAGACGCCGGACATGCTGCCCTTTCTGTTTAACAAGCTGGTGATTTCGGTGGGGCTGATCGTGCCGGTCGGCTCGGTATTTCTGGCGTTTCTGGTGGGCTATGGTCTGCTGGAGGCCATCGGCATTCTGGTGCAGAAGCTGATGCGCCCGATCTGGCGTACCCCGGGGCGTTCGGCCATTGATGCGGTGGCCTCCTTTGTGGGCAGCTATTCCATCGGTCTGCTGATCACCAACCGGGTTTACAGCGCCGGACATTATTCCGCCCGGGAAGCCGCCATTATCGCCACCGGTTTTTCCACCGTGTCCGCCACCTTTATGATCATTGTGGCCAAGACCCTGGACCTGATGGATATCTGGAATCAGTACTTCTGGCTGACTCTGGTGATCACCTTTGTGGTAACCGCCATTACGGTGCGGCTGCCGCCGCTGTCGACCATGGACGACAGCGCCGAACACCGGGAGCCGGTGGGTGAGCCGGGCCAGCGTCTGGCCGTGGCCTGGCAAAACGGCCTGCAGGTGGCCGAGCGGGCCCCTTCCCTGCCCCGCAATGTGCTGGAGAACTTTCGCGACGGCCTGGTGATGACCATCAGCATACTGCCGTCGATTATGTCGGTGGGACTGATCGGGCTGCTGGTGGCCAAATACACACCGCTGTTCGACTGGCTGGGCTACCTGTTCTACCCGGCCACCCAGATATGGGGGCTGGAACAGGGCATGGCACTGTCCCGGGCCACCGCCTCGGGTCTGGCGGAAATGTTTCTGCCGGCGCTGCTGATGGCCGAGGCCGACTTTGTGGCCCGTTTTGCCGCCGGCGTGGTGTGCGTGTCGTCGGTGCTGTTTTTCTCGGCGTCCATTCCCTGCATTCTGGCCACCCGCATTCCGCTCAAGGTGGGTACCCTGGTACTTATCTGGTTTATACGCGCCTTTCTGAGCCTGCTGCTGGCCATTCCCGTGGCCATGCTGATCGCGCCCTGAGCCAGGGGCGGTTTATTGCAACCAGGCCCGTCTGAAGACGGGCTTTTTCATGGCCCGGCGATCCACTTGCCGTTACTATATGCGCTTTTACACGGAACCCGCTCATGGCCCTTTCCGCCACTCTGCGCAAGGTGCGCATCAATATCAGTGATCTGACCCGCCACTATTATGAGGCCCACAGCCTGACCGTGGCTCAGCATCCTTCCGAAACCGACATTCGCCTGATGGTGCGGCTGCTGGCCTTTATGCGCCACGCCGGCGAAGACCTGGCCTTTACCAAGGGGCTCAGCACCGACGACGAGCCCGAGCTGTGGCAAAAGGCTCCCGACGGCCGCATTGTGCTGTGGGTGGAGCTGGGTGAGCCCAGCGTCAAACGTATCAAGCAGGCCCTGTCCCGGGCCGAGCGAGTGGTGATTTACAGCTATGGCGGCCGCAGCGCCGATGAGTGGTGGAGCAAGCACAAGGTAGAGCTGGGCCAGCTGCCGAGACTGGAGATCTTTCATCTGGCGGATCCGCAACCGGCGCAACTCGGTGAACTGTGCCAGCGCAGCATGGACCTGTTCGCCACCCTGCAGGACGAGGAAATTCAGCTCACCGACGGCAGCCACAGCCTGGATCTGCAGCTGACCCGCTGGCGGTAAAACCGGGGAATGGGGATTGGGGAATAGGGAATAGCTAATCCCCAGTCCCTAGTCCCTAGTCCCTAGTCCCTAGTCCCTAGTCCCTAGTCCCTAAAGCTTCAACGTTGATCTCAGCTTGTAGCGATTGCCGGGATGCCAGAGGCGGGCAAAGCTCACCAGCTGATTCAGCGACCAGGTCCGCCGGGTCACCAGCAGGCAGGGTTGCTCCGGGGAAATCTGCAGCCAGTCGCTGATGTTGGCCGGCGCCAGCCGGGCCTCAACAATATGCTCCAGATCAGACAGCGGGCACTGCTGCACCAGGTAGGCATTGGGGGTCTGGCGGTTAAAATCGCACTGCAGATAGCCCGGCGCCAGCTGGGGATTAACAAAGCGCTCTTCCACCTGAATGGGCACGCCGTTTTCCAGGTGCACCAGCACAGAATGAAACACCTTTGAATTGAGCCGCATGCCCATGTTCAGGGCCACTTCCTCGTCGGCCCGGCGGCTGTCCAGCACCAGCACTCTGTTTGTGTAGTCATGGCCCCGGCTGCGTACCTCATCGGCGATATTGTTGATATCCGCCAGGGGCGATTCCGCCTTGGGCTCGGTGACAAAGGTGCCCAGTCCGGCCCGGCGCATCAGGTAGCCCTCCTGCACCAGATCGCGAATGGCCTTGTGGGCGGTCATGCGGCTTACGCCGAACTGACCGGCCAGCTCCTGCTCGGGCGGGATCTGCTGATGCAGCGGGTATTCCCCCGACTCGATACGGGCCAGAATATGCTGCTTGATCTGCTGATAAAGGGGAATCGACTGGGTCACTTGGCCTCCTGCGTTGACATTCAATTGTACATACAATTACCGCTGAGTCACGGTTGCAGGTGTTCAAACCATGAAGCGGATCCCGGGCAGGACTTTTAACCCACACGGTTTTGCGCTATGGTGCGCGCGATTTAAGCATGCCCCCATCATCAGAGAATACAGACAGGTAGATAGTGGAAAAACATGAAGAGGTACTGGTAGCCCTGCGCCAGATCATCCGCGCCATCGATCTCCATTCCCGCCAGCTCAGCAAGGCGTCGGGCCTCACCGGGCCGCAGCTGCTGCTGATGCAGGCCATTCGCGAGCACGGCGACATCACCATGCGCAAGCTGGCCCAGGCCACCAACATGAGTCAGGCTACCGCCACCACCATTATCGACCGGCTGGAGCAAAAGCAGCTGGTACGCCGGGAGCGCAGCCAGACCGACAAGCGCAAGGTGCATGCGGTGCTCACCGAGGCCGGTGTGGACAAGCTGAAAACCGCCCCGCGGCCTCTGCAGGAAAGCTTTATTCAGCGCTTTCAATCCCTGGAAGAATGGGAGCAGAACCTGCTGCTGTCATCGGTACAGCGCATTTCCTCGATGATGAATGCACACGATCTGGACGTGGCGCCCCTGCTGCAGGTGGGCAGTCTGCTGCACGAGTAGGAGGCCGTGAGGAGTAAGGTGTGAGGAGAGAAGCAAACATTGGCCCTTGCCTCACACTTTGCCCAGTGAATCAGGCGTCCAGGCTGATGCCGATATTGGACACGCCGTCCTGGGCGGCGAAATCCCGTACCGCCAGAATGGCATCGGCTTCCCGGGGCTGCGCCACCCGCTCCAGCAGCTCCACCTGAAATTCCATTTCCGCTTCCATCAGCTCATGCTCGTAGAGCTCCTGCTCTTCCAGCTCCCGCTCCGCCATCAGCTCGGCAAAACCGGCCACCGTGCCCAGTGAGGCACTGCTGGCTTCCTGCGCTTCTTCACCGATGCGGCAGATCACCGAATTATAGGCCGCCCCCAGCGCCACGCAGGCATCCAGGGCCGGCCAGGCACCATAGGATTCAAATTTGTTCGGATCCGGAATAAAATTCTCGAACGACTCCAGCTCGGCAGACAAATCCACCCGGGACCCCTTTACCGTCAGGTAGGTCCAGAGCACGTCCAGACACTGGCGAAAGCGATCCCCGCTGCCAAAGCCGGCGGTATCGGCAAACAGCCGGTAGTTGGGGTACATGCGCTCCGCCAGCGCCAGCGCAAACACGGTTTGCTGCCAGGGCGAGAGCTTGTTGAGTTTTTTATAAAATTTATCGCCGAACACGCGAGATTCCTTGTGGTTGGGGTTGCCCCGTTTACTTGCGCGCCGTTTATCTTCAGGCTCACAGTTTGCGGAGGAAACTCTGGTATAAGATTTTCTCTGTGTCATTGTCTCACAAAACCGGCGAACACCCCATTTCAAGGAGAACAGGTATGGCCAATCATACTCTGCTGCTGCTCAGCCAGGACAATCATCACTACCGGGATCTGCTGAGCAAGGCCTACCTGCCGGGCCTGACCGTACTGATGCCCGGCAATGACAACGAGATACGCGCCGGCCTGGAGCGGGCCGACATTCTGCTGGGCGAGCCCGCCCGCATTCGCCCCTGGCTGAAGCAAGCCCGGGAGCTCAAGTGGGTGCAGTCCACCTATGCCGGCGTGGATGTGCTGCTGAGTCCGGGCACCCGCCAGGATTATCAGCTGACCAATGTGCGGGGCATTTTCGGCCCGCTGGTAAGCGAGTATGTGTTTGCCCATTTGCTGTCGATCAACCGCCACCTGCGCCACTACCGGGAACAACAGCGTCATCACAACTGGCAGCCCATTCCCTACCAGAGCCTGGCGGGCAAAACCATGCTGATCCTGGGTACCGGCAGCATTGGCCAGCATGTGGCCGGCACCGCCCGCCACTTTGGCATGCAGGTGCTGGGCATGAGCCGCACCGGTCGCGAGGCCCCCAACTTTGACCGCACCTTCCAGCCGCCGGCGCTGAACAAGGTGCTGCCCCAGGCCGATGTGGTGGTGAGCGTACTGCCCTCCACCCCCGAAACCCGTAACCTGTTTGATGAACAGCGCCTCAACCATATCAAGCCCGGTGTGATTTTCTTTAATGTGGGCCGGGGTGATGCGGTGAATGAAACCGCCCTGCTGCATTGCCTGCGCACCGGCCGCATCGGCGCCGCCATACTCGATGTGTTCGCCACCGAGCCGCTGCCCGAGAGCAGCCCGCTGTGGGACATGCCCAACGTGGTGATCACCCCCCACAATTCGGGCTACAGCTTTCCGGATCAAATCGTGACCCGGTTCAGCCGCAACTACCTGAAGTTTATTGAAGGCAAAACCATGGAAGGGGTGGTGAACTTCGATCTGGGTTACTGATGGACAGGCTGCTTGCAGAAATACGCGCCTGCCGGCTGTGCGAGGCACACCTGCCCCTCGGCCCCCGTCCGGTGGTGCAGCTGGGTAAAGGCGCGCGCATTCTGATCATCGGTCAGGCGCCGGGCACCCGGGTGCATGAAACCGGCATTCCCTGGAATGACCCCAGCGGCGATACCCTGCGCCGCTGGCTGCAGGTCAGCCGTGAAGTGTTTTACGACCCTGAGCAGGTCGCCATTATGCCCATGGGATTCTGTTACCCCGGCCGGGGCAAAAGCGGCGATCTTCCCCCCCGGCCCGAATGCGCCCCCACCTGGCATGAGCGCATTCTGGCGGCCCTGCCAAATATTCGGCTGACGCTGCTGATCGGCCAGTACGCCCAGCGTTATTATCTGGGCAAACGTTACCCTACTCTCACCGAAACGGTACGCCACTGGCGGGACTTTGCGCCGGACCGTTTGCCCCTGCCCCACCCCTCGCCCCGCAACCGCCGCTGGCTGATGCAAAATCCCTGGTTTGAGCGAGAGGAGCTGCCTGCCCTGCGGGCCCGGGTGCACGACGTCCTGAAAAACTGAAAGCCGAAGTAGGTTGGCGATGAGCGAAGCGAATTCACAACAGCAAACAGGCTGCTGAAATGTTGGGATTCGTAAAACTCATCCCAATCTACTGAATTCGCTCCGCACTTTTCATCAGCTTCGCTTGGGCACTACCTGAGACAGCAGAAACAGGGTGGCGGCGGCGGCCACCACGGACGGTCCCGTGGGCGTGTCGTAGCTGACCGACAACTGCAGGCCGCCGAGCACGGCCAGCATGCCAATGCCCGAGGCCAGAGCGGCCATCTGCTCGGGGGTGCGGCTGAAGCGGCGGGCGGTGGCGGCGGGAATGATCAGCAGCGAGGTGATGATCAGCGCGCCCACAAACTTCATCGCCACCGCGATCAGCACACTGATCATCAGCAGCAACAGCAGCCGCATTCGCTCCACCGGCACGCCTTCAACCCGGGCCAGATCTTCACTCACGGTAATGGACAACAGCGGGGTCCAGAATTTGCGCAGCACCAGCAGTAACAGGGCACCACCGCCGTAGATCCAGACCAGATCCGAACTCTGTATCGCCAGCAGATCCCCGAACAGGTAGGCCATCAGATCGACCCGGATATTGTCCATAAAGGCCAGCGCCACCAGCCCCAGCGACAACGCCGTATGAGCCAGAATACCGAGCAGGGTGTCGGTGCCCAGCCGGCTGCTCCGCTGCAATGTCGCCAGTATTACCCCCAGCACCAGGCAGGCCACCAGCACCGACAGGGTCAGGTTGATTTGCAACAGCAGCCCCATGGCCACCCCCAGCAATGACGAATGGGCCAGGGTATCACCGAAATAGGCCATGCGCCGCCATACCACAAAGCTGCCCAGAGGGCCGGCCAGCAGGGCAATACCCAGTCCCGCCAGCAGGGCATAAAGCAGAAAACTATCCCACATGGCGTACATCTCCGTGGTGTTCATCGTCGCAGTCATGATGGTGGGTATATACCGCCAGCTGGGCCAGCTCGGGGCGACCGAACAGGCGGGCGAATTCCGGATGGCGCGCCACCTGCTCGGGCTCGCCGTGGCAGCACACGTGGCGGTTAAGGCAAATCACCCTGTGAGTACTAGCCATCACCAGGTGCAGATCGTGGGATACCATGAGCACACCGCATTGCAGCTCACCGGCCAGTTGCTGGATCAGGGCGTACAGCTCGGTCTGACCGTGCACATCCACCCCCTGGGCCGGCTCGTCGAGGATCAGCAGCTCGGGGGCCATCATCAGGGCCCGGGCCAGAAGAATGCGCTGCATTTCGCCGCCCGAGAGCGCCTGCATGGCCCGCTCGGCCAGCCGCTCTGCGCCGACGCGCGACAGCGCCTGGGCTACGGTCAGCCGGCGGCCGCGGGACAGACTGAGAAAACGTGCCACCGTCAGCGGCAACACAGGATCCAGGTGCAGCTTCTGGGGTACATAGCCCACCCGCAGGCCCGGTTTGCGCCACAGCGTTCCCCGGCTGGCCTGACACAGCTCCAGCACCAGTTTAATCAGCGAACTCTTGCCGGCGCCGTTGGGGCCGACCACAGTGAGGATCTCGCCACGATGCAGGCTCAGGGATATTCGATCCAGAATGACGTTGCCGTCCGCCTCCAGACCGACCTCGGTCAGCTCTACCAGTTTGGTCATTCGCAATGCGCCTTTACTTCAATATTTGTAATATTATAACATTCTCAATCCGGCAAATTCCATTCACCACCATCAGAGTATTCCCATGAGAGCCCTGCTTTTTCTTACCCTGCTGCTCGGCAGCCAGGCCAGCGCCGTTGAAGTGCTTACCACCGTCAAGCCGCTGCAACTCATTGCCAATGCCATTACCGAAGGCGGCGAACCGGCAGAGCTGCTGCTCAAACCAGGTACCTCCCCCCATGACTATGCTCTCAAGCCCTCGGACCTTCGTCGCATCGAGAAGGCGGATCTGGTGATCTGGGTAGGGCCCGAGCTGGAAGGTTTCCTTACCCCCCTGCTGAGCGAGCGCAACAACAGTCTGGCACTGATGGCGGCGCTGCCTCCTGAGCATCATGAAGATGAACATCATGACGATGAGCATCACGAGCATGACGAACATCATGACGATGGACACCACGAGCGGGACGAACATCATGACGATGGGCATCATGAGCATGACGCACATCATAACGATGGGCATCATGAGCATGACGCACATCATGACGATGAGCATCATGAAGCTGGCCACCATGATAACGGTAAAATCGTGATCACTCAGCATCAGGCTGATGCTCATGATGCCGATGACGAGCATCATGGCCACGATCACGGTGGCCGGGATCCCCATATCTGGCTGGATCCCCACAAGGGTCTGCGCATCGCCCGGCTGATCGCCACCCGCCTGGGCGAGCTGGATCCGGCCAACCTTGATCGCTATCAACAAAACCTGGCTCGTTTTGAGTCACAGTTGGCCGACACCGACAAGCGAGTCACCGAGCGCCTGACCCCGGCCCGGAACAAGGGTTACTTCGTGTTTCACGATGCCTATGGCTACTGGGAAGAACACTACGATATTCCTTCTCTCGGCCATTTCACCGTCAGCCCGGAGCGGGCCCCCGGCGCCCAGACCGTCGCCCGCATTCATCAGGCTCTCAAGCAGGCCAGTGCCGAATGCGTGTTTGCCGAACCCCAGTTTCGGCCGGCCGTGGTCAATGCCGTGATACGCGGTACTCAGGCCCGGGTAGCGGTACTGGATCCCCTGGCCACTGACATTGAAAAGGGGCCCGATGGCTATTTCCGCTTTATGCTCAAGCTGGCTGACGATATGGCCGCCTGTTTGCTGAATGAAAGATAAACACTCGGTAACGAATTTTTGTATAATGCCGAACTTTCCTATCGAGTGATGCACTAACCTCGGTGGCCCGTGATATCGCGGGCCATTTTGTAACCAAAAAGCCACTTTTATACCTTTTAGTTATAAAACTGACAGGTAAAGCGGCCATTAATGCATCGTGTAGTTATTTACAGGCACAGGTAATCCGGATGAATTTTCTCCGCCCGATACAAAGCAGATTACAGGACATGCCCTCTCCCCTGCCCAGACGTCACCTGTACGGCATTCTTCTGCTCAGTGGCCTGACTCTCACTACCGCAGCCCTGATCCCCTCTCCTGGCGAACTGATGGACAGGCCAGTGCGCATCAGCATACCGGCCAGCCTGCACGTACCGCAGCAACAACAGGAGCAGGTCGACAGCACCGAATTTTATGCCCTGCCCGACGATGACATCGGCGCCGCCGAACCGGTGGACGCCCTGGATGAAATCGCTGCCAGCGAACCCGAGTGGCAGGAATACGTGGTGCAGAATGGCGACACCCTGAGCACCATTTTCAACGGTCTGGGACTCCCCCTGTCCACCATGTACAAGCTGCTGGATGCCGACGAAAACCGGGTGCTCGACGGTCTTCGGCCCGGCCAGACCCTGTATCTGCTGATCGATGAAGACAACCTGCTGCAGGAATTCAAGATCCAGCGGGACATTATGCACACCCGTATTTTCAGCCGCAGTGGAGAAGGCTACCAGAGCCGGCTGAAAACCGAGGAAAGTCACTGGGAAAGCCGCAGTCTTAATGGCACCATCAATGGCAGCTTCTACCTCAGCGCCCGCAGCGCCGGACTCTCTGCCGGCCAGATCCAGAAAATTGCCAACCTGTTTCAGTGGCAACTCAACTTTGCACGGGATCTGCGCCAAGGCGATACCTTCAGGGTGGTGGTCAAGCGCGAGTTTGTGGAAGGCCAGAACACCGGCAAGGCCGAGCTGCAGGCGGTGGAAATCGTCAATAGTGGCCGCAGCTATCAGGCGTTTCGTCATGAAGACGGCAACTTCTACGATGCCGAGGGCAACAGCATGGAACGCGGTTTTGTACGCATTCCGCTGAAGCACCACTCCCGTATCAGCTCCAGCTTCAACCTGCACCGCAAGCACCCGGTCACCGGTCGTGTTCGCCCGCACAAGGGCACCGACTTTGCCGTGCCGGTGGGCACACCGGTACTGGCGCCGGGCGACGGCGTGGTGGTCAAGGCAGTACACCACCGCCTGGCCGGCAACTATCTGGTGATTCGCCATGGCCGCAAATACACCACCCGCTTCCTGCACCTGAGCAAGTTTCTGGTCAAGCCGGGCGACAAGGTACGCCGGGGCCAGCGCATTGCCCTGTCGGGCAATACCGGCCGCTCCACCGGTCCGCACCTGCACTACGAGTTTCTGGTCAACAACCGGCAGGTGGATCCCATGCAGGTCAAGCTGCCCATGGCTGAAGGTCTGACCGGCAATGCCCGTCAGCAGTTTCTGGTCAGGGTAAAACAGCTCAAGCACCAGCTTGCCGCCGGCTGACAAGCTTCCGTCTTGCATAAAAAAAGCGCCATTCGGCGCTTTTTTTTACCCGGCGTGATAGGGCCGCGACAGCCGGTGTACCGATTCGATAAAGGCGCCGGCGTGCTCCGGATCCACATCCAGGTGAATACCGTGGCCCAGGTTGAACACATGGCCAGGGCCATGGCCAAAGCCTTCCAGAATGCCAGCCACTTCCTGCTCAATGCGCGCGGGCGAGGCATAGAGCATGGACGGATCCATGTTGCCCTGCAGCGCCACCTTGTCGCCCACCCGGCGCTTGGCGTCGGCGATATTGATGGTCCAGTCCAGGCCCACGGCGTCGCAGCCGGTGGCGGCGATGGCCTCCAGCCACTGGCCGCCGTTCTTGGTGAACAGAGTCACCGGCACCCGGCGGCCGTCGGCCTCGCGGGTCAGGCCATCCACAATCTTGGCCATATACTGCAGCGAGAAGTCATTATAGTCCCGCGGGGTCAGTACGCCGCCCCAGGTGTCGAAAATCATCAGCGACTGGGCGCCTGCCGCCACCTGAGCGTTAAGGTAGCTGGTGACACTGTCGGCCAGCTTGTCGAGCAGGGCGTGCAGGGTCTGCGGCTCGGCATACATCATCTTCTTGATTTTGGTAAAGGCCTTGGAGCTGCCGCCTTCCACCATATAGGTGGCCAGGGTCCAGGGGCTGCCGGAGAAACCGATCAGCGGTACCTCACCCTGCAGCTCGCGGCGAATGGTGCGCACCGCGTTCATCACATAGCCCAGCTCGCCTTCCGGATCGGGAATACCGATACGCGCCACATCGGCGGCACAGGTCACCGGCCGCTCAAAACGAGGGCCTTCGCCGGTTTCAAAGTAAAGACCCAGTCCCATGGCATCGGGAATGGTCAGAATATCGGAAAACAGAATGGCCGCGTCCAGCGGAAAACGGCGCAGCGGCTGCAGGGTGACCTCACAGGCCAGCTCGGCGTTGCGGCACAGCGACATAAAGTCACCGGCCTGGGCCCGGGTGGCCTTGTATTCCGGCAGGTAGCGGCCGGCCTGACGCATCATCCATACCGGGGTATAGTCGGTAGGCTGGCGTAACAGGGCGCGTAGATAGGTATCATTCTTGAGTGATTTCATTCCGTCGTTCCGCATCGGGTGGCAAAATTTAGTCGCATTGTACCATCACAGTCCGGGAACGCGAAAAAGCCGGGAGCCGGGGCAAAACGGTCACTAAATCGTCACCGGCTATTGACCGGGGCGTGACTTTTCTTTACTTATAGTGACTGAGCCCATCAGGCAGCCCACGGAGGGAACCATGCTCGGGAAACTGGAACAGACCAAAGCCAGACTTGGCGGCATTCACAAGGCACTGGACGCCTTTCTTAACGCCCGCCAGGCCCTGCTCGTTGAATATATTCGCCTTTCCACTCACCAGACACTGCCTTCACAAGACGAACTGCACGAATTCTGCGGCCAGCTGGTCGACTATGTTTCGGCCGGACATTTTGAAATCTACGACCACGTGCTGGCGGCCTATGAGGCCTCACAAGGTAATGCCCGGGTGCTGGCGGAACGCATCTATCCGCGCATCAAGCGCAACACGGATGACGCTCTCAACTTTCACGACAAGTACACTCAGGCCGATGAAGACACCCTGCTGGAGCTGGATCAGGATCTGAACCGGCTGGGCGAGTTGCTGGAAGAACGTTTTGCCCTGGAAGACCGGCTGGTATCGGCCATCGATCTGGTGGATCACCTGGATACCAGCACCCCCGCCTGACAGGAACTAGAGCGCGGCCAGGGCCTCTTCCAGTTTTTTAACCGGGATCACTTCCATGCCCTCGGGAGCATGCTTGGGGCGGTTGGCCCAGGGCACAATGGCACGGGTAAAGCCGTGCTTGGCCGCTTCCGTCAGCCGCTCCTGACCCGATGGCACCGGCCGGATTTCTCCCGACAGCCCCACCTCGCCAAACACCACCAGCTCTTTGGGTAACGGACGGTCACGAAAGCTCGACACCAGCGCCAGCAGCAGTGCCAGATCGGCACTGGTGTCTTCCACCCGCACGCCGCCCACCACGTTGACAAACACGTCCTGATCCGCCATCTGCATGCCGCCGTGACGGTGCAGCACCGCCAGCAGCAGTGCCAGCCGGTTATGCTCCAGGCCCACGGTCACCCGGCGCGGATTGGCCAGCTGGGAGTAATCCACCAGCGCCTGCAGTTCCACCAGCAGCGGCCGGGTGCCTTCCCAGATCACCATGACGACCGAGCCAGTCACCTGCTCCTCGCCCCGGCTGAGAAAGATGGCCGAAGGGTTGCTGACTTCCTTCATGCCGATTTCGGTCATGGCGAACACCCCCAGCTCGTTGACCGCGCCAAAACGGTTCTTGTGGCTGCGCAGGGTGCGAAAGCGACTGTCGGCGGCGCCGTCGAGCAGTACCGAGCAGTCGATGCAGTGCTCCAGCACCTTGGGGCCGGCCAGGGTGCCGTCCTTGGTCACATGGCCCACCATCAGGATCACCACCCCCTGCTGCTTGGCAAAGCGGGTCAGCTGGGCCGCCGCTTCCCGCACCTGGCTCACCGAGCCCGGCGCCGACTGCACATCGGCCACATGCATCACCTGAATGGAGTCGATCACCATCACCGCCGGCTGCTCTTCCCGGGCCACGTGGCAGATTTGCTCAACACTGGTTTCCGACAGCATGCGCAGCCGGTCCCGGGGCAATCCCAGACGCTGGGCCCGCATGGCCACCTGCTGCAGCGACTCCTCACCGGTCACGTACAGGGTTTTCATGCGCCCGGCCAGGCCGCACATGACCTGCAGCAGCAGAGTACTCTTGCCCGCCCCCGGATTACCGCCGATCAGAATGGCCGAGCCGGGCACCAGACCACCGCCCAGCACCCGGTCCAGCTCGCGAAAGCCGCTGTCAATGCGCGGAATCTCGGTCATGGCGATTTCGTTGAGGGTCTGCACCTTGTTTTCCTGCAGACCGGCATAGCCGGAAAAACGGGCATTGCGGCTGGAGGAGGTGGCCGGCGCCAGCCGGATTTCACTGACGGTGTTCCATTCCTTGCATTCGGAACACTGCCCCTGCCAGCGGGGAAATTCGGCACCGCATTCGCCACAGACAAACGCGGTTTTGGACTTGGCCATTCGCCTCTCTCCTGATTGATGAAAGCTTAAAAAACAAGGCGCGTCCGCGACGGCTCACGGACGCGCCAGACATCCGGGCTTCAGCGCGCCTGCAACAGACCCAGCACCCCTTCCAGACTGAGCCGGTTCAGGCAAACCGGTGCCTGCTGCTGCACCAGGGGTTTGGCGTGCAGCGCCACTCCCAGGCCAGCCTGGGCCAGCATTTTCAGATCGTTGGCACCGTCGCCGATCGCCACGGTCTGCTCAAGGGGAATACCGTGCTCGTGGGCCAGCTCCACCAGAATATTGGCCTTGGCATCGGCATCGACAATACTGCCCAGCACCTCACCGGTGAGTTTGCCATCGCGAATTTCCAGGGTATTGGCAAACACCGCATCCAGTTCCAGCTGTTGCTGCAGGTGGCGGGCAAAGGGCACAAAGCCACCCGAGGCGATGGCCACCTTCCAGCCCATGGCCTTGAGCCCGGCCACCAGCTCGGTCAGACCCGGCATCAGTGGCATGCGGCCAATGACCTCATCAATAATGCCGGCATCGGCCCCGGCCAGGGCGGCTACCCGGCGACGCAGACTCTCGGCAAACGGCAGTGCTCCTTCCATGGCGGCCCGGGTGACCGCGGCCACTTCTTCTCCTACCCCGGCCAGGGCGGCGATCTCGTCGATACATTCGATCTGAATGGCGGTGGAGTCCATGTCCATCAGCACCAGACCGGGCCTGTCGGCCGAGGGCAGCGCCGGCACACAGGCCAGGTCCCAGCCGGTGGCCACCTGCTGCAGCGCCGCCTTGAGCGCGGGCGACCAGGCCGACAGCCGCAGGCTGGCCAGTTCCCGTCCGGCCACCACATCCACGCAGCACAGCTCGGTACGAACACCGGCGTCGTCCAGTACCTTCAGGCTTTCAGCCAGCGCCTGCTTGTCCAGGCGCTCCGCCAGCAGCACCAGCCGCCCCTTCGCCTCGGGCAAATGCCCGGCTTCCCATTCTCCCTCACGCCACAGACATGATTGCTGCGCCAGCGCGTCTTTCCATTCCACCACCCGCTCGGGCAGCCCATTCAGCAACAGTGCCACTTTGATTCCCTTTACTACGACAAACCGGCGCTCAGGGTAGCGTATTGCTTTTTAAGCAGGCAAGAGACAATATTGACCGCCATGGAAAACCCTCAATCACGCCTTAAACGACTGCCCTGGTTGTGGCCACTGGCATTGCTGCTGTTGTTGCTGGCCGGCCACCAGTGGCTGGCGCTTAACGATCTGAACCAGCGCTGGCATCAGCTGCCCCATCGCACCTCGGCCACCGCCCTGGCGGATTTCGCCGAATTTCAGGCGCTGCGGGCACTGAATGCGGAAGACAGTGAGGCCCAGCAACTGCTGGTGACCGAGCTGACTCACTCGCCGCTGGTGCTGTCGGCCCGCCTGTACGACGGCGGTGGTACTCTGCTGGCCGCCGCCGATACACCCGACGCCGCCCTCGGGCAGGCTTATGTTCGGCCCCTGTTCGCCGAAGAGCGTCCTGCCGGCTTTCTGCATCTGAGCCTGGCGGAGTCGATCATGACCGGTGAGCAACACCAAATCCGGCAACGGCTGTATTATCACCTCAGCTGGCTGTTGCCCCTGACCGGGGCCATGGGTGCCCTGCTGGCGGCAGCGCTGTTGCGGCTGCGCCGCCGTGCCTTGTAAACCCCCACTTGAGTGGGGCAACGGAGCGGCTGGTAAGCAGATTTGCCCGGCTAAAGCCGAGCCTACCAATTTCACCTGAGCGGTGAGGTCTCATGCCTCCAGCAGTACCGACTCCAGCGCCACTTCCATCATTTGATCAAAGCCGGTCTGGCGCTCGTCGGCGCTGAGTTGTTCGCCGCGCAGAATATGATCCGATACCGTGCAGATGGTCAGGGCCCGGGCGCCGTATTCAGCGGCAACACCGTACAGCCCCGCCGCTTCCATCTCCACGCCCACCACGCCGTAGCGTTTCAGCAGCTCAAACAGCTCGCTTTGCGGGGTGTAGAACAGATCCGCCGAAAACAGGTTGCCCACCTTCACCGGCACCTTGAGGGCACTGGCCGCCGCCACCGCGTTCCGGGTCAGCTCGAAATCGGCGATCGCCGCCAGATCGTGCCCCATAAAGCGGGTGCGGTTGACCTTTGACTCGGTGCTGGCGCCCAGGCCGATCACCAGATCCATCAGGTTAATATCGTCGCGCACCGCGCCGCAGGATCCCACCCGGATCAGGTTTTTCACGCCAAACTCGGTGACAAGCTCCTTGGCATAGATGGACACAGATGGAATGCCCATGCCGTGCCCCATGACCGACACTACCCTGCCCTTGTAGCTGCCGGTAAAGCCCAGCATATTGCGCACGGCATTCACCTGGCGCACATCGGTGAGAAAGGTCTCGGCAATGTATTGGGCCCGCAGCGGATCGCCGGGCATCAGAATGGTCTCGGCAAAGTCGCCGCGTTCGGCCTTGATATGAGGTGTCGCCATAAATGTATTCCCGTTAATCGGTTAAGGTCACACAAAGGAGCGGCCAAAGTCCATGGGGCTGGTGCCAAAGTAGCTCGCCAGGCTCTGGCCGATATCGGCAAAGGTATCGCGCCCGCCCAGGGAACCGGGCTTCAGCCCGGCGCCGGTGGCCAGCACCGGAATATGCTCGCGGGTGTGCTCGGTGCCGGTCCAGGTAGGATCGCAGCCGTGATCTGCGGTAAGGATCAGCAGATCCTCCGGTTTCAGCAGGCTCAGCAGCTCGGGCAGACGCCGGTCAAAGGCCTCCAGCGCGGTAGCGTAGCCCGCCACATTGCGGCGGTGGCCGTAGCTTGAGTCAAAATCGACGAAGTTGGTCATGACAAGCGTATTGCCTTTGGCCGCCTGCAGCTCGTTCAGGGTGGCGTCAAACAGGGCATCATGCCCGGTGGCCTTGACCTTGCGGGTAATGCCGCAGTGGGCGTAGATGTCGGCGATTTTGCCGATGGACACCACCTCGCCGTTCAGTTCGTCCACCAGTTTCTGCAGCACGGTAGGGGCCGGTGGTGCAATGCTGTAGTCCCGGCGGTTGCCGGTGCGTACAAAGTCGGCGGCGGTCTCGCCCACAAAGGGCCGGGCGATAACCCGGCCGATATTCCAGGGCATCAGCAGCTCCCGGGCGGTCTCGCACAGGGCGTACAACCGTTCCAGGCCAAAGTGCTGCTCGTGGCAGGCAATCTGAAACACCGAGTCCGCCGAGGTATAGCAAATGGGCTTGCCGGTGCGCACATGCTCTTCGCCCAGCTGCTCCAGTATGGTGGTGCCGGAGGCATGGCAGTTGCCGAGAATGCCCGGCAGCCCGCCCCGTTCGGCCAGTTCGTCGATCAGTGCCGGCGGAAAACTGTTCCGAGTATCGGTGAAATAGCCCCAGTCAAACAGCACCGGCACCCCGGCAATTTCCCAGTGGCCCGAGGGGGTGTCCTTGCCCGACGACAGCTCCCGCGCATAGCCGTAGCTGCCGGTGACCTCGGCGGGCAGGGTCACGCCTTCCGCCACGGCCCCGGTGCTGTCGGCATGAGCATGAAACAGTCCCAGCCGGCCCAGGTTGGGCAACCACAACGGCCCCTCGCGGCCCTCATCGGCCTGCCCCCGGGCGCAGGCGGCGGCGATATGCCCGAGGGTATCAGCGCCGGCATCCCCAAAGCGGTCGGCGTCGGGAGCCGCGCCAATGCCGAATGAGTCGAGAACCAGGACGATGGCACGTTTCATGGGGTCTCCTTGGTGCCGCCGGGCGGCACGGCCAAGAACAAAAAGGTCAATCTCAGTAACCGCCGGTAGTCGGCCCGCGGGTACCGGCCTGCAGTGTGGCCAGTATATCGTTGAGCAACCCGGAAGCGCCAAAGCGAAAGTGCGCCGGGGTCAGCCAGTCCGGCCCCAGCCGCTCGGCGGCCAGCCGCAGGTAATCCGCCGCCTGGGCCGTGGTGCGCACGCCTCCGGCGGCCTTGAAACCAACCCGGCCGCCGTGGTGCTTGATGACATCCAGCATGATACGGGCTGCCTCCAGGGTGGCGTTGACCGCCACCTTGCCGGAGGAGGTCTTGATAAAGTCGGCGCCGCCGTCAATGGCCAGTTCGCTGGCCCGCCGAATCAGCGCCGGTGCGCCCAGCTCGCCGCTTTCGATAATGACTTTAAGCGTTCGCTCACCACAGACGGCTTTGCAGACCTGCACCATATTCAGGCCAGCCTGCTCATCTCCGGCCATCAGCGCCCGCCAGGGAAACACCAGATCCACCTCGTCGGCGCCGGCGGCAATGGCCTCCCGGGTTTCCCGCTCGGCCCGCGCCAGATCACTGCTGCCATCGGGAAAGTTGGCCACGGTCGCCACCTTGATCCTGCCGGCCACGCCCAGCTCCGCCAGGGTAGTGCGGGCCAGGGGCACAAAACGCCCATACACGCACAGCGCCGCCGGCGTGCCGCCGGCGGTCACCGCCTGCCGGCACAGGGCGATGATATCGGCCTCGGTGTCGTGCTCGTTAAGACTGGTCAGATCCATCAGGCCCAGGGTCTGACGGGCAAGGTGCTGTGTTGGCGTCATGGCGTGCTTCCCCTTGAATGACTCTGGCCAGTGTAACGCCAAATGACCGTCCGGGTCGCGCCGCCTGCTCACTTTTCGGCCGGTGCACTGGCGGTTAGCCGAAACAGCCGGCCGGCGTTGCTCTCAAGCCCGGCAGCGAGCACCTCTGGCGGCTCGTCGCGAATATCGGCCAGCGCCTGCAACACCAAAGGCAGCCGCTCGGGATGATTGGGCTGGCCCTGAAAACCGCACAGAGGCATGTCGGGGGCGTCGGTTTCCAGCACCAGCGCCTCCAGGGGCATGGCGGCGATGGTGTTGCGGGTCTTTTTCGCCCGCTCATAGGTGATGGTACCGCCAACGCCCAGATGAATACCCAGCTTCCAGAAGCCTTGTGCCTGTTGCAGCGAGCCGGCAAAGCCGTGCACCACGCCCCCCACCGGCGTATGCCGTCGCAGCCATTTCAGCAGCACATCATGACTCTTGTGGCTGTGCATCATCACCGGCAGCCCGCGCTCGCAGGCCTGTTTCAGCTGAAACACAAAAGCGGCTTCCTGCTCGGCCATGGGTACGCTGCAGGCCATGTCCAGCCCGGCTTCACCGATGGCCACACAACGGGTATCGGCGGCGTCCAGCGCTGCCACCAGTCGTGGTTGCCATTGAGCAGAAGCGCCCGCTACCCACCAGGGATGCAGCCCCAGAGCATAATGCACTCCCGGCAGTGTCTTGCAGAGCACAGGCAGCCGGGGCCACTGGGCCTCTTCCACTCCCGGGATCACCAGCCGGTGCACTCCGGCGGCCCGGGCCCGCTGCCAGTGGCCGGCCCGGTTATCGGCAAAGGCGTCAAAGTCGAAATGACAGTGGGTGTCGGTGAGCCGCATAAAAGCCCTTGAGCAAGGAGGTTACTGGCTCAAAGAGTATCAGATGTGAAAAGAAAAACGGGCGGCAACCTTGCCAATACAGTGGTAGCTGCCACTTTAGTTGGCAGAAGGTGCGAAGCACCTTTAAGTAAAAGGTTGCCGGTGGGTTTGCGCCGGCTAAAGCGGCGCCTGCTGAAATCCTGCAGCCGTCGGCCGGCTGCAGGGGGTTGTACGCCTCAGAACCTGTTTGAAATCTTTCGCCAATAGCCGATACTGGACGGATGAAACGAAAAACATACCCCAGCGACATTACGCGAGCACAATTTGAAGCCGTCAGACCGTTATTGGAACAGGCCAGTAAGCGC
>NZ_QAGM01000032.1 GCF_003049725.1 Oceanimonas marisflavi
CGCTGTCCAACTGGACCGAGCTGGATATCTGGCAGTACATTCACCTGGAAAATATTCCCATTGTGCCCCTGTATTACGCCGCCAAGCGCCCGGTGGTGGAGCGCGACGGCACCCTGATCATGGTGGATGACGAGCGCATGCCGCTGAAAGACGGCGAAGTGCCCATGATGAAGAACGTGCGCTTCCGTACCCTCGGCTGCTACCCGCTCACCGGCGCCGTGGAGTCCGAGGCCGACACCCTGCCCGCGATCATTCAGGAAATGCTGCTGACCAAAACCTCCGAGCGCCAGGGCCGCATGATCGACCACGACTCAGCGGCATCCATGGAGAAGAAAAAACAAGAGGGCTACTTCTGACGCTTTGCGTCAGAAGTAGCCCTCAGCTGTAAGCTTTATGCTGTCAGCTGTAAGCAGCCCGACGCTGAATGTAGGCAATGCGTCTAACCTGTATGCATTGCTACAGACCGCAGCTTAGGGGACGTGATGAATTTTGAAAAATTGCAGGTGTGGAAGAAGTCGGCGAGGTTATCGGCTGACTTGTATAAGGCGCTGAGAGAACTACGGGATTTTGGTTTTCGCGATCAAATTACCCGTTCGGGCCTGTCCATACCCAGCAATATTGCCGAAGGCATGTCACGCTTCTCCAACAAGGACAAACGCCACTTTTTGGTGATCGCCAGGGGCTCATGTGCCGAGCTGCGCACTCAGGTCTATATCGGCATCGAAATTGGCTATATCAACGAGCAACAGGGTCGGCATTGGTTACAGGAAACCCGTGATATTTCAGCCATGCTGCACGGGCTTATTACCACCCTGAATGACGAACAAAACGCCGTAAGCTGACGCTTTGACATACAGCTGACAGCTTACGGCATATAGCTCTGAAGGATACGCAAGATGCATCAGTCATCTCTGATAGAAAGCAATATCAACGAATACCTCAAGCAGCACGAAAGCAAGAGTCTGCTGCGCTTTATTACCTGCGGCAGCGTGGACGACGGCAAGAGCACCCTGATCGGGCGTTTGCTGTTCGAGTCCAAGATGCTGTTTGAAGATCAGCTCGCCGCCATGGAAGCGGACTCGAAAAAGTACGGCACTCAGGGTGAGGACATCGACTTTGCGCTGCTGGTGGACGGACTGGCCGCCGAGCGCGAGCAGGGCATCACCATTGACGTGGCCTATCGCTTCTTCTCCACCGACAAACGCAAGTTTATCGTGGCCGACACCCCCGGGCACGAGCAGTACACCCGCAACATGGTGACCGGCGCCTCTACCGCCGATGCCGCCATTCTGATGGTGGACGCACGCAAGGGCATTCTCACCCAGACCCGCCGCCACAGCTACCTGATGTCGCTGCTGGGCATTCGCCAGGTGGTGGTGGCCATCAACAAGATGGATCTGGTGAACTACTCGGAAGACACCTTCCGCAAGATCAAGGAAGACTACGCGCAATTTGCCGAGCAGCTCAACCTCGACAACATCACCTATATTCCCATGTCGGCGTTCAAGGGCGACAACATTGTTGAGCCCAGCGCCAACATGCCCTGGTATCACGGCACCACCCTGATGGGCTACCTGGAAACCGTGGAAGTGGACGACACCCGCATGCAGCGCGCGCCCTTCCGTCTGCCGGTGCAGTGGGTCAACCGCCCCAACCTGGACTTCCGCGGCTTTGCCGGCACCATCGCCAGCGGCGTGGTCAAGCCCGGCGATCGCATTCGCGTGCTGCCTTCCGGCAAGGAAAGCACCGTCGACCGTATTGTAGTGCACGGCGGCGATCTGCCCGAAGCGGTGGCCGGTCAGTCGGTGACCCTGACCCTGAAAGATGAAATCGATATCTCCCGGGGGGATGTGATCTCCACCGCCGAGGCGCCGGTGGAAACCGCCGATCAGTTTGAATCCACCCTGGTGTGGATGCACGAAGACGCCTTGCTGCCCGGCCGCCCCTACCTGCTGAAGATCGGCACCAAAACCGTGACCGCCTCGGTGACCGACATCAAGTATCAGGTGAACGTCAACACCCTGGAGCACGTGGCCGCCAAGAAGCTGGATCTGAACGGCATTGCGGTGTGCAACATCAGTCTGGACCGGGCCATTGCCTTTGACGACTACCAGAGCAACAAGGACACCGGCGGCTTTATTCTGATTGACCGGCTGTCCAACAACACCGTCGCCGCCGGCATGCTGCACTTCTCCCTGCGCCGCAGCCAGAACATTCACATGCAGCATGTGGACGTGAACAAGGAAGCGCGGGCGCTCTCCAAAAATCAGAAGCCGTCGGTGCTGTGGTTTACCGGCCTGTCCGGCGCCGGCAAGTCGACCATCGCCAACCTGGTGGAGAAAAAGCTGCACGCGCTGGGCAACCACACCTACCTGCTGGACGGTGACAACGTGCGCCACGGCCTGAATAAAGACCTGGGCTTTACCGACGCCGATCGGGTGGAGAACATTCGCCGGGTGGCGGAAGTATCGAAGCTGATGGTGGATGCGGGCCTGATTGTGCTCACCGCCTTTATCTCGCCGTTCCGCGCCGAGCGCCGTCTGGCCCGGGAGCTGCTGATCGAGGGCGAGTTCATTGAAGTGCACGTGGACACCCCGCTCAACGTGGCGGAAGAGCGCGACGTGAAGGGACTGTACAAGAAGGCCCGCCGCGGCGAGCTGAAGAACTTCACCGGCATCGACTCTGCCTACGAGCAGCCCGAAAACCCGGAAATTCGTCTCGATACCACGGCACTCAGCGCCGATGAAGCGGCGGATGCGGTGATTGAGCTGCTGAAGGAAAAAGGCATTATTGAGGGCGGCGACTGGTCTATCTAAGGGCTAGCTATCAGCCATCAGCGTTCAGCGGTAAGTGGATGAGGCGGTTATAACAGAGCCGTACTTACCGCTGCTGTTGCCTGATAAAAAAAGGACTCCGGTTTTCACCGGAGTCCTTTCATTTTGAATAACAACCCGCAGATACAGCACAGTACCCGCAGGCAATGCCGGATGGCTTACAGCTGATCGCTGACAGCTTACGGCTGTGTTTTAAGCGGTTTCGGCTTTGGCCAGCAGCTGGTTCCAGTAGTTCAGCACCAGTTTCTGATCCTCGTCATTGAGCTCGCCGCTGAGAATGGCCTGATTGAGGCTGGTTTTAACCCGTGCCTTGACATCGCGCACGTGGTTGCGGCCGGCGATCTCGCTCTGGGCCACCGCCAGCGTGATGTGACCGCGCAGGTAACCGCCGGCAAACAGCTCATCGTCGGTGGCTTCCGCCACCTTGCCGTCGATTTCAGCCAGCAGCCGTTGTTCAAATTCAAAAATGTTCATTCATTTGCCTCGTATTCCGGGTTTGCCACCCGTACCAGCACTTCATCATGGTAGCCAGTGATCACCCGCATCAGGCCGCCCAGTTCGCGGTCCAGATCGGGATCATTGGTGTCGACTCGCAGCGGGCGCCCGTTCAGAGAGCTGAGTTTGGACTTGGTCGCCAGCAGCCAGATATTGTCACGCCCCACGGCGCGTATCACCGCCGGGCTGAGCTGCTGATTGCCACGACCAAACACATGGCCCTGGCCCCCGATCAGGGTGATCACCAGCTTGCAGTTTCTGTCCCTGATATGGTTATACAGGCCCTGGGCATCCAGATCCGAGGCAACAAGTTGTTTTTGATAAACGAGATCCACCCCCAGCAGGGTGTTCTCCAGACCCAGCCGTTCCATCACCGCCGCCACCGTGCTGCCCGAGCCCATGATGAAGTAGCAGTCGTCTTCTTCCTCCATGCGCTCGATCACCTCGTCGGCAATGTCGGTGAGCACCAGCTCTTCCGATTCCCTGCCGGCCACCTTGACCGCCTGCACATAGCTGAGCTCACCGGGAATAAGCATTTCGCCGTAGCGGCGGGCGCGCACCCGGCCCTCGCGAAAGGCGGTTTCGTCTATGTCCATCACGTCCGCTTCCATCAGGCTCACCGGCTCGCCACGCACCAGTTTGGCCAGCAGCCGGCCGGTGCCGGCGGGGGTAACGCCATACACCCCGGAGTGAATTTTCACGCCGGCGGGAATACCCAGCACACACAGGCTTTCCGGCGCCACGGCGCAGATGTCCCGGGCAGTGCCGTCACCGCCGGCAAACAGCAGCAGATCCACACCCTGCGCCACCAGGCTGGCCACGGCGGCCTGAGTGTCGGCGGCGGTGGTGGGCACATTTGGCTGATGGCAGACCTCAAAGGGCAGTGCCAGCTCCCGGCACAGACTCTCCCCCATGTCGCCGGCCACGGTATAGATGCAAAACCGATCTTTCAGTTCACTCAGCTCGGCCAGGGCCAGGCCGCTGCGTTGCTGGGCGCGGGGCTCGGCGCCCCGGGCCAGGGCCTCGGCGGCCATGCCGTCGCTGCCCTTGAGTCCGACACTGCCCCCAAGGCCCGCCAGGGGGTTGATAATCAGTCCGATTCTGAACATCACGGCTCCTTAAACAAAGTCGTCGGCGGTTAAGGCTGGGCGCCGGTAATGCCGTTGCAGCTCGATCATAAAGCGCTGCGCCCGGGCCGGAAAACCGGAGTCGAGATAGCGCAGCGCCTGCTCGCGTACTTTGGCCCGAAAGGCATGGCGGTCCGGCTCGACCGTGCCGTCAAGGTTGTCGCAGCTGACGTTAAAGGTGAAACCGCAGCTGGCCGACAGCGCCCACTCAATGGCCTGGGGCTTGATTTCCACCGCCTCGAATGCTGCCTGGGCCTCGGCATCGCGGCCGTCAGGGTGATACCAGTAGCCGTAATCCACCTGTTGCCGGCGGGCTTCCCCTGCCAGCATCCAGTGAGCCACCTCGTGCAGGGCACTGGCGAAAAAGCCGTGGGCAAACACGATGCGATGATGCGGCACCTGCTCGTCAGCCGGCAGGTAAATGGGCTCGTCGTCCCCCAACACCAGGCGGGTATTGTGAGACTGAAAAAAGGTGTGATCAAACAGGGAGATCAGCTCCCGGTAGCAAAACGACATAAACAGATATAAAAACGGCCCTTCACAGGGCCGCTATTCTACCCGCTGGTTGCGGGCATACAAGTGAATGCCATCAGCTACCGCTCAAAATGAGCGCTGGCACCAGTACCGCCGGGTTTACGCCTCAGCGCAGCTGCGGCGTGCCCGTGTGCACACCGGCATTCTGGGCCCGGTTCAGCATCAGGTGATCGAGCAGCACAATGGCCATCATGGCCTCGGCAATGGGCACGGCGCGAATGCCCACGCAAGGATCGTGGCGGCCGCGGGTGACCATTTCGGTGGCGTTGCCGTCCTTGTCGATGGTCTTGCCCGGCACCATGATGCTGGAGGTGGGCTTGAGCGCAATGCTGGCCACTATGTCCTGGCCGCTGGAAATGCCACCCAGAATGCCGCCGGCATGATTGCTGGCAAAGCCTTCCGGGGTCAGCTCGTCCCGGTGCTCGGAGCCCTTCTGCTCCACCACGTCAAAACCGTCGCCAATTTCCACGCCCTTGACCGCATTGATGCCCATCAGGGCATGGGCCAGGTCGGCGTCGAGGCGGTCAAACACCGGCTCGCCCAGACCGGCAGGCACGCCGGTGGCCACCACCTGAATTTTGGCGCCGATGGAATTGCCTTCCTTTTTCAGATCACGCATATATTCGTCCAGCGCCTCCAGCTTGCCGGCATCGGCAAAGAAGAAGGGGTTGGTTTCAATAATGCTCTGATCAAAGGCCTCGGCCTTGATCGGGCCAAGCTGGGTCAGGTGGGCGTAGATGGACACACCGAACCGGGCCAGCACCTTTTTGGCAATGGCGCCGGCGGCTACCCGCATGGCGGTTTCCCGGGCGGAGGAACGGCCGCCGCCACGGTAGTCGCGAATGCCGTATTTCTGATGATAGGTGTAGTCGGCGTGGCCCGGGCGGAACAGATCCTTGATGGCAGAATAGTCCTTGGAGCGCTGATCGGTGTTCTCGATGATCAGGCCAATGGACGTGCCTGTGGTCTTGCCTTCAAACACGCCGCTCAGAATTTTGACCTCGTCCGCTTCCCGCCGCTGGGTGGTAAAACGGGAGGTGCCGGGCTTGCGCCGGTCCAGATCCTGCTGCAGATCCGCCTCGGTCAGCTCAACCCCGGGAGGCACGCCGTCAACCACGGCGCCCAGCGCCAGGCCGTGACTCTCGCCAAAGGTGGAGACGCGAAAAAGGGTGCCAATACTGTTCCCTGCCATGAATGTTTTCCTTACTGCTTAATGGTTAAAACTGGTCTTTGTGCGGCAGCAGATCCCGCCGGCTGATCACGAATACGCCATGGCCGCCATGCTCGAACTCCACCCAGGACAGGGGCAGCTCGGGAAAGGCGTTTTCCATGTGGATCTGGCTGTTGCCCACTTCCACCACCAGCACACCGTCATCGGTGAGGTAATCGCAGGCCTGGGCCAGCAAGCGGCGGGTGAAATCGAGGCCATCAAAACCGGACGCCAGCGCCAGCTCCGGCTCGTGCAGAAACTCCTCGGGCAGATCGCTCATGTCCTCTTCGTCCACATAAGGCGGATTGGCCACGATCAGATCGTATTTGTCGCCGGCGGGCAGCGCCGAGAACAGATCCGACTCAATGGGAATCACCTGCTGCTCCAGGCCGTGGTTCTGAATGTTGATCTCGGCCACGTCGAGGGCGTCGCGGGAAATATCCAGAGCGTCCACTTCCGCCTCGGGGAAGGCATGGGCCAGGGCAATGGCGATGCAGCCGGAGCCGGTGCACATGTCCATGATGCGGGCAGGCTCATGGGCCAGCCAGGGCGCAAAGCGGGTGTCGATAAGCTCGGCAATGGGTGAGCGCGGGATCAGCACCCGCTCATCCACATAGAATTCGTAGCCGGCAAACCAGGCGGTGTTGGTGAGATAGGGCGTGGGCAGACGCTCTTCCACCCGGCGGCGAATGGCCTCCAGCAGCACCCGGCGCTCGGCAGGCACCAGGCGGGCGTCCCGCGCATGGGGCGGACAGTCGAGAGGCAGGTGCAGCAGCGGCAATACCAGTTGCACGGCATCGTCCCAGGCGTTGTCGGTGCCATGGCCGTAAAACAGGCCGGCCTGCTGAAAGCGGCTGGCGGCAAAGCGCAGCCAGTCACCCATGGTGTGCAGCTCGTTGAGTGCCTCGTCGTTAAAAAGCGTGTCCAAATCCCCTCCGCCTCGCTAAAATGGCTGTTTTTTAAGTGACAAAAAGCGAACATGACCGCCTCATCCCCTCCCGATCACGACGATAAAACGCTGTTCATGGAAGCGGTGCGCGGTGTCCGTAAATTGAAGCAGGATACCATAAGTCCGCACCGGGCGCCGGTCAAGGTGAAAGCGACCCGGGCGGAAGTGCGCAAGGACAGGGCCGAGGCCCATCCGTTTTCCGATCTGTATGAGCCCTGGCTGGATCAGGACGGCCCCACCCGTTTTCGCGCCGACGATACCTCGGCCTTTGAACTGAAGCGGCTGCGCCGGGGCGATTATGCGCCCGAACTGTTTCTCGACCTGCACGGCCTGACCCAGGAGCAGGCCAAGCAAGAGCTGTCTGCCCTGCTGCTGGCGGCCCGGCGCAACAACATCGACTGTGTGTCGATCATGCACGGCCACGGCAAGCATATTCTCAAGCAGCGCCTGCCCATGTGGCTGGCCCAGCACCCTCAGGTGCTGGCCTTTCATCAGGCCACCAAGGAATGGGGCGGCGATGCCGCTCTGCTGGTGCTGCTGAAAACCGAGCTGTAATCAAAAAGCCGGGCGAGTGCCCGGCTTGTCGTGGTTTACCTTGTTCGCCGTGCTCAGGCGGCGGGCTGAGGGGAGTTCAGCTGATTGATCAGGCGGTTGATTTCACTGACCGTTTTACGGTGTTGATCGTCGGCCTGCTCGGGCATGATCAGCAGGCCCCTGGCGTAGTGGTAGGCCCCGCGTCCATGAATATAGAGCCTTCCCTTGAAAAAGGTTTTTACGTGTTTTGCGATCAACAAAGGCTGATAGTTGTTAAAGATTCGCATTTTCCACCTCTGCTTTATTTATCACTTATCTGTGCTCATATCTGTAGTTGTTATGGTCAGCCCATGGAGCCGCATAGCGGCCAGGGCCGGGGATGACGGGGACGAATGCTGTGCGGGCCTTCAAGCCAGTTGAACAGACCTCCGTGCCCCTTTTCCAGAGTGATTTTGGCCACTCCGGAGGTGACGAAAATCGGCGCCATGGTACCCGGGCACAAACTTTCGACCAGAAATCCAACCAGAGGCATGTGACTGATGACCAGCAGATTGACACTCTGCTCCAGCTCGCCATAGGCCAGTATCAGGCTGGCGGTGGTGTCGGCGTCGGCACTGGGGATCAGCTCGTCGTGATATTCAACCATCGTGGCCGGAATAAACCGGGACATTTGCTGCCAGGTTTGTTGGCTTCGAACATAAGGACTGACCATTACGCGATCAAACGATGTAACCTGCTGCGACAGCCATTGCGCCATCTGGCAAACTTCCTCGCTTCCCTGCTCGGTTAACGGCCTCGAGGCGTCGTCAGACTCCTGCGATGATGCCTGACCATGACGCATGATAAAGATATTCATCTCCACCTCACCCTCAGGCGTACCCGCCTTGCAAAATGGCGGGCATCATACCCCTGCGAACAATGTCGCTCAAGGATCAAGCTCACTGTTTAAGCAGCCAGTTGAATCCTCATCCGAACTATCACTCTTATAACATATATAGAACATATCGGTGACATTATTCATTCACGGCAGGAACCGGTTGTCCAAAATACACTCAATGCCATGCTGCACCACTTCCATGACACTTTCATGATCCGCGCCAAAAAAAAACTGGCCGGTGATGGCCAGTTGAAATGTGAAATCACATATTGCGAGTGAACAGAAACCAGAATCCGAGATCACCCCGGTGCTCTCGGTGTGCTGACGTGGCGCCAACACGGGAAAGATTACTTTTATTGGCCCAGCCGGCGTTTGATCTCGGTCAACAAAACTCAACCCTTGCGCTTGTCAAGCCACATCAGCACCAGGCAGGCCGCTACCGACACAGCGATGAAGCCGAACAGGAAGATCAGCGGCATGGCAGCATAACCCAGCACATTCCAAAGCAGTTTTTCCATTGCGTTCATCATTAAAGCTCAATCAGGCCCTGAACAGAGCGTAGCGAAGGCCCCGGGCACACACCAGTGACCAGCGCCGGCGAGCCATGAACATGGGCAGCACGGCAGGGCCAAACAGACACCCCAGCATGGCCCAGCGACGTGGGGGCAGTGCGCTTTGCAGCGCAGCAACATAAAACAAAAGCCCGCTCAACGGGGCCAGCAAAATAGCAGCGACAAGCATGATGAACCTCCTGAATGGCGAAAATACTATCACATCCCCCTGCAAGGTGTCAGGATATTCCCCAGACCGGATGTTCTATCCTTTGATGTAACCCTGAAACGGCCAGCTACGGCCTTTCGGTTAGCCGGGAGGTGCTTATGCCCTATCGCAATATTCTGGTGGCCCTGGAGCTTAACCACAGGGAAAAGCCCCTGCTCAAACGGGCGGCCGACCTGGCCGAGAGCAACCAGGCCGCTCTGCACCTGGTGCATGTGGAGCCGGATCTCAGCGGCATATACGTGGGCAGCCTGAACATGGACTTGCGCCAGCTTAAAATGAAGCTCAGGCTGGAAAGCGGCCACGAGCTGATGAGGCTGCTTCAGGACGCACAACAGCAGGTATCGAGTGTATCTCTGCCCAGCGGCGATATACGCCAGGCAGTACGTCTGGCGGTCAAGAAAACCGGGGCCGACCTGCTGATCTGTGGTCACCGCCCCCACCACCGCTTCTGGGGTCACCTGTTTTCCAACAGCGTAGGCTTTCTCGATATCAGCGACTGTGATCTGCTGGTGGTTAAACTGGCAGCAGACCCGGTTACCTCAGACAAAACCCCTGCTCACGCAAAAAATCCAGCATAAAGGGCCGGGCCTCTTTGGCCAGGGTAGCAGCAATCTGGCCGGTCCAGGTCATGTCCTTGTTACCGCCGGTGCGGGTCTGGTAGTAATGACGCACCCGCTGATCATATTCCGCCATCCGTGTTTCATCCGGCTCGGTCTGGTAGCGGTTTTCCATAAATACCACAGGGGCTGGCAGCCGCGGTTTGGGCTGGGGATCCTGGGCCGGGTGCCCAAGGCAAAGGCCAAACAGCGGAATCACTCCCTGTGGCAAGTTCAGCATGGCGCTCAGTTCATGAGGCTGGTTACGCACCGCACCGATAAACACCCCACCCAGCCCCAGGGATTCGGCGGCGGTGATGGCATTTTGCCCCATCAGTGCGGTGTCGATGGCGCCGATCAGCAGCTGCTCGGCAAAGCCGGTTTTCGCTTCCGGCACCCAGTGCAGATGACGATGAAAGTCGGCACAGAATATCCAGAACTCGGCCGCTTCCGCCACGTAGGCCTGATCGCCACACAGCGCCATCAAGTGCCGGCGCAGTTCCATGTCGGTAATGCGTACCACAGTGGATGCCTGTAAAAAACTGGAGCTGGATGCCGACTGGGCGGCAGCCATGATGGCTTCCCGCTGTTCCGGGTGGATGGGCTCACCGGTAAACTTGCGAATGGAGCGATGATTGCACATCACCTCTATGGTGGTTGTCATTTCTACCTCTGGCTTTCGGTCTGTGTGTATCATCACCTTAAAGGAAGCCGTCATTCAATGGGAGTCTGAGTGAAGGAAACACAGCACATAGAACCCATGTCGCGCCGTCATGGTCCGGCGCTGACCCTGGCCGGAGCCACGGGTCTGCTGATTTTACTGCCGGTACTGTACTGGCTGGGAGATCGCGGCCAGCTGGTGCTGGTGTTTTTAATGCTGGCCTGCCTGGTCACTCTGGTGCTGGGACTGCTCAAGCTGCGCGAGCCGGTATACAGCTTTTCCCTGAGCGAAAATAATCTGCACTTTCACCATCGCATTGGTGGCTGGAGCCTGCACTGGAGCAATATTGTGCGGGTGGATCAGCCCAGGGTAAACAGCGGCCTGGAGCTGGTGTCCCTGCCTTATGTGGGCATCAAGATACGGAACTATGACGAGTTTTTGCCACTGATGACCCCCAGGCTTATCGTGCACCTGCTGACCGAGCAGCGTCCGCTGCTGGCCATGGGGGTGCGTTATGGCGCCATTGACCGGGCCCGGCTACATGACTGGCTGATTGAAGACAGTCACTACCGCTCTGCTGCAGGCCAGCATTATCAGGGCCTGGCAGCCATGCTGGGGCATCGTATGAGCCATTTACGCGAGCTGTACGGCTATGATTTGCTGGTGCACGAGTCGAATCTGGATCGGGACACCGCCGACTTCATACAGCTGTTGCGCCACTACCTTGCCCAAGGAGCGCCTCTTTCCTGAGCTGGGGTAAAAATGCACAATAAGCCCCTTTTCAGGCTCCGGAGCCACGATTTGCATGAAACATCTCGACGCGCTTTATCTTTTCGTCAAGGTGGTACAACAGGGCGGCTTTTCCCACGCCGCTGCCCAGCTGGGCATGCCCACCGCCACTCTGAGCCGGCGCATTTCCGGCCTGGAACAGACACTGGGCTGCAAACTGCTGAGCCGTACCACCCGCAAGCTTCAACTCACCGAAGAAGGCCGGCGCTACTATGAACGGTTAAATCCGCTGCTGAGTGAACTGGAACAGGTGACCGGCGACATTCAGGGCCAGAGCCAGATCATGAGCGGTCTTATCAAGGTCGCCGCCCCCATTGCCATCTCCAATACCTTTCTGATGGATGGCATTACCGAGTTCTGTCTGCAATACCCGCATATCCGTATCGATCTGCTGCAAAGCAACGACTACACCAGCCTGCTGGATACCGATCTGGATGTGGTGTTCTTCAGCGGTGAGCTGCCCGACTCCAGCCTGCGGTCACGACAGCTGGGGGAAGTACAATACGGCCTGTTCGCCTCCCCCGACTACCTGGCAGAAAAGGGCGAGTTGCAGCGCCCCGAAGAGCTGGATCAGCACCACATCATTCAGTGCTGGCCCCACCGTAACTGGCAACTGACCGACCACCAGGGCCGCCGCTTTCACTTAAAGCCGGTGGCCCGGCTGTCGGTCAATCAGATGCAGGCGGCGGTCAAGGCCGCCATCAAGGGGCTGGGCATCGTTAACGTGCCTCGCCATTACGTGGCGCATTATACCGAGGCGGGACTGTTGCAGCCTGTATTACCGGGCTGGCTGGGTGGAAAGCGGCCTTTTCACATGGTGTATCACAACCGGGAGCTGGCGCCGGTTCGATTGAATGCCTTTATCGAGTTTATTGATCAGCACATGCGCAGCCGGCTGGCATCGACCTGGGTGACAACGGGAGAAGAGAAGCAGGAATAGCAGACAAAAAAATGGGCAGTATTCCTGCCCGACTCCACTAACAAAAGATACTCAGTAAGCTTGAACACACGGTAACACAGGCCAGGAGCGTTAATTAGTCGTTATTTTGCAAAACGAAATATGTGATTATTCCATTTATGGAACAATCATTCCGGTAAATCCTGCTCCCGGACAATACCCCGCCCTTTGGGCCAGCGTTGATCCAGATCCCCGTATTGCTGTTCCAGCAGATGGCGTTTTATCTTGAGGGTGGGCGTCAGAATGTTGTTTTCCACCGTCCAGGGTTCATCGATAATCAATATCCCCCCCAGCCGCTGATGACTTTCCAGGCTGTGGTTAATCTGTGCCATCGTCGCCGATAGCGCATTCTCCAGCTGCTCCCTGCTCTGCCCGGCGGCGTGCTCGGATAACTGTACCAGTGCCATGGGCTGGGCCTGGCCACTGCCCACCACGCACGCCTGCTCGATCAGCGTGTTTTCAATCAGCATGGATTCTATCGGCACCGGAAGCACGTATTTGCCCTTGGCGGTTTTGAAGGCATCCTTGAGGCGACCGGTAATGGTGAGATACCCCTCGTCGTCCAGCCGGCCCTGATCACCGGTGTGCAGCCAGCCCTCGCGAATCGTTTTCTCGGTGGCTTCTTCATTTTTGTAGTAGCCCAGCATCATGCCGTCACAACGGCACAAGATTTCGCCCTCACCGGAGATACGAATCTCCACCCCTGCCCCGGCCCTGCCCACGGTACCGACCTTGTCGGAGCGAAAGGGATAGTTGAGCGTGGAATAGGCCAGATTCTCGGTCATGCCCCAGGCCTCGGTAATGGGCATGTCGAGCCGCTCATACCAGCGCAGCAATGAGGGAGCGATGGGGGCCGAGCCACAGCCAAGAATACGCGCCTTGTCGAGCCCCAGCCCGGCCTGAATTTTTTTCTTTACCAGACCCGACACCAGTGGAATGCGCAACAACAGCGCCAGCCTGGATTCAGGCAGTTTTTTCAGAATACCGCTGCGAAAATTGGTCCACAGTCTGGGCACCGAGATAAACACCGTGGGTGAGATGACTTTTACATTGTCGACAAAGGTCACCAGACTGTGGGCAAATCCTACCTGAGCCCCCGCATACAGGCTGGCGCCCAGCACATAAACCCGCTCGGTAATGTGCGCCAGCGGCAGATAGGAGAAGGCCCTGTCTTCACTATTGAGCCCGGTGGTTTCCAGTATGCCCCGGCAGGCGGCAGCGTAGGCGCCGTGGGTGATCATGACGCCCTTGGGCTGGCCGGTGCTGCCCGAGGTGTAAACCAGGGTCATCAGTTCATCAGGCCCGGGCACCGGCCGCTCATCCATGGGCTCGTGCATCAGCAGACTGTCCCAGTGATGGTGGGTTTCCATGGGCGTGTCATAGGGCATGCCGAGGCGTATCAGTCCCTCGGGGATCCCGGGCTCCTGAGCGCCCGGATCGTCGAGCTTGCCGATAAACAGCGCCCGGCTTTCACTGTGCTCCAGCACATAACGAATGGTGTCGGCACCGGCGGTGGGATAAATGGGCACGCTGATGTAACCGCCCATCTGCAGGGCGAAATCACAGATAAACCACTCGGCGCAGTTTTTTGACAACAGGGCGATTTTGTCTCCCGGCTTCAGACCGAGCCGGCGCAGACCCGACACCAGCCGGGCCGCCATTTCCAGCACCGAGCCCCAGCTGTGTTCGTGCCAGTGATCTTCCCTTGGCTGGCGCAGATAAATGTCGTCCGGACGCAATTCGGCCCAGTGATACAGCATTTGCAGTGGCAGTGTGCGATCGGAAGCAGTCATAACATTCCCTGTTGCGGATGAGCTACAGCCCCAAGTATTGCAAACATTTTCCGGTTCAACAGCCTTTCTATCGTCCAGGTGACTGATACGGTTGAGAAAACAGGCGGGAAGATGTTCCGTCTGCGTTTATGGCCGGTGATGGTGACAACTGTATCGCGAAAAAAATCACCTACAGTTAATGAGCGCGGCAACATATGGCACAGGTGTTGGGCAGCTGCCCTCGCAAACCAATTGACTCAGTAGCCAACATCAGACAACGAAACGAATTTCCAGTAACTGCAACCAGCTTTTGTGCCGGGTATGTTTTAACTGCCATTCAGCTCGCGTAACAGAGTTTATCAAGGAGGAAGAACCGTGAATATAAGCCATATAATACGCCGGCTGTTGCTCGTTACTGCAATACTGACCGCCTCAATCACGCAGGCCCAACCACCTGACTGGATCCATCCCCCGGGACTGGATCGCGCCATGGCAGTCCAGGAAAAATATTCAGAGGCCCTGATGGCGAGAGACGGTATCGAAGGCACGGGCATTGGCTACGATGAAAACGGCGAAGTAACCATCAAGGTCTATACCGCCCGGGCCGGTATGCCCGACATTCCCCAGGCCATTGAGCAAATCCCCGTCCAGGTCGTTGTTACCGGCAGATTCGTGGCTCGCGCCGATCCCACGGCGCGCTTTGCCCGGCCAGTACCCATTGGCGTTTCCAGCGGTCACCCGGATATCACTGCCGGTACCATAGGGGCTCGGGTCAAGGACGCTGACGGTATTGTCTATGCCTTGAGCAATAACCACGTCTATGCCAACAGCAACGAAGCCAGTATTGGCGACACTGTGCTGCAGCCAGGCGCTCTGGACGGTGGCCAGAACACGGCGGACGACACCATTGGCACACTCGATGATTTTGAGCCAATCGATTTTTCCGGTACGAACACAATGGATGCAGCCATTGCTGCCAGCTCTGTCTTTGACCTCGGTGTTGCAACACCCGGGGACGGCTATGGAGTGCCCGCTTTGACCACGGTCACGGCATACCCCGGACAAGCAGTCCAGAAGTACGGCCGGACCACGGGGTGGACTCAGGGAGAGGTTGCCGAGGTGAACGTAACCATAGATGTGTGCTACCGGACTCAAGGCCCCTTTCGGTGTGTAAAATCAGCACGATTTGTAGAACAGATCGCTATTTCACCGGGGGCTTTCAGTGATGGCGGCGATTCCGGCTCATTGATTGTCACCGATGATAGTAATAATAATCCCGTCGGCTTGTTGTTTGCCGGCAGCAATACCCGCACGCTCGCCAATCAGATAGACGTGGTACTTAACCGGTTTAACGTGACCATTGATGATGGCTCAGGGGATATGCCCGACAACACACCGCCGACGGCGAACTTCAGTTATGCCACCTCCGAACTGACAGCCCATTTTACCGACCAAAGCACAGATTCAGACGGATCAATCACGGCCTGGTTGTGGGAGTTCGGCGATGGAAACACATCCACTGAACAGAACCCGGGCCATACTTATGGTTCTGCCGGCCCCCATACCGTCCAGCTGACGGTCACCGATAATGACGGTGAAACGGACACCATGACTCAGGGTGTGACCGTTTCCGAGCCTGTAACTGGTGACATCACCTTGGCCGCCACCGGCTACAAAGTCAGAGGGCTGCAGAAAGCCGATCTGAGCTGGAGCGGGGCAGCAGGCGATACCGTCGAGGTGTATCGGGATAATGCTCCCCTGACCACAACTGGCAATGATGGGTTTTATACCGACAATATCAATAAAAAGGGCGGCGACAGCTACAGATATAAGATCTGCAACGCTGGTACGACTGCCTGTTCAGCCGAAGTAACTGTGACTTTCTAATATAAAGCAGGGGTTGTTGTGGCAGACAGCAAAACCATAGAGCAGGTGCTGTATGCCTACCGGGATGAGTGGATGGCCCTCCCCGAGGTTGAAGGTACCGGAATTGGGCTTTGCGAAGGCACACCCTGCATCAAGGTTTATTCGTCCAGAATAACAGCAGAGCTGCGCTCAAAAATCCCTCTGTGTATCGAGGGCTACCCGGTCATCATAGAAGAAACAGGAAGCTTCCGCGCATGGAAGCCGGGATCGGGCCATTAGCAACCGATTAAACAGAAGACCCTGAGTCCTGACTGTGCATCACCGGTATCCCAACTTACCACCCGAAAATGAAAAGCCCCTGAATCTTTATAGACTCAGGGGCTTATCTTGTTTGGCGGTGAGGGAGGGATTCGAACCCTCGATACGTTTCCGTATACACACTTTCCAGGCGTGCTCCTTCGGCCACTCGGACACCTCACCAAATTGTTTGCTGTATTTTATTTCAGAGTGTTCGCTTCACTCTGTTGCTGTCAGAGTCTGTGCCTCGTCAGCGGGGCGTATATTAGGCAAGCCCGACGCCGGGTGCAACCCTTTTTCCGGCTTTGCATTCCGTTTGCGTATTATTACGCCACTCGGCCACCGCAACCTTGCTGCGGGCGACGATGCCGGTGGACTCTGGCATAATGGGCGACCGTTTTTTGCAGCAACAGGACCAACATGACGGCAACAACTTCAGCCAACCAGCTTCATGAGCGCTTTCGAGGCTACTATCCGGTGGTGATCGACGTGGAGACCGGCGGCTTCAATGCCCGCACCGACGCCCTGCTGGAAATTGCCGCCATCACTCTGAAAATGGACAAAAATGGCTGGCTGAGCCCGGATCAGACCTTTCATTTTCATGTCACTCCCTTTGAAGGCGCCAATCTGGAGCCGGCGGCACTGGAATTTACCGGCATTGATCCCTGGAGCGCCCTGCGCGGCGCCGTGACCGAGCGGGAAGCCCTCGAGCAGATCTTCAAGGGCGTACGCAAGGGCATCAAGGCCAACCAGTGCCAGCGAGCGGTGATCGTGGCCCACAATGCCTCCTTTGATCACGGCTTTGTCATGGCTGCTGCCGAGCGGGCCGAACTTAAGCGCAACCCGTTTCACCCCTTTGCCACCTTTGATACTGCCAGTCTGGCCGGTCTGGCTCTGGGCCAGACGGTGCTGGCCAAGGCCTGCCGCGCTGCCGGCATGAGTTTTGACAACAAGGAAGCGCACAGCGCCCTGTATGACACCCGCAAGACTGCCGAGCTGTTTTGCACCATCGTCAACCGCTGGAAACTGCTGGGTGGCTGGCCCCCCGCTCCCACCGATACGCCGGACTTCGGCGAGCCTGGGCTGCAGTCATAACCAAGCGCCCGCCAGTGGGCGGGTGCTTGGTCTATACCAGAATTAAATAGCGTGGCGGACCGGGCTGGCCACGTTCAGATGGCCGGTACGTACCCATAGCCGGGTATGTCCCTTTGCGGTCAATTCAGGGAGCGACATCGGCGGCAGACGCAACCAGCTCAGCGGGCCAAAACGCTCGCTGTCCTTGTGCAGCTCGCCTTCCAGCACCAGGATCTCCAGTCCGGCCCGGTAACAGCAGGCCGGAAAACGGCCACCATTGGCAAACTCCAGCAGGCTGGTATTGACACCGCCATGGCGGTGCAGCGACAACCGGCGAAAACCGTGCTCACCGGTCAGCCAGAGCCCCTGCTCTTCCCGCACAACCCTGAACGCATCGTCACTTTGCTCAAACTGGTTCAGCTTGACGAAAATCACACAGCCCTCACGACTGAACGCCTGGTGCCGGCTGCCCGGCGGGTGACGTACATAGCTGCCGGCTTCATAATCCCCGTTCTCGTCGGAGAAGGTGCCTTCCAGCACCCAGAACTCCTCGCCCAGCGGGTGTTCATGTTCAGGGAAAACAGCCCCGGGCTGAAAGCGCACCAGACTGGTGACATGGCCGCTTTCGGCGGCTTCCCGCTCCAGCGGATAACGCCATACCCCGGCCACCGGTGAAGGCTGCCAGCGATCGGTCTGGTAAGGAAGGGTCAGGAATTGGGAAAAGTCCATATTCAGCATCGGCGAAAATCCGACGAACAAGTGGGATCTCCATCCTGACCCGGTCCTTGTTTCGGGTCAAGCTTTCTCAGGACTTTCGCAGAGGTAGCGGTAACCGCCTTCACCATCAGATACAAAACTCAACCGGTGGCTGATACAGGAAGGAGCATCTGACTGATGGTGCGAAACGAACAGCAACTGGGTGCTTCCTTCGGCTACCAGCAGATCGATCCAGCGCTTGACCCAGTGGCGATTAAAGGTGTCGAGGCCCTGCAACGGCTCGTCCAGGATCAGAATGGGGGGGTGCTTGACCATGGCCCGGGCGATCAGCAACAGCCGCTGCTGGCCGTAGGACAGGTTGCGGAATGGCTCATTGGCAAAATCCGTCATGCCCAGCAGCGCCAGCCATTGATCCGCCAGCTTGAGCTGGGCATCACCCGGTTGCTGGTACACGCCGATGGAGTCGAAAAAGCCTGACAGTATCACCGCTTTCGGCGTGGCCGTCACCCGGTAGTCCTGCTGCATGGTGGTGCTGACATAACCGATGTGCTGTTTGATGTCCCAGATGGTTTCGCCACTGCCCCGGCGCCGGCCAAACAGGGTGAGATCGTTGCTGTACCCTTGAGGGTGATCGCCGGTCACCAGGCTCAGCAGGGTGGACTTGCCGGCGCCGTTGGGACCCATGATCTGCCAGTGCTCACCCGGGTTCACCTGCCAGTTCAGGCCATTGAGGATCACCTTGTCACCATAACTGACACGCATATCGCGCATCACAATGCGCGGTGTATCCGGGTCCAGCTCCCGGCGCCCGGCATCCGGATCTGCCGGCGGCAGGGCCTGGGTGCTGGCTTCAAGTTGCGCCAGGTGGTTGAGCTGCTGCAACTCCACCGAGGCTCCGATCTGCTCGCGCGGGCCGGCCTGGGTCAGCTCACATTCAGCCAGAATGCCGAGATGGCTGGCAAAGCCGGGCAGCTCTTCAAAGCGGTTGACGATAAGCACCAGTGTCTGACCACCGGCCACCAGCTCGGCGAGCAGGCTCATCAGTCCTTCATGAGCGTTAACATCGAGGCCGTCAAAGGGCTCATCAAGCACCAGCAGTTCGGGCTGGCTCAGCAGCGCCCGGCACAGCAACACCTTGCGGGTTTCACCGGTGGAGAGGTACTTGAAGCCGCGATCAAGCAGCGAGGTAATACCAAAACGTTCCGCCAGTGCCTCCAGCCGGACAGGATCGTTACCACCTTCCAGCATGATCTGCCGGGCACTGTGACCATCATCCTGGGCGTCGAGCAAGTCGCTTTCGTCCTCGTCGTGCTCCCGGTCGGCCAGTTGCTGCAACTGTTCGAACGATACCCACTCCACATGGGCAAAGCCATGGCTGACTTCACCCTGCGTGCATTTCAGCTCCCCCGCCAGGGCCCGGGCCAGGGCGGTTTTGCCGCTGCCGTTGGCCCCCACAAACGCCCAGCACTGGCCAGCGCTCAGGCTCAGTTCGGGAATATGCAGCTGGTGGCGTTCACTGATGGCAAACCGGGCGTCCTTGATACAAATGGCGCTCATGAAGACAGTATCCTTTGTTGTTGTGACAAAAATCACATAATCCGCAACCGTGCCGCCGGATGCAAGTGTGAAAAAGACCCGTCCGACTCGGTATTTGTGAGCCAAGCCTCACTCACCACCGCCATAACAGGCTAACGTCTTAGGTGACTCTCACACACCAAGGAGTGCCCATGCGCTATCACCCGGCATTGATGGATGAACTGAATCTGCTGCTGCATTTTGATCTCGACACCACTCAGCAAGGTATCAAGGTGCATCACGACGCCGACCCCAGCATGGTTCAGGCTGCCGCCCGGCTGCACGAAAAAGGACTGATTACCCAGGCCGATGGCGGCTATCTCACCGAGCTGGGCCGGGAAACCGCCGAACATGCTCAGGCCATGCTGGGGCTGCTGAAAGAGCCTGCCCCCGCCTGACCGAAAAAGATCCATACCCATAAAAAATGCCGGCATATGCCGGCATTTTTTATATTCAGAAAACGCTTGCCTTACAGGCCTTCAGCGTTCTCGGACAGGTACTTGGCCACACCGTCCGGAGAGGCCTGCATGCCGGCCTTGCCTTTTTCCCACTGGGCCGGGCACACTTCACCGTGCTCTTCGTGGAACTGCAGGGCGTCGATCATGCGCAGCATCTCGTCGATGTTGCGGCCCAGAGGCAGATCGTTCACTACCTGGTGACGAACCACGCCGTTGGCGTCGATCAGGAAGGAGCCGCGGAAGGCCACACCGGCTTCCGGGTGCTCAACGTCGTAAGCCTGGCAGATTTCGTGCTTCACGTCGGCAACCAGCGGATATTTCACCTGGCCGATACCACCGTTTTCAACGGCGGTGTTACGCCAGGCGTTGTGGCTGAACTGGGAGTCGATGGACACGCCGATTACTTCCACGCCGCGGCTCTGGAACTCTTCAAAGCGGTGATCAAAGGCGATCAGTTCGGACGGGCACACAAAGGTGAAGTCCAGCGGGTAGAAAAACACCACGGCAGCCTTGCCCTTGGTGAACTCCTTGAGGTTGAAGTTATCAACGATTTCGCCGTTACCCAGAACGGCAGCAGCGGTAAAGTCGGGAGCCTGACGGCCTACCAGTACGCTCATGTCTATCTCCTTGCTGTGTTAACACGCGAATGAATCACTGGATCATCGCGGTGGAACCAACAGTATATGGGCGGCGCATCACAAACCCAAGGGGGTGCACACCGATAACATTGCGCTTGCACAAAGTTCACACAATGTGGTTTTTCGGCGATTTTGACAAATAATGCTCGACATTCCCGGCCCGATTTGCAAACTACCCGCTTCATTTTACGTTAAAAGCAAAAAGGATATTTCATGAATCCCGTTGTCGTCGCCGTGTGTCTGATGCTGGTGCTGAGCCTGCTGCGCATCAACGTGGTGATCTCATTGGCGCTGAGTGCCCTGGTGGGCGGCCTGGTGGGCGGCCTGTCGCTGACCGATACCGCGAAGATTTTTGCCGATGGTCTGGGTGGCGGCGCCACCATCGCCCTCAGTTACGCCATGCTGGGCGCCTTTGCGGTGGCCATTTCCCGTTCGGGCATTACCGATCTGCTGGCGGTACGCATTATCCGCGCGCTGGGGCAGGATGCCAGCCAGGGCCGCGTATTGTGGATAAAGGCGGTGCTGTTGTGCGCCCTGTTGCTGGCGGCGGTGTCGTCCCAGAACCTGATCCCCATTCATATCGCCTTTATACCCATTCTGGTGCCGCCCCTGCTGCATGTGATGGCACGGCTGAAGCTGGATCGCCGGGCGGTGGCCTGTGTGCTCACCTTTGGTCTGACCGCCACCTACATGATGCTGCCGGTGGGCTTTGGCGGCATTTTTCTGAACAATATTCTGCTGGCCAATCTGATTGAGAACGGTGTTGAAGCCACCAAGGGCATGCTGCCACTGGCCATGGGCATTCCCGTGGCCGGCATGTTCCTCGGTTTGCTGGTGGCGCTGTTTGTCAGCTACCGCAAGCCCCGCTTGTATGACGAAAGCAAGATTATTGCGGTGGAGCCGGAGCATATTCAGATTAATCCGCTGCATATCGGCATTGCGGTGGTGGCCATTCTCTGCGCTCTCAGCCTGCAGCTGTACAGTGACTCCATTATTCTCGGCGCCATGGTGGGCTTTATCATCTTTACCATGGGCGGGGTGATCAAGTTCCGGGAGAGCCAGGACGCCTTTACCCAGGGAGTGAAGATGATGTCGCTGATCGGCTTTATCATGATCTCCGCCGCCGGCTTTGCGGCGGTTATCAAGGCCACCGACGGCATTGGCAGCCTGGTGCAGGCGGTAGCCGATGTGCTGGGCGATCACAAGGCGCTGGCGGCCTTGTCCATGCTGGTGGTGGGCCTGCTGATCACCATGGGCATCGGCTCGTCGTTTTCCACCATTCCGATTATCGCCCCCATTTATGTGCCCCTGTGCATGTCACTGGGCTTTTCGCCTTTGGCGACCCTGGCCATTATCGGCACCGCCGGTGCCCTGGGTGACGCCGGCTCACCGGCCTCCGACTCGACGCTTGGCCCCACTTCGGGTCTGAACGCCGATGGTCAGCACGATCATATCTGGGACTCTGTCGTACCCACCTTCCTGCACTACAATATTCCGCTGGTAGGCTTTGGCTGGCTGGCTGCCATGGTGCTTTAAACCCAGCTTTCAGCGGTAAGCTGTCAGCCATCAGTTGTGCCGGGCTCTGCCCGGCACAGTGGTTTCTGGCATCACTTCAGTTGCCCGCAGAACGAGTAGGTTGTGATGAGCGAAGCGAATCGCCAACCCTCCCGCTCACATCAGCGAGCGCAGTAGTTCCCGCAGCCATTGCAGAGCGGGCTGGCGGTCGTGCAGCGGATGCCAGACACAGTTGAGATGGTAGGCCGGCAGATCCGCCGGCAGCGCCACCTGCCTTAACGGCCAGGCGCCGGCCAGCAGGGCCGCTACCTTGCTGGGCAGCACCAGCAGGTGATCGCTTTGCGCCACTATGGCCGCCGCCGACATGTAACTCTGGCTGTTCACCGAAATCTGCCGTTTCAGCTCCTGCTCTGCCAGCCAGGTATCGATGCTGGCTTCACGGGTCCCCAGAGGCGAGTGAAACACATGAGGCAGCGTAGTGAGCTGCGCCAGCGACAGGGCCTCCCCCACTTCGGAATGATCGGCGGCCACAATGCCTGCCAGGGGCTCGGTGAGCCAGGTTTCTGAGCACAGCGAGGGCGGTACCTTCATGTATTCATCAAAGCCCAGCACCAGATCCACCTCACCGTTGGCCAGGGCGGCTTCAGGTAATTGATCCCGCAGAATCTCAATTTCGATATGCACCCCGGGGGCCAGTGTTTTCAGCCGGTTAATCAGCGGCGGGATCAATACGCATTCCACATAATCGGTGGTGCTGATCACAAAGCGCCGGCGAGACGTTGCCGGCTTGAAATGCTCTTCCCGTCCCAGCTCCTGCTCCAGCAGGATCAGCGCCCGGCGCACCGCCTGGTGCAGGCTCAGCGCCCGCTGGGTGGGCTGCATGCCGGTGGCGCTGCGCACCAGCAGGGGATCTTCAAAGAACTGGCGCAGCCGGTTGAGGGCATGGCTCATGGCCGGCTGGCTGATAAAACA
Organism: Oceanimonas marisflavi; assembly: GCF_003049725.1. GTDB lineage: Bacteria > Pseudomonadota > Gammaproteobacteria > Enterobacterales > Aeromonadaceae > Oceanimonas > Oceanimonas marisflavi. The sequence goes on from NZ_QAGM01000032.1 coordinate 23,229, forward strand.
CTGCTGCGCCGCCCGGGTGACATTGCGCTGGGTCATCAGGGCGTCAAAGGCCAGCAGCAGGTTGAGGTCGAGCTGGTGAAGTTTCATGCAAAATTCACATCATGGATAATAAAATAAATAGTATTCATTTGATGGATGGGCTGGCAAGCCGCAGACTCAACTTATGCACACCGGCCGCCACATATGACGCCGGTCTTTTGAACCCAATACAAGGAGCCTTGATATGACCATGGTAACCGTGGCCGCCACCCAGATGGCCTGCAGCTGGAACCGAGACGAAAACATCGCCCGCGCCGAAAAACTGGTGCGCGAGGCCGCCAGTCAGGGCGCCCAGATCATTCTTATTCAGGAGCTGTTTGAAGCGCCCTACTTCTGCATTGATCAGAGCCCGGAGCACTTTGCCCTGGCTCAGGAAGTGGACAACAGCCCGCTGATTGCCCATTTTCAGGCTCTGGCCAAAGAGCTGGAAGTGGTGCTGCCGCTCAGCTTCTTTGAGCGCGCCGGCAATGCCTATTACAACTCCCTGGTGGTGATCGACGCCGATGGCGCCGTGCTGGATCTGTACCGCAAGACCCACATTCCCAATGGCCCCGGCTATCAGGAAAAGCAGTTCTTTACCCCCGGCGACACCGGCTTCAAGGTGTGGCAGACCCGCTACGCCAAAATTGGCGTGGCCATCTGCTGGGATCAGTGGTTCCCGGAAACCGCCCGCAGCCTGGCGCTGCTGGGTGCCGAGCTGATTTTCTTCCCCACCGCCATCGGCTCCGAGCCCCAGGACGCCAGCATTAACAGCCAGCCCCACTGGACCCGCACCCAGCAGGGCCATGCCGCCGCCAACCTGGTGCCGGTGATCGCCTCCAACCGCATCGGCACCGAGCAGAGCAAGTACCACGACAACCTGGAAATCACCTTCTACGGCTCGTCCTTTATTGCCGATCAGTTTGGCGAGCTGGTGCAGCAGGCCGACAAGGCCAGCGAGTGCGTGCTGGTGCACAGTTTTGATCTGGCGGAGATTGCCAAAACCCGCGCCAGCTGGGGCCTGTTCCGGGATCGCCGCCCGGCCATGTATCAGACCCTGCTGACTTCAGACGGCAAACAGAGCGGAGGCCGCTGATGGATGCACTCAAGGGCTTTTACATGCCCGCCGAGTGGGCGCCCCAGCAGGCGGTGTGGATGATCTGGCCCCACCGCCCCGACAACTGGCGGGAAAACGGCGCCCCGGCCCAGGCCACCTTTGCCGGGCTGGCCGAGGCCATCTCAAAGGTGACGCCGGTGTTTATGGCGGTGCCGGCAGCGGAAATGGACAAGGCCAGCGCCACCATGCCGGCGGCGGTGACTCTGGTGCAGATTGAAAGCGACGATGCCTGGGCCCGGGATACCGGTCCCACCGTGGTGGTGGATGGCCAGGGTGGCATCAAGGGCATTGACTGGCGCTTTAACGCCTGGGGCGGTGACCATGGCGGCCTCTATTCCCCCTGGGATCAGGATCAGGCGGTGGCGCAGCAAATGCTGGCGCAACATGGCATCGCCGCGGTGGAAAGCCCGCTGGTGCTGGAAGGCGGCTCCATTCATGTGGACGGCGAAGGCACTCTGCTCACCACCAAAGAGTGCCTGCTCAACCCCAACCGCAACCCGCACCTGAGCCAGGCCGAGATTGAGCAGCACCTGCGCGACACGCTTGGGGTCACCACCTTTATCTGGCTGGATGAAGGGGTGTATATGGATGAAACCGACGGCCATATCGACAACATGGCCTGTTTTGCCCGCCCCGGTGAGGTGATACTGCACGGCTGCGAAGACCCGCAGGATCCGCAATATGTACGTACCCAGGCGGCGTTCGAGGTGCTGAGCTCGGCCACCGATGCTCAAGGGCGCAGGCTCAAGGTGTGGCTGCTGCCACAACCCGGTCCCTTGTATATCAGTGAGCAAGAGGCCGCCGGCATCGAATCCGGCAGCGGCGTGCCCCGCCCCGCCGGCGAGCGGCTGGCGGCCTCTTACGTGAACTTTCTGATCACCAATGGCCGGCTGCTGTTTCCGCTGCTGGATTCAAATACCGATGAGATTGCCAGAGAGCGGCTGCAGGAGATCTTTCCGGAGCTGGAGGTGGTGGGCATACCGGCGCGGGAAATCCTGCTCGGCGGCGGTAATATTCACTGCATTACCCAGCAGATACCGGCGGTTTAAGAGCGGTGACTGGGGACTGGGGACTGGGGACTGGGGACTGGGGACTGGGGTGGCATTGTAGGTGCCGCTTCAGCCGGCGCAAACTCGCAGATAACCTTGTCATCAGGCCTGTTTCACAGGCCCTGCCAGCTAAAGCGGCAGCTACCAACACCCATCCCTGGCTCCAGATCGCTGTTCACCTAAACAAAAGATGCCGGCTCAAGGCCGGCATGACATTTAATTTGTTGCGCCCGCATTTTACCTGGGTGCCAAAGCCGGGCTATCAGGCCTGCTCGGGCTTGGGGTGCTTGGCGGCAGTTTCCTTGATCAGGGTCTGCAGCTCGCCCTGCTGGAACATCTCGATGATGATGTCGCAGCCGCCGATCAGCTCGCCTTCCACCCACAGCTGGGGAAAGGTCGGCCAGTTGGCGTATTTGGGCAGCTCGGCGCGGATTTCCGGGTTTTGCAGAATATCCACATAGGCAAAGGGCTCGCCACAGTTCATCAGGGCCTGGGATGCCTGAGCGGAAAAGCCGCAGCTCGGGAACTTGGGAGACCCCTTCATATACAGCAGAATGGGGTTTTCACTGATTTGGGTTTTGATCTTTTCAATGGTGTCCATGACCACTCCGGACAAGGGTTGTTAAAGGCTCCATTCTACTGCATCCCTTCCCGGTCTCAAGGGTCGCAATCGATAAATTAACCGCCCGGTTACCCGCACAAAAGCTGTTGTTGTTTAGCCCGCGGGCTAACTGTTACAATCGATTCAGCAATTTAGCGGTGTACGGCTATGCTGTATGAGGTCGTGACCGTCACAACAAGAAGCAAGCAGCAATGTCTTCGCCGGTATCATCCGGCGCATAATAATGGAGAATTGAAAATGGCTTTTGAACTTCCCGCACTGCCTTATGCCAAGAACGCCCTGGAGCCGCACATCTCCCAGGAAACCCTGGAATATCACCACGGCAAGCACCACAACACCTATGTGGTTAACCTGAACAACCTGGTTCCGGGCACCGAGTTCGAAGGCAAGTCTCTGGAAGACATCATCAAGACCTCCACCGGTGGCATCTTCAACAACGCCGCTCAGGTCTGGAACCACACCTTCTACTGGAACTGCCTGTCTCCCAACGGTGGCGGCGAGCCCACCGGCGCCCTGGCCGATGCCATCAAGGCTGCCTTCGGCTCCTTTGACGCCTTCAAGGAAGAGTTCACCAAGTCTGCCGTGACCAACTTCGGCTCCGGCTGGACCTGGCTGGTGAAAAAAGCCGACGGTACCGTGGGTCTGGTTAACACTTCCAACGCCGGCTGCCCGCTGACCGAAGAAGGCCTGACTCCCCTGCTGACCTGTGACGTGTGGGAGCACGCCTACTACATCGACTACCGCAATGTGCGCCCCGACTATGTGAAAGCCTTCTGGGCCCTGGTCAACTGGGACTTCGTAGCAGAAAACTTCGCCAAATAAGTTTTCTTCATGCGCAAAACACCCCGGCCCGCCGGGGTGTTTTTGTTATTGGGGCTTTTTTAATCAGCCTGCCCCGGTGTAAAATGCGCCCCTTCTTGTATTCGTTCTTCAAAGTGAGTTCATTCTAGTGAGTATGTCTGTTCCCCGTATCGGTTTTGTGTCTCTCGGCTGTCCGAAAAACCTGGTCGACTCCGAGCGTATTCTGACCCAGCTGCGTATTGAAGGTTATGATGTGGTGCCTTCCTACGATGATGCCGATATGGTGATCGTCAACACCTGTGGCTTTATCGACAGCGCCGTGCAGGAATCCCTTGAAGCCATCGGTGAGGCCCTGAATGAAAACGGCAAGGTCATCGTCACCGGCTGCCTGGGCGCCAAGGAAGATCAAATTCGTGAAGTGCACCCCAAGGTGCTGGAAATCACCGGTCCCCACTCCTACGAGCAGGTGCTGGAGCACGTGCACCGTTACGTGCCGCGCCCGGAGTACAACCCCTTTGTTAACCTGGTGCCCGAGCAGGGCGTCAAGCTGACCCCCAAGCACTATGCCTATCTGAAGATCTCCGAAGGCTGCAATCACAAGTGTACCTTCTGCATTATTCCGTCCATGCGTGGTGATCTGGACAGCCGTCCCATCGGCGACGTGCTGGCCGAGGCCGGCCGGCTGGCGGATGCCGGCGTCAAAGAGCTGCTGGTGATCTCCCAGGACACCTCCGCCTACGGCGTTGACGTCAGGCACAAGACCGGCTTTGCCAGCGGCATGCCGGTGAAAACTCACATTCAGGCGCTGTGCGAAGAGCTGGGCAAGATGGGCGTGTGGGTGCGGCTGCACTATGTCTACCCCTACCCCCATGTGGACGACCTTATTCCGCTGATGCGCGACGGCAAGATCCTGCCCTACCTGGATATTCCGCTGCAGCACGCCAGCCCGCGCATTCTTAAATTAATGAAACGTCCCGGCGCGGTGGAGCGCACCCTGGAGCGGATTCGCCGCTGGCGCGAAATCTGCCCCGAGCTCACCATTCGATCCACCTTTATCGTCGGTTTCCCCGGCGAGACCGAGGAAGACTTTCAGATGCTGCTCGACTTTATCGAGCAGGCCGAGCTGGATCGGGTGGGCTGCTTTACCTACAGTCCGGTGGAAGGCGCCCGCGCCAACGAGCTGGCCGATCCAGTGCCGGAAGAGGTCAAGCAGGAACGCTATGAGCGCTTTATGGCGCTGCAGCAGCAGATTTCCACCCGCCGCCTGGCCCAGAAGGTGGGCAAAACCATCAAGGTACTGATCGACGAGGTGGATGAGGAAGGCGCCATCGGTCGCTCCAGCGCCGACGCCCCGGAAATCGACGGCATGGTGTACCTGAACGGCGAAACCGGTCTCAAGCCCGGCGACATGGTCAATGTGACCGTCACCCACTCCGACGAGTATGATCTCTGGGCCGAACTGGCCTAACCCCGGCGATTGGACACTGGTCACTCCCGCGAAGGCGCTGAGGGATCCCCAAAAAAATAGGCAGGCATGGTAGATTTTCTCTTTATTAATCGCCAAAAAAACAAAGAGTATCCGCCATGCCTGCCGTCCGCACAGTTTGCCATAAT